>JAJFIS010000010.1 GCA_021774735.1 Alphaproteobacteria bacterium | reverse complement strand
CTTTTATCACCGCGCAAAGCAGCTAGCGCTACTTTCTTCTTAAAGGCGGTCGTAAGTGTGCGTCGTTTTGTCATTTTATGTCTCCGATTCAATGGTCGGATACACCTTAGCAGACTGTACAGTTTTTTAGGACCAGCTCAAAATGCCTTGTTTCAACCATAGCTGCTCCATTACATTTAAATAGGAATTAAACAATCATAGCTAAATTAAAAACAATGTCCACGCTATTCGTCAGTTTACTTAGGGGCTATGAAATGAGGAATATAACCTGCACTTTCTATGCAGTTTTGACCAGTGTTCAAAAGCCGCTGAGACCTCCACTAGATTGTCGCACAAAATAAAATTGACCCCCTGAGATTGGCCTGTATCATGTTTTAAGCATATTGGGGGAAGCTGCTTTGGAACGTTATTTATACCCAAGAAAAAATATTTTCATGTCATGCCTTGGTTAAATGCTATTAATAACGATACCTTCATCTAGACTACACGCGCTGAAGACTAAAATGCAAATGGTGGTCGGTACTGGGCTCGAACCAGCGACCTCTTCGATGTCAACGAAACGCTCTACCAACTGAGCTAACCGACCGCACCATTTATCGCTCACCCAACCAAGTGCTGGGGACAGCGGTAATTAGCCTCTTTACTGCCCCCTTGCAAGGGAAAGTTTCTTGGCCTCCTTGGCCCCCGCCGCCCGCCCTTACTTTGGCCTTGGCACACAACCCATAGGCCTTTATACTTACTCAGGTTGAGCAAAACCAAGAGAGTATCGGGGGCTAATTCATGCAGTATAAGACCAATATTTTTAAACATGCGTCCTTTTTGAGATGGGCGGTTCTTTTCCTCATGACGCTCGCCCTGCCCAGTTGCTCGCCCGCAATGTTGGGGATAAAATCAGCGAATGAAACATGCGGCCCTTTGAAGCCCCTGAATATATTTACTTTTAACGCGAGCAACTGGTCGGTAGAGGAAATTTCATTGGCGCTTAGAGCGGCTAAGCTTCTCACTTTGGATAAAGATTTCGCCGAGTGCATGGCTGCATACGGTGATAAGCGCGCGCAATATGAGATGGGCATGCGCTATCTTTATGCTTTCGACGTGGAAAAAGACGAAAAACGAGCGCGGGCTTTCATGAAACAAGCCGCCGCGACCATACCGGACCGCACCTATGTTTATGTGCCGGGCATTCAAGGCGCCGCGGGCACCGTTATGCCCGTCAGCACCGGTAATGGTCAGCCGGGGTTCAAAGCCGCGATGGTTATGCTCGCCGATATGTATGAAAAGGGCATCGGCGGCAAAAAAAGCGCTAAGAAAGCCGCCAAATGGCGCAAACGTGCGGGCATAAATTAAATTGACTTCCGCGCCACATCTCTGTAAGTTATTACACATGTAATAACAAATGAGATTTGTCATGACGAATGAAGTAAAATGCCGCCAAGTAGGCAATTCAAGCGGAGTTACTTTTAAAAAAGAGACCCTTGAGGCTGCTGGCATTAAAAACGGCGATGCCCTGCTGGTTGAGGTTGAAGCTGGCAAAATTACGCTGAGCAAAGCTGATAGCGACCACGCGGACGCGATGGGAGCTTTAGATACCTGCATGGGTCGTTACGGTAAAACCTTGCAAGCACTGGCAAAGTAATGCGCCTCCCCGATAAGGCGACCATTCTAGCCACCCATAATAAACTACTCGCAGCTTACGGCGGGGCTGGTGGGGTGCGCGATGAAGGCGGCCTTGACGCAGCGCTCGCCCAGGTTAACCAAATAAAAGCCTACAGTAACGATGCAGGTGATATATTTGCCCTTTCCTCCGCCCTTGCCTTCAGCATCATTAAAATCCACCGCCCCTTTGTGGCCGGCAACAAGCGAGTTGGCTTCGCGGTGCTCTTTCAAACGCTCTATATGAACGGTTGGTACCTTGATGTGGGCGAAAGCGTGGCTACTAAGACCATATTGGGGGTCGCCAGCGGCGATTTGGGCGAAAACACCTTCGCCGATTGGACCCGCGCACATTGTGTAGAGCGCGAATAGCGACTGGACTTGCCAAGTTGCTGTGTCGGCGGTATGTAAAACTGCGCCTAACCCATCTATGCTATTAACCCACATATGCTATAATGGCGTTATGCGGATGATAATGAAGTCTGGAGAGAGTTTTTATGGACAGATTCACCATAGCCGCCCCAAATGCTGACATGGAGGCCAACCTTAAAGCTATTGACCCATTGCTGGATATTGTGGCGGAGATCAAACGGCTGAAGGTGGAGCATAATGCAGTTATTTTAGCGCATTACTATCAGGCCAGTGAAATTCAGGATATCGCGGATTTCGTCGGGGACAGCTTGGACCTATCGCGTAAGGCCGCGAGCACCGACGCAGACTTAATCGTCTTTTGTGGTGTACGCTTCATGGCAGAAGTTGCCAAAATTTTGAGCCCCGAGAAAACCGTGGTCCTGCCCGATATGGCCGCTGGATGCACTTTGGAAGACAGTTGCCCGCCTGAAGACTTTAAAAAATTCACCGAAGCCCACCCAGACCATATGGTGTTGAGCTACATCAATTGCTCGGCTGAAATTAAGACCCTGTCCGACATTATCGTTACCAGCAGCAACGCCGAGCATATCGTCGCCAGCCTGCCTGCAGACCAAAAGCTTATTTTCGCCCCAGACCGGCATTTGGGCGGTTATCTTTCGCGCAAGCTCGGGCGCGATATGCTGCTATGGCAAGGGGCCTGTATTGTCCATGAAATGTTCAGCGAAAAAGAACTGATCAAGCTGAAGATCGAGCATCCAGACGCGCCCATCGCGGCGCACCCCGAATGCCCGGACCATATCATCCAGCACGCTGACCATGTTGGCTCCACCAGCTCGATCTTGAAATTCGTGCGGGAAAGCGAAGCGAACACCCTGATTATCGCCACTGAACCCGGCATTATCCACCAAATGGAAAAGTCGTCGCCTGAAAAAACCTTCATCGGCGCCCCGGGGGCAGACGGCAATTGCAGCTGCAACACCTGCCCTTTCATGGCGCTCAACACGATGGAAAAATTATATCTATGCCTGCGCGACCAAGCACCAGAGATCGCGCTTGATGAAGCGACCCGGGTGGCGGCGGAAGTGCCCTTGCGCAAAATGTTAGCGCTAAGCCCCGGCGCTGCGCCCACAGCCCCCATCGCTAAGGCCTGAATTTATGACTAATTTTCCGCTAAACACGGCTGAAATTGTGGCTTATATTAAAGCAGCTTTGCTGGAAGACATTGGCAGCGGTGATGTTACCTGCGCCACCGTTATTCCAGCAGACGCAAGACTTTCCGCCACGATGAACGCCCGCGAAGATATGGTTTTGGCGGGCCTTCCGCTGGCCATCGCCGCCTTCAAAGCGCTTGACCCCAATATTACCATCTCTACCGAAGCGCATGACGGTGACCATGTGGCGGCGGGCACCAATATCATGCATATTGAAGGCAGCGCCCGTGCCCTGCTGAGCGCTGAGCGTACCGCGTTAAATATAGTTCAGCATCTGTCGGGCATCGCGACGCTCACCCATGCTTATGTGGATGCGGTCAAGGGTACAAGCGCCAAAGTGTTAGACACCCGCAAGACCATCCCGGGTCATAGAATTCTCGCCAAATATGCCGTGGCTATGGGCGGCGGCACCAACCACCGCATGGGGCTGCATGATGCGGTTATGATCAAAGATAACCATATTGCAGTGGCGGGCGGGGTTGTTGAAGCTATCAAAGGACCCAAAGAAGCGGGTCGCACCGACATTCAAGTGGAATGCGACACGCTGGAGCAAGTACGTACAGCGGTGGAGGCGGGCGCCAATAGCTTGCTGCTCGATAATATGCCACCGCCTATTTTGCGTGAGGCTTTATCTATCGTTGGCGGGCGCATCCCTTGCGAGGCATCGGGTGGGGTGACGCTGGAAACCATCCGAGCCATCGCCGAAACAGGGGTGGACTTCATCAGCATTGGCCGCTTGACCCAAAGTGCCCCAGCGGTAGATTTGGGCCTAGATTTTGCTTAAATGAAGCATTTAAGCTTTCCTGTATGGTACAAAAGCTACATATGATGTAAAAATACTGCAGCGGACCAATTTTAGCTCAATTCACCACTTGTTTTAGCCATATTTTATCAGTACACCAAAGTTTGAAGCACCTATGCGCTTATTAGTAGTGTTTAGGGCGAAAAAATTATATTTAAAAAATTGATACTTGAGGAAAAATGAATGAATAAATTTCTTATGAGCTGCGCCCTCGTCGCCATGACATCGGTGCCGACCATTGCACAGGATGATGCCGACGACGAATGGTATGTTGGCATCGGCGGATCGATCAATTGGACCCATAGCACCGTTTACCGTGGCCTTGGCAACCGTTGGGACGACAATCCAAAAGCTGGTAATGGTACCTCGCTTATGATTGGTAAGGAATTTGGCAAATATCGCGGCGAGCTAGAAGGCACCTACCGCCATAATGCCATGGATGAGCTGTTGCTTGGCAGAACCACAAACAACCTTGCGGGTGCAAATACAGGCGGTAATACCAATGTTTATTCTTTAATGGTAAATGTCTACCGCGACTTTAAATTTGATGACAGTGCGCTCAGCGCCTACGTGGGTGCAGGTGCGGGCTTTGCTGAAGTGCATTACAAACTCTTCCGGTCAGATGGCGTGGGTCTACTTGGTGACCAAGACACTGGTGTTGCGGGGCAACTCATGGTAGGCGTTATTCACGAGATTGCCGATAATGTTGATTTGGATATTGGTTATCGTTATTTCGCCACGGTACGCTCTAATGTGGTTAAAGCTGATGGCAACAGCACATCCCCGCTTTACCGGGCTCACAGCATGATGGCGACACTGAAATATCGCTTTGGCGGTTCTTCCTACAAAGCAGCCGCACCAACCCCTGCCCCTGTCGCAGAGCCAATTCCAGAGCCAACACCCGTTGTTGCCCCTAAGCCAGAACCTAAACCAGAGCCCGCACCTAAGCCGAAGCCAAAGCCGGTTGTGATTCCTGGTCCTTTCGTGGTTTTCTTCGACTTCGATGAAGCTGAAATTACGCCTGAAGCCGCCACCATTATCCGCAATGCTGCGGAAGCTTACAAAAAATTTGGTGTCGCTTCGATCAATGCAGTTGGCCATACGGATAAAGCTGGCCGCGATAGCTATAATGACAAATTGTCAAATGCCCGCGCCGAAGCCGTTAAAGCTGAGCTGGCCCGCAACGGCGTTTCCATGGACAAAATTAGCGTGTCCGGTGAAGGCGAAAGCATGCCGCTGGTTGCCACCGATGACGGTGCCCGTGAGCCGCAAAACCGCCGGGTTGAAATTACACTGGTGAAATAAAATTGCGACATAGTTATGAGGAAGGCCGGATTTCATCTCCGGCCTTTTTCTATATATAGCCATATATTTGGATTAGTGAGTTTGCTTAACGCTCGCTAGTTCCGTGCAAGTCTCATGGTCGCTTTGATATGGAATAGGCAACTTACTCAGCAATTCCACTGGCGGTGTGCCAGTGCTGGCAGCCTTTGCCACCTCGATCATTTTTTGACAAAATCCGTCCGTTGAATGCGAACTAGCCGAAATAACATTAGCTTGTTTCACCAAATATCTATCGATAGGTGCCTTGCGGTTAGTTTTCAAAAAAATGGCCAAATTACTATAACTTGCCCGAAGTTCCTGCTTATTCAATGTTACAAAATTGTTATATAGACTGCGAAAATCACCATGGGCGCGACATTGGATTGCCCCAACCATTAAATTAGACTGCACAAAGCGTATCTTATCCGCAGCCCGTTCTGATCGGTCCATACAGGCCGCAAGAGAAACATGGCTGGTCAGCACCGCAACAATAACCGCCGCTACTGTATTTCTCATCTGCCCTTTCATCATATTCTTACGCATGATATTTCCATTTTTGCCTGAATGACTATTGCTTGAGTGATTCGCGTTGTGGTCAGAATGCTGCAAAAAGTCTAAACAGAATCTTAAAGAGGACATTTAACAAAATATCATTGAAATTTGTACGTAATTTCATGGGTATTTTTTGAACATTACGGACATAATTGCAGGCCATCCGCACGCTCTTTAGTATCATCACGCAGCGCTGCCGTTAACCGCTTCACCATGACTTCTGCCCGCGCCAAGTCACCGGGCATACCCTGCCCGCCCGCCGCACAGCGGAACCACGCCAGCGCCCTTGCTGGGTTTTTATCCAGTCGCCCACCTTGCAAATTGAGACTACCCATATGGAAAGCCGCCCCGCTGTGTTTTTTCGCAGCTGCGGTTTTATATAATGTCAAGCTTCTTTCCGTATCTTTAGCTATACCGCGCCCTTCGGCCAGCAAGCCTGCATACATAACAGAGGCATTCATATGCCCCTGAGCCGTGGCTTTAGCGTACCAGTTTGCTGCTATGGTCGCATCCGCATTGCCGCCAAGACCGCGTTCATATAATTCCGCTAACCTATATTGTGCATCCGCATTGCCGCCTTCCGCAAGGGGCTGCCATATTTCTCGGGCCCGGTCATATTTTTGCAAACTATAGGCGGCAACCCCGTCACCGAAGTCATTGCCAAATTCATCTGCCTGAATAGCAAAAGCAAATCCAGCAAATATTGCAATCATCACTGCCACTTTCTTAAACATTGTCTATCCTTTCCAGCTTTAAGCTTGTACTTTTTGCCTGATCGTTTAAGCCTATTGCTAACCTTACTGTCAAAAGGTCAAGTTAACGATACAATTTTATGCTTTCTGGGGAGAGGGAATATGGCGGATATGCCGCTTAACAACGGAACTAAAATGCGAAGCCAGCTTTGGTTTAAGGTTTTAATAGCTCTATTTTTAGGTTTTGGCGTCGGCACCTTGATGGGGCCTGACCTAATATTAATGGATAGCGGCACAGCTCAAAATATTGGTGAGTGGCTGGCCCTGCCCGGAAATTTATTCCTGATTACATTGAAATTTATCGTCATCCCGCTGGTCATATCCTCCGTTATGCTGGGTATCGCGGATGGCAATGACAATAAAGCCATAGGCACCCTTGGTATGGGGGTTGTCTATTTTGTCATTACCACCACAGTTGCCATAACCGTGGCCTTTTTCATCGCTGGCCTAATCCAACCGGGCGCACAGATAGCCGCCGCCTCCACTGCTGATCTAGTGAAACCTGATATTATGGCCCCAGACATTGGCGGGCGCAGTGTCCCAGAAATGCTGCGCGGGGCCATGCCGACCAACATGATCCGCCATATGGCTGATAATGCTATGCTACAACTGGTTATTGCCGCCGCAATTTTTGGCCTTGCTATGCTTCGTATGGACAAAGAAGAAAGTCAGCCAATCATGGATCTGATGCGCTCAACGCAAAAGATTTGCATGACTGTGGTTCTATGGCTGATGAAATATGCGCCGATCGTTGTTTTTGGTCTGATCGCCAATACGGTTATTGAACGCGGTTTCAGTGCCATCAATAGCGTATCGCTGTTCTTTATAACCGTAGTCTTTGCACTGCTCGTTATGTTGGTTTTCTATGCACTTCTCCTATTCTTTGTTGCCCGGCGCTCGCCTATCGAATTTTTCAAAAACTCGCGTGAAGTGATGATCTTTGCATTCTCGACCTCATCTTCTTCTGCCACTATGCCAGTAACACTGGAAACAACCATCGACCGTCACAAAGTCAGCCCCGGCGTTACGGGTTTGGTTATTCCACTTGGCACAACCATTAATATGGATGGCACGGCGCTTTACCAGGCCATTGCAGCACTGTTCATTGCCCAAGCTTTTGGCATTGATCTGACCACAATGCAGATGGCATCAATCATAGTGCTGACCGTTGCAGGTTCTATCGGCACGCCTGGCATTCCGTCAGCGGGTATTCCTATCCTCGCAGGGATTTTGGACAGCCAAGGCATTCCGGTTGAAGGTATTGCCCTGATATTAGGCGTTGACAGACTGCTGGATATGAGCAGAACCGTGATCAATGTGATGGGTGACATGACTGCCGCTGCTGTTATGGACAAACTGATGGGTGGAAAACATAAAGCTGAAAGCACAGAACCCTAAAGGCATTTGCGCTTTAAGCTTTAAAAAATCATAGTCGGGTGATAATAGTCATCCGACTTTTTCTTTGCGGATAATAAAAAATGACAGATGTAAAAAAAGCAGTGGTTCTCTTGTCCGGTGGGCTCGACAGTGCCACCTGCGTTGCTCTCGCTCAAACAGATGGTTATGATGTTCACGGCATCAGCTTTCGCTACGGTCAGCGCCATGCGGTTGAGCTGGAAGCCGCGCGCCAAATTGCCAACTTTTTTGATATCAACGACCATAAGGTTACCGATATCGACCTTCGAGCTTTCGGCGGCAGCGCTTTAACTGATGATATTGAGGTCCCCAAAGACCGCGATGCTGCCGACTTCACGGATGGCATTCCCATCACCTATGTCCCCGCACGCAATACAATATTTCTGTCCTTCGCGCTGGCATATGCAGAAGTTATTGGTGCTCATGATATTTTCATCGGCGTTAATGCGCTGGATTACAGCGGCTACCCCGATTGCCGCCCGGAATATATTGGTGCTTTTGAAGTGATGGCAAACCTTGCAACCCGAGCCGGAATTGAAGACAGCCAACCCCTGCGGCTTCGCACCCCGCTTATTGCCTTAACCAAGGCTGAAATTATCAATCTGGGTGTGAGAAACGGTGTTGACTATAGCCTAACCGTCAGCTGCTATGACCCTGATGATATTGGACGCGCATGCGGCCACTGCGATAGTTGCCAACTGCGCTCAAAAGGCTTCCTTGAGGCTGGCATTAGCGACCCCACCCATTATCAGCCCGGTGCCGGGCCAGAATAGAGCGCATCATGGCTGTCTACAGTGTCAAAGAATTATTTTATACCTTACAAGGTGAAGGAGCGCATTCTGGCCGTGCGGCCGTTTTTTGCCGCTTCACCGGCTGCAATTTATGGTCGGGGCGCGAGCAGGACCGATCGTCAGCTATTTGTACATTTTGCGACACCGACTTTATTGGCACAAACGGCAATGGCGGCGGAAAATTTACCAGTGCTGAAGAACTAGCCGAAGCAGCGGCCTTGCTATGGCCCGGTGGCGGGCAGCCTTATATTGTCTGCACCGGCGGCGAGCCCTTATTGCAGTTAGATGCAAAGCTCATTGATGCTTTTCACCAAGTTGGCTTTACCGTAGCGGTGGAGACCAATGGCACTATCGCGGCTCCTGCGGATATTGACTGGCTATGTGTCAGCCCCAAAATTGGCTCTGATCTCATACAAACATCCGGCAATGAATTAAAATTGGTCTACCCACAAGAGGGCGGCGACCCTGCAAACTTTGAGGGTTTAGCCTTTGATCATTTTTTCCTGCAACCAATGGATAGTGACACTGGCGAAGAAAACACGGATGCCGCTGTCGTTTATTGCCGCGACAACCCCAAATGGCGGCTTAGTCTGCAAACCCATAAAATTCTAGATATTCCCTGAAGCTAACCACGTCCCCGATACGGCGCTACATCTTGGTCAGGCACCCAAACGCTGGCGGGCTTTGTACCGCTTTGGAAAAACACATCAATGGGGATGCCGCCACGTGGGTACCAATAGCCGCCAAAGCGCAGCCATTTTGGCTTCATTTCAGCGACCAACCGCTCAGCAATACCAACAGTGCAGTCTTCATGAAAGGCCGCATGATTGCGGAATGACTGAAAAAATAACTTTAAAGACTTGCTTTCAACAAGCTTGGCGTCCGGCACATAATCCAGCACCAAATGAGCAAAGTCCGGCTGCCCTGTAACGGGACATAGGCTGGTAAACTCTGGGCAGGTGAAACGTACCAAATAGTCGCTATTTGGGCGGGGGTTTGCCACATATTCAAGTATCGCTTCTTCTGGGCTTGTTGGTGCTGCACTGCTGGAGCCCAATTGGCCGAGGCCGTCATAAATATTTTCGCTCATCATTTCTCTCGCCATATTACTGCCCGCTTATGACGCCATTATCGCCATATTGTCAAAACATATTCACCCATAACCCATGGAAACAACCGCTTTTTCGGCTACGGAAAAGCTTTCTATACCTAACAAAGTGTTAACAAGAAAAGTGGTTTTGTTCAGCTTTTATTAAAAGGAAAGCTTTAGAATAAGGTCTAGGGCCAAAAGAATGCCCTGCCGGATTGACCGGCATAGGAGATGCAAAATGGCATATGAAAACATGATACATAAACTCGACCGCACAACTGTCGCCCGCTTTAGCATGGGGCAAGTTGTCGAACATAAAAAGTTCGGCTATCGTGGTATTATTTTTGATGTCGATGCCACTTTTAGCCAGTCATCAGAATGGTATGATATGATGGCTAAATCTCGTCCAAACAAGGACCGCCCTTGGTATCATATTTTGGTCGACGGCGAGACCCACAGCACTTATGTGGCGGAAGAAAATCTGCTTTTCAGTGATACTGCCGACACCATTAATCACCCGCTTGTGTCCCAGTTGTTTGTTGAAGCTAAAAACGGACAACATGCAGCACGGCAAACATTAAACTAAGCGGTTATCCAACCAGAATTCTTTGTAAATCATTTATGGCGCGCCCGGCAATGCTTGGTGCGACATACTATTGCTTGACCAATGTTGTCTTAGCTTCCATCTTCCACCATAAAAGTTTGGAGACCGAAAATGCAAACAACACCATCCTTAATATCAGCCCAAGACTAGCAACTATTTCTGCTAAGCACTTGTAGGAAGTTTCAATGTTTTACAAAATCGTTAAATTGAGAAATCATCAATGGATTTAAAGACGCCCCACAATTTATCTACTTTTATGTGAGCTTTGAGGTAATCAGCATAAGTTTGTTGAGCATTATTTATTAGCTGATCATAAAACACAATTCGTGCATTTACGGCTTCTAATGCACGGGCCACGTCTTTTGGTCCATTGCGTAAATTCCATTCAGGAGGGGGCTTGCCTAACAAACAAATTGTTTCTATTGGCCAGTCTTTATAATAGCTTTGTTCAATAATCTTAAGTGAACCATCTCTATATTTCCTAATCTGTTTTGTTAAATCATCTACAGGAGTCGAGACAGACATCCTTTTCAGCTCAATAATTATATGCTTTGCTGACGTGGTCCTGTAGGCAATGTCAATTCGGCCATCTTTTTCTTTTTGTGTGAGTTTATCAGTATTCTTACCTAAAAATGTATTAATCTTTGTTTCAATATGCTCAGTCCCCTTAGCTCTTTCCCAAGAGGGGTCGATAAGCCAGAGGTGTTCAAATATATACTCTTGAAGGACTTTCTCTTTTACATTTTCACTCATTAACGCTTGTAATTTCTTAATTACGCCAAGACGAAGTTCTACGATTTGGCCGTAATAACTTAATTCTAGGTCATCGATATTTCGAAAAATAGGTAGAATATCCTCAAGTCCTTGGTCTGATATCATATCTAAGCGACCAAGCTCATCTTTTCTTCTGTAACTTTCAAATGCTAATATTGAAGCCTTCAATAGTTCTTTTTTATCAGATTCATCGTTGGTTCTCATAACATGCAAACGACCAATCCACCTTTCAGCTTTTTTCTTAGTGTCACCACTTAAATCATCTAACCAGTCTGATACTGCAGGAACCAATAAAGCAATTTTCGCTCCGTCTGATCTGCGCCAATCACTCCAAGTATTTGCTATGTTTCTTAACTCCGAGAGGGCAGTTTCTTTAAAAGCTAGAAATCTAATGTCATCAATTTTTAGTGACTGTCTACTACTTGTTGCCATATCATCATCGTCGTCTAAATCCAATTCATCGCAATGTAATTCACCGACAATATAGTCAGCGTAAATTTCACTCTGTCCGAAGATATCAAGTACATCCTCTTGTGCAAGTTTCCCCCGCATAAAAACAGCAATCCTATTTAGGTTGTCACCTTCTTCATCCTTTAATTGATATGGTTTGGAAACTGTTCCTATCCATCCTTTCAAAGTTAAATTGTGCTTTTTAAGGGCGATATTGATGTGACTTGTTCGATCTTCTGAGGCTCTACTAAGATTAGAGCATAGTTCTATAAATTCATCTTGGTTATCATAGGTCCAAACATACTCAAGGAGTTTATGGTAGCCTCTATCCTCAGGGCCAATATTTTTGTTGTTAACAAGAACTTCAAATTGGTTTTCTGGACCAATGATAGCAAAACGTCGAGCAATACGTTTTCTTAATCCACTTAATGTTAATTCAGTAACATTTTTAGTTAGATCAGATAATACGATCCTTGTTCCGCCATTTAAGTCGTCGGGCCAGTCTGTTATTACATCTGGTTTGTAGGGTATAGCATTATTTGGACTTTCAATTTGGTCTTGGATTTTACCCCTGTCCATCCTGAAAGCTGTTCGTTCGCCATCCTTTTCAGTGAACACATCTATTTTGCGGGCGATAGAAAAGGACGACAATTTACCAATACCTTTGCGACCCATAGGAAGACGACCAAGCGCTGTTTCATGGCCAATGCAAGTACGTCTCTTAAAACCTACCATTAGAAAACGGTCGATAACCTCATCTCTCGTCATGCCAACCCCATTATCGGTAATGGTTACGGAATTATTGCCCTTATCAACATTAACGTTTACCTCTTTTGCATCGGCATCCCATGCATTTGCAACTATTTCAGATAAAACAGCGGGCACATTGCTATATAAATTCATACCCAAATGCTCAAGTGCATTCAGGCTAATTTGCATTACAAGATCACGCTTAGCAGTATTAATGTCGCCATCAGGCATATTTATATTCCTTCAGATGTGATTTCACCGCACCAGCGATCGCGTTGGCTAGAGTTACGGGTACTGCATTTCCAATCATTTTCCCTACGCGGGTCAAATGAACTTTTTCACCGGCCGGAACAAATTTATAATCTTGTGGAAACCCTTGTAAGATTGCCCCTTCGCGAAGGGACAGGGCTCGGTCTTGCTCGGGATGTCCAAAGCGGCCATTTCCAAAACCAAAGAATTGAGTTGTAATGGTAGGTGATGGGCGATCCCATTTCATACGGCCATATACTGATCTATAGCCTTTACCCGTTTCGCTTTTATGGCACTCAGCAACCAATTCTTCAGGCCAATCGTGCCATGACCCACCTTGCGAAGAAGCCCTAATTCTCTTGAGGTTTAATTCGCTGAGACTTCCTGTACGATGTAAGTTATCTTTTTCATCTACCATGCCCGCTTTCAAGGGAGGAAGGATAGATAGAGCTTGCCGCACAGTCATGTAATGGTTTTCATGCGTTGGGGCTGGTAATGAAATTGGTCCAAGTAATGAGGCCAGCAATACAAGTCGAGACCTGCTTTGAGGTAGGCCATAGTTAGGTGCAAATAACGTATCAAAAGAAACATAATAGCCTGCACCTGAAAGATTGTTAATGAACTCTTTAATAACAGCACCATCTCTGAATTTCATCAATTGTGGCACATTTTCCATTGATACGATTTCCGGTCTTACTTCGGAAATAAGTCTGCCGAATGATTTCAGAAGCTTCCATTTTGGATCATCATTTTTTTGATTATATTTGGAAAATGGCTGACATGGCGCACAACCAACTAAAATTTTGATTTTATGAGGGTCAAACAATTCCAATAACCTTTCAGAAGTAACCTCAGAAACATCAGTGCGGATAAATGGAGCCTCAATATTGGCCTCATAAGGGTATCTACAGCTTTCATCTACATCTATTCCAGCACTTACTTCAAAGCCTTGGTTTTTAAAACCAAAACTTAGCCCTCCCGCACCACAAAAAAGGTCTACAATCAAAGACGATTCAGACATCTTTTAACCTCTTCTTTCTTCTGTCAACCGTTAATGATTCGGGAATTGCGACACCATTTTTCTTTATTGACTTTAATATAAATGTTTTAATTGTTTCATCGCGGTCAAGTGCAATTTGTTGTATCTTACGCTTAAGTGAAGCAGGAATTTTTAACTGAATAGTTACTTCAGGTTCAGTAATCACCATCGAATCTCCCAGTATTATTCGATTTGATACAAATCATGATTTCATTAAATCATGAAAGCCCCACAGTGAAAAGGCCTTATCGCATACTTAGATGTATTTATTCTAGCTTCATAGGGAAAGTGTTGCAGCAATACCATGGACTTCCTCAACAACCCGTGGTGCGACATACTATCGCTTGACCAATGTTGTCTTAGCTTCCATCTTTCACCGTAAAGATTTAGGAGACAGAAAATGCAAACATCACCATCACTAATATCAGCCCAAGACTTAAGCACAATAATTGCTGAGCCACATATCAAAATTATCGATGCCAGTTGGCACCTGCCCGGTGGTGCCCGAAACCCAGCAAGTGAACATGCTGAAGGCCACCTGCCCCATGCTGTATTTTTTAACCTTGATGCGATTGTTGATCCCAACAGTGACTTATCCCATACCTTGCCGAGCGCAGAGATATTTGCAGGGGCCGCAGGGGCTCTTGGTATTAGCAATGATGATACCATCGTCATTTATGATGACAGTGATGTCCATTCCTCAGCTCGGCTATGGTGGATGTTCAGGGCCTTTGGTCACCAGCATGTCATGGTGTTAGATGGCGGCATGCAAGCGTGGAAGGCGGCGGATGGCACCATCAATTCAGACAAGGTCATTCCAGAAGCTAAAGATTATAATGCAAATTTAAAAGATGGTTATTTTTGCGATTGGCGGCGCACCTTAGCCGCTACCGATGACACAGCTTGCCAAATTGCTGACGCTCGCGGCGCGCCGCGCTATGAAGGCACAGCACCAGAACCGCGCGAAGGCATGCGCGCCGGTCACATCAAAAATGCGGTGAATTTACCCTTCCCGGCACTGCTTAATTCTGACGGCACCATGAAGGCAGCTGAGGAAATATTGGCCCTTTGTGCGCGCCAAAACTTTGATCTAGATAAGCCTGCCATCCTCAGCTGTGGCTCCGGCATTACGGCCTGTGTGGTGGCACTTGCCCTAGAACAGGTTGGAAAAAGCGACGTAACGGTTTATGACGGATCATGGAGCGAATGGGGCATGCGCCACGACCTGCCCATCAGCACAGGGAAAATACCTTAAATATGTCCGGAAAAGATAAAAAATATCATCCGCAAACTCAAGTAACTCACGGTGGTCGCCGCAAGGAATGGACCCACGGCATTGTTAACCCACCGGTTTACCGAGCTTCAACTTGTCTGTTTGAAAATATGGCCGAACGAGCCGAGCGCAGCAAAAACCCATCCGCCCACCATTTATTTTATGGCCGTAAAGGAACCCCGACCCAGTGGGCACTGGCCGAAGCGCTATCTGAACTTGAAGGCGGCGAAGGCTGTGTGCTTTACCCATCTGGCATCGCGGCGGTAACGGGGGCAATATTGTCCGTGGTTAAGGCGGGAGATCATATTCTGATCACGGATAGCGCCTATGACCCCACCCGGTCCTTTGCCAATAGCATGCTCAAAGATATGAATATTGAGGTCACCTATTATGATCCGCTGATTGGTGCGGGCATACAGGATTTGATCAAAGATAATACCACCGCTGTGCTGTTGGAAAGCCCCGGCTCCTTAACCTTTGAAGTGCAAGATATTCCTGCTATCGCCGAAGCCGCGCATGATGTTGGCGCTTGTGTGCTCCTAGATAACACATGGGCGACGCCGTTGTTGATTGATGCTTTTGCTCTGGGGGTGGATATTTCGATCCATGCGGCGACCAAATATATCGTCGGCCACAGTGATGTGATGATAGGGGCGGCCATTGCCAACAAGAAATATTTCAGGCGCTTACAACGCCGGGCGCATACCATGGGACAAACTGTATCGCCGGATGATGCCTACCTTACCCTGCGCGGCTTGCGGACACTTGATGTGCGCCTGCGCCAGCATGAAGCTAGTGCTTTGACCATTGCTAAGTGGCTGGAAGGCCACGATGAAGTGGCGACCATATTGCACCCCGCCTTTGAAAGCTGCCCCGGCCATGAGATTTGGAAACGGGACTTTAAAGGTTCATCAGGGCTATTTTCTTTCGTATTAAAGCGCGGGGAATATGATGACACCGCCCATTTTGTCGATGACCTTGCGCTTTTTGGTATGGGTTTCAGTTGGGGAGGGTTTGAAAGTTTAGCCCTGCCGAGCGAGCCTGCGCATAGCCGTAGTGCCGTGAAATGGGAAGCTGAAGGGCCACTGGTTCGGCTGCATATTGGGCTGGAAAATACCGATGACTTGATCACAGATCTAAAGGCTGGTCTGGACCGCTACGGCGCTTGGCTGGACAGTAAAGGGGCTTAAACAGTGCTAAGCGAGCCTGAGGTAACAACGCTGCTTTTATCCCTGAAGGTATCAGGTGTTGCAACGCTTATCGGCTTGCCGCTCGCGGTTATTTTGGCTTTGCTACTTGCTCGGGGAAATTTTAAGGGCCGCTGGCTATTAGATACGCTGGTTCATTTGCCCCTTGTGGTGCCGCCGGTGGTTATCGGCTTCCTGCTGTTGCTTGCCCTTGCCCCAACCACATTGGTTGGCCACTGGCTTGATAGCATCGGACTTGGCCTTGCCTTCACATGGCGCGGTGCAGCGCTGGCGGCAATGATTATGGCGCTGCCCTTAATGGTGCGGATGATAAAATTAGCCTTAGAGAGCGAGGACATAGCCCTGCGGGAGGCATCTTCCCTGCTAGGTGTTAGCTCCCGCCGTCATTTCATACGCATTAGTCTGCCCACTATTCTGCCAGCACTCATTGGGGCCACGGTCATTGGCTTTGCTCGCGCTTTCGGTGAATTTGGTGCAACGATAACTTTTGCCGCTAACATTCCGGGCATTAGCCAAACATTGCCGCTGGCGCTTTATAGTGCGGCCTCCGACCCTGCTGGCGATATCATTGCCCTGCGGTTATTGCTGCTATCACTAGTGCCTGCCTTTTTCGCCATCATTGCCAGTGAATGGCTGGCCCGGCGGGTGACAAATAAAAACCAACGCCGAGCTGGACCGCGCTCATGAAAAGCATGATCGCCAATATCACCATGAACTGGCTGCAGGAAGAGACCCGCCAAATTGCGGTGAATTTAAAGCCCGGCATTACCGTGCTAACCGGCCCGTCTGGCGGCGGGAAAACCAGCTTTGCCCGCGCATTACTGGGGTTAGACACGCCAATTTCAGGCCATATTTCGCACAATAGCCAGCAAATTTACAAGTCTGATGATGCGATTGATATGCCAGTGGCAGAGCGTAATTTTGCCGCTGTCAGCCAGCAACCTGCCCTGTTCCCCACCATGACCGTAAGGCAAAATATTATGTTTGGCGCTCGCATGGAAAAACAGGCTCTTCGTGAATTAATAAAAGCCTTAGAGCTGGACGACCTGATGGATAGCCGCGCCCAGCATTTAAGCGGTGGCCAAGCGGCCCGCGTTGCCATTGCCCGCAGTTTAGCGAGCATGCCCGCTTTCATGGTGCTGGATGAGCCAACCGCAGGGCTAGACCGGCATAGGCGCGGGCGCTTTATTCATTTACTCCGCAAAGTATTGGCCAACTGGAATATCCCGGTTCTTTATATCACCCACCATACGGACGAAATTTTATCGCTAGCCGACCATGTTCTGCTGATGGATGACGGCAAGCTTATCTCTCAAGGGGCCCTTGAGGCTTTTTTCCAACAGCCTGAAGCTTTTAAGCATCTGGGTATTGATGACGCGGGAGTGGTTGTTTCGGGCCGTGTGCGCGACAGCTCCGATGACCTTATCGAAGTAGAGATCGGTGAAGGCGTTCGCATGTTGCTCAGTAATCACGGCGAAGCAGTGGGGGACCGCCTGCGCCTACGGGTTTTGGAAGCCGACATCGCCATTGCCCGCAAGCGTATAGATAATATTTCAGTGCTCAACCAATTGCCCGGGCGCATTACAGATATGACCGATATTCGCGGTAATATTTCGGTGGAAATGACCCTCGGCAGCGCCGATGACAGCCCCAGACTGCGCGCCCGCGTCACCAAAAATAGCACCGTTCGCTTGAAGTTGGAACCGGGCATGAAGGTCTGGGCGCTGATAAAAGCCGTCGCCATCCGCACCTACGACTAAGACTTCTTCCTCTCTCATCCCTTGCCCTACTCTGCCGTCATCAACTCATTTGAAAAATTTTAGGGGCTGTCCTAGATAACACATAAAAGGTGTTACAATGGGCAGCATGAAAAAGAGTCGTCTAAGTCATTACAAGCAAGAGCGCCTGGTTGAGCATTTTGTCTCTGGATCAACAGCACGAACAGCCGCGTCTATTGTAAGGGTTAAATAAGTCTACAACGGCTTATTATTTTCATCGTCTGCGAGAAACTATTGCTTATGAGCTTGAGCAAGAAAATTTGACAAAAGTTAAAGGTGCCTGCGATATTCTGTCATATAAGTGCTAATACCCCAAGAAAGGCTGAGCCAATGACCGAGTTTTTAGATTTAAGCGCTGGACTAAAAGTCGCCGGGCAGATCACCGAAGCTGATATCAGCAAAGCTAGTCATTTGGGCATTGGCTTGATCATCAATAATCGGCCGGACGGTGAAGAAACAGGTCAGCCATTAAATGCAACCTTGGAAAGCGCCGCAAAAGCATGCGGTATAAATTGGCAGCATATCCCCATGGTTCCTGGGAACATGACAATGGATATTATCCTGTCTGTTGCAAATGCACTAGCATCCAGCCAAGGCTCAGCTTTAATATTTTGTCGTACAGGCACCCGGTCCACCAACCTTTGGGCGCTGGCAAGTGCGATGGAAGCGACCGATACCACCGCTGATATTATCAGCAAAGCAGCATCAGCTGGTTATGACCTGCGCGGCTTGCAATCGGCGCTGGAGCAATTAAGACCCGACAGCCCATCTAAGTAACCAAATACGCCCTATCTCACCATTAGGAAGGTCTTCAATGTCTTCCCCTGTCACCTGCAGACCTACTTTTTCCAGCACCCTACGGCTGGCGTGATTACCTATCATAACCGTGGCGGAAATATCTTCTTTAGGGAAATTCATCAAAGGCGCACAGTGCGCAACCACTGCCGCTGTTGCCTCAGTTGCAATACCCTTTCCCCATAATGCGGGCAGTATCCAATAGCCTATTTCTATGGTTTCACCGTCCTCCATCGGGCGCAGAAGAACAAACCCAATCATGCTATGCACGGCATCGCTTTCACGGGGAGCTTTCCATTCTACGGCGTAAAAAAATTTGAAGCGCTTGCCGCCCGCAAACTCATCCAACCGTGTTTGGCGACAAATTTCCCGGTCAGTTTCAACTGGCAGACCAATATATTTCACCACTTTTGGATCGCTCATCAATTGCCACAAAACTGGCTCGTCACCTTTATCCAATGGCCTTAGCCGCAGCCTATTGCTGGTAAAGGGTTCAGGTGGCAGCGCCATTTTATCACGGCTATACTTCACGTCCCAATGCCGAAGGTCATCAAGATGAAGCTATATTCTTCTGCGGTTTCGTGCAGGCGCTCAAAGCGGCCAGATTTACCGCCGTGACCTGCGCCCATATTTATCTTCATCACCAGAACATTATTATCGGTTTTATAGGCTCGCATTTTCGCAGTCCATTTTGCTGGTTCCCAGTAGGTCACCCGTGGGTCATTAAGGCCGCCGGTCACCATCATCGGCGGGTAGTCTTTCGCCTCAATCTGGTCATAGGGGCTATAGCTTCTGATATGGTCAAATACTTCCTTTAAGGCAATTGGGTTGCCCCATTCTGGCCACTCGATTGGCGTTAAGGGCAAGCTTTCGTCTAACATGGTGTTTAGCACATCAACAAAGGGCACATGCATCACCACGGCGCGGAAAAGCTCTGGCGCTTGATTGACCACCGCCCCCATTAGCTCGCCGCCCGCACTGCCGCCTGATATGGAAATATCCCCCGCTTTAGTGTAATCCAAACCCACTAAGGCCCTGCCACAATCGACAAAGTCATTGAAAGTATTTTCCCGCTTATCCAACTTGCCGTCTTCATACCACCCATAGCCCATGTCATCGCCGCCACGAATATGCGCGATAGCATAGATAAAACCGCGATCAAGCAAACTAATACGCCCACTGGAAAAGCTGGGGTCCATGCCAAGGCCGTAAGCTCCATACCCATATAAATGCAGGGGTTTTGGCCCTGTCTGGCTTGCTACATCCTTGCGGCTGACGATGGAGACCGGCACCCGGGCACCGTCCCGTGCGGTCACCATAATCCGCTCGGTAACATAGCTAGATGCATCATAACCCGAAGGAATTTCCTGCACCTTTCGCGGGATTAGCTCGCCAGTATTTAGGTCATAATCAAAAACCGTGTTCGGCGTCACCATGGAAGTATAATTAAGGCGTATATGGGTTTGGTCAAAGGCTGGGTTATGGCCAATGTTGGCGGCATAGACATCTTCGGGAAAGGCAACGGTTTGGTCACCACCTGCGCGCAACAGCCTAACCTGGTCAAGGCCATTGATGCGTTCCTGCACCACGGTTAAATTTTTAAACATCTGGTGGCCGCGTATATAATGCCCATCGCCGCCGTCCATAATGGTCTGCCAATTAACCTCAAGCGGGTCGTCGTCACCCACGCTAACAAGGCTGAAATTTTTATGCGCTCGGTTGGTACGAATAATAAATTGCCCCTGCCCGTGGTCTGCATGGCAATCATGCCCAGCCTTACGGTTGTTGATCCGCATTGGAGCACTGAAGGGCGCATCGGCTTTCACGGCGCATAACTCAGCCGTTACATGGTCAGCCGCGCGAATAAAAATATAGCCCCGGCTGGAGGACAGGCCAACGCTGACAAAAAAGCTTGTATCTTTTTCCTCATAGACCAAATGGTCACTTTGCTCTGTACCAAGCGTGTGTATGAACACCTTATAAGGCCGCCATTCAGCGCTAACATGAACATAGAAAAAATGCTTGCTATCCGCTGACCAAACAACATTGCCTGAAGTTTCCTCAACATGGCTCTCTAACAGCTCACCTGTCTCAATCACACGCACTTTCACCGTGAAGCGTTCCGAGCCATTATTGTCCACCGACCATGCCATGAGCTTACCGTCGGGGCTGATGCTCATATCTCCAAGGCGGAAATATTCATGAGAGCCCGCTTCAATATTTTCATCTAGAAGTACACCCCAATGCTCAGCGCCCAAGGGCCGACGGTACCAAGTGCGATACTGCGCTCCTTCGCCGTAAGCCCATCTATACTCAAAGTCACCTTCCACCCACGGCACAGATACATCATCTTCTTTGATACGCCCTTTAAGCTCGCCAAATATTTTATCGGTCATGGCCTGTTGTGGCTTCATTACAGTTTCGAAATAACTATTTTCAGCTTTTAAATAATCAAGAATATCTGGGTCGGTTACCTCAGGGTAGCCCTGATCTTTAAGCCAGTGCCAAGGGTCAGAAATCTCTGTGCTATGATGGATGAAGCTAAAGGGGCGCTGCGCTGCGCTTGGTGCCTCAATTTTTCTGGGGGCGGGAAATATTGTTTGTGACATATCTGATAATCCACTGCTAAAAAAGCTTTGGTCATTCTTCGCAAGCTCATTAGAAAAAGTAAAGGTCTCTGCTTGCTAAAAGGGGGTGAAAATGGCAAAAAAGCTGCATAAAATAATAATGCATGATCACCGCTACCAGAGGACAGCTAACTATGACCACCAATCCAACCCATCTTGATGCCCTGCGCGCAGAACTTAAAAACCGAGGCCTCGCAGGCTTCATCATCCCTTTAACGGATGAACATATGAGCGAATATGTCGGTGACTATGCTCAGCGGCTTGCTTGGGCCACAGGCTTCACGGGCTCGGCGGGCAACGGTGTTGTTATGGCCGACAGTGCAGCCGTTTTTGTTGATGGGCGCTATACCATTCAAGTGGCAGCGGAAGTTGACGGCGACCATGTGGAGCGCCACCACTTTCAGGAATACCCGCTGCTGAAATGGGTAAAAGATCACGTTAAGGCTGGTGACAAGGTGGGCTATGACCCCGAGCTTGCCACCCGCGCGTGGGTGAAAAATACTGAGATAGAATTGAACCAAGTTGGCGCTGAACTAGTTAGCGTAAATAAAAACCCCATCGACAGCGTTTGGCACGACCGCCCTAGCGCTTCGCTTGCCCCTTTGAAGGTTCAAAGCGACCAATATGCCGGGGTGTCGCCCACTGACAAAGCCAGTCAAATTGCCGCTATTCTGCAAAAAAAAGGCGCTGATGCCGCCGTGATAGCCATGCTAGATAGTGTGGCATGGGCCTTTAACATCCGCGCCAAAGACGTTGCAAACACCCCCGTGCCGCATGCATTTGCCATCATGAAGGCAGATGAAACGGCCCAGCTTTTTGTTGACCCAGAAAAGGTTACCGACGCAGTGCGCGAACATCTGGGCAACCGGGTTGAGATTTTACCCCGCACCGCTTTCTATAAAACATTGGCCGCAATGAAGGGCAAAAAAGTCCTCGTGGATCCAGTAACCAATAACGCCAAAATTCTCAGCACCCTACAGAAGAACGGTGCCATCCTAATTGACGGACAAGACCCATGCATCATGCCCAAGGCTTGTAAAAATGATGTTGAACTTAATGGCACCCGCAACGCCCATATCCGTGACGGGGCGGCTATCGTTGAATTTTTGGCGTGGCTTTCAGTTGAAGCCCCTAAAGGCCAGCTTACTGAGATCAGTGCTGCTGATAAATTATGGTCGATCCGCTCCAAGCGCGAGCTATTACAAGATACCAGCTTCGATACCATCAGCGGCGCAGGTTCCAACGGTGCTATCTGCCATTACCGTGTCGATGCGGAAAGCAACCGCGCTATCAATGTCGGCGAACTTTATTTGGTAGATAGCGGCGGGCAGTATTTTGACGGCACGACCGATATAACCCGCACCATCGCCGTCGGCGAAGTGGGCAAGGAAGAAAAAGATCGCTTCACCCGGGTTTTAAAGGGCCATATTGCCCTTGCCACAGCGCGCTTCCCAGTGGGTACAGCTGGTGCGGCGCTAGATACCATTGCTCGCAAACCCCTGTGGGATGTGGGCCTTGACTATGACCACGGCACTGGCCACGGGGTTGGCAGTTATCTCGCCGTTCACGAAGGACCGCAGCGTATCGCCAAAGGCTCTAGCGATGTCCCCCTGAAACCGGGCATGATCCTGTCGAATGAGCCGGGCTATTATAAAGCTGAAGCATATGGCATTCGCATCGAAAATTTGGTGATCGTCCGAAAAGAAGCGGGCGAATTTGAGCGCGATATGCTATCTTTTGAAACCATTACACTCGCCCCCATCGACCAGAATTTGATCGACATTGACCTATTAAACACACAAGAACGCGATTGGTTGAATGCCTATCATGCCCGGGTGCGCGAAACCCTGATGCCGCTAGTGACAACAGAGATTCAGCCATGGCTGGTGAAGGCAACTCAGGCGCTCTAAAAAAAGCCATAGTTTGCCCTATATGATTGGGCGCGCCAAATATGCTACCCTCTTGCGGGGGAAGGTTGCTTTGAGTAATCTAATGCATCACTTAAACCCTTAGACAGCACCCGGGGATATACGCATGACCATATTCAAGCTTTTCAGCCGCCTAATTTTAGGCCTCTCATTGATCACATTTGTCGCCGCTTGTGGCGGCTCTGGCAGCTCTGAACAAGTCAGAACCAGCATGGATGACCGCGATAGCGTCACAGGTGAACGCAGTGAAGACGGTTATGACCAAGACCCATTGGTGACCGAAGCGGCTGACTTTTTAGGGGTCAGTGCTGAAGCCGTTGGCGGCGTCATTGAGAGTATCTTCAAGAAAGAAGGCGAACCGATTGCTTATATCAAGGCCGAAGAAGCAGGTGGCGGACTGATCGTTGGCCTGCGCTACGGCGGTGGCACCTTGCAACATAAGCTTGAAGGTGAAAGCCCCGTTCATTGGACCGGACCCAGCATTGGCTTTGATATCGGCGGCGAAGTGGCAAAGGTTTTTGCACTGGTCTATGACCTGCATGATGTCAACGAGTTATACAAACGCTTTGGTGCCGTTGAAGGCCAGCTTTATTATGTCGCAGGCATGGGCGTCAGCTTCATCCAGCGCGGCGATATTGTAATTGCTGTTATTAGAGTTGGCGTTGGCCTGCGGGCACAGGCCAGCCTTGGTTATTATAAATTTAGCCGCAAACGCAAATTAATCCCATTTTGATGGGCTCAAGACTTATATAGTCCGTCCAATGCCGCGCCATATTTGTCTGTAATAATGTGGCGGCGCACCTTCATTGTCGGTGTCATCTGCCCATTATCAACGCTGAAGGGTTCATCCGCTATTATGAACCTGCGTATTTTTTCTAAGTTGGAAAGATTTGCATTCACTTTGTTCAAGGCTGTGCGCATGGCTTTAACAAAATCATCATCCTTTTGCAATTCACTGTATTTGTTCGGCTTTTTATTTGTACGCGCCCATCCCCGCATCCATTCGGCGTCCGGTACCAAAAGGCCAACCAAATAGGGTCTACGGTCACCGTAAACCATGGCTTGCGAAATTTCTTCTTCCAGCGCCAACATGCCCTCAATGCGCTGGGGTGAAATATTATCGCCCTTATCATTGACCAAAATATCTTTCTTACGGTCAGTAATGATCAAATATTGATCTTCATCAAATTTACCGATATCACCGGTATGGAGCCAGCCATCGACCACGGTCAGGTCGCTGGTATGCACATCCCGCCAATAGCCTTTCATTACCAGCTCACCCTTGATTAAAATTTCACCGTCACTGGCAATTTTAACTTCGGTGTCAGCCAAAACTTGCCCAACCGTATGCATCTTGGGTGCGTGGGCCGGATTGCATGTTGCGACAGGCCCTGATTCAGTTTGGCCGTACCCTTGCAGCAGCGGTAAGCCGAGCGCGGCAAAGAAAAATCCGACCTCTGGTGCAAGTGGTGCCCCACCAGAGACCAATGCCTTCACGCGGCCACCAAATTTTTTGCGGACCTGCTTACGCACCGTAAGGTCCAAAAATATATTTTCAATCCGCCCCAAAATACCAATGCTTGATCGGTCTTTCACCCGCTGAGTGCCAAGATCAATGGCCCGGTGAAACAGTTTCGCCTTCAAGCCGCCTTCTTTTTCCATCTGGCGACAAAGGCGCAGACGCAGCATTTCAAACAAGCGCGGTACCACCACCATAACCGTTGGTTTCGTTTCTTCCATGTTGGCCGCCAGTTTCTCTAGCCCTTCCGCATACCAAATGCTTGCCCCAATACTCACGGGCAAAAATTGGCCCGCAGAATGTTCATAGGCATGGCTGAGGGGTAAAAAGGATAGAAAAGCATTTTTCTTTAAGCCAAGTGGCATTAAAATATTAGCCGCACCGGCACAGTTATGCAGAATAGCCCCATGATGGATCTTCACACCTTTGGGTGCCCCGCCCGTGCCACTGGTATATATCAGACAGGCAATATCATCACGGGTTATGGGGGCGACGGGTGGCAAATTCATATCTGCCAACTTTAAAGAGCAGGTCTCAAGCGCTTCATCCCAGCTGTATATTTTTGCGTTGATCCGCTGTTCCATGCCCGGGTCTTCCATGCAAATAACATCGGTCATTTCATCAGATTGGTGGGCGGCTTTAAGAAATGTATTGGCAAGGGCTTTGGTGGAAACAATGGCAGCACATGCACCACTATTTTCACAAATATGTAAAAAATCACGGGAAGTGTAAGTGGTATAGCTGGGTACTGATATGGCCCCTGCTGCCATAATAGCCAGATCAGAGATCAACCATTCAGGCCTATTTTCGCTAACCAGCACCACACGGTCACCCGCTTTGATGCCAACCGCACGCAGGGCATCAGTTAGCAAAGTTACTTTATGTGCGGCCTCAGCCCATGTCAGGCTTTGCCAAGCGCCATCGCGCTTGACATGCAGCATGGGCTTATCCCCCATCGCCGCTGCTTGATCAAAAAACATTTCAACCAAATTTTCCCAGCGCTTAATAACCATCTAATCCACCCCTCCCAATTGGCCTGTGCCCAACAATTGGCACCCCTTGCCCTTTTACAAACTTTAACGTCTCGTTAGCTATTATAACTATACCTTATTGACATGAATATAAGCATGCTTTGCCAACTCCGCAATATTTGGTGATAAATGCTTAAAAAGTTGTCTTAATAGTACAGTTTTGCTTGCCTGAGGCGTGTCTCTGTGTAAGCTTGAGTTTCTTAGTTGATTTGATGACGTGTAACGCTTTTGCTGCAAGACTCTTGATAACAATGGTAAATTAAGGTGGTCCTATGGCCGCAATAAAGGCCGATATAAAGCTAATTCCGGACCGCCCTGATAATCAGGACGACTTCTTCGACGACGATGAAATCCTGATTGATGAACGCCGTATGCATTTGCGCGCCTTCGACTATTGGCGCAATAGTCGCGGGGACAATGAACTCCCTGACATTAAGCATCTGTCCAAAAATGGTCTTGATCCTTTTCGTGATTATTCAGTGATGTTGGAGCTTGATGGCCCACCAACCATTCGCTTTATGGGCCATGCCCTTGCCGCCGAAGCCGGACAGCAGGTGCCGCCCGGGACCCTGCTTAGTCGCTTACCTAACCACTGCCTTGCCAGTAGAATCGGTGAATCTATTGAAACAGCTATTGCCAGAAAGCGTCCAGTAGAGCTTGCTGCGACCTGCCAATTTGAAAGCGGAGAAGCAATAAAATACCGTGGTGTTTTGCTGCCTCTATCCTCAGGCGGTGATGAAGTATCTTTCATTTATGCCGTATTGTCTTGGCGCCCTGCAACACCACTGGAAATGATGGAACTAGACGCCCCGTTGACCGCAATGTTACGCCGCGCCCGTGAGGCTGCCAGCCATGTGGTTAGACTAGATGGGCGCTCCCACCAAACATTATATGAGGCGCTCGGTGAAGCGCTCGGCTTTTATGAGGAATCTTTACTGGCAGCGCGTGACTATCAAAGCTTGCTAAAGGAAATCGACTTAAAGGCCCAAGCCCGCGCGCCTTTTACCCCCGTTTTAAAGCTTATTTTCGGCAAGGACTATGACAAAACCCGATTGACCGAATATGCAGCATCGCTATCTTACGCATGGCGCAATGGCCAAACCCGCGACAGCTTCATGGCATTTGTTACTAAGCAACCTGGTGGCATTAAAGGCTGCGTCAAGGCCGAACGGCGCGAGCGTCGCATCGCAGGGGGCAACCGCGCAGCAGACCAAGTTGAAGCTGCAAAAGAAACCCTGCGCAATATGGCTCCAATGGATATGAATGCTTTGGGCGCAGATATGACCGGTGAATATTGCTTAGTAATCGCCCGTAAGAACTCACAAGATATTGCTGAGGTTATTGCCCCAGCATTTGAAAGCGAAAATATGCTTGAAGCAGCAATGAAACGCGCTACTAGAAAACAGCCAAAATTGGAAGATAATTAAGATAATTAAGATAATTTCCAACATATATTTATATATCACAACGGCAACAAACATGGGTGATACACCGTGAACAAAACTGCAAATACTAGAAATACGATCCTCAGCAATATTGAAAAAATTGCCAATGACACTGTAGCAAAAACCGATCAACAAGACTTTCATAAGTTTTTGGTTGCTTTTTACCCAATGTCAGCACCGGAAGATTTTATGGCGGGCGATCCCAGCCAGCTTTTTGGCATTGCCCATACCATGTGGAAAATGACTAAAAAACGTAAACCCGGAACACCCATGGTGAAGGTTTTTAACCCCGATGAAAAGAAACATGGTTTCGTCACAGACCATTGTGTGGTGATGATCATTAATGATGATATGCCCTTTTTGGTCGATTCCATCACCGCAGGCCTATCCATTTCGCTCAAGCAACGACTTTATATGATGCACCACCCGCAGCTGACAACAGCGCGTGATAAAGCAGGCAACCGGCTGGAAACTATAGGTTTTACTCAAATAGCAGACCGGCCATCGTCGCGTAAGCTGAACCCTGAAGACGGTGTTAGAGAATCTTATCTTTACGCCGAGATTAATGCCTTATCCTCCGCTGAGGATCTCAAAGAAATTTCTGAGACTATTGATGATATTCTAGATGATGTGCGCGCTTCCATTGAAGACTGGCGCGGTATGCTGGCTAAAATTGATGAAACGGTGGCCTCCTTGACCGTCAATCCTCCGCCGGTATCCAGCGAGCAGGTTGAGGAAACCATTCGCTTCCTACGCTGGTTGGGTGCTAATCATTTTACCTTCCTCGGTTTTCAGGAATATCGCTTTAAGGGCGATCCGCTAACATCCGATTTTAATCTCGTAGATAAATCCGGCCTTGGTATTTTGCGCAGCCCCGACCGCTTCATTTTACGTGGGCCTGATGGCCTCACTGCCATATCTAGTGAAATTCGCCATTTCATGAATTTGGGTGATCCGGTTGTTATCACCAAAGCTAATGTGAAAACAAAAGTGCACCGGCCTGTGCATCTTGACTATATCGGCGTTAAAATATTTGACGGTGATGGTAATGTGGTTGGTGAACGCCGTTTTGTAGGCCTTTTCACGTCGCTATCCTACAGCCGCAGCTCTTTTGAAGTGCCTCTGCTGCGCACCAAAACCCAATATGTTGTCGACCGCGCACCTTTTGATCGCGGCACCCATAACAGCAAAGTTTTGGGTCATATTTTAGAGACCTTCCCCCGTGATGAGCTATTTCAAATATCTCGCAACATCTTATATGATACAGCCATGGGTGTGGTTCAATTAACCGAACGGCCTCGCCCACAGGCCTTTTTACGAAGAGATAAGTTTGAGCGGTTTGTCTCAGCTCTGGTTTATGTCCCGCGTGAAAATTACAATGCTGGCTTGCGGGAAACCATTGGTGACATTCTCTGTAATGCATTTGGCGGTGAAGTTTCGGTCTATTACGCCCTGCTAAGCGAAGAATCGCTTGCGCGCTGGCATTTCATTATCCGCACCAAACCGGGCCAAGTGCAGGATGCCAATGAAGACGCTATCAATGAAGCCATCGCCGCCGCCGCCCTTGGCTGGCAAGACGGGCTACAAGCCGAACTGATGTTACGCTTCGGTGAAGAAAGTGGTAGCCATCTTTACAAGAATTATCGAGAAAAATTCTCCGTTGCTTACCGCGCAGCTTTTGACCCCGCACAGGCTGCTTTTGATATTGCCATGCTGGAAGAAATGTCTGACGACGACGATATACGCTTTGATTTCTATCGTCATATGGCGGATGGTGACCAGAATTATCGACTGAAAATTCATCATCGCTCTCGTGTAGTGCCTCTGTCTGACTGCCTGCCAATGCTGGAAAACCTTGGCTTCCGCGTTATCGGTGAACATGCCTATGAGCTGCTTGACGATTCCGGAGGATGCGTTCATGATTTCACTTTGCAGCGCAAAAGCGGTATCGCCTATCCCCTGACCCGCATTACACCGATGATCCAAAAGCTTTTAACTCATGTTTGGCATGGTGTGGTCGAAGATGATGGCTTCAACCAGCTAACACTAACCAGTTGCCTAGGCTGGGATGAGATTGTCATCATGCGGGCGATCGCCAAATATTTGCGCCAATTGGGCCTTAGTTACAGTCCTGACTATGTTGAGGATTGCTTACTGGAACACGGTGAAATTACCAGTAGATTGGTCGCCCTGTTCAAAGTTAGGCTTGATCCTGCAGAAAATAAAGCGAGGGAAACCCAAGAAACAACTCTTAGCGACGAATTAGATGATTTGCTCGATAAAGTGACCGTTCTTGACCAAGATAGAATTTTGCGTACCTATTTAAATGTTATTCAAAAGATGTTGCGGACGAACTTTTGGCAAGAGGGCGTTATTGAAGGTGTTGATGAGCGCGCCTTCGCTTTTAAAATTCGCTCGCGCGAGGTTGCTGAAGCGCCACTACCAAGGCCATTCGCCGAAATTTTTGTCTATAGCCCGCGTATTGAAGGTGTCCATTTGCGTGGTGGCCCCATCGCTCGTGGTGGCTTGCGTTGGTCAGACCGCCGAGAAGATTTCCGCACCGAAATTTTAGGCCTTGTGAAAGCACAACAAGTGAAAAATGCTGTTATTGTGCCCCAGGGTGCTAAGGGTGGCTTCTTTCCTAAATTCCTTAATCCAAGTATGGACCGGGAAGCCTTTATGGCCGAGGGTGTTGCTTCCTATCGCAGCTTCATTTCCAGCTTGCTCAGCATTACCGATAATTTGGTTAAGGGCAAAATCGTCGGCCCTGATAATGTCGCACGGCTTGACGGTGATGATCCCTATTTGGTTGTGGCTGCAGACAAAGGAACGGCTACTTTCTCTGATATCTCTAACGGCATCGCCATTGACAACAACTTCTGGCTTGGGGACGCTTTTGCCTCAGGTGGCTCCAACGGCTATGACCATAAAAGAATGGGTATAACCGCCAAAGGAGCTTGGGTTTCGGTTCAACGCCTATTCCGCGAGAGAGGTCTAAACACCCAAAAAGACCGGTTTAGCGTTGTCGGCATCGGCGACATGGCAGGCGATGTGTTTGGTAACGGCATGTTGCTGTCCAAAACCATAGACCTAATCGCTGCCTTCAATCATATGCATATCTTCCTTGATCCTAATCCTATTGATCCAAATGCCAATTGGGCAGAGCGTAAACGCCTGTTTGATCTGCCTCGCTCAAGCTGGACGGACTATGAAAGCAAGCTAATATCCAAGGGCGGCGGTATTTTTTCTCGCAGTGAAAAATCTATCCCTCTGTCCAAAGAAGTGCGTGAATGGTTAGGCGTGGATGACAAAGCACTAGCACCTCACCTTTTAATTAATGCCATCCTTAAGGCCGAAGCTGACCTGCTTTGGTTTGGTGGTATCGGCACCTATGTTCGCGCAACCAGTGAAAGCGACGGACAAGTGGGTGACCGCGCCAATGATAGCTTGCGCGTAACAGCCGATGAGCTGAATGTGAAGGTTATCGGCGAAGGCGGCAACTTGGGCATGACCCAGCTTTCCCGTATCGAATTCTCCCGTAACGGAGGCCGGGTTAATACCGACTTTATCGACAACTCCGCTGGTGTTGACTGCTCGGATAAAGAGGTCAACATTAAGATTTTGATGGCCGATGCGATCGCCAGTAAAACCCTCAAGGCCGAAGACCGTGACAAACTACTTGCTAAAATGACCCGAGATGTATCTGAAATTGTTCTGTCGGACAATTACTTGCAGACTCAGGCTATCTCGCTAGCTGAGGCGCAAGCATCATCAGCGCGTGAGTATCACTTAGGCCTTATTCGCACACTTGAACGCGACGGTGATTTGAACCGCGAAATTGAAAACTTGCCGTCGGACGAACAATTTTTCGAGATGGCGGCATCGGGCATTGGCCTGACACGACCAGAAATATCAACGCTGATGGCTTATGCTAAAATGAGCCTAAACGATGTTCTGGTACGCAGTGAATTGATCAAAGATCCATTGTTGCAGCCTGAACTGGAATGGGGCTTTCCGCCTGCCCTGCGCGAAGGCTACCCCAAGGAAATGGCCCGCCACCGCTTGCGCGACGAGATTGTCTCCACGGTGCTCGCCAATGAAGTGGTCAATTGGGCAGGTTTAACCTTTGTCTATGAAGTTAAGGAAGAAACCGGCTTGGGCGTTGATGATATCATTGCTGCTTTTGTGGTTACTAGAGAGGTTTACGATCTCAATGACATTTGGGCCAGCGTCAATAAGCTCGACTATAAAATAGACGCTTCTATCCAAACCGGCTTGCATTTGGAAATTGCTTCCTTTGTTAAGGACCAAGTGTTGTGGCTCTTGCGCAACGCCGAACAGCCGCTGGATATGGGTCTGCTCATTGCGCGCTTTGGCCCTGCGCTACAATCGCTTATTAGCAAATCGAGCAAAGCACTTAGCGAATCTGCCCTCAAAATGTTTAAAAAACGCCGGACCGAATATCAAACCAATGGTGTACCAATGGCACTGGCAACCCAAGTGGCAGGACTAGTTGCCCTGCGCCAAGCACCAGATATTATTATGGTGGCGGAAGAAAGCGGCCAGCCCGTGGAAACTGTCGCCAATACATACTTCAACATCGGCGACATTGTTGGCTTTGAATGGTTGCGCCAAGCGGCTGAAAAGATCGTCCCCGATGACCACTGGGAGTTGCTCGCGGTGCGCTCGGTTATCGAAGATCTTGGCGACCAACAACGCAATTTGGTGCTGGATGTAGTTGAAGCAACCAGCAAAAAAGGTGTGGGCCTGCAAACATGGCGTACAGCACAGAAGACAAGACTGATCCGCGCCGACCGTTTGTTTAGTGACCTGAAAGCCTCGGGCTCTATCACCGTTGCTAAGCTCAGCTTCGCCGCTCGGCACTTACGTTCCATCTTGCGGTAAAACCCATGTCCCTCGCCTTAAGTGGCGAGGGACAAATGTTTTAACGAAATATCCTATCATCAACTCATTTGAATGTTTTTCAAAGAGTCTCTGATTTTAGCATTCAGAATAATATCCCATATTTATTTCAGTCATTTAAGGCGGTGAGCGTAACACAGATCAATTGTACATCTTACTCGCTCCCTGTACAAAATGATAAGGGATTTCATCTGAGGCGTAAAATTTAGGCGCCTCAGCGACTGACGCCCTTGAGCTTTTCGATCGTGCGCAGGCCGCCAAGGCCAAGCAAGCTCATCAGCAGCGTGATCAAGGTTTCCGTGCCGTTTAAAGCCGGCAGCGGCGGGCTATCCGGCATCCACACCAGCCGCAGCCAATTCAGCAAATCATACCCCATGAAATGCCATGCCAGCGCCAAACCACAGACCCAGCCAATGAAGGGTCGCCATCCCGCAACAAACAGGGACCTATGCGCGGCTTCCTGCTTGTTAATTTCCATTTGGGCAAGGCCTGCTTGCAAAGCCGCCGTTTGAATTTCATGCTCCAGCTCCATGCGTTTATTTTTGTCTGGGATCAGCTTATTGAGCGGGCCTTTAACGAGATCAAGCAGTGTATTTATGAGAGGAATAGCCATGTTATTTCCTTATATAAAAAAACGGTCATAAAGCAGAAAACCAAGCACAGAAACCATGGTCGCCAGCAGCATCAGCAGCAGCCGCACCACCAGAGCCCATCGGTCCCCGCATAGTTTTTCATGTTGTTCGATACGGTCGAGCGCGACCGTCGCCTTCAGCAGGGCAGCCTGCGCCACGGTGCTACCTTCAAGATTGAGCATGTAAGTGCCCCCTTAATATTTATCGGTGATATTTACAGGACAGCCGAGCTTTGCCATCCATGCCTTGCTGGGCATTTTGCCGCTGCGCATCAGACTGCTAGTGCAACCATCGCAGACGAAGTCAGCGTCCGTAATCGCCGCACCCGCCGCGCCGGTGACAGGCGGCAAATTAACCCCGCGCACGTCGGTCATATCCAAAGCCCGCACCACTCGGCCACAGCCGCAACCGTAATAGCTAGTCCCGTCAAGGCCTCGGCGCTGTTTGCCCGGCCATTCATAACCTGTGCTGAGCGCTTGGCTCAATGTTTTTGGTTCCCAAATTGTCATGCTTCTTGTCCTTCTAATGCTAAAAATGGAATGCCGCCAACACCCGCTGGGGTCGCGCTTACCTCCTGCGGGGCGGACGCCGTTTCATAACTGACGCTGTCAAGGGCTGTAACAGCGCCTCCTGCCATGCTGGCGACAACACTCACCCCAAATTCACGCCCGGCGTGGTTGGTGAGCCCACTAACAATAACAGTTGTTGTGCGGTTACTTTTGGTGGTCGTCGGTACAATGCCGCCACCATGTATGCGAACAGTTGCCCTCTGCACCCATCCCCCACCATTATTGGTATAAATACCAACATCGATCCAGCCTGGTTCATATTCACCGCCGCCCAAAGGGGTGTTGATAATTTGCACATCATACTGAAAGCTATATCTATTATCCCATGCCTCTGCGGCAGATTTATTCATTTCAATATCTCGTGTGCCAGTGGTGGTCTGGCCGCTACTGTCTACCTGCGACACGGGTGCTCCAGACTTTTCATAAAGTTTTATATCTGGTGTAAAACCACTTGCTGTCAGGTTAAGTGCCTGTTTGCGCTGAGCTGTATCGCCCGTTAAGCTGCTATCTCTGATCAGGCCACCATCTTGAAAGAACACATTTGGCACACCCGCATAGGGGTTGGGGAAAGTAACAGCCACACCATCAAGCGCCGTGCTGCTCCACGGGCCACGGGGCAAAACTCGTGCCACGCCGCCTCCTTGGTCAACCCCAATGCCTGTGGGCAAATTACGAACAATATCACCGCTATTGCTCAAACCCGCTGCCACACGGCCATCGGTTAATTCAGTTGGCCTGCCGGTTAAATTACTACCCCAAGTGGCCCCCACCGTGGCGTTGGTAGCGCCGGTAAACAACCCGCCGCCAGATCGACGCAGTACACTGGCACCATCAAGTACTGCAGTCGGTAAACTAGAAGCATGCAAGGCAGTGGCATTATTTTGGGTTAGGTTAAAGCCAGTATTTGCTCGGTCCCGCACTGTCACGGCAGCTGTACCACCAACATTGCTAGTATCAGCACTTGTGTGAGAAGCCGTCCTGTCAGCATTCGTTTCGCCAGTGAAAAGCCCACCGCCTGTGCGGCGAAATAGGTTGGAGCCATCAGCCCGTGCCTGTGTAATATTGCGCAGAAGATCACCGCTAGCGTTCAACCCGGCTGACAGCCTGCCATCTGTAAGTTCAACTGGTCTGCCGAATATATCCGCGCCCCAAGTAGCCCCAAGGGTGGCCCCCTCGTCAACGTCAATCCCCAACCGGGTCTGTGGTTTCACATAAGGACTGGGAACGGTGTTGTTGCCTATCATGGGCTCCAGCATCATATCGTCGAAATACATGATCTGATCGACACTGTCGTTATCAACACGCAGAATGCATGTAGGGCTGTTGTCTGCCGATAAATCAATGATGCCACTAACGCGAGTCCATACGCCCGCTGATAATGAGGTGATGAAGCTGACATTGTAATGTTGACCAGCGGTGCTGGTCCTCACAAATAGTTGTCCTGTTTTACTCGCGACGGGACAGCGTACCCAAGCGCTGATAATCCACTTTTGATTCGGTGAAAGCTTGACGTTATAATCCGAGGTGCTGGTGCCTAAATATTGCCATTGATCAGCTGCCGCAGCCAACAACCTAAATAAGGGTGCTTTCCTCCCCGCCACATCAAACTGCCATAATTCAGCTGTACCATTTGTACCCGCTGACGGCGCACTCGCGGGCAATGCCTGCATGTCACTTGAGAATGCCGGATGCCATAAATTAGCCCCGCTGCCGGATAATTGGTCAATCGTTACATCGGCATTGTCGGCAGGAAGGCCTGTCCCGGTCACGCCCGACCACAGAGCAGTATTACCCAAGCCCGCGCCGTCCGTTAACTGGTTCGTGTTGGTGGTGAGGTTTGCCCCCACTGCAACGCCGTCAAGGTGGGTAGCACGGGTCGCATCAAGGTCTGCCATATCAAGAGTGCCGAAGCTGGACTGATCAAGCGTGACACCGTTATTTTGCGTCAGGTCAAAACCGGTTTGAGCATTGCTAACAACTATGGATGCATCAATACCGCCAATGGCAGCCACATCCCCAGCGGTATTAGAATTAGCTACTGATATAGCTGATACTTGTGCGTCTGGCCCTATCACCCCATTGCGGCCAACATGGCGCAGCCGCACGTCCCAGTTTCCCGCTGAAACCGGCAAAACTGCCCGCACTTCATTGCTGTTGGCGATGGTACCCTGCTCCCAATTTACGGTCCCACTTCGGCGAAGGTCAATCAGTGATCGACTTACCAAGGGGCCCGGATCACTGTAGGAAACATCAAGAATGGGTTGACTGGCCCCGTCCGCAGCCACATCAATTACCGGAGCAACTGACAATCCGGTTGGCGTAATAGTTTGGTGGGGACCGTGGTGCGTAAGGTTAGCTGGGTCGCTCAAGACCAGTTCGTCAACCACTGGATCCCACGTATAAATCGCGGCATCCTCAGCCTGTGCTTCAATTTGCACTTCTAAGGGCTCTAGGTTCGCTACAGTGACGGTGCGGGCACGAAATAGCTTGCCTGCCCAGTCAAAATTATCCCAACTCAGGGCAAAAACCCTGCCCGGTCTAACCTCTAAAGCCCCGGGCTTGGCGCGAAAGCTAATCGTTGGCCTGCGGGAACGCTCAAGGAATATTTTCGCCATGCGCTGGGCCCGGCGATTATCATGACAGAGCGGGAAGGTAATATCTTGCCGCCGCACTTCAGCCCCATCTTCGCTTAGGTAAGTGGCGTTTTTACGCACCGGATAGTCAACGGCTTCAAAGTCTTGGGCAGGGTCCACAAACAGACCACCGACCTCGTTGAAACTTTCATTGATCGAAGGCGCGGGGGATGCATTGATCTCGGCAATATCATCTTCACTCAAGAAGACAGTGGGTGCTGCATAGTCAGCCGCATAAATGCCGATCTTTCCGCCGTCCCAAACATGCCAACCCACCATGCCGGTGAGCATTGTCTTGAGGTTTTCTTGAATCTTGCGGCCACTATCGATAACGCCGTTGACCTCATAGCGCTTGTGGGTGCCGCCCGCTTTTAATATCACTTCTGCGTCGCAAATATTTGCGGCTGATATGATGGCATCCACATCAATTTCGCCCACGGGCACTGCCGCACCTATCTCCATTTCGCGCAAATAGTCATAGGTGCAAAGCGCGGGGTTCAGGCTATATGTCCAACTGCTTGCATCTGCTATGCGCTGGGGTCCTAGCCCGCCCGCCACTGTATCATCCCGCCGGGGGTCATAGACCCTTTTACCGTTAACGATGATCGACGTTTGGCGCAGTTCGCCAATGCCGTAAGGGAAAACTTCTGGGTCGAATTTAGCCTTGATCACGTAATAAGCTTTGCCCAAACCAACCATGCTTGCGTCGGCGTCGGCGTGGGCGGCCATAATCCAAGGATCAGCTATTGCTTGGCTGCCATCATAAGTTTTTAGCCATAATTTTCCTGCGTAAGGCGCGGTGGTAGCGTTGCCGCTGGCGTCAAAGCTAATAGCCTTATCCCCCAAATGAAAAGCCCCAAAACCATCTACCACATGGTCAGCGACAACGCGCGCAATGACGATATCTTCATTGTCCTTACCATATTCTTCGACAAAAATTTCCGCACCCCCAACACGGTTGCTGCCATAAAGTAGCTTTTGACTATCAATACGGTTGGTAACTGGGGCTTTTTGCCCAGCCTGATCCTGCGCCATCGCTGGGGTGCCTGCGAAAGCCTCTGCAATTCCAGCAAGTGCCAGTCCAACACCAATTTGAACCAAAAACTGCGCACCGGGAACTATGACCCCAATGGCGACCAGCACCGCCCCAGCAATTATTTTTACAACTTTAGACATGCCATATCCTTTTTGCGCAGCCATGGGGGCGAAAAGCCCAACCAACCGCGCTAACAAAAATTAAATTATGCGTTAAATAAATACCCATCGCAGGCCGTGCTTTTGTCCCTGCATAGGCCAACACCAGGTCACCCAATTGGGCTTCATGCAAAGCAACTAGGGGCCAATCCGCCTGCTCCGCGATGCCCAAAGCTACCGGCTCCATCTCAGCGGAGAAACGCGCAGCATCCCGCAAGCCATAGCCCCCCGGCCAAGGGTTGAAACCGGTCATGGCCTCCACTAGCGCCCCAGCCCCCGTGCTGCAATCATGCTCGCCCCACTGGAACGGCACCTTTGCACGAGCGACAATCGCTTGAGTTAAGCGCTCTTGCCAATCTTTGTGGCGGGTCATCGAAGCTTGAAATCGCGAGCATCTTCATCATTTCGGCCCCCACCGCCGCTGCCACCACCGCCGCCACCAGCCCGGGACATGCCCCAATAGACAATCTTGTTGGTGACATCGGTGACAAAGCTGAAAAAACTGTCGGTGGGATTGTTGAGGCGGTGTTCTGCATCGGTGCGAAAGCGCCGGTTGGCGCGGCGGAAGGTGGCTTCCCGGCTTTCCACCTCAATCTTAACCGAAGGGTCATTACTGTCTTGCACATTCACCTTGGCCATTGGCCCTGCGTAAGCCAGCCATGGCTGGCCGATCAGCGCCATGTTTTCATCCACCGAGCACAGATACAGCCGCGCCGAGCGGTGCTTATAAGCCAGTGTGAAGGCCTGGGCCATTTCTCCCGTAGCATCAAAAACATCCTGCTTTAGCGATCCAAGGGTCAGGCTAAGCCGGGAAATACGCCCCTCTGTGGTGCTTTCCAGCGCTGAAACCTTGCCCAGTGAGCCAACCGGCATCCATGATTTTCCATCCCAAGTTAGGGGCGACAGGCCGGTCCAAACATACATTGGCTCGCCGTCAAAATCCAAGTGCGCCAGTGCGGCCACGCTCAGCTCACCCGCCTTAAAAGCGTTCAGTAAATCTGTGTCGATACTCATAGCATCACCTCCGTCACCGCGAAGGACAGCGAATGGGTGCCGTTGGCATTGCTTTGAATGTCAACCTTGGGCTCTTTCAAGCGGAACTCCCCCGCCGGGGCCAAAATGCCGATGGGTGTTAGGTCACTGGGCGGCGCAAAAATCTCTGGTGCCACATGCAAGCTAACGACGCCGCTTAAGTTGCTGCCCGCATCAGCCAGCACAATCTTCAACCGGTTCCCCACTTGGATGATATCGCCGCGCTTAAACAACCCCGCAGTGCTGATCGGCCAGCCAGCCGTGGCGAGCATGCTGCCAAGCTGGCCGCCGCCCTGCACCACTCCAACCCCGTGCGCCGCTGAACCGCGCATAGCAGGGGATGGATGCGGCAGGGTGAAGGTTCCCACCATGCCATTAAGCGCTGTTAACGTCCCTTCCCATTCCGCCTTTTGGGCATCATTAATGGGGGGCATGGTCATAACCCCTTCCCAGTGGTCCCCGGGGCGGCGTTGAATTTGCTGGCGACCGTTGATCGACGCCAGAACGGACTGAGCGCGGATGATCGACAGCCGAAAGCTCTGTGCTGCCGGTGCGCTGGGCAGCATTAATGGATAGCTAATGGTCATGCTATTTCCTGAATTTATAAAAATGTTGAAAGTGGATGGTGGCAAAATGCCTTTGTAACAAGGCGTGGTAAAAGGGGTATCAAAAAGGGATCAGAGGTCAATAACCCCGGTTGCCGATGGCCTCAATGGCCGCTTGGGCAGCCTCATGGCGCAGGCGCGGTAATTGCCGCTCGATCATCGCCTCAATCGTCGGTTCGGGCACCAGATCAAAGCTGATATTTTGGTTAATGGTTCGGCCCCCGCCCATCAGGCGTTTGCTGTCCATATTATTGCGGATGCTGCCAGCTCCGGGGGGGATAAACAGCTCTGGTCCGCGCTCCCCGACAATCGCCGGGGCATTGATGCGCCCACCGCCAGCAAAACCAAACAGGCTCTTGATGCCGCCAGATAAGGCGGAGGCGATACCGCCGCCCGCGCCGCCGCCACCAAACAGGTTTTCCATCAGGCTATCCAGCCCACTGTTGAGCAAGCTATTCGCTATATTCGACAGGGCATTTTTGGCCGCATCCGCCAGTGATTTAAAGCCGTCTTTACCGTTTTTGATCGCATCACCTAAGCTGTTAATCAGGCTCTCC
>JAJFIS010000009.1 GCA_021774735.1 Alphaproteobacteria bacterium | reverse complement strand
AAACGATGCCAAGGCAGAACGCCTATGCAGACGCTTCTTGACGGGAAACAAATCTGGAAAGACAAATTTGTAGACCAGATTTAAACTGACAGTCACTAACTGAAAAATCGGTAACTGTCAGATAAGGTCGGAACTATTACAGCTAAAGCCCTGCTTTTTTGCGGATTTCCTCGCCGTCACCGCCGTGCCATTGTTTGATAAGCGCGACCAAGTCTGGGTCTGGCTTGTTCGGAACCATGACTTTTAGCGTTACATACATATCGCCAGTGCTTTTCTTACCCTCAACGCCTTTTCCGCGCAGACGCAAACGTTTGCCCGTCGAAGATCCACGGGGTACTTTGATCGTCAGCCGACCTTTCAGTGTAGGAATTTCTATCTGGCCGCCCAAAATTGCTTCATCGACACTGATGGGTATTTCGATGAAAATATCATCATCTTTACGGTTGTAAAATGGATGTGCCGCTACACTTATACGGACTAGGGCATCCCCAGTTTTACCGCCGCCCATGCCCGGTCCGCCTTGGCCAGATAGTCTAATGGTTTGACCATTTTTGGTGCCAGCAGGAATTTTCATATCAATGGAACGGCCATCGTTTAGCGTCATCCGCCGGGTGCCGCCTTTAACCGCTTCTTCAAAGCCCACCGTTAGCTCATAGCTAACATCCATCCCTTTACGAGAGCTCGGTCCTCTGGTTTTCTGCTGTCTTGTGCGCTGGTCACCTGTCCATCCACCCTGTGGTCCTGATGAACCGCCAGAAAAGAATTGAGAAAACAGATCTTCCGCGTCATTCATGTTAAAACCAAAAGGATTGCCGCCCGCTTGTCCACGGTTAAACCCGCTGCCAGCTCCGCCACCGAAGCCTCCGCGTTCATTACCATTATCGTCGATTTCACCACGGTCGTAACGAGCACGGGCTTTTTCGTCCCCTAAAACACTGTAGGCTGCAGATACTTTCTTAAACCGTTCACCAATTTCAGGATTGTCTTGATTGCGGTCAGGGTGCAGCTTTTTTGCCAGCTTGCGGTATGCAGACTTTATCTCTTTATTGGGGGCATCTTTAGCGACACCTAAGGTACTATATAGGTCGGCCATTTATATTTTCTCGATCAAAATTGCTCATGTAGCAGCTTTTATGATTTTTTCCTATATAGGAACTTTATAAGTAAATATGAAGGTAGACTATTGCTTAATCCTTAAAGCAATGGGAAAAAGATATATATTGTGATGAGGGACACTGATGAAAAATACACACGCCCCGAATAGTGAGCCATTCGAGCGATTTGATAAATGGTTCAAAGAAGCCGAAAAAAGCGAGACAGGCCTGCCGGAAGCTATGACATTGGCTACGGTATCAAAAGAAGGCAGGCCAAGCGCCCGCATGGTGTTGCTAAAGGGTTGGGGGCCAGAAGGCTTTGTCTTTTACACAAATTTAGAGAGCCGAAAAGCACAGGAACTGCAAGAAAGCCCCCATGCTGCCTTAGTGTTATACTGGAAAAGCCTTCGCCGGCAGGTGCGGATTGAAGGGGAAATGGCGTTAGTGCCAGACTGTGAAGCGGATGCATATTTCGCCACTCGGGATCGCTCCAGCCAGATAGGGGCTTGGGCCTCAAAACAATCAAGGTCGATGGAGGGCCGTTTTGAGTTTGAAGCGGCTATCGCTAAATTCACAGCTCAGTTTGGTTTTGGAGAGATCCCAAGACCTGAAAACTGGTCCGGGTTCAGGTTGAAACCAAGCAGAATTGAATTTTGGAACGATAAGAAATTTAGATTGCATGAGCGTATTCTTTATGACCGCGTTGAAGATGGCTGGCAAAAATCTATGTTATATCCATGAGCCATGGTGCTATTCAGGCTATTCATGGACGGGGCAGTATGATAAAGCATGGGCCAGTTTACAAGGGAGATGAATTATGGACGGTTCTAACACTATAAATTGGACAGATGCGACACTCACGGACGCCCTTAGTGTATGCCGAAAAGCCTATCTGGCCGATGGCTTTGTAAGCGCTGATATGCGCCGGGATAGACTTTCCCGCGCTATCCGACTTCTCTTTGATAATAAGCTAGAAATCGCCGAAGCCATTAGCGAAGATTTTGGTCACCGTAACCATGAGACCACCATGATGTCTGATATTGCCGGGTCCCTTAAAAGCTTGAAAGCTGCCCGCAAAGATGTGCATAAATGGATGCAGCCTAAAAAAGCAAAACTCCAATTCCCGCTTGGGTTACTAGGGGTTAAGGGAACTATAGAGCCGCAGCCAAAGGGTGTTGTTGGCATTATTGCGCCGTGGAACTATCCCATTGGAATGATTTTTCAGCCGCTTGCAGGGGCATTAGCGGCGGGCAACAGAGTGATGGTAAAGCCATCAGAACATACACCAAAAATGGCTGAATTGCTTGAAAGGCTTTTTGCTAAATATTTCGATGCGTCGGAAATTTGTTGCATCACAGGTGGCCCTGACACGAGCGCTGCTTTTTCTAATCTTCCACTTGACCATATGTTTTTCACAGGTGCCACATCTATTGGTAAAATGGTTATGGGGGCTGCGGCGAAAAATCTAACCCCTGTTACCCTAGAGTTAGGCGGAAAGTCGCCAGTAATTGTCGGGGCATCAGCGGATATGGATGCCATGACAACTAAGATCGCAGCGGGAAAGCATATGAACGCGGGCCAGACCTGTGTTGCACCTGATTATGTGATGATTGATAAGGCACGTAAGGAAATATTCGCTGAAAGTTTCGCTAAAACTACGGCGGAAATGTACCCTAAAATGCTGGATAATGATGATTATTCATCCGTGGTGAATGCGCGCCATAGGGAACGTATTGAGAGCTATCTTGATGACGCACGCACAAAAGGAGCCGACGTAAGGGTGATCAACCCGGCGGATGAGGATTTCTCGGGGCAAAATAAAAGCAATAAGATGCCACCTGCTGTGGTATTGGATGCCACCGACGACATGAAGGTGATGCAGGAAGAAATTTTTGGGCCACTGCTAATTGTGCGCACCACCGATACGGTAGATGATGCAATAAATTATGTTAACCAGCATGATCGCCCGCTTAGCCTTTATTACTTTGGCAGTGATAAAGCCGAAGAAACCAAGGTGCTGACCAATACTACGGCAGGCGGTGTTGCGGTGAATGAAGTGATAATGCATATGGCGCACGAAAGCATGCCCTTTGGCGGTGTGGGCGCATCGGGCATGGGTAATTACCACGGTGAATATGGTTTTAATACTTTCAGCCATACCAAATCTATTTTGCGCAACCCACCCAAAATTAGTGTAGGATCATTGATCGGCATGGTGCCGCCCTTTGGCAAAAAAATAGCTGCCACTATAGCTCGGGAAGTGAAGGCTTAACGGTTCAATGACAGAATTTGCTTTTCAAACTGTACCAGAGATTATTTGCAAGGACGGCGCTGCTGCTGATCTTGCATCATTGTTGTCGGAACGGTTCGCATGTAAGTCCGTCTTTATCGTAACCGACCCGGGCATAATGGCTCTGGGCTTAGCAAGCCCAATGGTGAGTGGCTTAAAAGAAGCCGGTTACCAAGTGAGCCTTTTCACTGATGTAAGTGCTGACCCACCTGAGGTAACTATTTTAGACGCAGCTGAAAAGGCCAAAAGCTCTGACGCGGGCATCATCATTGGCTTCGGTGGTGGCAGCAGCATGGATGTAGCTAAATTGGTTGCGGCTCTTATGGCCTGCCGTCAAAATCTCACGGAAATGTACGGCGTCGGCAATATCACCTGTGGGCGTTTGCCTTTGGTTCAAATTCCTACTACTGCAGGCACGGGCTCAGAAGTGACCAATATTTCCGTGGTAACAACGGGCAAGAGCAGTAAAACTGGGGTTATTTCGCCAGTATTATACGCTGATATTGCTGTGTTGGATGCCAGCCTAACGCTTGGATTGCCCGCCCATATTACGGCCGCCACGGGCATTGACGCCATGGTTCATGCTATTGAAGCTTACACAAGCGCAATCTTAAAAAACACCCTTTCAGATGGGCTGGCTCTACGGGCATTAAGGTTGCTCGGCGATAATATTATCAAAGCCTGTGAACAGCCTGCTGACCTTGGCGCGCGGCGCGCTATGATGACCGGTGCCATGCTGGCGGGGCAGGCTTTTGCCAATGCCCCGGTGGCTGCAGTGCATGCCTTTGCCTATCCTATTGGCGGTATATTCCATGTGCCTCATGGTCTTTCAAACAGCCTAGTCTTGCCGCATGTTTTGCGCTTTAACGCTGAGGTTGCCGCGCCGCTTTACGCTGAAATTGCAACGCATTTGGGTCTTTCAGGGAATAGCGACAAGACTTTGTGCGCTGCATTTATTGAATGGATTGAAGAAATTATTGCTGCCACCGGGATCGAGCGGCGCATGCGTGATGTGGGTGTGGGCGCGGGCGACATTAACCGGATGGCCGCAGATGTTATGGCTATGGGGCGCCTTCTTCAGCATAACCCGCGTGAGCTGACGGAGAGTGATGCCCGCAAAATTTATGAGGCCGCTTGGTGAGTAATAAACCCAAAGGCGCGGCCTGTTCGGCCTATAAGCATTTTTTGGACATTCCAATTCGCTGGATGGATAATGACCATTATGGTCACGTCAATAATGTCACCTATTACAGCTATTTTGATACGCTGGTGAACCAATATCTGGTGCAAGAAGGCTTGCTGGATATGGCAAGCAGTGATGGTCCCATTGGGCTTGTAGTAGAAACGGGGTGCAAATATTATAGACCTGCATCCTTCCCCGATGTAATTACAGCAGGCATGCGGGTGGCGCATATTGGCAACAGCAGTGTTCGCTATGAAATTGGCTTATTTACTAAAGGTGAAGATGCAGCCATTGCCGAAGGTTTCTTCGTTCATGTTTATGTAGACAACGATAGCCGGAAAGCCGTTAACATTCCTGAGCGTTTCAAGGTCGCTTTAAAGAAAATTATGAGTTAAAGGATTATTCATGAAAACTAATTTTGATGCCAAAGACAAAGTTGTCGTAATCACAGGCGGTGCTAGTGGCATTGGCCGTGGCTTGGCTATGCGCTTTGCCGCTGACGGCGCGCGCGCTATAATTATCACCGATGTTAATGAAGCGGGTGCGACGGAAACCGCTGAAATGTGTGGCGGTCAAGCCTTTATGCTCGATGTAAGCGACGAAGCTGCAACGAAATCACTGGTGGATAGCATCATTGCTGAACACGGTCAGATAGATTTGTATTTTTCCAATGCCGGAATTGGCTTTGGTGATCTGCCAGACTTTACGGTCTATGCCCAATCAAGCGCTCAAATTCAAAAATGCTGGAACGTGAATGTTATGGCGCATTTTCATGCAGCTAGAGCGGTTTTACCGGCAATGCGAGAGCGAGGGCAGGGGGCCTTTTGCTTGACCGCGTCTGCGGCTGGCTTGCTCAGCCAAATTGGTGATGCAGTTTATGCCACCACCAAACACGCCGCCATTGGTTTTGCTGAGGCCATGGCTATCGCCCATGGGGATGAGGGTATTTATGTAGGTGTATTATGCCCGCAAGCGGTGGATACACCAATGGTTCAAAAGGCTGGAGACAGTAACGCCGCCGTTATTGATGGTGTTATGAGTGTTGAAGACGCCATAAACTTCACGGTAGATGCCATGCGGGACGGAAAGTTTATGATAAGACCTCATCCAGAAGTAGAACGCTATCAGATGAATAAAGCAAAAGATTATGAGCGCTGGGTAGGCGGCATGCGTAAATTTAGGCAATCACTTATCGCGGCAAATGGAAAGCCTCTTTAAGCATTAGCCCTTTATATTTTTTAATAAGGTATTGTAAATTATGGACTATACGAAAATATTTGATTTCACCGATAAGGTGGTTTTGGTGTCGGGTGCTTCCCGCGGTATTGGTGAAGCAGCGGTAAAGGCATTTGCTGCTAACGGTGCAGATGTGATTGTTTCTAGCCGCGATCAAGACACTTGTGAGAAAGTTGCCACATCGATCCGTGATGCGGGTGGAAAAGCCACTGCAAAAGCAGCGCACGCGGGTATAATGGATGATATTACCGCGCTGTTTGATTGGATTTCAGAGACCTATGGCCGCTTGGATGTGCTGGTTAACTGTGGTGGTACCAACCCATATTACGGTCCAGCGGGCAAAACACCTGAAGCAGCATTTGATAAAACCATGGATGTCAATTTTAAAGGCCCATTTTATATGTCGAGCGCAGCCGTAAAGTTAATGAAGGGTACGGGCGGGGCGATTGTGAACATTGCTTCGATTGACGGCATTACACCGGGACATTTCCGGGGTATTTACTCTGCAACCAAGGCTGCCATGATCAATATGACCAAAGCCTTTGCCAAAGAATATGGGCATCAAGGGATACGGGTGAATGCCATATGCCCGGGTCTGGTTGAAACCAAGATGACCAGTGGTTTTCGCCAAGACCCCAAGGCCTATGATGCGATGGTGAAAACTATTCCTGTAGGGTTTGCGGGTCAACCTGATGACATTGTCAGCGGAATATTGTTATTTGCGGCGGATGCTTCGCATTATGTGACGGGTCAAGCGCTTGTCATTGATGGTGGTTCGGCGGTTTAAGGGGCATAGCTTATGACGGATATTAATCCAACCATTGCCATGCGCGAAGGCGAAGAATTGGATGTCACATTGATAGATGGCATCTTGAAGGCCCGTATAGATGGCCTTGAAGGCACACCGACGATCAAGCAATTTGCCAGTGGGCATTCTAATTTAACCTATTCGATAAACTACGCTAATCGCTCGCTTGTTTTGCGCCGTCCTCCCTTTGGTACTGTGCCTAAAGGAGGCCATAGTATGATCCGGGAATTCCGGGTTATGAATGGCTTGAAACCTGCTTTTCCGGCGGTGCCTCACACCTATTTTCATCAGCCAAAAGACGGTAGCGAATTGGGTGCAGAATATTATGTGATGGACCTAGTGGAAGGGCGAAAATTAGGCGGTAAAATACCCAGCGAATGGGGCTTTACCGCTGGTGATAATCGCAGGCTTTGCCTTGCTTTTTGGGACCAGCTTATCGCATTGCACGGGGTGGATTATAACGCGATTGGTCTTAGCGATTTTGGTAAGCCAGAAGGCTATGTTGAACGGCAAATATTGGGCTGGAATGGCCGATTTGAGAAGGCTCATACCGACGATGTTGAAGACTTTAGCGATGTGCGTAAGTGGCTGGCGGAAAATATGCCCACCAGTGAAATTGCTCCAGCAATTCTGCACGGAGATTACCGGTTAGATAATGTTATTTTGGATGAAGATGATCCATGCAAAATATTAGCTGTGCTCGACTGGGAAATTAGCGCGCTTGGTGATCCCTTGATGGACCTTGGCAATAATCTCGCTTATTGGATGGAACCAAGCGATCCTGAAATCTTACAGCGTTTGGTTATGCAGCCGTGCACGGCCCCTGGAATGTTATCAAGGGCTGAAATCACTAACTATTATGGTGAAAAAACAGGGCGTGACGTGTCTGCTATTACATTTTACCATGTGGCAGGTGTTTTCCGTAATGCAACTATTTTACAGCAAATTTATTACCGCTATTACCATGGTCAGACGAAGAACCCAACTTTTGCCATGTTCGGTAAAATGGTCGATGGCTTGGGGAATTTCACCCGGGATTTAATAGCCAAAGGTTAGGTGTGCCCAAAAAAGAGAAGAAGAACCAGCCAGGGTGCTGGCCCTTCTTCTACGGGGGGGTAGTGTCTAGATTCTTCACGTTAGAAATTTAAATTCAAGCCAGCATTTTAGCAAATCAGATAAATGTTATCGTTATAATGGCATTCATCACATTTTATTGATGTGCTACTTAATGATTATGGATTGCCCTTTTTAACCATTTCCAATTTCGCTTTTTCGGTTAAACGGACCAACCCTTCTTGAGTAGTTGTCGCGATAAGTTTGCCAGTGCGATTAAACATTGACCCACGCCCAAGTACGCGCCCTTGACCTGACCAAGTGCCTTCCATTTGATAGTAAAACCACTCGTCAGCCCGTGCGCTCGGATCATGGACGAAAAAGCTGTGGTCCAGACTTGTCATCATCTTTATATGTGGGTCGCGGAAATGCATGGCATGGGGCCGCAGGGCGGAACCCATCAGGTGAGAATCTGATATATAGGCCAACATTCGGCTATGCAGGGCAGGGTCATCGGGCAGGTCGGCCTCGAACTTAAGCCACATCCCGCCAACGGCAGGTTTTGGTTCAGGCCTTTCTACATCAACGCGGTCCACATAGCGCTGATTGAAGGGCATAAAATTTTTCTTTGGGTATGGCCGATTTAATTTTTGTGACACGCGGGAATAATAATCATGGTCTGATTCCAAACTTTCAGGTGCGGGAACGTCCGCCATGTTAATTTGATGGCTGATACCTTCTTCGCCGATATGGAAAGAAATAGAAGATATGAAAAGGGCCTCTCCTTTTTGGATGGCAACAACCCGACGGGTTAAGAAGCTGCGCCCATCACGAATGGGGTCCACTTCATAGCGAATATCGTTGTCAGCATTGCCCGGACGCAGAAAATAGGCATGCATGCTGTGTATATGAAAACCAGCCGGTACTGTTCTTTGGGCGGCTTCCATGGCTTGGCTTATCACATGGCCACCATAAACATGGCGATTTTTCCACTGATTTGGCGTTCCTAAAAAAAGGAACTCTTCTTCTTGGCGGATAGCTAGATTATCTAGAAAGTCGCTCAGATCGTCGGGCATTTCTATTCCTTAATTTCTATACGAAGAGTCTAAACGGTCGGCTTTGCGCATCAATGCTGCCCAACATAAGTTTGCAGATGTGTCTCCATCCAAAACTGCATACATGTCACGCAAGGCAGTTTGAAAGGCTTCGTCAGACATATTTTGAATTTCCATACCGCTGGACTTTGTAAGCAGTTGAATACGACAGGCTTTTTCTAGAAAATAAGCCAATTCAAATGCTTGACCAACGGTTGATCCCAAGGTCATGGTGCCATGATTGCGCAGGATAAGAACTTTTTTGTCGCCTAAGCTATTCACCAGTCTTTCTTTTTCGTCTGGGCGGGTCGCAAAGCCTTCATAGGCATGATAGGCGTGCATCACATAAGGGATCAGCGATGATTGGCTCAGTGGCAAAAGGCCTTCGGCTAAATTAGAGATGGCAATGCCAGCGTCCGTATGTAGATGCAGGGCGCATAGGGCATCATCACGGGCGTCATGAACGGCACTATGAATGGTAAAGCCTGCTTTATTAACGCCGAATGGATTGTCCATCACTTTGTCGCCGTTCAGGTCAATTTTAACGAGGCTAGATGCGGTAATTTCATCGAACATAAGCCCCATGGGGTTCATCAGAAAATGATGCTCTGGCCCGGGCACACGCGCGGAAATGTGGGTGTAGATAAGGTCATCCCAACCAAAGTGTGCTGTTAGGCGATAGGCAGCTGCGAGTTCACACCGGATGCGCCATTCTTCTGCGCTTACATTATCTTTTACAGAGGGAATATCCAAAATGCCATTGGTGGTATTAGGTGTATCAGTCATTGTTTTTTCCTTGTTTTGCTTGGGGGGACAGAAAAACCACGTAGAATAAAGTCTAAATATTGTTTAGCGGCGCTCACTGGGTCATCTACATTACCCCAATCGGCGAAGGCATCGCTGCCCATGACAGTACCAATGAGTAACTCTTGGGCAATGAAAGGGTTAACGGCGCGGACCGAGCCATCAGTAATCCCTTCATTTATAAAGGCACCAAATTGATCGCTAACCGCTTGGAACTGATCAAGCAGAGGGCGGCGTTTTTCCATCGGCAATGTAATTAGCAGACCAGAGCGCACAAGCGGTCCGCAGTCAGAGTTTTGGTATACAAATAAACGCGCTGCGGCAAAATAGAGCTTTTCTAAGCCATTTTGGCCATTTTCGTTGGCTTTTTCCACGGAACGCTTCATCAATTTCAATGTTCGCTCGAAGCATTTCACCAGCAGGTCTTCTTTGTTTTTGATGTAATAATAAAAGGCCCCTTTGGTTACATCAATGGCATCGGCAATTTCATCAAGCGATGTGGCAGGATATCCTTTTCGGTTAAAAAAGGATGACCCCGTGCGGATAAAGGCGATAATTTTGGTGCGGGTGATATCTTCAGGCTCATCATCGCTGGTAACATTAGCCACAGGACGGGTACGGACAAAGTCGGGTAGACTGTGATGGTTTGTCGCTAGTCCATTTAACATAATATCGTGAATATGCTCGGGCGCACGTTTAAGCTCTATATCGCTTAAGTGCCCCAGCCATGCCACAGACCATTGCAGAGTTGAGAAATAAGCATGGGTGGTGGCGGTGGTATTTAAAGGCCGTATTTTACCTGCCATAACCAAGCTTTCAATATGGGTATGAATGGCATCGAAAAGGGCCGTGTAACGGGCACTGATATCAGCACGGTGCTCGCTTTCAAGGGCAGCAATTTCGGTCAGGACCGCACGGTGGGGCACCTCTTGTTTTCTCGCCGCATGGAAAGACGTAATATAATCAGCAAATAAATCAGGGAAGAAATTTTCAGCCTTAGGACGCTCAAGGTCTATTAGATCAGCAAGCCACTCACAGGTAACAAGATAGCAAAGATAGATCAGCTCTTCTTTGGTGCGAACATAATAATAAAGGCTGGTTTTGGTAAGATTTAGTTGTTCCGTAATATCACTAAGCGTCGTGGCATGAGGGCCCTTGGTGTTAAACAGCCAAGATGCCGTAGACAAAATAGCTTGTCTTTTATGGCCGCGTTGGGCTTTGCGGTCAAAAGGGGATTGGCTTATGTCCATCATATCAATTTCTCAGGCCAACATATGGGTTCATCTAGTATCGAACAATGGTGCGGTAGAACGGCACATACTATAGATTCAATTAATTGACTTCATGATTAAGTATTTCTGCCTTTATGTAAAGGCGAATATCGCTTTTTGCCATATGATGGAAAATAATTCATCAGCAATGGAAGGCTAAGCCTATATTTATGGCGTATGCTACCTAAAATACCTTGCGCGGTCCAAAAACATACTCTAGGTTCAAAAACTCACTTTGCACAGGCTAAAACCCCACTGAATTTGAGGTGCCTAGCGTAGTATATTTGATTAAGATTGAGCTAAATAGGAGTATAACCCCATGAGTGACCATGAAACGTTTAGACAGGAAACAAGGGCGTGGCTTGAGGGAAATTGCCCTCAGTCGATGCGAAGTCCTATACTTGGTGAAGATGATGCTTGTTGGGGTGGGCGTGGGTTTGTCTTTAAAAGCGATGACCAGAAATTATGGTTGGAGCGCATGGCATCCCGTGGTTGGACTACCCCCACATGGCCCACTGCATATGGTGGTGGCGGCCTAAACAAAACAGAGGCTAAAATATTAAAAGAGGAAATGCGCAAAATTAAAGCGCGTAACCCGCTGAATAGCTTTGGTATTTCTATGCTTGGCCCCATGTTACTTAAATATGCTTCTGAAGAGATGAAGCAACAATATTTACCTGACATCGTTCAGGGAAAAATTCGTTGGTGCCAGGGCTATTCAGAACCGGGTGCAGGATCTGACCTTGCGAGCTTGCAAACTAAAGCCGAAGACAAGGGCGACCATTATTTGGTTAACGGCCAAAAGGTATGGACATCATACGCTGATAAAGCCGACTGGATTTTCTGTCTCGTGCGGACCGATTTTGATGCAGCAAAGCATTTGGGCATCAGTTTCTTGCTGTTTGATATGGCAAGCGAGGGCGTTTCGACCAAGCCGATTAAACTGATTTCAGGTAATTCACCTTTCTGCGAAACCTTCATGGATGATGTGAAAGTGCCGAAAGGCCAATTGGTCGGCGAGGCTGGCCAAGGCTGGACCTATGCTAAATATTTACTGACCCATGAGCGGGAAATGATTTCTGAAATGGGTTCAGGTGCAGCCAAGTCAGTTGGCGAAATTGCTATGGAATTATCACCGACGAGCGAGGGCCGCTTGAGGGACCCAATATTGCGCGGCCAAATTGCTGCTCACGAGATTGATTATGCGTCTTTTGTTGCAACCGTGGAACGGGTCCGTGATGAAGCCAAAGCAGGTGGCGGCGTTGGCGCTGCCTCATCAACGCTGAAATATTACGGTACAGAGTTGAACAAAGATCGGTCTGAGTTGATGCTTAAGGTTGGCGGCAGCGATGCACTGGAATGGGAAGGTCAATATTCCGGTGAAGGCAAGGTTGCACGCACATGGTTGCGCACCAAGGCAAACTCCATTGAAGGCGGCACATCAGAGGTGCAGCTCAATATTATTTCTAAACGCATTCTGGGTTTGCCTAGTAGCTAAGCCTTTGAAAAGGATATAAATTATGGCACTTGTTTTAAATGAAGAACAACAGCTTTTAAAAGATTCTGCTGCAGGCTTTTTAGCTGAAAAAGCAACAGTTGAGCATTTACGGGCGCTGCGTGATAGCCGCAGTGAAACTGGCTATGACGCAGATGTCTGGGCGGAAACGGCAGAAATGGGTTTCACCGCTATGGTAGTAGACGAAGCTTATGGCGGCGTTGGTTTTGGTATGGTTGGTGCGGGTGTTGTTGCCGAAGAGATGGGTAAAAACTTAAGCGCCTCACCTTGGTTCGCTAGCAGTGTTGTAGCAGCTGATTTGATCAATAGTATGGCATCAGACACACAAAAAGAGGCACTGCTTGGTCCCATCGTTGAAGGGTCCAATATTGTCACTTTGGCGGTCGATGAGGGCGGTCACCATGATCCTGAAGGCATAAGTGCACGGGCCGAGAAAACGGATGGTGGCTATAAACTTTATGGGCTTAAGTCTTTTGTGCCAGACGCCCATGTAGCCACGCAATATTTGGTTGTTGCTCGCACGTCGGGCAGTGCAGGGGACAAATCTGGTTTAACTGTGTTTTTACTTGACCGTGGTACCCAAGGATTGATCGTCGATCAAAGTATCATGGCGGATAGCCGCAATTGGGGCCGTTTGACAATGGAAGGCGTGGCAGTAACGTCTGACGCCATTATCGGGTCGGTGGATGATGCTTTCACTCCACTGGATAAGACATTGGATAAAGCCCGTGTGGTTATAGCAGCTGAACTGCTTGGTATATCACGGGCCTGCTTTGCTGATACTATGGAATATTTGAAGGACCGTAAGCAATTTGGTGTAGCAATCGGTACATTCCAAGCATTGCAGCACCGAGCTGCACATCTGTTCAGCGATATTGAGCTGGCTCATTCTTCCATTATTAAAGCATTGCAGGCAGCGGATGCGGATAGCCCTGCTCTGGCAACACTTGCAAGTGTTGCCAAGGCAAAAGCATGCCAAGTGGCAGAGCTGGCCACCAATGAAGCCGTGCAAATGTTCGGCGGGATTGGTATGACAGATGAATGTAATGTCGGTTTTTATATGAAACGGGCGCGTATAGCCCAAGCCTTGTACGGCGATTATAATTTCCATGCGGGCCGTTATGCTGATTTAAGAGGGTTCTAATTTTTTTAAAGCTGTGAATGAATAGAGGGAATATTATGTCTGATGCTGCTGTGTTACCACTGTTGCCCGAGGGCACGAAAATTCGGGATGCTGTAAAATTACTTGTCGGTGCGGAGGATAGCCCGTTTGCAGTGGATGAAATGAGCATTAGTGGCATTTCGCAAACAGTCTTTACGGCAGCTCCATCAGCAGTACGAGATGTGTTTGCTTATTGTTCAGAGCACGGTGAGATGGACTTTATATGTTTCGGCGATGAGCGCTTAACCTTTAATGAAACATTGAAGCGTGCGCACCAGCTTTCTCATGTTTTCGTTGATAGATTTAACATCAAAAAAGGTGATCGGATAGCGATTGCCATGCGCAATTATCCCGAGTGGATAATAGCTTATATGGCAGCGTCTGGCTGTGGTGCTGTTTTGGTCACCATGAATAGTTGGTGGACCCCAGACGAGCTCGCTTGGGCCTTTGATGATTGTGGCTGTAAGTTGGCGGTGGTCGATGGTCAGCTGAAAGACCGCGTTAAAGGCTTTTACAGTGACCGTGATGTTGATCTGATTGTGGCGCGCGGTGATGCGGGTGGTGAGCGCTGTTACGCATGGGATGAAATGGTAGCAGAAGGCGCAGGCATTATAGGTTGGCCAGATATTGAAGTGTTGCCTGAAGATGATCACGCTATAACATATACGTCAGGCTCAACTGGTTTTCCTAAGGGTGCTGTTAGCACCCAGCGCGGCTTGATAACGGTGTTAATGGCATGGGCTGCCACTAATGAAGCGCAAAAAATGATTGGCCGAATACCTATGGAACGGGAAACGCAAGCGGTGGCGCTAGTGACCATTCCATTTTTCCACGTTACGGGGTGCAACAATTCTTTCCTTCTATCAGTAATTGGCGGACGCAGAATTATTTTAATGTATAAGTGGGATATTCAGGAAGCCTTTCGCTTAATTGAGCGGGAAAAGGTAACCAGTTTTGTCGGTGTGCCGACCATGTCATATGAGCTGACAACAAATCCTGATCGCGTAAATTACGACCTTACCAGCCTTGAAGATTTAGGTGCAGGGGGTGCAGCGCGCCCAGCAGACCATTTACGCATTTTAAGAGAAGCATTCCCTAGTGTTATCCCGGGTATCGGCTATGGCCTAACCGAGACCAATGCGCTGGGTACATTGAACCATGCAGATGAATATTACGCTAGGCCAGGGTCAGCGGGCAGAGCCACATGGCCGGCAGCAAAAATTAAAATTATGGACCCTGAAACGGGCGCTGAAATGCCGGTTGGGGAACGGGGAGAAATTTGGATCAAAAGTGCCGCAAATATTCGGGGCTACTGGAACAATGTTGCAGCTACAGAAGCTGCCTTTAGAGATAGTTGGTTCATGACCGGTGATATTGGCTATTTGGACGATGAGGACTTTCTTTTTATCGTTGATCGCCTGAAGGATATCATTATTCGTGGTGGCGAAAATATCTCTACCCTCGAGGTGGAAGATATTCTTCTGTCGCACCCCGATGTTCAAGAAGCTGTTGTTTTTGGTCTGCCTGATGAACGGCTTGGTGAAATCGTCGGCTGTGTTGCGCTATCGGATGGTACTGGTGAAGATGAAATCAAAGCTTTCCTAAAAGGTAAAGTGGCAGGCTTTAAAATACCGACAAAAATTTGGACCGTTTCGGACAAGTTACCGCGAATAGCTTCGGGTAAGTTGGACCGAAAAGGATTGAAAGAAAAATACCGTGCAGTTTGGCAAGGCTAAGCAGCAATAATTTAAGACGGAGACAAACAATGAGTATGGAATTAGGGTTAGACGGCAAAGGCTTGGAGCTGCATGGTCGCATAAAAACTTTCATTGATGAGAAAGTTATTCCGCTGGAGGATGAGTTTCTTGCTGAAATTGGTACCGGTGAGGACCGTTGGAGCTTTACCCCGCGCATGACGGAAATAATGGAAGGCCTTAAAGGCGAGGCGAAATCTGCGGGGCTGTGGAACTTCTTCTTGCCCAATAGCCAAGGGGGCTATGGCCTTAGCAATGTTGAATATGCTTACCTCGCAGAGGAAATGGGTCGTTCGCATATTGCGTCTGAAACATTTAACTGCGCAGCGCCCGACACCGGTAATATGGAAGTGCTGGAGCGTTATGGCTCTGCCGCCCAAAAGGAAAAATGGTTAAAGCCACTGCTCGACGGCCTTATTCGCTCTGCCTATGTGATGACCGAACCCGATGTGGCTTCCTCTGACGCTACCAATATTTCGCTTTCAGCGGTTTTGGACGGTGATCACTGGGTACTAAACGGTGAAAAATACTGGGCTTCCGGCGCTGGTGATAAACGCTGTAAAATTTGGATCGTTATGTGCAAAACCGAGGGTGATGACGCGGGTCGGCACAGCAAGCACAGCATGATTTTGGTTGAACCTGATATGGAAGGCGTTGAAATTGTCCGCCCGATGATGGTTTTCAACACCGATGATGCGCCCCACGGCCATATGCATCTGCGCTTTACCAATGTGCGAGTACCGAAAGATAACCTTATTCACGGTCGCGGAACGGGCTTTGAAGTGGCACAGGGGCGGCTTGGCCCTGGTCGTATTCACCACTGCATGCGCTCTATTGGCGTGGCAGAACGTTCCCTTGACCTGCTGTGCAAACGCGCCCTTAGCCGGGAAGCCTTTGGTCGGCCATTGGTGAAACTTGGTGCCAACTATGACATTATCGCTGAATGCCGCATCGAGATTGAAATGGCGCGCCTTTTGTGCCTGAAAGCAGCCTATATGATGGATACCCTTGGTCCCATCAAAGCGGGGCCATATATCAGCCAGATTAAAGTTGTGGCACCGCGCATGTCGCTAAAGGTTATAGACGAAGCCATGCAAATGCACGGCGGCGCTGGTATCAGCCAAGATTTCCCTTTTGCATCCATGTATCACGCCCAGCGTACGCTTCGTTTTGCGGATGGCCCTGATGCGGTTCACCGGATGGTTATTGCGCGTGAAGAATTAAAGAAATATCGCAGCAATAGTGCGTCACGCAAAGCTTAATATAGGAGGCCTAAATGGCTGTTTTAGTTGTTCCAGCAGCAGAGGTTGCTGACCATATTGGTAAAGAAGTTGGCTTGTCTGACTGGATGTTGATCGACCAGGATCGAGTAAATCAGTTCGCCGATGCCACGGTTGACCACCAGTTCATTCATATTGACCCAGTGAAAGCGGCACAGTCGCCCTTTGGCGGTACGATTGCTCATGGTTTTTTGACCCTGTCATTACTTTCTCACTTAGCAGGTGAAAATGCCATCATGCCTGAAGGCGTGAAGATGGGGGTCAATTATGGCTGTAATAAATTACGCTTTTTGGCCCCGGTTATGGTGGGTGCTTCGATCCGCGCCCGGGTGGTGTTGAAGGATTTTGCTGAGAAAAAACCTGGCCAATTTATGTCGACTATCACGGTGACAATAGAGATAAAAGATGAGAAGAAACCCGCATTAATATGTGAATGGGTTACATTAATGTTTACGGGTTAATAGCTGATTTATAAGGATTTACTGAAATGTCTATTAGATATGACGATCAAGTGGCAATTGTCACCGGTGCGGGCAATGGTTTAGGGCGCAGCCATGCACTTGCACTTGCCGCACGCGGTGCCAAAGTTGTGGTGAATGATTTGGGCGGTGACGTACACGGCGTTGGTGGTTCTGCCAGTGCAGCGCAAGCTGTTGTTGATGAAATTATAGCGGCAGGCGGCGAGGCCATTGCTAACGGTGCCAATGTTTGCAAGGCCGACGAGGTCGCCGATATGGTAGCTAAGACCATGGATAAATGGGGCCGGATCGACATCTTGATCAATAATGCTGGTGTGTTGCGCGATAAATCATTTGCTAAAATGACGCTGGAAGAATTTAACTTTGTCACCAATGTTCACCTAACGGGCTCAGCCACCTGCAGCAAAGCGGTGTGGGATATCATGCGGGAGCAAAATTATGGCCGTATCGTGATGACCAGCAGTAGCTCGGGCATATATGGCAATTTCGGTCAAGCTAATTACGGCGCTGCCAAACTGGGTGTTGTTGGCCTGATGAATGTGCTCTGCATTGAAGGGGCTAAAAATGACATTCGGGTCAATGCGTTGGCACCAACCGCTGCCACCCGCATGACCGAAGGTTTAATGCCGCAGGAAGCCACTGATTTGTTGACGCCGGAAAGCGTAACGGCGGGCTTGTTAACGCTATGTGACCGCGATGCACCGAACCGGACAATATTATGTGCAGGCGCAGGTGGTTATGCTGCGACAAAAATTTATGAAACCCCGGGCGTTTATTTGGCACCTGAGGATCAGACCCCTGAAAAGGTCCGTGAGAATATGGCGGCTATCACTGCCGCTGACAATCAACAAGAATATATGCAAGGTGGACAGCAGACGATGAAGTTCGTTGGTTATGCTGCATCCCATTTCGGTATTAAAATGTAAGGAGCCGCATCATGCGCGAAGCTGTAATTGTATCAACTGCTAGGACCCCCATTGGCCGTGCTTATCGGGGCTCACTGAATGCTACTTTGTCACCAACACTCGGCGGTCATGCCATCAGCCATGCGGTGGAACGCGCTGGCATTAAAGGTGCTGAGGTTGATGACTGCATCATGGGCTGTGCCCTGACGCAGGGGTCATCAGGCGGTAATATTGGCCGTACGGCGGCCCTGCGCGGCGGTTTGCCGACCACGGTTTCGGGCATGACCATCGACCGCCAATGTTCAAGCGGTGTTATGTCTATCGCGACAGCGGCAAAGCAGATCATGTATGACGGTATGGATATTGCCGTTGGTGCGGGTCTTGACCAAATTTCTGTGGTGCAAAACGAGCATATGAACCGCTGGCAGGCGGTCGATAAAAGCTTGGTCGCCATGCATGAAAATATCTATATGCCAATGTTGCAAACCGCAGAGATTGTCGCGGATCGCTACGGCATTTCACGTGAGCAGATGGATGAATATGCCCTGCAATCTCAAGCGCGCACAGCAGCGGCACAGCAAGCGGGCCGTTTTGACGCTGAAATTGTTCCTATTACCACCAATATGGCGGTCGTGAACAAAGAAACCAAAGAAATGACCTTCCATGAAGTGACGCTTGAAAAAGACGAGGGCAACCGGCCTGAAACTACGCTTGAGGGCTTGTCTGGCCTGCGCACGGTCATTGAAGGCGGCACTATAACCGCTGGCAATGCATCGCAGCTGTCTGACGGGGCATCAGCTGCCGTGTTGATGGAAGCATCTGTCGCTTCGAAAAAAGGCTTGCAGCCTCTCGGTGCCTACCGCGGCATGGCCGTTGCTGGTTGTGAGCCCGATGAAATGGGCATTGGTCCCGTATTTGCTGTGCCTAAGCTGTTGAAGCAACACGGCCTTACCATCGATGACATTGGCCTGTGGGAACTGAATGAAGCCTTTGCTGTGCAGGTTGTTTACTGCGCTGAGCGGCTCGGCATTCCCCATGAACTGTTGAATGTTGACGGCGGTGCGATTTCCATTGGCCATCCATATGGCATGTCAGGTGCGCGGATGATTGGTCATGCACTGATTGAAGGCAAGCGTCGCGGGGCCAAATATGTTGTGACCACCATGTGTGTGGGTGGCGGCATGGGCGCAGCTGGTTTGTTTGAGGTTTACTGACCCCAATTTGTCATTGGTATAAATTTACTATTAGGGAAGGACAGCGTCATGAAAGCCGTCTTATGCGAAGAATTAACGGGTCCCAAGGGACTGGTGTTAAAAGATATTGATGCACCAACGGTCAAAGCTGGGCATTTGCTCGTTGACGTTAAAGCGGCATCACTGAACTTCCCCGACGTACTTATCAGCTACGGCAAATATCAGATGAAGCCGGATTTGCCTTTTTCACCGGGCGGTGAAGGGGCAGGGGTCGTCGCTGAAGTGGGTGACGGTGTGAAAGGCTATAAAGTGGGTGATCGGGTCATTGTTATGGCCGGTCATGGTGCCTTTGCAGAAAAAGTTGTAGTGCCCGTCATGGCCTGCATGCCGGTGCCAGACAGTATGGACTTTAAAACTGCTGCTGCGTTAACGCTAACCTATGGCACATCACTGCATGCGCTGCGCCAACGGGCGGACATTCAAGCCGGTGAAACACTGGTGGTTATGGGCGCGGCTGGCGGCGTTGGCCTCGCCACCGTTCAACTAGGCAAAGCCATGGGCGCACGGGTTATTGCCTGTGCTTCCACAGATGAAAAGCTGGCGGTTTGCAAAGCGGCTGGCGCTGACGAGCTGGTGAATTACACTACTGAAGACTTAAAAACACGCTTGAAGGAGCTGACCGGTAAAAAAGGCATTGATGTAGCTTACGACCCTGTTGGCGGTGATTTTTCTGAAACTGTCATTCGCTGCATGGGGGCAGGTGGTCGTTTTTTGGTCATTGGCTTCGCGGCGGGTGATATTCCCAAAATCCCGCTGAACCTGACCTTGCTTAAGCAATGTCAGATCGTTGGTGTTTTCTGGGGTGCTTGGACTATGATGGACCCTGCTGGTCATATGGCAAATATGAAGGACCTGTTCGCCATGTGCGCTGACGGTCGCATCAAGCCGCTGGTGGATGATGTTTTCGCACTAGATGACTACCAAGCTGCCTATGCTTGCCTAACCGAGCGCCGCGTGAAGGGCAAAGTTGTGCTGGAAATAGGCTAGATAATTTTGCTTTTTTATCTTGAAGACCTATCAAGCGCTATTGATATCCCAATTGAAGGGCGTGAAGATCAATTTATACTTCACTGCTCGGCGTAAATCACCCTTCAATGGCTCCCGGGCGACGGTGGACAAATAGGCTATAAGGCGCTTTTCTCGTGGGCTGTTTGGCTCAGGCGCAACATGAGTAAAATCAGACATATACCATTTAAAAATACTCGATAAAATAATGGTGCCAGTACCATGCTCAATGAGCAGATTGGAGGTGTCAGCGACAAAATCAGCCGCTGCTTCACTGAGTAATGTTTCCATTTCTTCTGCTGTTCCACCAACTGGCCGCATGATGGGGCATGAGCCTGATGCGCAGTTGAGCAGAAAATGCATCCGGGGGTCGGCTTTTGCTTTGATCAGCTTATCCTGCTCAAGGGTGAAAAGGCTCATGACTTGGCCGCCGACTATATGCTTATGGAAATAGAAAAAACTCATGCCTTGTGCGGTTTCCAATGGCAATTTAATGTCGGTGACACTTTTCAAAGGCCAATATTTCAAAACTTGACCTATGACGAGGGCATTATAGGCATTTATCCAATAGGATAGGCTGTCCATAGGGGCAGGGAAGCGCTCTGGTGCATTTTCGGGGCTGTAACACTGCACGGCAGCTATGTAGCGCGATAGCCCTGTGCAGGCAGCCTCATCTTCATGCCAGCGGGCATAATCAATTAAGCCAATATCATTAACAAATTGGTCAAGCAATTTTTGGAAACTCTGGTGGTCAAAACCATCATCGGGAAAATGGTCCGGCAAGGGGGCGTCGACCCGGTTTATTCTGGCCCTTGTGAACCATTTAAATATACCGAAAAGCAGCAGAGCAAAAAGGGGGAAAATTATTAATAGAATAGCTAACATTAAAATCTTTCATATATTGAAGAATATACTATATCGCAGCACTAACATCATATCCACTAACGGGGAAACCACTTAAAAGTGATTACCAACATATATAGGGGATTTTTGGTAACTTGGGAGTGCTAAATGATAGTATGTTATTTAGCATCGGTTGATGGGAAAAGTGTCCGCATTTGATCATGGTTTCTAGGGTTTAAGACAATATCTTTTAAAGTGAAACCATCCAAGGTCTTAATAAAGGCCCTGAGAGCTTGATTGAGAGGGTCGCGCAATCCACAATCTTTGGCAATTTGGCATTTATTGTTTTTCATTGAGAAACATTCTACCAAGTTTAAATTGTCTTCAGTTGCACGGATAATTTTGCCTAAATTTATATCTTCAGGATTATTAGCGAGCTTCAACCCACCATGACGACCCCGGACTGTGCTAACGAAGCCTGCTTCGGTTAATGTATGAACGACTTTCATCATATGATTTTTGGAAATCTGATAGCGTTTTGATACCTCTTTTATAGTATGCAGTCGATCAGGCTCAACAGCCAACAGCATCAACAATCGCAGAGCATAATCAGTATGATATGTAAGGTGCACCATTTCCTCCGAGAACCTAAAGCCATATTTTATATACTACATTTAGGTTTAAAAATATAGCTCAATTTAAATCGGAAAATTTCGTGGTTATTTAGTTTAATCTTTAAAGAAGTATTTGACATACTTGATTAAGGCCATTAAATAAGGGGTATATTATATATGACTTTAATTAGGGGTTAAAAAATGAAGATGAAAAAGCTATTAACTGCAGTTACTTTTTGTGGTGTGCTTTTAGCGCCAACAGTAGTGCAAGCAGAAACCGTAAAGGTTGACATTCCTGTTATAGAAAAATCCATGGCGGTGGATAATGCAGGTAATGAACAAGTAATGTGGACATTTGGTGGCACTATTCCAGGGCCTCTTGTGCGCGTAAAACAAGGCGATGTTGTTGACTTTACTTTGATCAACATGAAAGACAATAAACAGAGCCATTCGATGGATTTTCATGCGGCTCGCGTCGATGTGCTTGACGAATTTGCGGCTGTGAGTCCGGGTAAATCAAAAGGTTTTCAATTCCGGGCTGATTACCCAGGTGTATTTATTTATCACTGCGGCGCAGACGCGATGTCAGAGCATATCGCGCGTGGTATGTACGGTGTTATTATCGTTGATCCAAAAGATGGTTACAGTGAAGCATATCCGAAGCCAGACCGTGAATATGTCATTGTGCAGGGTGACCTTTTTAAGGAAGGCACATCCGCTGGTGACATTACCAAAAATATTGGCAAACAAGCTAACCTGATCAATGGTAAGGTGTTTCACTATGATCCTGTCCATGACCAAAATGCGAGCTTAGCACTTGAATCTAAACCCGGTGAGCGGGTTCGCTTTTATTTCATTAATGCCCAAATAAATGACAGTGTCGCTTTCCATCCTATTGCTGGTATTTGGGACCGGGTTTGGGATAATGGCAATGCCAAGAATGTATCTTATGGCATTCAAACTTATAATGTTCCCCCTGCCCATGCGGTGACGTTGGATCTGATTAGTCCAAAAGACCGTCCCACCAATAATGCGTTGGTTGACCACCAGATGAAAAACGCTTTAAGCGGCGCTATAACCGTGTTGATGAACCATGAAGGGGCCAATGAAACATATGGCCGTGATGGTAATCTCATCATCAGGGACTAATGTTTGAAAGTCAGTATGTGTAATTCGTATCATATTGATGAGAAACAGTTAGATGAGGTGACGATATTGTCGTCATCTCTTCACTGAACCGGTCATAAATATGAAAGTCTATGGTAAATGTTTAGGTCGACCATAAAGAAACTATTTTTAGGCATGATTGTCGTTAGCAGTGGGGCTGCAGCCGAGGGGCCAAGTGATCGGCTTAAAGAGGAATGTTCTGCCTGTCATGCTTTGAGTGAAGTGACATTAGACGCGCAGGCAAGAATGGCACAAAAGGCACCACCACTTTATTATGCGGGCACTAAATATCGCCGTGATTGGATGGTTTCTTGGCTGCAAAATCCGGCCAGAATTCGCCCTGGTGGTATGTTTAGTGGTAATCATACGGTGGTTACCGATGACGGCGATGATATCGACCCCATAACATTACAGGACCATGTTAAATTATCCGCAAATAATGCTACAGAAATCACTGACTATTTGATGACGCTTACCGCTAAATCAGACCTTATTATCGCCGGTGAGTATAAGCCTAAATCTGTATCCAAGCGAATGGGCGAGATGAACTTTATCAAATTTAAAGGCTGCGGGTCTTGCCATCAAGCTGAGCCAGATTACGGCGGAGTTTCTGGGCCAGAGCTTTACACGGTTTTCAATCGCTTGAAGCCAGATTATATCGTCTCTTTCATCCGTGATCCCATTGTGTGGCAAGGGGTTAGCCTAATGCCATCAACGGGCCTAAATAACCGCGAGATTTACAAGCTTGTTGACTATCTCAAGCTTTTATCGGGAGAAAACTGATGCGCTGTCAATTAGCCATAGCCACGATTTTCGCCGTGATGGTCATGGCTGGCCAAGCTGGAGCAGAGGACGGTAACCGTGGCAAGGTCTTGTACAAAGCATATTGCTCCCAGTGTCACGGAATGGAAGCAGATGGTTACGGTGTAAATGCCGGTTACATGGAAATTCAGCCTAAAGACCATACCGAAGCTAAAGAAATGAACGCCCGCACCGATGATGACCTTTTCAAAGCGATTAGGGATGGCGGTAAGGCAATCAACAAATCTGTTCTCATGCCTGCGTGGGGAAAGAATATCAGTGAAGAAGATATCTGGGCCTTGGTTCGATATCTGCGAGAAATTTCAGCCACCGAAGACTAGTCGGTGAAACTTATTATTGGAGCTTAAGATATGAATGCCAAAATACTAAAATCTACTGCGCTCGCTTTTCTAGCTTGGTTGGTGGTCACACCAGCAGCTATGGCGGAATTACATAAATTTGAAATGACCATTGAAGAGGTAGAGATTGAAGTGGCACCGGGCTTTAAGTCAAAAGTTTGGGCCTATAATGGGCAAGTGCCTGGGCCATTGATACATGTAAAGCAGGGCGATGAGATTGAAGTAACCTTGGTTAATAATACAACGCTTAATCATACTATCCACTGGCATGGTGTTTACCAAACCGATAGCTGGCGGATGGACGGTGTTCCTGATGTAACTCAAAAAGCTATCGACCCGGGTGAAAGCTTTGTCTATCGCTTTGTCGCCGATAAGCCGGGCAGTCTTTGGTATCACTGCCACGTTAATGTGCCCGAGCATGTTGGCCTTCGGGGCATGTGGGGGGCATTAATTGTCGATCCAATTGACCCTCTGCCGATTGAAGCTGAAGTGACTAAAGAAGCAATTCTTATGTTCACTGGCTGGAACTCTGACGTTGCTATGACCTACGGTAAAGGTGGCCACCCAACCGAAAAGTTGGATTATTTTTCGATTAACGGACGCTCCTTCCCCATGACACAGCCCTTAAAGGTTAAAAAAGGCGATGTGTTGCGGCTTAGGCTGTTTGGCGCTGGTATGGAGGTCGCTTTTCACCTCCACGGTCATGATGTGCTGGTTACCCATATCGATGGATTGCCGCTTGATAGTCCTTATTATGCAGATGTGGTCAATATACCGTCCGGTGGCAGAGTTGATGTCATAGTTAGGCTCAACAATCCCGGGCTATGGATCAACCATGATCATATTGAGCAGCATGTGAGCAACGCCGGTAAAACACCGGGCGGTGCCGTGATGATATTGGAATATGAAGGGGTCGAAAAGCCTGATTGGTATGTCTGGAAAGACAAAAATTATGACCCCGACTTTTATATGACGGAAAGTATGGCCAAAGGCTACGGGATGCATGAAACGGCAGGCTTTAAAGGGAATTACCCGGCAGTTGAAAAGAAGAAAAAGAAACGCAAAAAAAAGAAAAATTAATCTATTTTCTATCAGCTTAACAGGCTGATGGCAGCTATATAGTTCTTACCATGTCGGGGTAAACTATGTGGTGGTGTCACCGACAACCATGGGGGTTGGCACTGCTACAAAATATTATAGTGTTTAATTTTAAAGCCGGTCCTTTAGGGCGAAATACAACATTGCCATCACCATGCATGGGTAGCGCAGCAGGGTGCCGCCGGGGAACTTGGGTGTTGGGAAGTCTGCCATCATATCAAAGCGCTCAGCGGTGCCTGCAAGCGCTTCAGCAATCATTTTTCCGCCCTCCGTTGCCATAGCAATGCCGTGACCGCTATAGCCCTGAGCATAATAAATGCTAGTGCCACGCCGCCCAAAGTGGGGCATGCGGTTCATGGTAATAGCAAGGGTACCACCCCATGCAAAATCGATGCGGGTGCTTGCAAGTTCAGGGTATGTTTTTAGCATATATTTGCGCACGAATGCGGTAATGTCGCTGGGGAATTTGCTGCCGTAATTTTCACCACCGCCCCAAAGTAAGCGGTTGTCCGCCGACAGTCGAAAATAATCAACAACAAATTTGGTATCATAAACGGCCACATCATCGCGGTTGATGCGCACAGCTATTGTCGAAGGCAGTGGTTCGGTGGCGATCATGAAGTTATTGATCGGCATAACATGCTTCGCCATGCCCGTATCAAGCTCATCTAAATATCCATTGCAGGCCAATACTACATTATCCGCTAGGACGCTGCCATGATCGGTTTTTACCGTGTTTTTGACACCTTCAGTGATATTTGTAACGGCGCTATTTTCATAAAGCTCAGTGCCAGCAGCTTCTGCAGCACGCGCCAAGCCAAGGGCAAAATTAAGCGGGTGGATATGACAAGAATGGCGATCAAGTAGGCCGCCGTGGTAGCGCTCTGTTCCAAGCATGGCAGTAACGTCTGCTTTAGACAGCGGTATTTGATCGTGAACATCATAGTCGTTTGCCAACTTTTCAGCATAATTATGGTACCAATTCACTTCAGATTTACGGATGCAAACCGCCATAACGCCCGCCTTTAGGTCACATTCAATCTGGTGCTTTTCAATGAGACTTTTAACAGTTTCTACCGAACTATAGGCGATATCCCACAGCGCTTTAGCGCGAGGTAGGCCGAGTATGTTTTCCAGTTCTTCTTGGTCTTTTCGTTGGCCACTTGACACTTGACCACCATTGCGGCCGGATGCCCCCCAACCAACGCGGGCAGCTTCAAGCACTATAACACTGTAACCACGCTCTGCCAGATGCAATGCAGCGCTCAGGCCTGTGAAGCCAGCCCCAATGACACAGACATCAGCGCGCATCTCACCCTGTAAGCGCGGACGCTCTATAGGGCCGTTGGCCGATGCGGCATAATAGCTTTCTGGATATGTTGCTTTGTCTTCAATCATCTTTCAGCTCTATCAAACATTCAACATTAAGTAAGTGGTTTCCCAGGGGCTTAAGAAGCTTGAATAATTCTCAAATTCCGTGCGTTTAATTTGTAAATATGTGTCAACAAAGCCGTCCCCCAAAATATTGCGGATTGGTTTGCAGCGATCCATTTTACCAATACCATCTAACATGTGGCTGGGAAGTGAGCGGGTCGTAATATCATAAGCGCTCCCTTCTAGCGGGTCAGAAGGTTCCAGAGCTTCCTCCATCCCTAAATAGCCGCAAGCCAGTGAGGCAGCAATGGCAAGATAAGGGTTAGCGTCTGACCCCGCCACCCGGTTTTCAATACGCCGGGCAGAATTGTCACCGGTAGGTACACGAAGCCCGACAGAGCGATTTTCCCGCGCCCAATGTAAATTGGTGGGGGCTGATTCTGCCGCAGCCAAGCGCATGTAACTATTCACAAAAGGTGCCAGCATTGGCATAACCGTTGGCATATACTTCTGTAAACCAGCGATATGGGAAAGAAATAAATCGGAATCGCTACCATCAGCATTAGCAAAGATATTTTTTCCTGTTGTTGTGTCTATGACTGACTGGTGCAGATGCATGGAGCTGCCATAACCATCTGGGTAGGGCCGTGCCATGAAGGTTGCGAACATGCCATGCTGCAGGGCGACTTGGCGGATAACCCGTTTGATATAAAAGCTTTGGTCTGCGGCAGCCATTGCGTCGCCGTGGTTTACATTCAGCTCAAACTGGGCTGGACCGGCTTCGTGAATGAGGGTCTCAATTTCAATATTTTGGGCTTCGCAGTAATCGTAAAGGTCATCAAAAAGGTCGCCAAATTCATCAACGCCGTCGATGGAATATGGTTCAGTACCAACTTCGCGTACACCAGACTTTCCAATGGGCGGCTTAGGTGGCATGGCTAAGTCTTTTTGGCGGGCTATTAAATAAAATTCAAACTCTGGGGCGACGATAGGTTTCCAGCTTTTTTGACTGTATAGATCAATGACATGTCGTAGCACTTGTCTTGGTGATAGTCCGTTGGCCTCACCTTCTTCTGTCTCCGCATCACCAATAACAGCAGCCGTTGGTTCTTTCTGCCAAGGCGTAGAAACAATTGTATTGAGATCAGGCACAATGATTATATCGCGTTCGGTTTCTGCTAAATGCTTATTGAAGCAAAACTCACCGTTAACCGTGATGCCGAAAATACTTTCGGGCAACCGCAATGACCGGCTTCGCATGCCGCCAATAAATTTTGCTCGTGGCATGGATTTTCCGCGCGCTATGCCAGCACAGTCAGGCAACATAACTTCAATATCATCGATATTATTTTCAATAAGCCAAGCTTCTGTTTCATTAATTTTGTCTTGGTAAGACATATAGCTATCATCGGAACACTGTTTCCAGTAGAGCCGTCCATTGTTGCGAGTAATAGCCCAGAGCTACATAAAATCTTTACATATCAAGCAAGCAGGGTAGACCTGATGCCCCCCAGTATGTCAACCATATTGGCGGTGGATTGGGCAGCTATACCCAAAAAGGATCATTTCTGTGCTAGTCTTTTAGTTGGATAGATTATATCAAGATTTATAGCCTTGCCCCATAAGTGGGTAATAATATTGGGATTATATATTATGAATATTTCTGACGGAACATTACTCAAGACTAGTGCCTATATTGATGGTGCTTGGGTTACAGGTAAACAGACGTTTGCTGTGACAAACCCCGCAACGGGGGCGCATCTGGCAGATATTGCTGATTTGAGCGCATTAGAGACAAATGAGGCTATTCAGGCAGCTGAACAAGCTCTGCCAGCTTGGCGGGCATTAACCGCAAAAGAGCGCTCAATCATTTTGAAGCGTTGGCATGATTTGATTGTGGCGGCGAGTGAAGATTTAGCTCAGATTATGACGGCTGAACAAGGTAAACCAATAGCGGAAGCACGCGGAGAAATTGGCTATGGTGCTAGTTTCATTGAATGGTTCGCCGAGGAAGCCAAGCGGGTTTACGGCGATGTTATTCCGTCCCATGGCACAGATAAACGGATTATAGTTCTGAAGCAACCCATTGGCGTCGTTGCGGCGATAACTCCGTGGAACTTTCCGAGCGCCATGATCACCCGTAAAGTAGCACCTGCGCTGGCAGCGGGCTGCACGGCAGTTATTAAACCCTCTGAGTTCACGCCACTATCAGCCTTGGCGCTCGCGGAACTAGCGGGCCGTGCAGGCATTCCAAAAGGTGTTATTAACATTGTAACAGGCTTGAATGCGGCTGAAATCGGTGGTGAGCTAACCTCAAACCCCATTGTGCGTAAGCTTTCCTTCACTGGCTCAACAGCGGTTGGCAAATTGCTGATGCGCCAAGCATCGGATACGGTTAAAAAGGTATCATTGGAGCTGGGAGGTAATGCACCCTTCATTGTTTTTGATGATGCTGACATTGATCAAGCTGTTGCGGGTGCTATTTTGTGTAAATATCGCAATGCAGGTCAGACCTGTGTTTCTGCTAACCGGTTTTTTGTCCAAGAAGGTATATATGATGTTTTTGCTGCTAAATTCAAACTGGCTGTTGAGGCATTAAAGATAGGCAATGGTATGCATGATGGTGTCACCGTAGGCCCTTTGATAAATGATAAAGCCTTAGAGAAGGTAGAGACTCTAGTGATGGATGCCCTCAAAAAGGGTGCTGTAGCTACTGCTGGCGGCCACAAAAGCAGCCTTGGTGGCACATGGTATGAACCAACGGTTTTAACAGGTGTTACTATGGGAATGGATATTGCCACCACCGAAATTTTTGGCCCCATTGCTGCGCTTTTTCGGTTCAAAGATGAGGGTGATGTTATCAAGCTTGCTAATGATACCCCGTACGGACTTGCGGCATATTTTTATGCTCGCGATATTGGCCGTGTATGGCGGGTGGCAGAGGCATTAGAATATGGCATGGTTGCGGTGAATGAAGGGGTGTTTTCGACCGAAGTGGCACCCTTTGGCGGCATCAAGCAATCGGGCATTGGCCGCGAAGGCAGCAAATATGGCATAGACGATTTCACTGAGATGAAATATGTATGTTTAGGTGGAATTTAATCCTTAACAAGGGGGTATATGATGAGCGATCGAGTGAAAGATGCTGTTGATGTTTCTGGTGAGAAAATTCATTGGGATCAAGATATTAGTTATGGTGATTATTTAGATCTTGAGACCCTGTTATCAGCGCAAAAGCCACGATCAGGTGAACATGACGAAATGTTGTTCATTGTCATTCACCATGTGGCTGAACTATGGATGAAACTTTGCATCCATGAAATTACAGCCGCGATGGAACAAGTGCGCATTGGTGAGCTTGGCCCCGTTTCAAAAATGCTTTCAAGAGTTACAAAAATTCAGGCTCAGCTTCTGCAGGCGTGGGAGGTTCTATCGACAATGACCCCGGCGGATTATTCCAGTTTTCGCGACACTCTAGGTCAAAGCTCAGGCTTTCAGTCCTATCAATATCGGGCTATGGAATTTACGCTTGGCAATAAAAATGCTTCGATGGTTGAAGCCCACCGGGGCCATCCGGAGCGGTATCAGCGTTTGGAAGAAATTTTAAATGCTCCCAGCTTTTATGACCTGACCTTACAATTGCTGGCCAAACGTGGTTTTGAACTGCCGGGTGATGTTGTCGAGCGGGACTGGTCGCAGCCCTATAGCGCCAACCCTGCGGTGGAGGCTGCATGGTTGACTGTATATAGCGATACAGAAAAATACTGGGACTTATACGAACTGGCTGAAAAGCTCGTTGACCTTGAATATCACTTTCAACTTTGGCGTTTTGCCCATTTGAAGACCGTTGAACGCACCATTGGCTTTAAGCGGGGCACAGGCGGAACAGCGGGTGTGAACTATTTGGTTAAGGCACTGGACCTAAGCTTTTTTCCTGAACTTTGGTCGGTTCGGACGCAGTTATAATGCCTAGTAAGCTATGGGATATTTCGCAAATTTTGCGCCCTTCACTGCCAGTTTGGCCCGGTGATACAGCTTTTAATGCTTCTGATACCTGGTCCATAGGGCCAGATTGCCCCGTTAATGTTAGCAAAGTTACTATGTCAACCCACAGCGGCAGTCACGCTGATGCACCGCGCCATTATGACGATGATGGCTTAACGATTGAGCAAGTTGACTTAGTTCCCTATATTGGGCCTTGTCATGTAATTGACGTCACTTCGGGCGCTGGACCGGTTATGCCGGTTGAGGTGATGGAACAGCTGCCGGCGAAACTATCGCGGGTTATTCTTCGCACATATAGTAAATTTCCTCATGGTTTATGGGAACATGACTTCCGCCCCGTTGATGCCTCTTTAATTAATCAGCTTGCAGCGCGCGGCGTTATTTTAATCGGTGTTGATGCCCCTTCGCTTGACCCTGAAACATCAAAAACACTTAATGCCCATATGGCGGTTAAGACACATAGCATGGCTATATTAGAAGGTTTGGTGCTGGATAAAATAGCAGAAGGACAATATGAACTTATCGCCATGCCCCTAAAAATTGAAGGCGCTGATGCCGCCCCGGTTAGAGCAGTATTGAGAGAGCTTTAAGTTTACAGATTATCGCGGTCATTAGCGTTAGGCTCAACGGTGAAAGCATTCAGGCCAATGATGGTATAAGTGTCCTTAATACCAGGGGTGGTTTGCACGACGCCGGTAACAAAACGACCAATTTCATCATTCTCAGTCAGTTGAAATTGTGCCAACAGGTCATAGTTGCCTGACGTACTATGGACAGAACGCACTTGGGGAACTTCATCAGCCAAAAAGGCTGCAACATCATAAGTTTTGCCAAGCTCGCATTTGATTTGGACAAAAACAGTTTTCATTGGATGCTCCTCGCGATAAATTATTCGTATCTTAGCTCATAGACGATGGCAATAATACTGCCAAGTCTGCTGTTATTAAAAATACTTAGACATTATGATTTTCATTATTGGTTGGGAAACCATAAATTAACAGTGGTGCCTGTGCTGGGTTCACTCTCAATGGTAAGTGTGCCACCTTGCGCGGACATGAAAGCAGAAACCAATGGTAATCCGAGCCCTGTTCCAGATTGATTGCGGGTTAAAACTGATTCCACCTGCCCAAATGCTGAAAGGGCTGTATCAATTTCAGTTTTTGTCATGCCGATGCCGACATCTTTCACTGATAAAGTGGCACCACCCTCGCTTATCCCTGCGGATAACATGATGCTTCCTTCATCAGAAAATTTAATGGAGTTAGATAATAAATTGAATAAACATTGCCGAGTGAGCTTTTCATCTAATCGTATTTGCATATCAGATTCTTCAATATCTACTTGGATATTAATGTTCTTTTTTTCAGCCTCTGTGACAATCAATCGACTGACTTCATTAAATAAATCGGCAATATATGTTTCTTTGAAATTCACGTTAAGCCGGCCAGATTCCACCTTGGATAGATCCAATATATCATTGATAATTTCTAGCAGGTTTACGCCACTATAATGTATATCATTTACATACTCCAAATACTTAGGAATTCCAATGGGGCCAAGTATTTGGTTTTGAATGACTTCTGAAAAGCCAAGAATAGCATTTAGCGGTGTTCGAAGTTCGTGACTCATGGAGGCGAGAAAGTCTGACTTACTATGATTAGCCTGCTCGGCTAATTCTTTTTGCTTCATCAATTCTTTTTCGTAATTAATTTGCTCATCAATATTTTCACCGGTCATCATGATATAGTTTTCATCTTGAATATTGGTGGAGACAGCCGTTATGCGGCAGTGAAAATAATGTCCATTTTTATGGCGGGCTTTTATCACCATTGTGAAGCTTCGGTTCTCACTCGTTAGCATAGATACTAGCTCTTGGCGGTCTTTAATATCGACCCATAAATTGAGATCTAGTGCTGTGTTTCCGACTAATTCATCAGAGGAATACCCAAAAATTTCAGTAAAAGCATTGTTAATTTTGAGAAATTTGCCGTCATTTGTCCTAGAAATTGATAAAGCATTTGGGCTAAATTCAAAAAGATCATGGAATAGTAAGTCAAGCCTTTCTTTTTCCATTTTTAGATTATACATGGCTGAGGTATCGGTAATAAGCACTAGAATAGCCTTCTCACCCTGCCACTTTATATTTCGCATATTAATGATGACCCTTTTTAGTTCACCATCCTTGTGCCTTAGCCAAATTTCATAGGATTCTAATGGGCTATTGTCATTTATCCGTTTTGAAAAATTTTCAGTAATGAGAGGTCGGTCATCTTCATGGACATAATTAAAGATGTTTAGATCACTGATATTCTCTGTATCTAAAGGTACACCAATGAAATTAAGCAAATAATCATTCATAAAAAGCGGGGTAAAGTTTACATGAACAAGTATTCCCTGATCAATGTTATTTACAAGGGCTTCTAAATCACTTTCCTGCGTATTTATTTTGATATCCATTTAAAGCCTATTTCAATCCCACATCTTGCAATTACCATTATTCCCAAAAATATTTTATGTAATAATAGTTACTGCTTTATTAAGTTAGGTGCATGCTAAAAAGTCTAAAAATATCACTTCTATTAACATTGGATAATCCTATCAATAAGAGCGGTAATAGGGCATGATATAATTTAGCGCAAAAATTGTAATGAATAAGAGAAATAAAGGCTGGCTGATGCAGCACGAAATTGAGAAAAATGAAAATTCAATAAGGGTTATAATCGGGGGCGATATTACATTTTCTGAGAATTCAGGATTTCGCAGAATGTTAACATCACTTGCAGAGCATGATTTTGAAGTTTGTGAAATGGACGTTAGCAAGGTTGAAAGAATTGATAGTGCAGGCTTAGGCATGTTCTTAATTGCAAAAGAGCAAGCAGATTCAGCTGGCTGGAAGATATCTGTTGTGGGGGCTCAGGGGCACGTTCAAAGTATGCTAAAGCTTACAAAACTTTCAGACCTTCTGAAATAGCGATTACTATCGGAAACTGTTATGTTCGGCGTGGAAAATAATCCGACGGAGCCTTCGTTGAAGTCCTATAGTGCTGGGTCTGCTGATTTATCCCAAAGAATTCGCTCCGCAAAAATCCTTATTGTTGATGATGTGCCAATAATGTGCCGCCTCATTGGTACAGCTCTGACAAAAGTTGGGTTTGAAAATATCACCTTTGCCTTTGACGGCAAGGAAGCTCTGCTTGCAGTTGAACAAGCAAGGCCAGACCTTATTATTTTAGACCTTAATATGCCCAAGATGAATGGTTATGAAGTATGCCGTCATTTAAGGTCACTTAAAAATACACGAGACCTACCAATTTTGGTTCAATCTGCAGCAGAAACAGCAGAGGAAAGAGCTAAGGTTTTTGAGGCCGGAGGAACAGACTTTGTCTCTAAGCCCATAAATGAACCAGAAATGATTGCTCGTGTGCGTTTGCACCTTGAAAATCGCTTTTTGATCCAAAATTTATCGCATTTTTATGACCGTATGCAAGGCGAACTGTCGATTGCCCATGACATGCAACGAGACTTGATGCCATCGGATAATGTTATATGGGGTATTCAGCAGAAATATGGCATACAGATCGAATCTTTTTATCGAGCGTCTAGCGAGCTAAGTGGTGACCTATGGGGCGTTTGGCCGATAGATAATGAACGGCTCGGGCTTTATACACTTGATATTGTAGGTCACGGTGTTGGGGCCGCGATGAATACATTTCGAGTCCATGAAATTATGAACCGCCATACGCATTTACGCGGCGATCCGGCGGCATTTTTAAGCGCCTTAAATCAAGAACTGACCGAAGTATTTCCTACAGGTCAATATGGCACTATGTTTTACGGTGTTATTGACTTTTCAGAGCAGAAAATCACCTATGTGGGCGCTGCATCACCCAAACCTTTCATCATTGGCCACGACCGTAGAACAGATATTCGCACTATTGATACATCGGGTATACCGGTAGGCATTACGAATTGGCCGGACTATGAAAATCAGGATGTTGATTTCCATCCTAGCGAAGTCCTTTTTTGTTATAGCGATGCACTGATTGAAACTGAAAATATCAGCGGGGAGATATTGTCTGAAACGGGCTTGAGAGGCTTAATTGCCGATAATCATGAAAAATTTGTAGATGATGAATTATTACCAACATTGTTGGGCGAATTTTATCGACAAGTACCGCGCATATTAGAAGATGACTTAACTGCTATCTGCGTTCATTTTTTAGACAGCAAAACCATTGAAGATTGGGATGAAGTTTCCACAACTGAAGCGGAAACATTTCAGATTTTAGCGCTTGTTCATGAAAATAGTAATGTTGAGAAAATTACATCATTAAACGATGACCAAATTCATTTTATTTTGGCAAAAAATAATGATGAAACAGGGGGCCACCTTTTAAAGGCCGAGCAAATATTTCATATGGTTCTTATGGAAACCCCTTTAACTTTGCAAACTGTAAGGGATTGGATCGGCTATATACGCAGTCAATCGACGCTTCGGGGAATTCCGATCGTTGTGATTAATAATCCAACATGGGCCGTAAGCGATGAAAAGCTATTGAGCATGGGCGCAGATTATATATTGAGCCCTAATGTATCTCAATCACGGTTAAAACAACTCATTGTTAGTGTATCGTCGCGCTACGACCAAATTGTTCAAATTAAAAGAAAAGTTGAATGGCGCCGTGCAGGACAAATACATGTCAAGGAAGGTATGTTTAACTTTTCTAGTCGCCGAGAAGCACAGGCTTTAGCTGCTATTCTATCGGTTACATGCTCTGATCCCTTATTGGCCTCAATTGGCTTGATGGAATTGATGGTCAATGCCGTGGAACATGGCTGTTTGAGCATTGGTAGAGTGAGAAAAGCAGAGCTTGTGGAGTGTGGCGATTTAAGCACCGAGATGCATGTGCGCAGCTCAATGTCCATATACCGCGATATGCAAGCGACCATTCAGTTTGTACGCCGTTCTGGCTATGTGGAGTTTACAATAACGGATCCGGGTGAAGGCTTTGACTATTTGCAGGAATTGGAAATGTATAAGGAAAACCACACAGAGAAAAGTGGTCGGGGAATTTTTATGGCCACTAGAATATTCTCATCTTTAAAATATGACGGCAAAGGCAACAAGTTAATCGCAACAATGGACATCGCTTCGCAGGGCTAAAAATCCTTGAGCTACCTATTCACCGGCGAAGCTTTTTTTATTCGCCATTATTAAATCGCCTAAGAAGTCAAATGTAGCGCGGATACGGGCGCTACGGCGCAAATCAGGGTGGGTAACAAGCCATACTTCTGTTTCGAAAAGTACCATTTCAGGCATGATGCGCACCAAGTCTGGGTTTTGACGGGCGAGCAAGCAGCTATTGACCCCAATACCCATGCCTATGGAAACCGCGCCTGCCAGCGCCGTCATATTGTTAGAGCGGACAACAATATGGCCCATATTAACAGCATTTATAAAATGTTCTTTGCCCAAACTATCGATAAGGTCACGGCTTGGCATAATCACATCATGATTGGCAATGTCCTCTAATGACTTTGGGGTGCCACGGGCGGCTAAATAATCTTTATGAGCATAAAGGCCAAAGCGCATAGGCACCATTTTGCGGGCGATTAAATCACCCTGACTGGGACGAAACATTCTTATGGCTATATCAGCCTCATGCTTCATAAGGTCGGTAACAGCATTCTCCACCCGCACATCAAGGCATATTTTGGGGTATTTTTTTTGAAAAGGCGCCAGCTGAGGGATGAGCCACCTTGCGCCGATGCTTTCAATTGCTGATATGACAACCTCGCCGTCTAGATCCGGTGATTGACCTGTGATCAGACGCTCAATGGCATAGGCATCATGCTGCATATGGGCGGCATGGTCGATTAAGGCTTCACCTGCCTGAGTTAGCTCAAGACCGTTGCGAGTGCGCAGAAATAAGATATTTCCTGCTTGCTCTTCTAAAGCCGTTAAACGACGGCTCAAAGTTGGCTGACTAACCTTCAGCTTTTTTGCTGCCGCAGACAGACTACCTGTCTCCGACATTATGTGAAAATAATGTAAATCATTCCAATCAATCATTCATATATGAATAACACATATCAAATAAAAGGCAATATCTATTCATAAATGTTGATTGTAATATGTTTTTGTTACCGGGCGATTGTCGCCCAAAAGTAAAACCCGGGCGATTGTCGCCCATTGAGACATAAACATAATCGCGATATGCGAGGAGATAATAAAATGACAGCCCCTATATCAATAAAGTCTTTTCTCACCCAAGCTACGGCCATGATTGCTTTTGGTATGCTCATGATGGCGACCATGACAGCCCCGTCAAATGCTGAAACCATATATTTTACAGCCAATGTGAATATCGAACGTGCCGAAGAAGCAATCAAGCAGCATGATCTTGGCCGTGCAGAAAAATATTTGGTGCGCGCCATTCGCTCAAACCTCAGTGAAGAGCAAAAAAGCCATGTATTAAGCAGCCTTTGCGGTGTTCGCTTAGAACAAGGGTTATTTGATCAAGCACTGACAGACTGCGAAGCTGCACTGCGTTTAGACCGCAAAAACTGGGTTGCGCTAAATAATCAAGCGAGCATCAAATTACAACAAGATGATGTTGATGGTGCTTTGAAAGACTTGGTTGCTGCGACAAAAGTTAAGCCTGCAAGTAAAGCTGTAGCCCATAACCTTGCAATTGCTAAGGCGCGTAAAGCGACCATGCTAGCTTCTAACTAATCCCCCTTACGACAGCTATTGGCCATAAGGTCGGGCGTAAAGTCTGGCCTTATGGTTTTTTTAATGCTGATTTCGATTATCCGCAAAAACTAATTTAATATTATGATTCGCCCTAAGCCCCTACGGCGACCAAACTAATTTAAAACAGACTGCTGCGAATTATTATGCCGCATCAAACAATTAGATTTATGGGGGTCATCAAGGGGGTGATATTTTGCAAAACCTTCTCAATTAGTCTATAGTGCCTTCAACAAATAAGAAGAATATCAGGCTTCGCATCTTTTTTAGTTTATAAGCCGCCACGGGCAGGTTTCGTCACTTTTGGGTCAGTTTTGTACTAGGTCGGTATGCTTCAAGTGTGCCAAGACCAGATTAACTCTGGACAGGAGATATACGGTGAGCGAATGCAAAATGTCACGCCCCCGCGTGGTCGCACTTGTGGGCCCTTATTTGAGCGGCAAAACGAGCTTGCTTGAAAATATACTACATATGACAGGAACATCCCCACGAGAAGCCAACGGTATGCGCGTGTTCGGCGATGATTCCCCCGAAGCCAAGGCCCTAGGCATGGGGGTTGACCTTAATGTAGCGACAACGCTCTATTTGAATGATAGCTATGTCTTCATCGATTGTCCTGGCTCTATCGAATTTGCACAAGAAGCCAGAAATGCAATCCATATTGCAGATGTAGCTATTGTAGTTGTTGAAGCTGACGCCGAACGGATCATTGCTTTATCACCGATATTGCATGAGCTGGAAGCTGAGGGCATTCCGCATTTGGTTTTCATCAATAAAATTGACCGAACCAATGCCCATATCCGGGATGTGGCCGAAGCACTGGAATTGGTCAGTGCCCTTCCTGTGGTATTACGGCATATGCCGATCAGGGAAGGCGACGTTATTACTGGCTTTGTCGATCTAGCGGCAAACCAAGCGTATGAATATAAGCATAAAACCGGATCAAATTTGATCGAAATGCCCGCAACACTGACCGAACAGGTGGGTGATGAACGCTATAATATGATGGAAAAAGTTGCTGATTTTCATGACGACTTGATGGATGAATTGATCAATGAAATTTATCCAACTTCTGATGACGTATTTAAGGATTTAGCCGATGATATGCGCACTGGTCGGATCATGCCGGTGTTGATGGGCAGCGCCCAAAATGGATTTGGCCTAAAGCGTTTGATGAAGGCCTTGCGCCATGAAATGCCAGACTTTTCTGCAACTCTTGAACGTTTAAAAGCAGAGCCACGAGATGACAATACGGGCTATGTTTTCAAAACAAGATATCAGCAACATATGGGAAAACTTTCCTTCGTGCGGTTGCTTTCGGGGCATTTATCTGAAGGTGATATTATTTGTGGTCAACGACTGAGCGCTATGATGCGATTGTCAGGTATGGAATTGTCACGAACCACTATTGCGGCCCCGGGTGAAATTATTGTGTTAGGCCGGATGGAAAACTTGCACACAGGGGATTGTATAGGGGATGCCGGTGTTGGCGGGGTACAAAATTTGAAACCAGTTTTTGCCCAAACAATAATTGTTGATGACCGAAAAATGGAAACTCGCTTGATGGACGCCTTGAATAAACTTATTGATGAAGACCCGTCCTATGAGCTGGAACGGCGCGAGGATACGGATGAGCTTATATTGTGGGGGCAGGGCGAAATGCATTTGCGCGCTGCCCGCGCGCGTTTAGAGGAAAAATACGGCGTGGAAGTGATTATGGTATCACCTAATGTGCCCTATAAAGAAACAATTCGCTCTAGCGCTTCACGGCATACCAGATTTAAGAAACAAACAGGTGGCCATGGTCAATTTGGCGATGTGGTTATTGAAGTGCGACCGCGCGATGCGGGATCAGGCTTCGACTTTGCAGATAATATTTCCGGCGGTGCTATCCCCAAGCAATATATTCCAAGCGTTGAAGCGGGTGTGAAGGAATATTTACATCAAGGGCCTCTCGGTTTCCCCGTTGTGGATGTCGCGGTAACATTAATCGATGGGGCCTATCATAATGTTGATAGCTCTAACATGGCATTTAGAACCGCAGGCCGCATTGCTATGAGTGAAGCCATGCCAGACTGCAGCCCGGTATTATTAGAACCGATTGAAAAGGTAGAGATATTGGCTCCGGCGAATTACACCGCTAAAATCAACAGCTTGATCGCATCGCGGCGCGGCCATATTTTAGGCTTTGACATACGCCCCGGCTGGCCAGGGTGGGACAAGGTGGAGGCACATTTACCCCAGTCAGAAATGCAGGATTTGATCATTGAACTGCGATCTCTAACCTTGGGAGCAGGGACTTTTAACCATGATTTTCATCATTTGCATGAACTTTCAGGCGGTTTAAGGGATAAAGTTTTAAAACGGCAAGAGTTTCCAATATAATATTATAGAGTTTTTTGGCCTCGGATAATACGTCGAATGGTATCTCTGGCAGGATGCAATAAATCGCGCACAGGAGTTTCAATCGGCATTACTCCTCCGGTCATTTCCGCAACGAGAGCTTCCGCGAGTAAAGGCGCATACTGAAAGCCCAATGAGCCAAGGCCGCTTAAAACATATACGCCTTCTAGCAGGGGTGGTCGGGGCAAGTTTTGAACCCGCTTGGCGTCTATTCCCATGGGTGTGAAAGCTTGGCTGAAAGCAGGCCAATCGGGCACAGGCCCTATAACAGGAAAATGGTCAGCAGTGTTGGCCCTTCTACCAATCCAATATTTTTCTGGTATATTCTTGGGGCTATCTAGCCCAGTTGCTTCGGCAAGCTTATCCGTGAGGCTTAAATGGTCTTGCGGACGTGTATTTTGCCAATCATCGCCATTCCATCGGTCAAAGCTGGAGCCAAGCAACCGGATGTCGTTATTGTCGCTGCCCGGTATGGTTGGGGAAAGATACCCCCCGAAGGCGATACTGCCTGCGGGATGTTCTGCTAATTCCTCTGCAGGAATAAGGCTCGTTTGACCACGGTTGGCATGCATCGCCATCGGGGCGAGGTGGGAGTGTAATTTGTCTTGGTATCCTGCGGCAAAAACAACGGCATCACAGGAGTGGATAATATCTCCGTTTTTATCTAAGAGCTGCCAGCCATCACCATTGGGGCGAATATCAGAGATGGTCGCATTGGTAATATCAAATTTATGATGCATAGCTTTAAGCATAGTTTCGGTATCAACGCATCCGCTTTGGGCTATGAAAAGGCTGCCATCGCTATTTTGGCGCATCTGCTCATCATCCCAAGGCGCAAGGCTGAACATACTGTCCAACCTTTCTTGGGGAAGGCCATAGGATGGCAATATCATAAGGCCGCCGGGAAGCATGGCATGCTTGATATATTCATTTTCAATTGCATGAAAATAACTGCTGGGAATAAATCTCCCCATAGGGCTCATTTCCCGAACAAACTTGGGTGATAGAACTGCCGCTGGTACTTTAGATGCAGTTGACCTGCTTTCGCTGCAGAATAGGGTGCAAGATATACCTTTTTTAATAAGGGCATCTGCTAAAAAGCTGCCGGCAACGCCCGCGCCGATAATAGCAACATCTTTTGGCCTAGAGTGCCCAGGTGCTGCCCATTTTGCTCCGGGATACTTAGTGGGTAGTGATGGTTTAATAGTGCCAATAAAAACCTGCTGCGATGCCGTATCACTTTCCAAGTGCTGAAGCTCTGTACCTGCATTTTGCAAGTTTTCTCTTGCTTTGTCATCTGGTGTATCAATCAGTATTCGAGAACCAGAGCGGCTTAAGCGAAGGATTTGCTCAAGCATAGTATCGTCAAAGGCTTGCCCTATTTTATTTTTTTCTCTGCGGCCCAAATGCCAAATATCCACCTTGGCATTTAAATTGGAAAATGATTTGACCGTCTCCCCCTGCAACATGAGCAGATTGACCTTTCCACCCATGAAACTGCGCAAGTGAAAGCCCGGCGTTGGAGGAGGCCATGCCGCAACCAATTGCTTTGATAGCAGCTGTAAGTTAGGTAATTCTCCATGAAGACTTGCTAAGGCCCTGCGTGTAAGATGGTTTTGTACAGGTGCGATGTAAGTAAGACGCTTGGTTGGATTGCTTGTTGAGGGGTGGTCTATCCAATATTGCCAAGCTTTTAAAAAGCCGATTCCAGCATTAAAGGTTATGTCACATATGGTCAATTCTTGTTGGTCTCTTGGAAGGCTCAATAGCCCATTGTTATGCAATAATTGAATATCACACTCGCCGTCCATAGTTGGTCGTTCAACTAGCCAATCTAGGTCAGAAATATCGACAATTTTAAGGAGGTCCATTGGAGATCTGACTTTCTAGTTAAATGTGTCTTGTAATGGCTTTAAAACTGTGGATAGCTCAATCTTTATGAAGGATCAATATTACCATGAAATATGATTTAGATGGAATAGCCCCAAATTGTGCCGATGATACTGTATGGATCGCTGATAATGCGGTGGTTGTAGGCAATGTTCACTTGGCACAAAATACCAGCGTATGGTTTGGAGTGACGATGCGGGCAGATAATGAACCGATGACAATCGGAAAGGGGACCAATATTCAAGATGGATCAGTTCTACATTCGGATCCCGGCTTTCCCCTTTCTGTTGGTGAGGGGGTGACAGTTGGCCATATGGTAATGCTTCATGGCTGCACTATTGGCGATAACAGCCTTATTGGTATTGGTTCAACGATTTTAAATGGTGCCCAAATTGGTCGTGATACGATTGTTGGAGCACATAGTTTAATAACCGAAGGTAAGAAATTTCCTGATGGGGTTCTTATTGTTGGTGCGCCTGCACGAGTTGCCCGTGAATTGAATGATAATGAAAAGCAAATGATAAGGCTGTCTTCTGAAGGGTATATAAATAATGCTGTTAAATTTAATCTAAAATTAACAAAAATTGACTAACTATCTGGTTAGTATTGTTAATTTGAAATTCAATGATGGGGTCTACACGGTGAGTTTACTTGCGATTTAGTTAGTTGTTGTGCTAGATATCTTACCGATATGGAGAATATTAATGCTACTACTGAGATGTTAATAATATGGATGCTAAAGTAATTGAGCTGAGTGATATTCAGAATATTGATCTAGAATCACGCGCCGTTATAGCTGAGCAAATTGGTCGTTTTCTTAGTACATGCGAAAACGAAAAAGAGCGGAGTTTAGCAATTGAAATTGCTTATATGCTTGTAAATGATGCCGCCATTTCCGTTCGCACATCATTAATAAATGAAGTGAAGGATTGTGCAAATCTCCCAGAGGATATGGTCAATACAATCTTGAATGATATTGAGCAGGTATCGGTCCCCTTTATTATCACGGCTAGGTCGTTAACTGATGACTATTTGGCTGAATTGCTCGAACATTGCGAGCCCTATTGCGCAAAGGCCATAGCTAAACGTGAAAATTTATCAGAAGAACTCGGCTTTATAATTTGCGATAAGGGCGATGTGGAAGCTGTAGATAGTTTGATGAGTAACAATAGTGCCGAACTTAGCACTCGAATTTGTCAAAGAACGATCTCACGTTTTGCAGGCGTACGTCCTTTGATGGAAAAAATGGCAGCCCGGTCTGACTTGCCGTATGATATTGTTGAAAATATAGTTTTCAAAGTTTCTCAACAATATAGCGAGTATCTAATTGCTGAATTTAAACTTGGTTCCGACTATGCCGCTTATTTGACTACTATATCGGCCAGGAAAACCTTTATGGAGCTTTTGAGTAAGGCACCAGATTTCGAGCTGTTTAACTATTTAAGCCAACTACATAGTCAAAAAGGCATCACGTCTGATGTTATGCTCGGTTATTTGCAGGCCAAGCATATGCGGACCTTTATTGCGGCTCTATCTTTGTTGCTAGACCAACCTTTTGAGGATGTTAACAAAAAACTTAAGGGCACTAAGAAAAAGGCCTTGGCAAAATATCTAGAAACTGTGGGCTTTTCTCAGAGTGTTTCAGGCGTTTTGTTGATCGCCTATGAGCGTTTAGCATCTGGGGAGTGAATGGCTCGTGGGTAGATTACGATATTTATTCGCTGTTCTTACATTTTCCATAAGTGCAGGAGCGCAGGAAAGCCCCGCTGCCCCATCAACCAGCATCAATGAGGCAGTTGATGCAGTGGAAGCTGTTCTGTTATTGGTTAGCGAACGTCGTAAGATTTTAGATCAGCCTTTTTTGGATGCAGTTCATATGCTCAATCCTTCGGCTATGTGGATGCAGGCGGGGGATGGTTTAGCCCCCAGTAACAGCGATATATATATTGTTGATGGTCGGGATAGCCCAGGCCTATGGTCCCACGCATTGATGCTCTCACGGGAACAAAAGAATAATTCAGATAAGACAGAGATAGGCGGGGATGCGAGCAAGCGTGTCGAAATTATCGACTGGTCAGTGCCTGTGCTTGTGGTCAATCCAGCTTTAATAAAAGACCAAGAACGCTGGGATATTTCGAAAATTTTTAATGCCATAGAAAATGAATTGCTATGTCCAAGCCGAACGCTATCAAAACTGCCCGAACTGGCTAAGCAGATGGAAATTGATTTGCCCCAGACTGGTGATCTCAAAAAACAGGGGCTGAGCGACATTCAGGCTCTTTCAGCGCTTGCCTCTGGAGCCTGTGGCATAGCCTTTGTTGATCAGAATATTTTGAACTGGGTGAAGCAGGGGAATGGCAGCAAATTTGGCTTCAACATAGATCTAAGTTGGCAATATCATACTCCTGATCTCGGTGGGTTTTCACTTGAAAAGCCAGTATTTGCTATCGCTTCCACCGCCCGGGGCGCTCAGATATTAGAAAAGGCATCAGATTTTATCTATCAAAATAAAAGAGAAATTTACCCGCGTAACATATACTTAATAGAGCATATTGGCGATGAAATGCCACTTTGAATATATTTTTTTGCTAATCCGTGACAAACCGTCACATAGCGTATTTATGTATTTTAAACTAGTGTTAAGCTTATATAGTTATTCTCAACAGTCAGTGGTCAGCAAAGGGAAGCGACATGATGACCCATGCCATTAATGCTATTCAGTTTAAACATGGAGTGTGCTTGCAATGCGCCTCTAGGGATAGTTTGCTGTGCGCAGGTCTGGGTGATGAATTGCTACCCCATCTTTGCTCAAGAAGCGTCCAAAAACATTTGAAGAAAGGTGAAACACTTTTCTATGAAGGGGATGCCGCAAATAGTGTTTTTAATATTAAAGAAGGTGTTATGCGCATTGTCCGCTTGGGGGAAGACGGACGCAGGCAGGTTTTGGCCTTTTTGGGACATGGCGATTATCTCGGTCATACTAATAAGACAAATTTTACCTATTCGGCTGAAGCTTTGACCGATGTTGAGCTGTGCCAATTTCAGCGCAGTTCTATAGAATCTTTAAGCCAAAAAATCCCTGAATTTGATAAACAGTTCTATAAATTAACGGCTTGCTTAATCGATGATATGACCGATTTGTTGTTTATGATTGGGCGCAAAAATGCACTTGAACGTGTTGCTTCCTTTTTAATGGGGATGTCAGATAAGCTGAAAAAAAATGGATCAAACAGATGCGATGAGCTGTGGCTACCGATGAGCCGGATTGATATTGCAGATTATTTGGGTTTAACGCTGGAAACGGTCTCTCGTTCGATTTCTCGACTAAAGAAAGATGGTTTAATTAATGTTACCCACGCGCATTATATCACTATCAATGATCATGAAGCCTTAGGCGCCTTATCTCGAGGGTAATAATTCATTCAAAGATCTGTCCCAATATGGGAAATGTTTCATAATGAAGCAGGTTATTCTGTCCCATTTTGATCATGCTATATCAAAAAAATTCTTAACTCATTGATTTTTATATATAATATTATTTGGCATGCTCTCTGCAAAGTAATGATTGTGACCTAAAGATTCTTGCCTGAGGTCTTGAGGTCTAGTGTTTTGAGTAAGACGGCCCGCCGTTTGCCTGAGTGGCGGGTCGTTATCTATTAGCCGGTAGTTTGGACTTCCAAGCTACCGGTTTTTTTTATGTGATTATCATAATTTTCAGGTACAAGTAAGCCCTTGGGGTTTTCTTGACAGTATCCAGAAAGGCGTAGGTAAATTAGTGAGTATGAATAACGCAAAAGTAACAGTTCAAAAGCAGGACGAGACCCATATCATTGATATACCAATTTTAAGGTCTTTATTCTACGGCATTTCTTGGCTGTATATTAAGATGACAGGATGGAAGATTGTAGGTGTCTTGCCTGATGAAAAGCGCATGATGGCAATAGCCGCACCCCACACCAGCAATTGGGATTTTCCCCTTTTTATGGCCCTTGCGGGTATTTTCAGAATGCGTATACGATTTTTGGGAAAGCATACACTTTTTAAACCACCAATGGGGTGGCTGTTTCGCCTGCTAGGTGGCCTGCCTGTAGAGCGGGAAACCGCGCAGGCATCTGGGATGTTAAAGACTGCGGTAAAAATTATGTGCAGTAAGGAAAAGGTTATTATGGCGATTGCGCCAGAGGGAACTCGTGGCGGTGACGGTAAATGGAAAACTGGTTTTTATCGCATAGCAGTGGCCGCAGGTGTGCCCATTTTAATTGCTTTTTTGGATGCTAGCAAAAAAGAAGTTGGTTTTCATGGCCTGTTTTACCCGACCGGTGATATGGAAGCGGATATGGCCAAAATACAGGCCGTTTATACGGGTAAGATTGGTATTAATCCACCCGCATAAAAATGATTAATGTCAGTTAGTTAACTGATGCTATTTACCCACTTGTCCACATTGGTTTCGATTAGTTTCATCGGCATAGACCCGGATAGTAAAATCACATCATGAAAACCCCGCAGGTCAAATTTATCACCGAGGGCTTTTTCCGCTTTTTGCCGCATCGACTGAATTTTTAACATGCCGAGCTTATAACCAAGGGCTTGGCCGGGCCACGCCATATAGCGTTCAATTTCGGGCGTAACTTCGCTCAATTCTTTACCTGTTATAGAAGCCATATATTCAATGGCCTGCTCGCGGGACCAGCGTTTATGGTGCATGCCAGTATCAACAACCAAGCGAACAGCGCGGAATATCTCATCCTGTAGTCGGCCAAGATTGCCATATGGGTCACCGTCATACATGCCCATTTCTTGCGCCAGGTTTTCACTGTAAAGCGCCCAACCTTCTACATAAGCATTTGAACTTGAGATTAAGCGCAGCAGGGGCAAGCCTTTTAAGTCCATATTCAAAGCGATTTGAAAATGATGGCCCGGCACCGCTTCATGGTAGGTCAGCGTATTCAGGGTAAAGCTTGGTACGGCCTTCATGTCCCGCAGATTTATCCAGTAAATACCGGGTGTTTTACCGTCTAGTGATGGATTTGTGTAAAAACCACCTGCTTCGCCGTCTTGGGTGGCGACAGGAATGCGTCGCACTTCCACTTTTTGAGGAGGGATGGTAGAAAAGTAAGGCCCAACCCCAGCATAAACATCAGCGATTAGGCCATTAAGGTCATTCAGTAATTTCGCGCGACCTTCGTCACTGTCTGCGTATAAAAATTGTGGGTCTTCAGCCAGCATAGCCATGCGTTTACCGACACTGCCTTCACTGCGGCCACTAGCTTTTAAAAGCGCATCCATTTCAGCGCTGATGCGGTCAACTTCGGCGAGGCCAATAGCGTGAATTTCATCAGGATTTAGGTCAGTATCACCAAAAAATTTTACAAGTTGGCTATAATAAGCTTCCCCGTTTGGTTGGGCCCATAGGCCCGCATCTTCGCCAGCTTTGTCAAGCAGGGGCCGCATATCTTCGGCTAGAGAACGGTATGCTCTATACATATGTGCCTCAGCGGCTTGTATGGCGCGCGCTTCAATGGCAGCCCGTGCCTCCTCAGACAGTCCCTCAATATCACCAAGTTTTCCAAGGAAGGAGTTGATGACGAAATGATCACGCACTTCAGCCTGCGTGAAATTATCAAGATAATTCAGGGCCCTAGTTACCAATATTTTCGGTGGGGTAGCGCCATTTTCTGCGTCCAACAACATCTTTGAACTTATGCCCTGAAGAAGTGCCGGAAAGGCTTCAAGACGGCTAATGAACGCGTTTGCATCGGCTTCAGATTTGATCGGCATTTGGAAGGCCATGGTTTTTGGTATGTCCAACACAGGCCCACTGATTTGGTTCACGACATAGGGCATATGGCCGAAATATGTATCCATATAGCCATAATTAATGCCATCAACACCGGCAAAATACTGCATAATATTAGACACTATTCGAGCATTTTGCTTTGCACCTTCATCGGTGAGCGATGCTGCGGCGGCATCAAAGGCCTTCACAGCGTCTCTTGCGGCATTTCTAGTGGCTTTAAGGCCAGCGGCACTATGGTCAGGCAGTAAGTGGCTATAGGGCGCACCAACCGCTTCTACTGGTGCACCAAAGAAGCTTGCAAGCACGGGTTTTTGTTGCAGGAATATTGCTGTATGATCAGAAATCAGTTGATCGATCGACTTAGGAGCAAGCTGTTCACTGGCCGCACTATCTGGTGCTTCACTTTTAGGAGCTTCACCGCAACTTGCCAGTAAAAATACAGAAGCAACACTGGCTAGCAAGGCTGCTTTTATAGGGCTTTTCATCATTTGGACCTTTCAAATTCACTGTTACTTAGCAGCGTTAAATTGATCATTATATAATTTGTTTATTCTTGCGGAACCGGAATGCCGAGCACTTTACTAAAACTACCGACCGGCTTGTCATTCACGGAAAGTACATCCTGATTTAGGGTAATGTTAGAAGTGTAAATACCCTCATTTAAACTAGTCAGTTCAACCATCACCATTTGGGCGGCCACTTTTTTAAGTTGGGCATCGATGGCGCTCATATCATCACCTTCAACATTTAGTCCCTTTTGTAGGGCTAGAATGCTCCTGCCGAAATTCTTTACAAACTCTTCATCCATTTTGATGGTGCCTGTCCCAGTTACAAGCTTAGTAAAGTTTGTGGCAAAGGTTCGGGACAGCTTCATTTCATTGGGGGGCAGGGTAAGCTGAAGGTCGATTGCGCCATTATGGCCTTGGTGGGTCAGTGCAAGATGGAGATTGTCAAGCATGAGACCATGATTGATCAATGTCGGAAAAGCTTGAAGGAAAATGACCGCATTTTCCCGATCTTGAAGCTGCCCTTGAGTAGACTGTATTTTAGCCATGCTGTTTAAATCAAGATCTGTAAGATTAACATTCAGCTTTAGGGCATCAAACTCGAACTTAAATTTAGGGGTTATGGCGGTTATATTTCCGAGATCATAACGTGTTGAATAGGCTAATGTTTTCCCATTATCAGGGGTGGAAATACCAGCGCGTAAGTTCAGTGGTGTAATGGAGACCAGACCATTTGGTCTTTTCATATTGAAGCCATCCATAAGGACACTGACATCAGAATACCAAATATTATAGGGGCCTTTTACCATTTCGGCATTGGCCTGGATACCGGTCATGGAAAGAGCAAGCGTTTCATTCTCAAGGAAAAACCCTTTCCATGAAATGTTAAAGGAGCGGGCATTAAGCTTTGGTTTTAAATTTATATCTGCATGAATTGGATGGATATTAATTAAGGTTTTTGATGGAACACCATTTTCAGGCTTCAGCCTTATAATGCCGCTCGGCATGTCAAGTTTCACCTCTATTTGGCCTGAGAAAGTAAAGTCACTTCGGAAGGAAATTTTTGCAATTTTACCAATTTGGCCGAGCAAGCCTTTGATGCGCGCTAAGTCTTCTGCACTTTTTTCCGCTTCTCCACTTGCGATAGCATGATAAATTTTATCCGTGTCCAGCGCTGCATCACCCAACATTCGCGCTGCAGCGATGGAGAGCCCACCGGCGAAAATTAGAGGCCCGTGGGTTATTTTCTGGTCAATGATTAATTCAGGAGCTTTGCCATCCTCTCGGTTTAAGCCAAGGCCCGTCGCAACCTCATCTGATAGAGTAGAGAAATTTGGCGGTAAAATTACTGCGATTGTAGTATTGGAGGAGAATATACCCCGGTCATAGGCGCGTATCTCAATTTTTGCTCCATTGTTATCAGCCGCATTTTCAGCAGATTTTTCCGCGAACATATGCAAGGCTCGTTCGGTTTTTACGCCCGCGAAATAACCACCACCAATTTGTATAACGGCCAAAGCGGCCATGCCGATCAGAATATATCTTACATTTTTTGTCATTGTCTTTTCCCTGTTCGGAAGTCAAATATCTAATACGCGTCCCGGATTGCTAATATTCTCTGGGTCTAGGGCCTTTTTGATGGCCCTCATGGCGGCAAGTGCGGCCTTGTCCTTATAGCTGACCAATTCACTTTTCTTGATAGTGCCAATACCATGTTCGGCAGAAAATGACCCGCCATATTTGTTAACCATTTCATAAATATAAGCGCTAAGCAATGGGGCAGCTTTAAGAAACGCTTTTTTGTCTCCAGCCTTGGGTTGGGATAAATTAAAGTGCAAATTGCCGTCCCCTGCATGGCCAAAGGGCACAGGCCGAATGCCCGGAAATTTCTTATTCAGCTCCGGCAAGACGGTATGGACAAAATCAGCGAGCTTGCCAACGGGCAAGGATATATCGTGCTTAACGCTAACCCCTTCGCTTATTTGTGCTTCGGATAGCGCTTCACGCAGTGACCATAAATCAGCGGATGCTTTTCCACTTTGGGCAATGGTGCCGTCTTGAATGATGTCTCTTTCTAGCAAGTCGGAGAAAAGTATCTCTAGTTGGTTCATGATGCGGCTGTCACTGTCGCCAGAAACTTCAAGTAAAATATGCCACGGATAGTTCCCTGACAGGGGCGCACGACATTGCGGCATGTGGTTTACGGCAAAGCTAAGGCCAGTATCGGTCATGATTTCATAAGCATTTATGGCCCCGCCGAGGCTTTCTCTGGCGGCAGAAAAGCAGTCCATGACATGGTGAATGCTTTTGGCGCAAAGCCAAGCCGTGACCATAGCTTTCGGGCGGGGGAACAGTTTTAAGGTTGCCTTGGTTACCAGCCCAAGGGTGCCTTCAGCACCCACAAGCAGGCTTTTCAAGTCATAGCCAGTATTGTCTTTCACCAAAGGGCTAAGGCCGTTCCAGAGCTGCCCATTAGGCATGACAGCTTCAAGCCCTAATACCAGATGGCGTGTTGTGCCGTAGCGCATCACATGAATACCGCCCGCATTAGTGCTTATGATGCCGCCCACGGTGCAGCTGCCTTGTGAAGCGAGCGACAGAGGAAAAAGCCGGTCATGACTTTGGGCAGCATCTTGGACCGTGGCTAAAATGGCACCGGCTTCAGCGGTAAGCGTAAAACCTGCAGCATCCACTTCTGCAATAGCATTCATACGCTTCATGGAAATCAATATTTCATCTGTGTTTAATCCGGCAGTGCTGCCGCCAACCAAGCCTGTGTTTCCGCCTTGTGGGGCGAAAGCCGTTTCATTTTCAGCGCATATTTGAATGATTTTTTGGGCTTCAAGACTGCTATTTGGCATAGCCATAAAGGGGGCACGTCCTTGCAGCTTGCCGCGTCGGTCAACCAAATGTGGGGTAATAGTATTTTCGTCCTCAGTCCAGCTTTTTGGGCTAATGGCGGCCTTGATTTGCTCAATGGTTTTATTGAATGCCATGGTCATAGTTCCCTTGGGGCGGCAGCACGGGCGAGCCGGTCATTAATGGCTAGCCCAATACCAGATTTTGGCACGGGGGCAACCGCTATTGCCTTACCGCTGGCATCGGCGGCGTGAAGTGCACTGAAAAGCCTACTGGCAGCTTCGCATAAGTCATCATGTTGACTAAGGTTATAGTCTGCCTTTCTTTGCCCGTAGCCAATATAAAACTCGTCTTGTGATGGGGTAGTACAGTTTAGACGCAAAGGCATGTCGGGGGCATAGTGGCTGGACATTTGCCCTGGGGCCGTAATGCTACTGCCATCTCGGACACTAACGGTAACACTGCAGACGGCTGTTATTTCATCACTTGTAATTATGCCCGGGCGCAGCAGGGTCAAACTATTATTATCAACTGCAATGATGGTACTTTCCAACCCCATTGAGCATGGCCCTCCGTCAATAATATAGGCCAGTGTCTCTGCCATTGTTCGGGTTACATCAGCCACGCATGTAGGGCTTATTTTACCAGATAAATTAGCGCTAGGTGCTGCAATTGGACGGCCAAGCCCTTCAATGAGATTGCGAGTGACTTCTGTTTTGGGCATGCGTACCGCCAGTGTTGAAAGCCCTGCACTAACCAACGGGCTAATGCCGCTTTCTGCCCGTGCAGGCATCACTAAGGTCAAAGGACCAGGCCAAAATGCAGTGATAAGCCGGTCAGCAAGCGGTGATATTTTAGCGATGGAATTTGCCATATCACGGCTGGATACATGGCATATCAACGGGTTGAACTCAGGGCGTTCTTTTGCGGCATATATCGCGGCCACGGCGTTATTATTAAAGGCATCTGCTGCTAGGCCGTAAACGGTTTCGGTTGGCACCCCAACAAGCTTTCCTGCTTTCAAGGCTGAAAGTGCTATATCAATTTCTAATGGGTCTAAAATTTGGGCAGCCACAATAAAACTTTCAATGAATGATTGGCGCGATAGTAGCGCCCACTTGCCACAAGGCCAAGGGAAGTTTTAACCTTATTATAATAGCGACTATAGAGCATATTGCATTGGTGACTATGGCGATTGTACCTTCCCCTGAAAGTCCATGATGCTTATAAGGGAAGGGGCTATTGATTCTATTAATGGCCACCTTAAAATATTAAAGTGAGTGTGCCATAATGCCAGATAGTGAATCATTGCCAGATCAAATCGCGGATATGAGTTTTGAAGAGGCCATGCAAGCTTTAGAGAAAATCGTATCCAGTTTAGAAACAGGCGATGCAGCACTTGAAGATTCGATTAATCTATACACTCGGGGGACTGAGCTGAAGCGCCACTGTGAAGAAAAGCTGAAGGATGCTCAGACGAAGATTGAGAAAATTACCCTTGGCACTGATAATGCGCCATCTGGAACCGAACCCCTAGACATGGATTAATTATGTGAATGACCAAAGTCTATCTGCGGCTCCCTTGCAAACTGCGCTGATCGCGACATCAGAAGCAGTAGAGCGTATATTAACCCCCATGCTTGCTATTCCAACAGGGCCTGAAGCCCGTGTTGTTGAATGCATGCGGTACAGTTTGTTCAGTGGCGGTAAGCGCTTAAGGCCATTTTTGGTTTTAGCTGCTTCCGAGCTGTTTGGCGTTGGCAAAGCCCAAGCCTTGCGAACAGCGGCTGCGATTGAATGTGTACATTGTTATTCCCTCATGCATGACGATTTACCTGCTATGGATGATGATGATATTAGGCGCGGTAAACCCACAGCCCATATTAAATTTGATGAAGCCACAGCGGTTTTGGCTGGTGACGCGTTGCAGGCTCTAGCTTTTCAAATATTATCTGAAAGTGATACCCATGCCGACCCTTCGGTGCGGGTCGAGCTGGTTTCGCTACTGGCAAAAGCTTCGGGACACAGTGGTATGGTCGGCGGGCAAATGATCGATCTTACCGCTGATGGTCATAATTTATGTGAGGCAGAGGTTTATAGGCTGCAACAGCTAAAAACAGGGGCTTTGATTAGCTTTTCGGTGGAGGCAGGGGCCATTTTGGGTCGTGCTAGCCCTAAAGTAAGACAAAGCCTGCAATATTATGCCCATGATCTGGGGCTCGCTTTTCAAATTGCTGATGATTTGCTTGATGTTCTCGGCGATGCCGATGTGGTGGGAAAAGCAACAGGTAAGGATGAAGATGCGGGTAAGGCAACCCTTGTGGGCCTTATGGGGGTGGAAAAAGCCGCCCGGCAAGCGCAAATTTTGGCAGACCAAGCCATTGAGCATTTAGCGGACTTTGACGAGCGTGCCGCTTTGTTGCGTGCAGTTGCCCATTTTGCTGTTAATCGTCAAAATTAGACTATTATATTGCCATTATTGCCGATCAGCATTATTTGGGGGGCAGTAAACATGCTAAAATATGCTTTGAGGATTACTAAGTGCCAATACGCCCTGTAACACCGCTTTTGGATAAGGCCGACAATCCGGCTGAATTACGCAAGTTTGATAAAGCTGATTTGCAAGCCTTGTCGAGTGAACTGCGCGATGAAATGATAAGCTCGGTTTCGGTTACCGGCGGTCACTTTGGCGCGGGTTTGGGTGTTATTGAATTAACTGTGGCGCTGCATTATGTATTTGATACCCCCAAGGATCGACTGATCTGGGACGTGGGCCACCAAGCATACCCTCATAAGATTTTGACCGGTAGACGGGACCGCATGCGGACAATTCGCAAAGCAGGGGGCCTGTCGCCCTTCACCAAACGCGGTGAAAGTGACTATGACCCCTTTGGCGCGGGTCATAGCTCTACCTCTATATCTGCGGCACTTGGGATGGCGGTTGCCAATAAAATAGATGAAAAGCAGGGCAAAGCAATTGCCATAATTGGTGACGGCGCCATGAGTGCGGGCATGGCCTATGAGGCGATGAATAACGCCAAGCAAGCGGGTAATCGGCTGATCGTTATCTTGAATGATAATGATATGTCGATCGCACCTGCCGTTGGCTCACTAAGTGCCTATCTGTCAAAGCTTGTAAGCTCTAAACCCTTTTTAACCCTGCGTGACATCGGCAAAAACTTTATAAAAAAGTTACCGCGTCCATTGGCTGATACCGCAAGGCGGGCGGAAGAGTATGCGCGGGGTATAGCCATGGGCGGCACTTTGTTTGAGGAGCTAGGCTTTTATTATGTTGGTCCCATTGACGGCCATAATATGGACCATTTATTGCCCGTGCTTGAAAATGTGCGTGACGCTGAAGATGGACCAATATTAGTGCATGTGGTCACAGAGAAAGGTCGCGGCCACCCCTTTGAAGAGCCTCATTCAGAAAAATACCACGCTGTTAGCACTTTTAATGTGGTGACCGGTGAACAAAATAAGGCCACAGGCGGCGGTCCGCCAAGCTATACCAAGGTTTTTGCGGAAAGCCTGATCAAAGAAGCTGAGAAAAATAATAAAGTTGTTGCGATTACAGCGGCGATGCCGTCGGGCACTGGAATAGATCTGTTCGAAAAGCGTTTTCCTGACCGCACTTTTGATGTGGGCATTGCCGAACAGCATGCGGTAACTTTCGCCGCTGGCATGGCGGCTGAGGGCTTTATTCCTTTTGTGACCATTTATTCTACCTTTTTGCAGCGGGCCTACGATCAAGTGGTGCATGATGTTGCGGTCCAAAATTTACCGGTGCGCTTTGCCATAGACCGAGCGGGCCTCGTTGGCGCGGATGGCCCCACCCACGCGGGCAGCTTTGACTTGACCTATTTAACAAGCTTGCCAAATTTTGTGGTTATGGCGGCAGCGGATGAAGCGGAACTTGCCCGCATGGTGGCAACGTGCGCACAGATCAACAATCAACCATCGGCAGTGAGATACCCTCGGGGTGCAGGCACTGGTGCTGATGTCCCAGAAAATGCTGAACCGCTTGAAATAGGCAAAGGCCGGATTGTTCGCAGAGGCAATAAGGTTGCTATTTTATCCCTTGGTACCCGACTATCTGAAGCCTTAAAGGCTGCGGATGAGCTTGAGGTTAAAGGCTTGTCCACCACCGTTGCTGATGCTCGTTTTGCCAAACCCCTTGATGTCGCGATGCTGCGTGATCTGGCCCTAAGCCATGAAGTTCTCATAACCATCGAAGAAGGTTCCATCGGTGGCTTCGGCGCTCATGTACTGGATAATCTGGCATCGGACGGTCTATTAGACGGTAACTTGAAAGTGCGGTCATTGAAACTGCCAGACCATTTCCAAGATCACGGCGACCCGGCTGCGATGTACGCAGAAGCTGGACTGGATGCAGACAGCATTACAAAATTAGTGCTGAAAGTCTTTGGCAGAAATGACCTTAGCCATACGGCGCTTGGATAGGCCATCTCATGGCAAAGAAAATTCGCGCCGATGTAGCACTGGTTGATAGAGGACTGGTAGAAAGCCGCAGTAAGGCCCAAGCTTTAATTATGGCTGGGGTTGTTTTCACCCGTGAGGTCAAAATTATCAAAGCCGGACAGCAAATAGCCGACGATCAACCGCTGGAAGTGCGCGGCAAAGACCATCCATGGGTTTCCCGTGGTGGCTTGAAGCTGGAAAAGGGTTTGGCCCATTTCGACGTTGACCCTAAGGGCTACATTGCCATTGATGTTGGCGCATCCACCGGTGGCTTTACAGATGTATTGCTGGCGGGCGGCGCTTTAAAAGTTTATGCGGTGGATGTTGGGCGTGGTCAGCTAGCGTGGAAGCTACGTCAAGATGACCGGGTGGTAGTGTTGGAAAAGACCAACGCCCGCTACTTAGATGATACCCATGTGCCTGAGCTAGTGGACATGGTGGTCTGTGACGCCAGCTTCATATCGCTAAAAACTGTTTTGCTGGCTTCAATGATGCGGGTGAAAGCTGGTGGTAAGCTTATAGCGCTTATCAAGCCGCAGTTTGAGGTAGGCAAGGATAATGTGGGCAAGGGCGGTGTTGTGCGCGACCCCTTGTTGCATCAGGCGGTTTGCGACGATATTACAAGCTGGCTTAACGCCATGGAGGATTGGACTGTATTAGGTCTAACCGAAAGCCCCATAAAAGGGCCGCAGGGTAATGTTGAATTTCTTATCGCGGCGGAGAAAAATAGTGGCTGATATTCTTGAAGTGACCATTGAGCGTCTTGGCGCGCAGGGCGATGGCATCGCACTGGTCGAGGGCCAACCGCTATATGTGCCTTACAGCGTACCGGGGGACCATTTGTCGGTGCGCGTGTCGGGTGGCGGCAAAAAGGCGATGACGGGTGAAATCCTCAATATTTTAACGCCCTCCCCAAATCGGCAAGATCCGCCATGTGAGGTATTCTACCCCTGTGGTGGTTGCCAACTTCAGCAATTGAATGATGATATTTATCGTTCTTGGCTCACGGACCGTCTCCATGCCCCCTTTGCTCAACATGGCATTACGGGTTATGAGGTGCTTGAACCCGTTATAAGCCCTCCGGGTACTAGGCGACGATTAGGGTTGAAGGCCTTGAAATTAAAAGACAAAACTGTCCTTGGCTTTAATAAGCAAAGCAGCCATCAGCTTGTTGATATTGGGTCATGCCCGGTGGCGCACGTTAAACTTACTGAACTGTTCAAACCCTTGCGGACATTGTTGCACAAGGTGCTCGATGACCGAATGCCGGCGACCGTGCATCTGACCTTAACCGCTAGCGGTGTTGATATTTTGGTCGCAGCAGCGAAGCCCCTTAGCCTTACCGACAGGGAGGCATTGGCGGATTTTGCTGATACCCATGATATTGCCGCGCTGAATTGGCAAGATGATGGTTTTCTCGATCCTGTTGTTATTCGCCGTGAACCCGTTATGGATTTCGGTGGTACATATGTGGCGCTGCCCCCTGCGACCTTTGTCCAAGCGACTGCGGTCGGTGAAGCCGCTCTGGTCGATGCGGTGGCCCAAGGCTGTTCGGGGGCGAGCAGGGTGGCTGATTTGTTCGCAGGTATCGGCACATTCACACTTCCGCTTGCAAAAAAGGCACAAGTATTAGCGGTGGAAGGGGCAGAAGCGTCGGTTCAAGCGTTGAAAGCAGGTGTTGCACGGGCGGGGGGCATCAAACAAGTGGTCACCAAGCACCGTGATTTATATAGGCGACCACTAACTGCCACTGAGCTAAATGGTTTTGACGCTGTGGTTATTGATCCACCCCGGGGCGGTGCCCAAACCCAGTGTGGTATGCTGGCTGGTTCCAGCGTTGAACGTATTATAAGTGTTTCGTGCAACCCCAATACCTTAGCGCGGGATGCTAAGATATTGGTGGATGGGGGTTATAAGCTTATCAGTCTGTTGCCAGTTGATCAGTTCCTGTGGTCGCAACATCTGGAAGTGGTAGCGACTTTTCAGCGTTAATTTTATCTAAGAAAGCCCTAACGGGTATCAAGGAACGCGTGGGAATTTCCTCCATCGGGTTATGGCCAGCTTTATCAAGGATAACCATTTCACTATTGGGTAGCCTCCGGTGCCATTCGTGGCCCGCAGCGATTGGAATTATCAGGTCAGTACTGCCCCAAATAATTAAAACTGGCTGTGTGATGGCTTCGGCGTTCAGGTTTTGAGGGTCTGTGGCATACCAATGAAAACGCAATGCAGTAGCGCTGCGGTTTCCGGGATGGCGCAACAGTTCCCAATATTGGTCAACAAGCTCTTCTGTGATTAAGCTGTCATCATAGTAAGAGCGCTCTATCCCTTGGCGAATGAGTGACCGTGGGGTTACCTTCGTCATTATTTTATTCAGAACGGGTGTAGCTGCCAGCGTAAAGCCGAGCGGTGTCTTTTTATTAGCGTCACGTTTATAGAAAACACCTGCGGCATCCACCATAATAAGCGCAGTAACTTGTTCAGGATGCGCAAGGGTGTATGACGCTGTAATCCCACCGCCCATGCTGTTGCCGCCCATGATAAATTCGGTGAGGCCGGTGGCAGTGGTAAAGTCTTCTAGGAAGCGGACCATGCCACTATATTTATAATCTTCACCAGTGACAGCACCTGTTAGGCCGTGGCCGGGCATATCGACGGTGATAACACGGTATGTTTTGCTAAGCTCTGCTGCCCATGCTTCCCATGTTTGTAAAGTGGCATTTGACCCATGAATGAGCAAAATTGGGGTTGCATCTGCGGGGCCAATATCGCGGTAATGGGCCTTAGCTCCCATGGGCAGCTCAATGAATTGGCTGGTACCTGTACCATATTTAGCCACTAGCTCATCATGTTCAATATCGCTTGCCCATCCGGCGTAAACCAATACGACCAAGACGATAGCCAAAAAACCAAGGATGGATTTAACAATTTTCTTCATATGAATAAGCCTCTTTCACTGTTTGGCGGGGACTATATTACACCTATTCACGCTTCGCAATTTTTACCAAGCTCAAAATGTAAGTCAGACATCAAACTTTACCAATTTTATATTGCCATTGTTTATATATATCTTTAGTTAGGTTGGAATATAATTTTAATAACTCACGGAATAATAATCTAATTATTTCGCATTTATCCTGAATTACAGGGGTGATCATTATTATTATGTTCAGAAATTAGATGTATTGATTTCTTAGACCTTTTGTCATTATGGAGTTTGACGTGCCCCCCCGTTTAAGTTTAGCGCCACAAATATCATCCGATTATCAAAATTTTTCTACCCATTTGGAATGTAGTGTCACCGGCAGGTCAGACTATGAAATAGGCAAAGTGCAAGGCTTATCGCACATTGGTATGCCATTACTAGTGCGCTATGATCTGGCGGCGATGAAAAAGCAACTCAACAAAGAGGATATTTGGGCCCGGCCCGGTGGATTTTGGAAATGGCGCGAGTTTTTTCCTGAAATTAGTAATGAAAATATTTGCTCTTTAGGGGAGGACGACACCCCTTTGATCGCCTGCAATGTTATCGCAAAAGAAATGGGGATAACGGGCGACCTATTGGTCAAAGATGAAAGCAGATTACCCACTGGCAGCTTTAAAGCCCGGGGATTAGGCCTTGCCTGCGCTATGGCTAAAGAGCTGGGAATAACCCGCGTTGCCATGCCGACCAATGGCAATGCCGGGTCTGCGCTCGCGGCCTATGCCAATCGGGCAGGCTTGGAAAGCTTTATATTTTGTCCAAATGACGCCCCGCCTACAATGGCCAAAGAGATGAGCTTGCTGGGCGGCAATGTATGGCGCGTCAACGGTATGATCAATGATTGTGGAAGAATTGTAGCCGAAGGCGTTGAAGAAGCTGGATGGTTTGATGTTTCCACCCAAAAAGAGCCTTACCGAATTGAAGGTAAGAAAACCATGGGGTTGGAACTCGCGGCTCAATTAGGTTGGGATGCACCCGACGCTATCATTTATTCCACAGGCGGCGGAATGGGCCTTGTTGGGATGTGGAAAGCCTTTCAAGAATTATCTGCCCTTGGCTGGATCGGCGATAAAATGCCAAAAATGATCGCGGTGCAATCCGAAGGCTGTGCGCCAATTGTTAAAGCCTATGACGAGGGTGCTGATAAGGCTGAATTTTGGCCCGATGCCTTTACCCATGCGGCGGGCATTCGTGTTCCCTTTGCCCTAGGGGGTCACTTAATCTTAAAAGCGATTAAAGAAAGTGGTGGCTTTGCGGTTACAGCGACCGAAGAAGAAATCATCGATGCACGATTAGAGCTAGCACAAAAAGATGCAATTCATGTCTGCCCGGAAGGGGCGTCAACACTGGTGGCTTATCGCCATGCCATTGAGACGGGCCTTTTGCAAAAATCAGATCGGACTGTTTTATTCAACTGTGGCAATGGCTTGAAATATCCAATGCCAGAGGTTACGGCATCCTTAGATCAACTTAAGCCAATTGATTATAGCATTTTCTGAAAATAGATTAGCCGCACTGAGCACGGTGGAGCATCATATGGTCAGCTAATACGCAGGCCATCATCGCTTCCCCCACCGGAACGGCACGAATACCAACGCAGGGGTCGTGCCTACCTTTGGTAATGATATCAATATTTTCACCGGCTTCGTTAATGCTCCTACGCGGGGTTAAGATACTGCTGGTTGGTTTAACCGAAAAACGCGCTACAATCGGTTGCCCCGATGATATACCGCCCAAAATGCCACCCGCGTGGTTAGACAGGAAGTTTATTGATCCATCTTCACCGATCCGCATTTCGTCGGCATTTTCTTCACCTGTTAGGGCAGATGCGCCCATGCCTTCGCCGATCTCAACCCCTTTTGCGGCGTTAATACTCATCAAGGCACTGGCGATATCAGCGTCTAATTTACCGTAAACAGGCGCACCCCAACCGGCGGGCATACCTTCAGCTATCACTTCAACAATTGCCCCTAAGCTACTGCCTGACTTACGAATTTTATCTAATTCTTCTGACCATATATCAGCTGTTTCAGCGTCGGGGCAAAAGAAAGGGTTGGCGTTCACATGGTCCCAATTCCAATTGTCCCGGTCAATTTTATGCGGCCCCATTTGGATAAGCGCCGCCCGGATGGATATATCCGGCCCTAATATTTTCCGGGCGATGGCACCTGCTGCCACCCGCATGGCGGTTTCACGGGCGCTGGAACGGCCCCCACCTCTGTGGTCGCGGATGCCATATTTGGCGTTATAGGTATAGTCAGCGTGGCCGGGGCGAAACTCTCTGGCAATATCGCCGTAATCTTTACTGCGTTGATCGGTGTTCTCGATCATCAATTGGATCGGGGTGCCGGTGGTTTGGCCTTCAAAGACGCCGGACAATATCTTGACTTGATCAGTCTCCTGCCGCTGGGTGGTAAATTTGCTTTGGCCCGGTCGGCGTTTGTCCAAGTATGGCTGGATATCAGCTTCTGACAGCGCTATGCGCGGCGGCACACCGTCCACTGTGCAGCCAATGGCCGGACCGTGGCTTTCGCCCCAAGTTGTAACTCTAAAAAGTCTGCCAAAGCTGTTCACTGACATGGGGTAAAATCCTAATTAATCACTAAGCAATTTGTGCATGGATGCTTCATCGGTCGGCATGCAAGTGGCATTAAAACCGCAGTCCACATAGTGGATTTCCCCGGTTACGCCGGATGACATATCTGACAGTAAATATAAGCCCGCGCCTGCAACATCATCCATGGTAATATTGCGCTTTAGCAGGGAGTTTTTCTCGTTATATTTCAGCAGCATACGAAAGTCACCTACACCAGACGCCGCGAGGGTTTTCATCGGCCCTGCGCTAATAGCATTCACTCTGATGCCGTCAACACCAAGGTCGCGGGCCATATAGCGAGTGCTGGTCTCCAGCGCTGCTTTGGCGACCCCCATGACGTTATAATGGGGAACAATTTTTGTCGCGCCATAATAAGTTAGTGTCAACATGCTGCCACCGTTATTCATCATGGTCTCAAGCCGCTTGGCGACCGCGACAAAGCTGAAAGCACTAATATTCATGGTCATGAGGAAATTATTTAAGCTGGTATCGACAAAGCGTCCCCGTAGTTCAGATTTGTCTGAGTAACCGATGGCATGGACGAAAAAGTCAATATTGTCCCATTTTTCAGCAAGTTGGCTTGCCATTGCATCAATGGATGCTTCATCAGATACATCGCATTCAACCATAAAGTCTGAACCAATGGATTCTGCAAGCGGCCTAACGCGTTTGGCTAGAGCTTCTCCTTGGTATGAAAAAGCGACCTCAGCGCCTTGTTCCGCGCAGGACTTGGCAATTGCCCAAGCCATTGAGCGCTCATTAGCGACACCCATAATCAGTCCGCGCTTACCTGCCATTAATTTTGTCATCTGTACCCCGATTATATTTGCCTTCGAATGCCCTGACGGCAATGTATATCTATATTTTACGCTTTGTGGTCAATTTTCAATATCATCTTCATACTCTGCTGCAGAGGGCCTGTCTATTTCCAAGTCATTACTATGGTCGTGCCTTGTGTAAGCCGCATTAATTTCTGCCCCTAAAATGAAGCCTATGGAGACAATAAAACAAAAGAGCTGGGTGATGACGATGCCCGCGAGTGAACCATATGTTACGTCATATCCGCCAGCAAACTTCAAATAAACCGAAAGTCCCGCCGCCGTGCCGTATAATATTAGCACCGTTAAAATACTGCCAGGCAAGCGGTGCGCCTTTTTCACCCGCCGTGGGGTTAAGGCCATATAAAGACCGTAAACGCCCACAAGCAACACGAGAGGGCTGATAACAAAGCGTAAATATCCCCACAGTTCTATTAGGCTACTATTTATCTGGTCAGGGAATAGGCTGATAACTCCTTTCATTAGAGCAGGCCCCAGAACCAATATAGACATCGATAATAACAACAGTGATGCCGCTATTATAACAATTCCCAAGCTTTCAAGACGGCGCAACCATACGGGGCGGGCAAACTCAGGCCCAAAGGCTTTAATCAACACTTCACGGGCGGATTCTACACCGTTTGCGGCGGTCCATATGGCAAATAGTATGGAGCCGGTTAATATTTCAGGGCGTGTATTTTTAATAACCCCTTCTATGGGCCCGCGGATGGTGGAGGCCACCTCAGGCGGTACTACGGAAAAGAAAAACTCAACCGCTTCTAAGCCACGCTCTGATTGGCCAAGCAAGCCAGATAGGGACACAAGGAATATCAGAAAGGGGAAAAGCGAAAGCATGGCAAGAAAGGCCATATTTCCAGCACTTGTTAAGCCGTGATTGGCGAAGAAGCGTCCAGCGCCTTCTCCCCACACAGCCATATGTTTCTTGAAACTATCCATAATCATCCCGCAGTTAAATTCGGTAACCACAATGCAATTTCAGGCCATAGTAACACAGCAATGAGCCCGGTGAGCTGTAGTAAAACAAAAGGGATAATACCTTTATATATATCTTGTAGACTGATGTTATTAGGGGCCGCCCCTTTCATATAAAATAGTGCAAAGCCGAAAGGCGGCGTTAAAAAGCTTGTTTGCAGATTTATTGCCATCAAAACCGCGAACCATACAACCCCCATTTCTGGGCTGCCAAGATGGTCGCCAAAGTCAAGTGCCGCAATAACAGGTGCGAAAACGGGCAGTATGATCAGGGTTATTTCGATCCAGTCAAAGAAGAAACCGAGTAAGAATACCGCAATCATCAAAACGATCAGAACACCCCATGCGCCCACATCATTCACCGCGATAAAATTTAGGATTAAGTCATGACCACCGAGCAGGGCAAAGACAAAGGAGAAAGCCGTTGCGCCGACAAAAAGGCCAAAAAGCATGGCGGATGTAAGCGCCGAACCTTCTGTGACAGCCTTTAATGTCGTAAAATTTAGACGACCCCGTGCTGCGGCTAGCAAAACCGCCCCGAATGCACCAATACCACTGGCCTCGGTTGGGGTGGCGAAACCAGCGAAAATTGACCCCAGCACAAAGGCAATTAACAAGAGCGGTGGCAGAAAGCTGCTAAGCAGCATGCGCAGGTTAACTTTTGTGACAGTAGTATGTTGCGCCACGGGTGCCAGCGAGGGATTAAGGCTGGTGCGGATGAGGATATAAGTAAAATAGAGCCCTGCAAGCAAAAGGCCGGGCATTAGAGCGGCTTGAAATAAAGCGCCAGCGGAGGTGGCAAGCAGGTCCGCCATAACCACCAGCATAATCGACGGCGGAATTAAAATACCAAGCGTGCCAGAGGCCGCTATGGTGCTGGTCGCCAGTGACTTATCATAGCCGTGGTCCAGCATCACGGGCAGGGCCAGTAGCGTCATCATAACCACGCTGGCACCAATAATGCCTGTCGTAGCGGCGAGGATAACCCCCATGATAGTAACCGAGAGCGCAAGGCCACCGGGCACTCTGCGCGTCAAAATTTGCAAGGTATTCAATAAGTCGCGGGCAATGCCGCTTTTTTCCAGCATCATGCCCATGAAAATAAACATCGGGATAGCCACCAGCATTTGCTTGGTGACAACAGCGCCGTAAATGCGACTGACTACAAGGAAAAAGCTCGCTTCACTGTGCAGTCCAAGTCCCACCGCAAGTAACCAGAAACCAAGACCTACACCGCCCAGCACAAAAGCCACGGGATAGCCGCTAAATAGAAACAGCGCTAAGGCTGCGAACATAAGCAGCGGCAGAAAATCTATTATGCTTCCCATCACGGCGTTATGTCCTCGGAGCGGAAATTAGCGCCGTCCCCTGTGCTGTTACTTAAAAATACTAACGACTTAAGCAGCCTTGATATGCCCGCAAGGCCAAGCAAGACAAAGCCAAAGACCATAATATATTTAATGACCCAACGAGCGGGCAGTCCAGTGGGGGAGGCGGAAGTTTCGCTGTAGGTATAGCTTATTTGGGCATAGTCATTACCGAAATAAACAATAGCGATAACATAGGGAATTAGGAACAGTAAACAGCCCCAAAGCTCTAACCATGCTTTTGTGCGGGCCTTAAATTTGCCGTGAAATAGCTCGATCCGAACATGGGCGTCTTTGGTATAGGCCCAGCCAATGGTAAGCAGAAATAGGGCGCCGTGGAGGTGCCACTCTAATTCTTGCAGCTTTGTTGAGCCAATGATGAGCCAACGTCGCAATAGCACATCAGTAACAATGACCAGCATGAGGGCGATCATCAACCAAGCAGCAGCTTTGCCGATGCGCTGGACGATAGCTTCAAGGCTATCAGATATGCGGATTAAGTTAAGCACGCATCAGTCTTTCAGGTAGCCATGGTCAGACCAGATCTTATATTCAGCGCGGAATTTTTGCAGGCTCTGCCATACTCGCTTAAAGTCAGGGTCAGCTTCGGACAGTTCCATAGCAACTGCCTGCCAGTGACCTTTCAATTTAGCCAATATTTCAGGTGGCCAAATGTGAAACTCAACTCCTTTTGCTTGAAGTTTAGCCATGGCTTTGGCTTGAGTTGCTTCGCCTTCGGCAAGCGAACGGCGAATATTATCCGAGCAGGCGGCCTCCACTTGGGCTTGCTGGGTACTGTTCAAGGCTTGCCAAGCATCCATATTGACCATCAATTCAAATAGGGTTGATTGCTGATGCCAACCGGGGAAATAATTATGCTTTGCGACTTGGTAAAAGCCTAACTTCAAATCGACCGAAGGAAAAGCATATTCAGTGGCGTCAATAGTGCCAAGCTCTAGGGCTTGGAAAATTTCACCGCCCGCGATCAACTGGGGCGATGCGCCAATTTTTTCCATAACCTTCGCACCAAGACCGAAGAAACGGATTTTCAGATTTTTGAAATCTTCTAAGCTGTTCATTTCTTGGCGGTACCAACCAGAAGATTCCGGTGGTGTCACAGCGCATAAAATGGCATGAATATTATGCTTATGGTAAATTTCTTGGTAAAGTTCACGGCCCCCACCATGGTCAAACCAAGCGAGGTATTCCAAGGCAGGCGGGCCAAAGGGAATGGAGGAAAATAATTGCAGTGCGGGTACCTTGCCTGCCCAGTAGCCTGCCGTAGACCAGCCGGCCTCAACGGCCCCATAGTGGACAGCATCAAAGGTTTCAAATGCGGGAGCAAGCACACCGGGCTCATGAAATTTAATCTGGACCGTACCACCAGTCATCAAGTTGACTTTCGTCTCCATTTGCTTGCCGAGCGTACCAAGCAGTGGAGTAGTGGAAGTAAAGGTGCTGGTCATACGCCAGATATGTTTTTTGGTATCGGATGGTGTGTCCGATGGTGTTTCCTCCGCGCCACAAGAAGTCAGCATTAGGATAGACACCAACATTACTATGGCTTTCTTCACGCGGCGAACCTTTCAGGTAAATATAAATTAGACGCTATGATATTTTTTTCAGAGATTGTGCAAGCAGAATATAAAGCTTGCCCATATCGCTTGAGACCAGTGTTACAGAGAGAGCGCTGCCTTTATCCCCAAGCATGGCGCGTTCCATCAAGCCTTCGAAATCGCGGGTAAAACGCCCAACATTTTCACGGAATTCGCCGTCAGTACTAAATTTCTCTGCGATCGATTTGCGGGCGGCGCGGGTGCCAATTTTTAAAGTACGGCGCGCAAAGATAGACCGGTCTCCGTCCAAGTATGCCTGCCAAGCGCTATCTGGAATGTCGTGTTGGAGCATTTTGCTAATATCAATAGAAAGCGATTGTAAGCTCTCAAGAAGCAATTGTGATGTGCGGGCAAAATCATCTCGGGTTGAGGTGGCTATGCGCTTTTCAATCTCCACCGTTTTATCGAGGAACCTGCTGGCTTGGGCGGTTAGGCGGTCAGCTTCTGTGCCGATGCGTACTGCGAGCGTTGCACCTTCTTTGCCTGCTTGTTCACCTGCTTGCACATATTCAGCAGTTAAACGGCCAAGGGTGGAGCGCAAATCTTCTTCCATATGCCGCACTTGGTCACCAGCTTCACCGGCCATATCCACCAGAGTTTTATGGAGATGAGCGCTAGCTGCATTGACCGTACCGTCAATAGTAGCGCGGGTTTCATTGGTAGTTTCCGTAAGTTGGTCCGTCGCCTTTTGCAGGGTTTGGTGGGCCTCGGTAGAGACATTTCGCAAGTCTTCAACTTGGTGACCGATACTTGTGGTGGCTTTTGATAGCTCTGCAACCACTTCACCGGTTTCCCCTTGGATGCGGCTACGTTCACCGGCAAAGGCTTCTGCCGCCGTGGCAAGGGCATCGCTGGAAGTGTTGAGTTGGCTTTGTAAACCTTCGGATTCTTTGCGTAGCCGATTGCCCGATTTTGCCAAGTGATCGCTTGCGGTCTCGCTAGTTGCATTGAGAGATTCCATATCGCGTTTTAAATGCTCGGCGTTATCACTAATGCTTTTCCCTGCACGTTCAGAAGCATCTTGAATGGCGCTCGTTTCTTGGCGAAAGCGGTCTGAAGCGGCAATGATGGTATCCGATGCCCCGCGTGATGCAGCCTCAAAGGAATTTTGCTGAGTGGTTAAGTCACTTTCAAGGTGGGCGATTTTTGCCCGCATTTCCTGCAAGGTTTGTGACAGAAACACCATACGCTCATCCATATTATGGCCGGTGTTGGTGATCTCTTCTGATGTATCCGTGGCTTGCTGGGCAAGTTTGCGGGCTTCCTCCGCGATGGCCTCTACCGATGAATCTAGTGTTTCTTTACTGCCTGCAGCTGCGGCTTCCAGCATTTTCATTTGGTCTTCAACACCTACTTGAAGTTGACGCATATGCTGCAAAACGCGCTCAGAACTGGTGGCAGCTTGTACTTCCGCTTTATTGCCGTGGTCAGCGACTTTTTGGCCGGCTTCATCCAACAGGCTTGCTGCCCGGTCCATACTGCTCGTTAGCAGGGCATTTATTTCTTCTGCCCGTTCCCACACGGCCTCGGATGTATGTTTGGTTTGGTCCATGGCGCTGGCGTGGATTTTATCACTAACTTCTTCTGCGTGGCGTGCGTGTTGGTCAAGCGTGGCCCCGGCTTCGTTCAGTTTATCCTGCGCGCCGACAATAGCGGCTTCAACGGTGCGGGCGATGGTGCCCGCTTGCTCTGTAAAAGCGGATGCCGCTTCTTCTGTATCGCCAATTGCCTTATGGGCTGCATCGCTAACTTCACCTGCATGGCGGTGAAGGCTTTCTTCAATGCGTTCGCTCTGGTCAGCGGTCTCACGGCCAAGTTCGGCCATGGTTTCTGATTGAACTTTTATCTGTTCTGCCAGCTTGTCACTTTCCAAACTAATGATATTCATCTCTGACTTTAGGAAGTCTGTACTGATAGAGATGCGGTCATTCACACTGGTTAGGCGCTCCTCAAGGTCATCGGCGGTGACATGGGCTTCCTCGGTCCGGCTTTCCATCGTCACTGTAGCTTTATTTAATTTGTCGGAGAGGCTGTCCCCAGCCGCTTTCATTAATTCAGCTTGTTCCGTTGACTGTTTTAAGGCTGTATCTGCACTTTCATGGGCGCTGGAGCTAGCTTCTTGGATTGCCGTAGTTAAGCCAATGACGAGTGTTTCTAAATTGCCAAAGCGGCTTTCAATGTCAGATGACATGGTTTCTATTGCGTCACGCTCGCGCTGCAGCGTATCGCGGATAGTAGTAGTTTTAGCTTCTGTGTCTGCCGTGGCAGAAAATAAATTCGACACTTGTTCTTGAAAGCGGTCTTCTAAATTGTCGATGCGTTCTGCCGCCAGCAAAGATACAGCATCAATGTTTGTAAGTTCTTTGCTGATTTGGCCGTGCAAAATATCAAGCCTTTTTTCAGCTTCTTCAACGGGTGCAATAGCTTTGTGCAAGGTTTGGGCTATGGCAAGGCGGCGTTCTAACAGGGGGTCAGAGCGTTGGAAAACTAGCGCAATAAGCCAAAAAAGGCCAATGGGGGCAAAGCTGCCTGCGACCAAAGACCCGAGCCCAGATAAGCCGAGGGTGTTTAACGCTGTTCCGCTTGACATCAGTACATAATAGCTAACCGCGATAAGCCAGAGCAGGGACGCCCCTAGTGCGACGATAACTGGAATTAACCTCCGGCTGCCGGCATTAGTTTGCAGCAAACTATCCTGCGTCTCATCACTTTGATCGGTTTTTTCTTTGGACAAATCCGTATCCACCTCTGGAAAATTAGTATCTACTTTTGACATTGTGCCCTCACATTCTTGGGCTTTAGTTTTCCCTAGTACCGTGAGAAGGTCAACAAACAGATTATTTGCATAATATTTGACCAAAGCAAGGCAACCTGCCACAATGGCTCACCTGCGTTAAGGGGCAAGGCTATTTGTATGGAAGTTGTTGATAATACTATAGAAAAAAGAACAGTCGCAAGGCCTGAGAAGACAAACAAACCTTCTTTAGCACAGATGCGTTATTTGGAAAGGGGTCTCAGTCAACCTGGGGGTAAGTTACCGCTGTTTGACCATGACGGGCAACGAATCAAAGCGCAAACCATTCGGGCCTGTATGGATCATGGCTGGTGTGAGCCTTGGTATGCCAACCCAATTAAGCCCGATTGGCTAGTTTGTAAGCTTACCCCATCAGGTATTTCATTAGTTCAAAGTAAGTAGTAAGGCGGGAATTCAATTGAAGTCGTATAGCCAGAGTAAATGGGACGAAACCATAATTGTAGATTTGGTTCATTTCAGAGATTTTACGACAGGGGACAGGGCGTTAGAGCGTGAAGTATTACAAATATTTCTAGATAATGCCCCTATCTATATTGAAAATTTATCTAATGATGACGATACTAAATGGTGTTCAATCGCTCATAAACTTAAAGGGGCGGCACGGTCTATCGGCGCTTGGAATTTAGCTTGCGAAGCCGAACGGGCAGAGGATAATGACCCTGCACCGCCCAAGGGCAGCCAAGAGCGTGCAACTTTGATAGCCGAATTGATGAAACGATTTGAACAAGTGAAAAAATTTATTCTTGATGCCGCATTGGTATGATTGTCTAATAGCGACTTGGTTGATGAGATAGGAATAAGATATGGCGGCATATGATTTTGATCGAGTGACGGTATTGCTGGCTGAAGATAGCCAATTCATCCGCTCGCTTTTGATCAATTCCCTAAAAATTTTGGGTGTTGGTAGAGTTATACCAGTGGAAGATGGTAGCCAAGCCATCGAGTTTTTGAAATTGGTTAAAACAGATCCGATGAAGGCAGGTGTCCAACAAGTGGATGTCATTATCTCTAACTGGGATATGTCACCCGTGGATGGAATGATGTTTTTGCGGTGGGTGCGCCGCCATAAAGAAAGTCCTGATCGCTTTGTACCGTTCATTATGGTTACTGGCTATACGGAACCACACCGGGTTGTCCAAGCACGAGAAATGGGCCTGACAGAGATGCTGGCTAAGCCCTTCACTATTAGCAATATTGGCGAGCGCCTTTCCCTCATTATTGAGCGTCCCCGTCAATTTGTTCACAATAACAGCTATTTTGGGCCTGACCGCAGGCGACAAGATTTGCCTCATAAAGGCGTTGAGCAGCGTGTTCTAACCGATAAAAGTGAAGGTGTGGAGATTGTCCGTGGCTAAAGCAGCAACAAAGGTAAGATTTTATCGCTTTAAAAACCGTTTGAAAGAAAAATGTGCCGGTCTTGGCACGGGATCAGCTTCAATTCCGGAAGAATTACTGGCTGAAGCCGAGGCGGAACTGAGCAAAATGTCGGAAGATTACCCAGACTGGGTATCAAGTTTGATCGTGAAATTGCAGGAACAACATGGCCGCTGTGTTGATACGCCTGATAAGCGTAAGGAACATTTTCTGGAAATTCATCATATGTCGCATGATATGAAGGGGCAGGGTGGTACTTTTGGCTATCCTCTTATTTCGGCATTCGCAGATTCGCTCTATAGCACCACTCAATCTGGTTCATTATATACTGACAATGATGTGGAGCTGATTAAATCACACATCGATTCCATGCGCGCTGTTATTCGTGGCCGGGTAAGTGGCGATGGGGGCGACATCGGAAAGCAATTGACCGAAGGTTTGAACAAGGCCATTGAAAAACATAGTTAAAAAGAAAATTTCATAAGACGGCAGAACATATTTCTACCGTCTTATTTTTTGCGGTACGGATTTAATTTTCTTGAGCTTTTTCTTTCTTGGACGCTTCTGCCACAGCGCGCTGTTTCAAAGCTAATGCATGCTCAATAATATCGAAGACTAAGTTTTGTTCCATGACGCCGCCAACCAAATGGGCCCACGGGCCTTGGGCATATAGCGGCACATCTTCGCCGCCGTGGGTCTCGCTTGAGGTTGGTACCAATGCTTGTTGTATATGATCAGGGTCTAGAGCTTGTTCTTGTGTCAGCGTTGGACGCTCCCCCTTAACGGACCCTCTGCCATTCATATAACCAATAGTGGTATAAGGTTTATCATCTGTGGCGAGCAATAACTCACCGTCCTTTTGCCATGGGGCAGATACAAGGCCCAGGATAGGATTGCCGCGTTTTGGGTATCCGGCCATGGTCATAACATGGCTATGGTCAGCGGTAACTATGATCAAGGTGTCTTCCATATCAACCATTTCGGTTGCCTTGCGGACAGCCGCTGACAGCGCCACGACATCATGCAGGGAGCGGTATGCATTACCAGCATGGTGGGCATGGTCGATGCGTGCGGCTTCCACCATTAAGAAAAAGCCATTTTCATTTTTGCTCAGCATATTGATGGCAACTTCTGTCATGTCACTTAAGCTTGGCTCGTTTTCAGTGCGGTAAGCATCAAAGGTCATATGGCTGTCGGTGAACAGACCTAACAAACGGTTGGTTTTTGCAGGATCAATCGCCATCAGGTTGGTGCGATTGTCCACATAAGCTGCATCGTCAGCGCTATCCTGCCATTCTTGTGCAAGATTACGGCCATCAGTGCGGGAACCGCCTTTATTTTCTGAACCTTCTTCCGCTGCAGGGAAGAAGAATTTTTTACCACCGCCAAGGGCAACATCAATGCCATCGCCATATGAAAATTCGATCAATTGTTGGGCTATATCCTTACAGCCATGCTCAATGGCTTCTTCGCTAAGCTTGGAAACACCTTCCCATTCGCGGTCAGCTGTGTGGGAATATACGGCGCCGGGGGTGGCGTGGGTAAGGGTAGCGGTGGAAACTACCCCCGTTGCCATGCCAGCCATTTCTGCATATTCAGCGATATTGGTCAAATGGTGGGCGTCAGCGCCTTCGCATATTCCCCGCGTTTGCGCTGGGCCAACACCCAGCATTCCCATCCTGGTCTTCAGGCCAGTGTTCAGGGCGCTAGCCGTGCCGGCGCTGTCGGGTACTTGTGCATCAGTATTATAGGTTTTCACGAGGGATGTATGGGGAAATTTTTCAAAGCTAAGAAAGTTTTCTTCACCGCTTTCGCCGCGCAATTGGCCTTCTAAAATCCGGCCAGCTGTAACGGTGGAAACACCCATGCCATCACCAACGAATAGAATGACATTTTTAGCGCGTTTTTTGTTGTTCTGGCGCTCAAGGCGGTCGGCTATGTTGCTATTAACCGCTTGTTGTTCATGAGTTTTATCCGTTTTTTGTTCTGCACACCCAACGGTCAGACCAATTAGGCTGAGCGATAAAACAGCATAGGATAATAGAGAGCGTTTCATAAAATATTCCCAAATTTATTAATAGTAATTATACCCAATTACGTTCCATGACCAAAGGGTCAAGGACCATGCAGACCATATGGCGATACTGGTGGTATAGCGCAGACAACGCATCCAAGTCCAATATCGTTCCCGCCAGACACTATATAAATTTAAGGCAGATACCAATGTCAAAATAAAAGCAATATTGATCAATGTGATTGTCAAGAAACTTACAGTGTCTGGAAAATTAGAGAGGGCAGTAAAACTGTCACTCATTAAGTTTATAATCGACCATAAGCTCGCCGCGATTGCGATTAACCATGTGCTGGCTGTTGTAACATAAAGCTGGGTTGATCTTTTTGAGCGCTGATTGGCATAAAAGCGCATCAGCTTGCGTCGTGCTGCGGCGATCAATGTGACTATTGCACTTATAACCGTGAGGCTAAACAGGATCATGAACAAATTTGGTGTTTGGAAAAAAGAGGCCCGATCAGCTGTCGTGATGCCTGAGCTATCATATAACTTTATTATTTTCCCTTGTTCATTTTCCCCAAAACCTAGGCTTAGGCCAGTTCCATCGGCACTAAAGAAAGACAGATCGCTTACCTGTTTCCAGCGTTTGCTACTGCCACCCCGGTGGGTGATAAGATATTCACCATTTATTTCAACTCTCGTGAAATTTGCTAAGCTATATAAGGCTTCGATGTTGGTGAAGGAACGTCTGTTGTTAAGGTAAATTCCTGAATAGCGTTCATCGATATTGTCAATGCGGGAAGGGGGTTGCCTTAATGTTGAAGGCTCAAGATAATAGCGACTGATAATCTTATGGGGAAGGTCTTGGGCAAATGTCCTACCTGAGCGGCCTTTCAGCGAGATAAAAATGCCCAAAGCTTGATCAGGGAACAATTCCATATTTGAGGAAAAATATTGGGTCGTTCCACTATGGCCGACACTAGATATGTTTTGGTCATAATCGCGAGTTAGAAAGCCATGGGCCAAGCTTGATACAGCCGGGTGATTTTGGTGACTTTTCGCCTGCATATTTAGGAAGGTTTCACCTGATAGAATTTGTCGCCCTTCTAAATTGCCTCCATTTAGAAGGGCGAGCATATAACGCGCCATGTCGCCTGCGGTAGTCGTTAATCCCCCAGCGGAAGTGAGGGGGCCGAGAAAGTCATATGGAGCTTTTATAATGGGCATTATAAAATCATTAGCATGCTTATCAGCAGTAGCGGCTGCAATACCATCCTCTATGGAGGAATGGGGTTCTCTGAAAGTGGAATTGTGCATATTAAGCGGCGAGAAAATATTTTTTTCTACGTAACTTTCAAAATCCTTTTCGCCTGAAACTTCGGCGACAATGAAAGCAGCAAGCGCCGTACTATAATTTGAAAAGACAGCCTCACCCCCTGCAGGGCGGACACGTTTAGGGCGGTAGCGTTTCAGATAATCAGCCAAAGCTGTAATGCCCGCTCCATTTTTGGCTAAGGAAATTCCTAAGATATTATCTTCAAAACCTGCGCTATGGTTCATCAGATGCTTCAGTAGGATAGGGTCATCATAGCCGTTACTGGGAACTTGAAGGGAAGTGGATAGATATTCATTGATCGGTGTGTCTAGATCCAGCATGCCTTTTTCAACCAATTGCATGACGCTGACCCAAACCATTGTTTTGGAAATAGAGCCAACCCGGAACATATGCGTGTAAGGGTCCATCGGACTGCCACGGGCATCACTATAGCCATAGCCGCGCACTATATATAGTTTACCATCAAGCGTGATCGATATAACAGCGCTTGGTATATTCTTTAGTTTCATGGCTGTAGTGATTGTGCCATCCAACCATGCTGTGAAAGCTGTATGGTCTCGAATGTTAGGTAAGGCTGGCTTCGCTGCGGCTGGTGCAAATTCAGCATAACTCACACTGTCAGGCCGTGCTCCTTCATCAGCTTTGGGTACTAATATCAGTTTGTCTTTTACCTTATCTTGCCCCGCTACAGCAATTGCGGGCCATAACAGCAAAAAAACTGCTACAGCAAAACAAGCCAAGAAAGACTGTAATGTCCGCCGTGATGTCATTTTAATATCCATAGAATGCTCTTGGCCATTATCAGACGGTATTTTGGGTTAAATGCCAAGTGTTTATTGTAAATGCTTGCGAATCGTAACCAAAGGTTATGAGACAAAAGATTAGGGCCTATATCTTAGGTTTTTCCCCGCTGCGTGATAGTAGCAAAAAAGATATAGAACTGTTGGTAAAGGTTTAGCTGGGTACCGCAGGTTTCTAACAATTTACCGCAAAAAGCTTCAGATGAATTTCAAATCCATCATCCTGTTATTACCGGCGGAAACAGTCGGAAAAACGATAAGCAATATGGGTCTCAGGGACCTTAACAACAAAAAGCGAGGAGCACTAAAATGACAAACTTCAAAACACTTACGACTTCACTGGCAGTCTTGAGCATTGCCACATTCAGTATCCCAGTTTCTGCAGGTGATGATACCAGCACAAATCTAGATGAATGGACAGTCGCCGCCGCGAAAGCCATTGACAGCGAGATGCGGTATCCGAATTTTGCCCTGCGGAATGGTGATAGCGGTTCTACCCGTCAGCTTGTAACCATTGGCCGGGATGGCACAGTTTTAAATACTGAACTCGTTACCCGTACACGGGCAAATACATTGAATGCCGCTTCAAAGCGGGTGGCTAAAGGGGCAGACTTTCCCGCCCTGCCAAGTTCTTTTGAGGGTGAAAGCTTAACGTTTGCACTCAACCTGAATTATTATATTGCCAGCTCTCCAGCTGAACAAAGAAGGTTAGAGCGTGGTGGCGATGTACGCAGCTATCGTCTGAGCGAGAATAAGAAAGCAAAAACACGGTTTTCTAGCATAGAAATTATCCCAGCTGCCGCTGAGTAGTAGGGTCAATAGCGAGCTTTCTCGCAGTAGAAGAGGTGCTGTACATAAGCGTATGGTGCCTCTTTGTTATTTCAGCACGGTTAACCATTCCAGGCTTCTTTCACCGGGAAGCCTTCTTCCTCTAACATTTTGATTACCGCAACCGTATGTTCACGGTCTTTGGTCTCTACCACCAATTCCATTTCGGTGTATTTCAGGGATATCGCCCCCAATTCACGGCGGTGACCAACCTCAAGCACATTTGCGCCAGCCTCTGCAACAAGCATCGTCACGCGGGCAAGCGAACCGGGTTGATCAAGTAGAATAATACGCAGCCGCGTTAACCTGCCATCATTAAATAATTCTCGCATGATGCAAGCAGATAGCATGCGGCTATCAATATTGCCGCCCGTTAGAATGGACCCAACTTTGCGGCCTTTGAAAAGCTCGGGATATTCCAGAAGGGCAGCAAGACCCGTGGCACCTGCGCCTTCCACAACAACTTTTTCTACTTCCATTAACATCACAATGGCTGCTTCAATGCGGGCTTCAGGCACTATCAATATCTCATCAACCAACTGCTTGACCACATCGTGGGTTAGGTCACCGGCTTTGGTTACAGCAATGCCTTCTGCGATAGTTTGGCCGCCGCGTTTAACACTGTCTGCATTACCGTCTAGGGCAACTTTCATTGAAGGGAAAGCCGACGACTGAATGCCAATGATGCGAATGTCAGGGTTAAGGTGGCGCGCAACAGTTGCGATGCCGGATATTAGCCCACCGCCGCCAATGGGAATGATCAGCGTATCCAATTCAGGAAAGCTTTCTAAAAATTCCAGACCAACCGTACCTTGCCCCGCCATGACCAACGGGTCGTCGAAGGGGTGTAAAAACAGCAGGTTACGCTCTTTCTCTAATGCCCTTGCCGCCGCTGTGGCAGCGTCCAAGTCGGCACCTGCCAGCACTACTTTAGCGCCCAATTCCTCGGTGCGTTTCACCTTATTGAAGGGTGTGTTTTCTGGCATAACAATGGTGGCGGGTATGCCAAGGCGCGACGCGTGGTAGCTAACCCCTTGGGCGTGGTTTCCCGCCGACATTGCAACAACGCCGCGCTCACGTTCTTCTGTGCTCATGGCGAGCAAGCGGTTCAGTGCCCCACGTTCCTTGTAAGCCGCAGTATACTGAAATATCTCAAACTTTAAAAAGACTTCTGCGCCAGTAATCTCGGACAAAGTTTTGGAATATGCAGCTTGCGTTTTAATTACCGCGCCGTCTATGGCATCAGCGGCTTTAACCACATCATCGAATGTTATGGGTAGAGGGGTCGTCATGGGGATTTCCTGAATATTAGATTGCGGTACTGCAGTGCCATATTTGGATGTTACTGTCCAGTGATCAAACCTATTGGAAGCGGGCGTTCATGCAAAGCTGTCAAGAAAACTGTCAATGGCGCTTACGGCATCACTTTCGGTCAAAGCTGGAGCATGACCAACCCCCGCAACCGTTTGGGCAACACAGTTTGGGTTACGCCGCGTCATCTCTCGAATGGTTTCATGGGAAAGAAAGTCAGATATACCACCCCGCAAAACAAGAGTTGGTGTGTCTTTTAAGCCATCGAACAAATGCCACATATCGGTGCCTGATGCCGTATCGGGCTTCTGAAAATTTTGGCCAATGGCAGGGTCATAATTTAAAACCGGGATACCAATGCTATTTTCTTTATATGTTTTATGGGCAAGCGTTTCCCAATCAGCCTCACTATTGTTTGGGTAAACATGTTCCTGTAAAAAAAACTTGAGCATGGTAATCGCGTCGGGCCAGTTTTTGATAGGAGCGCGGGTTTCATCGCCGAGCATGGAGCGCTGAATGCGTTCAATTCCGGTTGTTTCAAGTTTACCACCAATGTCATTCAGTATAGCCGCACGGATAAGATCTGGCTGTATAGTTGATAACGCCATGGTAATTAAACCACCAAGGGAGGTGCCAAAGAATATAACCTGTGACAAACCTAAATGGCTTAACAGCCCTATAATATCTTCCATATATACCGTTGGGGTATAATTTTCAGGCTCTGGATCCCAATCACTTTCGCCGCGACCACGCAACTCAAATGATATTACCCTGAAACGCTTGCTAAGATGGTCAGCTATTTCATTGAAATCGTTGGCATTACGGCTCAAACCCGGAATGGTGATGATAACCGGCGCATCAGAGCTTGGCCCTGAATAATCACGGTAATGCAAGTTGAGGCCATCGTTAGACTTATAAGTTTGATCGGTATACTGGGTCACGTCATAGCCTTCCAAAGCAATTGATTTGCGGCAGTTGAACGCAAAAAATCATATGGGGTCAAGGCTCTTGTGGAAAAATGACGATTTTTGAGCTTTTCCGGCCAAATAGGCATTTCTTTATGACAATATTTCCACTAGGGTCCGGCTCGCCGAATGACTAATGCTTTTGATGAACGGAGTTTCCCCCATGGCCCTGGCTGATTTGATCGAAAAAAGGCGCACTTTTGCCATTATTTCGCATCCTGATGCGGGTAAAACGACCTTGACTGAAAAACTGCTTCTATTCGGCGGGGCTATTCAAATGGCTGGTGAAGTGAAAGCCCGTGGTGAGCGCCGCCGTGCGCGCTCAGACTGGATGAAAGTTGAGCAAGAACGCGGTATTTCGGTTGCAAGCTCGGTAATGACCTTTGACTATGATGACAAAACATTCAATCTGCTGGATACGCCGGGTCACGAGGACTTTTCTGAAGATACCTACCGCACGTTAACCGCAGTGGACAGTGCTGTCATGGTTTTGGATGCGGCCAAGGGTATTGAAACTCAAACCCGCAAGCTGTTCGAAGTATGCCGTCTGCGCGATATGCCAATTACCACCTTCATTAACAAGATGGACCGTGAAGCACGCGACCCCTTTGATTTATTGGATGAAGTCGAGCAATCCTTAGCATTGGATGTTACACCTGCCAGTTGGCCGATTGGTATGGGGCGCGACTTTTTGGGCTGCTATGACCTTATTCACGATGAATTGCTCCTTTTTGGTCGCAGCAAAGGAACCGAGCTGACAGCGGGGGTAAAATGCACCGGGCTCGATGACCCTAAACTTGAGGAATTATTGCCAGATCACGCGCTCACCAAATTGCGCGAAGATGTGGAAATGGTGCGGGGACTTTGCCCGGCCTTTGACCGACAAGCCTATCTTGATGGCACCATGACACCAGTGTTTTTTGGCTCGGCTATTAATAATTTTGGTGTGCGGGAGCTGTTAGCTGGCATTGGTACCAATGCACCGTCGCCCCAGCCCGGTAAAGCTTTGGAGCGCATAGTAGAGCCGCTGGAAAATAAACTGACCGGCTTTATCTTTAAAATTCAGGCCAACATGGACCCGAAACACCGGGACCGGATTGCTTTCATGCGTTTGGTTTCAGGGAAGTTTAAACGCGGCATGAAGCTGAAGCATGTTCGTTCCGGCAAAACGCTGGCGGTGCATAATGCGCTTTTGTTTTTAGCCCAAGACCGCGAAATAGCCGAAGAAGCATACGCGGGTGACATCATTGGTCTGCCGAACCACGGCAATTTGCGTATTGGCGATACCTTAAGCGAAAGCGAGATCATCCATTTTACCGGTGTGCCGAGCTTTGCCCCTGAAATTTTACAAAAAGTGCGCCCTGATGACCCCATGAAAGCCAAGCATTTGGGCCGCGCGCTTGAACAATTGGCGGAAGAGGGCGCGGCGCGTGTGTTTAAGTCCAATTTTGGTGGGGACTGGGTTGTCGGCGTCGTTGGGCCCTTGCAATTTGAAGTCTTAGCCGACCGTATTAGAACCGAATATAATATTCCGTGCCGCTTTGAGCAGACCTCCTTACTGACAGCTGAGTGGGTGGAAGCTGATGACCCGAGAGATTTGAAAAAATTCACCGATGGCAATTTTGCTTCAATGGCAGTGGACCACGCAGGCGCACCGGTTTATTTGGCCCGTAACAGATGGCACTTAGATAAAGCCAAGGATGACTTTCCTACATTGCGTTTCTTAAAAACCAAAGAAGAAATAGCCTAAAGGTTAAGGGGCTATTCACTATAATTTGGTTAAAGCTTGCTCCTGTGCTAGATTTATTCTGCTAGGCTGGGCAAAATAATTTTACCGGGGAAAGCGCATGAATGAAACAATACAACAACATATAGTCGGCCTCGGCGGTATCTTCTATAAATGCGACGACCCATCAGCCACGCGGAAATGGTATAGTGATATATTAGGTATAAAATGCTCAGATTACGGCGCTGAATTTCCCTTCAGAGAAGATGATGAACCTGACAAACGCGGCTATTCTATTTGGGGGCCTTTTACTAAAAATACGGATTATTTTTCACCTTCTAGTAAGGAATTTATGATTAATTTTCGGGTGCGAGATTTAAGTGGATTGCTTGAAAAACTCGCGGATCAGGGCATCGCACAACATGGTGAGCGAATGGATGAAGTCTATGGCAGTTTTGCTTGGATTTTAGATCCTGATGGTGTGAAAATAGAGCTTTGGGAACAAAAGGGAGAGCCGCCTGAGTGATTGCAGTGCGGTATATGAAGGGTGGAATAATCAATGAAATATGTGATCGGCTTTTTCGCGATTATCTTAATGGTGATCACCTTAATATTTATGCGGTCCCCGATAGATCCCGAGGCCTGGACACCGCCTACAGCCCCCGCAGCAGAAGGTATTATTGCCAGCAATGATCTGCTTGCGGAAGCTGATGTTATTTTGCTTATTGATGGTCAAGGCCCAGAAGATGTGGCGCGCGACAGTGAGGGCAATCTCTATGGTGGTCTCGATGATGGGCGCATCATTAAAATATCCCCCGATGGTAACCAGCAAACTTTTGCCACCATCAAGGACGGAAGGCCTCTTGGGCTTCACTTTGACATGAACGGAAATCTCATAGTAGCAGATTCGTGGAAAGGCTTGCTTTCTATCGCCCCTGACGGCTCATTTAAGGTTTTAACCAAAACATCAGATGATGGTGTCCCCTTTGCTTTTACAGATGATCTCGATATTGCATCAGACGGCAAAATATATTTTTCTGACGCCAGTGATAAATGGCACCAACCTGACTATATGTTAGATTTGCTGGAGGGAAGAGCGCGTGGGCGTTTGCTCGTGTATGACCCTGCTGACGGCACCACAACAACGCTGTTGGATAATCTATATTTTGCCAATGGCGTTGCCCTTTCACAGGATGAAAGTTTTGTGTTGGTTAACGAAACAGGGCGTTACCACGTCAGGCGTTATTGGTTGACAGGTGATAAAGCTGGCACCAGTGAGATATTCATAGATAACTTACCTGGATTCCCTGATGGTATTTCACGGGGAAAGGATGGCATTTTTTGGCTGGCCCTTCCAACGCCGAGACTGCCGCAAATGGATAATATTGCATCTAGTAAGATATTGAAGCGGTTTGTTGCTGGTCTGCCACGAGGCATGCAGCCAGAACCTGTGCGAATGGGCTATATCATTGGCATTAATGAGCAGGGTGAGATCATATTGACCATGCAAGATAGCAATGGTGCAAAAGTTTGGATGATTACCAGTGTCCAACAAGAAGGAGACACCCTTTATTTGGGCAGCTTAGTAGCGCCACAAATTGGTATGATAAAAGTGCCCGCTATTAATTAAACATTTGCACTGTCACGTTAGTGTTAACTTCCCGGGGGCAGGCCAACGCCAAAGCTTTGCACGAGCGAGCCTGCAACCAAGCTCCAACCATCAACAAGTACGAAGAAAATTAACTTGAAAGGCAGGGATATCATCACCGGCGGCAGCATCATCATGCCCATTGCCATCAATATACTGGCGACGACCATGTCAATTATGATGAAGGGCAGATAAAGCAAAAAGCCAATTTCAAAAGCCCTGCGTAGCTCACTAATGACAAAGGCGGGGATAAGTGTCGTTATATTCACATCCGTTGGCTGAGCAGGGGCCTCTTCGCTCGCCATGCCCATAAATAAGCCTAAATCTTGGTCGCGCACCTGACTTAACATGAAGGTTTTCATGGGAATAATCGCCCGCTCATAGGCAACGCCTGCCTCAATTTCCTCATTAATCAGCGGCTCAATCCCCTGTTCCCATGCAGCGGTCAAGGTTGGGGCCATAATGAAGCCAGTTAAAAACAAGGAAAGGGAGATCAAGACCATGTTAGGTGGCGTTTGTTGGGTGCCCATGGCGCTACGCAATAAGCTGAAAACCACAACAATTCTGGTAAAGCTGGTCATTAAAATTAATATGGAAGGCGCTAGAGACAATATGGTCAAAAGCAAGATCATCTGAACCACACGCCCGGTCAGGGAACCTTCATTGCCGAGGTCAAGCGTAACTTCTTGTGCAATTGACGGCATTGTCCACAGGGTTATGAGTAATAATGACAGCCCACTAATGAGCATTATTGAAGGTCGGCGCAGGAAAGGCGGAATATATTTACTCAACATCCCCAGCCTCCAAAATTGCTTTGAAGTTAGTATCTAACGTATCATCTGCGCCATCTCCGGCTATTTTGCTGACACCGGCTTGCCCCGTAGCCAGCAGGTATTCATGTCCGTCCCATTTTACTAGCACTAACCTGTTTCTAGGGTCTAGCATGCGGGTCTCAACAATAGTGATACGACTTGATGTACCTTTTGGTTTGTTAAATTGGCCGGGTATAAGCCCAAATTTACGGACTACCCATAGCATCAACAGCATTAAGCCGATAACAAAAAGCAACGCGCCAATTGCACTGATAATTTCACCTGTCACGGTCGTTTCATCCCTGTTTACGCTGGGTCATATCTCAGCATTTATAAATATATCTCACGCCAGCTTTATTTTACCAGCTTATCAACACTATCAGACTTTCCCTGTTTATTTGCTTGATAAGCTTTTGATTGATTTGCCTTATACACATAATCCAGAATTATGGAAACAGCCCCAAGCGCCTCAAGAGGAATTGGGCTCTCAACGTCAAAGGCGCTCAAAATATCGGTTAATTCCTTGTCACGGCGCACTTTAACCCCAGATGCGAAAGCAATGTCGAGAATTTTCTCGGCTTCAAAGCCAGACCCTTTGGCAGTCATGGTTGGCTGAGCGAATGTGCCCTTGCTTTCAATGGCAACAGCTTTAGTGTCGGGAACCTGAGGGTTCAAATGTTTGGTCTTATCGTTCACGCGGGCCTCATTTGGCTGTATCATGCCTGATGATATTACATAATTAGCCCATATTCGGGCTTTATATGCTATATATGCAAGAAAAAGCTGGACGAATGGTTAATTATTTAAGAAATTATTAATGGCACTTATGCTATAGTGTCAGTTGATGGCAAGTGGGTGCTTGTGAATTTATGGTTTGGGTGAGGAAGCTATAGCGAGATATGAGTTTAAACGACATACCAATTATGGCGGCATTGACGCAGCGCATGAAATGGCTGAATCAAAATCAGACCGTTATTTCACAAAATATCGCTAACGCTGATACACCAGGGTATAAGCCCAGCGCATTAACACCACAGGACTTTTCTGCTTTAGTTGAAAGTGTGTCCAGATCATCTGCAGGGATGGCTATTGCGCCCGTTAAACCAGTTGAGATTGCCCCCATAGGGGGAGATTTAAGCACACCAGCATTTGGACAAAGCGAGGCATCTGCCCGTGAAACCAGCCAAAATGGCAATGCAGTTGTGCTAGAAGAAGAAATGATGAAATTGGCAGATAATCAGATGCAATATGCAATGATCACTAATCTGTACAAGAAGAATGTCAGCCTGCTGAAAGCGGCGATGGGTAAAAGTAGAAGCTAACGCTAAAAAAGCGTTATTTTCTGTGGTCGTGGTTGGGATTGCTGCATATTTTGTTTGCAGGTTATTGACCAACTCATAGATCAATTTGCAAAGGTTGAAAAATGGATTTCGTGAAAGCAATGGCAGCATCGGCTTCTGGCCTTCGGGCACAGTCTGTGCGGATGCGGGTAATATCAGAAAATATCGCTAATGCGGGCTCTTTAGCCGCTTCCCCTGATGAGGACCCTTATCGGCGTAAGGTGCTTTCCTTCAAAAATGAATTGGATGGTGTTTTTGGTGGAATGATAGTGAAAGCTGACAAAATTCAGTTTGATCAATCGGACTTTGGCAAAAAATATGATCCTGGTAATCCTGCGGCTGATGCTGCGGGTTATATTAAGACATCCAACGTGAATGGTTTGATTGAAATGATGGACCTCCGACAGGCTCAGCGATCTTATCAGTCAAACTTGAATGCCATGGAAGGCACCCGGCGGATGGCGTCCTTAACGCTCGATCTGTTGAGATAGGGAAAACTGATGGATATTAAACAACTTGATGCGGCCAGTGCATACGGCAAAGCGCTGCAAAATTTAGATAAGCCAGGTATTGATGCCACTGACGGCAAGGGCGATATTGCAGGTGACTTTGCCAACATGGTCGATGACGTTTTTGGCGATATGGCACAGTCCACAGGGCGAGCGGAAATGACGGCTTCGCAAGTTTTAATGGGTAAGGCAGATATTGTTGATGTTGTTACAGCGGCCACTAACGCTGAAATGGTGGTTGATACGGTTGTCACGGTGCGCGATAAAGTTATTGCCGCTTACAATGATATTTTGAAGATGCCAATCTGATATTTATTGTCCAAACGATTAGGTATTTTCCGAACATTTAAGGCGAATTTATTATGACAGGCGCTGATGTATTGGACGTTGCCAGCGATAGCATCTTCACCTTACTTGCAGTAGCGGGGCCGGTGATGCTCATTGGTCTTGGTGTTGGTTTGACAATAGCACTTTTTCAAGCACTTACCCAGATTCAGGAAATGACCCTGACATTTGTACCCAAAATCATTGCCATTTTTGTTAGCTTAATTGTCTTAATGCCGACAATGGGAGGGGCGATGTCTTCCTTGATGGACCGTATTGTTGAACGCATAGTCAGCGGGGGATGATCGGTGCTTGGTGATGTGTTGCCCCAGACAGCGTTTGTTTTTTTAATGATCATGACCCGGATAGGGGCGATGATCATGCTATTGCCGGCACTAGGAGACCAAATTATTCCTGCACGGGTTAGGGTTGGTCTTGCCATGCTGATTGCCATATTATTGACCATGCAAATGGTTGACAGTTACCCGGTTATGCCAAGTGGCCCTTTTAATTTGCTCGTGTTAATATTCCGCGAGGCTTTGATAGGTATAATGATTGGTACGGCTGCAAGGCTTATTTTAGCCTCGGTACATACCACCGGCACCTTGATTGCTTTTCAAACTGGTTTAGCGGCGGCCCAGTCATTTGATCCTTCTCAGGGCAGTCAGAGTGCCTTGGTGGCCAGTTTAATGACCCTGATGGCTGTTGTGTTGATTTTCACTATGGACATGCATCACCTGATGATTTTAGGCATGCAACATAGTTATATAACATTTCCTACTGGACAGGCGATACTGTTTGGTGATTTTGCGACTGTGACGATGAAAATGGTCACTCAGTCTTTTGCGCTGGGTGTGCAATTGGCAACACCCTTCATTGTCTACGGAGTTCTATATAATCTTGGGCTGGGACTAATCGCTCGCCTGATGCCCTCGCTACCTGTATTTTTTGTTGGGATGCCGCTGAATATTATGATTGGTTTTGCATTGCTTGCAGTTACTATTGGTTCGATTTTGACGGTCTTTATGTCACATTTCGAACAGTTTCTTTTAGAGTTGGTAGGATAAATGGCTGAAGATCAGGACGAAGCCCAAAAAACTGAGGACGCATCACCCAAAAAACTGGAAGATGCTTTCAAAAAAGGAGATGTACCTAAAAGTAATGAGCTGAAAACTTGGTTTATGCTATTGGCAGCTACCATATTATTTGCGACATCAGCTCCGTCGTTAAGTGGTGATATTACTGAGTTTTTACGAGGTTATATCTCAACTACTCATTTAGTGAGTAGCGACAATGGTGGCATTACTAGCTTGGCTCAAAACATTATTATTAAGGTGATGTTATTATTGGCGCTGCCAATGTTGATTTTTGTGCTCGCGGGACTAGCTGGCAACTTAGTGCAGCATAAACCATTGATAACACTTGAAAAAATAAAACCAAAATTCAGTAAAATTTCTCCTCTGGCTGGGGTAAAACGCTTATTCTCAATGAACACATTGGTTGAATTTCTTAAGACCATTGCCAAGCTTATTTTGGTGTCTTCTGTTGCCTTCATGATTGTTTGGCCGGAAAGGTCTATGCTGGAAGGTATGACCGGTGTTCCTCTGGGCGGCGTACTTGATATTATACAAATCATGGCGCTTAGATTGTTCATAGGGGTAACTTCCATGGTTACAATAATTGCAGCGTTAGATTTTGGCTGGCAAAACTATCAACACCAGAAAAAACAGCGCATGACAAAGCAAGAGGTAAAAGACGAATTTAAGCAAACCGAGGGTGATCCGCATATTAAGGCGCGCTTGAAGCAGATAAGGGCAGACCGTGCACGGACCCGCATGATGCAATCGGTGCCAGAAGCGGATGTGGTGCTGACCAATCCAACCCATTATGCTGTGGCACTGGTATATAAGCACGGTGATATGGATGTACCTCGCCTTGTTGCTAAAGGGGCTGATAATGTTGCTTTTCGCATCAGGGATTTAGCCGAAGAGAATGACGTGCCAATCGTTGAAAATCCACCGCTTACGAGGGCATTATTTGCCGCAGTTGATATTGATGAAGAGGTGCCACCGGAGCATTATAAGGCTGTTGCAGAAGTTATTGGTTATGTAATGAAGTTAAAAAAAGCTGGGGTGAGAGCGAAGCCTACTGGGCACTGATTATGTTGAATTTTGAATGCTTGCCTCTGTATCTTATGCGCGGTAACTTTCTCTATGGTAAACGGAAAATTAGGATAAATACGATGACCTCTGGTGGTATAATTCCAAAGCCTAAAATAGGCACAGATGGTGAGTCCAGACCGCATGGCGGCGGTCATGGCTTGTCTGCGGTAGCACTTGTGGGTTTGTTATCATCATTTGGCGGTGCTTTATTATTGTGGGCTTTTGACCTTGCAAATATAGCCTTAATTTTTGCGGGAAGTGGCCTACTTATTACATCTATTGGCGTGGCGATTATGCTTGGTAGACCCGATGGCAATATACCGCATCTGATTGAAGAAGATTTTGAAGCTTTATCGGCGCTTGTTGCGATGAATCGCCGCGCACTTATTTTAACCGATCTATCGGGCAGGCCTATTGCGGGTAATGACGCTTATGAAAAGGTGGCAGGGGGCCGCATGAAGCGGGTTGAAACCATGGTCTGGGGTGATGAAGCCCGTGACGGTGTTGCCGCTATGCGCTTAAAAGTTAAAGCGGGGGGGGAGACTTCTGGGCAATTTCCTTTTAATAGCGAGCGAACCGCGACCATCGTTCTCAGTGTAAACCGTAAAGGGGAGCGGCTGATTTGGACGGTCAGTAGAACTGGCATTGAAGTGCGGATGGAAAATGTTGTTCGGGCCATTCAAGATATGCCATTGGTGCTAAATGAGTATCTTGGCCTTGGTATTGCGGTCGTGGACCAAAATGGCACTTTAAGATTTGCTAATCCTATTTTACGGGACTGGCTTGGTCTGGACCTTGATGCGGACTTGCCAGAAAAGATACGTTTTCGTAAAAATGATACACAAATGGTGCGTAGTGACCGGCGCAGCATTAATGTTTCTATTAGCCGGACCGATGTACCAACCCGGGAAGGCGATGCTGTTCTTGGTCATTATGTGCTGGTTAGAAACATGGAAGAGCAGCGCCGCATTGATGGCGTTGCCGGTGATGGTGATATTATCACGCCGTTCCTTGATGGTGCGCCTATGGCTGTTGTGCTGGTGGATGAGTATCGGCTGGTTCAAGAATATAATCAGGCAACGAAAAGAGTGGCTCCAGACAGTAATGTTAAGCGTGGTTCTGACGTTTTGAAATTAGTGCATGAAGAAGACCGAAGTGAATTGGCTGAACGTATTGATGTTGCCCTTTCAGGCCGCTCACCTAAAAGACCCGCTGATGTTCGCTTTAACGTTCAAGGCGAACGTGTTGGCCAAATATTTTTAACTGCCATTAAAACCGATAGCGGCAACTGTGCGGTGCTGTATCTGATGGATACGACCCAACATAAAAGCTTGGAACGGCAATTTGTTCAGGCCCAGAAAATGCAAGCAGTAGGCCAGCTAGCAGGTGGTGTAGCGCATGACTTTAATAATTTACTGACTGCTATCATAGGCTTTTGTGATTTGTTGCTTGTTAGACACGATTCAACCGATCAATCCTTTGCTGATATTAATCAGATTCGCCAAAATGCGAACAGGGCAGCAAATTTAGTGCGCCAATTGCTGGCCTTCTCTCGGCAACAGACGCTTAGGCCCAAAGTGCTTATGGTAACGGATGTGATCGCGGAGCTCACCAGTCTGCTGCGCCGCTTAATCGGCGAAACTATTGACCTGAAAGTGGTGCATGGACGTGACTTGCGTCCGGTTAAGGTTGACCAAGGTCAGTTAGAACAAGTGATCATTAACCTTGCTGTGAATGCCCGTGATGCTATGGAAAATGGCGGTACACTTGAAATCAGAACAAAGATGGTCGCTGCGGATGACCCGCTAATTGAACGCTTTGACGTGATTAACCCTGATGATTATGTGTTGATCGAAGTGGAAGATACGGGTTGTGGAATTGACAGTGATATTATGGCCAAAATTTTTGAACCCTTTTTCACAACAAAAGTTGTGGGGCAGGGCACCGGCCTTGGCCTTGCTACTGTTTACGGCATTGTGAAGCAAACAGGCGGCTATGTCTTCGCAGATTCGACAATCGGCAAAGGCACAACATTCATGCTATTTTTAAAGGCGCATACACTTGAAAAATCAGATGTGCTGCCAGCAACGAAACTGGAAGTGGATGTCGTCGCGCGTGACTTGACCGGCAAGGGGACAATTTTAATCGTTGAAGATGAAGACCCGGTGCGGATGTTTGCATCTCGGGCTTTAAGCAATAAAGGTTATAAGGTTCTAGAGGCCGCATCCGGCGAAACGGGACTGGAAATTTTACAGCAGCATAAAGGCCCGATTGACCTGATCATTTCGGATGTTGTGATGCCAAATATGGACGGGCCAACGCTTGCCACTAAAGCCCGTGAACTATACCCAAGCATGCCAATAATATTCATTTCTGGCTATGCAGAAGATGTCTTCCGTAAAAACCTTCAATCGGGGAATTTTCATTTCTTGCCAAAACCATTTTCATTGCAGAAACTTGCGGAACAAGTGAAGAATATACTTGGCTAAGTTACTGATATATTTAACTTAACTTTGTATATTTCTCTTGCTAAAACATTATGAGAACAAAATGTGAATTTTATTGTTTGCATTTGAGAACAAATATGGTACAAAATCTCCATTGCAACATATAACTGGCTATGGAATAAGGGAGATATACTATGGGTCAAGCAGAACTACGAATCATTAAGGAAAATTCCATGGATAAAAATAAGGCGCTGGAAGCCGCGCTGGGACAGATCGACCGTTCTTTTGGTAAGGGATCGGTTATGCGGCTTGGTCAAAAAGGCGGCTTGGATGAGATAGAAGCCATCTCGACTGGATCTATTGGACTTGATGTAGCGCTTGGAATTGGGGGTCTTCCTAAGGGCAGAGTTATTGAAATATATGGTCCAGAAAGCTCAGGCAAAACTACGCTAGCGCTGCATGTTGTGGCGGAAGCGCAGAAGGCCGGTGGTATTGCAGCTTTTGTTGATGCAGAACACGCTCTTGACCCTATATATGCGCGTAAGCTGGGGGTTGATGTTAATGAATTGCTCGTTAGCCAACCGGACACCGGCGAACAGGCATTAGAAATTACCGACACATTAGTGCGCTCTGGAGCCATTGATATTTTGGTGGTGGATAGTGTGGCTGCTTTAACACCCCGCGCTGAGCTGGAAGGTGAAATGGGGGACAGCCATATGGGCTTGCAGGCACGGCTGATGAGCCAAGCCTTGCGTAAGCTTACGGCCTCTATCGCAAAATCCAATTGTATCGTTATTTTCATCAATCAAATTCGAATGAAAATTGGTGTTATGTATGGTAGCCCAGAAACTACTACGGGCGGCAATGCGCTGAAGTTTTATGCCTCAGTTCGTCTTGATATTCGCCGGATTGGTGCCATTAAAGAAAAAGATGAAATCGTTGGTAATGCGACCCGGGTTAAAGTGGTGAAGAACAAAGTAGCCCCGCCGTTCAAGCAGATTGAATTTGATATTATGTACGGTCAGGGGATATCTAAAGTTGGCGAGATACTGGACCTTGGAGTTAAGGCAGATGTGGTCGAAAAATCAGGTTCTTGGTACAGTTATGATAGCCAACGTATTGGACAGGGCCGTGAAAATGCCAAACGGTTTTTGAAAGATAACAGTGATATAGCCGACCAAATTGAGGTTGCTATTCGGCGTAATGCAGGGCTCGTCGAAGAAGCATTGTTGGAAGGGGAGGAGAAAAACCCAACTCCATCGGATGAGCTGCTTTAAAAGCAACTAAATTTGCGGTAATAATTATCTCAAAGGGTGGCATGCGTGTCGCCCTTTTTCATGGTTAAGGTGTATAAATTAGCATGTTACAAAGGATTCTAAGTATCTTAAAGAAAGATAATTATCACTTGATTATACCGATATTGTGGACAGGTCCGATTCAATAAGGCAAAAGGGGCGCTATAGAGTTTGCTGTTGGAATGAATGAATTATTCTTGATAGCGTAAGTTATCATCTGTGGGATCACTATTATGTTAAGTACGAATGACATTCGTAAAGTTTTTATCGACTATTTTGCTGCAAATGGTCACACAATTGTACCTTCAGCGCCTTTAGTACCCCTTAATGACCCCACACTGTTATTCACCAATGCAGGTATGGTGCCCTTTAAAAATATTTTCACAGGCATGGAGCAGCGAGATTATGTGAGAGCAGTATCGTCTCAGAAATGTGTGCGCGCAGGGGGCAAGCATAATGACCTTGATAATGTGGGCTATACCGCTCGCCATCACACCTTTTTTGAAATGCTTGGTAATTTTTCCTTTGGTGACTATTTTAAAGAGGAAGCTATAACCCATGCTTGGGAGCTTCTGACTAAAGAATATGGCATTGACCCAAGCCGACTAATAATCACGGTGTATCATGATGATGATGTCGCTTTTGACCTTTGGAAGAAGGTTACAGGCTTGCCGAGTGAGCGCATAATCCGTATTGCCACCGCTGATAACTTCTGGTCCATGGGTGCAACGGGTCCTTGTGGGCCGTGCTCGGAAATATTTTATGATCACGGTGAGCATATTGCAGGTGGACCACCTGGAAGCCGAGATGAAGACGGTGACCGTTTTGTAGAAATTTGGAATTTAGTGTTCATGCAGTATGAACAGCAAGCAAACGGTGAGCGCATCGATTTGCCGCACCCTTGTATTGATACCGGCATGGGGCTTGAGCGCATAGCTGCATTATTGCAAGGTAGCCATGACAATTATGAAACCGACCAGTTTCAGCATCTAATTCAAGCATCAGCCGACCTAACGGGAGTTGCCGCCAATGGTGACCAAGCAGTGTCTCACCGAGTGATTGCTGATCACCTTCGTGCTTGCAGCTTTTTGATCGCGGATGGTGTCTTGCCTTCCAATGAAGGGCGGGGTTATGTGCTGCGTCGCATTATGCGCCGCGCCATGCGCCATGCCCATCTACTGGGCGCAAAAGATCCCTTGATGCACCGCTTAGTACCAGTTCTTTCAACCGAAATGAGCAACGCTTTTCCTGAGTTACTAAGGGCAGAACCGCTAATCTCTGAAACCCTGCGGATGGAAGAGGGTAAGTTCAGAGTGATGCTCGCCAAAGGCATGGGGCTATTACAAGAAGAAGTCGCCAGTTTAGGCGATGGCCAATCCTTGCCGGGCTCGGTTGCTTTTAAGCTCTATGACACCTTCGGTTTCCCGCTTGATCTGACCGAAGATGCTCTGCGCAGTGAAGGCCGCATGGTAGACACTGATGGCTTCAAAAGCGCCATGGAAGAACAACGAGCCAAAGCGCGGGCCGCTTGGTCAGGCTCCGGTGATGCAGCAACAGAACAAATTTGGTTTGATGTCCGAGATCGTTTAGGCGCCACAGAATTTGTTGGCTATAACAATGAACAAGCTGATGGTAGTTTAGTTGCCATCATTAAAGATGATAATAACGTTCAATCAGCAGGGCCTGGTGATGAGGTCACATTGCTCTTTAACCAAACGCCTTTTTATGGCGAATCCGGTGGGCAAATGGGCGATAGCGGCACCGCTAATTCAGGTGATATTTCTGTTGTTATATCTGACACTCAGAAAAAACTTGGTGCACTGCATGTTCATTTAGCAATCGTGAAAAATGGTACTATCAATGTTGGCGATAATTTACTCTTGCAGGTTAATAGTGAACAACGTTTGAAGCTCAGAGCTAACCATTCTGCGACCCATATTTTACATGCCGTCTTACGTAGACAGTTGGGGGATCATATTAGTCAGAAAGGCTCGCTCGTAGCACCTGAGCGTCTGCGGTTTGATATTTCTCACCCCCAAGCATTAGCGCAGAGCGAGATTGCGGACACAGAAGCAGAAGTGAACCGTATTATTCGCCAAAATAGTGCTGTCACCACAAATGTAATGCCATATGACGATGCCTTGGAATTTGGTGCAACGGCCTTGTTTGGTGAAAAATACAGCGATGAAGTACGCGTTGTAGCTATGGGCCAAGCTGACGGTGATAATAAATATTCTATCGAATTATGCGGTGGCACTCATGTAAACCGCCTAGGTGATATAGGTCTTTTTACAATCATTGGTGAAAGCGCAGTGTCGTCCGGAGTGCGCCGGATAGAAGCTCTAACAGGGGAAGCTGCGCGCCAATATTTGGTGGATCAACATAATTTACTCAAACAATCGGCAAGCAAGATCAAATCAAGTCCATCCGAGTTGCCTGAGCGGATCACAAACTTAGTTCAAGAGCGAAAGTTACTGGAGCGTGAATTGATTAAGGCTCGTAAAAATTTGGCTTTAGGTGACGGTAATAACTCCAGCGGATCATCTGTTGAAGAAATCGCAGGAGTGAAATTCCAAGGACAAATACTGGATGGCGTTAGCCCGAAAGACCTGCGCGGCATGGCTGATGATGCCCGTAAAACTTTAGGCAGCGGCATTGTTGCCTTCATTGCGGTTAATGACGGCAAGGCAGGGTTGCTGGTTGCGGTTACTGACGATTTAACCAATAAATTCAGTGCTGTTGGTCTGGTTAAAATCGGCACTGCTGCAGTGGGTGGCAAAGGTGGTGGTGGCCGTGCAGATATGGCACAAGCGGGCGGACCAAACGGCGATAAAGCCGCAGAAGCCATTGCAGCTATTAAAGCAGCTATTGCAACTAGTTAAAAATAGTGACTATCTAATCTGACTGTAGAAGAAGGCCCCAGAAACATTCTGAGGGCCTTTATTTTCTTTCAGACAGCTCAATGATTATCCAAGTTTTGCTTTAAGGTTTTCATCAATCTTGTCAAAGAACTGTCCCGTTGTCATCCAAGACTGATTTGGACCAATTAGCAGGGCTAAATCTTTTGTCATGCAACCAGTTTCAACGGTTTCAATGCAGGTACGCTCGACAATATTGGCGAAGTCGATAATTTCTGGTGTGCCATCCATTTTACCGCGATATTGAAGACCACGGGTCCAAGCAAAAATCGACGCGATTGGATTGGTCGATGTTTCTTTGCCTTCTTGGTGCTGGCGGTAATGGCGGGTAACCGTTCCGTGGGCAGCTTCAGCTTCCACCGTCTTGCCGTCCGGGGTCATTAGAACGGAAGTCATCAGACCAAGTGAACCAAAGCCCTGTGCCACGGTGTCTGATTGTACATCTCCGTCATAGTTTTTGCAGGCCCAGACAAATCCACCCGACCACTTCAGGGCGCAAGCAACCATATCATCGATCAAACGGTGCTCATAGGTGATGCCAGCATCTTTATATTTATCTTTAAATTCGCCTTCAAAAACTTCCATAAATAGGTCTTTAAAGCGGCCATCATAGGCTTTTAAAATGGTGTTTTTGGTGCTGAGATAAACAGGATAGTTACGCATGATGCCATAGTTAAGGCAGGCACGGGCAAAGCCACGAATGCTCTCATCAACATTATACATGCCCATGGCAATGCCGGCTTCTTCGAACTGGTAAACTTCGCGCTCAATAGCTTTTCCGCCGTCTTCGGGGTCGAAGCGCATTGTAAGCTTTCCCTTGCCCGGAACTAGGAAATCGGTTGCACGGTATTGGTCACCAAAGGCATGGCGACCAATGATGATCGGCTGCGTCCAGCCTGGAACTAGCCGAGGCACATTTTTCATTATGATGGGTTCACGGAAAACGGTACCGCCCAAAATGTTACGGATGGTGCCGTTGGGGGAGCGCCACATGCTCTTCAGATCAAATTCTTCAACTCGTGCTTCGTCCGGCGTGATGGTAGCGCATTTAACGCCAACGCCATGTTCTTTAATAGCATTAGCAGAATCGATGGTGATTTGATCATCGGTTTCATCACGTCTAGTTACCGAAAGGTCATAATATAATAAATCGATATCCAAGTATGGCAAAATTAGACGCTCTCTAATCCATTGCCAGATAATGCGGGTCATCTCATCGCCGTCGATTTCAACGACTGGGTTTTTCACTCTAAGTTTTGCCATAAGTCCCTCAGTTATTCAGCCCAGAGCGGGTGATTTATATTAACAAAAAAGTTAATACACCCTAGCACTTGAAGTTTAGAAAATGAAGCCCCAAAAGGTCTAAAGACACAAGATTTTATATAGAATAATCTCATAAAAGATGCACATGGATACGGTTTGTGCACTAGAATAAATCAGTTCGGGCTTTATCGTTGTGGCAGTCATGGTCATCAATAATTGCAAATGCTGCCTTTTCATCATTGACGACGGAAAACAAATCATTGGCAGTATCGGAGGCAAACCCTTCGGTTATAATATGGGAAAAAAGGGATAAAACTTGGTCCCAGTATCCATGGTGGTTGATTAGAACAATGGGCCGTTTGTGTAAGGATAGTTGGGCCCATGTTAAGATCTCCATCATTTCATCAAGAGTGCCTAGCCCGCCGGGTAAAATGAAGAAAGCATCTGAACGGTCAAACATTAGTCGCTTACGGTCATGCATGTTTTTGGTCACATGAAGTTCAGTAAGATTACGTTCAGTAATTTCAATCTTGTCCAGATGTTGGGGAATCACACCAATTACATCGCCGCCGCCGTCTAGAGCGGCACGTGCCGCCACCCCCATCAGGCCGATACTGCCCGCGCCATACACCATTGTCATGCCGCGTTCAGCCAGGCCCGTGCCTATCGCACTTGCTAATATTTCGTAATCGGAGCCCCTGCCCAAGCGAGAGCCACAATAAACACACACAGATTTTACCTTCATTTCTACTGACAAACCTTTATTATTATTGAAGAAGTGAACATTAAGCTGGTAGAATGCCGTAGTTTCGACAATATTATAAGGAAATTATTGTGGCTATGAATAATTGACCGAAAATTTTATCGGAAAATATTATTTTAAGTGAGTGTTGGCCAGACCCAACTGTAAATTGATCTTCGGACTAGGAGCCTGTGTTGGCTGACAATAGCAATCAAAATGACCATATGAAAATTATAGGTTTTGCGGGTCTTTTCCTGATAATTTTGACCATTGCTTTTTGGTTGTCCATGGGGGGCAATGACGAGACTTTGGATCCGTCATTAAACCCTCAAGTCTCTGAAGACAGTAAGAATAGACAAAATATTGAAAATGCTGAAGATGCTTTAGCGCCTTCCTTTGACATTGTCCGCATTTCCCGAGGTGGAACCGGTGTTATCGCTGGGCGAGCCCCCGCTGGTGCGACGGTAATTATTACATCGAACGGTAATAAAGTGGCCGAAGTGAAGGCGGACGGAAATGGCGAATGGGTAGCAATATTGGATCAGCCTTTAACACCCGGTTCAGCTGAACTGAATTTAATTGCGCAAATAGCGGGTTCTGAGAAACGTTATCCAGCTGCTGATGTTGTTGTGGTTTCTGTTCCCGCGCGGGAAGAAGACCGTTTCTTAGAGCGGCAAGAAAGCGGCGTGGTTGCGGTGCTTTCCCCCAAAGACGGTAAAGGGGCTTCCAGAATATTGCAAAAGCCCGGCAGCGCAGCCTTTTCTGAGGTTGGAGATAGTTTAGCGCTGGACACAATTGACTATGGTGCTGGCCAAGGGGCTATTGTTAGCGGGCGTTCATTGCCACGGGTCGAGGTGCGGCTTTATATCGATGAGCAATTCATGGGGGCGCAAAAGGCCGATGACCATGGCCGTTGGACGATATCGCTGCATGGTGATAATTTAACGCCTGGTGACCATATAATGCGTGTGGACCAAACCATTAATGACGGCAATGTACGTTTACGGATTGAGCAGCCCTTTAGCTTGGGGGAGCCAATTGATCCAAGGTTGGCTGAAAATGGCGTTATTGTTCAGCCGGGCAATACCCTATGGTCAATAGCGCGCCAGCTCTATGGTTCTGGAGTGCGCTATACGGTTATTTTTAAAGAAAATAGCGAACAAATTACCGACCCGGACCTTATCTATCCCGGTCAAATTTTTAAAGTACCTAATAGCGAAGGCTAACAGCCTGCTTTAAATATGCATATGAAACCATTCTGCGATGAAAACTTATGCTGCTTCTAGCAAAGATGTATTTTGTATGGTTTTAATGGATAGGTTTCAGATGCGAGCGTAGTGTCCGCAAATGGGTTTCTGCTTCGAGCAAAATTAGCGTGACAGCGCCCATAAGATCAGCGCCTTTCATCTGCATATCAGTGGCTGTAACGCTTTCAAAACTAACTTCGCCATTTTTTTGCAATTGATAACATCCATCTATGCCGCGATTTGTTTTGCGAATACAATCCAATGCAGACACTCTTTGTTGTCGATCTTCCACCGAATAAAATAAATGGCCAAGTCTGGCATTCAGTTGGATCACCGCTGAGCCATCACCTGTTGGGTTGGAATTGGCGCCAAAGCGTATTCCTTCCCAAATAAAGTCCAATCTATCAAATGAGGATTTCTCAAGCTTGGTTAGATTATTTTGTGCGGTATCATACTGATCAGTGAGGGTAGGAGTGTCAGAAATTGAAATACTATTACTCATGGGACTAATGTTTTTCCGTGATCAGTGTCAATTAGTGATACTCTACTTCCATACGGCACTTGCTGCAAGCGGCCAATTGGCTTTGGAGTAAATTTTTGTCTAGCATTGCCCTAAGCTTGCAACATGGGGCGTAGGCCTTTATAGGACTGATAAGATTTTAATGAAGTTGGATGCCAAAAAATGAAAGCTTTAGACGCAGTTATTACTCCAATCCATAAGGAAGGCCATATTTTTGTGGCGGCGTTTTTTGTCGTGTCCTTTGGTATGTTTTTATTGTGGGAGCCAGCAGGTTGGACTGGAATGATCATAACCGCTTGGTGTGTTTATTTTTTTCGTGACCCAAGTCGGGTTGTTCCCGAGCAAGATGGTATTATGGTTAGCCCAGCCGACGGCACGGTTTGTCTTGTTGGGGAAGCAGTTCCCCCAGCTGAGTTGAATATGGGGAATAGCCCCCGTACACGCATAACCATATTCCTGTCGGTTTTTAATGTGCATGTCAATCGATCGCCAGCGGCCGGTAAGGTAACAGAATCGCTTTATGTGCCCGGTGCCTTTGTTAGTGCCGCAGCTGATGATGCCTCAGAGGTTAATGAACGGCAATTGATCCGCATGACCACAGATGATGGTCATGACATTGCATTTGCACAGGTGGCAGGCCTCGTCGCGCGGCGGATACTCTGTGATCTTGAAGTGGGCAACACCATTGAACGCGGTGAACGTTTTGGGCTCATTCGTTTCGGCAGTCGTACTGATATTTATTTGGATGCAGCACAGGAGCCGCTCGTAAGTGTGGGCCAGACGATGGTTGGCGGCGAAACAGTTATCGCCAAAGCCAAATCATAGGAACATGAAATATGAGTGATCGCATATCCGGTAAAAGGCGCTTTTTCTCCATTAGGGCAATTGCCCCCAGTGTCGTAACTCTGCTTGCTTTTTGTGCTGGCTTAAGTGCTATTCGCTTTGGCTTGGCAGGTAAGTGGGAATTATGCTGCGCCGCTACCGTTGCGGCGGGCGTTCTTGACGGGCTTGACGGCACAGTGGCTCGATTGTTGAAAGCTAGCTCCAAATTTGGCGCTGAGCTAGATTCGCTCTCTGATATTTCTGTCTTTGGTATCTGTCCTGCGATTATTTTGTATATATGGGCACTGGAGGACTTCTCCCGTTTTGGCTGGGCGGCAGTATTGGTTTATGCCATTGCCTGTATATTGCGGCTCGCACGCTTTAATGCCCGTCTTGATGATGAAGACGAACCACAACGTCAACTTGGTTATAATACGGGCATTCCAGCACCCATGGGGGCTGGGCTGATGATATCTCCCATCGCTATTGATTTTACCTTTATGCCCGGAGTTATTCAGGCACAACCAGCTTACTTATCGGTGTATATACTGGTGATTTCAATGTTGATGGTATCGGCAATACCGACCATATCACTGAAAGCGGTTCGGGTTTCGCGACAATGGTTTGTACTACTTATGTTGGCTATCGGAATTTTAATAACCAGTTTGGTGGTCTTCACATGGGAAACGCTTTTGGCTATAGCCTTCGTGTTTCTGCTTACTATGCCAGTTACATGGATCCATTACCGCCGTAAAAAAGCTGCAATGGCGCAAGAATAGTCACATTTTTCAAATTGAATTAGCGCAAGCGATCTTTATGAGTAGTAAGGAATTTCTTTGCCGCTTTCTGAATAGCTATACCATATTCAATAACAAAATTGGATGCACTATCTGGACTGTTATAATCTAGCAAGGCGGATAGCTCCGTAATCTTTTCGTCATGCTGTTCTATTCGGTCTAAAATTAGATCGCTTACACGGGTGGGGGCAACGGCTTCTGCAAATAAAAGGGCGGCTAAAAATTCAGAACGATTCCGGTCAGGCCCCGGATCTTTGGTCAAAGCTTTTTCTAGAACCTTACGGCCATCAGGGGTTAAACTATAAACCTTCTTATCTGGGCGTTTTTCTTGCTGTTCGGCTCTGCAGTCAATAAGCTTTTCTTCAGTTAATTTGGTTAAGGCAGGATAAATCGAACCATAACTAGCTTCAGAGAAAAAGCTGAAGCTGCCTTCAGCAACCATTTTTTTGATTTCATAACCCGTGGCATCACCAAGGGCCAAAATGCCGAGACAGAGAGTGCGTATTTCCATATGGTATCATACCGTTACTATCAAATTGATATATTGTGGCTATTTATGCCAAAGATGAGACTTTGGCAAGCTTTTTGCTAGAATAGCTCTATGACGTTGAAGGTATTGAAGTGATGTTTCACCTTAGTATATTTTTAATGGCTACTTTTAAAAGCGCATGCGTGGCGGAGAAATGTTATGTTAAAAAACACATGGGTAAAAAAACTAAGCTTGAAACTAATAGCTTTATTAGCAATTAGTTTGCTAAGTGCTTGTTCTAGCGCACCAGAAAGCCTCTATAGTCCAAACTATACTGGTGGCACAGGTCTTGTGGCAATCACCCCAACTCAGTCACAAACGGGTGGTGGGCCGAAGGTGCAAGGACAGCCGAACAGTTTTCAATTAATCCAGCGCCTCGATTCAATCGATGTGACGTTAGCCTCGCTCAGGTCCGATATTGCCAGCCAGGGGGAAGAAATTGCCGCAGTAAGGGAATCGTTATCTGCTTATGTCAAATTACCAGCGCTTAATGCTATCCAAGCAAAGAACATTGCTCAATTAGATGCAATAGAGGCCTTAAATAAGACAATTGAAACATTGCAGCGCGATTTTGAACTAGATAAGAGGCACCGTGCTGCAGAAGCAGAGCAACCCATTGGGCCTTTCTCTAGTGATGGAAGTGGCACCGATGAAGCACTTTCATTCGGGCTGCATTTGGCATCTTATGAAAAAAGCAACCAAGTTCGGACGGGTTGGCTGAAATTAAATTCTGAACATGGCGATAATCTCAAGGGGCTTACCCCCTATGTGGTGACAATTGAGATTGATAAATTGGGGACATTTTACCGTTTGTTATTGGGCCCATTGGCGAATCGCAAGGCAGCCGAAGACAAATGCGCCCTGCTAAAAGCTGTAGGACAATTTTGCAAAGCAGTTCAACTTACCGGTGAAAGACTGGTATAGTGAGTTGCTTTAATGATGGCTATCATATATTTTTACATGAAATATGACATAAATTGTGATCGTTTCCTTGACAGCAAAGCCGTTTAAAAACAGGATGCCTGCCACCAGATTGGTTTGAGCGACCCACATGGTATTTTGGTGGTGACACCAAATACAGTAGCTCTAGGGGGGTAACTGCATGTGTGGCTGAACATTGATCTGTTCTGGGCATTTTCGGGGGAAGATGTTCCAGTAATTTACGGCAACGATTTTGCTAAGGCAGATCGTTGCCGTTTTAATTTGAGTTCCAGCAAACAATGAATAACCTAAATTTTTAAATTTTAGGGAGCATAACCATAGGAATTGGGCTTAAAGGCTGCTGACCCTTTGGATTGTTATGCTGCTTATGAGCATAGTTTTGATAAGCTTTCCAAGCGTCTTTTAGCGACAAAAATGCCATATAGCCAAGGCCTGAGAAAATTAATAGTGAAAATAAGCTATACATATTCATCCCTTTTGTTCTTAATATGTTCTATTTGTAGTGCGGCCATAAGTCAAGAACAAAATAGAAACAATATAAATATAATGCTTACGCCCCAATGAGCGATTGCTGCTGACACAGGCTTTGGTTATAGTCAGGGTCAAGTGAGTGGATAAGAAGTCCACGAGAGAAAATAAAAGGCGTGTATTATGAGCCTCACTCAAGGAGGCGAACCACTTGGCAATATTGTGCCTTCTGGTTCGCAAGAGCAGCCCAGTAACCGATCTGGCCCCACTAAAGGACCACGACAGGGTGGGGATGCTGCGCGGGACAATCACCCGCGAACTATTTACAGCGCAATTGATCTAGGCACTAATAATTGTCGTCTGCTTGTGGCACGGCCAACGCGGGGTGGTTTTCGGGTCGTTGATGCTTTTTCGCGTATAGTACGTCTGGGCGAGGGCCTTTCCAGCGATGGTAAGCTGTCTGAAGCTGCGATGGACCGCACCGTTGCAGCCCTGAAAATATGCGCCCAAAAACTTGAACGCCGACAGGTGACTTGCATGCGCCATGTGGCCACGGAGGCATGCCGTGTCGCGACAAATTCAGCAGAATTTATCCAGCGTATAAAGGCAGAAACCGGCATTAACATTGATGTTATCTCTCCGGCTGAGGAGGCGCGTCTGGCGGTGCTTGGCTGTCAATCTTTGATCGCCCATAAGAATAGAAACGTGCTTGTCTTTGATATTGGTGGCGGCAGTACAGAAATTGTTTGGGTGAAATTGGGTAAAGGGGGTAGCACACAGATATTAGGGTGGACCTCTCTACCTTGGGGGGTTGTTAACCTGACCGAGAAATTTAACCATGACAATGCTGGGCCAAGTAAGGAAATTTACCGCACCATGATGGCCGCCGTGGAAGGCCAGTTAAAGTCATTTTACAGCGAGCATAATATATATGACGCCGTAGCCACCCGCCGGGTTCAATTTTTAGGCACATCAGGCACGGTAACGACACTTGCAAGTTTGCACTTTAATTTAGAGCGCTATGACCGTAACCGCATTGACGGCGCATGGGTGAAACCAGACCAGATGCGCGGCCTTGCCCGCCGGGTTGCTGACATGAGCCATGATGAACGGCGCGCGGAACCCTGCATTGGGGAAGACCGAGCAGACCTAGTCGTTGCTGGTTGTGCTATACTGGAAGGCATATTGGACGTGCCGGAAATTAAAAGCCTGCGGGTTGCTGACCGGGGTATCCGAGAAGGTATCTTGCGCGGCTTGATGCAAGAAGACGGGCTATATACTTCTGAGCGTCGCCGTAATCGCCGGCGCGGTGGTCGCGGTAATAAACCAAAACGTAACAACCAGAATACGGCTGGCAATATTGACGCTAACACACAGAATGGGCGGGGCTGAAATGGCAGGTTGGAACCGTAATAGCGACCCCAAAAGCCGCAGCCGTGGCGGTAAAGTGCGGGTTAAAAACGCTAGAGGGCGCAAAAATTCCTCAACCCGTTGGCTGCAACGGCAATTGAACGACCCTTATGTGGCCGAGGCGCGTCGCCTTGGTTATCGATCCCGCGCTGCTTTTAAGCTTATTGAGCTTAATGAGAAATTTTCGCTGCTTAAAGGGGTAAAGCGGGTCGTTGACTTGGGTTGTGCACCCGGTGGCTGGACCCAAGTGTTAGCCGCAGAACTGGGACCAAAGGCCCAAATAATTGGCATTGATCTACAAGAAATTGACCCCATTCAAGGGGCAACCATCTGGGTGATGGACTTTTTGTCTGATGACGCTGAAATTCGGTTGATGGATGAACTTAATGGCCCAGTTGACCTTGTGCTTTCCGATATGGCAAACGCCGCAACTGGGCATAAAGCGACCGACCATATTCGCACCATGTTGCTCTGTGAGGCTGGCTTGGATTTTGCGATAAAAGTATTAAGCAAGGGCGGGACATTTGTTGCGAAGGTACTGCGTGGAGGTTCTGATCAAGAATTACTAACCCGCATGCGTATGCATTTCACTTCTGTGAAACATGCTAAGCCGCCTTCATCCCGCGCCGAATCGGTTGAATGGTATGTGGTGGCACAGGGCTTTAAGGGTCACTCAGCCACATTAGATGAGGCTGAATAGCTATTCTTCGTCCTTTTTTGGGTAAATTTTGACTTCTCCTTTTATCCACAGGCAGATTCTGATTGTGCAATTGCCATATTCAGGTTATTGAAACGCGACAATTGAGGTGCTCAACAGCATTGAGTGCCGTGGTTGTCGCAAGTGGCTTCTGGTGCTGCAGGCGGCGTTAGATAAGCAGGAGCCCCTATGAATATCCGCGAAGCCCTCACCTTTGACGACGTTCTATTGGTCCCCGCCGCATCGGATGTGATGCCGGCTGAGGTTGACCTGAAAACGCAAGTGACCCAAGATATTCAGCTTAATATTCCGCTTATGTCTGCAGCAATGGATACGGTTACCGAAACCGCTATGGCAATTGCGATGGCGCAAGCAGGTGGTATTGGTATTTTACACCGGAATATGGACATAGACGAACAGGTCGAAATGGTCCGTCAGGTGAAGAAATTTGAAAGCGGTATGGTGGTCAACCCAGTTACCATGTTCCCTGATCAAACGCTTGCAGATGCGATGGAGCTGATGACTCGCCATAAAATTTCTGGCATTCCTGTGGTTGAGCGCTCGGATAAAGCAGGCCCAAAGGTTATCGTTGGTATTTTAACCAACCGCGATGTGCGCTTTGCCACCGAGCTTAGCCAACCCGTCCGCGAGATTATGACCCGCGATGTCACAACCGTGCGCGAAGGTGTCACGAGCGAAGAGGCAAAACGCCTGTTCCACAAATATAGAATTGAAAAATTGATCGTCGTTGACAGCGAAAACCGCTGTGTTGGCTTGATTACTGTTAAGGATATGGAAAAGGCTGTTGCTTATCCAGATGCTTGCAAGGACGGGCGTGGTCGCTTGCGGGTAGGTGGGGCGTCAACTGTGGGCGAAAAGGGGTATAATCGGGCTGCTGCATTACTGGAAGCTGACTGCGACCTAATTGTGATTGACACAGCCCACGGCCATTCCAAATATGTTATAGATTCTGTTGCTGCCCTTAGGGCTGATTTTCCTACCGCCCAAATCATTGCTGGTAATGTGGCAACGGCTGCTGCAGCAAAGGACCTTATTGCTGCAGGTGCCAATGGTATCAAGGTTGGTATTGGGCCTGGTTCCATTTGCACCACCCGTGTGGTCGCCGGTGTTGGTGTGCCACAGTTAACTGCGGTCGCCGATGTAGCCGCTGCCGCCAAAGCGCACGGTGTGCCTATCATCGCCGATGGTGGCCTTAGAACCTCAGGTGATATCGCCAAAGCGGTGGCAGCGGGGGCCAATGTTTGTATGGTGGGTTCACTGCTCGCGGGGACGGAAGAAGCGCCGGGCGAGGTGTTTCTCTACCAAGGACGATCGTATAAATCCTACCGGGGCATGGGCAGTGTGGCTGCTATGGCACGGGGTTCTGCCGATCGTTATTTCCAAGCAGATATTAAAGACACCTTGAAATTGGTGCCAGAAGGTATCGAGGGCCAAGTGCCGTTCAAAGGTGGAGCGCTGGCTGTTTTGCACCAACTTGTCGGTGGCCTGCGCGCTGGTATGGGCTATACTGGCAGCCGCACCATTGATGAAATGCGCAGTAATGTGGAATTTGTCCGTATTACGAACTCGGGCTTGCGGGAAAGCCATGTGCATGACGTTACTATCACCCGCGAATCCCCCAATTACCCAGGTAAATAAAAGATGATCCCTGCTGCACGTATTTCTGCGCTCATTGAATTAGTTGAAACCGTTGAAATTGCTATTGCTGAGGCGGCTAAACCTGCAGATGCGCTGCTTAGTGAGTATTTCCGCGCCCGGCGTTACGCTGGTTCAAAAGACCGCCGTGCGGTTAGCGAGCAGCTTTACCGCATGCTGCGCAGTCGTGAATTGCTCCTTTGGTGCTTGGGTATGCTCAAGGTGGATAAAACCGCCCGCACAATGGTGCTGGTCGATATGGCTTTGAACCATGAAGATACTAGCGTTTTTGGCCTGGAGCAAACCCATGCGCCTGCGGCACTCTCCGGGGATGAAAGTGACATGTTAGAGCGGGCCAAGGGGTTAAATTTGGAGCTGGCTCCAGCAAGCGCCATGGGCAATGTTCCCGCGTTATATGATGCCGCTTTCCAAGAGCGCTTTAAGGGTGAATACGCAGAAGCAGCTGATGCCTTAAATGGTCGGGCACCGCTTAATATTCGCGTGAATTCCCTTAAATATGATGCGAAAGAAACGCCAGAACTATTTGAGAGTAAAGATATAAATACAAGTGACTGTGTTTATTCTCCTATAGGTAAAACGATTTTAGACCGGGTTAATTTAGTTGCGGAAAAGGCTCACCGGGAGGGCTTTGTTGAAGTGCAAGATGAAGCGGCTCAGATCGCAAGTTTGCTCGTTCACGCCCGGCCCGGCATGCAGGTGATGGATCTATGCGCGGGTGCAGGCGGTAAAAGTTTGGCTGTTGCTGATGCCATGGAAGGCAAGGGTCAAATCCATGCCTATGATACCCATGCGGGTCGCTTGCGGGAACTTGGTAACCGGTCGCAGCGGGCAGGTGCCCATAATATTCAAAGCCGTAAATTGCCCGAAAGTGGTGAAGCGCGAGCGGCAATGCTGGATGAGCATAACGCTGGCATGGACCGGGTGATGGTCGATGTGCCCTGTAGCGGCAGTGGGACATGGCGGCGTAGCCCCGATTTGCGTTGGCGCTTTGACGCGGCTTCATTGGATGCTATAACCCAAGTTCAAGCAGATTTAATTGCTGAAGCTGCGGCAATGGTCAAGGTCGGTGGACGGCTTATTTATATGACATGTTCGGTACTGCCTGATGAAAATGAAGAAATAGTTGAAAGTTTTCTTAAGGATCATAAGGATTTTAAAATGATTCCGTGGCAAGATGTTTGGAGCAGGGTGGCCCCGCATAACCCACTGTCTGGGTCGCTGGCATTAAAGCGAAGTATGCTGCAATTAGCGCCGCATATTCACCACACTGATGGCTTTTTCGTCGCAATATTGCAACGGCTTGCATAATTTTGGTGGTTTTCGCCGTAAAAATGCCGCTAAATAGGGTAGATACTAGATGCAAATTGGCCAATTGGGCTGATTATGCTGGGAGATAAGTAAGTGCGTAAATTAATTATGGCGATAGTAGCAGGTTTGATGGTTTCATCTATCAGCTTGGCTCAAACCTCGAAATCATACCAAGAGGTCTCCAAGGCGCTGGTTGAACAGGCGGATGCTGCTTTAAGCACGGGCGCCTATGATGATGCAAAAGAACTTTATGAGCGGGCCTTGGTAGCGAACCCTAAAAACGGCACTGCCTATGTGGGCTTAGGCCAAGTTTATGAAGGGCTTGACCGTGTTGGCCGTGGTCTGCGTTTTTATCGTAAGGCTTTGGAGATTGAGCCCAATGATACGGGGGCACTGCGTTTGCAAGCGCTGGCTTTTCTACGTCGCGGCCTTATTAATCGTGCCAATAAAAATCGTGATCGCCTCGCCCGTATATGCGGTGATGGGTGTAGAGCTTTAGACGATGTTGAAATCGCAATCGAGACATGGCATGCAGTACAAGACGCGGGTGACCGTGAAGCTGAGGGCAATAGCTAAGAGCTGATTAGGTCTGCTCGCTATCGCCGTTCAGCCATATATTAAAATCTTTAAGGGCACGGGCTGACATCATTGGCCGGCGCTCTTTTTTGCGGATTTTCTTTTTGCCTTTCAAATCCACTGGCGGGAACAGGCCAAAGTTCACATTCATTGGCTGAAAGCTTTTTGCATCCGCTCCGCCAGTGATGTGGTTAATTAAGGCACCAAAAGCCGTTGTCGCGGGCGGGGCTGTAATGGTTTCACCCAATCGTTCTGCAGCGGCAAAGCGGCCTGCTATTAAGCCCATGGCCGAACTTTCAACGTAACCTTCAACACCGGTAATTTGCCCGGCAAAGCGCAGGCGCGGCGCCGCTTTCAGCCGCAAGGAGCCATCTAGCACTTTGGGGCTGTTGAGAAATGTATTGCGGTGCAAGCCACCGAGGCGGGCGAATTCAGCATTTTCTAGCCCTGGTATCATCTTCAATGTCTGCGCCTGCTCGCCGTATTTCATCTTGGTCTGGAACCCAACGATATTATAAAGTGTGCCGAGCTGGTTGTCTTGGCGCAGTTGCACCACTGCATGCGCCTGTTTGCCTACCCGCGCGTCCATCAGTCCCACAGGCTTCATCGGGCCAAAGCGCAGGGTATCATGGCCACGCTCGGCCATTACTTCGATGGGCATACAGCCTTCAAAGTAGGGCGTATCTTTTTCCCATTCTTTAAACGCGGTCTTGTCAGAGCCATTTAAGGCTTCGATGAAAGCGTTATACTCATCTTCGCTCATGGGGCAGTTTATATAATCAGCCCCGTCACCTTTGTCATAGCGGCTTTGGAACCATGCTATGTCAAAGTTGATGCTGTCTTTATAAACAATAGGCGCGATAGCATCGAAAAAGGCGAGGCTATTTTCGCCGGATAGCGACAATATTGCCTCGCTGAGCGCTGGCGATGTCAAAGGCCCGGTGGCGATGATGACATTGTCCCAACTTTCCGGCGGCAGGCCTGCGATCTCTTTACGCTCAATGGTGATCAGCGGATGCTCGGTCAGCTTGGCCTCTACATCTTTTGAAAATTCTTCCCGGTCCACGGCCAGCGCACTACCAGCTGGCACTTTATTACGGTCTGCTGCTGCCATAATAAGCGAACCGGCCAAGCGCATTTCAGCGTGCAATAGGCCCACAGCGTTATTTTCAGCGTCGTCAGAGCGGAAACTGTTCGAGCATACCAACTCAGCCAGTCCGTCCGTGACATGGGCGTTGGTTTTCTGCTCGGGGCGCATTTCATGCAATATTACAGGAACGCCAGCTTTAGCGCACTGCCAAGCGGCTTCACTGCCTGCTAAGCCGCCGCCAATGATGTGGATGGGATCAACTTTATTCACAATATTTTCCATGGGCGGGATGTGCCATATATCGCAGCGAAAAGAAAGTGAATAGCGCTAGCAGGCGCGAAATTTCATTGATAGTGCTCGCCTTAACTGACTTACTAAGTGATAGTGAAGAAAATAGAATTAGAGCAGAGGTGTTTCTGGTGCAGTATAGCGAAGTGATCCATTTTTGGTTTAAAGACCACGGCCCAAAAAGCTGGTGGCAAAAGGACCCTGAATTTGATGCTTTAATTAGAGAGAAGTTCCTTAGGGCATATCATTATGCAGTTGCGGGGGAGTTGTGGTCATGGCGCGACTGTGCAGAAGGGCGATTGGCTGAAGTTATTCTGCTTGATCAATTTTCCCGCAATATGTTTCGCGGTCACGCTGATGCTTTTAAAGCGGACCCCTTGGCGCTGGCATTGTCACAGGAGGCCGTGCGGGCAGGGGCGTTGGAGAATATCACTGACGCACAGAAGCCCTTTTTGGTCATGCCCTATATGCATAGTGAAAGCGCTAAGGTTCACGAGCAGGCGGTGAAGATTTTTTCCCTTCCCGGGCTGGAGGGCAATTTAGACTTTGAGCAGCGCCATAAAGCCATCATCGACCGCTTTGGCCGCTACCCACACCGTAATGAAGCGCTTGGGCGGCAAAGCACTGCTGAGGAATTAGAATTCTTAAAGGGCCCGGGCAGTAGTTTCTGAAGACTAGCATTTTACTCCAATAAATGGTATATTATCCTTATATGTACGACTTAGGGGAGACATCATGCAAACATTTCGTAATTTGGTTCTTGAAGGCGGCGGCGTAAAGGGTATTGCATTTGTTGGCATGCTTAGGGTTCTGGATAAATACAGCGTTATGGACACTGTTGAGCGTGTTGGCGGCACCTCAGCCGGTGCGATAAATGCAGTGTTAATAGCTTTTGGCTATAGCCATGATGAACAAGAAGAAATTCTTCGTGGCTTAGATTTTAAAGACTTCATGGATGGTGGTTGGTGGCTTTTTGGTCGCGTGTATAGATTTCTAAGGCGCTATGGACTGTATAAAGGTAATTTTTTCAGGACTTGGATTGGTGATTTGATTGAAGAGAAAACGGGCAACCGCAATATGACTTTTGCGGAACATAATGTTTGGGCCAAGACCAACAGTTGTCCGGAATTGACAGTATGTGCCACTAACTTGTCACGCAGTATTAGCTATGTATTTTCCAATGCGTTTGAAGAAACCAAAGATATTAAAATTATTGATGCAGTTCGAAAAAGTATGTCATTTCCGATGTTTTTCGAAGCTGTAAAAACTGATGGTGAATATTTTGTCGATGGAGGTGTGCTTCGTAATTATCCGGTGAAACTATATGACCATCGCAGGTATATTTCAAAAGCCGAGCAAAATGCCTATGCACTGCCAAAAAAATATTATGAAGACATGAACAAAGCCTACGTTGACCGTAGCGGCGAAGACTTTCCCGATGATTCCCGCTGGCCTTATGTTTATAACGCCCAAACCCTTGGAGTTAGGTTAGATTCAGCAGCAGATGTCGCTATGTTTAGAGAAGGGAAGCAGCCACCAAAACAACCGATACATAGCGTAATTGACTATTTTCCTATACTTTTGAACACAGCCTTAGCCTCGCAGGATAGTGCACATTTACACAGTGATGATTGGCATAGGACTATTTACATCAACACACATGATATTAGCACGCTCGATTTTAACTTAGACAAGGCCCAAAAAACTGCATTGATGAAGTGGGGTGAGGAAGGTGCAGAAACTTATTTTAAATGGCTTATGAGTGATGAGGGTAAGCTTGAGGCTTTAAATAAACCCCAAGCTGGTTAGGGATAGACTATCACTCGGCTGCAATATTTGCACGTTTATCAAATAACATTTTTAGGTAATGCCCAGTGTAGCTCTCCTCGCAGCCCGCGACATCCTCTGGTGTGCCAGTGGCGATGATAAAGCCGCCGCCATTGCCGCCTTCAGGGCCTAGATCAATGAGCCAATCAGCGGATTTTATCACTTCCAGATTATGCTCAATGATGATGACCGTATTGCCTTGGCCCACCAATTCTTGGATCACTTCAAGTAGCTTGCGAATATCCTCAAAATGCAGGCCTGTTGTTGGCTCATCCAAAATATAAAGCGTTTTACCCGTAGAGCGTTTGGATAGTTCTTTTGCTAGCTTGACCCGCTGCGCTTCACCGCCGGAGAGCGTTGTCGCCTGTTGGCCAACCCGAATATAGCCAAGTCCAACCCGGTTGAGCATCGCGAGCTTGTCACGAATGGCAGGCACGGCTTTGAAAAACTCAACTCCATCTTCCACGGTCATGTCGAGAACCTCCGCGATGGACTTGCCCCGGTAGTGCACCTCTAATGTTTCGCGGTTATAGCGCTTACCCATGCATTGGTCGCACTGCACATAAACATCGGGCAAGAAATGCATTTCGATCTTGATCATGCCGTCACCACGGCAGCTTTCGCAGCGGCCACCCTTAACGTTAAAGCTGAAACGGCCGGGTTTATAGCCACGAACTTTGGCTTCTGGCAGTCCGGCGAACCATTCGCGGATAGGGGTGAAAGCACCGGTATAGGTCGCGGGGTTAGAGCGCGGCGTGCGGCCAATTGGGCTTTGGTTGATATCGACGATTTTGTCCACATGTTGCAGACCGCCAACTTTATCATGGTCACCGGGGATGGCGCGGGCTTTGTTGAGCTGCCGCGCTACTGCTTTATAAAGCGTTTCAATAGTTAGTGTTGATTTACCAGAGCCAGAAACACCCGTAACGCAGGTTAGGGTACCAAGCGGGAAACTTGCGTCAATATCCTGCAAGTTATTCGCTCGCGCCCCTTTAATGGTCAGGAATTTCTTTTTGTGCCCTTTGCGGCGCGTTTCAGGGATGGGGATTTCGCGCTTGCCCGATAGATATTGCCCGGTCAGGCTGTCAGGATGGGCGATAACCTCTGCAGCGGTGCCCTTAGCGACTATTTCACCGCCGTGTTCACCAGCACCGGGGCCCATATCAATGACATAATCAGCGCTGCGAATGGCGTCTTCATCATGCTCCACCACAATCACCGTATTGCCAATATTGCGCAGGTTTTTAAGTGTCTCTAACAGCTTGTCATTATCGCGCTGGTGCAGGCCAATCGAAGGCTCATCGAGCACATATAGAACGCCGGTTAGGCCAGAGCCGATTTGAGAAGCTAAGCGAATGCGTTGGCTTTCACCACCAGATAGTGTGCCAGAAGAACGGCTTAGGGATAAGTAGCGAAGTCCTACATTAACAAGAAACCCAAGTCTCTCGCTAATTTCTCGCAGGATTTTATCGGCAATGGCATTTTGCTTAGTCGTCAGCTTTGCCGGCAGGGCGCTGAACCATTCATGCGCGGCATTGATACTAAGAACGGTAACTTCGCTGATGGCGTTGCCATCAATTTTAACCGCTCTAGCCTCGGCTTTAAGGCGTTCCCCACCACATGTTTCACAGTCCGTGCTACTTTGATAGCGGCTAAGCTCATCGCGCATCCAATTGCTATCGGTTTCGCGCCAGCGCCGCTCAATATTATTAAGCACACCTTCAAAGGGTTTATGGGTCTCGAACTTGCTTTTACCGTCAGCATAAACGATACGGATGGCTTGTCTGCCGGTGCCAAACAGAAAGGTATCCCGTTGTTTTTGATTGAGCTCTTGCCAAGGGGTATTGGGGTCAATATCAAGGTGCCTTGCGACGCTTTTCAGTGCTTGAAAATAAAAAGGCGAGGGGTTGTTAGACTTATTGGACCAAGGGGCAATCGCGCCGCTGTTGATCGACTTTGAATGGTCAGGAACCGCCAGCTCAGGGTCAAAATATAATTTTTTGCCGAGGCCGTCACAGTCAGGGCAGGCACCAAATGGGTTGTTGAAACTGAACAGCCTTGGCTCAATCTCTTCAATGGTGAAACCAGAGACAGGGCAGGCGAACTTGGCGGACAGCACATAACGTTCAGGCGACGCGTCACCTTTCTCCTCGTTGCTTACAGCGCTTTCCACCACCAACAGGCCATCGGAAAGCTCCAGCGCGGTCTCAACGCTGTCTGCGATGCGTTGCTCCAGGCCGCTTTTAATGACTAAGCGGTCAACCACCACTTCGATGGTATGTTTCAGCTTTTTGTCGAGCGCGGGCACATCCTCGATCAAGTAAAAGACCTCATCAACTTTAACCCGCTGAAAACCCTTTTTTTGCAGCTCGGCGAATTCCTTGCGGTATTCCCCCTTGCGGCCCCGCACGATGGGGGCGAGCAGATAAAGCCGGCTGCCACTGTCCATTGCCGTGATGCGGTCAACCATCTGGCTAACTGATTGGCTTTCAATCGGCAAGCCGGTCGCAGGGGAATAGGGCACCCCGATGCGCGCCCATAGCAGCCGCATATAGTCATATATCTCGGTGACAGTGCCGACCGTGGAACGCGGGTTTTTGGACGTTGTTTTCTGCTCGATGGAAATAGCAGGGGATAGCCCCTCAATATGGTCCACGTCGGGCTTTTGCATCAGCTCAAGGAACTGGCGAGCATAGGCCGACAAGCTTTCTACGTAGCGTCGTTGGCCCTCGGCATAGATCGTATCAAAGGCGAGCGATGACTTGCCACTGCCGCTAAGCCCCGTGATGACAACTAGTTTGTCGCGAGGGATATCAACATCAATATCTTTTAGATTATGTTCACGAGCGCCGCGAACAGAAATTTCAGTGAGCATGGCTTATCAATCCAGAGGGTAAAATCTTGCTTCTTATAGAGTGCTGTGACAGGTAAAATCAAATAATCTGTCGCTAGTCCGTCAAATCATTGATCTTTGGGCACCGCAGTGGTTCCATTCGCACCATCTGATCGGGTGTAACGTCCATCAAACCAGACTTTCCATGCATCGCTATTTACGTCATATTGCTCAAAATGCTGGCGCACTGTGCCGTCAGACTCGTAGGTCCATGTACCTTTGAAAGGAAAGGACTTTCCTGTTTTATAATAATGAATTTTGCCAATTAATGTCATGGAGCCATTTTCTAGTTTACCCTTAATATCAATGCTATAGCCATTGGATACCCATATTTGCCGCCATTCATCCAAGTTCGGATTATAATAGTTTATCGAGGAACCTGTGTTCCCTGCTTTGCTAGTCCAATGTTCAAAGATCAGACAGCCTTTTTCTGCCTTGGTGATTTTATTGGTACCTTGAAAGTCGCCCTTGGCGCGGTCCGTCACTCGCCAATCCCCGAGCCAGAAATCAAACTGATTGAAGCGCGGGTCATCTTCGCAAATATTGGGGGAAGGGGTATTTTGCGCGCTAAGCCCAACGGTCGCAAAGCTCAGTAAAATCATGGTCAATATTATTTTCATTTATCTTTCCTTAACTGTCCCCTTGACATTAGCCTATAAAATGGAACAAATAAAGAACAAAAATGACTGGGAAGTGAATATTCTCTTCCTCATCATTATGCTGTAGCGAGATTTTTGGGACTGGTATAAAGTGCGACACATAATGATTCTGCGGCTTTACGGCGTAGATTGAAAATAATTTATTCATAGAGGGGGCTTTTATGGCCGGTAGTTTAAACAAAGTAATGATAATCGGCAATTTGGGCCGCGACCCGGAAAGCCGCACCATGGGGGACGGTAACCCGGTGGTTAATTTAAGCATCGCCACCAGTGAAAGCTGGAAAGATCGCAACACAGGCGAGCGCCGCGAAAAAACCGAGTGGCACCGTGTGGTCATCTTTAATGAGAATTTAGCCAAAGTGGCGCAGAACTACCTTAAAAAGGGCTCAAAAGTTTATATTGAAGGCCAATTACAGACCCGTAAATGGACCGACCAGAGCGGCGCTGAAAAATATTCTACCGAGATCGTTTTGCAGCGCTTCCGCGGTGAGCTTACCATGTTAGACGGTCGCGGTGATAATCAAGGCGGTGGCGGTTATGGCGGTGGTCAATCAGGGGGCCAATCTGGCGGTAGTTACGGTGGTGACCAACAGGGCGGCGGACAACAAGCGGGTGGCCAGCAAAACAAAGGCTTCGGCGGCGGCGACCTAGACGACGAAATCCCGTTCTAGAGACTGGTAATATCCTTAAAGACGACAAAACCCCGGTTCACGCTGGGGTTTTTTATTGTGCCAATTCAGTGCTAATAATGAAATCCTGGTGGGCCTTTGATAGTGGATAAAGGTGTTGTAGACCCAACATCGATAATGGCACGGTTTCGTCCATTTTCTTTTGCCTGATATAATAGTTCATCGGATGCAGCAATGGCGTCTTCTAACGCGCCACCAACCAACACAATGCCGATACTTGCTGAAATGTTTATGGTTTGGTCACCGATATTGAAATTGGTCGTACAAATATTGTTCAAGAGCTGATTAAAAAAGTCAGATATATACGCAGGGTCAGCAGCCGCAAACAAAATGCAAAATTCCTCACCGCCAAGGCGTGCGGGCAAATCAGTAATACCTACTTTTTCTTTTATAATTTTTGCAAATTCAACAAGAACGAGGTCGCCTGCATCATGGCCATAGGTGTCATTCACATTTTTAAATTTATCAATGTCGATCATGGCAAACACTGCTGGGGAGCCCCTGTTTTTCCCTGCCGCAACTATATTTTCACCCATGTCATAGAAATATCTGCGATTGTAAAGGCCGGTTAAATAGTCGGTTGTTGCCGATCGATGTAATGTGTCTAGTTGGTCAAGGTTATCCAGATTCTTTTGAATTCGGCACATAAGTTCTTCAATTTCAAAATTCTTATTAATGAAATCGTCAGCGCCGATTTTTATGAATTTAGCGCTGAGGCCGGGCTGGTCGCTGGCGGACAATCCAATAATAGCCAATTTTTCTTTCGACCATTCTTTTCTGATCTCTTTTATTAACTCGAAACCATCCATATTTGGCATGTTATAGTCGGTTACGATAAGCTTGATATCCGGCTGATCACTCAATTTATTCAGTGCGTCTTCACCATCTTTGGCCGTTATTACATTCAATTGAAATCGCTCGAGTATGCTGGAGAGATATTTACGGCTGGTTTTAGAATCGTCAATCACCATTGCTGTGATGCTGCGGTTGCGTATAACGCGATTTACAACTGATGCTAAATAATCGAGGGTAGCCGGGCTTTCTTTTGTTACATAATCAATTATGCCCAGCTTTAATATTTTATCGCGCATTGCTGCACTATAGTTTCCTGTGAATACGATAGTAGGAAAACCAAATTCAGTTAACTTGTTTATGGCCTCGCCGTTTGGTGCATCAGGCAAGTTCATGTCGCTCAAACACAATACATCGTCGGCATTTTTATTTTCGAGATGTGTCATTGCTGCAGCCATAGAATCTACACATGCAACATGAATATCAACTATCTGCTTCAGTCTACTGTGAATTACTTTAGTAAAAAAAGTGGTGTCTTCAATAACCAATATTTCTTTGAACGATTCTTTTACTTGCAACATTTGAACGTTCTTTCCCTTGCAATAAATTACAGGCTCCCAACTTCCATTGAGCTGGTCCTAAAAAACTGTACAGTCTGCTAAGGTGTATCCGACCATTGAATCGGAGACATAAAATGACAAAACGACGCACACTTACGACCGCCTTTAAGAAGAAAGTAGCGCTAGCTGCTTTGCGCGGTGATAAAAG
>JAJFIS010000008.1 GCA_021774735.1 Alphaproteobacteria bacterium | reverse complement strand
AACAGTAAAACGGCTATCTATTATTTTCACCGACTTCGCCTTATCATTACCGAGCAGCTTGAGAAGGAAGCGGGTATTGCATTTAGTGGAGAGATAGAAGTTGATGAAAGTTATTTTGGAGGCAGACGTAAAGGGCCGCGTGGTCGAGGCGCAGCAGGCAAAATACCAGTATTCGGCCTGTTGAAGCGGGGTGGCAAGGTCTACACGAAGATCATTCCTGATGCTAGTTCAGCGACTTTATATCCCATAATCGAGCAGAAGGTAGTCCCTGACAGCATCGTATATTCTGACTGCTGGCGGGGCTATAACGTGTTGGATGTAAGTGATTTCAAGCACTTTCGTATCAACCACTCAAAGCTCTTTGCAGACAAAGGAAACCATATCAATGGCATCGAGAATTTCTGGAACCAAGCCAAGCGTCATATGCGTAAATTTAATGGTGTACCCAAGGAGCATTTTGGACTATTTTTGAAGGAATGTGAGTGGCGTTTCAATAACAGTGATCCAGCACTTCAATTAAAAGAATTAAAACAGTGGGTTAAAGAGAAACTGGATTAGTTATCTGGGTCAGCCCCATGATTTAAATTATATTTTAAGCATTATGGTATTCTCACAACACGTTAGTGTGGGCGCAGCGATTTTAAATTTTATCGGTAAGCCGCGATATATATGGGTGATTAGTTTTCTGACTGCCGTTTATATATGAGAGTTAGCCAAAGTAACATTTATTGGCATGTTAAATTTGGGGGTGTCTGTTGCCAGCTAAAGGCGGCACAATAGAACGTGAGCTAAGCACCTGTACCCAAGCAATAAAATGTGTTTGCTGTTATGTAAGGTATATATAATGTCCTAAGGACATTATATATACCTTACTATAATTGTCAATTATATTTTTGAGGCTAAAAAGATTGACATTACTTGCTCTGTAATATAAATGTCCTAAGGACATTTATATTACAGAGCTATCAATACAATGGATTTATTATGAAGCTAATTGATGCCATATGGGACCAAATTCAAGACAATGAAATCGGGTTAATAAGTGATTATGACTTATTTAAACTATATGTTCAGTTACTTAAGGATAGGGCATACAATGGGAAACCATTGCGTACTTTTAAAACCACACCAGAAATTAATCAGTTTAAGCGCTTTAGAGCCTCAATGATTAAAAATAGGATGCTCACACCCATAAGGGGCGTGAAAAGCTCAGTATATAACATCTCTGGCGGCAAAAAGTATTCTGTAGAAGATTTTTGCTGTTATGCAGACCCTTTCTGTTACGTCTCACATTTTTCTGCTTTACAGCGTTATCGTCTTACAAACAGAAATCCGACTACAATTACTTTATCAACCCCTTCTCGCAATATATGGAATAAATGCCGCCTCCATTTTATTGATGACGAATTAAGCAATCAGAAAGAGCAATCGATTGCGCTGCACTTACTTGTAAAGATCGGTTTCCGCGATAAGGTAATGGGGCGATCAATATTATTTCATAATACGTCATCACCTTGCGAAACTATAATCATCAAAAACAGTTCAGCGAGGATACCTGTTATTGGAGACCTTTTTGTACAAACACTTGATCGACCACAATGGTGTGGGGGTATTGTGCATGTTCTTGAAATTTGGAAAGAACATGCATCAACGTATATTGATGAGATCATTTCTTCCGTAGAAAAATCAACAAGTAAAATCGTTAAAGTTAGAGCTGGTTATATTTTAGAAGAGTATTTAAACATTAGTGATAACCGTATTGCCTCTTGGGTAAATTCTGTAGGGCGCGGTAGCTCTCGTAAACTTGACCCTGCGGCCCCTTATATGCCAGTTTATTCTGAAAAATGGATGCTATCAATCAATGTCTAAAAATTCAATCTTATCAAAAAATATATTACTCACAGAGTGGGTTGAAAAGGCTAAAGGCGATAGCCAAGTCTATCAAGATAGGCAAGCTGTGGAGGTCTTACTTGCAGCTATAGGAATAAACAATTCTTTGCAAGAGGCACTCTACTTAAAAGGAGGAACTTTATTTGCCCTAGCATTTAATAGTGACCGAGTTACTGCAGATGTAGATTTCTCTTGTGTTATTGATGACCATGAATCCTTTGCAAGAGATTTATCGGCTAAATTAAATGCTAGCATGAACAAAGCAGCGATTAAGCTTGGATATTTGGATACTATTTTTAGGGTTCAAAAAGTTAAAAAAATGCCAAAACCTGCGATGTTTCCTGATGCCGATTTCCCTGCTCTTAAAGTTACTATTGCTTACGCTGAAAAAGACACCTCATTAGAGCGAAAACTTGATGAAGGTATATGTCCTCATACAATATCTGTAGATATATCTTTCAGAGAGCAGGTGTATGCCTTTCAAGAATTATATCTGAATGATCCATTAATATTTGTGAAGGCATACTCTCTAGGTGATACAATCGCAGAAAAATATCGCGCTATATTTCAGCAAGAACGCCGTAACAGAATTAGGCGGCAAGATGTATATGACATCCATTTCTTGCTTGAAAATAATTATTTGGCAGGTTGTGATTCTAAAAGTATATTAAGGACACTTAAAAATAAATGTGAAACTCGTGGTTTTGTAGCTACTCGAACAGGTTTTCAGAGTCAGGGTTTATATGAGCGTTCTTTAAGGGAATGGCATACTCTAGCAGATGAAATTCCTGGCGACCTTCCAGATTTTGATAATGCCTTTCAAGCCGTTAAAAATTATTATGAGTCATTACCATGGTAAAAAAGCAAGGCGTATAAGGTTGAAATTATGACGTTTAATCAAAATATAAATACATTGAGTGCTTGTATTTGCAGGAAATGTCGAAACCACTATTGAATAATAAACCTACGTGTCGTCGGTCAAGCCAGAATTCAGTCAAGCAATAGAGTGAAATATCTGAGCTCAAACGCCCATTTTTGGCGCGGTTTGGTCTGCTTAAGAGGATAGATGAAATTTGTACTTCCTATCGCAAGCTTCCTAGCTAAGTGATGGCTTGATTTAATTGAGTTTTGGTTATGGGTGCAATGTGGTTGAAAACCTCTTATTTAGGGTGTATCGCTGTTTCCTTGAAATACTATTGGATGGGAAATGGCGGTTTTCTACCATTTTGGCTTTATAACCCTTCGTTGACATCGAAGAGGTCGCTGGTTCGAGCCCAGTACCGACCACCATTTTCTCTTTTGTAGTACATTCAATGAACTTCCCTCCGTGTGACAAGCCTCTATAAAAAGCTACATCTATTTGAGCTTGATCTCTTGGCATTGTTCTGCACAAGCCTTTATTGTACATACAATATTGACAAGGCCATTTAATGTACGTACAATAAAATCAATAATAACAGAGGATACAGCGTGTTTGAATGGGATGAGGCCAAGCGCCAGCGCAATTTTGATCGTCACGGCGTTGACTTTGAACTCATTCACGACATGGATTTTGATACATCTAGGATGAAGCCAGATGATCGCTTTGAATATGGTGAGGCTCGCGATCTGGTCATGGGCTTGATTGACGGTCGCCTCTATATCGCCGTTGTCACGGAACGCGGCGACAAGGTACGGCTGATCAGTTTGCGTAAAGCCAATGCGAGAGAAAGGAAACAATATGACACATACACATCCCGATGATGCACCGGAACTGACCGCTGAAATGATGAAAACTTTCAAGCGGGTTGACCCGGATAGTCCGCTGGGCAAAGCCATGCGGGGCAGGCCAAAGTCCAGCAATCCTAAGCAACCCGTTACCATCCGCCTAGACGCTGATATTGTCGCGCACTTTAAGGCAGGCGGCAAAGGCTGGCAAACGCGCATCAACGACGCGCTGCACAAGGTCATTGCCAAATAACGGTCCTTAATGGATTTAAGGTCGCTGAAGACAAAAATACATTCATTTTAGCCTTCAGCGCGTATAGTCTAGATGAAAGTATCGTTATTAATAGCATTTAACCAAGGCATGACATGAAAATATTTTATACTATAATTCTAATCGCCCTTGTTCTGCTGGCCCTGGCTTCTGGCCTTGTTAAGGTCATGCTCGTGCAGGTGGAAGTAGATTTTTACGGCCCCTATGGCTTTTCAAACCCAATTTTGATAGCGTTCGGCATCCTTCAGCTCCTCGGCGCTATTTTAATGGCCTTGCCCAAAACTAGGCGGCTAGGGGCTGTTCTGGTGGCGATTACTTTTTTGGTATCCGCTGTGGTTCTCATGGTGGCAGGCAATGTGATGATGGCCGCTGTTACGCTGGTTTTCGTCATGTTACTGGGCGTTATTGTTAAACAAACGCGTGATACTGTGGTTGATTAATCACACTGAATTGGTTTTAATTTCTTCAATTTAGGTATAGTTCCATGCATCAAATAATAAATGAAATCATAGGGTTGAGAGTATCTATCTAAATCTTCATTTAGATCAACTGCACTATCTTCTTCTTTTGCTTCAAACCTAATTAGAGACTTTATCAAGGTATTTTTTTCTTCCTCATCATAACCTTTAAATAGTGCGAATTGTCTCACGAGGTCATCTGTATAGGTGTCAACATGGTAGCCAATATTCTTCAAAAGTAGATATCTGGTATCTTTGGACCGGCAGAACAGGTCTTCAACATAGTCTTTCTTATTATAGTTGTTATAATCTCTAAGTATAATACCTATAGGCAAGGCGTAGTCTTCTTTATGTGTCCCAACTTCATCTGCTAATAGCTGCTTAATTTCCTGCTTTGCCCAGTCAACGACTTCATCATCATATTCATCCACAAGCAAATAGGCTAAATCAGGATATTCTCGGTAATTTTTGGGTCTAAGCTCACCGAGTTCTAATTCAGATATCACCCGCCAATCTGACCACATTTTTCTTGATGTCATAATTTGCTCTATGGTCAGGGCAAACCGAGGCCACCAAGCCCGCACCTCTTCGACTTGTAGCCATTTCGGCTTCTTATAATCTGCTTTATTATCATGAATGCGAAGGGCAGCATGAAAAAACTCTCTGACTTCATGGGCAGTTCCATGGCTGGCTATGTTAATGCCATGCATCTTAACAAGTTCAACAGCCTCTCGGTATTGGCCGTGATTTGACAAATATCTTACCGCTGCACCTAAATGAACAGCTTCAGCTTTGGGTTTAGCGATCAACTTTAACATAAAGTCCTTAGCTGCTGGGTGCTTACCATTAGCGAGAGACCAGAGGATAAACTCCATCTCTTTTTTTCTTTCAGATATGGGCAAAGCCTTTTGGCCAAAGAGCATTTCTAACATGCTTTCCATATGAGGGTTGCCATGATAGGTTTTCGGGCTAGAAACTCTAAAGCCTAATTCTTTTCCCATGTCCAAGGCCATGTAACTATCAATAAGATACTGGGTCGGCTTGTATTCTGATCGGGACATTAAATGGGTAGCAATATCTACGGCCAGTAATTGATCATGCTCGGCAGCATTTTTCTCTTTTTGAATTGCGTAAAATTTCTCTTTCAAAACATCTATCTGCACCATCGGGCTATGGGAGTTTTGAACATCTAGATAATAGTTAATAGCCTTCATCCACAGCGAGCCTTCGCCGTAATAGTCTTCGGTAATTCTGCTGAAGGCTGGATTATTATATAGCCCTAGTTTCTCTTTATATTCATTCATGAAGAAAACATAGGAATGCCCCTTTTCAACTTCATATCTGTTACAGGCAGAATTATAAGGATGAGAGCTATAAATCTGATCTCGAGTGCTTGGAGGGACTTTGGATATGGCAAGATCTAGAGTAATATATTTGGGGAGGGGGTGGCCTTTAATGACTCTTTCAACTTCTATTTTTGTTGAACCCATTCGCCCGTTAACTGTCCCTGAAATAATCTTTCCAACTATGATAATATCAGTGAATTGCACGAGTTCGAAATTGCTTGGGCGAACGTAGTCGCGAGTCATTGAGCAAGCGAGAACTTCAGATGTGAAAAAGATAAATGAAAATAGTGATACGAAAAATGCTTTTAATAAATTCAAAATAAGCTCCCCAAAGCCACGCAATTACGGCGCGTGTAAATCTATTATATAGTGTTATAACAATTTACGGTCTTGGGGAAATGGTTTTGGGTTTTAAAATTCATAACTTGAAAGAGAAAATTAACCCCCTTCACCCATACCTTAGCACAAAGATGGGGTTGGTGCGGGCGACGCGGGCGACATGCAAAGCGATGGTGCCCCAAGATAATAGCACCGCGAGGATGCTCGGGGGCAAGATCAACAAAAAGTGTAGGGACGTGTATTGGTTTTCTCTGTTATCAATTCTAACTAAGGTGGATAACAATCTTCTGGTCGGGCAGTGGTAAGCGCTAACACCATGAAAATACAGATAGATTTAATAGTATAAGCACCAAAATTTGTCACTTGCAGAAAAAGGGTCATCGATGAAACTGATCAATATTACCACGCTAGCAGCTGTCGCTGCGTTAAGTTTTACCGCGCCGTCGTTCGCCGAAGGCGATGCCGCAGAAGGCGCTACCGTATTTAAGAAATGCAAAGCCTGCCATTCGCTTGAAGTAGGCAAGAAGAAGATAGGTCCATCCCTTGCGGGCGTCCTTGGTCGCACGGCGGGGACATCTGAAGGCTACAAATATTCCAAAGCCATGAAAGCATACGGCGTGGTTTGGTCTGAAGAAACATTGGCCGTTTACTTGGTAGCACCGAGGAAAGTTGTCAAAGGCACGAAGATGGGTTTTCCCGGTTTGAAAAAGCCTGAAGACATCGCCAACCTGCTCGCTTACCTGAAGGAAAATGGCGGAAGCTGATAGCATCTAGCTTAGTTGAAGTTTATTTTTTTGGCCTTAAAACGATCAAAAGCCGTCCCTTTGGGGGTGGCTTTTTCATTAAATAAAACAATAGCGTGGCAATCTATTGCCTCTCAACCAATTCTATCGCCGCCCGTGCTGCTTCCTCTGGGTCAGAAAAAGCCATCCCAACAAGTGGGCGCTCTGCCAACCATGCAGCAAAAGCAGATACTTGTTCCCCGCTCAGCCCTTTTGCGCCCATAGCAAAGGTTAAGGGCAACAGGCCGCTCAACACTTCATTTGCTTTTAAGGGCGTTACGCTTGTTTCACTTTCAGGCACAAGCTTCGGCAAAATCACAGCGCTTATTGCATAAGACTTTGTTTTCATCTCTAGCGTTGATGGCAATAAATATCCATCGGTGCCCTCTGAGAGTTCTTGGAGCTGCTGAAGTGTCTTTTTGTCAAGTACGACACCTGTTTCCTCAATATCCTCCTTGCTCAGGCGAAGGGGTAAATTGACAGGCACCGCCGTGGCATGCTCGTTTGTTTGCAACAGTACGCCGCCTGCTTGGCCCAGACCAATTGAGGTTGCCATGGCATGGGCGAGAATATCAAAGCCACCATCATATGCCGAGATAACAAGGACGGCATTTTCTTGGTCTAGCGGAACCAAAGCCGCCTGAAGCGCAATTTCATTCGCCGATGTTGGTGCCAATTCGAATAAGCGCTGACAGATGCTGGGAACTACTTCAGATAAATTAAAGCCAGCCCCAACCAAATGGGCGCCGTGAACCACAGCGTAACCAGAGGGTCCCTTCAATATTTGAAAGCTGTGCTCGCCCTTGTTTTTGACAAATAAAGGCTTCAATACTTGCCGAAGGCGAAGGGCCGCATAGGGGCAGCCGTATTTTAGTGTGACAATAGTATTGCCGATAGAGACATGATCCTCGCCGTGCCAAATGTCCGCCATGTTGCTCGTCTCAGCAGCGTCTGGGGCCACCGTTTGTTCGGCGTTTATCAACAGCCCCAAATTCGCCCATTCAGCCAACACGTCCCAAACATTTTCGCGGACCGCCCAGTTGTCAGCTTCGCTTGAAGGCTCACCCGATGATTTGTTGGCGGCAATAAGTTCATCGGCTATTTGATCCGGGGTTGCACCGTCCGTTACCATCAACCAAATCCATGCAGCGGAAGGATTGGGCGTATAAATCGTTCCATTCTCTTGGGAATAGAGCAGCAGCGCGTCATCGGTGACAATTTCTTGCGTGCGGCCCGCTGAAAGCGTTGGTGGCTTGGGCGCTGAGCCAGTAACCATTTCGGCCAAAACAATATCTGCGTAACGCGGCACTGGGAAGAAGGACAGGTAATTTTGCAAGTCCTCGCAGGGATACATCCGCTCAAAATCACCGGCACTGGCAAACTCTCGCTCAGCGTCCGTCTTGATCCGCTCATATGCCGATAGACCGGAAAGGTCTTTTACCGGGTCGTTAAGGCCCATTATTTGTACCATATCTGCGACCAATTGGCGCTTCATGCGTTCCTCAACATCGCCCCCGTCTTCTGGGGTCGTGCAAACATCCAGTGTCGGGCTTAAATTACACTCAAGCAGCCACGGCTTTAAATTTGCATCAATCATACAGTCGAGACCTATAAGCTCATAGCAGCCGCTGGTATCGGCATCAATCGCGCGGGTCCGGGTACGCATGTGATCGCGTACAGCTATTGAGGTTAATCGCACCAAGTCTTGAATTTCGCTGAATAACTTTTGGTCATCATGTCCTTCCGCCCGCAAAAGCCCGCGGTATTCCTTAAGGCTGATGAAGATGACAGGAACGTCAGCCTCTTCGTTCAAGGCATTGATATCTGGATTGGTAAGATGGGAAAATACATTGTCCGTATCGCCAGGATCATAGGGCTCGGAGGCAAATTTAGCGGAGCCTTCCTTGTAAAGATAAACCCTTAGTGGCTCGACCGAAGTAAAAAGTACATAAAGCCGCAGAACATGCTTTCGCTCTTTTATAATCAGGGGGTGGTCGAGATAATCCTGCACCATCCAATCTTCACCAAGCGGCGCTGTAGCAACATCGCTAATCACTTCAATACCACGCCCACGCGAAGAATTTATTGGTTTTAGAATCCAACCTTTTTCCGGGTCGGCGGCTGCCGCGGCTTGCAGGTCATGGTAATCGTCTGGCATTTGATAAATATGCGGGAAAAAATTCATCCGGTCTGAATCAAATCTGCCCGCCACACGGTCCCGCGCGATAGACAGCGTTTCATGCAGGTAGCTCTTCACTGTCACATGATTGTTACCAGGGATGTGATTAACGGTTTTCCCCGGCTCCAACTGTTCTAAAACATCAGAATCCGGCATGCCGGTATACCAGCAAGTATCCCAATTATCAGCGTTGCCCTTGGTCCAAACAGAGGGGTCCAGAGCCTCTAAGAAAAAGGCATCTTGCCCATGTTCCCGGTCACCTGCAAGCCAGTAACGTTTCTTCTTGGGTGATCGTAAAGACATGTAATTACTACCTTTATTTAGTTTTATTCGCAGTGATCGACGCTGGATATAATACAGTTGTCATCCATGGGGTAAAAGTTTCTAAGCTGCTGATAAATTTGGTGCAGCCTGTTTATTAAGTAAACCCTATGCACCACAGAAAGCAAGATTGCACTGATTAACTTTTTGTGAGGTTCTTGTCATTGATTAGCTTAAAAGCTGACTACAGGGTTGTACCGCACAGGTTGAAGCTTTTTTTAGCTTGTATTTAAACTTAGGCGTCCTGTAGCGTTAAATAGGGGTGAATAATATATTCGCCGAAAAATTATAATCGCAGACAAGGAGAACGCACATGCCTATTGATCTGAAGAAACGGAAACTACTTCTGGGAAAACTCAGCCGAGGCCTGATTTATACAACGCCCTTGTTAATTGCAACGGTGGGATATGGTCAACTAACAAGTGATGCCGCTATTGCCGCGGATAGCTATGAATTTGCATCTGCGCAAGAAGCTGATGACAAGAAAAAGGGTAAATCCGAAGCTAAAGGCGAAGCTGAAGCTAAGAAAAAGGGCAAGTCCGAAGCTAAGGGCGAAGCTGAAGCGGAAGCTAAGAAAAAGGGCAAGTCCGAAGCTAAAGGCGAAGCGGAAGCCGAAGCTAAGAAAAAAGGCAAGTCTGAAGCTAAGGGCGAAGCGGAAGCCGAAGCCAAAAAAGGTAAATCCGAAGCTAAAGGCGAAGCGGAAGCCGAAGCCGAGGGTGAAGCAGAGGGCGACAAGAAACTTGTTACCCGTCCTCGCCGGTCAAAGCGCTTTAAGGGAAAGCGCGCTGATCTTGAAGCCCGCGGTAAAGAGCTTTTTGAAGACACATCACTGTCAACAAATGGCATGAGCTGTAACAGCTGTCATGAAGATTTCTTATCTTACAATGACAGCTTCAAGAAAAGCTATCCGCACCGGGTTGCAATGGGCAAAGATATGTTTGGCCTGAGGCGAACAACTGCAGAGCAGATGGTTCAGATATGCATGGTAGCGCCGATGGAAGCGAAACCTCTTCCTTGGGATTCAGAGGAACTTGCGGCGCTTACGGCCTATGTCAAAAAACTGGGCAAAGAATATAAAAAGATGTAGGGCAGGGTTCCACCCGACATTCCTTAATTTAGAGGCTGACGGGGACCACGTTCAACATCAACCACATACAATGTGGTGCAGATACTTAAAAAGCCACTCAGTTTATCGCTGGGCGGCTTTTTTGTTGGCGGCTCAATGGGGGAAAAGGGCAGAGGTAGCGTGAAGCGAAGCACTACATGGTGCACCCTTGGTGCATTTGGTGTGGCTATAAGTGATATTTCACCCCTCACTCATACCGCAGAGCAAAAATGGGGTTGGTGCGGGCAACACGGTAAGCCCGGCTGGCAACTGTTGCCCACGCAATAATCAGTGCCAAAAGCCCTGCAACCAAGGCCATGGTCAGGATGAACTCATCCCCTATGCGGTACTGAAAGCTTTGTAGCCAATCGCTCATGTAATAAAAGGCAACGGGCCAGGCGATGATGTTGGCGATCAATACTGGTTTGGAGAACTGCCACACGAGCAGCTTAACAATATCCAACACCTTGGCACCCATCACTTTGCGGATGCCAATTTCCTTCGTCCGGCGTTCTGCGGTGAAGGCAGCGAGGCCATATAGGCCAAGGCAAGCGACCAAGATAGCCAGCGCAGAGAAGGCGGCAAATAGCTTGGCTTGGGCCATTTCTTCCGCATATTGCGCCGACATCATTTCGGTCAAATGCTGTAGGTTCATTGGCTGCAAGGGCACATTTTCTTTCCACACATCTTCAACATTTTCCATCAGGGAGGAAATATCGGTTGTTGTGTAGCTGATAGTGGCGACGCGAAACTGGGTCGGGTTCATCATATAAACCGAGGGCCGAACACCAAATTTTAAGGACCTGAAATAAAGGTCCGGAATAACGCCAATAATTTCCAAATCATGATTACCAGATTGGAACAGCTCAGCTTGTAAAATATGACCCACAGCTTCATCCGCCGCAGCAAAGCCAAGCTGGCGCGCCGCTGATAAGTTCAGGATGATCGAGCCTATGCCTCTGGCGTCAGACCCATCGGTTATTGGGGTGATCTGGTCTTTGCCGAAGGAGGTGTTAAACACCCGGCCAGCAAGCGGCGCAACGCCGTAAGCCTCAAAGAAACCATAGCCCATATGATGGTAATTTATCACGTTGCCGCGCTCACCCGCGCCTTCCACCTTGCGGCCAAGCAGTTTGAAATAGGTATTATTTTCAAAATCTTGCGAAGGCGCCTCCGATGACAGAGCAACGCTTTCAACACCGGGTATATTTTGCAGTTGCTGTTGCAGGGCTTCCATGCCAGTGCCTGCACGGCGCACATTTAAAATGAGCTTGCCTTCGCTCTCATAGCCCACATCCATGCTGTTGACGAACAGGGTTTGACCGTAAACAACAGCGGTGCTGACAACCAATGTAATGGATATAGCAAACTGGAAAATGACCAATATATTGCGCAAGCCTGATGAGCCACCGGCTTCTTCGCTTTTATTGGCTTTTAAAATACGGCCCGGTAGAAAACGAGACAGATAAAGCGCGGGATACAGGCCCGCGATTAAACCGACAAAAAGCGTGATGCCGGTTAGAGAGAGTAGAAGTTGGCTGTCATTAAGCAAATTCAGCTCTAGTTCGCGCCCTAAGGCTTCATTGTAAAAAGGCAGCACGGCCTCAACAGAAACAAGCGCAAATAACAGCGCAATGAAGGAGATAGCGATAGCCTCACCGAGGAACTGCATAGCCACTTGAGCGCGGGATGCCCCCATGACTTTACGCATCGCAACTTCCCGCGCCCGCGCCGATGCCCGCGCCGTAGATAGGTTCATGAAATTAATGCAGGCGATGGCCAACACTAAAGCAGCAACTGCGGCGAAGGTATAGATCATGTTCATGTCACCAAGGGTTTTCCAATCCCCCATGCTGCCTGAATGCTCGCGGGCCCTCAGGTGCAGGTCGCTAAGCGGCATAACCCGCAGTTTAAAGCGGTCGGTGACCTTGGCGTCAGGGTTAGCGTCCTCACCTGCTGCGGCATTATTATCCGCCAGCATTTTCACGAATACACTCTCATTGTTGGCCCAATAAGTAATGCGTTCCTGCAACTGTGCGGCACTTATGCCTTCGCGCATTTTAAAATAGGTGAAGACATTGACGCTGGTCCAGGTCTCCAAAATGTTGGGACTACCCGCAAATATCTGAGGTTCTAAAAAGACCAGAAAGTCTAGCTCGAAATGCGAATTCTCCGGGATGTCTTTGATGACCCCGGTGATGGTTACATCCACCGTCGTGCTGTTCACGCAGCATAGGGTGATGGTCTCACCGATAACATCCGTGCGGCCAAAATATTTCAGGGCCACTTCCTCAGATACAATAGTGTCTAAGGATTTTTGGTAAGAGGTTTCAGGCGAGCCATGAACAAAAGGCAGGTCAAAAACATCAAACATTGATTTGTCAGCCATAACGACGGTTTCCCGGAAGGCATCACCGTCTTTTTGGACAGTAATACCCATGGGGATAAGACGTACGCCGTTTTCAATCTCTGACGTGGCGTAGTCCCTAAGCGCCGGCATCATGCGGCCCGCTGATGTCAGTGCCAAAAAGGGTGGCCGGTCTTCGTTCAGATAGGCCGTATGCATGCGAACCACACGGTCATGGTCTGGCACCCAAGTGTCGTAGCCGACCTCCTCGCGTACAAACAACATGATCAAGATGCAGCTCATCAGGCCGATGGCGAGCCCAGCGATATTAATCGCTGAGAACATGCCGTTTTTGATGATATTGCGCCAAGCTGTGGTCAAATAGTTTTTAAACATGGGATATCCCCTTAGCTGTCATAGGTCTTATTGTTTTTACTATTCATACCGAAGGGCAAGAATTGGGTTGGAGCGGGCAACCTTAATGGCGTGGAGGGCAATGACACCCCAAGCGAGGCCAACCGCTACAATGCCCGCTGTAAGTATTAGGGGAACTTGAATGTCAATGCGGTCCGCAAAGAATTGCAGGTATAGGTCTGACGCAAAATAGGCCAGCGGCATAGCGACAATGATGGCCCATATAACAGGCTTGGAGAATTGCCATATTAGCAGCTTAACCAGTTGGGGTAGGGTGGCGCCGTGTACTTTACGGATGCCAATTTCTTTCGTGCGCCCCCGCGCCATGAAGGCAGCAAGACCAAACAGGCCAATCAGCGCCAGCAGAAGGGCTGTTCCTGCGAAGCCCGCCAGAACAGCATTCATGGTTTTGAAAATTTTATAGACTTCGTTAAACAAGCCATCCAAAAATTCATGTTCAATCGGGAAGTCAGGAATAACGCGTTTCCACACGTCTTCAATGTCTGAAATCACGGAAGCATTAGACCCTTTGCGTAGGCGAATGGCACCGTAGAATTTAGTGTCCCAGTCAATGCTAAATACCCAAGGTTTCATGTCGTTATGCAGGCCTAAAATATTTTGGTCTTGCACAAGGCCAATGACATTATATTGGAAGTTTTCTTTGCCGTCATCGCGGTTACCGCCCCAAAAAGTAGTTTTCACGGCGTCAGCAGCATTTGTGTAACCAAGCTTGTGCGCCATCAATTCATTGATGATAACATTTTGTACGCGCACATCTTCATTGTCGCGCTTGTCGGCGCTGATATTGCGGTCAAAGTCACGGCCCGCAAGCAGGGGGATATCAAAGGTTTTGATGAAGTCCGCATCCATATAAAGATTATTAAATTGAATTTTGGCATCCTCATCCCCTTTGATCAAGCTTGCCGTTGTTGAATTATTGCTCTGCTCAAAAGGAACTTGGCTGGCAAAGGTAACGCTGACAACTTCGGGCAATTTTAATAGCTCTAAACGTAGGGTGTCGGATCGGTCCCGAATAGTCTCTTTGTTCATTCGCTTCAGCGTTAAAACTTCATCCTTTGGGAAAATAGCGCTGCTCTCAACCACTTTTCCATTCTGGAAAAAAACAATCATTACTATTGCCAGCATGAAAATGGAAAGCATGAACTGCGTGCCTATCATCAAGGAGCGGAAGAAACTGCCTTTTGCACCTTTGGCATTGCTGTCTTTTAACGCATCGATGGGGTTGGTTTTTGTGATCAGATAACTTGGGTAAGCCCCCGCAATTAAACCAACGATCACAGTTGTCGCCAAAAGCCATGGGATCAAACCGACATAATCTAATGCCACAACCTTATCCGTGGCACCATTAAATATCGGCACTAGAAGCTCTAGAAAAACTATTGATAGCACCATGGCGAGGAAAGCAATGGTCAGGCTTTCGGTTAAGAATTGCATCATGAGCTGATTGCGTTCAGCGCCCAAAGTTTTGCGCATACCCACTTCACGGGCACGGCCCATGCTTTGCGCGGTGGCGAGGTTGGTGTAATTTACAATGGCGATGATCAGCACCAATACTCCGAGGATTTGAATGCTTTCGATAACCGGCATGCCGAACATGTCCCAAATGGCTGTATTGGTGTCTTTAAGTGGGCGCATTTTCTGTGCGGCCATAAACGTTTCTTTTATCTCAGGGTCTACATGGCGGTCATAAATGGCATTAATTTTGGCGTCTAACTCAGCCAGCGGCATTACCTCTTTCGTCATGACATAAATATGGTTGCCGTATGATATATTGTCCCAGTTGCCTTCTAATTTCCAATCGACCATGCGGTTTAAGGCCACCAGCGGTGCAACCAAATTAAACGGATGGTCTGAATCCAAGGATGAGCTGAAGTGGCTGTTTTGGGGTAATTCTTCTATCACTGCCGTAACATGCAGGTCATGCTCATGATTGAGCATCAAGGTCTCGCCGACCACATCCGTGCGGCCAAAATATTTTATCGCCAGGTCTTTTGTAATGACTAAACCTTTTGGATCCTCTAAGGCTCGGCTGTCGCCGTTGATATAGGTGAAATCAAATATCTGGGTCAGATCTTTGTCTGCAAACCAAATGGTTTCATGAAAACTATTCTCCCCAACAGTGATAAGATAGTCCCTCCTTACCGTCCGGGCTACGGCCTCCGCTTCTTCCAGTTCAGCCGTTATCAAAGGCGCCATGGCCGTGTAGCTACTATCTAACTCTTTAACGCTAATATTGGCTGTGGGCGTCATGATGGATCCGACAGTGTAAACCCGCTCATGGTTTTTGAACATGGTGTCGTGGTTGCGCTCATAGTCCGCCATGATACCGCCGAACAAATAAACGGTGAGGCCTACGGCAAGGCCGAGAACATTGATGGTGGCGTAAAGCTTGTTTTTAGAAAGTGCCCTTAGGGCTATTTTTATATAATTGTTGAACATCGTCATTTCCTCTGTCTGTCGGAAAATACAGCTCGGTCTATGAGTTTTTAAAACTTCTTCTTAAGACCGGCGTATCAATTTGAAAGCGGTGAGCTCAGTCACCATTCTCTTTCATAGTCTTCGGTTACTCAGCCGCGCGCACATTCTCCGTCACCACATGACCGTCGAACAGGTTGATGGTGCGGCGGGCATAGTCAGCGTGCGATGGGCTGTGTGTCACCATAACAATGGTGGTGCCTTCATCGTTTAGCGCTTGGAGCATTTCCATAACTTCTTGGCCGTGGGCGCTGTCCAAATTACCGGTTGGCTCATCAGCGAGGATCATGGCTTGGTCGCCGACCACCGCACGCGCCACTGCGACACGCTGCTGCTGACCACCAGAAAGCTGGCTTGGCATATGTTTCGCACGGTGGGCGATACCCACTTTATCCATAACCTTGGCGACACGTTCTTTGCGTTCGCTGGCTGGGATGTTGTGATAAAGCAGCGCAAGCTCGATATTTTCTTCAACAGAAAGTTCGTCGATCAGGTTAAAGCTTTGGAAGATAAAACCAATATTATGTTTGCGGATGTGACCTAGCTGGGCCTCTGAATAGCCAGATATCTCTTCATCCATAAAATGATATTCACCGCCAGTGGGGGTGTCTAACATGCCAATGATGTTGAGCAGTGTTGATTTGCCGCAGCCAGATGGCCCCATAATGGCGACAAATTCACCCTGCTCGATCTCGATATTGACGCTGTTCAGGGCAATAGTTTCAACTTCATCGGTCTGGTATGTTTTGGATAGATTATGTAGCTTTAACATTTTTGTTTCCTTTTCATATGCCCGTAATTATTCGTTTTATTTTGGGCTTTTCCTCACTGTTGGTAATTTGGTTTTTCAGTTATCTAACTTTAGGCGGTCCATATCGGTATAGCTGGAGTAGGGTGAGGTGACGACACGTTCACCTACCTCTAAGCCTTCCAACACTTCAATATAACGGCTGTTGCGGCGACCAAGGCGCACGGGGCGTTTTATAGCTTGGCTTCCGTCAGCGGTTACGACAAAGATCCAGTTGCCGCCGGTGTCTTGAAAGAAGGCACCGTTCGGAATAAGCTTTGCTTCTGTCGCATCACCCAAGGTTAACTTTGTTTGGATGGTTTGGCCCCGGCGAATGTCAGCGGGCTGATTGGCAAGAAACTTGAAATCAATTTCAAATTGGCCATTTTGAACTTGTGGATAGATCTTGGAGATCACCAGTTCATATTCATCGAAAGTGGCTTTTTGGCCAAGGTCAACCCGGCCTAGGTAAAATTCATCAATATTGGCGGTGAGCTTGAAATCATTCGGTGTATCAATTTGGCCCAACCGTTCGCCGCGCGGAATGCTCTGGCCAATTTCAACGTCAAAGCCAGAAAGCTTGCCGTCTACCGGCGCACGGACATTCATGTTATCCAAACTTTTGCGGGAAATAGCCAAGTTGCTCTCAAGCCGCGAGCTTGTTTCTTTTAAGAAATCCAGTTGAGCTTCCTGCAAGCGGGCATCGGTAGCCTGGCTTTCCAGCGTTATCGCCAAACGGTTTTTATACCAATTGAGCGTATCCTTTGTATCCAGATAAACGCTTCTGGCGACATTGCCGCGTTTCACCAGCTCTTCTTCCCGCGCCACTTGCCGGGTTAAAAGGTTAATCTGGTGGTTGATATCAATTAAATTTCTTTTATGGCCCAGTCGGTTCTGCTCTAAATTTAGTTCTATCGAACGCATATTGTTGAGTTGTTCTGCCACGCGGGTCTCATTACCCAGCACACTGAGTTGCAGTGTTGTATTTGAAAGTTCGACGATCAGCTCGCCGGCTTTCATCATCGTGCCGTCTTCAACGAGAATACGCTCAATCCGTCCGCCCTCAATGGCGTCCAGATAAACAGTTTTTGCGGGTGTAACACGGCCCCTGACCGGAATGAAATCCTCAAAAACACCTGACCCAACCGTGGAAATGACGATCCGATTTTGGTCGACGGTAAGCGCCCGTCCACCGGGGGAGAAATAGGCTGAATAGCCAAAGTAACTCACTGCAGAAACAAGAACCACAATCGGTCCCCATTTCTTCAGTGGGTTTACTTTACGTTTGACCTTTCGGTCCATTCCTGCGCCAGAGATAGCTGCTGTGGGCTTGTCAGATGGTTTGTTTGGCATCGAGACTTTTTTCTTTGGTTTTGATGGTTCATCCATTTTTATTATTGTACCCATTTTTATTGTTTTCTACCTGAGCTGAAATGCTCTTATTATTTTTATGGTAAATCAAACTATGCCTCACGCATCGTGACTAGGCTTACTGCCATTTTTATTCACACTTCTATATTAGCAAGCTATGTGCCAATATTTAAGCAGCTGATATTACTGTATTTTATTTTAAACTGTCCGAAAACGAACATATTTTACTGTACGATAGTGAACACAATGTGTACGCTTGTGAACAGCTGAGGTAGAGGAGGGCTTTGTGGCTAAAAGTGAAGGCGCTATTTTAATCGTCGATGATGACGAGGATATTTTGACTGCAGGCAAGCTTTTGCTCAAGCGGCACTTTTCTAAAGTGATGACCTGTAATAGGCCCGAATTTATTCCACAGATGCTCGCTGATAATAGCTTCAATGCCATCTTGCTTGATATGAATTTTGGCCCCGGCGAAAGCAGTGGTGCGGCGGGTTATCTGTGGTTGGAAAAAATTCTCGATATAGACCCACAGGCGGTTGTTATTATGATAACCGCACACGGCGGCGTTGATGTGGCTGTCGAAGCGATGAAATTGGGCGCTACCGACTTTATCGCCAAGCCTTGGCAGAATGAAAAGGTCGTGGCCACGCTCTCTGCTGCCGTACAGTTGGGCAGAACCCGCGTTGAAGCCAAAACACTGCGCGGCACCAATGAAATTCTCGCCGAGGTTACCGCAACCACAAGCGGCCAGCAAATATTGGGTGATAGTCCCGCGATGACGCAAGTCATGTCCCTCATTGATCGTACAGCGCCGACAGATGCCAATGTCTTTATTCTGGGGGAAAATGGTACAGGCAAAGAACTGGTAGCGCGGGAGCTCCACACGCGCAGTCTCAGATCTAGCAAAGTTTTTATGTCGGTGGATCTGGGGGCGATCTCTGAAAATCTGTTTGAAAGCGAGTTGTTTGGCCATAAAAAAGGGGCTTTCACCGACGCGCGGGATGATAGGATTGGCCGCTTGCAAGCCGCCGATGGTGGCACACTTTTCCTCGATGAAATAGGCAACGTGCCCCTGCATTTGCAAGCAAAATTATTAACTTTTTTAGAGCAGCGCATGGTGACACCAATTGGTGCCAATGTTGCGGTGCCTTTTGATGTGCGGGTTATCACCGCGACCAATGTTCCAAAGCCAGACATCACCAATGAGGCTAACTTTCGTCAAGATTTACTTTTCAGGCTCAATACGGTCGAGATCACCCTTCCGCCTCTGCGGGAGCGGGTCGGGGATGTTGAGGCTATAGCCCGTCATTACTGCCATATATACGCCAAAAAATATGGTAAAGATGAAAAGGTTATTTCACCTAGCGCCCTCAAAGCTATCAAAGGCTATAGCTGGCCCGGCAATGTACGCGCCTTGCGCCATGCGGTGGAGCGGGCGGTGATATTGTCCGAAAGTGCGATGCTGGAAGCGGTCGATTTTCAACTGGATGACACCCCCAATCAGCCGGGTGATATGGTCAGCCCATCTTCGGCCAACCATCTGGCAGGAATAGCGTTAGAGCCGGATTTAAACTTGGAACGCATAGAAAAACTGGCCATTGAGCAAGCGCTTAAAAAACATCATTATAATATTTCGCATTCAGCTAAGGAATTGGGCCTAACCCGCGCGGCGCTATACAGAAGGATGGAAAAACATGGGCTTTAAGAAATTCTCCTTCCTGATCGCGGTTCGCACTGCGCTTATGATGGCCACACTCACGGCTTTGGTCGCCCTAATCTCTACGCCAGGGTACCATGCAGCCACTCTTTTGGTGTCAGGATTGCTGATGGTGCAAGGGGTCGAGGTATACCGTTTTGTCGCTAAAACCAACTCAGAGCTTGCCCGGTTTTTAGATGCCGCACGTTATGCGGACTTTAATCAACGTTTCGAGTTTAAGGGCATGGGGGCGGGCTTTGGAGAATTGGGTAAATCGTTCACGGATATTCTCAACCGTTTCCATAATATTCGTGCGGGGCAGGAGGAAGAGCTGCGCCACCTTAAGGCAATGGTAGAACATGTGCCGGTACCGCTTATCAGTATCCATGGCGATGGCACACTGACCCTGTGGAACAATAGCGCCCGGCGGTTGTTTGGTTCTAATCATGTGACGCGCGTTGAGCATCTTGAGAAATTCGGTGAAGAATTTGCCCGCCATTTGAGGAATGTAGATGCTGGAGAGCGCCGGCTGGTGAGCTTTGAGGTGGACGGTATGGAGCAAAAGCTGACCATATCTTCCACCCAAATTATATCGCAAGGCAAGCAGGAGCGCCTGATCAGCATGCAGGATATCGGCAGCGAACTTGATGTGGTCCAACTTCAGGCTTGGCAAGATTTGGTGCGGGTTTTAACCCATGAAATTATGAACAGCATCACCCCTGTGGCTAGTCTCGCGAAAACGGCGGTGGATTTGGTTCAGGATGCAAAATCCATTGTGCTGGAACACCCCGAAGTGCCGTCCGTGGTCGTCGATGAACTTGATGATGTATCAAGCGCTGTGCAAACCGTTGCTCGTCGCAGTGACGGCCTGATGCAATTTGTCGGTAGTTACCGCCGCCTGACGCGCTTACCGCCACCAAAGAAGAAGCTGGTTCAAATTGCGGAACTGTTTGATCAGGCGCAAATTGTGGCAACCCAAGCATGGGCAGATATTGGCATCAAGCACAGCATATCAGTGACCCCCAAGCAATTGGACGTGTCCATTGATATCGATATGATCGAACAGCTTTTGATCAACTTGCTGCAAAATGCTGAGCAAGCGCTATCAGAGACGGAAAAGCCCCATGTGACCATGAAGGCATTCCTCAATAGACGCGGTCATGTAGTGATTGAAGTTGGCGACAATGGCGGCGGCGTTCCCGCTGATATTGCCAAGAAAATATTTGTGCCCTTCTTCACCACCAAGCGGGAAGGTTCAGGCGTTGGTCTTGCCCTCACGCGGCAAGTGATGATTGCCCATGGTGGCTCGGTCAAGCTTGGGCGGTCAGGCGATGGCGGCGCGCTCTTCACCCTGACATTTTAAGGCTGGGGTTTTTATAATACCCTTTATATTATTTTGAAAAATGCTCTTTCAGGGCATCAAAGCCGCCTTGGAATACACCGTTCCCGACCAAATCAGCTTTTTCTGCTTCTTCGCCGTCCTTGGTTGTGAACTCTGCCGACCATTGAATGAATGTGCGGTTGCCGTCTGTGATGGGAAGCAGTTCCAATGTTGATAGATAATCAAACAGGCCAAGACCGGTCGTCAGCATGTTATAGGAGAACGACATGTCCAAATCAGAAAAAGCGAGAAGCGTTTCACGGACATTTTCACCGTCTTGAAGGTTAAAATTTCGAACACAGCCAATGGTGCAAGGGTTAAGCTCGTCTTCAATTTGGCTATTGGCTATTCCAGGGTGCCATTTTGGTAAATCGTTAAAGCCACGGATTATTTCCCAGACTTTCTCAATTGGGGCGTCGATGATTGAACTTTTAAATACGGTTACCATAATTTCCTCGCTTAGTTGATTTTCATGTTTTTAAATGATTTAGTGCATTCGGTTAGGGCTATTTCGGTCGGTAGGCGTTCCATACTGCTTGCACCGTAAAAGCCATGGCATTCAGGGCAATTTTTCAAAATGAATTGTGCATCCTCAACCGATGCAATTGGTCCACCATGACAGAGGTAAATGATATCATCACGCACTGTTTTCGCAGCCTCAATCCATTCATTAATTTGTTCTGCACAGTCGGCCAAGGTTGGCGCGGTGGATACACCGATGGCACCCCCCGTTGTGCATCCAAGATGGGCAACAATGATATCTGCGCCTGCCTTAGCCATATCAATAGCTTCCTTAGCGTTAAATACATAAGGGGTTGTTAGCATATCTTGTGCGTGGGCGATTTTGATCATCTCCACTTCAAGGCCGTAACCCATGCCTGTTTCTTCGAAATTTGCACGAATGTTACCGTCGAAAAGCCCCATTGTCGGGAAGTTTTGAATGCCGCTAAAACCCATATCTTTCAGCTTTTTGATAAAGCGTTCCATATCAACAAAGGGGTCAGTTCCATTAACACCCGCAAGTACCGGAACGTCGTTCACTACGGGCAGAACTTCTTTGGCCATGTCCACCACTATCTCATTGGCATTACCGTAAGAAAGAAGCCCCGCAAGGGAACCGCGTCCTGCCATCCGGTAACGGCCTGAGTTATAAATAACGATAAGGTCAATGCCGCCGGCTTCTTCACATTTTGCAGAAAGGCCCGTTCCGGCACCGCCACCAATGATGGGAACGCCGTTTGCTATTTGCGCACGGAAGCCGGCCATTAATTCTTTTCTACTTAATCTATTCATGATCTATTTTCTGCGTTTAGCTTATTGTAAAATTCAACAATGGCTGTTGAAAACTCTTTATCATTAATATGATAAGGTAGTTTGATAATTGATATATTTTTATTCGTTATTGTTTTTTCCAGCGAACTGATAAAGGCTTCATCTGCGTCAGGATCGTAAAAGGCTTGTCCTTCAGCATCAAGGGCTGAAAAACCCTTCAAGGGTATGAGAAAATAGCTGGGGCAGGTGAATTTATTAAGTTTTTCACCAATCCATTTCCCCATTTTTATGTTTTCTTCTAGCGTGGTTCGCATCAAAGTAACTTGTGGATTATGTTCGTAAAATAACCGGTCGCTATATTTTTCAGGGATGGTCGCTTTTGCACCAAAATTGACCATGTCGATTGCACCGCATGAGGCAATATATGGGATGCCTGCATCATGTGGGGCATCAAGCCGCCCTTCGCCTGCGCTTAAAATGCCGCCCATCAAATGATCCGCCACTTCGGTAGTCGTGATATCAATAACGCCGGAAAGCATTTTATTGGCCACTAACTTTTCAAGCGTTTGACCGCCGGTACCCGTTGCATGAAATACTAAACATTGATGCGCAGGCTCTAGCTCCGCTTTCACGGCTTCCACACATGTGGTGGTTACGCCAAACATGGTCATGCCTATAACGGGCTGCGTTGAGGCTTTGGGGACATAATGATTTTCAATCATGCCGCATAACGCGTGTGCTGCGTTTGATAGCACTTGCTCGAGTATGGGATTTAACCCGCTGATGTCAGTAATGGAATAGACCATCGCAATATCAGATGTGCCCACATATGGAGCGATGTTGCCGGACGCCATGGTGGATACAATAACTTTGGGCACCCCTAGCTTTAATGCTTGGAAGGCAGGGCTAATAAGTGACGTGCCGCCCGAACCACCAAAACCAATAACACCCGCTAAGTCTGATTGATCAGCAAGGAACGCTTTAAAAGCATCGGCCATAGCGGCCACTGATGTGCCACGGTCCCCTGTGAAGACAGCCTCTGATCCGCCGACATGGTATTCCGCCACATCATTGGCAGAAATGTCAGCGCCGTTATCGATATTATGTTCAGAGGTGCTTAGATCAACGGTAACCGTTTTTAAGCCTTGCTTTGCAATCAGGTTCTGGACAAATAAAAGCTCTTCTTTTTTGGTGTCATATGTTCCAACTATATAGGCAGTATTTTTTGACACTAGGCTTCCAATCTATTTTTCTTTTTAAAAATATAAGGACTTTAAAATCATTGCTGTTGGCGAAAAGAGGTTCTTTTCAAGGAAAATGTCACTTCGCTCATCAGCATTTCTTTTAATAGAATGATACTTACTATGATTTTTTCTCTAAATCCTTCTCAATCATAACTCTAATCACATAAACTATAGAAAAACATGAGTAGAAGCAAAGAATTGGATTGGCTCAAAATAGCCATATTGTCTGGCTTGGGCAAGTTGAAGGCACAGGTGCCCCAACTTAGGAGCATTTTACCTGCTCCGCTCATTCACATAAAAAGGCCCAAGCGATGCGCCTGAGCCTTCTAATTTCGGCTGAATAGCTTGTCAGTCCCGCAGCGTCTTCATGTCCTCTAAGGTTTCATCTAAACGGGCAAACTCGCGGCCATATACTATTTTCAGGTCAAAACGATAAAGCGCGCCGCCGGCCAAATATAATATGCCCGTGATTATAGCGATGCCAATAACCGCCGGATAAGGCACCATAAAGAGCGTCATCAAGTCTGGATTGCCCGCTTTAGACTGGATCATTAAATCTTGGACCATTTCGTTGAAATAGACTTCCGTCATAACAACAAGAAAAAATACAGGGTAAAATATTTTATATATTTTTGTATAAGCTGCAATCTTGCGAAGTCGCCATTTTTGGAACTCAAGTAGATAATGATAACTGTCTTTAGTGATATCTAAGGCATTAATATCTTTAAGGTATCTTCGCCCGGGTATCACAAGGCCAATAAGCATAACGGCTAGTGATATGCCAATAATAGGCAGGTCGATGAGCGGAAAGACGATAACAAGCGCAATAGCCGCGCCCACCAAAAAAATTAGATTTGCACTAAACATCCGTTTGAGCCTACCCACGATCATTTTAGATTTCCGGTCGTATATGTCATTCACTTTAGGGGCGACCAGAAGTTTTTCATCCAAAAAGCCTTCCCTCCATATGGTTTCTATTGAGCGTTCCATTATTTACTCCTTCTCGCTGACTATTTTTGTTAACCGTTCTTTTATACGGGTGATGCGAACGCCGATGTTGTTGGGGCTGGTGCCAATGATGCGGGCGATCTCTTTGTATGGTTTCTCATCCAAATAAAGCAAGATGATCGCACGGTCGATTTCTGACAATTGCTTGATCGCAGTATAAAGGGCATCAAGCAACTGCTCACTATCGATCTCAGATGATATAATCCTCGCTGTCGGCTCGGGCATACCACTAGGCATTTCAACGGTGACCCTTTTGGTTTTTTTGTCTTTTCTTAGCGTGGTCAGGCAAACGTTTAACGAGATACGATAAATCCATGTGGACCATTCTGATTGCTCTTGGAACTGGTCTTTACTGCGCCAGATTTGCAAGCAAACTTCTTGGTAATAATCCTCGAACTCTTCTTGTGAGTTGGTATATGCGCGGCATATCTTTATGATGATGCCTGCATATGGCAGGATATAGCCTTTATAGAAATCGATACCCATTAACGTTGGTGCCTTTTCAACTTGGTGTTCGATAAGGTTAGTGGCAGGACGCAAAATTTATTACAAAAATTTATTTTTTGAACTAAATAAAAAAGCCAAAGCGGGCAAGTTGTAGTAATGAGGGCTAGTATCTTGCTGCTTAAGTGGGGAAATTTACAAAATTTATTTTGCAAGACAATTGATTGGAAACTCTTATGACAGATACATCTGCACCCCTCGGCTTTTTTGAGCGCTATCTTTCACTCTGGGTAGGGCTATCTATTGCTTTGGGTGTCGGACTGGGTATCGCCGTACCATCACTGTTCCAGAAAATTGCTACACTGGAATATGCAAGCGTAAATTTAGTTGTTGCAGTGTTCATCTGGGTAATGATCTACCCGATGATGGTCAATGTGGATTTTGCCTCCATCAAAGACGTCGGTAAAAAACCCAAAGGGCTGTGCATTACATTGGTCGTTAACTGGTTGGTGAAGCCATTTACCATGGCGGCGCTCGGCGTGTTATTTTTTAAATATGTCTTTGCAGGGTTGGTCGCACCGGAAACCGCTAAAGAATATATTGCGGGAATGATACTGCTCGGCATTGTCCCTTGCACGGCGATGGTGTTTGTTTGGAGCCAGCTTGTGCGCGGGGATGCAAACTACACTTTGGTACAGGTTTCTATTAATGATATTATCATGATCTTCGCTTTTACGCCGCTCGCAGTCATTCTGCTCGGCATTACCGATATCGTTGTGCCATGGGAAACACTGTTGCTTTCTGTCGTTCTTTACGTCGTTATTCCGCTGACAGCAGGATATGTTACGCGCAGAAAGCTGGATAGTTCAGATAAGCAGGTAACTATTGGCAGCTTTACTGAGCGCATTAAGCCGTTTTCCATTATTGGCCTACTGGCAACAGTAGTTTTGCTTTTCGGTTTTCAGGCGCAAACTATAATAGAGAAACCGTTGGTGATCGGCCTAATTGCTGTTCCGTTGCTGATCCAAGGCTATGGTATATTTATTATTGCTTACGTTTGGGCATATTTATGGCGGGTGCCATTCAACATCGCTGCCCCAGCCGCACTGATCGGCACGTCAAATTTCTTTGAGCTGGCTGTAGCGGTCGCCATAAGTTTGTTTGGACTAAATTCCGGTGCTGCACTGGCCACCGTGGTTGGTGTGTTAGTGGAAGTCCCTGTTATGTTATCGCTCGTGGCGTTGGCGAACCACACCCGCAAATATTTTCCCTGACGACTTTCTATGTCAACATCTTTAGATTTCTTGATGCAAGCTGATGACAATTGCGTGAAGACACAAGTGTATGGGTAAGATCGTTATAGAAGTATTAGGAAATGTAGCATAAAATTTCAACCTGAATTGATTCCATATGTTGTTTCTAAGCAATAACCTCTATTCTCTGATGTTTAGCGCAATCCGCGAAAATTCGTGTGCCCTTGGGGGGAGAAAATTATGCTACGTGTAATTATCAAAATATCTTTGATTATCTTTATAGTTGAAGCACTGATTATGATTTTGCTCAGTGGATCCGAGAGTCAAATCCCTGAACACTACCTGATGTTTGTTGATGCGGGCCTGCTATCATTATTTTCTTTTTACCCAATTTATTATTGGGTGATTTTGCCCTATTTGCAGGATATAGACACGCTGCATAAAGACAATATTACTGAAGTAACATCAATTATAGAAAATGTAATTGAAGGTATAATTTCTATTGATGAGCGGGGTATCATTCGCAGTTTCAATATTGCAGCGGAAAAGCTATTCGGTTACGAGCATAATGAAGTTATTGGCAAAAGCGTCAATATTCTCATGCCTAAATCAGATGGTCACAAACATGATGGCTATATGACAAGTTACGAAGAAACTGGTGAGCCAAACATAATAGGAATAGGGCGAGAGCTTAAAGGGCGCCGCAAAGACGGGTCAGAGTTTCCCATTTTCCTTTCCATTGGTGAAATGGACTTGGTGGGCAAGCGCATGTACACCGGCATTATCCGTGATATTACAAAAGAAAAAGAAGCAGCCAAACAAATTGACCATCAAATAATTGAGCTGGAAGCCCAACGCCAAACGATTGAGGATGCAGCTGTTGAGCAGGTGACTATTATGGAAGATATGGCTTTTGCCAAAGAGCGTATTGAAGAAAAAGAACAGCTACTTCAAAAAGTTATGGATAATACGGGCTATGGCATCGTTGTATTTAATGACCAGCTAAAGCTTGAAACTTGGAATAGTACCTACCTGAAATTGATGGAGGTTCAAGATGCGAAATATGTCGAAGGCCTTTCTCTTGCTAAATTTTGTCAGATGAATTTAAAGGATGGTGATAGCTATGACCTGTCGATTGATGAATATGTTGCAGAAATGCAGGAGCGCATTAAAAATAGAGCCGACTGCGATGAATTTTTCACCGATCGCACCCTCCCGAGTGGCTCAATAATTAATTCCAACAAAAAAATAATGCCCGATGGCTATGTCATCACTACATACAGGGATGTGACCGACGAGCGCAAAGAAGAAGAGCGGATTAAAGTAATGGCGCTCCGCGATGGTTTGACCGGCCTGTCTAATCGCCGAGCTTTTGATATACTACTTGATGAAAGTGTTGAAAAGCATCAAAAAGCGAGTATAAATTTTATCCTTGCTTATATTGATCTAGACAATTTTAAAGCGGTGAATGACACCCATGGCCATGCGGTTGGGGATGCCGCACTGCAATTTTTTGCCAAAGCATTGCAGAACAATATTCGACAGACAGATGTAGCTATTCGCCTTGGAGGGGATGAATTCGCGGTTATATTTTCTAACACAGATAATACAGAATTAGCCATCAAGCGCCTTGAGGAAATTATTGCAAAAATTAAAAATAAGAAAAGCTTTAATGGCTTTCCAGTACAGATTGGGGCAAGCGCTGGCATTGCAACATGTCCGGCAAGCGGTGAGGACGTGGATGCTTTGAAAGACGCCGCTGATACCGCACTCTATCTCGCCAAAGCGAGAGGTAAGGGCATGGTATGCGTCAGTGAGGCTGAGACCGTTTAGCGCAGAATAACTTATATTAGTTATATTAGTTGTATTAGTTCGAGCCTATCTTTTTAACTGTGTAAGTGGCCATGATATACTCCATGAAAGGGAGATTTATTATGGCTATCAAGCAAGAAGTTATCGATGAACTATTGAAGGACTACAAAAACCCTGAAGACCTTTTGGGTGAAGAGGGTCT
>JAJFIS010000007.1 GCA_021774735.1 Alphaproteobacteria bacterium | reverse complement strand
CGTGACTTCCAGTCGTTTTCCCGTGCCCAGAGAAAGAGTTTTTTAACCCCCTTTGGTGCACTGTTTAACATCGGTCGACGACCGAGACTACTGACGGTTATCAGCGGTTTAACTTTGTTGAATATCTCGGGCGACATATTCAACAGCAAAGACAGTTCGCCGACGCTCTCGAAAGGCCTGTTAGCAGGACCACGCGCACCCCGGGCGGCATATTCCGGGCTCTCGGCTCCACCGGGCGTCCGCAAATGGTCTGGGTCGCGCCAATCGATAATTTCCGCAGCCAAACTATCCGCCAGCGCCAAAGGCGCTTCATTTGCGGCAAAGACCAGTGATAACAGATTTGCGTCGGCGCGGTTGATGTTCACTAGGCCATCTTCCGACGTAAATGTTAATGACATTTTCTTGCCAAAAACTTTAACCGCGTGGGTGCCAGTAATCACCGGTTTCTTGCCGCGCACTTTGCTGCGTTCCTCAAAATAGACAAGGATAGCGGCCTCAAAAAGATATTTATCGGTCACCGCTTCTTCGGTTCGCTTAATGGCACTATAACTAGTGCGCACCAGCATTATGCTGCCCGCTGCTAATACGGATAGCAACAACAATAAAGCAAGCGTGCTGATGAGCGCATAGCCATCCTCAGATCTCGGTAAACTATTCTTTATCGCTTTCACCCTTATCACTTTCAGCCTCTGCAGTTTCTTCTACCGGCGGCATGATGCCCTTGAAGGTATCTTGCAGGTAATTCATCACCTCGCGGGTTTCACTGTCATTGCGAATAACTCTGGGCGTGATCAGAATAATAAGCTCGGTGCGACGGTCAATGACAGCGGTGGTGCGAAAGAGCCCACCTAAAATAGGTACCCGCTGCAAGAAAGGCACCCCCGAGCGAGTTCTGGATTTGCTCTCACGGATCAGACCCCCAAGGGCCAATGTCTGGCCATTTCGCACCGCAACCGTGCTGGTTATTTTGCGCTGTTGGATCGTCGGGGCATCGATACCGGACGAAGTGGTGGACGCCACATCGCTAACTTCCTGCGTAATATCAAGCAGCACCAAACCTCCTTCGTTGATGCGCGGAGTGACGGTCAAGATAACGCCAGTTTCCCGGTATTGAACACTGTTAACAATCGGGGCATTGCTGTCTGACGTGCCTTGACTGGTCTGAACCGGCACCGGTACTTCGTCCCCCACCTGCAGGGTAGCGGTCTGGTTGTTGAGCACCATCAGCTTAGGGGAGCTAATGACATTAACGTCCGTGATGCCCTCAAGCGCATTAAGCACAACACTGGCGTTCGAGCCATTGAAGGCATAGCTATAGCCTGGGAACTGGCTGAGCGGGTTGCCTGAGCCATTATCCACGAGGGTTATGCGGTTTTCGCTATCCTCAAAATGCCACTGGACACCGTAGCGCAGCTCATCGGTCAGCGTCACTTCGGCGAGCTGCGCTTCGATCAACACTTGGCGCGGCGGCAAGTCTAATTTGTTTAGCGCCGTTTCCACCATTTTATATTCATCCGGGCTCGCCATAATCAGCAGAGAATTATTTTCTTCATTCGGCACAATGCGAATGCCGCTACCATCATAAACATCAGGGTTGGTTTGGTTGCTTAAAGCATTTGAAGAGCGGTTATTATTTGTGTTTGACCCTGAGCGATTACCAAAGCTTGAGCTGCCGGTCCGATTGTCACTAGACCCTGACCCACCATCACTGCTGCCAGCGCTGCTCCTATTTTGGTTCCTTGCCTGCCTGCCGCTTTGCCCTGATTGGTCACTGCCCAAAATAGCCCCGATAGAGGCGGCTAAATCAGCAGCGCGGCCATTTTGTACGTTATAAACATAAATGCGTCGGCCCGGGGCTTGACCACCGACATCGAGACGGGTGATCCATGTCTCAACTTGGCGTAGCAACAGTGGCTCAGTGCTAATGCCCAATATCCGGTTGAGCCTTGGGATAGGCACCAATCGCACGGCCCCCGCTAGCGGACTGTCAGCATCGGCGAATATATCCAGAAGTTCTTTGGTGAAAGATTCAGCCTCCGCATTTTCAAGCTCATAAAGCGCAAAGCTCATGCCCTCCATCCAGTTAAGGTCAAACGTTTCAATAATATGCCGCATGGAAGACAGCTCGCTGCCTGTACCCGCGAGGATAAGAAGCTGGCGTTCATTGTCTGTGCGCAGGATCGCCCCTTGCGGCGCAAATGGCTCTAATATTTTGCGCATTTCAGAAGCGCTGGTAAAACGCAACGGTACAATCTGCACCCCAAAACCCGGCAGGGCTGCACTGTCGGGGCGTGTGCCTATAAAGCGGGAGATGCTTTTGGGGGCTTTGGATAGTGGCACCACATCATAGATGCCATCCGATGGCACCAAAACGATATTTTTAATCCTCAGCGCCGCTTCCAGGGCATCAAAAACCGCGCGTTCATCCACCGCGCCGGTGGTCTCAAGCGACAAGTTACCTTTAACATTTGGGTCAAGGCGGTAACGGACCCCCATAACATCACCGAGCACTGCACTGAGGACACTGCGGATGCTGGCGTTGGTGAAGGTTAAATTAAATTTGCCCTCGTCAGTTTTTTGAACCTGCCTATTTGACTTAGGTATCTGGTATAAATTACCTTC
>JAJFIS010000051.1 GCA_021774735.1 Alphaproteobacteria bacterium | reverse complement strand
AAGCTGCGCGATGAATGCCTGAATGAGACGCTGTTTGAAGACCTGCATCATGTGCGTGATGTGCTGGCCAATTGGCGGCACGATTACAATCACGTCAGGCCACATTCATCCTTGGCGGGGCAAAGCCCCATACAGGCCCTTCACAACGAAAAGCCAAAACCCATAAAGGGGCATGCCCCTTTATGGGTTGCAAACGATCAACAATTGAACCAAAACTTAAACAAAGGACTCTACGCATAAATTGTAGTAACTTGGGGCTCAGGTCAGTTTTAACTGCGTTTTAAATACGTTTTTAATTTTCAGCCCGAATCATTTCCTTTCAATCAGACCACTTTCTCCATAACCAATCCCATCCACACCCCGCGCACTGCCTGATCATGTTACATTTTACTCTTGACTGGAACCCTATGGTTTCCATACAATGGCTTATGATAGAAAGCTTTCGCTGCAAAAAGACAAAAGCGCTTTGGGGCACGGGTAAAAGCCGTCATTTTGGTCCCATTAAGACTGCGCTTAGAAAGCTTGATATGCTGCATGCCGCGCATGTCTTTGATGATCTGCGGTCACCACCCGGCAATCATCTTGAGGCCTTATCAGGCGACCGGCAAGGACAGCATAGCATTAAGATTAACACACAGTGGCGCATCTGCTTTGTCTGGCGAGACGGCGCCCATGAAATAGAAATAGTTGACTATCATTAGAAAGGGAGACCGTTATGCGCATTAGAACACACCCCGGCGAGGTCCTTAAGCATGAGTTTATGGAGCCCCACGGCCTATCCGCCCGCAAACTGGCAGGTATAATCAATGTGTCACATACGGCCATTAACAAGATCCTCCGTCAAACAGGCGGAGTTTCCGCTGATATTGCAAACCGTCTTGCTGTTGTGTTTGGCACCACGCCTGAGTTCTGGCTAAACCTGCAAACTGCCCATGACATGTCAAAGGCCCAAGCCGAAAACGCTGAGGATTACGCTAAAATCACTGAACTGAAATGTGCCTGAAGGCTAACCCCTCAAACCTTTTGCTCGCTCTTGGCTTGTGCTTTTTTGTCTAGGGCGGCGGCGCGGGTCTCAACCATATTGACGGCGATATGTTTTTCACCGCGCTTCTTGGCTAAGTCAATCTGCTTTTGGCGCTCTGCGGCACGGACTTTCTTTTCCGCTGGAATGTCGCAATAGCAACGCGGGCAACATACGCCCTTGATATAATGCTCAGAGGCTTTGTCTTCCTCCGTTATCGGCCAACGGCAGCCATAACATTGGTCGTATGAGCCTTCCTCAAGACCATGTTTGATCGAGACCCGGCTATCAAAAACGAAGCACTCCCCTTCCCACATGCTTTCCGCGGGCGGCACCTCTTCCAGATATTTCAGTATCCCACCTTCGAGGTGATAAACATCGTCGTACCCTTGCTCTTTCATATAAGCGGTCGATTTTTCGCAGCGAATGCCGCCGGTGCAGAACATGGCAACTTTTGGCTTATTGAGCACATTATGATTGCGCTGCACCCAATCTGGGAAGTCGCGAAAGTTCGTGGTTTTGGGGTCAATCGCGCCTTTAAAGGTCCCAATTTCCACCTCATAGTCATTGCGCGTATCCACCAGCACAACATCAGGGTCGAGTATGAGCTCATTCCAGTCTTCTGGCTTAACGTAACTACCAACGATCTTCTGCGGGTCTGTGCCCGGCACCCCCATGGTGACAATCTCTTTCTTCAGGCGCACCTTCATCCGCAGAAAGGGCATTTCCTCGGCCCAGCTTTCCTTATGGTTTAAATCGCTGAATTCCGGCATCGCATGCAAATGTGCCAGCAAGGCACGAATGCCCTCCTCCGTCCCAGCCACCGTGCCATTAATCCCCTCGCTCGCCAGCAACAAAGTTCCCTTAATACCGTGACCCTCACATGTCTTCAGGATCGGCTCCTGCAGGGCTTGATGGTCATCTAGGGTCACAAATTTATACAGGGCGGCAACAAGAAAATTTGACATGGGGGTGCATCTCTTAAGGTCATCATTAATAATGCCCCAGCTTCTACGCCTTTTGATTAAGGAGATCAAGATGGTTCGAACACGCAAATTTATAACCAATTAGGCTCAGCAGAGCCAAGCTCACAGGCCGCCCGTGACCATGCCATGGGGGTGCCTTCAATATGAACAGCTGGCTTCAATCGGTGGGCAGGCCCCCACGGGGTTGCTTCTATGGTATCGTTAAAGTCAGTAGCATCTGTGCGTATATCCATCGTGCCGGGGGTGTCTTGGCGGTGCTTTAGTAGAAGCGCAGCTGTGCGGGCCAGTGACAGCTTCGCGGAGTGTATCCCCTCGCCCCCTACTGCGCGGGTGAGCGCAACTATCGCTGCTGCGGCCATAATATAGCCCGTTGCATGGTCGAGCGCTTGCACGGGTAATGGCGTGGGCCTATCGTTGCCCGCCCTCTGCATGCCTGTGTGCGCGATACCGCAGCTCATTTGAACCAGGCTATCAAAGCCCCGGCGCCCTGCCCAAGGCCCGGTCCAGCCATAAGCATCCAGCGAGATGTCAATTAGGTTGGGCGCAAGCTCCCGGCGGTAAGCTTCACCGTAGCCCAAACGCTTAAGCGCATCAGGTCGGTAACCATGCACCAAAATATCAGCGCCTTGAAGAAGCGCCTCAAATTTAGCGCGGTCGTTACCATCCCGCAGGTTAAGGCGGCAGCATCTTTTGCCCAAGGTAATATCGGGCACTACAAAGGCTTCATCCCAACCTATCGGATCAACGCGCAGCACATCGGCACCGAAGCCTGCCAGCGTTCTGGTCGTGACGGGGCCTGCGAGAACTCTGGTCAGGTCTAACACCTTTAAACCTGCAAGGGGGCGCTCCGCTGGTGCTTGCCAATCCCTGAATTTAGCAGCACTGATCTTTGCCCAAGCAACTAATGGCTCAGCGGCCACGGCTTTGCCGCCCGGATGCTCGGCCCAGTCAGCGTGTGGTCGCATAGCCGCCGCAACGCCGCCACATGTCACTATAGCCGCTTCAAGCGTGTCCTTGTCCCAGCTTTTAATAGCAGCCATGACCGAGGCTCTATCTTCCGCGCAGCCGAGGGCTTTAAGCGCCGCCTTCTTATGGTGAGGTAAATTCGTGTGCAGCTTTATCCAGCCGTCTTTGGCTTTATAGTCTCCGGCAATAGCATCCCACGCCGGGGACATTTCCCAACCAATAGGGAAGATCGACCGTGCAAACCACAGGGATGCCAACCGGCGATCGACCGTCACATCAGCGGCTGTTGCCCGGCCCGAAGTCGCTTGGGTGAGCGCTGCAACAGCCATGCCCACAGCACCAAAGGACGCGGCGGCGAGTTCCGTCACTTTAAAACAGGAAGGCAAATCACCTTCGCCTGAAACATTGAAATCAGAGCTTAAATATAGCGCTTCGGTTATTTCTTGCATGGCCCAAGGGTAATGAAACCTGCTGGTTTTGTCTATGGAAACAACAGGTGCGAAATGTCATCAACATAACCTCTTTAGCAATGAGGCCCGCAGTAGCAGGCCTCAAGATTGGTTTTATGGACAGGGCGGAAATGGCCTTTTCCATTTGGGGTTCATGGTGCCACCGGGACCAGCATTATCGTCTTGCCAGCCGAAATTGCCATTTTGAACCGGGGTCAATACACCATTATTGCCGCCTGAGCTGCTTGTATATGTAAAGCCTTGGCCTTTGCGGATGATAATACCTCGATCAATTATTGACTGATTAACCGTGCCATTTGCCTGAACACATATCTCATAGAGAATATATCCTGCGCCATCGATCGTGACAAATTTATCGGTCGTCGCGCCAGAGCCATCAACAACGGTATAGTCACCTGATGGATGTGCGGGGGGTGGTGCTTGCTGGCATGCTACCAATCCAAAAGCCAAGAATAGCGCTAACGTTGCTGACTTGCTGATACTCGGAACATTAAAAAATCTAAACATCTTCAATCTCCCTATTTTTTTTGGAGATCAAACCTAACACAAAATTCCTCTAATTACACGTATAAGAGATATTAGTAATACGTTTTATATCTTTAGCTAAAATTACTGAAATTTCAATCGCTGCCCTGCAAGCTCCCTCCGTCGTATCCCCTGTCGTAAGTGGCGGATATATGTCATAGATATGTCGGGCGTACGGCGTGTTCAAGGCTGGTTCACTGTGGCAATCAGTGGTCCGCAAACAGATGAGGACTGATCAGATATGACATTACGTGATTTACGCCGCGAAAAAGGTTGGTCGCAAGAGCAGCTCGCTGACATTAGCGGCGTTAGCGCCCGCACCATCCAGCGCCTTGAAAAGGGTGAAACAACTGGCATGGATACGTCAAAGGCCTTAGCAGCCGCTTTTGATATGCCTCTTACTGATTTGCAACAATATATGAACCCAAATCAGGAGCAAAATTCCATGAACGCTGACATTAGCACTACAAAAACCCCCTTCTATTCTTGGAAGGCCTTCTTCATCCACCTCGCGACATACATAGTCGTCATCACCTGGCTATTTGGCATGTCACGCTTTTTTGAACTCGACTATGGCATCGCCACTTGGATCGGCTTTGGCTGGGGCTTTTATATAGTCCTGCACGGCTTTAATGTCGCCACATCAGGTGAATAATCGATCAGATGAATGTTAGGCACAGTCTCTGCTTAGTTGCTCGAATGCTTGCTATAGTCTATATTCATGCCCTGTTCCGAGTCATTTAGGCACCAATCCAACAAAATTGACGGGAAGGAACTGACCATGCTTGTAACAATATCAGGACTAGGCACCACATCGGATGCGGATGTCGGGGTTCATAACATGGGCACGGGCAAGGAAATTGGCAAGAAGATCGATGGATCAAAGCATCATTTCGATTGGGATGCCAATGCCATTGTCCAAACCATATGTGCCAACCTTGAAGATGACCCCTGCCAACCTGTTGTTATTATTGGCCACAGCCTTGGCGGCGACACGGCCGATGAAGTAAGCGAGGCACTCGACAAGAAAGACATATGTGTTGACCTATTGATCCAAATCGAATCCGTCGGTAACGAGGACGACACCAAGCCCGATAATGTCGAACAAGGCGTTAATATATTCTCAGTCGGAGCAGATATCCCCGCAGGTGAAGAATGGGTTGATGGGTCGATCAATATTGGCATATCTGGGTCGCCCTTCCCTGCCCATTCCAGCATCGACGATGAAGATGACCCCGGCAAAGCAACGCCCTCTGGCCAGCCATGGGATAATATGTCCACGTGGGAAGTGGTGGCGCATTTCGTCTCTAAGCTCCCCAAGAAGCCCTGTAACTGTAAAGACAAGAAAAGCAAGATCAGCATGCACGATGCTGCACCGATCATGAAAGCCGTTGGCCACGCCATGGGTGAAGGTAAGGAAGGTGCCAGTCTCGTTGAGATTCACAAGGCAACAGAACTCAAGTCTAGAGTTATTTTACCGCAATTATCCAAATTGGTTAAAGCTCGAGTTCTGGAAGTTGCTGAGGACGAAAATAATATACCCATCTTCCGCACCACTGAGATGATCAAAGCATTAAGCGATGAAAGCCCAATTACTGAACCAAATGAGGTTGAAATAGAAGTTGAGGACTAAAGCCTAAGCAATTCAAACAATCAGTCCTTTCGCGGCGGTACCTTTATAATCTGGCAAAATGCTTTTGCTGATAGCAGCGGGGTCAATATGCATATGGTCCCGCAGCACATTGGCTATAACACTGTAAGCATCAATTGTTGAGCGAAGGTCACGCTCTTCATAGAGCTGCGGTACTTTCAGCCCCGGCCAGTCGCCAACCATGCGCCCACCCTTCACCGCGCCGCCAAGCAGAAAGCCTGCTCCAGCAGTGCCGTGGTCAGTACCATTACTGCCATTGAAGTTAACGGTGCGGCCAAATTCGCTCATAACCAATACAGTCGAGTTCTGCCAAACACTTCCCAGCGATGTCTTTAATGCCTTAATACCAGCGTCGAGCGTATCCAACTGTTGGGTCAGCCTACGGTGCTGCGCCGAATGTGTATCCCAGCCACCTAGCTCCATAAAGGCTAACGCTGGGCCGCCCGGCACTTTCAAGAAATTACCTGCGGCACTGGCAAGCTGGATAAATGCTTCTTTTTTGGCATTATTTCGTGCAGATATTTGCGACCGCTCCATCATAGCCCTAGGCATGTTTACGGCGATATCGTCGCTTTTCCTAGCCTTATCAAATGCCTGTGCAAGAACGGGGGTATCGCTGTATAAATCAGCGAGCCGCGCTATTAGATCCCCACTGGCGTCAGGCAATCTATCTGGTGCCCAAGCCAAAGCATTTATTGTACCCTGTAAACTGATGGGCAACGCCCCAGCCAAGGCGATAGCCGTTTCACTGTTTCCATGCTGTTGCTCAGCTATAATATCAGCCGTACGCGCCATCCAACCGCTACGCATACCATTTTTACGAGCCACGCCATATTCCAGCATATCTTGGGCGTCAAAATGGGACCTGCCCCGATAGGGTGCCGCCAGCGCCGGAATGATAGCAGCTTGCCCTGCCTGATATAGCCTGTGGATATGCTGCAAACTTGGATGGAGGGCAAATATTGCATCCAAAGGCTTGTAGGCGCTATGGTCAATGTCGCGCCCGCGCAGCTTAGCAAAATCACGGTCACCAATGGGGGGCAGTGCGCCTAAACCATCCATGCCGCCGCGCAGCAATATAAAGATGAATTTATTATCTGAGTTCAGGGCAGAAAAAGCGGCTGGAGACAAGACCATGGCCCCAGCGCCAGCAAGCGTTAATGTGCGGATAAAATCTCTACGGTTCATCATCTTACTTGCTCCTTACCTAAACAACATTTCGGGGCTGGCGAGCGCAATCGCTAATCCTTGAGTAGCACTTTCAGCTCGGCGAATATGCTGGGCTGTGTCATCGCTAAGCAGATCGCCATATATATCCTGCATTAAGGATCTGGCATCTTGGTCGCGCATCCTAGTTGCTATGGCGTTTGCAATATTCACCCGCCGCATTATGCCCTGTGGACTAATCCAACTGGCAGCGTCATCTGGCCAACCATCTGGCCCGGGCGGAGAAAAAGGCCTCTGGCCCATCTCAACTAATATTCTGGGCATAATCTTATAAGCATTTTCACCGAAGCTATTTGGGCTTAGCGCCCTTAATGAGGCAGTTAAATACTCATGGGGCGTTCTTGCCTTTACAAAGGGCTGCGCGTGGGCCATCGCCTGCTTGAGCACCGCCTTGTGCAGACTAGGTAAATGACCATTCGTCTCATGGAATGTTTTTGTCAGTGCTTCCACAGCGCTTTCAGGTGGATTGTCGGCAATGAAATGAATGGCAAGCTTCCGCGCGATGAATTCAGCTGTGGAAGGGTGCGACACAAGGTCACCCAAAGCAGTTTTTAATTGCTCCTCTCCCGCACCTCGGTAGGTCTTACCCAATAATTGATGGTTCCCCGGCTCGTGCATGGCACCGTGAAAAACAGATTGGCCAACCTTGCTTTTGTCCAGGCGCCCGCCAATGGTCCATCCTGTGAGTATTTTGGCAAATGATGTTACATCACCCTGTGAATAGCCAGCATCAACCCCAAGGGTGTGCAATTCCAATATTTCACGGGCTAGGTTTTCATTAAGATCTTTGCCCCTACGCTTGCCCGCGCGGCTGTTGGGGCCGACCGAGATATGATTATCTAAATATAATAACATTGCTGGATGTGTTTCAGCGGCCCACAGCATTTGGCCAAAATAGCCATTTAAATTCGGGTAGATAGCTTCCCGCTGATAAGCTGGCACAAAGGGCCGCACGATATTATTGCTGCCGGACACCGTAAAATGATTAGCCCAAAACAACGCCAAACGATCATGAATGGATGTTTTATTTTCTACGGCTTGCCTAAAATGTGCCTGTGCTTGCTTGGCAAATGCTTTTCTCAGTCTTTGCAGAAAGCTCTTGGAAACCTCACTCTTGCGGCCAGACCTTGCTGCATTTTGACGGGCAATGCGCATTTCCCGCATAATGGTTGCCATAGATCGCGTGTCAGGCAGGTCTTGTATTATTGTTAAATCGAATGTTTTATCTACTTCCTCCAAAGCCCAATCAAGCGGTGAGCCAGCAATATCGTGCCGCTGACCGACTTTACCACCCATGGTAAAACGACTTAAAATATATGCAGCTCTATCCATAGTATTAACCTTAGTTATGTACTCAGTGCCTCTCCATTACGGATGAAACTGCTAGACTCCTACGATAACATATTATTGTAATTTCCTTATTTGCACTATGGGGTTGGATTTGCTATCAAACTGCCCATGAACAAAGAAAATACCAGTAAGCTTAAAAAAATTTGGGCAAGTGTCGGGATTTCCGGCCTCATTGTCATCGCCCTTCTTAGTAACCTGATTTATATGAACTTGCGTTCCTCTGATCCTATTTTGCCGGGCTGGGAAGAATATGACGCCGAGAAATTTGAAGCCCGCATGGCCCGCGGTGAGCCTATTCTCATTGAAATTTACGCCAGTTGGTGCCCCACCTGCTTGTTGCAACACCGCGCTTTCGAAACCTTGAACGAGGAAGGCCGCACCCCGACCATCCGTGCCATCCGCGTCGATTTTGACCGCGACGAAGAATTTAGAAAAAGCCTCGGCATAAACTATACAGGTGCTCTTCTGCTGTTCAATAATGGCAAGCGCGTCACCGAGGTCGCGGGGCTTATTACCGCTGACCAGCTAGCTGACTTCCTTGGCCGCTACGGCTATATGCCTTAGTTTAGGTTTGCGTTTTTGGTCATTCCCAGCGAGGCCACTTGTGGCTGAGGGAAGGAAATCCATTCTGAAATGCATAGTCTAACTGAGGGATGGACCCTCTTCCCTCAGGCTTCGCGCTCAAAGAGGGTGACAATGAGAGTGAGGCTTCGCGCTCAAAGAGGGTGGCAGAGAAATAACCGCTAAGCCTAATCAACCAATCGTCGCGAAAGCCCGCACGGGGAAAGTGCCGACCTGCTTCATCTTTATCGGCGCTGCGTGGAAGCTAGCTCCAGCGTCGGGCACCTGCGTTAGATTGGTCAAATGCTCAACCACTGCAATTTCAGACCCCAATAGGGTTGAATGCGCGGGCCTTGCACCGCCGCGAGTATCGTCAATATTATGGCTATCGATGCCCACCAGCACTGCGCCGCTGTCACGCAGAAGCACCGCCGCCTCTTCGCTAAGGTATGGATGGTTACTATAATAGGCCTCCGTGCCGAAATATTTTGACCAACCTGTGTCGATAAGCACCGCTTTGCCCGCAATATCAAGCCCTTCAAAAGCCGCAGCCTCGACCGCCATCCAATCCCCCTCAAAGGGTGCACGGGCCACAGCCACCGGCAAATGGGTGGTGCGCGCCAAATCAAGCTCTGACAGGTCCTTACCGTCAGCGTAACGGTGAAAGGGGCTATCAATATAAGTACCACTATTGCCGACCATAGTGATTTGATCGATTTGAAACTCAGTGCCCGTATCATAGTGGCCTCTGCTGTCGGCGCGGCTTAAATAATCACACACATGCACCGGTGGCAGGCCGTCATAAGTAACCAGCCCATCTTTAATGGTGTGCGATAGATCAATGATACGCATCAACGAAACCTATTGTTACGCGGGAAACCTGTGGGCGGCAGGCGCCCTGCATTGCCGCGCTTGCCGGTCCAGGGTGCCAGCTCAGTTTCCGTGCGCCAACGTCCCTCACTGCCCCCCATCGGCCAGCTAAGACCATCGCTTTTGTGGAAAGCAATCAAATCGCACATATCACCGCCTTTATAGCGTTGCAGCACCACGCCTTGGCCCCGGTTCAGCTCCGGCAGTTCATCGGCGTTGAAAACCAGCAGCTTCCGGTTCTCCCCGATAACGGCAATCATATCGCCGTCCAATACCATACAGTGGGTGGCGCGGGCACCTTTCGGTGTATTCAGCAGTTGCTTACCTTGTTTGGTCATGGCGACAGCATTGTCAGCGTCGGCGATGAAGCCCTTACCGATACTGCTCGCCACTAGCAATTTACTGCCCGGTTGATGGGCGAGCAGTTGGATGATTTCGTCGTCGCCTTCCAGCGCAATCATTAAGCGCACGGGCTCCCCATGACCACGCCCGCCGGGCAAACGGTCCGCACTGAGGGTGAACATTTTACCGTTGGAGGCAAAAAGGAATATTTTGTCAGTAGTATAGGCATGAAAGCGGAATTTTTGCTCGTCACCGTCTTTGAACTTCAACACATCCTCGGGCGCGACATGACCTTTGATAGCCCTAATCCAACCACGCTTGGAGCATATTACGGTGATGGCTTCACGCTCAATCATCGCTTCCATCGGCACCACTTCAGACTTGGGGGCAATACCAAAGACCGAGCGTCGCTTGCCGAGCACGGTGGAGGCACCAAAGCGTTTTTTGATATCGGCGAAATTATCACCAACGGCAATCCACTGCATGGCTTCACTGTCGAGCAGCGCCAAGATTTGCCCTCGCTCACCTTCCAGCTTCTCGTGCTCATGGCGAATTTCAACTTCTTCCAGCTTGCGCAAGGCCCTAAGGCGCATGTTCAATATGGCTTCAGCCTGATTATCCGTCAGGTGAAAAGCCTGCATCATAAACTTCTTGGGCTCGTCTTCTTCCCGGATGATGCGAATGATTTCATCCAAATTCAGGTAAGCGATTAAATAGCCGGATAGCACTTCTAAGCGACGCTCGATCTTCTCCAAGCGAAAGCGATTGCGCCGCAGCAGCACAATCAATTGATGGTCAAGAAATTCATCCAGTACGCCTTTTAGGCCTAGCACCCTTGGCTTGCCGTCCGCTGTAATCACGTTCATATTCAGGGAAAAGCGGCTTTCAAGCTCGGTAAGCTTAAACAGGCTTTCCATAATCATGCTTGCTTCAACGGTGCGGTTTTTCGGCTCAAGAACGATGCGAATATCGTCAGTGGATTCGTCGCTAATATCGGTTAGGATAGGCAGGCGTTTATCCGAGATTAGCTCAGCAATTTTCTCGATCAATTTCGATTTTTGCACCATATAAGGCACTTCGGTAATCACAATTTGATATTGACCGCGCCCTAAGTCTTCCTTTTCCCATTTGGCCCGCACGCGGAAGCTACCCCGCCCAGTTTCATAAGCTACCGCAATGGCTTCTGGGCTTTCAACGATGGTGCCACCGGTGGGGAAATCCGGCCCCGGGATGCGCGCCATCAAGCGCTTGGTGGTTATTTGATTAACTGTGCGGCCCATGCGCTCGTCAATGAGCAACTGCAGACCGTCCACCAGCTCGCTAACATTATGCGGCGGGATGCTGGTCGCCATACCAACCGCAATACCGGTTGCACCGTTGGCTAATAAATTCGGGAACGCGCCTGGGAACACAAGTGGTTCTTCGTCCTCGCCGTCATAGGTTGGGCGAAAATCAACACTGTCTTCTTCCAGTCCCTCTAGCAATACCGCTGTTACTTCGGTCATGCGGGCTTCGGTATAGCGCATCGCAGCCGCGTTATCACCGTCGATGTTACCAAAGTTGCCTTGACCGTCCACCAGTGGGTAACGCACGGAAAAGTCCTGCGCCAAACGCACCAGCGCGTCATAAACCGATTGGTCCCCGTGCGGGTGATATTTACCGATAACATCGCCGATAACCCGGGCGCATTTCTTAAAGCCCATCTTGGGGTCGAGCTTCAACAAACGCATGGCATAAAGCAGGCGGCGATGAACAGGCTTCAGGCCGTCCCGCACATCTGGCAATGACCGCGACATGATGGTGGACAGAGCATAGGATAAATACCGCTCGCTGAGTGCATCACCAAATGGGGTCTCAATGATGTTTTCTGGATTTTCTGATTGTATTGTCATGGCGCAACTATAGCAGCCGAAAAACTGAAATCCACAAGATGTTGTGACTATCCACAGTTTTTTTAATCAAAGCTGCTGTTATTGCTTTGGGTCATCAACCAATGGATAAATCGATCACGCGCCGGGGGTTGTGCTTTATTGTGAACGGCCCAAATTTGGCGGGTGAGAAAATAGCCAGTGAGAGTAAGTCCCTCCATGGCGTCCGCTAATATATTGCTGTTACCATCAGGGTTTCCTTGGCCGGTTTCAGAAAGAAAATATGGCAGTTTCAATAGTTTATCTTGCCATGCCTTTCCCTCAATTGATGACACCGCTTTGCCCGTTTTAGGGGATACATATATCAACTCCTCCGCACTACCGCTGACGGCACATACGCTTAGATCAAGAGCATAGCCAAGCTCAGCCAGTAAGCCCTTTTCAAATTGGGCAAGTCCCATGGCCCAGTGCAAAGCAGTACTTTCGCTCGCTTCCAACACTTCCATATAGCTTGCAAGTGCATGATATAAAGCTGGGTGTGGGTCGCGCTCGGGCAAGCTTTGTTGCAAAACCGCCATGATGGCAGACAGCGCCTGCAGGCGTCCACCTTCACCGAACATAGCCCCAAGGGGAGAATGAATGAGCTCAAGCGTGAAAGCGCCTAAGTTTTCTTCCAGCCGTGCCTTCCATGTGACTTGCAGAATATTGCCCGCTTGCAACAGGCCTTTTTTACGCCGCCCCCTGCCCCCACGGACAAAGCCTGCATGCCTGCCGTGGTCAGCTGTGAGCACCTCTAGAACTGCTGCGCTTTCCCCGCTTGGGCGCGCCGACAAAACTATCGCTTGCTCGGTCCATTCCATGGCTATTACCAGCCCATCATATCATTCGACATAGTCTAGACCCATGCCTTCATAGATGTCTTTATCGTCCTGCCACTTTTCGGTCACGCGAACAAACAGGAACAAATGCACTCGGTGGCCAAAGGCTTCTTCCATCTCCTCGCGGGCCATTTGACCAAGTTTTTTCAGCATCTGACCGCCTTTACCAATCACCATGCCCTTTTGTGACTTACGCTGAACATGGATGACCTGATCAATTTTCACCGATCCATCCTTGCGATCTTCCCATTTTTCAGTCTCGACCGTAATGGCATAGGGCAATTCTTCATGCAGACGTAGGTATATTTTTTCGCGGGTAATTTCAGACGCTAACAGGCGCATGGTTACATCCGATATCTGATCTTCTGGATACATCCAAGGGCCAACTTGCGCCTTATCAGCTAAAGCTGTACGCAGGTCATCAACACCATCTCCCTTAAGCGCGGAGATCATAAAGGTAGCTGAAAACAAGCCGCTTTCGTTTAACTTTTCAGCGAGCGCCAACAACATATCCCGCTTCATGAGATCAATCTTGTTGAGCACCAAAATAACCTGTGATTCAGCTTCAGTGAGTGCCGCTAATATTCCTTCAACGTCTTCACTAATGCCTTTGCGGGCGTCTAACAATAATATGGTTTGTTCTGCATCTGCCGCACCGCGCCACGCGGCACTAACCATCGCCCGCTCAAGCCGTTTTTTGGGGGCAAAAATACCCGGTGTATCTATGAAAACCAATTGCGTTGCGCCTTCGATGGCTATGCCGGTCAAGCGGGTGCGGGTGGTTTGCACTTTATGGGTAACAATCGCCACCTTGGCCCCAACAAGAGCATTCAGCAGGGTTGACTTGCCCGCATTTGGGGCACCTATTATGGCAACAAAGCCGCAACGACTTTCTTCTTGGTCTGTCACTTGTGAACTTTCATCATTTTGGGTCATTTATTCGTTATTCTTTCAAGCAAGGCTTCTGCTGCGGCCTGTTCGGCGATACGTTTGCTGCTGCCCTCTCCCTTAGCGGCACCATGCTCGCCCAAGCTAACCTCAAGGATAAAAATGGGCGAATGGTCGGGACCCGTGCGCCCAACAGCACTGTAGGCAGGCAGATCAAAACCCCGCGCCTGCGCCCATTCTTGCAACTGGGTTTTATGGTCCTTAAAAACTGTCACCGTAGTATGCACACGGCTGTGCCAATATTTATGAATTAAATCGCGAGCAGGCTCCAAACCTCCATCCAAATATACCGCGCCAATAACCGCTTCACAGATATCTGCCTGCACGGCCTCCTTGGTACGGGTGCCGTCATTGTCTGCGGATGCTGCCATTTTCACTCGGTCCATAATTTCCATTTCGTTCGTAATCTCGGCTAACGTTTCACGCCGCACTAGGGCTGTGAAGCGGCGGTTTAACTTACCTTCTGCCTCGCTTGGGAATTCCCGCAATAACCAGTCTGCAACTACCAAACCTAATACCCGGTCGCCTAAAAATTCAATACGTTGATAATTTTTTCGGCCATTCAAAGATGGGTGGATCAAGGCTTCATCGAGCAAGCTTGCATCCTTGAAGTTATAGCCACATATTTCTGCTGTTCCGCTTTGATTACGTTTATTCATCGGTCTGCTTTCCTAAAGCTGTGTAGCTTATAACCACAAAGGCCAAAGCAAAGGGCGGTTCATCGGACAGGGAAAGATCAATCTTTGCTGTTGCCCCCGCGCCGGCGAGCATTGCCAACCGCTTAGCAGCAGAGCCGATCAATGTCATATGAGGGGCACCCGCTGCGTCTAATGCCACCGACATTTCGGTCCATTTAATATCCTGGGCCACACCAGTACCAAGGGCCTTGGCGCAAGCTTCTTTAGCCGCGAACCTTTTTGCATAGCATGCCGCCCGGTTTTTGCGGCCATCACACAAGGCACGCTCTTCCTTTGTGAACAGTCTGGATATAAATTGTTCGTCCCATTTGGTGAGCGATTTTTCAATGCGCTCAATATTCACCAAATCGGTGCCAATACCAATGATAGGAGCCGCACTCACCGGGCTTCATCCATCAAATGGCGCATTTCACGGATGGCACTTTCAAAGCCTACAAAAATAGCTTCCCCCACCAGAAAATGGCCAATATTAAGCTCTGCTATTTCAGGCAGCGCTGCTACATCACCCACCGTTTCAAAGCTAAGACCATGTCCAGCGTGCATTTCAATGCCTAAGCCATGCCCTATAGCGGCAGCCCGTTCAATTCGGGCAAATTGCAGGGCGCGGTCAGCCCCTTCTGCGTCGCAGTAAGCGCCAGTATGCAGCTCACAGACGGGTACGGCTAGCTCTTTCGCGGCTCTAAGTTGGTCTTCGTCTGGGTCAATGAACAGGCTAACACGCGAACCAACGGCTTTAAGCCTAGTAACATAAGGCTTCAAGCTATCAAACAGACCGGCCACATCCAAACCGCCCTCTGTGGTTATTTCTTCGCGCTTCTCTGGCACCATACAAACCGCATGTGGTTTATGGGCCAGGGCAATAGATAGCATTTCTTCTGTCGCCGCCATTTCCAAATTAAGCGGTACGTTTAAGCGGTGCACCAGCGCTTCAATATCAGCGTCAGAGATATGTCTGCGGTCTTCACGTAGGTGGGCAGTAATGCCATCAGCACCCGCTTGCACTGCCAGAAATGCCGCGCGCACGGGGTCAGGGTGTGGTCCTCCACGGGCGTTTCGGATCGTTGCTACATGGTCAATATTAACACCCAAACGTAATTTATTCATCCTTCACCTCCGGCCACGGTCTTGTTTCTCCATACATCTCACGCTCTAAAGCGCGGGCGGCACGGCGAGCATCCCGGGCATTACGGTATTTATCAAGGGTTGCCCGAAGTGTGCTGTATAATGTTAACCAGACAATGGTGCCAACCAGCATGCCGCCCACGATGAAGGGCTTTGCTACTATGGACAATAGTTCTAAATACTCACCGCCATAATTCAAAGGGTCACCCCACAGTTCAGTAAAGGAGAAAGTTGGTAAGGTGCCAAATTCGGGCACCCCAAGCATGAGAGCGCCCACACCACCGGTCAGGCCATAAATAAGCGGGAAAGACCACGGGTTGCCGACAAATGTACCAATTAAACTGGCCAATATATGACCGCGAGTGACCCAAGCCAAAAGCATGCCTAACACTATATGTAAACCCAAGAATGGTGTGAAGGATATCGCCGCACCCGAGGCAAAGCCTGCCGCAATCGCATGGGTGCTACCATCAAGGCGCGCAACCCTGTGCCAAATATAGGACGCTGAGCGCTTTATTCCCCGACGCGGCCACAGCATGGTCAAAAGGCGGTCCCAAAAAGGTTGTTTATGTCGGCGCTTAAACAGCATGTTTTTTTATGTTGCTTCCTATTTTTTCAGTGACCGGCTGCCAGGCTTGATGGCTGGAATATCTTTTAAATGATCAGGCACATTTTCTGCAGAAAATGTAGGTGCGTCAATGGTAGCAAGAGCGATAACCGGCACCCCAACATCAGCTTGGCCGCCACTGCGATTGATCATACATCCAGCCGCCACTACAGTGCCGCCCAGTGCCGTAATAGCTTCAATGCATTCCCGGGATGATAGCCCCGTGGTAATAATATCTTCCATCATTAAAACATTTGACCCTGCTGGGATTTCAAAACCCCGACGCAGCTCAAGCTTGCCGTCAACTCGCTCGGTAAAAACGCCGGGCACCCCTAATTGACGCGCAACTTCATAGCCTACAACAACACCACCCATTGCGGGTGACACGACCATATCAACAGATAGGCCCGCCTCTTTCAATTTCTCAACAAAGGCAGCGACCAGCTTGGTTGCCCGCCACGGGTCTTTCAACACTAAAGCGCACTGACAGTAAACTGAACTGTGAAGCCCTGATGAAAGTTTGAAGTGCCCCTCTAACAGAGCCCCTGCATCTCTAAATTCTTGTAATACTGCTTCTTGTTGCATGTTATCTCACTTAAAAAAAAGGCTCATAAATACTATCGCTGTAACCGGCGCTCAACATATGGTTGGCTTTACTGCTTTGCATTCATTCTTTCAACCCGTGTTATCACCCGTGATGATTTTAGTGTTCGCATAATATCGTTTAGATGCTTCACATCGCGCACTTCCGCGTCCACTACCATAATATAAAACTCTGCATCCCGTTCGGTCATTTGCAGATTGGAAATGTTACCTCCTGCCTTTGAAACCGTCGCCGCAATGGAAGCCAGCGCCCCCATTTCATTCACCACTTCAAGTAATAGCCTTCCCACATAAAAGGCCCCATCCTCAATGGCTTCATCCCACGCCATATCTTTCCATAGTTCTGGCCTTTCATCATAAGCATCCAAATTATCACAGTCGATGGTATGAACCTCGATCCCCCGACCCGGGACATGAATACCAACAATACGGTCCCGCCGCACAGGATGACAACATTCCGCAAAATGGATAACGCCGCTGGTTTTATCACCAAAAACCCGAATGGCTGAATCTGATACTTCTTCCCAATCTGAGTGCACTTCAGGTAAGCGCTGTGCCCGAACATCATTTTGAAAACCCGGGAAAGTAGCCCGAAGGACAGATTCTTCCCCGAGGGTGCCTTGACCAACAAGTACGAAAAGCTCGCTTACACTGTGCACAGACATAACATCGAGAGACTGAGAAAATAAATTCTCTACAAAATCAAGCCCGTTACGGCGGCATGCTTTTTCGATTAATGTTCGGCCTAACGCTTCGAATTCTGATTGACGTTGCAACCGCAAATGCCGACGAATAGCCGACCGTGCCTTACCCGTTACGACAAAGCTTTCCCAGCGCGGCGAAGGGCTTTGGCCTTTACTGGTCAAAATTTCTACTTGGTCGCCATTTTCGATCCGGTAGCGCAGCGGCACGAGCAAATCATTCACTTTAGCACTGACACAGCGGTCCCCCACCTCTGTATGCACAGCGTAAGCATAATCAACGGTGGTCGAACCACGGGGCAGCGATATCAGTTCACCCTTCGGCGTAAAAGCAAAAACCGTGTCTTGGAACATAGCCATTTTAGTATGCTCGATAAATTCTTCTGGGGTCGAGGCATGCTCAAGAATTTCAAGCAGCTCCCGAACCCAACGATATTGGGACCCACCGATATCAGTAGCTTCCTGCTTATGTTGCCAGTGAGCAGCAACCCCTAATTCGGCTTCCTCGTGCATATGCTGGGTTCTAATTTGCACTTCCAACCTACGCTTATGGGGCCCAAGAACAGTGGTGTGAAGGGACCGATATAAATTGCGCTTAGGCGTTGAAATATAATCTTTAAACCTGCCAGGTACCATGGGCCATGCGCCGTGAACAACGCCGAGCGCCCGGTAGCAGGTCTCAAGGTCCTCCACCACAATTCGAAAAGCCATAACATCAGATAATTGTTCAAATGATATTTGTTGGCGCTCCATTTTCCGCCAAATGGAAAAAGGGTTTTTTATCCGCCCTTTCACCGTAGCCGTAATACCATGCTCTGCCATTTTTGCCTCTAACGCAGCGATCATTTCACTTTCTAACTTCGGGCTCTGCTCCAGCAGATAATTCAGCCTAACCTTAATAGTTTCCATGGCCTCACGGTCGATCTCAGCAAAAGCAAGCTGCTCCAGTTCATCCTTCAATTGGTGCATGCCGATACGCTCTGCTAGCGGCGCGTATATATCCATCGTCTCTCGCGCTATGCGCAATCGCTTTTCAGGCTTTTTAATATAATGAAGGGTTTGCATGTTATGCAGGCGGTCAGCGAGTTTAACTAATAGCACACGGATATCATTAGATAAGGCAAGGACAAACTTGCGGAAACTTTCCGCTTGGCGGGAGCTTTCAGACTTATATTCAAGCAAGCTAAGCTTTGTAACGCCATCCACAAGCTCGCCAATTTTGGTCCCAAATAACTCAGATATCTCATCCACGGTCGCCACCGTGTCTTCGACCACATCATGCAGCAATGCGGTCACGATAGTATCGGCATCTAGCTTCATGGAGGTTAAAATACCCGCCACTTCAAGCGGGTGTGAAAAATAAGGATCGCCAGATGCTCGTTTCTGATTACCGTGGGCTTTCATCGCAAATACATAAGCACGGTTCAAGAGCGCTTCGTCAGCGTTCTTATCGTAGCTTCTTATGCGTTCAACCAGTTCATATTGGCGAATCACGTCTAGCTCCGTCCCATTGGTGAATATGCACCCTATTCATAGCCATAAGTCGCCTAACAAAAAAGAAAAAACCCGGCCAAATGACCGGGTTTAAGAAATTTTCTTTTTCGGTAGTGCTTAAGCAGTTGGCTCAGCTGATGCTTCCTCGTTACCAGCACTGACAATTGACATGTCAACTTCTTCAGGCTCGTCGACATCAACATGGGTCTGCAAGCCAGAAATCAGCGTTTCTCTCAAGCTATCCGGGGTCATTTTTTCTTCGGCAATTTCCCGCAGCGCAATCACTGGGTTCTTGTCATTGTCACGCTCAACTTCAATCGCTGAGCCCGAACTGATCTGCCGAGAGCGTTGGCCTGCTAGCAATACGAGGTCAAAACGGTTCTTAACCTTTTCAATACAGTCTTCAACGGTTACACGGGCCATTCAAAATCTCCGAGGAAATGGAATTTAACACAAGCGCCCGCTTATATAGAGGAGATGAGAGCCTGTAAAGCCCTGAAACACTAGATATTGTCAATATAGCAATCATAATTGATGAATAACCTGCTCATCCTCTAAAGCGGAGATCATAGTTGTTGCATCTTGTGCCAAAAGTGGGTGATGCCAATCAGGCCAGACATCTTGCAAAGGCTTAAGCGCGAACAAGCGTTTATGCAAACGGGGATGCGGCACAATGGGCTCAACCAAAAAAGCGGCGGGATCAACATTATCAGCTACCTCATACCACTGGGCTTCACTGGGCAAAACCAAATCCTCGACCACGAGCAAATCCAAATCAATGCAGCGTGCGGCCCATCTGCCCTGGCGCCTGCGGCCCAGGTCATGTTCAATATTATGTAGTTGCGCCAAAATCGCAGTGGGTTCCAGCTTTGTCTCAATCAAAACCGCGCCGTTAACATAATCTGGCTGGCCTAAAACCCCTATGGGGGTACTACTATACCAAGGTGACCGCCGTATGATTTGCCCCAGCTGATCCTCTATATGACCAAGGCTGCTTTCCAGCGTTTGCAAGGCTGTACCGTGTTCTGACGGTATGTTCGCCCCTAAACCAATAACAACTGCAACCACAATAGACCCTTTACAACTACTGGCTATGCCTCTGACTGTTAAAACTTGATAAGCCAGAAAACTAAGCGCTTAATAACATCATTAGTCGATTGTTATGAATATTTTTTGATTGGATTTTTTATGCTTGTTTACCCCGAAGAGCGGATTGCGCTATTTATCGACGGCTCCAATTTATATGCCACCGCCCGCGCCCTTGATATGGAAATTGATTATAAAGCCCTGCGCAAATATTTCGCAGAGAATGGCCGCCTCATCCGCGCTTATTATTACACCGCCTTGCTGGAGGACGCGGAATATTCCCCCCTGCGTCCCCTTGTCGACTGGCTAGACTATAACGGCTTCACGCTGGTGACCAAGCCGGTGAAAGAATTTGTCGATGACCAAGGACGGCGTAAAATTAAGGGCAATATGGACATCGAAATTGCCGTGGATATGTTGAATATCGCTGACGCGCTCGACCATGTGGTTCTGTTTTCAGGTGACGGTGACTTCCGGCGCTTGTTGGAAGCTGTGCAGCGCAAGGGCCTGCGCGCCACGGTGGTTAGCAGCAATAAAACCAAGCCCAGCATGATCGCCGATGAACTGCGCCGCCAAGCGGACCAATATGTTGACCTGTCAGACCTGCGTGAAGTTTTGGCCCGCCCGGGCAATCGCCCGCATTCGGTTTATGAGCAAAGTGACGGCGACGAAATGCCCGACTATGAAGAATATGACGATAAGACCTAAGGACACACCATACAAATGAACCAATTAGGACATCCGGCAGACGCACCGAGAAACTGCACGGCTTGCGAACGCCTTGTGGCTTTTCGCCGTGACAATGCTGAAAAATTCCCAGACTTTTTTAACGGCGCTGTTCCCAGCTTCGGCGATCCCAATGCCAAGCTGATGGTGGTGGGCATGGCCCCGGGCCTGAAAGGGGCAAACCGCACCGGCAGACCCTTCACGGGGGACTATGCGGGCGATACGCTATTCACTGGCCTGACCAAAGCGGGGCTGGCCTCGGGTGAATACCAAAAGGATGCGAAGGACAGTTTACAGCTTATCAGCACCATGATCATTAATGTGGTGCGCTGTGTGCCGCCGCAAAACAAACCCACGGGGCCAGAGGTCAACCAATGCCGACCTTATCTGCTTAATCAACTTGATCAAATGAAGGAGGTGCGGGTTTATCTGGCGCTGGGCCGCATCGCCCATGATGGCTTGCTGCGCACGCTCGGCCTTAAGCTCAAAGACTATCCCTTTGGTCACTGCGCCCACCACATATTGCCGGACGGTCGCCATATCGTCGATAGCTACCATTGCTCGCGCTATAACACCAACACAGGCCGCCTGAGCGTGCCCATGTTCGATGATGCTTTGGCCATGTGTGTGAAATATATGGCTGAGTGAGAGGGTTAAGTGGCTCTGGCCCGGGCCACTCTCAGGCAAAGCCCCACCTCACCAAAAGCGTCATACTCTATGAGGGCGACAGCCCCACTAAAATCGTCATACTCGGCGAAGGCGGTAGCCTGAGGGAAGAGTATCCATGCGACCCAAGGGGATGAAGGCACAACAGAATGGATTCCGTGTCCCTCGATCATGAATGATCTCGCCGGGAAAGACGGTTACAATTTGCGACCTTCTGTGAGGGCGTTAGGCCGCTAAGGCTTCTGACAAGGCTGTCATCCACTCTAACTCACCGATCAGGCGGGCTTTCTCGACGTCGTCTTCAGCGTCTTCGATGTCTTCGCGGGTGTCAGCAAGCTTTTGCTTCAGCTCGTCGGCGTCGATACCGTCCATGTCCATGGCTTCTTCGGCCAAGATGGTCAGACCGCTCACACCAACTTGGGCGAGACCACCTTTGACGAACAAACGCTCGGCCGTGTCGCCGTCACTTGCGGTAACGCTAACAACACCGGGGCGCAGGGCTGTCATCACAGGCGCATGACCCGGAAGCACACCAAAGTCACCTTCGCTGCCCGGCACAACAACTTCCACAGCCTGCATGTCTTTCAACAAGCGCTCTGGCGATACCAATTCAAATTTCAGGCTATCCGTCATGGGAAAGCACCTTCCTTCAATAAATAGCTCAGGCCTTTAAATAACAGCTTAGGCTGCGTCTAATGCCAATTTCTCAGCTTTTGCAATCGCTTCGTCGATGCCGCCAACCATATAGAAAGCCGCTTCAGGCAGATGGTCATATTCACCTTCGATGATTGCTTTAAAGCTTTTCACAGTGTCTTCGATCGCTACAAGCTTACCAGAGATGCCGGTGAAGATTTCAGCAACATGGAATGGCTGTGACAAGAATTTTTCGATCTTACGCGCGCGGGCAACGGTGACTTTGTCGTCTTCTGACAATTCGTCCATACCCAAAATCGCAATGATGTCTTGCAAAGACTTATATTTTTGCAAAATTTCCTGCACACGGCGCGCAGCTTCATAATGCTCTTCACCCAAAATGCGTGGGTCCATAATACGGCTGTTACTATCGAGCGGATCCACCGCAGGATAAATACCCTTTTCCGAGATGGCACGGTTAAGAACCGTTGTTGCATCAAGGTGGGCGAACGATGCCGCAGGAGCCGGATCGGTCAAGTCATCAGCGGGCACATAAACGGCCTGCACGGATGTAATCGAACCTTTTTTGGTCGAAGTAATACGCTCTTGCAAGGTACCCATGTCGGTCGCCAAGGTTGGCTGGTAACCCACAGCAGACGGGATACGGCCAAGAAGCGCGGACACTTCTGCGCCAGCCTGAGTGAAGCGGAAAATGTTATCGACGAAGAACAAAACGTCCTGGCCTTCTTCATCACGGAAATATTCAGCTAAGGTCAAGCCGGTCAGAGCCACGCGTGCGCGCGCTCCGGGAGGTTCGTTCATCTGGCCGTAAACCAGCGCCGCTTTACTCTCGCCGTCAGGCACAATCACGTTTGATTCGATCATTTCATGGTAAAGGTCATTACCTTCACGGGTACGTTCGCCAACGCCCGCAAAAACAGAATAACCGCCGTGGCCTTTAGCAATATTGTTAATCAGTTCCATAATAAGAACCGTTTTACCAACGCCCGCGCCGCCGAACAGGCCAACTTTACCGCCTTTAGCGTATGGAGCCAGCAGGTCAACAACCTTAATACCAGTAACAAGAATTTCTTGCTCGGTGCTTTGGTCCGCAAAAGCTGGTGCTTCCGCGTGGATGGGCGCAACTCGCTTGTGACCAACCGGTCCGCGCTCATCAATCGGCTCACCAATCACGTTTAAGATACGACCGAGCGTTTCAGGGCCAACAGGCACAGAAATCGGCGCGCCTGTCATCGATACACCAGCGCCGCGAACCAAACCGTCAGTGCCGTCCATCGCGATGGTACGAACGGTATTTTCACCAAGGTGCTGGGCTACTTCCAGAACCAGACGCTGACCATTATTGTCAGTTTCAAGGGCCTCCAAAATGGCGGGCATGGCATTGTCGAATTGAACGTCAACAACGGCACCAATCACCTGGGTAATACGGCCTGTATTTGTGTTAGTCATTACTAACTCCTCTAGTCTATAGCGCTTCAGCGCCAGAGATAATTTCTATTAATTCACTGGTAATCGCTGCCTGACGTGTACGGTTATATACAAGCGTCAACTTGTCGATGATTTCGCCAGCATTCCGTGTCGCATTATCCATGGCGGTCATACTTGCACCCTGCTCGGAAGCAGCGTTTTCAAGCAAGCCACGATATATCTGCACTGCCACGTTACGCGGCAAAAGGTCTTCCAGAATAGATGCCTCGTCCGGCTCATAGTCGTATGATGCACCACCAAGCTCGTCAGCTGGTTCCTCGTCGTTCGCGGCACTTAGCAGCGGCACGGGGATAAGCTGTTGTTTGGTAGGTATTTGGGTCAGCGCTGACTGGAATTTTGAGTAGAATAATGTTGCTACATCAAATTCACCACGCTCAAACATATCCATCAATTCGGTGGCGATGGGTTGTGCGTCGGCAAAACCGAGAGACTTAACCCCGGACATATCCTTCTGGCCGATGATCATTTCACCATAATCGCGGCGCAGTAACGCGTAAGTCTTCTTGCCGATACACAGTATCTTGACCTGCTTGCCTGCAGCGAGCCGTTCCACGATATGCACGCGGGCTGCTTTAACGATATTGGTATTGAAACCGCCACATAAACCACGCTCAGAACCAGCAACAATCACCAGTTCAACATCGTCTTTGCCGGTACCGATCAGCAAGGGGGAACCCCCAGGTTGATCCACAACCGCCTGACCAAGACCGGTCAGCACATTTTCCATCCGCTCAGCGTATGGTCGGGCAGCTTCAGCGGCCTCCTGCGCACGGCGCAGCTTTGCCGCTGCCACCATCTTCTTCGCAGAGGTGATCTTTTGCGTCGACTTAACGGAATTAATCCGAATTTTTAGATCTTTAAGGCTCGCCATCTCGGTACGCTTTCCTTAGGGTTCCAAAAAGGGTGACAAGCCGCCTTAGCTAAACGCTTTGGCGAACTCACCCAGGATTGACTTCAGCTTGGCTGTCGTCTCATCCGTCAGTTTCTGCTCAGTGCGGATTGTCGCAAGGACATCAGCATGCTTGGAGCGCATTTCCGCAAGGAACTGCTCTTCAAAGCGTGTAACATCTGCTGTCTCAATTTTATCCAGATACCCATTCACACCAGCAAAGAGGCTTACCACTTGCTCTTCAATAGCCAGCGGAGAGAACTGCGCTTGCTTCAACAGCTCGGTCAGCCGGGCACCACGCGCCAGCAACTGCTGGGTTGAGGCATCAAGGTCGGAACCAAACTGGGCAAAGGCTTCCATTTCGCGGTATTGAGCAAGCTCAAGTTTGATCGAACCAGCAACTTGCTTCATGGCTTTAACCTGCGCGGATGACCCCACCCGTGACACAGACAGACCCACATTAATAGCGGGGCGAATACCTTTATAGAAAAGCTCAGCTTCAAGGAAAATCTGACCATCGGTGATCGAAATCACGTTGGTTGGAATATAAGCAGACACGTCACCAGCTTGGGTTTCAATGATCGGCAAAGCGGTCAAGGAGCCTGCGCGGTTAGCTTCAGACATTTTCGCTGCCCGCTCAAGCAATCTTGAGTGAAGATAGAAAACGTCCCCTGGATATGCTTCACGTCCAGGAGGGCGACGGAGCAACAAAGACATCTGACGATAAGCAACAGCTTGCTTGGAGAGGTCATCGTGAACGATAACCGCATGCATGCCGCCGTCGCGGAAAAATTCGCCCATCGCAGTGCCAGTGTAGGGAGCCAAGAATTGCAATGGTGCAGGCTCAGACGCTGTAGCCGCAACAACGATGGAATATTCCATCGCGCCTTGCTCTTCCAGCGTTTTCACAATCTGTGCAACGGTGGAGCGCTTCTGGCCAATAGCAACATAGATACAATAAAGTTTCTTGGCTTCGTCATCGCCAGCGTTGATGGTTTTTTGATTGAGGAAAGTGTCAATCGCAACAGCGGTTTTACCGGTTTGGCGGTCACCAATGATCAGCTCACGTTGGCCACGGCCAATTGGCACAAGGCTATCAATAGCTTTCAAGCCAGTTTGCACAGGCTCATGAACCGACATGCGGGGAATGATGCCCGGGGCTTTCACCTCAACCCGCGAAAAGGTCACGTCTTTTAAGGGGCCTTTGCCGTCAATGGGGTTCCCAAGACCGTCAACCACCCGGCCAAGTAGACCTCGGCCAACAGGCACTTCCACAATGGCGCCAGTCCGCTTAACGGTGTCGCCTTCTTTAATGCCAATGTCACTACCGAAAATAACGACACCAACATTGTCGCTCTCTAGGTTAAGCGCCATGCCTTTTACGCCGCCAGGAAATTCCACCATTTCACCGGCCTGAACATTGTCTAGGCCGAAGATACGGGCAATACCATCACCGACTGAAAGCACGGTGCCGACTTCTGATACTTCAGCTTCGTTACCGAAACTTGCGATCTGGTCCTTCAGGACCTTCGAGATTTCCGCTGCACGGATATCCATTATTGAACCCCTTTCATTGCAATTGCGAGGTTGTCTAGCTTGGTTTTGATAGAGCTATCGACCATGCGAGAGCCCACCTTGACGACCATACCGCCCAGCAAACTAGCATCAACTGATGCGTCGATTGTCACGGAGCTACCAATGGCCTGTTTCAACTGTTTTTCCAGCTCGGATAGCTGACTTTTCGTTAGTGCTTTAGGCGATGTTACAGAAGCTGTAACCTCACCCCGGTGATGCGACAGTAGGGCCGCAAAATCCCGTGTAATACCTTTAAGAACGTTTAAGCGACGATTGGTCGCCAGAACCCCAAGAAACTTTTGTGTAAGATCATGCAAGTCAGCTGACCCCGCCACAGCAGCAACCGAACTTACTTGTTCCGCGCGGCTATAAAGTGGGCTAGATACAAATGTCGCAAAATCGTCGCTTCCATCAAGCATGCTACGCAGCTTAAGAAGGTCTGTTTCAACCGAATCTACTGCTGCCGCATCCTTTGCAAGATCAAAGAGCGCGGTGGCATAGCGACCGGTAATTCCAGATACGTTGGCTTTATCAGATGCCACGTCAGCCATTCCCTCAAATTATAAGCAGCTAACGGTATGCTGCTCTAATATTATTGCCCTAGTTTTTTCAGCGCTTTGCAGCGACCTTAATCACCGTGAACTATCAATTTCGGCTTCCCTCTAGCACAAGGAATTAGACCATGCAAGTAGCCAAAAGCCATAAGCCAAAAAAGAATCATTTAAGGCATCAAAAGCGGCGATAAATTAACCAAAAAATATCCATTGAGCCCTCGCCGTGCCCTACTCGTCACCCTCACTCTTACCGTCACCCTCAGCGAAGGCATTTGGCCTGAGGGAAGAGGGTCCATAGAGTATGTTCCAAAATATGGAACTATGCATTGACAGCCGTTCCCAAATATGGAACTATATTCAATATTAAGCAGGAAACTTATTTTATATGCGCATTATTAGCCGGAAAACATTGGTGAAATATTGGCAACAACGCCCTGAAACCAAGAACGCCTTAAGTGCATGGCATAGCGAAATAACCAGCACCCAGATCAAAGGGCCAGCTGATATTAAAACACTGTATGGCTCGGCCTCATTCATTGCCAATAACAGGGTGGTTTTTAATATCTGCGGCAATAAACACCGACTGGTCGTTGCCATGAACAAACGCTACACGGTCGGTTTTGTAAAATTTGTTGGCACTCACAAAGAATATGATGCCATTGACGCGGCGCTAGTATAGCCACAGGAAAGCTAGGAGAACATTATGACCAGAATGGAAAAAATATTTGCAGCCTTCAAGATTATCCAAGCGGATGACGACTATGCAAATGCACTCACCATTGCTGAAGAGCTGATGGACGCTGAACCAGACACGCCAGAGGCCGATGCCTTAGAGGCACTTGCTGTCATCATAAACAAATATGAAGACGAGCATTATCCGATAGAAACCCCATCGCTGATAGAAGCGCTTGAATTTCGAATGGAGCAGCAGGGATTTTCCCAGACAGATTTAGCGGTATTATTGCACTCGAAATCACGCGCATCAGAGATTAGAAATGGTAAACGCAAACCAACTCTTGCGCAGGCGGCCTTACTGCATAAAGAATGGCGCATTCCAGCCGAAAGCATTTTCGCCTCTGCCTAGATGAGCTTTCCCCCTACCCGTCACCCTCAGCGAAGGCATTTGGCCTGGGGGAAGAGGGTCCATAGGGCATAGGGCACTGAATATGGAAATCCCGAATGGACCCCCTTCCCTCGATCAAGCGTGATCTCGCCGGGAAAGACTACTAAAACAGCAGGGAGTGATGTCAATAAATAAAGGAAACTTAAGGAGCCAAGAGTATCTTAAAAGGGCAGACCAAAGCCGAGATCAATATATTTCCCTTCATGCAGTTCCTTATGCGTTATCATTTTTTCATGAGGCGGCCTTGCCAAAATATTTTTTGGCGCTTGATAATCACGGAACTTCACCTGCATTAGAGACATGCCCAATTTGGCTGTTCCATCTCTATTGGTAATTGGCAAAATCAAATTTGAAATTTCACCACGCTTGCCACCCCCACTTGTCATAGTTTCACGAGAAAAGCCTGCGCATGGTATGGTCATAATATTATTAAAAAATGTCCATACTAAATCCCTCGCTTCTGGCTCTGCTAGCTCCTCAAGGAATTTTCCTGTGCCACATAGACCAAAGAAAACTTCAACATCAGAACCACACATCCGCAACTGTAAACGGTCATCAGACCTGATCTCATATATCGACATGGCGGGTATGTGAACGCCTAAGTCTTGCATAGTTATTTGGCTACGAATGGGGATATCAAATGGACTATTTTTTCTTTTTTCATCCCAAATGTCCCACCCAAGCTGGTGTATGTCTCCCAAATTATTCCTGAATGCCTGTGCATCCTTAACAATCATATTTTCTTTCGAGAACAATGGGTTGCTTTTTATGCTTAATTGATTAGCCATACTAAACTTTATTCCACTCACAAAACATAAGATGGCAAATATTACAGCTTATTGAATTGAAGGTCAACGAAGCCTATATGAAATTAAGAAGCCACCCACAGTATTCATAAGCCTTGATTCTACTGTTGCGAGAAAAGCTGTCTGACCACGCTATAAGCTATAAGCCACATAAACTAAGGGACCCAGCCATTAGCTAGGTCCCTAAGCTTTTTCACCACCATGCTGGGCTGCATTTGGGGGGGGGAGGGATAAGGGGCGAAAAAGCGTTCCTCAATACTATTTAGCAGTGTTGCCACTGCGCCAATTAATAAACCACCTACGAGCGCAGCGCGTCACCACCCAGGGCACACTGCCTTGAAACCCAATTAGAAATATGGTCCAAAGACGGCCGGTTTGTGAGCCCGGTCAACTGTGTGTAAAGAGTGAGGGCACTGGCTGTATCGCCGGATTCAGCTGCGGCTCTAAGAGCGTGCAACAACATGTAATCTGTTGCGGCACTTGCTGGGGCCATGCGGGCAAAGCATGGTCGGCCAGCGCTTCTCATAGTGCGTTTGGGGGATAGTTTACTCATAACCGTCTTCTCCTTTCATTCGGGCATTTGCCCTTTGAGACGACACGAATCACTTTACTGAAGAGTCTTTAAAATAATGCTAACAGAAACACTAAATATGGTAAGATTTTGTTAAGTATACACCATATATATGCGGTATTATGTCGCATCAAAAGCTAAAGCGTACGCCTGCTTTGATGGTTTGTGGCTTGCCGGGGCGCAGCAAGAAAGGTCGCCGGGCGACGCTGTAAACCACATTAAACAAATTATCGACAGAGCCGAAGAGCGAGATATTATCGGTCAGTTGGAAATTTGCGCCAAGGTCAACAACAAAACGACTATCGATATCTTCGCCGACAGGAATGGCGCCCTGCCCGGCAACGGTACGAGCCTTAGAGATATAATTACCGCTAAGGTTCACCGACCAACGCTCACTCGCCAGCCCTGCGCTCAAGGTCAGCTGGTGCGCTGGCAGATACGGTAGCTTATCGCCCTCAACTACGGTGCCCCAAAAGCCATTGGTGAAGCTGCCGTCAAATTCCGCGTCCGTATAGGTATAAATAACAGCCAGCGGCATAGAGATGCTATCGTTGATATCGGCCAAATAGGTGAACTTAGATTCTAAACCCAAAACGGTTGCTTCGCCGCCGTTAAACTGGTCCCCCACATCGCCGCCCACACAGCCACTGCTGCCGGTGCAGGTACCCAGAATGTTGGAATAGTCAGACCAGAAACCAATCAATTCGGCGCTGAAACCGCCGTAATCCCCAGTAAAACCAAATTCGATATTGGTGCTTTTTTCCTCACTGGCTTCTGTGGTGCCGGTGCCCGGAGGGTTAAAGCCTTTGAACACACCGCCGATGAGCCGGGTGTTATCATTCAGCATATAACTAATGCCGATGCCCGGAATGATGACCGAGAGATGGTTTTCACGGGTTTCGGTTGGGTCATTTTGACGCTCAGGGTCCGTCGACGCCCAATCGCGGCGCTTGAGGTTAATATCTTCAAAGCGCACACCCGGGGTTAGGGTCAGGTTGCCAGTGGTAATCGTGTCTTGCACCATGAAGGCCCAAGCATTGGCACTGGCGATGCGGTTGCCTTTGGTGCCGAGAGCATCAATGCTGCTAAGCACTAGATTGCCGTCCATCATTTGGAAATTCTCATGATGCTGAAAGCGATCTTCATAGTCTTCGTGGTAACGCACGGAAAATTCAATGTCATGCTCAGCGCCCATTGCTGAAAAGTCGGTGGCGATCAAGCTTTGAACACCACGGGAGCCATAAGCGCGGTTATTATGGCGCAGTTGTAGCTCGCCGGGCGCACTATCTTGCTCACCGCGCAGAGTCTCGATCGCAATATCAGCGAAGTTATGCAGTTTGAACCAATCGCGCTTAAAGCTGTTGTCATAGGCCACGGTTACCATTTCAAAAGCGGAGGTCTTTAAAATATGAGTTAATTGCCATTGCTCATGCTCAGTATCGATATTATCGAGCTGGCTAGCAGCATAGCGCTGGTAAGGGTCAAGCCTAAAATCCTCATCGGTCAGGCCCAAATATGTCTCGTTAGAATCGCCGTCCGTCAGGCTGAACTTCAATTCCAGCGACTGGTATATATCGGCGTCACTGTCGCTATTCACCCGCAGCTTGACCATATAATCTTCAATGTCAAAGCCCGTGTCACCGCCATTTGGCAGATTCTTAAAGCCATCATTATTGCTGTCAAAAACTTCAACCAAGGCACCGAAGTTCTCCCCCGAGCCACCAACCGAGCTATGGATGGTACGCAGGCCATCCTCGCCCAATTTTACTTCAACGAAACTACCGAATTCACTCGGGATCGAGCGGCTCACTAAATTAATAGCGCCGCCGACGGTGCGCGGGCCAAACTTAACCGCAGCCGAGCCTTTGCGAACTTCAACAGCTTCCATGCGGGCAACAGTTGGAAAATAATAAGCCGCAGGGGCTGCATAGGGCGCGGGTGCAATCAATACACCGTCTTCCATCAGAGTGATTTTTTCACTGCGTTCAACACCTGTGCCGCGAAGGCCGATGTTGGGGCGAAGGCCATAACCATCTTCTTCCTGAATGTTTACACCCGGCACCATGCGCAAAACACGCAGCACATCTTGATAGTGAAACTTCTCTAGATCTGCAGCGTCTAAGCGTGTGGCCGAACCAGGAACGGGTTCCCCTTCTTTTCGGGTGCCAACAACCTGAATACGTTCCATTGGGCCATCGTAGGTCGTTGTATCTGCATTTTCTGAAGCGCCAGCCTCAATGCTGGCAAGAACCGCTAAAATAACGAGGTGACTAGTGGCGCGGCGGGATAAAATATTACTCATAAAATCTCTTGAAACGTCCCAAATAGGTATAAAATAATTTAACCATTAACTAACATGCGAATCATTCGCAATAACCATGCCTGTGGTATATCCACTCACGAATATTATTGCAAGTGCTTTTAAGAATTATTATCAATTATATTTATTGCTTCTCAAACTACAGATCTACGTCGTATGATTTATTAATATTCAGTGGGTAGATTTCAAAAATTATAGGGAGGGTAAGATCTGTCGATGATGGATACATCCGATCTGGTCGACTTATAAAAAAGCTCTGACCTTTGATGGAATTTAAGTGTTTCTAAAAGCCGTTTTTTGTGGTGTTAGTGATGCAACCCAATAAGAATAAAATCAGTGAGGAATTAAATGCCATGTTCGATAAATACCCTAAGGTACGAAATACATTAAAAACTCTGTTGAATATTTTCATAGGAGCGGCGGCCTATATTGCAGCCACAATTCTGGCAAAGCTTTTATTAGACCCCGTTATAGTATCCTTCGTGGAAAAAGGAACTATTGGCTATTATGCCTTGAATGGGCTGGCCAGCTTGGTGTTCATTGTTTTTGGTTATCTGGCTTTCGTTAAGTTTTATGAAAAAAGGCGGGCCGTGGAACTTGGTTTTGCTGGTCGCAATATGGTTTATGGTGCCATTGCAGGGGTGGTGATAATCTCACTAACGACGTTCCCGCTCTTTGCAATCGGCTATTATGAGGTGATCACTCAACAGGGCTGGGGCGAGATGCATCTTGTTTTTCTGGCACTGGCTGCGCAAGCTATTACAGGCGCAATTTTGTTTCAAGGGGTTCTCTTCCGTGTAACAGAACAACAAATTGGCACGGTTCAAGCGCTACTGTTGATATCCGTCTTCTTTGGTTTTTTGAACATATTGGTCGATGGGGCAAACCTGATGGTTCTGGTCTCAACCATATTGATCAGCGCGCTGTGGAGTAGCATTTATATTTTATCTCGTAATTTGTGGGTTGTGGGCATCAGTTATGGAGCCTGGCTTTTTGGAGTTTTCGTAACAGGTGTCTTGGACGAACATTGGCGTTCCAGCGCACCTGTAATCAGCGATGTGCATGGCCCTGCTTTATTGAGCGGTGGAGCATTTGGGCCTGAGCATTCAATAATTACTGTTGCGTTAGTTTCGGCCTTTTTATCTTGGATTTTAAAAACAGCTAAAAATAAAGGGCTATTCATAAATTAATCAAGACCTGTCGAATGAACTTGGGACTTTATTAAGGATGTTTGGTGGTTGAGAATGTACCGAGATGGGCAATTCTATCCTGCATGTATGAGCAGTATATGATGCCCCATAGAGCACCCACAACAAGGGTAGAGGAATAAATATATTTCAACTATGCGAACCTCTCACAAAAGCCCTGCCAAAAGCGTATGTATTTATTAATCATTTCTCCATAACCTTTAGGCATATATTGGAAGTGGAAATCATATGACCGATCTGTCTTTATTAGAATCAGCTGATTTATCCGACTTCGAGAGAAAATCGCTTGCGTCCGATGAAATTCTTTATTTGCAAGGCCAAGCCAATCAGGGTGCATTCATCATCATGTCGGGTGAAATAGCCCTAAGTCGGTTGGAGGACGGTGGCTCTTTCCCTGTAGCCGTAATTGGCAAAGGTGAATTGCTTGGCGAATTAAGTGCGATCAGGGGTGAGCCACATTCAGTAACAGCTCGCGCCGTCGGCACAACTGATGTTTTATGTATTAATAGTGATATTTTAGAACATATCTTGCGTGACCCACTTGTACGCTTCATTATTACCACGCTCGCGACCCGACTTCGCGACACGGTTAATAATCCCCACAACAGCCCTGCTGCTGACGCCTTACCTTCAAGTTTTAAAGTTGAACTATTCCCCGCGACCGAGATAACAAGCTCCATCATTTCTGAACCAATCATCATCACGGATTTCCCCTGCAAAATTGGTGGCCGCGGCAATATTGAAGATGCCCCACATCAGGTGGGTGCAGCGCTTGACCTTCCTAATGAACGCTTAACCCAGCTTGGCTCTGATCATTTTGAGCTAATCATGCGGGAAAAACATTTATACCTGCGTGATCTGGGAACGCCAAATGGCACTTTGGTCAATGACCGAAAAATCAGCAAATTTGGGCAAGAAGCCGTGTGTATTTTAAGGAGGGGAGTAAGCCGCATCACCTGTGGCAAGGAAGATAGCGAAGCCCGCTTTGTGCTAAAAATTAGTCACATTTGAGCGCGTAAATGTCTAACCATGCTCTTTCATCAGGCGGCCTTGTTGACGTTTCCAATCACGATCTTTTTCGCTTTGGCGTTTATCGTGACCTTGCTTACCCTTGGCGAGGCCCAGTTCAATTTTGGCGCGGCCCTTATCGTTAAAATAGATATTCAGCGGTATCAGCGTTTTCCCTTGGCGTTGGATAGCTGCGCCCATTTTGTTAATTTCACGCTTATTTAATAATAACTTACGGGGGCGCCTAGGTTCATGATTATGCCTGTTACCCTGCAAATACTCGGGGATATAGCTGTTAATCAGCCATATTTCGCCGTCTTTTTCTTCGGCGTAAGAATCTGCTATATTGGCTTTACCGCCGCGCAAGGCTTTAACCTCTGTGCCTGAAAGGGCAATGCCGGCCTCAAAGACATCTTCAATGAAATAATTATAGCGCGCTTTACGGTTATCCGCTGCAATCTGCACTTTTTTACTCGGATCTTTTTTGCGCGGTGATGCCATGGCTAAATTAGCCCATATCGGCTGGCATTAAGCCAGCATTTGCAACGGCGCTAGCGACAACCGCCTGCCCCACTTCACTCAGAGGCAACATGGGCATACGCACATGACGTTCACAAATCCCTATAAGCTCACCTGCATATTTTGGCGCCGCAGGACTGGGCTCAATAAACATGGCTTTATGCAGACCTATCAGTTGGTCTTGAAAGGTGAGAGCCGCCTTAAAGTTACCGCTTAAGCAGGCATTATGGAATTGCGCGCATAGTGCTGGCGCTACATTTGATGTAACCGAAATGGTACCCTGCCCGCCCATAGCCATAAAACCCAGCGCCGTGCCATCTTCGCCTGAGAGCTGGATAAAATCTGGCCCCATGGCGGCGCGTTGGTCAGCCGCTCGTGCTAGATCACCCGTGGCATCCTTAACCCCCACAATCCGTGGCAGTTCAAACAGTTTAGTCATGGTTTCCACGCTCATATCCACAACCGAGCGACCGGGGATATTATAGATGATAATTGGCAAATTTGTCGCATCATGTATGGCTTTATAATGATGATACAAGCCGTCCTGGCTCGGCTTGTTATAATAAGGGCAAACGACCAAAATGCCGTCCGCGCCAACTTTTTCTGCAAATTGCGCCAGTTCAATGGCCTCAACTGTGCTGTTGGAGCCAGCGCCCGCAATAACAGGTACGCGGCCATCTGCTACTTTCACACAGGCCTCAACAACTTGACGGTGCTCTATGTGACTAAGCGTCGGGGATTCGCCCGTTGTGCCAACAGGCACCAGCCCATGGCTGCCCTCCTTGATTTGCCAATTAACAAAACGCTCATAGGTCGCTTGGTCAAATGCGCCCTCTTCGGTAAAGGGCGTAATAAGTGCTGTAATGGAGCCTTTAAACATGGGTACCTATCCTGAATGGGAGCCAATTTGGCCGCACATTAGAACAATTCAGCGGGAAATTGAAGGTCCTAATTCAGAAATATGAGATTTGGCCATAAAGGGCTAGACTAATAGATGCCGTTCATACTTAAATTACAAAAATAGCAATAAAGTAACTTGAGAATAAAAATGTTGTACTGATGAAATGCCATTGTAAAATAGATAGCACCTCACATTGTAAACTGCCAAAATAAAGTAAAAAATGAAGAAATTCGCAATGATAATACTCCTAACGACTTTGCTGATGAGTTGTGAGAATGGAGTGGAAAATAGTGAAATGGACTTTTTAGTAAATAAAGCACCAGACATTCACCCAATTGAATTCATGCAAGGCTTGGTTCCTCGTAATAAATTAATACACAAAGGAATGTTTTCTCCAAGTTTGGAAGAATACTATTATACTGTCTCCGATATCAATTTTGAGCATTTTGATGTTTATGAAATACATAAAGCAATGGGCAAATGGTCCAAACCTAGGAAGGCTTTTTTTAACAGCGCCTATAATGAACATGGAATGAGTTTCTCACCTGACGGAAATTCGCTGTATTTCAGTTCGACAAGGCCAGTTAATATTGAAGGAATTGCTCCAACTTGGCACATATGGAAATCGGAAAAATCAAATGGAAAATGGGATGAGCCTGAATTCGTTGATATTCCCAATTTAAGAAATAAATTGGTATCTCATCCATCAGCTACAGATTCAGGAACAATTTATTTTCATGCCAGCAATCTCGATTATAGTGAAATGGATATTTATTACTCAAAACAGGTGAATGGGAAATTTGACAATGCAGAAAAACCAAAAATCCTCGAGAGCCATAAGGTGGGTAAAGCAACACCATATATTTCTCCTAAAGAAGATTACTTGATTTTTGCCTCAATTGGAGATCACCTTGATCTACTAATAAGTTTTAGTGATGGAAATGGAGGATGGAAAAATACAAGAAAACTGAGTGATAAAATTAATCATTTAAGCCAAGGGAATCCGTATGTAACACCCAACAATAAATTCCTATTTTTTACAACGGGAACCCATTCAGTAAATGATTGGTCGGTAAAATGGGTTAATATAGAAGCCGAATTCGTTAATTTTCATACTAAGCCTTAATAATATGAAAAAGCCCTAAGAATTTGAGAAAGACAGGGGTGATGGCCCCTGCCCTTATTAATTATATTAGTTCAGACATGATCTGACAGTCGTTGCAATTAAAAAGGGTTGCAAGGATGTGAGTTACCGATTTTGATGTTGGTGTTGAATCAACCATCAAAACCAAAGAGGTAACTCACATGTTAAATTCTAATGACAGAAT
>JAJFIS010000006.1 GCA_021774735.1 Alphaproteobacteria bacterium | reverse complement strand
CAGCCTGTGCCTGTCGCAGCACCCCGCCCTTGCTCGCCCGCAAGCCGGGTAGACTAAGCGCCACCAGCTCCGCCGCGCTGAACCACTCCCGCGCGTGAAGATTAATCAGAGCAGAAGTTTGTACGGGCATGTTGGGTCCTTTTAGAGATTGTATGTTGCTATTAAATTGTACATGTTAGTAAGGTGATAAAACACTTTGATTACATTAATAATGTAATGTTAGACACAATAAGTCAACCCTTTTAATGTAAGGTTATATTTTTAATGGAACTTAAGCCGGAACAATGCCGCGCTGCAAGGGCGCTACTTGGATGGTCACAAGATGAGCTAAAGGAGGCTTCATCTGTCGCAAAGAAAACAATCGCAGACTTTGAAAGAGGCGTACGCTCTCCCTACGACAGGACACTGAGAGATATTAAAGAGGCCCTTGAGGGTGCCGGTGTTGAGTTCATTCCAGAAAATGGTGGCGGTGCCGGGGTACGGCTGAGGAGCTGAGTTCTTAAACAAAACTAATTAATAAAGGTCCACTTCACAATGGCCAAGTCCAAAGGCCGACCACCCCCCTAAATGGCAATGGGGTAAAAGCGTTAAAAGTGGCCTGAAATAATCCAAATCCCCTTCTAAATCAATATGGCCAACAACGCCCGCCATAACGCGGGCAACACCGGGCTCTCTTGATGAAAAGCGCGGCCAAGCCTTAGGATGTAATTTGCTTTCCGTTATTCTAATCTCTGCTTCATTTTGCGCAAATTCTTCTGCATCAAAAGTCATTTCAAACATTTGCCACAAGGTCATTGTCCTCACTCTGTCACAGATATTATATAAAATGCCGGATAAGTCGCTTTTTAAAACCTTATCATTGCGCAAGCATAATGGTGTTAAAAACCGTATCCTTGCATGGTTTATGGCTGCTGTTGGCACTGCCACTCCATCAATTAAATCATGCTCAAATTCGATAAACTCAAAAGGGACCCGCATTTTCCCATTTTCTTTTAACGGCAGGCCCCGATTAAAGCTTTCTCGCATGGCCATATCAAACTCCGGCCACCAATATGTGGCTTCCCCCACCAAGGTAACATCAAAAATTATATGCCCCCCTTCTCTTTCATATTTTAACAAAAAGGGCTTAGGTATTTTGGTAAAACTGGGGTAGCTACCCGGGTCCTCATAAAAAACGGGGAAGGCATGACTTTGCGGAAACAATGACCCCATTGCTATTCTGTCTATAGCTTTCATGTCGTGTAAGACATGCCCAATAGCCCCTCGCAACGCCCCTAATATCCACGGCCCATCATCCAACAGATTTGGAGCAACACAGACATAACGGATAGTCTCTGCATGCCACATATCAGGAACTTCGGCCATATCCAACGTGCCTACGGGGGGCGATATCCAAGGTTTTAGCTTATGAGCAATCACAGCAAGATAAAGCTTTCTTCTTCAATCTCCATCCCCAAGCCATAATTTCTACAATCTTTTAACATAGGCGGTGGAACACGGTACATGCGCAAATTTTCATTAGGAGAAATCATACTACATGCGTTTAGAAATATTTTATCCGCGAGGGCCTTGCTCGATCGTAGTTCAAAAACACTACCCTGCACCCTAATAGCATATTCCTCAAGATGCGCCGCTAGTTTAGATCTGTCACGGTTATTGGTGACGTCATAACTAATTATCCACAAGCTATTTTTTGCCATTGGTTGCCTCTCTTAATAATCCATATGATAAGGTGCATAGTCACCTTTCCCAAACAATGATATTTTAAAACTGTGGACATCTTCGTCGATCAAATGACGCCAACTGATAAGCTCTCCTGTTAAGGGGCTTTTAATCTGTCTTTCCATCCATTGTTCAAAACTTCGAATAAAAAGGTCTCTGCCTTCTGGTAATATATAAATATCGCCATCGTCATTCTTGCCAAAATGGTCCAGCAGCACGATATTATTATTGATCAAATAAAGAACCAACCCTTCAGACAAGGCTGGACGATAAGGCTCCATCAGATCAAGCGCTAGTGATTGACGATTATCTTGCACCGCATGTAGAACGCTAAACCCACAATGCAAGCCATGACGGCCAATAATAACCGACAGCTCTTTGGTTAAAAGATGTGCAGCCCAATTGTAAAGAAAATTAAGCGGGTCATCCGCAGGCCTGCGGGTGCGCAGTTTGCCGCCCCATCCCGCCTCCCCTATCAAAGAGAGTAAAGCAGGCCAATAAAGCTGAGCCGCACTACCTTCTACCCCCATTAATGTTTCACGGGTATGGCAAATTTTTGTCTTTAGGGTAAGACGGCCAATTTTTTTTGCATTGTCGCTCACCAGTTGGTCTTTTTTACGTCTATTTAATCGCCGCAACAAAGCCCGTTGGTTATGGATTTTTGCCTTCACAAGTGTCCTTGATAAACCTTGACGGACCCCATCATCAAGGCAGGCTGCGGCTTGTACTATGTGAAGTTTAGCCTGAGCACCGCTGTCCGTTGGGGTCAAACAGCCTTTTTCTTTGCCGTACCCGTCAACAAAACCAACGGGCACCCCTGTTTCAGCAGCAAGCCAAAGCGCGCTATCATCAATTTCAACCGCCGCTCCAATCTCAATCCTATCAATATTGCGCGGCATAATGGCCATTAATTCTTTGCTGCCCTGCTCGCGGCTGTCCCGCACAGAAAAAGATTGGTTTCTAACCGTAAAAAAGCGACCTTTTTGGTGGATATAAAGCGTCCGGATTAATACCCGAGCAGTTGAGTTACCTAGAGCGTTGTTCGTGTTTTTGCAGTCCCCCATGACTACACGTAAAAATTCACCTGCATCTTCGCTGCCCTCATCTAATATTACCGGCTTATTCACGGCTAAACCCTCGGCTAATAATTGCCGATGTTCGCCGGTTTCCAAAACCAAACTGCGGACAAATAAATGGCCTAAAAACCGAAAGCCGGTTTCAAAGTCAACAATCCTGCTTTTCGCCCTATTTAATTTCAGCCCTTCTTGCTTTAATAATTTTTCAACAAGGGCGAGCCCCCCTTTTGCCGCGTCTTCCTGTTTGCACAGAATGACAAAATCATCAGCAAAGCGCACCAAACGCAATCCCTTTGTAGCAATTTTTTCATCCACATCATCTAAATAAATATTCGCAAGCAAGGGCGATATGGGGCTGCCTTGGGGAATGCCAATGCCATCTGGTGCCGCAGCTGATATCCAGCCATAGATCAGGTCTAAAATTCGGTGATCTTCAATATAGCGCGAAAGCCTCTCCATTAATCGACCATGGGGAACGCAGCCAAAATAGTCTTCTATATCGCCCTCAACCACCCATTTATAGCCGGCCTTATAATATTGGCTAATGCGCTCTGTTGCCATTTTAACCGACCGTCCAGGGCGGTAGGCAAAGCTGTCATCTTCCATGTGGCTGTCCAGCGTTGGCGTCATCACCATAGCTGCCGCAGTTTGCAAAACCCTGTCAACAACTGCAGGGATTGCCAATTGCCGCATGCCCCCCCCACTGCGCTTGGGAATTTTCATATGCCGAAGGGGTCGCGGCCGGTACCGCCCGGCCCGCACCTTTATTTGTAACCGCGTTAAATGGTTTAAAGCGTTTTTTTCAAATTTATAAACGGTTATTCCATCACTGCCTGCCCCGCCTTTGTTAGATCGCACTTTTAACCAAGCGGCACTTAGTGTATTCATATCTATTACATCATCAAACTGAGCTGGTCCTAAAAAACTGTACAGTCTGTTAAGGTGTATCCGAGCATAGAATCGGAGACATAAAATGACGAAGAGACGGACCTTGTCGACAGCCTTCAAGAAGAAAGTTGCCCTTGCCGCTTTACGTGGTGACAGAA
>JAJFIS010000050.1 GCA_021774735.1 Alphaproteobacteria bacterium | reverse complement strand
AGACCCTCTTCACCCAAAAGGTCTTCAGGGTTTTTGTAGTCCTTCAATAGTTCATCGATAACTTCTTGCTTGATAGCCATAATAAATCTCCCTTTCATGGAGTATATCATGGCCACTTACACAGTTAAAAAGATAGGCTCGTAATTATCTCTGAACATAAATAGTTATGTTTACTTAAAGTTATCAAGGCTTCCGTTTGCCAAACAAGATCGCCCGGCTGATTAAAATCTTTTCTTATCTTCCCAATAACAATAATCACTCCGGATACCCAACTTCTAAACTTCTCTAAGTTTAAATAACAAGTGTCGCCCAGAAGGCCATGCGCTTCCTTTTTAATGGTAATACATGGAGTAATTAACGCACTCGTAATAGAACAACCACTAATAACTTTACCATTTGATATTAACCACTTAGGGTGACTTTCAACTTGCCTTGCTTTTTTAGAGCCAATAACAGATCCGGCTTTTGCATTACTATGAGCTTCAAATACAATACATTGATCTCCAGAAACCCACCAACCATCAGGAGCTCCGTCACTCTCATCATTATAACTTTCAAAGCCTAATAGTGATCCAAGATCTTTGAGACCTTTCTCAAAAAATTTAAACTCATTTGAAAAGATATGGTCTCTAATTAATTGAACCTGAGCGTCAAATTTTTTATGGTTTCTTGAGCCTATATGAGAAAGCATTTCCTCAATTTTATTTATTTGAATGAGATCACATGGTGCTGCCGATCCAACAACAGGAGCGGTCACTTTTGTATTGCATAGTGGGATAAGCCATTGAAGAGTGGGGGCTGCTTCTCTAGCGTTTACATAATGACCTTCTGCTTTAGAAGTATAAGCAGAATTTTCTGCACTAGCCAATTCACTCGCTGATCCAGCTAAATAATGCCACCACGCACGATAACCTCTTAAGTTCTTCGGGCCATTTAAATGCCCTAGGACTTTTTCAGCTGCTTCAATTGCCTTCTCAAAATCACCATTCCAAACATGCCTTTGATAGTCGATTTCATCTGATACACTATTTTGTAAATTTTTAATGTTAGGAAATTCGATCAACTCAGACTTATTTCTTGTGTTAATGATTTCATTATTAACTTCAATCCAATCCTCCCCTTGAACTAAGAAAGTTTCCATATTTTCAACGAAGTCATTCTTTGTGGCACCATTTGATTGTTCTTTGCCAAATTTAAGTTCAGCTTGAAGATTTGGATGTAAGTGCTTTGTATTGTTATCATTTATTAAGTAATCTGGAATGTCATTACCTAAAATCACAACTGCTGAATAATCCTCCATACTGCGAGTGCACCGACCTACTGCTTGCACCACTCGTGTTTGAATGCGCTCATTAAATATGATCGAAGCAGCCATTTTGTCCATCAAAAATCGCTCGTTTAAATTCATAGCCCTTGGCAAACCCTCAACAAACAGTAGGCGACAAGCATCTCCACGAAAATCTATTCCATCATACCTATTTGCCAAAACCGCAACTGACAAATCTTCAGCTATAAATGCCTCTTTAGATTTTTCAATGGATTTGGCATCAAATATTTTTACATCAGGAATTAATTTGATTTCGGCAATGACCTGCTCTCTGTGCTTAGAGCTAGGAACGAGATATAGCGCACGCCCACTCATTTTAATTAATTCCTGCGCCAGACCGGCACAATCATCTTTGTCTAAGGTTATATCTGGAAACATGAAGAAACGCCGGCCAATTCCATGAAGTTTAAATGATTCAGGGGCCTGAATTTTATGGATTTTTTTTCTACCAGTAATCCTCTCTAAATCTCCCCCTTTGCTGAGAGTCGCCGACATAAACAACCTTTGCTGTGGGCTTGAAAAAGCCGCCAGCTCCCATGTAGGGAAAAGAGCTGGTCGAATTAAAATTTCTGTTGATGAAATAAAAAGATGACACGAATGGAAGTTATCCCTCAAAGTACGCCATGCATAGCCTAAATCATTTCCAGCAGTTTGATATTCTAATAATGTGTAAAGACTATCGCGTATTTCATTAAAATGCCTCGTGGGTAATTTTTCTACCCATGAAATATCAGCTGGTTTGGGGAAGCGGCCGATCACTCTATCTTTATCAGCAGGCCTTAAATAGGGAGAAATTAAACTTGCAATTTGTTTGTGTAATTCTTGATGTTCTTCATTGAGCCGCTTAACGGAGAGTGACCAATATTTCCCAAGATAATTTTCACATGCATGAGCATCATCTAATATTAGTAAATCAGCATTTTTAAAAAATGGATTGGAATTGAAGAGGCTGCTATATGTTGTTACGCAAACGGCATTATTGAAGCCATAGTTTGCTTTTTGTTCTGCAGTGTATTTACGAGCAGACCCTGTATATCCAATAACATTAAGTCCATAATTTTTTTTGGCCTCTTCTACTACCTGATTAACCAGCTGTATAGTTGGGCAGAGATAAACAACTTTGTCTTTAAATTTACGTCTTCTCCATTCAGCGATTAAAAGCCCAACAAGCGTTTTGCCACTACCTGTTGGCAGTTCAAGAGATACATCTGCTTCCCCAATCCCTTCCTCGGTATATGCTCTCAGCATTTCACCTTGATGGAGAAAAACATTGGGATATTTGCGGCCGCTTAACTCAAGGAACAGTTCTTCTGGAGATGCCGGAATTGAAATATCATGACTAGTCTTTTTAAAAGCCATCAGAGCCTCCCCCAATTTATATGGCGTACTAATTAAAATAGTAATCAATAATCTTTTGGTTGACTATTGATTTTCTTTAAATTGTGTCTGATTTTTTGATTACAAGTCTTTCGCAACTTATTACATGAGCTTTTTCATTAACGACATTAATTATAAAACAGAGATACACCTTACCAATGGATGCCTTCGTGATGAAAGTGGGAATTATTACTTTAATTAAATTAACTTATAATAATTTCCACAGTTACTAACGTAAACATAGATTTAAATTTAATATTCAACCTCAACTCCCCCTACCAGTGGATGCCTCGGAACAGGTTGCTGAACAGGCGCTGGCCCATGTCTTTGTTCAGGCCCGGGGCTTTGGAGAAGTCCATGCCTTTGACCTTATCCTTCTTGCCGTCTTTGCCATCTTTGCCGTCTTTGCCGTCTTTGCCCTTGCCATCCTTGCCTTGTGCGGCGGCGCTATCGGGGAAAATATGGTAAGCTTGGTTGAGGATCAGCTCAGAGAGGTCCGGCGTTAAGGCTTGGCTGACAGCCCCAGCTAGGCCGAGCGGCGTTGCGACGCGTTTGGGCTTATCGCAAATAGCTTTCATCACCATGTCGGCGGCTTCATCAGGCGTCAGGGTCGGGAAGGCATTATATATTTTGGTCGGCGCGATCATCGGCGTTTTCACCAGCGGCATATTCACCGTGGTGAAGCGCACCTTGCGGTCAGCAAATTCAGCCGCCGCGCAAGCACTGAAAGCATCGAGCGCTGATTTGGACGCCACATAGGCAGAAAAGCGCGGTGGATTAGCCAGCACCCCGATCGAGGAAATATTGACAAAATGACCGTCGCGCCGCTCCAGCATGCCGGGGGCGAACCCCATGATGAGCCGCAGCGCCCCGAAATAATTCAGCTGCATGGTGCGTTCATAGTCATGATAGCGATCGAAGCTATTTTCCACTGAGCGGCGGATCGAACGCCCGGCATTATTGATCAGAATATCAACTTGACCGAGGTCCTTCTGCACATCCGCCACAAATTTATCGCAGTTGTCCAGATCCGATATATCGCAGGCATAGGCGACCGCATGGCCACCTTTTTTGGTTATATCAGCGACACATTCATCGAGCTTGGAAGGCGTGCGTGCGGCCAGCACCACGGTGGCACCGGCGCTTGCTAATTTCTTGGCGCATTCCAGCCCAATGCCCGATGTTGCCCCGGTCACCACCACCACTTTACCGGCAACGCTGCGCTTCAATTTCTCCGGGTTACTACGGCCAATGGCTTGACGGTAACTTTCGCCGAACATGGCAATCATGCGGTCGGTACTGCCGTCAGGGTCCTTCAAATGTTCTTCCCAGTAAGCCCAAATGATCGGGGCATAGGTGGTCAGGTCGGGGCATTGAATGCCCGTGTCCTTTAGCGCCGCGCGAGTGTGGCTATTGTCGAAGGTGGTGGGATAGTCGATAAAATCAAGCGTATCCAACGGGATGCCAAACTCATCAAGGAAAGGCTTTATCATCTTGCGAATTGGCTCCATCTTCAGCCACATATCCACCGGCAGGTTCTTGGTGATCATATCCATGCCCGGCACTTTCAGCACCCGTACGGTGGGGCCATGGGCTTGGGTCATGAACATAGAGATCATCTCCCCAACATTGGTGCCTTTGTCCGCGGTTATGTGGAAACATTTACCGTCTTCACCTGCTTTGTGGGCGATGGAATCCATAGCGCTGACAACAAAGTCCACCGGCACGATGTTCAGCTCACCGCCCTTGGTGGCAAATATTGGTAACCAGCTTGGGATGGCTTTACCCGCAGATGCAATGGCGCGGAAGAAATAATAAGGCCCGTCAACCTTGTCCATCTCGCCCGTGCGGCTATGGCCCACCACAGCACCGGGGCGGTATATGCGCCATTTTAGGCCCGCAGTGGCGCGCACGATGGCTTCACTGTCATGCTTGGTGCGATAGTAAGGATGGTCCAGCCCTGTGGCTTCTGCGAACATATCCTCCGTGAAGGTGCCTTTATACAGGCCGCCAGCGGCGATGCTGCTGGTATGGTGGAAGCAGCCAGCTTTCATGGCTTTTGCCGCCGCAACCGCATGCTTGGTGCCATCAACATTGGCAACTAACTGCGCGTCCGCATCGGCTTTCAGGTCATAAATAGCTGCAAGATGGAAAAAATGATCGATCTTACCAGTGAGGCGCTCAAGGTCTTTTTTCTTGATGCCCAGCTTGGCTTTGGCTAGGTCACCCGTGATGACCTCAACTTGATCCTCCCCCACGCCCCAAAGGGTGCGCAGGGCATCAACTTTACTTACAGACGATTTCCGCACCAGCATATAAATCTTGCCGCCACGGTCGAGCAATTTTGGGATCAAAAATCTACCAATAAAGCCGGTGCCGCCTGTAATGAAATAGTTCATAGAAAGTTCCCTTATCACTTTGTCTTAAAATTGGGCAAATAAATTAAACCTAAGCCTAGCGTGAGCCTTGGCACATAGCAACCGGTGAGATGCTTTATAACCAATCGGGCACGATATCCTTAGCGATAATTGCGTCAACCTCTTCCCGTGGGCGAATTACGGTAAATTTATTGCCCATAACCATTACCTCTGGCACCAGCGCCCGACTATTATAGCTATTTGCCATCACGGCGCTGTATGCTCCAGCGGATTTCAGCGCCACCAGGTCACCACTGACAAGCGCATGCCCAAGCCGTTGTTCGGCAAAGGTATCGCTGCTTTCACATACCGGCCCAACATAGTCAGCCACCCAGCTTGGGGTATCGCCCACAGGTTCTTTAAGCGGAACAATGGCGTGATAAGCCCCGTACATGGCCGGGCGCATCAGGTCGTTCATCGCCGCGTCCAAAATCACAAAGCGCCGCGCGTCGCCCTCTTTGATATAAACAACCTTGCTGACCAGCACCCCAGCATTGCCTGCAATCAAACGGCCAGGCTCCAGTATAATTCTTGCGTCAATGCCCGCTAGCTGCTCGCGCACCAGTGCTCCATATGCATTAGGTGACGGCGGTGTTTCTTCGGCTGGATCATAGGGAATGCCAAGCCCACCACCCAGGTCAATATTGCGAATATCATGACCATCTGAACGAAGCTGTTTCACAAGCCCTACAAGCTTGGTGAAAGCCAGTTTAAGCGGTTCCAAATCAGTAAGCTGCGAGCCGATATGCATGTCAACACCGACCGCCTCAACGCCGGGAAGCGCCGCAATGCGCGCGTAAATGCCGGGCACTTGCCCCCAGCTGATGCCAAATTTATTTTCAGCGTTCCCTGTGGATATTTTGGCGTGGGTCTTTGCGTCAACATCGGGGTTTACACGCACCGATACGGGCGCCACCTGCCCCATGGACACAGCCACCTCTGACAGGACATTGAGCTCCGGCTCGCTTTCCACATTAAACTGGCAAATGCCGGCTTCAATAGCCGCTTGCATTTCTTCTGTCGTTTTACCAACACCAGCGAAAACAATTTTCGAAGGGGCGATGCCGGCTTTTAAAGCCCGTTTCAGCTCGCCGATGCTAACCACGTCTGCGCCGGCGCCCGCATCCGCCAGCACCTTCAGCACTGCTTGATTGCTGTTGGCTTTCACCGCGTAGCAGACCAAATTATCCAGCCCTTCAAAGGCCGCTTTAAACACCCGGTAATGGCGTTGCAAGGTGCGGACACTATAGCAATAAAAGGGTGTGCCAACGGCGTTTGCTACGGCGTCAAGGTCTATGTCTTCGGCATGCAGTCTGCCGTCTTTATAGGTAAAATGGTCCATATAATTTCGCTTACAGGGCTAAATGCGTTTGTGATGGGGGCTGCAGCTCCCCTTTTTTGCCGCAAGCTACAAGCCCAAAGGCAAAGCTAAGGCAGGCGATGATCATTATTGTCTTTTTCACTGTAAATTCTCCTTAGCTACCGCAACAGCAGCCTTAACATTATCGGGCGCAGTACCGCCAAAGGCCGTGCGGCTGGCAACGGACGCATCGACGCTCAGCACACTAAATACCAGATCGGTAATCCGTGGTTCAATTTTCTGCATGTCGGCAAGGGCTAAATCTTGCAGCTGAACGCCACCCTCTTCCGCCAGTTTAACAATTTCACCGGTCACATGATGCGCATCGCGGAATGCCATGCCCAGCACCCGCACCAGCCAATCGGCGAGGTCGGTCGCGGTGGAATAACCGCCCCCCGCAGCCGCCTTCATCGCTTCTGCATTGGGTTTTAAATCGTCAATCATGCCGGTCATAGCAGCTAAGCATAATTCAAAGTCATGAACGGCGGCAAAAACCGGTTCTTTGTCTTCCTGCATATCTTTCGAATAAGCCAGCGGCAGACCCTTCATGGTCATGAGCAAGCTATTTAAGGCCCCAACAAAGCGGCCAACCTTGGCGCGGACCAGCTCGGCGGCGTCAGGATTACGTTTTTGCGGCATGATACTGCTGCCGGTCGAAAATTTATCGCTGAGGGTCAAAAAGCCAAAAGGCGTCGTCGCCCAAAGGACAATTTCGTCGGCAATACGGCTAAGGTGAATGCCCGCGATGGAAATTGCCGACAAAAACTCAAGCGCAAAATCCCGGTCACTGACCGCGTCGAGCGAATTGGCGGTGGGCCGATCAAAGAACATCGCTGAAGCGGTCATATGCCGGTCAATGGGAAAGCTAGTGCCCGCAAGTGCCGCTGACCCCAATGGGCATTCATTCATCCGCGCCCGGCAATCTGCTAAGCGGCCCCGGTCCCTGTGAAACATTTCATAGTAAGCCATCAAATGATGGCCGAGAGTGACCGGCTGGGCGGTCTGCAAATGGGTGAAACCGGGCATAACCGTTACTGCATGTTTCTCAGCTTGACTGATCAGCGCCCCTTGCAATATTTTTAAGCTGCCATCCAGTGCATCCAACTTGCCCCGGCACCACAGGCGAAAATCGGTCGCCACTTGGTCGTTACGGCTGCGAGCGGTATGCAAGCGCGCCGCTGCACCGCCGACAATTTCCCGCAGGCGCGCTTCAATATGCATATGGATATCTTCCATGGCCGGGTCCCATGTCATTTCCCCGCGCTCAATCTCAGCCTCCACTTGGCCGAGCCCCTCAATGATGGCATCGCGGTCACCTGCCGAGATAATATCGCAGGCTGCCAGCATGGCTGCGTGGGCGCGCGAGCCCCAGATATCCTCGCGGAACATCTTTTGGTCAAAGCCGATGGAGGCATTAATTTCCTGCATCACCGCGCCCGGGCCTTCGCTAAAACGGCCACCCCACATCGAGTTCGCGTTTTTTTTATCAATGGTGTCTTTGCTTTCGCTCATATCCGCAGTATCTTTCTGTCACATCGGCAACAGTGCCGATATTTGGCTTTCTTTCGCTTCAGTACCAACGCCGAAACATGGCTTAGGAGTATCCCAATGACCCAAGGTGTGAAAATTTTAGCGACTATCGCGCTATTGGTTTTCGCGGGCGCAGCATATATGCGCTTGGCCCCTTCATCAATGACTAACATACAGGATAATGGCAGTCTATCCGCCTTAATGACCGGCGACATGGCCCGTTTGGACCTGCCAGAAGCCCCTTACCGCATAGAAGACTTTATATTATCCCGCGAAGATGGCAGCCCAGTGCGGCTTTCAGATATGCACGGCAAGATAATACTGGTGAATATCTGGGCCAGTTACTGCGCCCCATGCCAATATGAAATGAAGGACCTTAATGACCTGCAACTGGCCCTTGGCGACGAAAGCTTTGAAGTTGTGGCGATCAATGTTGACCGGGGCGGTGTCCGCGTTGCGCGGCGTACGCTCAATGAATGGGAGGTGCCAGACCTGACCCTTTATGCTGACCCGACCATGAATACCGCCTTTAAACTGGCAGGCGGCAAAATGCCAACGAGCTTAATTGTAGACAAGCAAGGCATGGTGCGGGCCAAGTTCACCGGCCCACTTAATTGGGCGAGCGAAGACGCGATCAAACTGTTCAAAGCCCTGAAGGCGGAAAAATAGCCTGCCCCTAAGCGCCGAGGGTCTTGATCGCGGGATCAATTTCATCCAAATCCACGACCATGCCTTCGTCTAGGGCGTCTCGTGTCCATTTTTGCACTGCTGGGTGCTCCAAAATAGCTTCTGCATAGGCAGTGGCGACCGGACTTAGCTTGATGTCGTATGTCTTGAAGCGGCTAATAACGGGTGCAAAATAAGCATCCACCGCATTCATATTTGCCCCGAACAAATAAGGCCCGCCAGCGCCAAAGCGACTGCGCGCCTCACATAGCAGGGCCTCGACCCGTTTAATGTCCTTCGTCACGGGTTCGCTAAAGCCAAGTCCAGTGAAATGCGAGCGTATGTTCATCGGTGCCGCCCCGCGCAGAGCCGGGAAACCCGCATGCATTTCCGCCGTTACGGAGCGCGCATATGCATAGGCTTCAGGCGCTGATGGCCACAAGCCCGCGTCGGGGAATATACGCGCCAAATAATCAATAACCGCGAGGCTGTCCCACGTGGTTATATCGCCGCTTTCGCTATGATGAACCAACACGGGCACGGTCTTAATCGGGGTTATACCTTCTAAACTCGCATAGAACTCGGGCGTATCAAGGGGCAATTTTACCTCTTTATAATCTGCGCCGCTCAGCTCCAATGGCAACCAACCGCGCAGCGACCAGGATGAATAATTTTTATTGCCAATATAAAGGGTGAAATCTGACATCTTCTTGGCTTCCTTATTGTCCAAAATCTATTGGTCCAACTATAGAGGTAAGCCAGCTTCTCGCAAAACCAGACTTTCTTTCAAAGGTGGGAAAGACTTTCTTATGCTAAATTTTATGGGCAAGCTTCAATAACCACGACTTGAAAATGCGCCGCCATGATTTTGGCTCTACGTTCGGCAGATTGATCTCTCTTGCTATGTCATCCGCGTTAAATTCAAGGATCGGCAAGCTCAGCATGCGTTCAGCGGTATCATGCTGGGAGGCCAGCACCAGCCGCCCCTTCAGCCCCAGAATATCATCGGTGAGGCGCAACATCCCGCGCTGCGGCACCACATGGGGCCAGCTGGCGCGCATAATCTTAAAATGGTCTTCAATGTCTATGTCGGGCGCATGTAGGCACATGGCCAAAAGCGCCCCGGTGGCAGAGCGGGAAACCCCAGCGTCGCAGCGAAACAACAGCCGCGCATCCGCCGGTACATTGCGGACAAATTCGATCAAAGGCGTCATGGTTTTGAGCGAGGCATTGTTTTTCTTGTTGATCTTGGTGCGGTAAGCGTTTTTCGGCAGCACCCCGATGATAGGGTCGGTGTCGTCCTCAGCGGTTTGGAACACCACAGCATGCGTGGGCCGAAAGGCTTCTGCCCTTTTCACCACATTCGCTTTATCGACAATTAATATTTGCATATGCTACATTATTCCATAGCCATTTTGAAAAAGTGATCTTGAATGTTTTCTCGAATTCTTTTTGAAACATTTTCTGCAGTACATTCAGCATTAACCAGAGCTGTTTCTACTGTAGCTTTGATCCAATCATCAAATGAAATTCCCACCCTTGTTTCACCTACATCAAGAGATCTACTATTCTCTGCTATGCATGATTTAAAACAGTAACTTAAAAACATGGAATTCACATTATCAAAATCTATGTTTGTCTTGCCACCACTAACACGTCCAATAATCAATTTGTTTGATGCTATAGGAAAGATAATAGATTTTATTCCTTCAATTCCATCTGTTATCAAGTTAGGTAGAAACCTCTTTTCAGAGTAACTTACCAAGATCATATTATCAGAAAGAATAAGTGGGTATTTAAACTTTTTTACTTCCCAATTCATTTTCAGTTTTGGCCATTTTAGTCTACTCTCATCGTTATAAAGCAATAATAATTGTTCGTTATGAAGCTCAGGGATACCCTTGAGTAATTTCAATATTATGGGACGAATCTTAAGTATATAATTTCGAATGCCTAATCCAACATCCTGAAATACATTATTATAAAGTTGTGCATCATTTAAAACTTCATCAATGAACAATTGCCTAAACTCATTCGGAAGACCTACAAGATCAGGCCTCTTAGCTTGCAACAATGTATTTAAGAAGTCTCTATCTCTAATGATATTATCTGTGATTTTTCTCTGAAAAGTTACTTTAGTAAATTGATCGAGTATATCCCCAGTTACTTTCTCAAACAGATTCCCAATCGCCATCCTTAAGAGCTTGTTTCGAACAGTAATGTGTTGAATTAGACGCCATATGTTGGCGTCATACTTGGAAACATCTCCATCCATCGAGATCAATTCATCATAAATGGCTAACATCTTAGGCTCTGCCTGATTTGTAATAACTTCATCAAGGATACCTTCATCTAGCTCATAAAAATCACGTTCTACAAAAACATCTTCAACTCTGGTGCAAAATGCTTGATCACTACCTTTCCTTATTTGAAATAATTTATTTTTTCCTGCAGAAGTTTGATCAGCAAAATTTCGAATGATGAATTGAGGAATAATGTGATGTCTTCTGCCTGCCAAGAGAATTAACCTTTGCGCTTGTTTATTGCCTATACTGGCCTATATATTGATAATTTTCTACTAAAACATGAAGAATGGGTTTGAGTTTATTTGACGTAATCGTCTGCTCCGCAAGCAGGGTCCATGTTTAAAACTGCACGGCTTTCTAATGAAACACCTATAGTCTCTGAAACAAGTTCAGAGTGACTTATGGGGTAGATGGATCCCCTTCCCTCAATCCTGACGGATTTCGCCGGGGATGACGAAAAAGTTACAGATTTCGCCGAGAGTGACGTTTAGGAAAATGTGTCTTTCCCGGCGAGATCCTTGTGATCGAGGGAAGGGAATCCATTTTGTGACCCCGTGTTAAGCCTCAAAGCCGTGTGGACCCTCTTCCCTCACGCCTAAAGGCGCTCAAAGAGGGTGACGAAAGGGTTAGAGCTTTGGCCGTAGACGTCTAAAAGATCAGACGCTTAGTTTTAGCGGAAGCCTATCAGCCCTGCGATTACCCCTGCCGGTCGACCATCATTTTCTTGATCTCAGCGATAGCCTTGGCCGGGTTAAGGCCTTTGGGGCAGGCGTTCGAGCAATTCATGATCGTGTGGCAGCGATAAAGCCGGAAAGGGTCCTCGAGGTTATCAAGGCGCTCACCGGTGTTTTCGTCGCGGCTATCGATAAGCCAGCGGTAGCTTTGCAGCAGCACGGCAGGCCCCAAATATTTGTCGCTATTCCACCAATAGCTCGGGCAACTGGTCGAGCAACAAGCGCATAAGATGCACTCATAGAGCCCGTCGAGCTTGGCGCGTTCCTCATAGCTTTGCAGGCGCTCTTTCTCCGGCATTGGGGTTTCAGCCTGCATCCAAGGCTTAATGGAAGCATACTGGGCGTAAAAATTACTCAAGTCAGGCACCAAATCTTTGATGACTTCCTGGTGCGGCAATGGGGTAATGCTGACATCGCCTTTCACGTCTTCCACCGCTTTGGTGCAAGCGAGCGTGTTGGTGCCGTCGATATTCATGGCGCAAGAGCCACAAACCCCTTCGCGGCAAGACCGGCGGAAAGTGACCGTGCTGTCCATCTCGTTCTTGATCTTGATAAGCGCGTCGAGCACCATTGGCCCGCAATTATCCATATCAACATCAAAGCTGTCCATGCGCGGATTTTCACCGTCGTCTGGGTTCCAGCGATAAACGCTAAAGGTTTTGACATTGGTGGCACCGTCCGCCGCCGCCATCTTTTTGCCTTTGCCAACTTTCGAATTCTTTGGAAGCGAAAATTCAGCCATAATATTTCTCCTCTTCCAAACCCTTAATAAACACGGGCTTTTGGTTTGATATATTCAATTTCATCGGTCAGCGTATAGCTATGCACAGGGCGGAAACCCACTTTGACATCCTTGCCGTCATACCAGCTCATGGAATGTTTCATCCAATTTTCGTCGTCACGGTCGGGGTAATCTTCATGCATATGCGCGCCCCGGCTTTCCTTGCGATTATAAGCACCGTGCATGGTGAGCACAGCTTGACCGATCAGATTTTGCAGCTCTAATGTCTCGATCAGGTCGCTGTTCCACACCAGCGATGTGTCATTAACGCTGACATCCGTAATGTTGGCCGCGACCTCATCGATCAGCTTAACGCCCTCGCCCAGCACTTCATCGGTGCGGAAAACGGCGCAGTTAGTTTGCATAACCTTTTGCATATCAAGCCGCGCGGCTGCGGTGGAGCGACTACCCTTCGAGTAACGTGCTGCATCCAAGCGACCAAGCGCCATTTCAGCACTGTCCGCAGGCAGTGATTTCTGCGTCGCGCCTGCCTTGGTAGTGTCGGCAATATGATGCGCGGTGGCGCGGCCAAAGACCACAAGGTCGATCAAACTATTGGAGCCCAAACGGTTCGCACCGTGAACGGAGACACAAGCCGCCTCGCCGACGGCAAATAGGCCGGGGACGGTCGCGTCAGGGTTATCCGGCGTTGGGTTAATAACCGCACCATGATAATTGGTCGGAATGCCGCCCATGTTATAATGCACGGTCGGCAAAATTGGAATCGGCTCTTTGGTTACATCAACACCGGCGAAAATTTTAGCGGATTCAGAGATGCCCGGTAAACGTTCGGCGAGAATAGCAGGGTCAAGATGGTCCAGATGCAGATACATATGGTCTTTATCAGCGCCGACACCGCGGCCTTCGCGAATTTCATTGCTGATCGAGCGCGACACCACATCGCGGCTGGCAAGGTCCTTGGCACTTGGGGCATAGCGCTCCATGAAACGTTCGCCTTCGCTGTTGAGCAAATAACCGCCTTCGCCGCGCGCGCCTTCGGTGATCAACACCCCTGCGCCGTAAATACCAGTTGGGTGGAACTGAACAAATTCAAGGTCCTGCATCGCGAGGCCAGCGCGCAACACCATACCGCCGCCGTCACCCGTGCAGGTGTGGGCAGATGTGCAGCTAAAGTAAGCCCGGCCATAACCACCTGTGGCCAGCGTCACGCTCTGAGACCGGAAACGGTGGATGGAGCCATCTTCCATATTCATCGCGATAACACCACGGCACATGCCGTCTTCCATGATCAGATCAATGGCGAAATATTCAATGTAAAAATCGCTGTCATACTTTAGGGACTGTTGGTAAAGCCCGTGCAGCATAGCGTGGCCCGTACGGTCAGCCGCCGCGCAAGTGCGCTGGGCCGCTGGGCCTTCACCGTAGTCGGTGGTCATGCCGCCAAAAGCGCGCTGGTATATCTTGCCTTCCTCGGTACGGCTAAAGGGAACACCGTAATGCTCTAGCTCATAAACCGCAGCAGGGGCTTCGCGGACCATATATTCAATCGCGTCTTGGTCGCCGAGCCAATCAGACCCTTTGACAGTGTCGAACATATGCCACTGCCAGCAATCTTCGCCCATGTTACCCAGCGAAGCGGCGATGCCGCCTTGTGCCGCCACAGTATGCGAGCGAGTTGGGAAAACCTTGGTGATGCAAGCGGTTTTAAGACCGGCTTCCGCCAGCCCCATGGTGGCGCGCAGGCCGCTTCCGCCAGCGCCGACAACAACTGCGTCATAGGTATGGTCAACAATCGGATAAGAAACAGCCATTTTTTAGCCCCCGAAACTAATGCGTAAAATAGAGAAAATACCAAAGGCCGCCAGCAAGATAGTGCCAAAGGTAAGCGTCAATGTGGCCAGAAGCCGGTTGCCTTTCTCATGGACATAATCTTCCACCACGGTCATCAGGCCAAGCCGCATATGATAGCAGCTATTGGCAATGAACAGTGCCATCAGCACCGCGACAAGCGGCTGCCCTAGCCACGCGGCCCAGCTTGCATGATCGCCGCCCATATTGCGGGCCATGGAAACCACAAAGAAGATAACCAGTGGAATTTGCGCAACAGCGGTAATCCGGTGGATGAACCAATGGTGGGTGCCGCTTTTGGCGGATCCCAGCCCGCGCACTTTGGATAGTGGTGTGTTCATATCGGTCATGGTCAAAGTGCCCCCATCGCACGGTAAGCCATATACCAAATAAGGAGCGTGGATATGACTGAAAAGACAAAGGTGAATTTGGCTGTGGCTGAATTGCGGCCCAGTGAATAAAGCTTGCCTGCGTCCATAAACAAATGCCGGATGCCACTGGCCAGATGCTGCATTAAAGCCAGTGTTAAGCCGAACAAGATAAGGCGGCCTATAATGCTGCCAAAATAGCCCTGCACGAGGGAAAAATATTCGGGCCCTGTGGCCAGCGCCACCAGCCACCATACAAGAATTATGGTCCCAAATGCCAGCGCCGCACCAGTGGCGCGGTGCATGATTGAGACCGCCATATGCGCACCCCAGCGATATACCTGTAGGTGGGGCGACAGTGGGCGATTTGCCTTACTCATTGGATATTCCCTTGAAAATCAGCTTTGTAAAATGCACCGCCTTAATTCGGCGCACTAAAAGACAGTTGCCTTTATTCTTAAGACGTTGCTGCCCCTCACGCAAGAAAGGAAATGAATGTTGGTCAATAATTTTGCCAAATCAAAATTAAGCCTATGCCTCATTCAATATTCGGGAAAGAGGCATAACCAGTCTACAACGGCTTCAAAAAAACATAATTCAGAGTTGCGTTTGTTGCTCAATGGTGGTTATCCTCACGGCAACTGAACTTTAGTATTATTAGATATCGCATTGCTCTCGGGGGGTCTTATGCACCAGAAAGTCTTTTTATTATCACGCCTTTTGTGCGTTTTTCTAATGCTTGGCTCGGCTTCAAGCACTTGGGCGCAGCAAAGCGGAAAGCCATCGGATATTCCAATTGAGGCTTTCGCTTCCCTGCCAGACTTTGATCGACCAAAGCTGTCTCCTGATGGCGAAAATATTGCAGCCTTAATGAAGCTAAAGGGACGGCTTATTGTAGTTGTCCAGCATATTTCAGGCAAAAACCGCGTTATTATGTATCCCGCAATTGGCTCGGAAGTGAAAAACTTTTATTGGGCGAATAATGATCGACTATTAGTTTCTTATAGCCTTGTAGGCAGACATTTACGCGGTGCAGGTATGACTCGTCTTGCTTCCGTTAATCGTCATGATGCCTCAGATTCTATTTGGGCCGTAAAGGACAAAAAAGACGATACTCTACGCCGCAAACGCGCCATTGGCAGAGGTTCTGCACAATTTCAAGATCAAATCACCGATATCTTACCCGATGATCCCGATCATTTTTTATTGAACATTGATGCCGACAGAGATGGCCGCGCTGAGCTGCGCAAGATTAATGTCTATACGGGTGAGTATAAAGATATGCTCTTTCCCCATACTGGCATTCAACATTGGTATGCGGCACCTGATCATACAATCAGCTTAGGAACTGGCTTTCACAAATCAAAACGCAAAATGATTTTCAAGGATAAAAATACAGGGAAATGGGTTAATATTACTAAGAAAGAATGGCGCAATAATTACTCCATCGTGTCGGTAACTCAAAATTCGAATATTGTTTTTGCGACCGGCTCCCAAAACTATGGGACTGATAAATTGGTCAAATTAGATGTTATTTCTGGCGAGATTATTGAAACAGTTTTCAGCGATAATGAATATGATATCGATCATGTTGTCCACCACCCGGACACCGGCCAGCCGGCGGGGGCAGCCTATATGGATGACTTTTGGCGCATAAAATATTTCGACCCGCAATTAGACCTCGTCCAACAAAGTGTCGACAAAATTACTCAAGGCCAAAATAATCGGATCATTGACAAAGCCCGCGGTAAAAATATTTACCTGATTTTATCGACCTCAGACCGAGAGCCCGGTATTTATTTCCTTCATGATGTAAAGACGAAAAAAACCCGTTCTATTGGGCTGCGTTATCGCAAGATTGATCCCAATTTAATGGCCCCTACAAAGGCAGTAGAAATAAAGGTCCGCGATGGCAGCATCATCCCAGCTTACTTAACCCTGCCACTGGGCAAGGACCCTAAAGATTTACCCACAGTTATTTTGCCTCACGGCGGGCCTCATTCCCGTGATACCGCTGACTGGGATTGGTGGACCCAGTTTTTGGTCAGCCGTGGCTATGCCGTGCTGCGACCAAATTTCCGGGGCTCCACTGGCCTTGGCTATAAACATTACATCATGGGGCGCAAACAATGGGGCGGCTTGATGCAAGACGACATTACCGACGCAACAAAATGGATGATCAGCGAAGGTATCACAGACCCTGAACGAGTGTGTATCGCTGGTGCTTCATATGGTGGTTACGCGGCCATTTTTGGCACTATCAAAGAGCCGGGCCTCTATAAATGCGCCATTTCCATCAACGGCGTGATGAATATTCCCTCCATGGTGTTAAGGGATAAAAAATTTATTGGCGGACGCAGTTGGTCCAAATCCATGCGGCTAGAGGGGGCGTCAAAGAAAGATATTTCGCCTTATCACCAATCTAAGAAAATTCATGCACCGGTACTGTTATTCTCGTCAAAAAACGATAGTCGGGTGCCCTATAAACAATCTCGAAATCTGTATAAGAAATTAAAAAAGCGGAAAGTCGACACAGGCTATGTGCTGATCGAAGACGGCGGCCACACGATGAATACAGGGGCTTCGCGCCTAACCATGCTGCGCGAGATGGAAAAATTTCTAGACAAACACATCGGCGATTGAAGCCAAATGATCAGTTGAGAGCTTGGAGATAATTATGACACAGAATAGATTTTATACAGCTTGTGTGCTCTGGATGCTCATAATGCTTGGCTCGGTTTCAGGCGCGTCGGCACAGCAGAGCGGAAAGCCATCGGATATTCCAATTGAGGCTTTCGCTTCCCTGCCCGACTTTGATCGACCAAAGCTATCACCGGACGGCGAAAATATAGCCGCCCTGATCAATTTACGCGGGCGGCGCGTTGTTATTGCCTTGCATATTTCAGGCAAAAACCGTGTCATCATGCCTCTAATGGAAAAAGCCGAGGTTCAAAATTTCTATTGGGCCAATGATGACCGATTATTGATTGTATACAGCTTCTTAGGAAGGCGTGTCCAAAATGCATCCATGACCCGGCTTGCCTCGGTTAATCGCCATGACACATCAGATTTTATTTGGGTCGTACGGGGCAAAAAAGAGGCTGGCATTACCCGCGCCGGTTATGTTGAAGGGGGTATTGGGCAACATCAAAGTAATATTTCAGATATTTTACCAACTGACCCTGATCATTTTTTGCTGACTATCGATGCTGATATGGATGGCCGAGCTGAATTGCGCAAAATCAATATTTATACTGGTAAGTTTAAATATGAGGTGATTCAACAACGAGGAATCCAAAACTGGTATGTAGGCCCGAACCACGAAGCCGTTCTTGGCACCGGTTATGACAAATTAAAATGGAAGATGATTTTTAAAGATAATAAGTCGGGAGAGTGGATCAATATTACTAAAAGTGACTGGCGTAAATTATATGATGTTGAGGCTGTGACTGAAAACTCCAACGTCGTTTACGCCTCTGGCTCACCCGGCTGGGGCACTGACAAATTGGTAAAGCTTGATGTGATGACCGGTGAGATTCTTGATACTGTCTTTGAAAATGAAAAATATGATGTAGATCATGTAATTGATCACCCTGACACGGGCCAGCCTGCGGGCGTTGCCTATATGGATGATTTTTGGCGGATCAAATATTTTGACCCTCAAATGAATATTGTCCAAAAAACTATCGATAATGCCTATAAAGGTAATAGTAACCAAATTATTGATAAAGCAAGAGGCAAAGAAACCTACATGGTTTTATCATCCTCTGACAAGGACCCCGGTGTATATTATTGGTATGACAGGGAGGCCAAAAAGGCTGTGCAACTGGCTCTGCATTATCGAAAAATTGACCCCGATTTAATGGCTCCTACCAAGGCAGTGGAAATTACTGTCCGCGATGGCAGCGTCATCCCAGCTTACTTAACCCTACCCTTGGGCAAGGACCCTAAAGATTTACCCACTGTTATTTTGCCCCACGGCGGGCCTCATTCCCGTGATACCGCTGATTGGGATTGGTGGACCCAGTTTTTGGTCAGCCGGGGCTATGTGGTGCTACGGCCAAACTTTCGCGGTTCCACCGGGCTGGGCTATAAACATTACATCATGGGGCGCAAACAATGGGGCGGTTTGATGCAGGATGATATTACCGACGCAACAAAATGGATGATCAAGGAAGGTTATTCCAATCCTGACAAAGTCTGTATCGCGGGGGCTTCTTACGGTGGTTACGCAGCTATTTTTGGCACTATTAAAGAGCCGGGCCTCTATAAATGCGCCATTTCCATCAACGGTGTGATGAATATTCCTGCGATGGTCATTCGGGATAGAAAATTTATCGGTGGCCGTAGCTGGTCAAAAGCAATGCAGCTTGAAGGGGCGTCAAAGAAAGACATTTCACCCTATTATCAAGCGAAGCGCATAAAAGTACCGGTGCTGCTCATGTCCTCCCGAAATGACACTCGGGTACCCTTTAAACAATCAAAAGATCTCTATAAGAAACTAAAAAAGCGGAAAGTCGACACAGGTTATGTGCTGATCGAAGGCGGCGGCCACACGATGAATACAGGGGCTTCGCGCCTGACCATGCTGCGCGAGATGGAAAAATTTCTAGACAAACATATCGGCGATTGAAACAAATCGGGGAAAAGATGAAGGTGCGGCAAACTGAATAATTGAGGGGTTAAAGGTGAAAATAACAACCAAGTTGAAAATAGGCATATTAGCAATATTCATGGCCGTTGGCCTGCCAGCTGTTACTGCGGGAGATGCAGCTAAAATACCCATTTCTGCCTTCGCCCAATGGCCCGCCATGAGCGATGTAGCCTTATCCAGCGATGGCCAATATCTCGCCTTCACCTCCCAAAACAAAGGGCGTCGCACACTGATTATTCGTGACTTAGACATCAACAAGCAATATCTTATTCCTGCGGTAAAGCATGCAAATCTGCGTTGGTATCGCTGGGTGGACGGTGACCGCATCTTGCTTTCCTATATGTTTAATAACAAAAGACAAAATATTCGCGGTACAATTTCTGAAACACGTCTGGCCCTTTATAACCTTAAGAAAAAGAAATTCCGCTGAGTATTTAAAGCCTCCGGCAGTTCGGCGGGACCTTCAAAATTAAAAGGCGATGCTGTAATTGCACAGTTCCATGACCGAATAATCGACTTTTTGCCCGATAAGCCCAACTATGTTTTGCAAGCGATCGATACTAATTTCAATGGTGCCTATGAAGTGCGACGGCTTAATTTAAATTCAGGCCGAGGCAAAAGAGTTTTGGCTGGAAGGCGCGGCGCCCAACATTACATGGTTGACCAACAACATGTTATCCGCTTTGCCTCGGGCAATGATAATGTCACCAATGAACCAACCGCTTCCTATTTTGGTGGTGATAAAAAATGGCATAATGCTTATAATTTAGACTGGTATAAAAAAGGCTTTTATCCAGTTGCTTTCACCGAAGACCCTTTAAAGGCTATCGTAAAAGGACCAACTAAATATGGCACCAGAGGTTTCTTTTATATGAACCTTGATACTGGAGAGGTTTTAAAAGAAATTTTCGCCCACGAAAAAGTAGACGCCAGCCATCTTGTTTATGCTTCACAAACCGCAGAATCCCCTGAAAACTTGCAAACTGCTGGCGGAAAGCCCGTTGCTGTCGCCTATTATGACGGTGGATTTAAACTGCATTATTTTAGCAAATATCACGCCAAATTACAGGCTTTTGTTGACCGCACACTGCCCGAGACATCCAATTATATTGTCTCCCAGTCAAAAGCCGCCAAACGCTATATCATTAAAACATATAGCGACACGGATGCCGGTGTATTTTACATGCTCGATATGAAGGCCAAAGCCTTAAACCCCCTAGGTGAAGCCATGCCGGGTATGATGCCCAGTCAAATGAGTCACATGACAAATATTACAATCAAAGCCCGTGATGATTTCGATATTCCAAGCTTACTGACCATTCCCAAAGACACTGACGATAAAAAATTACCGATGGTGATCATGGTCCACGGTGGGCCACCAGCCCACTATGTGAATAGATTTAATGCCCAAGTGCAATTGCTCGCCAGTCGTGGTTATGCGGTTCTGCAGCCTAACTTCCGAGGGTCTACTGGCTTTGGCCGCAAGCACAGGTCTCGCGGTAGGCACCAATGGGGCGGCACGATGCAAGATGATGTTACCGATGCTACCCGCTGGGCCATCGATGAAGGCATCGCCGACCCCGACCGCATATGTATTGTTGGTGGTTCTTACGGCGGCTACGCTGCCTTAATGGGGGTGATTAAGCAACAGGGCCTTTATAAATGTGCAGTAAGTGTTAACGGCGTCGCCAACCTGTTGGATATGAAAGCAACTGACACCTATAATAACACCATCGGCGGTTCATACTGGGCCAAAAGCATGGCGCTTGAAGGCGTTAATGACAAAGAGGTATCCCCTTACCACCAAGCATCAAAAATTAGTGCCCCTATATTATTGGTCGCTGCGGAAGATGACCAACGGGTGCCAACAAGACAATCTCGCCAGATGCATGATCGCCTAAGGAAACTCGGCAAGCTAAGCAAATATATTGAACTAGACGAAGGTGGTCATGGCCTTGATACCGCTTCATCAGAGACCGCATATTTCAAAGCCTTGATTAGATTCTTAGATCAACAGTTGGCAGATGAATGAGGTATTTTCCCGCACTTATAATATTATGCCTGTTCTACACTCCTGTGTCCTATGCTGCTCCCAGTGATAAGGCAAAGCTTTTACCTGTTTTGGCCTATGCAAAGCTACCCCATGCCAAAGCGCTGAAAGTATCGCCAAATGGTACGATGACGGCCTATCTTTCGTCCATAAAAGGGCGCAAACATTTAGTGATAAAGAATGCCAATGGCATTAATAACCCTAAGGCAGTTCCGCCCGTTAAAAAAGCGGACATTATCTGGTTCAAATGGATCAATGATAGCTATTTGCTGATTGCTTACCGTTATACAGAACTTAATTGGGGCCACAGACATGCAGAGAGCAGAATGCTTTCCTACAATGTCAACACTGGCAAATTCGCTTTGATGATGGAACCCAAAATGAACAGTGCTGCCGCTTCGGGTAGGGTTGGCAACATCCAAGACGGAATAGTTAGCTTTTTACCGGATGATCCTGATCATTTTCTTATGGCCTATGACCGCAATGGCAAAGGGCGTTATATGATCGAAAAAGTGAATGTGGCAACTGGATATGGAAAGTTATACGAAAGCCCACGCCCCTATGTCCAATCGTGGAAGGTTGATAAACAGCATCAAGCCCGTTTGGCTTATGGTTACGGCAACCATCACTTTGTCGCAGAATATAATAACCCTAAAACAGGGGAATGGCAGGACGCAACCCAGTCAAATTGGTATAAAAATGATATTGAAATTTTACATTTTTTTGCCGACCCTCGCTTTGCTTACGCGCGCCACCAACAAGCAAATGGCCTGAATGCTATCGTGAAATATGACCTCATTGATGATAGGGCCACCGAGACACTATTCTCCCATGATAAATTGGATATAAGCGGGCTTGTCTATGCACCCGGCACTGAAACGGTGATTGGCTACCGCATTAACGGTGATCATCCTACGATCCAGTATAGCGATCCTTACTATAGGAAAATATCTAAAGCGCTTATCCAAGTTCTAGGTGGCGGTTGGTTAAAGTTTATTTATCATAATAAAGAACTTGATGTCGTGGTTATTCGCCACGAATCCCTCACGCAGCCTGGGACCTTTTATCGTTTCAACAAGACGAAGCTAACCCTTGATCATATCATTAACGAGCGTGTTGACAGTGTGAATGATAATATGGCCCTAACTACCGCCCATGATTATCAGGCCCGTGACGGCCTCACCATCCGCGCTTTCCTGACCCTGCCTAAGGGCAGTGGTGGCAAAGGGTTGCCAACTATTATCTTGCCTCATGGGGGGCCTTCATCCCGTGATGATTTGTCCTATGATTATGAAGTCCAGTTTCTCGCCAATCGTGGTTACGCTGTCTTTCGGCCAAATTTTCGCGGCTCCACCGGCTATGGTGAAAGTTTCCAAAAAGCGGGCAGCCACCAATGGGGCGGGGCCATGCAAGATGATGTTACTGACGGCACGCACTGGCTGATTGATCAGGGAATAGCAGACCCGGCGCGCATCTGCATCATGGGTGGGTCTTATGGTGGTTATGCTGCCTTAATGGGGGTGGTGCGAGAGCCTGATCTATATAAATGCGCCATCAGCATTAACGGCGTTTCTAATATACCGGACATGAAAGCCAATGATAAAAGATTTATAGGTGGCCGGGCTTGGACAAAGCGAATGGGGCTGTTAGGCGTGAATGACAAAGAAATCTCCCCCTATCACCGTGCCCGCGAGATTAAAGTACCTATATTGCTTATCCATGCCAAAGATGACCCACGGGTTCCTTATGCACAGTCATCGAGCATGTATCGTCGGCTGAAAAAATACAAAATTCCGGTTACCAAAGTAAAAGTTAAAAATGGCGACCATTTTTTGGATACTGAAGAAAGTCGCCTAAAAAGCCTCAGGGCCATTGAGGCCTTCTTAAGCAACAATTTAGGGCGTTAATTTAAAACCTTGCTCAAGGGCCGCGATTGCCCGTGCAAAGGCCAAAAGACGTGCAGCCTGAGCGGCATGTAATTCCTCAACCATGCGGCCATTTAAGGTGGCCACATTGGCACCCTCTTCCCGCGCCTTATCAAAGGCCTGCACCGTGGCTTCGGCTTCCGCTATTTCAGCGGCGCTAGGCCCGTAAGCATTATTAGCGGTCTCTATCTGAGATGGATGAATGAGCGTTTTGCCGTCAAAGCCAAAATCACGGCCCTGTTTGCATTGTTGTGACAAGCCGTCGCTATCATGAATGTCGCCGTAAACACCGTCTAAAAGCCCAAGGCCATAAGCCCTACCCGCTATCACCGTCAGTGACATAGCCGTCAGCACCCCGTGCCGGTCTAATGTGCTGCGAACATGCAGGTCTTTTTCCAAGTCGTTTGTGCCCATAACAAGGGCACCACCGGCGCCAATTTCTTTGGCAATTTCAGCAACATTGATAACCGCAAGCGGGGTTTCTATCATCGCCCAAAGAGGCATATCCACACGGTCATGCTTAGCGAGCATAGCCCGCACTTCTTGCACGTCAGCGGCGCTGGTAATTTTAGGAACAAGGATAGCGTCAGCATTGGATGTGGCAACAGCCGCAATATCCTCATGCACATATTTCGTATCCAAACCATTAATACGTATGGTCAGCTCTCGCATGCCATAATTTCCGCTATTAACCGCTTCCACAGCCTGTGTGCGCGCTAAGTCTTTTGCCTCAGCGGCAACTGCATCTTCCAGATCAAAGATGAAACTATCTGCTTTCAAAGTCTCCGCTTTAGACAAAGCGCGAGCATTGCTGGCAGGCATATAGAGAGCAGTGCGGCGGGGTCGATCAAGCATAGAAGCTTTCCATCCGTGAATAAAAAAAGGTCCGGCACCAATGTACCGAACCCTAATCTTTTAAGCAAATGGCTTATAAAGCCACATAGCTAGGCAGCTTTACCAGCCGCAAGACCGGCCTTTATTTTGCTCGTCCAACCATGTTTTAAGCGGTGCAAAATATTCCAGCATCGCCGTGCCGTCCATTTGCCGGGTACCGGTGAAGGCCTCGAGCGCATCGGGCCAAGGCTTAGATTGCCCCATAGCCAACATAGCCTTCAGCTTAGCGCCAACTTGCTTATTGCCGTAGAAGCTGCAGCGGTGCAAAGCACCTTCAAAACCAGCTTCAGCGCAGGCAGACTTGTAGAATTGGAACTGTAAAATATGCGCTAGGAAATAGCGGGTGTAGGGCGTGTTACCGGGAATATGGTATTTGGCACCCGGGTCAAAGTCGGCCTCTGAGCGCTCAACTGGCGCTACAATACCTTGGTATTCTTCGCGCAGGTCCCACCATGCTTTATTATAGTCAGCGGGTTTAATGTCACCAGAAAATACACCCCAGCGCCATTTGTCCACCACAAGTGAAAATGGCATGAAGGCCACCTTATCCAGCGCTTGGTCCAGCAGCAGGCCTAGGTCTTTGGAAGCATCAGGCTCTTCATTTAACAAGCCTAACTCCACCAAATAATTTGGTGTCGTAGACAGCGCCACTGCATCACCAATGGCTTCGTGGAAACCATCATGGGCGCCGCTGCGGAAGCTAATGGGTTGGTCCTTATAGCTGGTGTAATAGAAAATATGACCAAGCTCATGGTGCATAGTACGGAAATCATCAGCGGTAACTTCAGTACACATCTTTATGCGAACGTCGGTGGTGCTCATGTCCCACGCCGATGCATGGCATTGCACTTTGCGGTCACGCGGCTTGGTGATCAGGGAACGTTCCCAAAATGTTTCTGGTAGTGGGTCAAGACCGATAGAGGTGAAAAACTGCTCACCAGTTTTGGCAACCTGCATGGCGTCATAGCCACCCTCCACCAGCACTTGGGTCAGGTCATAGCCCGCGTCGGCATCACCGTCCGCGACCAGGTCATAAATATTGCCCCATTGCTGCGCCCAAACATTACCCAGCAAATGGGCCGGGATTTTGCCGTCCTCAGGCATGTTGCGGGCACCGTAATAATCACCGAGGCGCGCCTTCACATGGCACTGCAAGCTGTCATAAAGTGGCTTAACCTGTTGCCAAAGGCGCTCGGTCTCAACAACGAAATCATCAGCGGGCATATCATAACCGCCACGCCACAGGGCACCGGTGTCGGCAAAACCTAGCTCGCGGGCACCTTCATTGGCCAGCTCCACCATGCGTTCATAATCGCCGCGCATTGGCACACTAACTTTGCGCCAGCCCGCCCAAACTTCTTTCAGCTCTTCGGGATCGCGGGATGTGGCCATAGTTTTAATGATTTCCCGGTCGCTCATGCAGGTGCCGTCTTCACGGCAATATTCACCAGACGCATAAGTGCTGTCCAAATTGGCCTTTATATCTGCGAGTTCCTTGGCCTTCACCTTGTCATTGGGCGCGGGGATGGTAATACCACCCTTCATCAGCTCTAATTTACGGCGCACATCTGCGGGCACATCAATGCCATTAAAGCGCGCGGCATCCTTGGCAAATTCCATCGCCATCGCGGTTGTAAGCTGATCTGCGTAAGCGGCGATACCCGTAGTATCCACCGTGACAAAATTGGCCTGCACCCAAAATGCTTTACCGGCAAAATCTCCGAGCTCTACAGCCCGCTTTTCAGCGTCCGCGACAAAGGCGATGGCCTCCGCTGCTGTTGGTGCAGCCGCTTCTGTTGGGCCACCGTCCGTTTTTTCAGCGCAGGCAGCAAGCCCCAATGACATCGCCAAAATGACCGCCAACGACGCCCCAGATTTTAAATTCAATTTCATGATCTTCTCCTCCAATGAATGGTCCCATTTTTATAGGTCATGATAAAACTCCAAACACCCGGATCGGTCAACCTTTGATCAAAAAATAAACTTAAATATTCAAACTCAAAAAGATGCTTATTTATAATTTTAGTTATAACATCAGGCCTCGCTGGTCACCCGGACTGATATGCTACTTGACAGTTGCTGGGGTCTAAGCAAAGCTTTGGTCAAATTTTGGGGCATAATGCAAACAATAAGAAAGACGGGTAGCATGGCACAATCAATCAACTCACCGAAAAATATTCATAAACTGGTTTTGGCGCTTCTGGCGTCCACGGCGCTTGTGGCCTGTGAACCAGCGTCCAACAGCAATACAGAGACAACCGCAGCTACTGAGCAATCGGCAACTGCAGCAGTTGAACAAACGGAAACCGAACGCCTTAATGTTTGGTTTGAAGCTCAGTTTGAAACAGAAGTGAGTTTCAGTCCGATTCAACAGACATTTCTTGGTCGCAAAAGTGACAATGACAAGATCGATGATTTTTCCAAGGAAGCCCAAGATAAACGACTGGCCTGGAAGCGTGCCAGCGTCGCAGAAATGAAGTCAAAATTTAACTATGACGCGCTAACTGATGACGGCAAAATTTCCTGGGACATTTGGGAGAGCCAGTTGTTACGGTCTGAGGCCGCCAATAAGTTTCGCCTGAATGCCTATATCTTCGAGCAAATGCAAGCGGTCCATTCTTTCTTCCCGCAGCTTCTTATTGCCTTCCACCGTGTTGATGATGCGGCAGATATGGAAGCCTTTAATGCCCGGATCAAAGCAAGCGCCGTAGCTCTTGACCAACTCATTCTTCTCTCAAAAGAAAATGCAGCTGCCGGCGTACGTCCACCGCTTTTTGCTTTTAATACTGTTCTAGAAGAATCGCAGAAAATAATCACCGGTGCCCCCTTTGATGATGGTGAAGACAGCGCCGTTTGGGCGAAAGCACAGGCAAATATAGTCGCCCTTAAAGAGGCTGGCACAATTGATGATGCCCAAGCCGAGGTGCTAGCTGAAACCGCCCGTTCCGCCCTTATCAGCGATTGGAAACCAGCTTACGAGCGCCTGATCGCTTGGCAGAAAGAAGATAAAGTTAATGCATCCGAGGAAGCGCAAGGTGTTAGCGCTCTGCCTGACGGTGCCGCATATTATAACGAGCGCCTTGCTAACCATACCACGACCGATCTGACATATGACGAAATCCACGCACTCGGCCTATCCGAAGTTGCCCGCATCCGCGCGGAAATGGAAGCCATTCGCGAGCAGGTTGGCTTTGAAGGTGACCTACCAGCCTTTTTCAAGGAACTTCGGGATAACAAGGACGATCAGCGCTATTACTATTCCAACACCGATGAAGGTCGCCAAGGGTATTTGGATGACGCGACCGCCGCCATTGAAGCCATGAAATTGAAACTGCCGGAATATTTCGGCATTTTACCAAAAGCAGATATGGTGGTGAAGCGGGTAGAATCTTTCCGCGAGCAAGCCGGTGCCGCCCAGCATTATTTCCCCAGCACGCCAGATGGCAGCCGCCCAGGCGTATATTATGCGCATTTGCTCGATATGACATCAATGCCAAAACGTGAGCTAGAGGTTATTGCATACCACGAGGGTCTGCCTGGACACCATATGCAGATCGCCATCCAACAGGAGCTGACAGGCGTACCAACCTTCCGCACGCAGGCGAGGTTTAATGCCTACTCAGAAGGCTGGGGCTTATACTCTGAAAAGCTGGCGAAAGAAATGAGTGGTACTTACGCCGATCCTTACTCTGACTTTGGCCGTCTGGGCTCTGAAATGTGGCGCGCTGTTCGCTTGGTTGTTGACACCGGCCTGCATGCAAAAGGCTGGAGCGAAGATCAAGCTGTTGCGTATTTTCTGGCTAATACCGCCGCACCAGAGCAACAAGCCCGCTCGGAAGTGCAGCGTTACATCGTTATGCCGGGACAGGCCACCAGCTATAAAATCGGCATGATCAAAATTCAGGAGCTTCGCGCAAGAGCCGAAGCAGCGCTGGGTGACAAGTTCGATATTCAAAGCTTCCATGATACCGTGCTGGCGGGCGGTGCCTTGCCACTCTCCATCCTAGAGCGCCGCGTCAACCAATGGATTACATCTCATTAAGAGAAGCGAATAATACTGCCAAATAAACGTATTTAGGGGCCAGCATTGCTGGTCCCTTTTTTTGAGCTGAAAATAATAGCCACTTTATCAGCCCTTAACGATGCCACGGTTGAGCAAACACTGGGCGATTTGTACCGCGTTCAGGGCCGCGCCTTTGCGCAGATTGTCCGCCACCACCCAAATATTTAGGCCGTTTTTAACCGAATGGTCCTGCCTGATACGGCTGATGTAGGTCGCATGTTCACCGGCACATTCAACGGGCGTAATATAGCCGCCGTCTTCGCGCTTATCGATGACCAAAACACCCGGAGCTTCACGCAGAATATCCCGCGCGACAGCAGCATCAATTGGTTTTACAAATTCGATATTGATCGCTTCTGCGTGGCCAACAAAGACCGGCACCCGCACGCAAGTTGCGGTTACTTTGATGCTCGGGTCGAGAATTTTAGCGGTCTCGGCTACCATTTTCCATTCTTCCTTTGTGTCGCCGCCGTCCATGAACACGTCAATATGCGGGATGACGTTAAAGGCAATTTGCTTGGTGAAGGCCTCAGGCGCAACCGGATCATTAACAAAGATTGACCGGGTCTGGTTCCACAGCTCGTCCATGGCATCCCTGCCGCCGCCAGAAACCGACTGGTAGGTCGCCACGACCACACGCTTAATTTTGGCTTGATCATGCAGCGGCTTCAGCGCCACCATCATCTGGGCGGTTGAGCAGTTTGGGTTGGCAATAATGCCCTTCTTGATGCCCTTGTCGAGCACATCGGCATTCACCTCAGGCACCACCAACGGCACGTCTGGGTCCATGCGGTAAAGCGAGCTGTTATCAATGACAATCGCGCCCGCCTTGGCCGCGCGCGGGGCATGTTCTTTGGTGGCTTTGGAGCCCACGGCAAAGAGGGCAATATCAATGCCTTCAAAGTCAAAATCATCGAGCACTTTGCACTTAAGCTCACGCTCGCCGTAACCAACTTCTTGGCCCAGTGAGCGGCTGGAAGCCAGCGCGGCAACTTCGGTGGCCGGAAAATCCAGCTCCGCCATAATATTTAACATCTCGCGGCCCACATTACCCGTGGCACCAACAACCGCAACTCGCAGTGTCATTATATTCACTCCTTGGGGGCCTTATCAGAGGCCCAAAATTAAAAACATCACTCTCTCTAATTGATCAAGTATGGCCCAATTGATCCAAAATCGCATCACCCATACCTTTGGTGGAAACCTTTGTGCAGCCATCCGCCATTATATCACCGGTTCTAAAGCCCGCTTGCAATGCCGCAGCAACCGCTGCTTCAACCTTGTCAGCAGCCGCACCCATGCCCAAGCTATAGCGCAGCGCCATTGCCAGTGACAGTATCATCGCTGATGGATTAGCCAGACCTTGACCGGCTATGTCTGGTGCGCTGCCATGCACGGGCTCATAAACCCCCGGGCCGCTTGCGCCCAAAGATGCTGACGGCAACATGCCGAGCGAGCCGGTTAGCATCGCTGCTACATCCGATAGCAGATCACCGAACAGATTATCGGTCAAAATAACGTCATATTGCTTGGGGTTTTTAACCAGCTGCATGGCGCAATTGTCTGCCAAAACATGCTCAAGCGCTACATCTGGGTAATCCGCTGCCTGAATAGCGGTGACGTCCTCGCGCCACATCAGGCCGGATTCCATAACATTGGCTTTTTCAGCCGAGGCCACCCTGCTATCACGCTTGCGCGCCATATCGAAAGCAACCCGCGTGATGCGGTCAATTTCATGCGTGGTATAGCGCTGGGTGTTGAGCCCAACCCTGCTGCCGTCATCCAAGGTCTCAATGCCCCGTGGCTCGCCAAAATAAACGCCGCTGGAAAGCTCTCGCACGATCAAAATGTTTAGGCCTGTGACAAATTCACGCTTTAAGCTGGAGGCATCCGCCAGCGCTTCAAAACACTGGGCAGGGCGCAGGTTAGCGAATAAATCCAAATCTTTACGAAGTCGTAACAAACCAGCTTCTGGGCGCTTATCATAAGCAGTCTTCGCCCACTGCGGGCCACCAACAGCGCCAAGCAATATGGCATCGCTCTTGGCCGCAATCGCCAATGTCTCGTCTGATAGCGGGGTGCCATCCGCGTCGTAAGCGCAGCCGCCAATAAGCCCTTCAGCAAGAGTGAAATCAACATCATACAGTACACCCACTCGGTTCAGCACTCGCACTGCTTCCGCCATAATTTCTGGGCCAATGCCATCCCCGGCAAGCAGCATAATATTTTTGGATGTCGTCATAATATTTTCCCGTTTAGTCTGAAATTAATCGCGGTTATATAGCCATGGTTGAGCGGCTTTTTGCCTTATCTCAAATGCAGTGATCAAGGCTTCATCTTGAAGGGTCTGACCAATTTCATCGAGGCCGCCGACCAGCATTTCTTTATGCACTGGATTATAGGTAAAGTTAAAAACGGTCCCGTCCGCCGCCGTGACAGTCTCTGCGGGCAGATCAACGGTGATCTCCGCCTCTGCTTCGCCGTCCAAAGCCAAATGCCTCACCGCTTCTGTGTTCAGTGTGATGGTCAAGATGCCATTTTTAACGCAGTTGCTGGCGAAAATATCGGCAAAGCTCGGCGCAATAATACAGCGATAGCCCATATCAGCGATAGCCCAAGGGGCATGCTCGCGGCTAGAACCACAGCCAAAGTTTTCACCGGCGACCAAAATTGTTGCTTCTGTGTAGGGGGCACGGTCAAAAACAGCCTCACCAGTCAGCGCCCCATCCGCACCGTAGCGGATGTTTTCAAATGCATGAACACCAAGGCCCGTGCGGGTAATGGTTTTCAGGTGCTTCGCCGGGATGATAATATCCGTATCCACGTTCACCTGCGTGAAGGGCGTGGGGATAGAGGTTACTTGATCAAATTTTTGCATGGTATCTATCCCTTTTAATAATTGCGTACATCGACGAAGTGACCAGCGATCGCTGCGCCAACTGCCATCGCGGGCGACACAAGGTGAGTACGTGCGCCCGGCCCTTGACGACCAACGAAATTGCGATTAGACGTCGATGCCACCCGCTCGCCCGCGCCTGCCTTATCTGGGTTCATAGCAAGGCACATGCTGCAACCAGGGTCGCGCCACTCAAAACCTGCATCGATGAATATTTTATCCAAACCTTCTTCTTCCGCCTGATGTTTCACAAGGCCAGAACCCGGCACGATAATGGCTTCAATGATGCGGACATTTACTTTTCTACCCTTGATCATCGCGGCAGCTTCGCGCATATCTTCAATCCGGCTATTGGTGCAACTGCCAACAAAAACCCGATCAACTTTCACTCGGTCCATCGGCTCCCCCGCCGTCAGCCCCATATATTCAAGCGCACTTACCGCTGCTGCCTGCTTGGAAGGGTCCTTGAAGCTTTCTGGCGCTGGCACATCGCCGGTTACCGCAATCACATCCTCTGGGCTGGTGCCCCATGTCACAAGCGGCACAATCTCTGTCGCATCCAGCGTAACTTCTTTATCGAAAAAGGCACCGTCATCACTTTTCAAGCTTTGCCAATAGTTAACCGCCATATCCCATTGCATACCCTTGGGGGCCCAAGTGCGCCCTTTTATGTAAGCAAAGGTTTTTGCGTCGGGTGCGACAAGGCCCGCGCGGGCACCTGCTTCGATCGACATATTACATAGCGTCATCCGACCCTCCATCGATAGGTCTTCGATGGTGCTGCCAGCATATTCGATCACATGACCGGTACCGCCCGCTGTACCAATCTTGCCGATGATGGCCAGCGCCACATCCTTGGCCGAACAGCCAAAGGGCAAACGTCCATTGACCGTCACCCGCATGTTCTTGAGCTTCTTCAGCTGCAAGGTCTGGGTGGCAAAGCAATGTTCAATCTCGCTGGTACCAATGCCGAAAGCCAGGGCACCAAAGGCTCCGTGAGTGCTGGTATGGCTATCGCCGCAAACCAAGGTGACCCCCGGTTGGGTAATGCCCTGCTCGGGCCCCATCACATGAACGATGCCTTGGCGGATATCGAACATATCAATTTTTTCAATGCCGAATGCCGCGCAATTACTATCAAGGGCTGCTAGCTGGGCCGCTGAATTTGCGTCTGGGTTTGGCTTTTCACGGTCTTTGGTTGGAACATTATGGTCTGGCACCGCAATCACCGCTGAAGGACGTCGTAATTGGCGGTCAGCCGCCCGAAGCCCATCAAAGGCTTGGGGGCTGGTAACCTCATGGATCAGGTGCCGGTCGATATAAACAAGACCCACCCCGTCACCAAGTTCCTTCACCAAATGTGCATCCCAAATTTTATCAAAAACTGTCTTCGCCATAACCTGCCAATACTTTCAATTTCAGATATTATCACTTCTACTCACGCAAAGAAAAAGGCCAAAACCAGATATACTGACTTCGGCCTTTTGAAATTGCTTATCTCACAATTTTATTTGCGGAAGTCTCTCTTCTCAGCAATACGTGCTGACTTACCACGAAGGTTGCGCAGATAGTATAGCTTCGCGCGCCTAACTTTACCTCGGCGAATAACGGTAATTTTCTCAACTACATTGCCATAAAGTGGGAAAACACGCTCAACACCTTCACCGTAGGAAATCTTCCGTACAGTAAAGTTGGAGCTGATACCTTTATTTGAGCGCGCAATACAAACGCCTTCAAATTCCTGAACACGCTCACGGGTGCCTTCTTTCACCTTAACACCCACACGCAGGGTATCACCGGCGCCAAACTCAGGGATTTCTTTGCCCTCGGTTTGTTTGGCAATTTGCTCTTGCTCGAGCTTTTGGATAATATTCACGTCATAGTCCTTTTTTCTATTCGGTCAGGCTCATTTGTCCTTGACCGATTTCTTCTTGGGTTCCCGCTCATAGGACGACCACATATCGGGCCGGCGTAACCGGGTTGTCTCTTCAGCCTGCGCAAGTCGCCAATCCGCGATCTTGCCGTGGTGCCCGCTTGTCAGCACCTGTGGAATTTCTTGATCCCGCCACACCGTTGGTCTGGTATAGTGAGGATACTCAAGCAATCCACTTGTAAAACTCTCTTCAGCCAGTGTCTCTCGCTTGCCCATGACGCCGGGGATCAATCTGACCACCGCATCCAGCATCGCCGTCGCCGCTGGCTCTCCGCCGGACAAAATGAAATCACCGAGGCTAACCTCCGTAATGTCATAAGTATCCAGCACCCTTTGGTCGATCCCTTCAAAGCGCCCACAAAGCAGTGTTACACCACCTTGCTCCAGCCAATCTTCGGCCATTTCTTGGTCAAATGGTCGCCCACGGGGGCTCATATAAACCAATGGCCCTTTGCTGCCGTCTCCTGCCCTCGCATGGTCGATCGCATCACCTAAAATATCGGCGCGCATCACCATGCCCGGACCGCCGCCAGCGGGGGTATCGTCCACAGAGCGGTGCTTATCGCGTGTAAAATCGCGAATGTCCAGCGTTTTTAGTGCCCAAAGCCCCTCATTTAGCCCTTTTCCAGCCAAGGACTGCCCCAAAACACCCGGAAACATGTCTGGATAGATAGTCATCACCTGTGCCGTGAAGGCAGGAGCCTTATTTTGTGCCTGCTCAGTCATCCAATTCAGCTTCTGAGTTATCAGCTGATTCGACAGTTTCCTGCAGCGCCAACCAAGCGTCCATATCCACGGATATTGTGCCCGCTTTGATGCCCACTACAGGCACTAATGCAACACGGAAAGGCACAAAAACAAATTGCCCAAGGCCCTTAACCGGATCAAATAAATTTATCTCTATCAGATCCTCAGCGCCAAAATTTTCAACGCTGCGCACATGGCCCAAAGGGTCGCCCTTCAAAGACAGAACTTTCAAACCAATTAGGTCGGCCAGAAAATATTCGTCTCCGTCAGCCGCATTCTCATCATGTTCGCTCAATGCACTGCGTGGCACAAAAAGTTTGCTGCCATTCAGTGCTTGTGCCGCTTCAGGGGTGGTTACACCGTCTAGCTGAACGGTATAGCCATTTTTGGTTTGGTTTTTCTTCTTCAACTGGATGGCTTTGCCGTCTGCACCAAGGTGTACCTGTTGAAAGTCAAAAATCGCCAGTGGGTCGTCCGTGAAAGTGCGCAGCTTTATATGGCCGCGCACTCCGTGTTTTCCTGCAAAGGCACCCACACATATCCAATTACCATCAACGCCTTGCTGGCGTTTATCGTCATTTACGTTGGACATGTGTTCAGCCCCTTTTCAGCGAATGCCTTAAGCTTCAGCAGCTTCCTCAGCTGGTGCTTCTTCGGCGGGCGCTGGAGCAGGTGCTGCTGCAGCTTCAGCCGCTGCGGCCTTAAGCGCTTCTGCTTTTTCACGCTTTTCTTCAACGCGCTCAACAGCCTTATCGCCCGGCTTGCCTTTGTTAGGGTTGTTACGTGTCTTAGCGGTCAAAATGCCCGCAGCTTCCAAGAAACGGGAAACACGGTCAGAAGGACGTGCGCCTTTTGCCATCCATTCTTTGATGCGCTCTTCATTCAAAATAACGCGGTCAGCGTCGTCTTTAGCAAGCATTGGGTTATGGGTGCCCACTCGCTCTATATAACGGCCATCACGCGGGGCGCGGCTATCAGCCACAACAATACGGTAGTAAGGACGTTTTTTTGCTCCACCACGGGAGAGACGGATTGAAATAGCCATTTTGGCTTCCTTTCGGTTTTTTAGCGGATAATATTATCCAATAGGTTCAAATTTCAGCAATACTGCGCGGCGTTAGCCCCGGGGTATCAAGTTTTCAAAGCCCGGCGGCATTTGCCCCGGTTGTGGCATCCGGCCAGATTTGCCCATCTTGGACATTTTCCTCATCATTTTAGCCATCTGCATATGCATTTTCAGAAGTTTATTAACCTCTGGCACGCCCACGCCTGAGCCTGCTGCAATCCGCTTTTTGCGGCTTGCGTTAATCATTGCGGGTTTTAAGCGCTCCTTCGGCGTCATCGAATTGATGATCGCTTCTTGGCGGCGAAAAACACTGTCGTTCATTTGGGCCCCGGCGGCGGCCTGCTTCATCTTGCCCATGCCGGGCAACATACCGAGCACGCTTTTCATGCCGCCCATTTTTTTCATTTGACGCAGCTGGTCGCGCAGGTCGTTCAGATCGAACTGCCCTTTGGCCATTTTTTTGGCCATGCGCTCAGCGTCTTCTTTCTCAATGGTCTCGCCGGCTTTCTCAACCAAGCTAACCACATCGCCCATACCCAAAATGCGGCTTGCGACCCGCTCAGGGTGGAAATCTTCCAGCGCGTCCATCTTTTCGCCGGTACCAACCAGCTTGATCGGCTTGCCGGTAACATGGCGCATGGAAAGCGCGGCACCGCCACGGCCATCGCCGTCCATCCGGGTTAGAACAACACCGGTTATGCTAACTTGAGCATCAAATTCCCGCGCTACATTTACCGCGTCTTGGCCGGTCAGGCTATCGGCCACCAACAAGGTCTCTTGCGGGTTCGTCGCACCCCGCACTGCTTGCACTTCGGCCATTAGCGCCGTGTCCACATGCAAGCGACCTGCGGTATCCAGCATCACAACATCAAAGCCTTGCAGGCGTGCGGCTTGCAGGGCGCGCTCAGCGATATTCACGGGTGTCTGGCCAGCAATTATCGGCAGGGTTTTAACGTCAATTTGCTCGCCGAGTATTTTTAATTGTTCTTGAGCAGCAGGACGGCGAACATCCAGCGACGCCATCAGGACTTTTTTCTTATCTTTTTCAGAAATCCGCTTGGCAATTTTGGCCGTCGTAGTGGTTTTACCAGAGCCTTGCAGGCCGACCACCATCACCACAACCGGCGGCAGGCCGTCCACTGAAATGCCAACACTGTCACTGCCAAGCATAGCCACAAGTTCGTCATTAACAATTTTAACAACTTGTTGACCGGGAGTGACCGACTTAAGGACCGATGCACCAACCGCTTTGGTGCGTACTTTATCGATGAAGCTTTTAACCACAGGCAGCGCAACGTCAGCTTCCAGCAAAGCCACGCGCACTTCCCGCAGGGCTGCAATAACGTCGGCTTCTTTCAGCGCACCACGGCGTTTAAGACCGTCAAAAATACCACCAAGTTTATCTGACAAGCTGTCAAACATGCTGTCTTAGTCCTTTTAAAGTTTCGGGCCCCTCAACTTGCAGGCCTTTCAAAAACAATGCTTACAAATCATCAACCACAAACGCACCAGTGGGCGAAACTCGCTGACTGATGAGCACCCTTGGGCGCGGACGAATGTAGATTCGTTATGGAAGCGTGCGTTTCCTACCCCTCAAAGTGATCAGAGTCAAGAGACAAGGCTCTACAAGCCAGCCTATGGGACCAAATATAACTTTACCGCAGCCACCCGTTAAGGCTAAATAAAAAATAATCTGGGGAGGGTTATGAATAATTCAGAAGTAAACACAGCAGTAAGTACACGAGCCCGTTACCAAAATATTGGGCTGGTGCTTGGCCCAATAGCGGCCATAGTCATTTGGATGCTTCCAGTGCCAGACGGCCTGTCAAGCAACGGCTGGGCGGTTATTGCCGTCGCCAGCTTAATGGCGGTCTGGTGGGCGACCGAGGCCATCCCCGTGCCTGCGACCAGCTTGATACCCCTTGCCCTGTTGCCTTTGTTTGGCGTCACGGACCTGCGCGGGGCCTCAATGCCCTATGCTAGCCCGGTGATATTTCTGCTTCTGGGTGGTTTCATTGTCGCCATGGGGATGCAGCGTTGGAATTTGCACAAGCGTATTGCCCTGTTCATCCTATCGAAAGTTGGCGGCCATCCAGCAAGTTTGATCGGAGGCTTTATGGTGGCCAGTGCCTTGCTTTCAATGTGGATATCAAATACCGCCACCACCTTAATGATGGTACCAATTGCGCTTTCCGTGGCTCATAGTGTTTTGGGCGACAAGGCCAAAAGCCACCGCTTTACCGTGGCGCTGCTTATTGGCTGTGCATGGGCGGCGTCCATCGGCGGTCTTGGTACGCTAATTGGTACCCCGCCAAACGCCTATCTCGCCAGCTTCATGGAGCAAGAAACCGGCAATCCAATAGGCTTTGCCCAGTGGATGATGCTGGGTGTGCCTGTTGTGATCGTTATGGTGCCGCTGGCGTGGCTTGTGCTGGTGAAATTAGTGTTTCCGTTCGAAGCTGGTGATGCCACTGGTGGCGGCGACGTTGTGCAAAGCGCGTACCAATCACTGGGCCGCATTACGGCGCCAGAAGTTCGCGTGGCACTGGTTTTCTTGTCTATGGCTTTAATGTGGAGCACAAGACCGCTGCTCAATAAAATCAGCGGGCTGGAGCATTTGTCCGACATGGGCATTGCCATTATCGGGGCGCTGGCTATGTTCCTGCTGCCGTCTGGTAGCAAAGACAAAAAAGACTTTCTGCTGAACTGGGAATATGCGGTTCAACTGCCATGGGGCGTATTGATTTTATTTGGTGGCGGCCTGTCGCTGGCTGCGGCGATCAAGGTTACCGGTGTCGCCCTTTGGCTCGGTACTGGCCTTGGTAGCATGGCAACCTTGCCACTTCTGGCCCTGATATTGGTCATCGTTGGTGTGGTAATTTTCCTGACCGAGCTTACCAGCAATACCGCCACCACCGCCGCCTTAGTGCCGGTTTTAGCCGCAGTAGCAACGAGCGCCGATATCAGCCCGATCTTGCTAGCCGCCCCCACCGCCATGGCGGCAAGCTGTGCCTTCATGCTGCCGGTGGCGACCGCACCCAATGCCGTTATCTATTCAAGCGGTTTTGTCTCCATCCCGCAAATGGCGCGCGCGGGCTTGTGGTTAAATGTTTTTGGAACATTTGTCGTTGCGGGCATGTGCTACGCGCTTGTACCGCTGGTGTTTTAGCCGCCAGTGTTTTAGCCCCAAATGTCGGCAGGTGCTTGCACCTGATCGGCGCTTAGAAAAGTCGCATTGCCGTCTTTAAAGCGGGCGAGAATTTTTGCTCTTGCACCAGCATCAAATAATGCGGGCTCCATACCACTCGCCCTGTGTAGTGCATTGGTTGCTTGTTCTATGGATATGTCAACGCCTGCCTCTTCCGCAGCGTCACACAATATAGTCGCTGAAGGCTGCGCTTCCACTTGGCGTAGGTAATTTATCAGCGCTTGGCGGGGCTTCGGCTCGCTCAAGCGAACAGCTTCCACCACCATAGCCCGCCACAGATTTAACTGGGCTTCTTTTAAGCTGCTATTGCCCGACAATTCCCCCGCTAAGGGCACCGCTAACATGCCGCTAATGGTATCGGCAGTCATGCCTTCAAGCGGCATAAATTGAATTTGGTCCTGCAACCCATGTTTTTGCGCGGCGTCCAATAACCTGCCCCAATGAAAATCATCCAGTGACAGGCTTTTCACAAAAGCATCAAATGAGTTCACATAGCCCTTTGTTACCCGAAAGGCATAAAGACTTTCTATCATGCGGTCCTGCCGTCGCACCGCCATAATAATCCGCATAGGTCGCTCTAGCTGGGTTTTCAGTGCCGCTAGCCTGCGCATAAAGCCATCTAACCCAGGGTACAGGCGCTGGTCCTTCACCCCAACCATCGGCCCGGGTAAATTTTCTTCGCTGATAATAACATGCCCGAGATCATTAAGCGCAGCCGCAATTTCTCTCACGCGCATGTTGGCAAAAGGCACCATCAGCGAAGAGCGGTGCAAGCTGTGCAAAGCGATCAGCTTTGGGTGCTTTTCAATGCGTTTGCGAAAATAGCAGTGAATACCCTTTTCCACCAAGGCATCCATATTGGCTTTGAGTAAATTTTGAATAGCGGTCGAGCCACAGCGGTGTGCGCCAATATGAAAAATGATTTCACTCATATCATTCCTTGCCTATTGCTCCATTACTGCGGGCCTTATTGCCACCAAAACACTGGACTTTATGTTAGCCTAAACCATATAAGGCGAACCTATGAACAATGACCAGACATATCGCAGCTTTATCAAGATGCACGGACTTGGCAATGACTTTGTCATATTCGATGCCCGCGATGAAGCGTTAAACCTAACATCCCGGCAGGTGCAGGAGATTGCAGATCGCCGCCATGGGGTAGGCTGTGACCAGCTGATAGTGTTGAAACCAAGCGAAAAAGCCCAAGTGTTCATGGAAATATGGAATAGCGATGGCAGCAAAGTGGGCGCATGCGGCAATGCAAGCCGCTGTGTCGGTGATATATTATTGCGGGAAAGCGACAGTGAAACCGCGATTATCGAAACGGATGCTGGCCTTTTACGGGCCAAGCAATTAGGCGACCAAGTTACCGTGAATATGGGCCCTGCCCGCACAGCTTGGCAAGATATTCCCCTAAAGAGCAACGACAATACCATTGCAATGGATTTAACCCACGGCGAGCTTACAAGTCCGGGTGCGGTGAATATTGGCAACCCCCATGCTGTGTTCTTCGTGGATGATGTTGACGCAGCTGGGCTTGAAAATGCCGGACTGGCGCTTGAGCATCACGCTATGTTTCCCGAGTGCGCCAATATCAGCGTTGCCGCAGTATCAGAAAATAACATTCGCCTGAAAGTGTGGGAACGCGGTGCTGGTATCACGATGGCATGCGGCTCAGCTGCCTGCGCTGCTTTGGTCGCCGCTAACCGCAAGGGCCTGATCGGCAAGTCAGCGACCATCCAACTGGATGGTGGGTCCTTACAAGTACGGTGGCTTGATGATGGCTCTGTCCAAATGACCGGTCCGGTTAGTTATAGCTTCACCGGTGAGGTAAGCCTGTGAGCAAAGGTCCAGAAATCGTCACCTTTGGCTGCCGCCTGAACACATTTGAGAGCGAAGTGATGCGCGGCCACGCCGAAAAAGCCGGTTTGAGCGATACCGTTATTTTTAACACTTGTAGCGTGACCTCTGAGGCCGTTCGCCAAGCCCGCCAAAGCATTCGCCGCACCAAGCGCGAACACCCGGGTGCCCGCATTCTTGTCACCGGCTGTGCGGCCCAAATTGACCCTGAGCAATTTGCTGCCATGGACGAGGTCGCTCATGTGATCGGCAACCAGGAAAAACTGGAAGCCCGCAGCTATACCCTGCTAGCAACCGACAAATTAGAGCGCACCAAGGTTAATGATATTTTCTCGGTTACAGAAACCGCAGGGCATCTTGTTGCGGGTTTCGGTGAGCGAACCCGGGCTTTTGTCCAGATCCAAAATGGCTGCGACCATCGCTGCACCTTTTGCATTATCCCTTATGGTCGGGGCAACAGCCGCTCGGTCCCCATGGGCGAGATCATTGACCAGATCAAAAATTTAGTGGGCAATGGCTTCGGTGAGGTTGTCCTAACAGGGGTTGATATTACCAGCTTTGGTGCAGACCTGCCGGGCACACCGACGCTTGGTATGTTAGTGCAGAAAATTCTGAAACTAGTGCCGGACCTGCCCCGCCTACGCATTAGCAGCATTGACAGTATTGAGGTTGACGCGCCTTTGATGGAGACCATCATCAGCGAACCACGTTTGATGCCGCATTTGCATCTGAGCTTGCAGGCGGGCGACAATATGGTGCTTAAGCGCATGAAGCGCCGCCATATGCGCGAGGATGCGATCGATTTTTGCCATTTGGTGCGCAAAGCCCGCCCCGATATGGTTTTTGGCGCTGATATAATCGCTGGCTTCCCAACCGAGACGGAAGAAATGTTCGAGCAATCACTTGATCTGGTGCAGGCCTGCGACCTGACCTGGTTACATATTTTTCCCTATAGCGCCCGTGAAGGCACCCCTGCCGCGCGGATGCCGCAGGTGGTGAAGGCTGTGCGCAAAGAGCGGGCTGCAAAGCTGCGGGCGCTCGGCGACGTGCAAGTGATAAATTTGATGAAAAAAGCTGAAGGCCAAACGGCTAATATTTTAATCGAGCGCCATGATGATAGTGGCCGTGGCATGGGCCACAGTGAACAATTTATCCCGGTTGTGGTTGAAAAGTCCTGTGCGGTAGGCGATATCATTGCAGTGAACCTTGCAAAACATGACGCCAACAGCATGACCGGCATATAGAAGGACCTAACACCCGATGAGTAGTGAGAAAAAAGGCTGGTTTAAACGCTTAAAAGCTGGACTTTCTAGGTCTAAAAGTGCTGTCAGCGGCGGTGTTACTGGCATCTTCACAAAGCGTAAGCTCAATGCGGAGACCCTTGAGGAGCTTGAAGATCTGCTCATCGTGTCAGACCTCGGCGTCGCCGTTGCCGGGCGGGTGACGAAAGCGCTGTCGAAGGACCGCTTTGACAAAGAGATATCCGACATTGAAGTGCGCGAGGTTTTGGCAAGTGAGATATCTGCCATTTTAACACCCGTTGCCAAGCCACTGATGATAAACACAGAAAATCGCCCGCATGTTATTTTAATGACCGGGGTTAATGGTGCCGGCAAAACCACCACTATCGGCAAAATGGCCAAAGGCTATATTGACGGTGGCAAACGGGTGATGCTGGCAGCTGGCGACACGTTTCGCGCCGCTGCGGTCGAGCAATTACAGATATGGGGGGACCGGGTTGGTGCGCCTGTAATCACCAAGCCCATCGGCAGCGATGCGGCGGCACTGGCCTATGAAGCGCTTGAGCGTGCCATCACTGAAAATATTGATATTTTAATCATTGATACCGCAGGGCGCTTGCATAACCGGGAAGAGCTGATGGCGGAGCTTGGCAAAATAGTTCGAGTTATTAGCAAAAAGCTAGAGGGTGCCCCCCATGATACTTTGTTAGTGTTAGACGCAACAACAGGCCAAAATGCCCTGCACCAAGTTGACATTTTTGGCAAAGTCGCCGCCATCAGCGGTTTGATCATGACCAAGCTTGATGGCTCGGCTCGCGGCGGTGTTCTGGTGGCTTGCGCTGAGAAATTTAAACTGCCCGTGCATGCCATTGGGGTCGGTGAAAATATCGAAGACCTTCAGCCTTTTAATGCAGAAGAGTTTGCAGCTGCTCTCGTAGGTGACACGGAAGCCTAACCGCATCACCCTGAAAAGCCAACCAGCTTCCCTTAGCTTTGTGGTAGCCATTTTAGCAGAAAATTCATTGTGTTTTCACCCATAATCTGGCGAATTTCCTGTTCTGAAAAGCCGTCATCCATCAATAGCTGGGTCAAGGCGGCCATCTCTGAGACATCAATAAAGCCTATGATAGACCCATCCATATCCATCCCCAATGCCACATGGTCCGTTCCCACCAAATCGGCTGTATAGCGAATGGCTTTCACCGTTGTATGCAGATCCGTACCGCAAGTCGCGGCTTCCCATATGCCAATGCCAATAATACCGCCCGCAGCAGCAATGCGCCTAACATGATCATCGGACAGGTTGCGCTCACCTGGGCATGTACCCTTGACGCCACCGTGAGACACTAGAACGGGCCGGGTTGCCATTGCCAGAACATCATCAATAGTTTTGGGCGATGCATGAGCGAGATCAATGATTAGCTCTCGTTTTTCTATCTCAGCGACTAGTTTTTTGCCCGCTTCGGTTAACCCATATTTCTGATAGCCATGCGCGGACCCTGCCACAAAATTATCAAAGAAGTGAGCCAAGCCAATCAAACGTATGCCCGCATTATCCAACACTTGAATGTTAGCAACGGATTTGTCCAATGCTTGTGCGCCCTCAATGCCCATAAGCCCCGCGCTGATATTTTCACCACCTCTACGGGCTTTAATGACCTCTGATAAGCCTTGTGCTGTTGTTACAAATTTCAAGGCACCAGCTGACTTTGAGGCCGCCAGCTTCAAGCGTTTATTTTGGTAAAGCGTCCGCTCCAGTAAACTATCCCATGTGGCGATAGGCCACCTGCTTACCATAGTTAACATATTCATTTGGTCGGAATCTATATTGGTCCCAATATCAGATATATAGGGAACTTTGGTTACAACACCAAAGACCTGTATTCCCATATTGCCTTTTATCATCCGCGGAAGATCAACCAGTCCATAGCTATGCTCTTTGGTGAAATCCCGAGGCCACAACATGCTGTCTGCATGCAAATCAGCAACGATAAGCTTATTGTGCAGCTCTTGGGCCTCGCTCGATATTTCATAGGGTGCATGGGGCACCGTATGGTTCAGCCAACGGTCAGCCACCGGCGGGAAAATCATCCAAATGACAAGCGCCGCCAACATGGCAATCACTGCCAAGGACAATATTAATTTTCGCCGCATAGAAAACCTCTTGTAATACTTTTATTCATAGACCCCGACCATAGAGTTTTCGTTTTGTTGCCAAATGTCAAAGGCTTGTATAAAATAAATTTTATTATAGCCTTGGGGAAGGCCATCTGGCAGACTTTATTTGAGGGGAAAATTAATGAGCCATGTAAGTATTTCTGATTATAAATTCAATGTAATTTCACGTGAAGCTCCATGGCAATGGCTTGCGGCTGGATGGAAAGATCTTATGGCAAACAAGGTACTTAGCTTGTCATATGGTTTTGCTTTCACACTTGTGTCAGTACTTTTATTGTTTGGCTTGGTGGAATTTGAAATGGCTGGCATTGTCTTTGCCCTTGCGGCTGGTTTTCTGCTGCTCGGCCCAATGTTTGGTATGGGGCTTTATGAGGCAAGTCGGCGTTTGGAAAACCGCGAATCAGTATCTTTCGAAAATATGCTCTTCGTTCGGGCTAAGTCTCCTCTGCAATTATTATATCTTGGGCTGGTATTGCTGCTCATGTTTATGGTTTGGGTGCGGATTGCTGCGCTGCTATATGCCCTATTTTTTGGCATGATGCATTTCCCCCCGCTCAGCGAATTTATTCCTACCCTACTTTATAGCTGGGAAGGCCCAACTATGTTGGCGCTTGGCACCATTATCGGCGGTATCATTGCTTTTTCTGTTTTTGCCGTCACGGTTATCTCCGCACCCCTGTTGATGCACCGCCGAGCAGACGTTATGACCGCTATAATCCTTAGCGTAAAAGCCGTACGGATGAATTTTTGGCCGATGGCCCTTTGGGCATGGCTCATTGCTTGGTTCATGACCTTTGCCATTGCCACTGCTTTTATTGGTATGATCATTGTTTTCCCCCTGCTTGGCCACGCCACATGGCATGCCTATCGCAGCCTAGCCCCATCGCGGTCTTAGCTACTGCCAAAGATATATTATTTGATCTCTGATCGGGCTTTAAGGGCCGTGGCAATGGTGCCGTCATCCAAATGGTCCAGCTCACCGCCAAGCGGCACACCGTGTGCAAGGCCCGTTACACGGACATCGCAATCTTGTAGCCTTTCAGCCAAATAGTGCCCTGTGGTTTGACCTTCCACCGTGGCACTGAGCGCCAGAATAACTTCCTTAACATGGGGCTGTCCGGCTCGGTCAATCAGGGGTCCAATGGTAAGGTCCTCAGGTGAAATACCGTCAAGCGCACTTAGGGTTCCCCCAAGTACATGATAAAGCCCGCGGTAGGTTTCCGACCGGTCTAGCGCCCATAGGTCTGCTACATCTTCGATCACACAAATCACACTGGTGTCCCGGCGGGCATCACCGCAAACATAACAGGGCTCAACGGTGTCAATATTGCCGCAACTCGGACAAATTTTGACCGCATCTGCCACTTGGTCCAATGCCGTTGCCAGTGGCCGCATCAGGCTGTCGCGTTTTTTGAGGAGCTGCAACACACCACGCCGGGCCGAGCGCGGGCCAAGCCCTGGCAAGCGGGCCATAATTTGGATTAGACGGTCAATTTCACTCGAATGACTGCGCGGCATAAAAGCTGCCTTGTTTTAAAAGGGCAAATTAAAGCCTTCAGGCAGCGACATGCCACCTGTTAGCTTTTTCATTTCTTCTTGGCTTGTCTCTTGAACCCGCACTTTGGCATCATTATGGGCAGCAACAATAAGGTCTTCCAAAACTTCCTTATCCTCAGCGCCAAATAAACTGGGGTCTATGCTTAGGCTTTTCATATCACCCTTACCGTTCAAGCGAACAGTTACCATGCCCGCACCGGCGCTGCCTTCAACCTCGGCCTGCTCTAATGCTTCTTGCATCTCGGCCATTTTTGACTGCATCTGCTGTGCAGATTTCATCATTTGGGCTAAATTTTTCATCGCTTACTCTCCACGGATCGGCCCTAATGCCGACGCTTAAAAATCGAAGTCATTGACGGGCTCATCATCATAGATATGCTCTGCCATCTCGTCTGATTCAGCCAAAAGCTCTTCCGGTTTATCTTCCCGCACAGCATATATCTTGGCTCCCGGGAAGGTTGCCATAACCGCCATAACTAAATTGTCCTCAGCTGCGTCGCCCAACAATTGCTTTTGGTGCGCCACAGCTTTTTCGCGCAAACTGCTTTCGCCGCCGTCCCGCACAATGGTGACCTGCCAATCTGTGCCCGTCCAACGTTTCAAGCAATCTTTAACCCGCATAACCAAACCTGCAGGAGCCTTTTCATCCAAGTTTAATGAAAATGCCCCGGGGCGGTAATTTACCAATCGCACCAGATCACTAAGGGCAAAAGCTAATTGTCCTTCTTTCTCTTGGCGAAATAGATCGACCATTTTTTCAAAACTGACCGGCAGCGGATGTGGTGCATGGTCGCTGTCACCGCCCGCTTTAAGCGCCAGCACTTGTGCTGTCGCAGCTGATGTAGATGGCTGTTGCTTAGCCTCTGACCCTTGGCCCACGGCTTGTCCCACTGATTGTCTTGAGGTGCCACCCGCATTCCCATTGGTAGGCGCTATATTGCCGCCACCGACGGGCTTAGCTGCGCCGTTTCCTGCTTTAATCTGCTTCACTAGATCAACCGGGCTCGGCAAATTGGCGGCATAAGCAAGGCGAATAAGAAGCATTTCTGCCGCCGCAATGGGGCTACTGGCAAGGCGTACTTCCTGCACGCCTTTCAGTAACATTTGCCACGCACGGGTCAGATGCGGCATGGCCAAGCTTTCAGCCATTGCACCGCCTTGGGTTTTTTCCGCCTCCGAGACAAGGGTATCATTGCCGGTTTCAGGGGTCACTTTTAGGCGGGTGAGCCAATGGGTAACATCCAAAAGGTCATTAATTACTACAGCAGGATCAGCCCCGCAATTATATTGGTCTCTCAATAGTGTAATTGCCTCGGCGGCCTCACCGGCCATCATATGCTTGAACAGGTCTAAAATTTGCGCCCGGTCCGCCAACCCCAGCATATCCCGCACTTGGGCTTCGCTGACCGTTCCCGCCCCGTGGGCGATGGCTTGGTCGAGCAGGGACAGGCTATCCCGCACAGAACCTTCTGATGCCCGAACGATCATTTGCAGGGCCGCATCGTCAGCGTTGCAACCTTCCTTGGCGACAATTTTGGCTAAGTGATCAACTAACACATCGCTTTCAACTCGCTTGAGGTCGAAGCGTTGACAGCGCGATAGAACCGTCACGGGAAGTTTGCGAATTTCCGTCGTCGCAAAAATAAATTTCACATGCTCGGGGGGTTCTTCCAGCGTTTTTAGCAGGGCATTGAAGGCATTTTTAGACAGCATATGCACTTCGTCGATAATATATATTTTCAAACGTGATGACGTGGGACCATAGCGTACACTGTCGATAATCTCGCGGATGTCATCAACCCCTGTGTGGCTGGCGGCATCCATTTCCATAACATCCACATGGCGCGATTCTGCAATAGCCACACATTGTTCGCATTCGCCGCAAGGGTTAACAGAAGGGCCATCATGGGCTGAACAATTAAGCGCTTTGGCAAGAATGCGGGCGGTGGTGGTTTTACCCACGCCGCGAACACCGGTTAAAATGAAAGCATGGGCCAACCGGTCGGTCTCGATAGCATTTGAAAGCGTCCGCACCATGGCATCTTGACCAATGAGCGTGTCAAAATTATTGGGTCGGTATTTCCGCGCTAAAACACGGTATGCTGCTTGCTTTTCGGTCAAAGCGTCTGCCATGTGGGCTCCCATCACTAAACTCGTTTAATGTCTATCAGCTTCTGGGGCGGGATGAAAGAGCTGGAGCGGGAGAAAACCCATAAATAGGTGAGAGACACAAACAACCCAATCCAAACTCGTTACGGCTGCTCCCTTTCGGGCCTGACCGGCTTAGCGAGCGGATCGTCCGCCTGCGCCTCTCGGCCTCTATATGGCGTCTCTTTTCTTCACTTGCAAGCCCAAAGAAAGCATGCTTAGCCTGCATTAGCATTTTTATTGGAAACTTAATGACTATTATTACCTCTTTTTCAAGCAATCCGCTCGACCGTGCCGATATTTTAAGGGGTGACGACCACTTATTCACTGATCGCTTCAAAGCAGGTGATTCGGCAATTATCCTATTTTCAAGCGGTGACATTATTACCAATGACAAGGGCACCCCCCATTGGTTCAATACCGATATTGTTTCCTCGATCAAAGTTGGAAATTTAATATTTTTAGGGCTCGACGGTAATCAAGCCCGCTATGCGGCCGATATTGATACCATACCTGCGTCCCTTGAAGGTTACCGGCCTATGAACCTACGCTCGCTGGCCATGCAGTATGACATTCCGGGCGCAGATGCAGGCCTACTCGGTATCATCGCTCAGGCAAGAGCAACACTTAACTGGCATGCATCCCATGTGTTCTGTTCTAAATGCGGTGCCGAGACGATGATGGTGCGCGGCGGCTATGAGCGCAAATGCACAGTTGAGCGCTGCGGGGCATCTCATTTTCCGCGCACAGATCCTGTTGTGATAATGCTGGCGGTAAAAGACGACCGAGTGCTGCTTGGCCGCAGTCCACATTTCCCCTCTGGCATGTTCTCTGCCTTAGCGGGCTTTATGGAGCCCGGCGAGACCATTGAAGAGGCCGTAAGGCGCGAACTGATGGAAGAAGCGGGCATAAAAACCAGCGATGTGGCGATTATTGCCAATCAGCCTTGGCCTTTTCCGTCTAGCTTGATGATTGGCTGCATTGCCACGGCGATCAGTGAAGACATTCACTTAGACGACGATGAGCTTGATGATGCCCGTTGGTTTACGGCGGGTGACTTGCGGCAAATTACCCGGGGCCAACAACGGGGAGAGCCCACAGATATAATAGTGCCACCTCCCTTTGCTATCGCCCACACGCTTTTGAAATATTGGCTAGAAAATTAACGCACCGCAACTTTGTTCATGAAAGTGGCGAGGGCAATATCCTTGTCCGTAATGCCGCCAACATCATGGGTCGTTAAGCGCACTTTAACCTGACTATAAACATTGAACCATTCTGGGTGGTGGTCCATTTTTTCTGCTTGGCATGCCACCCGGGTCATGAAGGCGAAAGCTTCCCCAAAGTCACCAAATTGAAAGGCCTTTACCAGCGCGTTAGCCTGCATATCGAACGACCAACCATCAAGTTCTTTCAAGGCCGCTATTCTATCGGATGCTTTTAATATTTTTGTTTTCTTCGCCGCCATTCATGCCTCCAGTATTTCCTGCACAAATTTGGGGACCAATGTGCCCGCCTTGCCGTGCAAACATGTGTCAAATAAACTCGCGCCCAAGCTTGGCTCCAAATTTATTTCTACGCTCTCGGCATAGCCTGTTCTGCCCACCTCTGCAACAAAAGCTGCCGCGGGATAGACGTTTCCTGACGTTCCTATGGAAAGGAACAGATCACAGGTTGAAAGAGCACGGGTTATGCGGTCCATGAACATGGGCATTTCACCAAACCAAACGATATCTGGCCGCAGTTGACCTTCAGCTTCACAGGTTGGACAGGGTGATTCTCTGTGGCAATCAGCAAGCCAATCATGCACTGCACCACAGCCAAGGCAGCGCACTTTATTTAATTCTCCGTGCATATGTATTATATTTTTTGAGCCCGCCCGCTCGTGCAAATCATCCACATTTTGAGTGATAATTAGCACATCGCCCACCAGTTCCCCTTCCAACTTAGCCAGCGCATAATGGGCCGGATTAGGGTCCACTGACGGCAACTGCGCTCGACGAGCATTATAAAATTGCTGCACCATATCCGGGTCTCGCCTAAAAGCTTGCGGCGTTGCTACATCCTCAACCCTGTGCCCTTCCCACAGGCCACCCGCGTCGCGGAAGGTTGCCACCCCCGATTCGGCTGAAATGCCAGCGCCGGTTAGAATGACAATATTTTTATAGGCCATGGTCTACGTGCCTTCTTATAGGGCTTCTTTTTTAATGCTTGGTCCGCTAAGGTCAGGCTAAGTATAACCGGAGGGGTAAAATGGTAACAGTGCTTTTTGTATGTATGGGCAACATCTGTCGCTCCCCCATGGCCGAGGGGGCTTTCCGCGCGGTGGCCACTGAGCGTGGTATATCACTTGGCGCTGGCGGTATGCTGCAGGTGGATAGCGCTGGCACCACGGGCTATCATGCAGGGCAAAAACCCGACCCACGCGCCATCGCGGCTGCCAAAAATTCAGGCTTTGATATATCGGGTCAGCGCAGCCGCAAGGTTAGTGATGATGATTTTGAAAATTTTGACTATATCATCTGTATGGACCGGGAAAATTTAACCCTTCTTTATGAACGCTCTGATGAAGTTCACCACCAAAAGGTCAGTCTTTTCTTAAGCTACGGCAACAAATTGCCGCTTGATGAAATGCCGGACCCCTATTATGGCCGTGACGGTGACTTTGTCCGCTGTATGGATTTTGCCCTCAAGGCTGCCCGGGGCTTGCTTGAGCATATTGTCAAAGAGCATCCCGCTACAAATTTTTGAAAAAATTACCCTACCGGCTCAAACTACTCATTGGCTTGCTCCAAGGCGCTCAAAACAACTGGGCCAAGTTTCGAAATAATAATATCCACGCCCTCAGCGGTTGGATGAATGCCATCCGCTTGGTTGAACGCAGGGTCCGCTGCCACACCTTCCAAGAAAAAGGGGTATAACATCGCCCCGTATTTAGCCGCCATATCGGGGAAGATGCTATTGAAATTGGCCATATAGTCTGGCCCTAAATTGGGCGGTGCCCTCATGCCCGCAATTAATACAGGGATATTCTTTGTGGTCAGTTTTGCCATCATGGCATCAATATTTTTGCGCGTTATCGCAGGGTCTATCCCACGCAGGCCATCGTTTGCACCGAGCTCTAAAATAACCAAATGGGGCTTGCCGCCATTGGCCGCAGACAGCACCCAGTCAAGCCGAGAGCGCCCACCGGATGACGTATCGCCGCTAACGCCGCCGTTGATAACCTTTACCGCTTTGCCTTGCGCATTCAGCCACACTTGCAATTTTTCTGTAAAGCCATCCCCCGGCGGCAGGCCATAGCCCGCGGTTAAACTGTCGCCAAAAGCCAATATGACGGTCTCGTCATCACTGTAAGCGCCCATGCTCACGCTGAGGAAAACCATAACCTGCATTGTGATTTTGGTCAGAAATTTCATAGGTTAGCTTCTCATCTGGTCGTTAAGTTTGCTCAACAAGAATGGCGATGAATTGTGGCAACTTCAAGCGCCTTGCTTATATTTGTCAGTAACAGATGATATGTCCGGTTTATGTAACATACGATCTGTCCGGTTTTAAGATGCCCTTTAGGAGGGGCGCTTATGAGACGGACAGAGATGTTACAAGGAATCCGAACAATGAAGTTCGAGGAGATTTATGAT
>JAJFIS010000049.1 GCA_021774735.1 Alphaproteobacteria bacterium | reverse complement strand
AGACCCTCTTCACCCAAAAGGTCTTCAGGGTTTTTGTAGTCCTTCAATAGTTCATCGATAACTTCTTGCTTGATAGCCATAATAAATCTCCCTTTCATGGAGTATATCATGGCCACTTACACAGTTAAAAAGATAGGCTCTAAGCCACTGATTTTATGTATAACCATAGCATAACCGTGTCGGAAGGGAAGCTATGGCATCGAAACTATAATGGTTTCAGTTCAACTATCCATAGCAAGCAATTAGATAAAATCCTTGAAATGTTCCATAAATAAATTGGCTAACCGTGGTATTCGGTTAGCCAATTTATTTTAAATTCATCAATGATTTCATTGACAAAAGGGTATTTTGGCCCGCCCTGCAGGACTCGAACCTGCAACCCCCTGCTTAGCGTTTGCTCCTGTGGTTTTCACCACCAAAAGCAGCGTAAACTGCCAATGTCGCAAACCGGACTATATCATCACCCACAGCATTATCTGTTTGGGCACCGGGCGCTCTAGCTGGTTATTAAGGACACTGTAGAAGTCCCCCAGTAGTCTCTGCACCTTCTGCTGCTGTAGCAGCGGCTTGGCTCAGGATTGCCATCAGCATTATCTGTTAAGGGTTCCCTGAATTCACCCGGTTCTACTCCGATAGTCTCCTAGCGGGCACTCCTTCATTTAAAGGCAGGTGCTCTATCCAGTTGAGCTAAGGGCGGTCGGGGATGCTTATAGCAAAGTTTAATTACACATCAATGGGTTTTTTATATTTGAGGTCATTGATGTTGCCAAGACGTGGCGTAGGTTAATTTTCTGTTCACATGGCCTCTGATAGCTTTCGTCAGGTTACGGCAGCAATTAAATTTATGGCCATAGGGCTGAATGATTGAGGATTAGACATGTTTGGTATGAAGTTTAGGGCACTTTTAACAAAGACAGCCGCTATTATGGCGACAGTGTTTTTCGGCCTAATGTTTACGTCGGTGGGTGCAAGGGCGGAAATTACCTATTTGCAAGACTTCCCAGGGTGGGGGGCATCGGTTCTGCGTAATGGCACTATCCGAATAAGCCGCTCTGACCGTTCCATGGCCGCGGGGTATATTCAGCTATTACCAATGGCAAAAACAGCGGCTGTAACAAAGGAAGCAGCTTTTGCCCAAATCGAAACATTGATAAATAAAGTTGCGGATGATTTTAAGAAATGCGCACCGTTAAAAGGCAAAAAAGCAAAATTTAACGGCATGGGTTTTGAGGTGAAAGACCGTGATGTGGCCCCCAAATGTTATCTTTTTATCGGTTTTACCAAACAGGGGCTGTCCTTTGCCAATCTGCGACTTGAAGATGGTAACCTTAAGCCTGAAAGCCTGCCCAACCAGCAGGCGGCAAAGCTTTTCATGCAGCTTGCGGTAAAGCGGTTACAGGGGAAAGTCTTTCTGAAAAAAAAGGGTGATAAAGCCGATCTATCAAAGTTTATTGCACAGATACATCCTGATAATATTCCCGTTAAAATGCTTGCCGTTGCGTGGGACGCAGGAATTTATGGGGCCTATTTCGGCCCTGACGACGATTCCAAAGGGATGCCCTTAATGAAAGACCATACGGCCTCTAGCTGTTCAAATTGGGACCCATCATTTTACACTCCGTTCGATTTGGTGAGAGCAAAAGCCAAGCCGAGTTCAATATTTGAAGGGGGTAATTGTAAAGCTTATGTATGGAAAAAGGTGCCTGAAACCGATGAAACCATGCTTACTGATGGAAAAACTTGGAAATCAGCGGCTGAGATGCTGGGCGAAAATGTTACCGTCATGGAAGCCGAACCTTTTGGCAAGGGCGAAAAGCTGCGCTTAATGATGGGCGATAAAGATAGGCTTTCAGCGGTATTAAGCGGCAAAGCCAAGTTAAATTCCCTTATGCCCCATGATGCCTTGTTCACATCAGATGGTTTGTTTTTGGTTGGGAATATTGGCCTAGCAAACCGGCCCCTTCATCTTTCTGCGCAGCAAATGGGACGCTATTACTTTGATGGCCATATTATGGTGCTGGAGCTGACCAATGGCCCAGTGTTGCTTGGTTACGGCGGGAAAATGATGTCGAACGGGCTGGTCAAGAAGGTCTTCTTTGGCGGGGCCACCTATACCGTTAAGGATTGACCGAGCTTTAAAGGGTAAAAGCACTCTTTGGCAAAGCAGGTCCCCGGCAAATTAGCTTCTGAACACCCTCAAAACAAATGTTTATAGAGCCATTTAGCGTCGGCATTGGAGCGAACATAAAATATATTTGCAGCCTTATTGGGGTCAGACATTTTATTGCAGCGCACGACAGTACAAATATTTGTATTGATTTTTTGGTTGGTGCAAATAGCTTTCTTTTTGCGCTTGGCCGATAGATGGTTTACCGCTTGGGTGCTGGGATACCAGACCTCGATTGTTCTGCCCGCAACGGATTTTTTCTCAAACTTCAGGGGAAACCCCCAAAATGCTTCAGACCATCTACTACATTGGCCTTTGAACCAGCCCTGAGAGTAAAATTGCTGGCTATCAGAATACCAATAGCCTTGAACTAAATAATCGCCGCGCTGGTAAAGGCCGGTAAACCTATTGCGCTTCCATATATAGCCACGATATTCTTCGGCGCCGTTGGCCTCTGTGCTGCGCTTTTCCAGCGCGTCAATGCCGTTTGGCCCTACGGCATAATAACCATCGATGGAGGTGATTTTTTTAGGGGGAATATGCAAGGGGATACGCGCGGCTTGTTTGCGTTTATTTTCTTGTGCTTTTTTCTGCCTAGCTTCTGCGCGTTTCTTTTTAGCCTCTTCTTGCGCCTTTTTTTGTGCCTTTTCTCTCCGGGCAAGGGTGGCTTTTTCTTTATTTTCTATAAACGCGGCATTGAAGTTTCGCGTTATTAAGTCTTTTTGCGCCGCTGTTGAGCGCAAATATGTTGGTAGACCTTCTTGTTGCATGATGCTGGTGGCATTTTTCTCCAAATAGGACAAGAGTTTAGCTGTCGGCAGTGGTTTTTTAGGGTCACCGAAGACGCTTTTTAAAGCTTTATTACTTTCAGAAAAAAGCTTGATGGCTACTGCCTTGCCGCTTTGGTCGATTATAAAAAATAAATTGCGGCTGTTATATTTTTCACCTAGTGGGCCTTGGGTACCTTCTTCATTTGTGAACTGTGCTGTTTTGCCTGAAAGGCTGGCTAATATCAGCTCGGTTCCGGGGATGTGGGAAAAAATAGCTATACCATCAAGCTGCCAAGGGCTTTTGTCACCACTTTCATAAACGGCCAGCTCTGCGATGTTAACTTTGGCAGTGGGGGCTTGGCCAAGCTTTTTAGGGACAAAGGGCAGGGCGTTGAACCAGCTTTGCTCAACGTCATAATGCCAAAATTCATCTCTGGGCGTAAAAGAAATACTGCTCACGGTGCCATTTAATTGGATGATGTGATAATGGCCGGTCAGTTCACCAACCTGTTCCTTAGAAAGCATATCATTTGGATAATAAGCCGGCTCATCCGTTGTGGCGTAGCAGCCAACAAGTGAAGAGAGCAGCAGAAGCATAAAAATATTTTTCAGATATGCTGATGCGCGGCGGGCCAAAGTGGTGCTTTGCTCCCCGTAGTTTAAAGGCGCAAAATTCTTGGCCACAATGCTTTCTCCTCAATAAGTTAGCCAGTCGTTGCTTTTGGCCCATCTCTTTCGCAGCGGCGGAGCGTCTTTCATATTGGCGGAGCGGGCTGGGCCATCAATCACTTCGCCGTACTATATATATTATGCCCCAGTGCTCATCGGATATCAAACAACAAATCTTATGATTTAGGCCTGTTACGCCCCAACCAATGCGAAGCCTGCGGCATGTCATTAAGGGGGGGCTGGTGAAGGCATTGGGCTGGAGCAAAAAAAAGAGCTTGGCCACATAGGTGGTCAGGCTCTCTTAAATATTGGCTCCCCAGGGCGGACTCGAACCACCGACAAAGCGGTTAACAGCCGCTTGCTCTACCAACTGAGCTACTGGGGATCAAAAAACAACAAACATATGCGGGCCACTGTTGGCGGTAGCGCGCGTGAGGGCCTTTATACAAATATTTTCCGCCGTGCCAAGCGCTAATTTCATTTTTTTAATTATAACAGGATTTACGGGATGGGCGCGGCGGGTATAACTGCGAATATTTGGCGAACTAAATTGGCTCACTTGAATCATAATGTGCTATTAAATATAGATTTATAACTCATAATATTATATATAGTGATTAATAAATAAAGGACTTATGCCTCATGACGTGGAATTGGCAAAAAGATAGTTGGCCTGAATTCGGCTATGACCGTAAAATTTTAGCGCCCTATGAGGCACGGTTTTTAAAGGAATCTGGTCTCTTTCTTGGTGCCTACAAGCATATCACTGAGGATGAAAAGCAAGCACTGATTATTGACATGATCAGCGATGAAGCCTTGAAAACATCAGAAATCGAAGGTGAATTCCTAAACCGCGATAGTATCCAATCCTCTATCCGCAAACAGTTTGGCCTGCAACAGGATCAATATCACTCTGGCCCCGCTGAACAGGGCATTGCTGAAATGATGGTCGATTTATATCAGCACTATGACGCACCGCTTACACACGAAATGTTGCATCGCTGGCATGTGATGTTGATGCGCGGCAATCATAATATTCGAACTGTTGGTGATTACCGCAAACACATAGAACCGATGCAGATTGTCTCAGGCTACCTGAACAGGCCCAAAATCCATTTTGAAGCGCCGCCATCGGAAGATATGCATCAAGAGATGGATAAATTTATCCAATGGTTTAATGGTAGCAAGGAGCACCCTGCTATAACGCGGGCGGGCCTCACACATCTTTATTTTGTCTGCATTCATCCATTTGAAGATGGCAATGGGCGTATCGCTCGGGCGCTTACTGAAAAAGCCTTGGCACAAGCTGGCGGTGCGCCTTCCTTGATCGCGCTTTCACAAACCATTGAAGCAAAGCGTACAAATTATTACAAAGCCCTTGAAGATAATAACAAGGAACTGGAAATAACAAATTGGCTGGAATATTTGGCAGAGACCATTTTGGAGGCGCAAAAACATTCGGTGCAATTATTAGACTTTATCATTGCTAAAATCCGCATGTTAGACCGCCTAAAGGGCCACCTTAACGCGAGGCAAGAGAAAGCTATTTTGCGTCTATTCAAAGCTGGCACTCGAGGTTTTGAGGGTGGCCTGAATGCGGATAAATATATGAGGATCACGGGCGCACCCCGCGCGACAGCAACCCGCGACTTAGCTGGTTTGGTTAAAAAAGACGCCCTCACGAAAACAGGGCAACTGAAAGGCACCCGCTACTGGCTCAATATTTGAGGGGTTTGTGCTGCGCATCAAGAAGACTGATGTAGTTTTCTTAAGAAAAGATTATACGTGCAAATATCGCGCATTATTTGACATTAAACGCGCGTTACGCTAGATTATAAGTAGGAAATCACTGAATTAAGGACTGTAAAAAATGGCCACAACACAAAATATAGAGAGTCAAAAGTTGATCAAGCGTCTCAATGCCACACTGCCTGATGCACTCGCAAAATTTGTTGGGGAAGTAACTGGAAAAGGTGGCCTTTATGAAACCCCAAGCGAATTTATTCGTGACCTTATCCGTCGCTATATGGAGAATGCAGAGGCCAAAGAAACCAGTGATATTAATCAGTTACTCGCGCAATCTTTAGCAGAAAATGATTACAGCCAATGGTCAAATGGTGACATAGCCGAAATCCGCGAGACAATCCAAGGGTAATCTCATTCATGTGGCAAGTACAAAAAAGTAGCCTGTTCAAGCGGCAGCTCCTATCCTTTGCTAAAAACTATAAAGACCGTGCAGGCATAGAGGTGGCAGAGAGGTTTCTAGATTCTGCCGAAGCCGCAATCGCATTCGTTGCTGATAAGCCCCTCGCTTGCGCTCTTTATTTGGGCACTATAAATCACGAGACCCTAAAGGATATAGAATTTAGAAAATGGCCTTTAAGCAGCTTCCCCTACTCTATCTACTTTCGCATTGTTGGTGACAGTGTCATCAAATTGGAAGCTCTCTACGCGCACCGCATGGATACAGAAAAAATTCTGAATAACCCCTAGTTTGTAGACATCTTTTAGCTTCCAATCTAGGAGGATGTAATGGGCCCGCACATTGGGGATATATTTTATAAAAAGTAAGCCGGAAACTATGATGAATATTAAGATGATATGGGCGTATATATTGAACTGATATGTCTCAGCATTGACAAGCTTAGAAATTATCGCTGGCGGTAAATACATTGTGAAAAATTCAACGAAAAAATATTCACTGCGCCTCAGAGAGTTGTTTTATTCATGCCTGTGCCCCCATCCGCACCCCACCCCCAACAATATTATCGACATTTTTCCCTGCACTCATTAAGCTCTCACGCTTGAATTTATGATCGCCTATTCGATCCCTTTTGCTGGAGCTTGCCATGCCTGAATATCGCTCAAAAACTTCCACTTCTGGCCGCAATATGGCGGGGGCGCGGGCGCTGTGGCGGGCGACGGGCATGGGAGACGCTGACTTCGGCAAGCCGATCATTGCGGTGGTCAACAGCTTCACCCAATTTGTCCCCGGGCATGTGCACCTGAAGGACATGGGGCAGCTTGTGGCGCGGGAAATTGAAGCCGCTGGCGGCGTCGCCAAGGAATTTAACACCATTGCCGTTGATGACGGGATCGCCATGGGCCATGACGGCATGCTTTATAGCCTGCCATCGCGCGAGCTGATCGCTGACAGCGTTGAATATATGGCCAATGCTCACTGTGCCGACGCGCTAATATGCATTTCCAACTGCGATAAGATCACGCCCGGCATGATGATGGCGGCGTTGCGGCTGAATATTCCGGCGGTTTTTGTCTCCGGCGGGCCAATGGAAGCGGGCAAAATTGACGCAAGCGGCAAGGTGCGCCACCTAGATTTGGTCGATGCCATGGTGGCGGGGGCGGACCCGCAAGTGAGCGACGCGGATGTTGACGCCATTGAGCATGCGGCGTGCCCCACATGTGGTTCCTGCTCCGGCATGTTCACCGCCAACAGCATGAATTGCTTGACCGAAGCCTTGGGCCTTAGTCTGCCCGGCAATGGCACGACGCTCGCCACCCACGCGGACCGGCGGGGACTGTTCTTGTCTGCCGCTAAGCTGATCACCTCGATCACCAAGCGCTATTATGAGGGCGGCGACACATCGGTGCTGCCGCGCTCGGTCGCTTGCAAAGGGGCGTTTGAAAATGCCATGACGCTGGATATCGCCATGGGCGGCTCCACCAACACGGTTCTGCATCTGTTGGCAGCGGCGCAGGAGGCCGAGGTGGACTTCACCATGGATGACATTGACCGGCTATCGCGGGGAGTGCCGAACCTGTGCAAAGTGGCGCCGAGCAGCGAGATGTATCATATGGAAGATGTTCATCGGGCCGGGGGTATTTTCGCCATTTTGGGCGAGCTGGAACGCGCTGGTTTGTTGAATGCGGACGTGCCGACGGTCCATAGCGAAAGCCTGAGCGCCGCCATTGCCCGCTTTGACGTGGCACTGAGTGATGACGCAGACCTGCACCGTTTCTTTATGGCCGCGCCCGGCGGCGTACCAACGCAGGAAGCCTTCAGCCAGAGCAAGCGCTATGACAGCTTAGATTTGGACCGCGAAGGCGGCTGCATCCGCGAGAGGGCCCATGCATACAGCCAAGACGGCGGGCTGGCGATCCTGTTTGGCAATATTGCGCTAAACGGCTGCATCGTTAAAACCGCGGGCGTTGATGAAAGTATCTTGAAATTTAATGGCACTGCACGGGTGTTTGAGAGCCAAGATGCCTCGGTTGAGGCTATCCTTGCGGGCAAAATAGGCGAGGGCGATGTGGTCGTCATCCGCTATGAAGGGCCACGCGGCGGGCCGGGCATGCAGGAAATGCTCTATCCCACCAGCTACCTGAAATCCATGGGGCTGGGCAAGGCCTGCGCTTTGCTCACCGACGGTCGTTTTTCGGGCGGCACTTCGGGGCTTTCCATTGGCCATGTTAGCCCGGAAGCGGCTGAGGGCGGCGCCATCGGCTTGGTGGAAGAGGGGGACAGGATCGAGATTGATATCCCCGCGCGCTCGATCAATTTAGCGCTCAGTGACACTGAGCTTGATGCGCGCCGTGCAGCGATGGAAGCCAGAGGCGCGGATGCTTGGTCACCGGGACCACGAGCGCGTAAAATATCACAGGCCCTGAAAGCTTATGCGCTCTTCACAACATCCGCCGACAAAGGTGCCGTCCGCCGATTACCGGAATAGTCCTGTCTAAACCTAAGTCGTTGCATTGAAGCGAATATCGTGGCTTACTCAATGCAGGGCACTATAATTAAATTGAGGGGATATGAGATGAGCTTTCCAATTTTAAAAGTCGTTACCGGAGCGATTGTTGCGCCGCTTGATAATATTAAAGGCATTATTTTTACGGTTCTGACTTTCGTCGGGGCTTATCTGTTTGTGATAGTCGTGGTGACTTTATTTGCGTATTTGGCCGTTGATATTGGCACTATTGATACATCTGCCATGTCTGGCGATAAGGGCGTGACCGCGCAACAAGAGGCCCTCGCGAGTTTCTTTGCCATGTTTGGGTTCAGCGGACTTTTGCTCACTCTTTTTACCGTTATACTCTTGGGCATTACGATTACCATGTTGTTTAATTACTGGGTGCGGTTTGGTGCGGGCGGCACGGCTAAGGCATGGCATAGCCCTCTGTCCAGAGCCATCTCCATGGGTGGTAGAAACTTCGCTAAATTCTTCTTGGCGTCTATCGCCATCGGTATAGCCGTTATGATTGCTATTGCCATTCTTGGGCTTCTCGGCGTGCCGGGGATGAGCTTCGCTGAACTTACGGCTCAAAGTAACAGCACAGACCTTGGCGATATGATGGTGGCGCAGTTGGGCGTGAACATGGTCATGTTGTTGGTTATGTGTGCCGTTTATGCGCTGTTTTCAGCTAGCCTGACTAAAACTGCGCTCGATAATCCCGATTATGAAATGGGGGATACCCATGTGGCGGAATTTGCTGTGGTGCTGTTCATCATTTATTTGGTCAGCACTGTTCCGGTTATACTCTTGGGGTTAGTGGCCCCGACTTGGCTGATTGTTGTTGCACAAATTTTAATCAATATTTGGATCATCATCGTTATCCCCACCGCCCACGGCCTGCGCTATAATATTTGCAAAGCCGAATTGGAAGAGGCAAAGGCACAAATGTAGGCAGTGGGATAGTCGCTGACTTGGTGATTTATTGGGGGTAAATGATGCGGATTTTTGTGATTGTTTTAAGTTTAACATTGCTGATGCCAGTGAATGTACAAGCTACAGACACTGAAAAAGCATGTTCTTATAACGAAGGCAAGATCGGTAAAATATACAATGATATCATATTTGATATTCTTGCTAAAGTGCGCAAAGTCGGACTTAATGAATTCAAGTCGATTGTTCCAATATCCACTCATTTAGTAAAAACTCTTGAGGAAAAGGCTGCGCAATGTTGGGATGACACAAGACCATATGTCAGTATAATCTATTATTTGTCATCAGATTTTTACAGACAAGGCTGGGGTCACCCAATTGACATTGAAAAAGCAGACCAATATTGGGCGAAAGCCGTTTCTATCGCCCCCCTTTATGAGATTGAGCCCGGCATAAAGAAAATCCATGCTCTGATAGAAGAATTTCTCGTAAAAAGTTGTGACACTTCTGGTGATGCTGGTGATCTTGCTTTGATTGCATCAAATCTATTTAATAAAACCATTACAGAAAAAGCATATTATAAACGAAAATACCTGAATTCATTATATGAGAAAGTGATTAACAAAGGCCTTACTTGTAAGGCCAAACATAAGGGTAATAGAGCCTATTTCCTTTATCTATATGGACAGGGCCATTTGAGAAAAATAATTGCGCAGCCTGATCCAGAAAAAGCGATCAATGCTTTCAAAGAAGCATCAGACTTGGGAAATGAACTTGCCAAGTTAGAGCTGATTGACATTGAAAGATATAGCCCGGAATTTAAAAAGAAAACTGCTGCTGATATTTATGGCAGATATGCTGAAAGCGCCTCCTTATACGCCATGGATTTAGAGCGGCAATTAGAATTAATATTGTTAGGTTTAGTGCCGCGACCATCAAATATTAAGCCTATGATCGAAGAGGCGATTGAGGGTGGCTCTTTCTTTGCTTTCCTATACAAGGCGCGCAAAGAAGATAAACCAAGCAGGTGGTGGCTCTATAAATACAAGACGGAAGCAAAAAAAATGGGCAAATTTGCTGACCAAGTGTTTCTCACGCGTATTAGTGCAATGAACGGCAGCCCTGTTGCAAGCGCTGCTATGGCATACCTTAGTGGAGTAGATCTATTGGCTTACTACCCCCCTACACAAGAAATTTTATATGAATATTGGGAAACCCGTGCAGCATGTGGTGGCTACCATATGTCTCAATATCTATTGGCGAAACGGCCATCAAGTTCTGCATATCTTATTAAGAGACCCCCGTTGGATTCTGACGCTAAAATTCGCAAACACCAGCTTAAAACTCAAAGGGGTCAAAAGTGGCTCCAAGCCGCACGGTTAAACCCCAATAAACTTGACCATGTCGTAAAGGCCATCAGCTCGACTGATTTCCCTGATGACGGTAATTACGCAAGTGAAACTTATGATCAATTGCTTGGTCAACTTTGCAAACAAAGTCGTTAGAAGACGTAAAGCGGCCTATATTTAATCCCGCAGCTCCACCCAGACCGGGGTGTGGTCGGATGGCTTTTCTTGTGCTCGCGGCACGCGGTCAACGGCGCAAGCGGTTAGCCGGTCAGCGGCTTGGGGCGATAGCATCAGGTGGTCGATGCGGATGCCATTGTCTTTTTGCCAAGCACCGCGCTGAAAGTCCCAGTAGCTATAGGCCGCCCCTATCGGCATTATCTGTCGCTGCGCGTCCGTATAGCCCAAATTGGTGAGGGCGCGAAAGTGAGCGCGGCTCTCGGGCTGGGTCAGGGCATCCCCGCGCCATGCGGCTGGGTCGTGGCAGTCTTGATCCTCAGGGATGACATTATAGTCGCCCGCCAGCACCACCGGCATTTCAGACTTTAAAAGCATTGCGGCATGTTCCGTGAGCTTTTCCATCCATTCCAATTTAAAGCTAAATTTTGGCCCCGGCTGCGGGTTGCCGTTGGGTAAATATATGCTGGCGATCCGCACACCCTTAACCGTGCCTTCAATATAGCGCGCTTGCTCTGGTGTTGCTTCGCCGTCTTTGTCTGGCCCCCATGTCATGGCGGGCAGGCCGCGCAAAACGTCTGTGATCGGGTGTTTTGATAGTAGCGCCACGCCGTTGAAGGCTTTTTGGCCGTGGGTTTCAACGGTCCAGCCCTCCGCCTCAAACTCAAGGCGCGGGAAGGTCTCGTCAATAGATTTTATCTCTTGCAGGCAAACCACATCAGGTGAAAATGCATCTAGCCATTCAAGCAAGCGGGGCAAACGGGCTTTGATGCCGTTAATATTAAATGTTGCAATTTTCATATGGAAAAGGAGGACCCGCAGCCGCAGCTTGATGTGGCGTTGGGGTTCTTGATCTGGAAACTAGCCCCGATCAGGTCTTCAATATAGTCCACTTCCGCGCCGATCAGATATAACAGTGACATGCTGTCGACCAGCATGGTTACCCCGTCGCGCTCGACCTTAATGTCATCGGGCCCGGCAGCTTCAGCGAAGTCAAAGCCATATTGAAAGCCACTGCAGCCGCCACCGCCCACATTAACGCGGAACATCAGGGCAGGGTTATTCTGCGCTTTTATCAGCTCGCTGACGCGGCTTGCCGCACGGGCACTTAATGAAACTGGGGCTGTTTGTTGAGCCATACTTTGAACTCCATAGGCAAAATCATTCTGCTCCATTAAAAATAGGGGCTACTTGCTTAATAATCAATGGCTGAGAAGCATTTCAGTAAATATTGTGGTGGTTAGGAAAGATGAGGGCCATTTTGAGCCATTTGGTCATGGCTTTGAACGTTCACTAAGGAGGCGTGTTGCAGAAGTCTAAAGCGAAAGCCAATCATGACAATCGCGAGTTTATCATTATCCTCATCGCGGGAAAAGGGCAGAGAGAGCGCACAGAATGATTGTTCCATGGCATTGCGGCCAGTGACAGAACCCTCGGCCAGAACGGGCATCCCTTCTGTTACCGTTTGGTTTATGAGCCGCATGACACTCTTGCGGGTGTCGTCATGCTCGATTTGTTCAATGCTATGGCCAGCATTCTTCAACGCCAAGCGCTCCCCAACAATATCACCGATAATACGATTGGAAAAGCTACCATCCTCGTTCACATTTATCATGGCTAGCAGACCTAGTTCTTTGGCAAAATTTTCGGGGCGGAATGCGGAAGAAAGCGGGAATTGGCGGTTATATAAAATCGAGACCCAATGAGCGGACAACTTTGATAGGAACGCGGCATGGTGCGAAATAGGTTTTTTATCTAAAGTTTGGATGTGAGAAATCATGCCGAAAAAGCCTTGCCTCCCAATAATGCGCAATGTCCATCACTATAGTTAATTTTTGATTAATAATCAAGCGAATTATGATAAAATATTACCTTTAGATTGTAGGTAAACAATTATTTTGAGAATTTTGAGAAAGTTTAAAAAACTGAATGTGGTGTCTTGCAGGGAGCAATTGACGTCGTTAAAGTGCTGCTTGAAGTCCCTATAATTTGATCCAAAAAATGGCTCACTTAATGGGGCTAAAGTTTACTTTTTTCTTTTCAGCCAAGGGATGTTTCGTGCCAGATACTTTACCAGATTATGATGCTATATTAGCACCTTACGCCTGTAATAGAGATAATTCTCGTGGGCGTCTTCATAACGAACCATCAAGCAGGCAACGCAGCCCATACCAGCGTGACAGAGACCGAATCATTCATAGCAGCGGCTTTCGCAGGCTTAAGCATAAAACGCAGGTTTTTGTTTATCATGAAGGCGACCACTATCGCACTAGGCTGACCCATTCGATAGAAGTCTCACAAATCGCGCGTTCCATGTGTCGGGCCTTGCATGTGAATGAGGATTTAGGGGAAACACTGGCGCTTGCCCATGATTTGGGCCATCCGCCTTTTGGCCATGCGGGGGAAGAAGTGTTGAACCAGGAAATGGAAAATTATGGTGGTTTTGACCATAATGCCCAAGCCTTGCGGTTAATCACCCGGCTGGAGAGCAGCTATGCCTCCTTCAACGGTTTGAATTTAACGTGGGAAACCTTGGAAGGCATTGCCAAACATAATGGACCGCTGGTTGACAAGCCTACCGCAGCTGAGGATTTGCCCGAAAGTTTGGCCTTTGGCTTTAGGGAATATGCCCCAGAGCAAGACTTGGAACTGCATAGCTACCCGGGCCTTGAAGCGCAAATAGCATCCCTGTCTGATGATATTGCCTATGCGAGCCATGATGTGGACGATGGCCTTAGGGCGGGTTTCTTTGAAATCAATGATTTAAAGGGGATACCCTTTGTCTCTCAACTGATTGATGAAGTAACCTGGACCTTCCCCGACGCTGAAAAAGATGCCACAATCCACGAGCTAGTGCGCCGCTTGATCAACCGCCTTATCAATGACGCTCTGCATGAAACCCGAAAGCGCCTAAAGGAACTTGGACCCGAGCACCCAGATGATATTCGCGGTGCTGATCGGGAGATGGTGGCCTTCAGCGATGATATTATGACAGCGGTAAAAGCGCTCAAGTCTTTTCTATATGGCCGCATGTATAAGCATTATTTGGTCAATCGCATGACAAGTAAGTCAAAAAGAGTGGTAATGGATTTATTCCACCTTTATATCAAGGAACCCGAATGCTTACCGACCCAATGGTCAGAGCGTACAGGCAAGCCGGAAACCCCAGAAACAGCCCGCGTTGTGGCGGACTTTATAGCTGGAATGACCGACCGTTATGCCTTCCGCGAGCATGCAAAATTATTTGATTTGTCAGCAGTATCCTTATGAATGTTTTTACCTATTTTAGTGCTATCATTCAACAAGCTTTAGATAGTCTTAGCAAAGCAGGTACTTTGCCGAATGGGCTTGATATGGCCGGTGTGGCAGTGGAGCCTCCGCGTGACGCCAACCACGGTGATATAGCCACCAATGCCGCCCTTGTGCTGGCGCGCCAAGCGAAAATGAAACCGCGTGATATTGCCACCGCACTCGCTAAAGAGCTGGTTAATACTAATAATATTACTAAAGTCGATATTGCGGGGCCGGGCTTCATTAACCTGACCATCAGTGATGAATTTTGGCGCGACTGTGTACCCAATATTCTGAGTGAAGGTAATAATTACGGCAATAGTGATATGGGCGGCGGTGCTGCGGTGAATGTGGAATATGTATCGGCTAACCCCACCGGCCCGATGCATGTGGGGCATGTGCGCGGGGCTGTTTTCGGTGATGCGCTATCAAATTTGCTGATCAAAGCTGGGTATAAGGTTGCTAAGGAATATTATATAAATGATGCGGGCTCGCAAATAGATGTGTTGGCACGTTCGGCCCATTTACGCTACCTTGAAGCCTGTGGCCGTGACATCGGCACTATACCAGAAGGGCTTTACCCCGGTGATTACCTGAAAGATGTTGGCGCTGATTTAGCGGTCAAATACGGTGAAAAATTTCTCGACTGTGATGAAAGCGAATGGCTGGAAACTGTCCGCAGTGAAGCAACTGCCGCCATGATGGATCTTATCCGGAGCGACCTGAAAGCCCTAGGCATTGAGCATGATGTTTTCTACTCAGAGAAAATCTTGCATGAAAGCAGTCGCATTGAAGATGCTATTGGTGTTCTTAAGGAGCGTGGTCAGGTTTACCAAGGGGTGTTAGAGCCACCAAAAGGTAAGCGCCCTGATGACTGGGAACCGAGAGAGCAAACATTATTCCGTGCCACTGATTTTGGCGATGATGTGGACCGCGCCTTGCAAAAATCAAACGGTGATTATACTTATTTTGCCGCTGACATAGCCTATCATTATGATAAATATGTCCGTGGTTTCAAGAAGATGGTCAATGTTTTAGGCGCTGACCATGGGGGCTATGTCAAACGTTTGAAGGCGGGCGTGACCGCCCTGTCAGATGACGGCGAGTTAGATGTACGCCTGTGCCAACTGGTGCGGCTGTTCCGTGACGGTGAACCCATAAAAATGTCGAAGCGCTCGGGTGTTTTTATCACGCTTCGGGAAGCTGTAGACGAAGTTGGCAAAGACGTGATGCGCTTCATTATGCTGACCCGCAAAAATGATGCCCCGCTCGACTTTGACTATGCCAAAGTGCAAGAGCAGACCAAGGATAACCCAGTTTTTTATGTGCAATATGCTCATGCTAGGGTGAATTCGGTGCTTAGGAACCGGGCTCCTGATGCTTTTAACGGCATTGACGTGTGCGATGGGGCATTGGCTAAGGCTGATTTTTCACAGTTGAAAACGCCGTTTGAAATAGCCATTATCCGGCGCTGCGCCGCCTGGCCGCGCATGGTTGAGGCCGCCGCAGAAGCACATGAACCCCACAGAATTGCATTTTTCCTTTATGATTTGGCCTCAGAGCTTCATACTCTATGGAATAGAGGTAATGATGAACCGGCTGAGCGCTTTGTTATTGATGATGACAAGGCCTTAACCATAGCCCGATTGGGCTTGATACGGTCGGTGGCCATTGTAATTGCCAGTGGTTTGAACGTGCTGGGCGTCACCCCGGTGGAGGAAATGCGCTAATGAGCGATAACCAACAAGACATGCCCCCTTGGTTGCAGCCTGTTCTGGAACAGGAAGACGATGCAGGGTTCAAATCTGATCGAACGCGGATGGTGGTTGCGATTGGTGCAACCGTTCTGATAGCAGCCTTTGCCATTGTTATCGCCTATATGTATTTGGGTAGTGACGTTGCGGCTGATCGGGGGCCGCTACAAGTGGCCGCCCCATCGGAGCCGATAAAAGAACGCCCCAGTGATGTGGGCGGCATGAGGGTTGAAGACCGGGAAAAGGATGTTTTTGACCGGGTGAGCGGTGATAACGCTTCCAAACCTCATGAAATTGGACAAACGCCTGAAGAGCCGGTAACGACCATCCCAGAGAGCGACAAAGCTGGCCTTAACGATGCTCTAGACAGCATATCAGCTGAAAAACCTGTTGTTGAAGCTGACAAAGCCCAAGCGCCAGTCGTTGAGCCAAAACCAGAACCAAAGCCAGTAAAGGCTCAAGCTATTCATGGCTTTAGGGTTCAGCTCGGGGCCTATAGCACACAGACAGGGGCTGAAAAGGCATGGGCACAGCTCGCCAAGAAATATGCCAGTGAGCTGTCTGGCTTAACCGCTGAATATCAATCCGTAGCCCGCAGCGGTGGATCGCTATTTAGGCTGCGAGTTGGCACAATTGCTGACCGTGCAGCGGCGGATAGAATATGCCTTGCGCTGAAAGCTAAAGGCCAAGGCTGCATCGTAGTGGCCCCTTGAAATGGTGACACGAACACCCGCCATATATGGCTGTGAGGGCTTAATGTTAACGGCCTCTGAGCGTGTTTTCTTTGAGAAGCAACAGCCTCTTGGTCTCATATTGTTCAGCAGGAATGTCAATAACCCTGAACAAATTCGCCGTCTTATTGAAAATTTCAAAGATTGTGTTGATGGCCCGGTCTTAATTCTGATTGACCAAGAAGGGGGCCGCGTTGCCCGCCTGAAAATTCCCCATTGGCGCAAGGCACCCGCTATGGGTACATTTGGTAAAATGGCCCATGATCACCCAACCGCAGCGGCTTCAGCGCTTCGGCTTAATTGCCGCCTTATAGCAAATGAGCTCAGGGACCTCGGTATTAATGTTAATTGCCTGCCAGTATTGGATATGCCCATAAGTGAAGCGGACCCAATCATCGGGGACCGTGCTTTTTCCAGCGATCCGAACCTAACCAGAGCCCTAGGCCGTATCGCCGTTGATGCAATGTTAGAGACTGGCGTGGCTCCCGTTATCAAGCATATTCCCGGGCATGGCCGTGCCAAAGTGGATAGTCACCTCGCTCTTCCGGTTGTGGATACCCGCCTAAAGACCTTGTCTCGCACGGATTTTGTGCCTTTTGCTGGCTTAGCTGATGCGCCACTCGCCATGACGGCGCATATTGTTTATAGCGATATAGATCCTGAGCAACCCGCAACTTTTTCCAAGATCATCATTGGCCGCATCATTCGCATGAAAATGGGCTTTCGCGGTCTTCTGCTTACTGATGATTTATCGATGAAGGCGCTGTCAGGCTCTATGGCTGAAAAAGCCCAAAAGGCCCTGCAGGCAGGCTGCGATATTATTTTGCACTGTAATGGTGATATGAAAGAAATGACGGCAATCGCCGATGTCATTCCTGTTGCAAGTGATCTTTTATGTGAGCACATTGAAAATTTAGTACAGAAAATGGATGCTGCGCCTCTGTTGGATTATGCCCATGCCCTAAAAGCTTACCAGAAAATAATTTCGGATTGGGGCGGCGAAAAAATTGAAGATAGTGGTCACGAAGATGGCGGTAACGATAATAGTGAGGATGAGACTTAAATACTATGGCAGAGACAATGGTGATGATTAGTGTATGGATATTGCCCATATTGATGGCCGTGACGCTGCACGAGGCTGGACACGCTTATATGGCCTATTGGCATGGGGATGACACCGCAGCTAAGGCAGGGCGCTTATCGCTAAATCCGCTGGTACATATTGACCCCATTGGTACGGTCATTTTACCGCTGGCGCTTATATTGTTGGATACGGGCTTCATTTTTGGCTACGCCAAACCTGTGCCTGTTTATCCGTCCCGTTTGAACAATTTACCCCGGGATTCGATCCTTGTGTCGCTCGCAGGGCCGGGGGCGAACATTATCATTGCTTTGGTCTCGAGTTTGGTTTTGGTTCTTGGTTTTAAATTTGGCATGGACCAAGAAGGCTGGCTTGTTCAAGTCTTGACAATATCGGTTGTGTTTAACTGTCTTTTGGCCGTTTTTAACATGTTGCCGGTACCGCCGCTCGATGGCGGGCGGATTTTAATGGATTTTCTACCCTATAATGTCTCACGAAGCTTGTCGCGGGTCGAACCCTTTGGCATATTCATTGTACTTGCTATTATAATCCAGTTTCCAAATTTCATCATTGGGCTGTCAAATGGACTAGCGCAAATGATGACCGGCATGTGGGGAGGGTTGCTACTTTGACATCATCTACCGACAGCACAGATATTGATGACTTTGCTGATGCACATTTACCGCCTAGGGCCAATGTAACCGGTGCTGATGATCTTGTGCTGCAAGTGGAAGGCTTTGAAGGCCCCCTTGATGTTCTTCTGACGCTGGCGAGGGTGCAAAAGGTTGACCTGACCCAAATATCGATCCTTGAGCTGGTCGAGCAATATTTAAAGTTCGTTCAAGCGGCGAAGCAATTAAAGCTGGAACTGGCCGCTGATTATTTAGTTATGGCCGCATGGCTTGCCTACCTGAAATCCCGCCTGCTTTTGCCCAAAGATGATACCAGCGATGAACCATCGGCAGAAGAGTTAGCCATGCGCCTGCAGCTGCGCCTGCAAAGGCTGGAAGCCATGCGCGAAGCCGGTGCAAGGTTGATGGCGCGGGACCGTGTTGGCCGTGATGTCTTCACGCGCGGAAAGCCGGAAGGGCTGAAACTACTCAAGCGAGGCGCCTATGATGTAACGCTATATGAATTACTGCGCGCTTACAGTGACCAACAAGCTAAACATACTATTAGTGAAATAAAAATTGAGCGCCGCCCCATTTACACTCTTGATGATGCCCTTGCCCGTTTGTCGGGTTTAATTGGGGATAGTTTTACATGGACCAGTTTGAGCCATTTTTTACCACCAGGACTGCAGGATAAAGCCCAGCGACGGTCGGCTATTGCCAGCATGTTTGCGGCATCGCTTGAGCTCGCCCGACAAGGGGGCGCAGAATTGCGGCAGATGGAAAGTTTTGGGTCGATTTATTTGCGCTATAACGATAATTCTGAAAAGAGCGATTAAGCCTGTATAATGGCATGATAATTATGGAACTCTGCAGTAGAGTGCCATTTGATTGAGTGATAACGCGGTAGAGTGAAGAATGAGTGAAGCAATAATAGATAACAACGACACCAGCAGCCTTGAGGCTGATAAGCCGGAACAAAGCACCGAGCTAAAGCTTGAGCATCGGCGCATGGTTGAAGCTGTCTTGTTCGCGAGCGATGGCCCGCTTTCTGTTGAGGAAATTCATCTGCGGATGCCGGACGGTGTTGCGGTCATGGACCATATCGATAGCTTAAGGGAAGAATATTCGGTGCGCGGTGTTACGCTGGTGCATGTGGCGGGCAAATATATGTTCAGAACCGCAGAGGACTTGTCCTTTTTACTGCGTAGAGAAGTTGATGAACCTCGTAAACTGTCGCGCGCGGCGGTGGAAACACTGGCAATTTTGGCCTATCACCAGCCCGTAACGCGGGCAGAGGTAGAAGATGTACGCGGTGTAAGCCTATCCAAAGGAACGCTGGATGTGCTGATGGAAGCCGGATGGGTCCGGCCCATGGGGCGCCGCAAAACCCCCGGTCGCCCAGTTACTTATGGCACAACAGAGGATTTTCTGGTGCATTTCGGCTTAGAGAGCGTCAAAGATTTACCGGGTATAGCGGAATTAAAGGCAGCGGGGCTGCTCGACACTGTTGATCAAGCCTTAGATAAACTTAGCTTTCCGGGGCTATCCGGCGATACTGAGGAAGAGGACGATGGGCAAATTGATCTGGAAGATGCCATCGCTGATAGTTATGATAGCATTCTTGATAGTGAAGATGGAAATATGAGTGTGGAAGCTATATCCACTGAATGATTGCACCCAAGCAGCGTTTTTGCCACATTGGTAAATGATAGTGGAGCTTGGAAAAAAGGAGCTAAATTATGCCAGGTGGTATAGAACTAATTCTTATTGTTGTGGTTGTAGTACTCTTATTTGGACGTGGCAAAATATCTGGGCTTATGGGGGACGTAGCTAAAGGTATAACAAGCTTTCGTAAAGGCATGAAAGAAGCGGAAGAAAAAACCGATGACCCTTTGGAGCCTAAAGTGATCGATAATGCTGCACAGCCGGTGGCAGACCCGGTTAAAGATACTGAAAAGTCTGATAGCTAACCGGATCGCATAATGTTTGATATTGGCGCCCTTGAAATATTTATGATTGGCATTGTGGCCCTTGTGGTCATTGGCCCTGAGGAGCTGCCTAAATTTCTGCGCGCTGCGGGTCAGATGCTGGGTAAAGCACGGGAAATAGCCCGCGAATTTCGCGGCAGTATCCGTGATGTTATGGATGAAGCCGAAAGCATGCTTGATGCTGATGCTGATGCGGAATCTGCTGAAGCGGATGTGTTTGCGGCTGAGCGCAAAGCAGAAGGCGTGACCCCAGATATGAGCCCTGAAGAGGTTACCGATCACATTATGAGCAAGAAGGATAGCGGCTCAAAAAATGATGGTGGTGCATCATGACCGATGACAAAGACCCGCAGGACCAAGCCATATCTGAGAATACAATAGTTGCGCCGGATATTCATGATACGCCTGATAAAAGTGCAGAGACTGGCCAAAAAGCGCCCTTGATGGAGCATCTCATTGAGCTTCGCCGCCGCGTTATTTATGCGCTGCTTGGCATGCTCGTCGCCTTCATTATAGCGCTTTTCTTTGCGGAGGATATTTTTAATCTGCTCGCAAAGCCTTACCTTGATGCCCAAGAAGGCAAACAGGGTGTGCGGATGATTTACACCGCTTTGCATGAAAAATTTATCGTCGATATTCAGGTGGCGCTATATGCGGCCTTCATGGTCAGCTTTCCGCTTTTGGCGCTGCAAATATGGAAATTTGTCGCTCCCGGGCTTTACCGGCATGAAAAAATGGCTTTTCTGCCTTTTCTTCTGGCAACGCCCATTCTGTTCGCCATGGGGGCGTCGCTGGCTTACTTTATCGTTATCCCGTGGGCGTGGGATTTTCTGCTTAGCTTCCAAACTGCAGCCGGTGACGGTGGTGTTGTGATTGAAGCTGAAGCGAAGGTGAATGAATATCTGTCGCTTGTGATGAAGATGGTCTTTGGTTTTGGCTTTGCTTTTTTAATGCCTGTCGCTTTGACCTTAATGGGCAGGGTCGGGATTGTCAGTGCTGCATTCCTGCGGGAAAAGCGCAAATATATGATCGTGCTGACTTTTATCATAGCCGCTTTATTAACCCCACCAGACCCGCTAAGTCAGATCGCGCTTGGCATTCCGCTTCTGCTCCTTTATGAGGTCTCCATCCTGCTGATTGCGATGACCGAAAAGAAGCAGGCTAAAATTGATGCTACTTAAAAAATAATCGGAAATATAATGTTTGATCTGAAAATGATCCGCGATAACCCTGATGCTTTCGACGCTGGCCTTGCGCGGCGCGGGCTGGGCCCTATGGCCTCGGTTATTATTGCACTCGACGCTGAAAACCGCGCCCTGATGACCGAAGCCCAAGCGGCACAAGCGCGGCGCAATGAGGCATCCAAGCTGATAGGGCGCGCTAAAGCCACGGGCAATGAAGATGAAGCATCTGCCTTGATGGCAGAGGTTGGTGTGCTGAAGGCCAAGCTGGCCACTTTTGAGCTTGATATTGCCACTCAAACCGAAAAGCTAAATGACCTGCTGAGTAGCTTGCCGAACACACCTTACGAAGATGTGCCTGACGGCGTCGATGAAAGCGACAATGTTGAGGTGCGCACTTGGGGAACCCCACGCCCGATGGCTTGGGCGGCGAGAGAACATTTCGAGCTGGGTGAAGCGCTGCAGATGATGGACTTTGAGCGCGCTGCCAAAATGTCGGGTGCTCGTTTTGTACTGTTGACGGGTCAGTTAGCACGGCTTGAGCGGGCGATTGGTCAGTTTATGATCGACCTGCATGTTGATGAACATAATTATGCTGAAATAATGGTCCCTAGTTTAGTGCGTAGCGAAGCGCTCTATGGCACGGGGCAATTGCCAAAATTTAGTGAAGACCAGTTTAGGACCACTGGTGACCATTGGCTTATACCCACCGCTGAAGTGCCATTGACCAATATCCACAGCGGTGAAATTTTGGAGGAAGAAAATTTACCTCTGCGCGGCACCGCCTTAACCCAATGTTTTCGCTCTGAAGCTGGCTCATCAGGCCGCGATACGCGGGGTATGATCCGACAACATCAATTTAATAAAGTTGAGCTGGTCTCTATTACCACACCTGAGCAATCTGATGCGGAACTAGAGCGCAAAACTGGCTGTGCAGAAGAGGTGTTAAAGCGCTTGGGCTTGCCTTACCGGGTTGTAAAACTTTGTGTGGGTGACATGGGCTTTGGCGCAAGGCGCACTTATGACATTGAAGTTTGGTTGCCGGGTCAAGAGCGCTACCGTGAAATTTCCAGCTGTTCAACTTGTGGGGATTTTCAGGCACGGCGGATGAAAACGCGTTGTCGCAGCAAGGGTGAAAAACAAACCCGCTTTGTTCATACCCTAAATGGGTCGGGCCTAGCCGTTGGCCGCACCTTGGTTGCCGTGATGGAAAATTACCAACGTGAAGATGGTGCCATAACAGTGCCTGAGGCCCTGCGTCCTTATATGGGCAATATAGATGTGATCGGTGGATCACAGAACTGATGAAAGTATCCTAAATGCGTATCTTAATATCCAATGATGACGGGATTAATGCCCCCGGCATCGCTATTCTTGAAGAAATTGCCAATAGCATCTCAGATGATGTTTGGATTGTGGCACCCGAGGAGGAAAAAAGCGGAGCAGGGCATAGCTTGACCCTGACGACACCCTTGCGGCTGCGCAAATTGGACGCGAAAAGATGGGCTGTCTCGGGCACCCCGACCGACTGTATTATGATGGCGGTTAATCATATTATGAAAGATAGTTTGCCAACATTGATATTGTCTGGGGTTAACCGTGGCGGTAATCTGGCTGAGGATGTCACCTATTCTGGCACCGTGTCAGTGGCTATGGAAGGGACGCTGGCGGGCATTCCCTCCATTGCATTAAGCCAATGTATTCGCCCCGGTGAGCGCGCCCGCTGGGATGTGGTGAAAACGCACGGTGAAAAGATCGTTAAGGCCTTATTGGACCGTGGATGGCCCAAGGATGTTCTGATGAATGTGAACTTCCCCCACTGCGATGTCGATGCGGTTATTGGGGTTAAAGTGACCGAGCTTGGTCGCCGCCAAATGACAGGAATTGATATTGAAGAGCGCCGAGACCCACGGGGTTTTCGCTATTATTGGTTCAAATTTGGCCGCGAAGTGGGCATGCCGGGCCATGAAACAGACCTTAAAGCTGTGCGCTCAGAACATATTTCCGTGACACCAATGCACCTTGACCTTACGCATTATGAAACGCGTAAAGCACTGGCTGATATGGAAAATATATACTGATCTGACTTGGTGCTTGCCGCTTAACCACGCTTGGCTTACTCTAAAGCGCATGAGTTTATCTAGAAAAATAAGTGGGGCCTTTTGATCCGGCACTTTCCATATCAAAAGCTATTTCTGTTGTTGGTATCAACAGTTATGCTGCAGTCCTGTGCTGCAACTGTGCCAATAAATCCAGCTGATATTAAGCCTGTTAACAAAGTGCGCAACAGTCCCATCCCGGTACCGCATCCCCATTGGAAACCCAAGCCGCCTGAGCGTTACGCACAAAATACCCCGCGAAAAACTGTCTCCCCTGGCCCTGTTCCACAGGAAGTTACAGTGCGCAAGGGTGACACTGTTTATGCTATATCTCGTCGCTCTGGCGTACAGGTTCGCAATCTGATCATACTGAATGATTTAAAATCGCCCTTTCTGCTCAAACCCGGCCAAAGGCTCGCGTTACCTACCAAGCGCGTTCACCGGGTAAGGCGCGGCGATACTAGTTATAGTATCGCTCAGCGATACGGGGTGAAAGTATCTGAGCTCGTGCGCCTCAACCGTATCAGGGCGCCCTATGTTTTAAAAATTGGCCAAAGCTTAACGCTGCCTGCGACCAGCATGGCGGTTCCTGTACCACGCATGAAGCAAACGGCGTCTAAGCGGGTGACGCTTTACCCGCCTGAGCGCACGGGCAAATATTTCAGCTGGCCCTTGACCGGCCAGGTAGTTTCGCGTTTCGGCCCCAAAGAAGGCGGCATGCATAATGATGGTATAAATATAACCGCGAGGGCAGGTGCGCCGGTTTTTGCCAGTGAGGACGGCGTTGTCGCCTATGCATCCAATCAACTGTCCGGTTACGGCAATATGATACTTATCAAGCATGCTGGTGGCTGGGTGACGGCTTATGCCCATAACGCCAGCTTGAAGGTAGCCAAAGGGGATAGGGTGACAAGGGGGCAACAAATTGCCAGCGTCGGCAGCACAGGCGGGGTAAAGAAGCCACAATTGCACTTTGAACTACGCAAAGGCCGACGAGCGTTGAACCCGCTGCGCTACTTGAAGGGCAAGGCAGCAGTTAAGGCTGGGTCAAATTAAATAGGGCAGGAGGGCCTCTCTCCCCTTGCATTTATGAATGTATAACCCTATTTCAGCTATTGAAATAATAATCGCGGTGGCTATAGTCGCCCCATATAAATATACCGTCGGTAGATGCTGACATAAGAGAGGGATTATAAAATGTTTTCAACTGCAGCCTATGCACAGGACGCCGCAGCAGCGGGTGGCGGTAGCGCCCTTGGTGGTTTTCTGCCGCTTATATTAATTTTTGTTATTTTTTGGTTCTTGATCATTCGCCCACAAAGCAAAAAGATGAAAGAGCACCGCGAGATGGTGGCGAATGTGCGCCGTGGTGATGTGGTTGTTACATCGGGCGGCATTATTGGCAAGGTTGCCAAGGTTGCAGATGATAGCGATGAAATTCAGGTTGATATCGCTGAAGGTGTCCGCGTGAAAATCGTCAAAGGTACGCTTTCAGATGTGCGGTCCAAGACCGAACCGGCCAACGACACAAAATAACTGGTTATCCCGCCTAGATACTTCTAAGCGGGATATTTTTCAGGAGACCCTATATGCTGGACTTTCCGCGCTGGAAATTGGTGATGATACTGCTTGTCACATTTTTCACCGTCTTACTTGCAGTGCCCAACTTTGTTAGCGATGACGCTCGAAAATTTATGGAAGAACAAGTATGGCTTCCCCATAAAACGGTCAGCCTTGGCCTAGACTTGCAAGGCGGCGTACATCTGTTGCTGGAAGCCGACACCGATGATGTGGCCGCTACTAAGCTGAAGAACTTGGCGGGTTCCGTGCGGGATACATGGCGTGACTTGCGCAAGACCGACCGGGTAACCTTCCAGCGTATACGCACTGATATTGAAACGAATACCGTGCATTTCAGTATCCGCAAAGAAGAAAATATTGAGCGAACTGAGCGGGCGCTTCGCCCCTTGACCCAGCCATCCATCACTGGTGGTGCTTTTGGTGGCGGCGTTAAAGAAGTGGAGATGGACCAAGACGGTCTGAACTTCAGCCTGACATTAACCGAAGAAGGCTTGCTCGTTGCCAAGCGGGATGCCCTGCAACGCGCCATGGAAGTGGTTCGCAGGCGGATCGACCCAGACGGCACCCGTGAAATTACGGTGCAGCGCCAGGGCGATACCCGTATTGTCATTGAGGTGCCGGGAGCAGATAACGCCGCCGAGCTGGTGCGCATCATCAGCCGCACAGCCAAGCTGACTTTCCATGATGTTGATACCAATATTGGGCAGGAAGATATCGCTCGCGGACGCACTGGGGCGGGGATTGAACTTGTGGCAATGAAAGATGGCGGCATGATAGCGATAAAATCCCGCGTCATTGTCTCCGGTGATTGTTTAACGAATGCTAGCGCGACCTATGACCAAAACAACCAACCAGCTGTATCCTTCCGCTTCTCACCGGCTTGCGCGGCCAAATTTGGTGCCCATACACAGAAAAATGTTGGCAGGCCTTTCGCAATTAAACTTGATGATTTAGTTATTAGTGCGCCGACAATTATCTCTCCTATCTTAGGTGGTTCAGGGCAAATTACGGGCGTTGGTGATATTGGTGAATCTCGTGAGCTAGCGATTTTACTGCAAGCGGGTAGCTTGCCGGTTCCGCTGAAAGTGATGTTGCAAAGCACCGTGGGGCCAGACTTGGGCGCGGATTCGATCGCCGCTGGCAAGATGGCTTCCGTCATTGGCCTTATTGCCGTGGTGGTGTTCATGGCGCTCAGCTATGGCCGGTTTGGTATTGCTGCCAATGTGGCACTTATTATTAACTTGCTGATGATATTGGGCTTGCTTTCCATGTTGCAAGCTACGCTGACCTTGCCGGGCATAGCCGGTATCGTGCTGACCATTGGCATGGCGGTGGATGCCAATGTGTTGGTGTTTGAACGTATTCGCGAAGAGCAAAAGGGCGGACGTAACCCTTTCCAGGCGATGGAGGCGGGCTACCGCCAAGCTATATCGACGATTATGGATGCAAATATCACCACCTTCATTGCTGCGGCAGTGCTTTATATGCTTGGCTCTGGTCCTGTGCAGGGCTTCGCGGTAACGCTGGCGTTAGGTATTATGACCAGTATGTTCTCAGCGGTGCTATTAACAAGGCTAATGCTTGCAACATGGTTGAAGCGCGCGCGCCCAACCACTTTGCCGATTTAAGGGGATAATCATGTTAAAAATGGTTCCGCAAAATACAAAAGTTAATTTCCTCGGTGCCCGTAAGATCGCGATGGTTTTATCGATATTGATGATGTTGGCTTCTGTGGCTTTGTTTTTCACCCGTGGCTTAAACTATGGCATCGATTTTAAAGGCGGCATTTCCCTGCATGTTGAATTGACTGAAGAAGTTAACACCGAAAAGTTACGTGGCTTGCTCAGTGACCTGTCCCTCGGTGATATTTCTGTGAAAAATTTCGGCGATGATAATCAGGCCATGATCCGTATCGAAGAACAGCCTGGCGGTGAAGACGGTCAAAAGGCTGCAATTGATAAGGTACAAAGCACCCTAACGTCGGCTTACCCTGATATTAAATATTTGCAGGAAAATATTGTTGGCCCGGTGGTATCAGAAGAGTTGAAACAAGACGGTGCGCTCTCCATCACCATCGCGGTTATTGCTGTTTTGATGTATATTTGGTTCCGCTTTGAATGGCAGTTTGGCATGGGTGCGGTTATCGCTCTGGTGCATGATGTTGCGCTGACCATCGGCTTTTTCTCGGTAACCCAATTGGTGTTTAATCTGCCCATTATCGCGGCGTTATTGACCATTGTTGGTTATAGCTTGAACGATACTGTGGTGGTCTATGACCGCGTGCGGGAAAATATTCGCCGCTACCGTAAAATGCCGATGGAGGAGCTGTTAAACGTATCGCTCAACCAGACCTTAAGCCGCACAGTTATGACATCGGTCACGACCTTGCTGGCTTTGTTTTCGCTGTTTTTCTTTGGCGGCGAAGTCATCAAAGGCTTCACAGCTGCGATGATCTGGGGTGTGGTCATTGGTACCTATAGTTCGATCTTTATCGCGTCTCCCATTTTGCTGGTATTCAAGGTGGAGCGTGAAGGTATGCTGGCGGATAAAGATAGCGCCGATAGTGCCGCCAAATTTCGCTAGAGCATCACTGTAATGATCGGGGACAAGCCGCTAGACCAAGCAAGCATGCGCTTTAAGCCAGAAAGTGCAGAAGGCAGCTTGTTGGTTGATGGATACGGCGATGGTGGTTTCAGGATTGGTGGCGCGCGCGTTGAAGGTGGTGTGGTGGTAACGGCCAATGGCGTCTTTCCCTTGGTGGCGTCTGACCGGGATGCCTTAACCCCTGACGATTTGAAATGCTTGGAAACTATTGACCCTGCCATTGAGCTTATTCTTTTTGGTATGGGCCGTGAGTTATTACCACTACCCAGAGATATGCGCCTATGGTGCAAAAGCCAAAGCTTAGGCTTTGACCTTATGGATAGCGGCGCTGCAGCCCGCACCTATAATATCTTGCAATTAGAAGGCAGGCGCGTGGCGGCTGTGTTATTACCAGTATAGCTCAATTTTCCATTGGTCGCAGCGAGCTTTCAATTTACCGTTTTCCTATTTCACAAAAATTTTATCTGCGGTAGATTTTTTTCATGACAGTGAAAAAACATGTAGTTGCTATTTTTTAAATGGTAGCAGGCAAGCATAAAGGAAGATAAGAAATGATAAATCCATTAGATTTGAGCAAGCGCTTGGTGCTAGCCGCATCGGTTTCTGTGATGGCGATAGCTTGCGCGCCACTTTCTGCAGAGCCTGTCGCCATTGCTTATGACGATCAGGAAGCTGCGCAAGAGGACAAGAAATCAGAAAAAAAGCGTGTCGTGATCATTGACCGTAAAAATGCGAAACATGTAAGAGGTGGTCAAGGCGGCATGCATGGCTTTGCCTTTGCTGGGCATCATTCAGATGAGGAACGTCAAGAGGCTTTGGATAAGGTTTCAGCATCATTAGACTCCGTTAAAGCCCAGCTAGAGCAGGCAAAGGCAGACAAAGAAGAATATGCAGTAACAGCCTTAGAAAGTGCTGTAATTGGTTTAGAGGCCGCAAAAAAATCTCTTGAAAACAATGCGGTGAATGGAAATTTTGTGGTTCGCGGCATGCCAGATGGTGGTAATTTTGAATTTGTCATTAAAGAAGCTTTAGGCGACCTTGAACTTGGCGAGACAGATTTGAAGGAAATGCGCATTGAACTGCGCGCTAAGCTAGAAGAGGCCCGAGAAGATATTGAAGAAACCCGCCGCGAAATTGAGATGGAGATCGAAAATGATAGTGAAGAGCGGGAATTTCATATAAAAATGTTGGTCGACGCTGAATTTGATATGGAAAAGATGGAAGAGCATCACTTAAAAGCTCTTAAGAAAGCCGAAGAAGAATTGCGTCGCTCAAGAGAAAAGCTTGAAAAGAAATTGGCTGACCGCAAAAAGAAAGAAGCGGAAAAGAAAAATGATTAGGGCATAAAACACTAAAATAATGCCATTCGAGAAACCAAAAGGGGATAGCAACAGCTGCTATCTCCATTTTTTCATGCTGCGAGTAAAGAAAAAATAGAGTTAAATACCTCATCACACCTAAAGTTTGGCTTGCTTTTTTGGGGATAATATAGGATTGTATGGGCACGTATTTAAGGCAAAGAAAATGTACCGACAGCTAAAAACATTTCAAAGGTTAGCACTTTCCAGCGGTGTGATCATTATGCTGACGGGCTTTGGTGCGCCCTCTGCAAAACCATTAGATGAAGATAACATGCCGCTCAGCGTGAATGAATTTGGTTCTTTCATGCGCGAACTTAACAGCGCCAATGCTGCTAAATCATCTATTGCAGAAACTAAACATTCAGATGGTGATAACTGTGAACAAAGTGCTGTTAATTATCGCACCCTTCTGGCCAATATGACTTCGCAGGTCAAAGGCCTGCAGAAACGCGCAGAAGACCAGTCAGCCTTATCATATGCGCAAATTTTAAAACTCGAAAAGCAACAAATTGCGATTCAAATGGAATATTCTCTAAGGCAAGATGAATTGACTAAAGCTGGGATTAATGAATTTCGTTTGGAAATGGCCCTGCGTTTGAAGGAAATCCAAAAGGCTAAGCATAATATTACCATTCCAGAAATTAACCTCACCCTGATGGAAGCAGAACATGCGATTGCAGCAGCGATGCAAAGCTTAGAGCCGGTTGAGAAAGAATAAGACGAATTAAAACGTTAAAATTTTGAAGCCGGTCCAACAGAGGGTCGGCTTTTTCATTGGTAGGGTTTGTGAAAATATACAAACCGCAGTGTGCATGCACTGGCAGGAGACTAAAGTGGAAGAAAGTTTTTACCGTATCAAGCGGTTGCCGCCCTATGTGTTTGCTGAGGTCAACCAAATTAAGGCTGCAGCTAGGTCACGCGGGGATGACATTATTGATCTGGGCATGGGTAATCCTGATTTGGGCACGCCACAACATATTATTGATAAATTAGTTGAAACCGTTCAAGATCCGAAAACCCATCGCTATTCAGTGTCTAAGGGCATTAAAGGTTTGCGCCGGGCACAGGCTGATTATTATCAACGGCGTTTTGGGGTATCTCTCGACCCTGAGAATGAAATTATAATGACCATGGGCTCCAAGGAGGGGCTTGCCAATTTGGCCATGGCGATCAGTGCCCCGGGGGATATAATCTTGGCACCTAACCCTAGTTATCCAATCCACCCTTATGGTTTTATGATTGCGGGTGCATCGGTAAATCATATCCCCGTGGGGCCAGGTCATGACTTTATGACGGGTCTGGCCCGTGCCGTTCAGCACAGTGTGCCTAAGCCCACAGCATTAATTCTAAATTTTCCAGCTAATCCAACGACAGAGATGGTTGATCTGGATTTTTACGCAGAAGTCATTGCCTTTGCCCGCAAACATCAGATTTGGGTCTTGTCGGATCTAGCTTACAGCGAAATATATTTTGGTGATGAGAAACCACCCTCGGTTTTGGAAGTTCCCGGTGCCAAGGATATTGCGGTTGAATTTACGTCGCTGTCCAAAACATACAGCATGGCTGGCTGGCGGGTTGGTTTTGCTGCGGGTAATAAGACATTAATTGAGGCCTTAACCCGGGTGAAAAGCTATTTGGACTATGGTGCTTTCACGCCTATTCAAGTGGCAGCCACAGCAGCCCTAAATGGCCCACAAGACTGCATTGATCTTCACCGAAACACCTATCGTCATCGCAGGGATGTTTTGGTGGATAGCATGAAGGCCGCGGGATGGACCATCCCAAGCCCTGAAGCTACCATGTTTGCATGGGCACCCATCCCAGATGCCTTTAAACATGTGGGTTCCATGGCTTTCTCAAAAATGCTGATACAAGAAGCAGGGGTTGCGGTTTCCCCCGGTGTTGGTTTTGGCGAATATGGTGAGGGCTATGTCCGTATGGCGCTGGTGGAAAATGAACAACGCATCAGGCAGGCCGCTAGAAATGTGAAACAGTTTCTAAGTAATGCAGAAAACATTATAGAGGCGTGGTCGCTTAGTGAAAAGGATGAGGCATAATGGGGAAAGATACAAAGACCTTAGGGGTTGCTGTTGCGGGCCTAGGCACCGTTGGGGTTGGGCTAGTGCGTATTCTAGAGCAAAATGCAGCCCTCATCAGCGCCCGAACGGGCTGTGCGTTGAAATTAGTAGCCGTATCAGCCCGCGACCGCAGCCGTGACCGTGGCATTGATATATCAGACGTTGCTTGGTGCGATAATGCAGTTGATCTGGCGGCCCAGAACGGTGTGGATATAGTGGTTGAGCTGATGGGCGGCAGTGACGGACCCGCTTTAGCTTTGGCGCGGGAGACGCTATCAAGCGGCAAAGCCTTTGTTACCGCTAATAAGGCACTGATAGCTGTGCATGGACATGACCTTGCAGCCCTTGCAGAAGAACATGATGCCGCCTTAAAATTTGAAGCATCGGTTGCGGGTGGCATACCCATTATTAAGGCACTGGGCGAAGGTTTGGCCGCCAACCAAATTAGCTCAGTCTTTGGGATATTAAACGGTACCTGCAATTATATTTTAACTCGGATGGAAAGCGAAAATTTGGCCTTTGCGGAAGTGTTAGAGCAGGCCCAAAAACTTGGTTACGCAGAAGCGGACCCATCTTTTGATGTGGACGGCATCGACACAGCGCATAAAACAGCGATTTTAGGGGCGTTGGCTTTTGGCACCGTTCCAGCCTTTGATGCCATGACGGTGGAAGGTATCAGACATATTGAACCTATCGACATTGCTTATGCCGCAGAACTGGGATACCGAATTAAATTATTAGGCGTCGCTAGAAAAAGCTCTCAAGGGTTGGAGCAACGGGTCCATCCTGCCATGGTGCCTTTGGACGCAGCACTGGCGGCAGTTGGTGGAGCCATTAATGCGGTGGTGGTGGAAGGGGACCATGTTGGCCAAACCGTTTATGAAGGCGCTGGTGCTGGAATGGGGCCAACCGCATCTGCTGTGGTGGCGGATATCATTGATATTGCACGAGGAAATTTCGGCCCAGCCTTTGGTGTTGTGTCTACTATGCTTGAGAATATACCCTTCATGGGGATAGAAAAACATCATAGCCGCTTCTATATTCGGCTTTCAGTACTTGACCAACCGGGCGTCATAGCTGATATAACAGGCATCTTGAGGGATGAGGCCGTGTCTATTGATAGCCTTATCCAGCACGGGGAAGCTAGTGGCGACGAAGTTTTTGTAATTATGACGACGCACACAGCGCCGGAAGCAGCTATGGTAAATGCACTTGCTAAAGTAGAGAAACTTGAGGCTGTTACCACGCAACCGACCATGATACGCATTGAAGACTTGTAATAATAGTTGAGACACATAAACGAGAGGGTGGGCAAACATGCCATCGATAAAAGATCTAGACAGGGTATTGGTTATAGAAATGGTTCGGGTAACCGAAGCTGCGGCCCTTGCTGCGGCCAAACTGATTGGCCGGGGCGATGAAAAAGCAGCGGATGCTGCGGCCGTTGAAGGCATGCGGATGGCGCTCAATAAATTGCCCATTGATGGCACGGTCGTTATCGGCGAAGGCGAACGCGATGAAGCACCTATGCTGTTTATCGGTGAAAAGGTTGGCACCGGTGGCCCTGCGGTTGATATTGCCCTTGACCCCTTAGAGGGCACAACGCTGACCGCCAAAGCCATGCCCAATGCGCTGGCCGTTATTGCCATATCAGAAGGCGGCCAGATGTTGAATGCCCCTGATGTTTATATGGATAAAATTGCCATTGGCGGCGGTTATGCTGAGGGTGTTATCGACCTGGATAAGTCAATCACAGATAATGTGACATCGCTTGCGAAGGCCAAAGGTGTTGCCGCCAATGAAATTATGGTCTGCGTATTAGATCGCCCGCGCCACGCTGCGATCATTAAGGAACTTCGGGGCCTTGGATGCGGCGTAACCTTGATCACAGACGGCGATGTAGCGGGTGTGATCGCTACCACTGACCCCACAACGGGCATTGACCTTTATGTGGGCTCTGGTGGTGCGCCTGAAGGTGTGCTCGCGGCTGCGGCGCTGCGCTGTACCGGCGGTCAGTTCCAAGGGCGTTTAACTTTCCGCAATGATGATGAACGCGCTCGGGCCCACAAATGGGGCATTGAAGACCTTGACCGTAAATATCTGCTGGAAGAACTAGCCGCTGGTGATGTTATTTTTTGCGCAACCGGCGTAACAGATGGGTCCATGCTGCACGGTGTACGCCGTGGTCATTTCGGTGGGATAGAGACAGAATCCGTTGTGATGCGCGCCAAAACAAAAACGGTTCGCTGGGTGAAGAGCCAGCATATTGAACACTGAAGAAGCCGATAAAGTAAATAATGCGGCGGATGCTTTTCTGAACGTTCGCCGCTCAGCTTTGGGCAATAGGTGGCAGGTGCGTCCCTTTGAGGGTCGCATCGCAGAGGCCATCGCCGCCCAGCTTTCTATCCCCCTAAAAGCGGCTGAAATAATGGCCGCACGCGGTGTTAGTATTGAGGGTGCTTCTGACTTTTATACACCATCCATCAAAGCCCAAATGCCGGACCCTTCAACCATATTGGATATGGACCGCGCAACATCGCGCATAGTAAGCGCGGTGATGGACGGGGAAGAGATCGCCATTTTTGGTGACTACGACGTGGACGGTGCAACATCATCGGCTATTTTTCAGCGTTATTTGACCGCAGCGGGTGGGCGGGTGCGCACCTATATCCCTGACCGCATGCAGGAAGGCTATGGCCCCAACGCCCCAGCCTTACTTAGTTTGGCGGGTGACGGCGTGACATTGGTCATTACCGTTGACTGCGGCACCCTAAGTTTTGAACCTCTGCAAGCCGCAGCGGATGCAGGTTTGGACGTTATCATTGTTGATCACCATAAAGCCGAAGCCACATTGCCGGAAGCTATCGCCGTGGTGAACCCCAACCGCTTGGACGAAAGCGGGGCCTTGACACAGCTTGCTGCGGTTGGTGTTTCCTTCATGGTGTTGGTAGCCGTGAACCGCTTGTTGAAGGAACGCGGCTGGTTTGGCCCCAATAGACCCGCGCCTGATTTATTATCGCTTTTGGATATAGTTGCCTTAGGTACGGTCTGTGATGTGGTGCCATTAACTGGCCTTAACCGTGCTTTCGTGGCGCAGGGTTTAAAGGTGATGGCCAAGCGCCAAAATATTGGCCTGACGGCGCTATCGGATGTTGGCCGCATTGACGAGGCACCGACCACCTATCACGCTGGCTTTATATTGGGGCCTAGGGTGAACGCCGGTGGCCGGGTGGGCTGTGCGTCGCTTGGCACCCGCTTGCTAACCACAGAGAGCTGGGACGAGGCCAAAGCCATCGCCCTTGAGCTGGACGGATATAACCAAGACCGACGGGTGATTGAGGCTGAAGTTCAAGAAGCAGCGCTTGCGGCTGTTACCCGTGAATATGGGCCGGAGGCGGCACCAGCGACCTTGGTGTTTGCAGCGGGCAAGGATTGGCACCCTGGCGTCATTGGCATTGTCGCCAGCCGGTTGAAAGAGCGCTATAATCGCCCAACCTTTGTCTTGAGCGAAGTGGACGGCGAGGTCAAAGGCTCGGGCCGGTCGATCAGCGGCGTTGATATGGGTGCAGCGATCATTGAGGCAGCACAGAAAGGCTTGGTCGTGAAGGGCGGGGGTCATGCCATGGCAGCGGGTCTATCCGCAACGCCGGATCAACTTGCAGCGCTCAAAAGCTTTTTAGAAGACTATATGGCGGCTCAGGTTAAGCAGGCCTCCGGTGATCCAACGCTAACCCTTGATGGGGCCTTATCGGTCGGCGGGGCTAACCTTGAGCTTATCTCTGCGATTGAGCGGGTCGGGCCTTACGGTGTCGGCAACCCCGGGCCAAGGTTCGCGCTACAAGACACTGTCTTGGTGAAATGTGATATCGTCGGGGCAGACCATATCCGGGCGATATTTAAGGGCAAGGACGGCGCATCCATTAAAGCCATGGCTTTCCGCGCGGCAGACAATGCGCTGGGCCATTGCTTGCGCAGCGGTCAGGGGCGACATTTCCACATTGCTGGCAAGTTAAAGCGCAATGAATGGAATGGCCGCGTAAGCGTTGAGATGATGCTGGACGACGTCTATTGCCTTGATGAGAATTAAGCAATTTTGTCTCACTCGGACAGGTTTGATCCATAGGCTTAGGGGTGAAGCGTTTTTTTCAAAGAAATAGGTTGACCCACCGGCATCAGACAGCTAATTAAGCCCCGTCCACAATGATGGTCCCTTCGTCTAGTGGTCTAGGACGCTGCCCTTTCACGGCGGAAACACGGGTTCGAGTCCCGTAGGGATCACCAAGTGGATATCTACTAAAAGAATGCCTCGCTCTCTAGCGGGGCTTTTTTGGTTTGGGCTACAAGCATCCAACTTTTGAATTGCTTCACGCTGATATCACTTATACGTTAAAGTTCATTATTTGCTACCACACATTGAATTCACCTGATATGTTGTTTTAAACAACCAAAAGGGGTCATATATGTTGAAATTCGTAGCAATAGTAAGTTTTGTATTATTTTCTACCGTTGTAACCGCAGCGGATGAAAAGGCAGGTAAAAAAGAGGCCGCGCAAAGGGCGGCGCAGCTCAAGGAATATAACACAGCGTATAGTGAGATTAAAATATCGTCGAGTGATGCGGAAAAGACTATATTAGCAAAAGGGCCTAAAAGAGGCTTACATTCATTAGCCATTCGGGTTGAAGGTGACACGTGGTCGCTGCGCTCCTCTGTCGTTAACCAAGGTAATGTTACACATCGGCTCCATTTTGCTCAGCAATATCATGATGATTGGCGCTTCTACGGGCAAGCATCATTTGATGGTGGAGAAGCTGCATCCTTCACTAAGGTGAATCACCGGACAGTCGATTGCCAATTTTCACAAACTCCGAATGTAACCGACCATATTGAATGTTTTCGTGAGGAAGAATTCACGATTAATATTCCGACTGCAAAGCTTGTTGCGGCCTATCAGTTAGGCTCAGAATTACATATTGAGATAATCGCAAGAGATGGCAGAATATATCCCTTCACGCTGCCCGCATATTATATCCAAGCCTATGTTTCGCGGTTGAATAATGAGGGCATTATAAAAGTTTCAAATATAAAACCGGTGCAGGGCTTGTCTGTCATTGAAAACAGAACCTGAAGTTATAGGCAGGTTCTGTTCCCGTAGGGGTGATCAGTAAGAATATTTAGAAAAGCCTCGCATTTCGCGGGCTTTTTTGGTTTTGGGTCAAATTAGCAAGTTGGTTCGAGCTGATATCACTAATATGTTAAATGCTAAATTTTATATTCATTATCATAAATTCATCTGATACGTTGATAAAAGCAACTAAAAGGGGTTAGTATGTCGTTAAGAATTTTGGAATTGGCGGTCTGTTATGAGTGTTGCAGTTGTGTCACTTAACGCTATTTTTTCAGCCGATTTCATTGAAATCTATGTTTTTAAGCTTATATTAATATCGGATGCGGTATAGTGATCATAAAGAAGATAGAGTTACACGATGATTTTTATGCCGAAATGGTCACGCTATACGAAAGCGATAAGGAAGCTTTTGATAAAATAACTGCGGTTTTACATGAAATTGGTAATGACACTGATCAGTTAGCTTCATTATCTCAAGATCATTATTTCCATACTGGTAACAACGAGGCATTAAATTACGACATTAGACAAATTCAAGAATTGCTGCTCCAGCATGGTAAAATTGCTTTTAGGCTTAAGATGCATGAAATATCTAAGTATAGAATTTTTTACTATCCCGACTTTAAGAATGCACAATTTATGATTTTGGCTCTAAAAAAGCGTGATGGAAAAACATATGATAGTGACTTCATTAAGACGCTTTTATACAAAATGAGGGAGAATGATTAAATGAAAAACTTAGAATGGAATGAGAGTAATTCTAATCAGCACACTCGTAAAGTTGTAGATTCACTGAATGTGGCCACAGGTTATTCAAATGATGTGGTTGAGATAAGAGAATCTGATGGCGTACACCCCCTCATTGGAGGGAGTAAATTTAAGGCATTGATGGAATTGGCTGGTGAAGATGGTCTAGCGAGAGGTCGCCGAGCAATAGCAGATGAAATGAAAGCCGATAAACTTCCCATCACATTTGCTTATCTTCGGTTTCGGGCAGGATTGTCACAAAAAGACTTGGCAGACAGAATTCAAACCAGCCAGTCAGCTCTGTCATTGATCGAGAGTGGTAAGAGAGAGCCTGGCATCACAATTATCCCATTGCTCAAAAAAGCGCTTGGCTGTTCGTCGGATGAGATAATTACCACTATAGAAAATATTCCAAGCAAAGAGTTACAATAATGTATGTTGATATAATGATTGCTGACGACATTCGTCAAGATACTGGTGGAAGATATTGTATCACAGGGATGTATGGTGAATGGATGGCTATTAAGACCATTCCATATGTTCACCCTTCACTCTATTTTTTGATTAAAATTATATGTCAAGACGATGAGTTACCCAAGAAAGTGAAAGCTGTAATTTCACATGATGAGATAAAAATGGAGATGAATGCTGACGTCTCACCGGCTCCAGCTGAACATGACTTTATTTATGACAATATAATCATGCTTCCTCAGGTCGGATTAACTGCCCTTAATATAACTAAAAACAAAATTATTAAAATTGAAGTATCACTTGACGATCAAATTGCTTTGACCAAGGATTTTCATATTAGGGCTCCGAAAGATTTAGGTAACAATTCTTCTCCAGCTGCAAGCCCGCCTGATGACATTGCTCACTCTCTTTGATCACTTTGGTATGTAGCTATCCACCCACTGGCTTCACCGTCTCAATGTTGAGCTGGCCTTTGAGCCCGGCGGTGCGGTGGACGGCTATTGCCTGCCATTCTGGTGACATCGACATGCGCGTAAGGTCGCCGCGCGTGGGGTAGGATACAATGGCGATCTCGTCCCATAGCTCCTCAGCTTGGCCGAGGGCGAGGAAGTTAACGTCGGCGACAAACACCACCGTGCCGCCAAATTTGGTGACCAGTTTGCTAACCGCTTGGCCGTAAATCATATAGGCTTCCCGGCCACTGAGGTCGCATGCGCGCCCATCAGCATACTCGGCTTTTTCCTTGAACTTCAGCAGGTTAACCATGAAAATAGGGCCTTCTGGGCCGCTTTCCTGCATCGCAGCCATTTGCTCAGGGGTGCTGGGGTATAGCTCATTGGTGACTTCCATGGGGTATCCTTCATAAATGATTTTAGGGTAAGAAAAATTGACCTTTACCCGATTGAACGGCAAGGGTGAGGTTGGCACGGTCCGCGATATCCACTGCCATATAGGTGGGGGCTGAAATGGAAACCAATGCCCGGCCTCCCGCGCGGATAACTTTTTGCACCATTTCAAAGGAGCAGCGGCTGGAGATGATGAAAAAGCCATCTGTCATGCTGTGGCCTGCCGCCATCATAGCGCCGATGAGCTTATCAAGGGCGTTATGCCGCCCGATATCTTCGCGTAGGAATAATATGTCCCCGTCCTCACTGGCGTATGCTGCCCCGTGAACCGAGCGGTTGACTTGTTTGATCTTCTGGCCTTGAACAAAAGCCTCGACAGCCTTTGTCACTATAGCGTGGTCGAGCGCCATTTTGCTGGCCGCGACTGGGACTATATCTTGTTCAAAAGCAGCAAAGTCAGTCATGCCGCATATGCCGCAGGATGACGCCGCAACCAATGAACGTGTACGGCGTTGCACATCCATGCGCTCACTGCGCCGCGCAGGAATGTTAATGGTTATTTCAACGCCGGGGTCGCGCCACTGCCATGTAATGCCCGTTATCTCATCAGCCTGCTCAATGATGCCCTCTGTTAGGGAAAACCCCCGAGCGAAATCCTCAAGGTCGTTAGGGCTAGTGACAAGAACCGCGAGCGTTTCACCGTTATAAGATAGTGCCACCGGAACTTCTTCGGCGACATTCCACGCGGTCTCTTTGCTGTCCTCACCCAGCATTTTGCCGCTGATTTTTCGGCTCGGCATGGGCATTGATCCAATTTTTGGTTTTTTGCGGTCCATTAAAGTTCCATATAGTTACTTTTGTATCTGTGCGTGAGCATATCGGGCAGAAAGATCAATAGCTACAGCTTTCTAGCTGGATAATTCGCATTAGCATTTGTAAGCTGTGGGAGAAACTGGTGAAGCACTGAAGGGCTGAGGATTTGTCGCGTTTAACCGCTGAAAATATGAACTTTAATCCGCCGCGTTTTGGCACAGCTGCCCTGCGGGCTTTTGTGATGTCTCATTGGGGCATGGATGGTACTTTGAAGCCACTAGCGGGGGAGGGCGACCAAAATCACCGCTTTGACTGCATGGACGGTGAGAGCTATGTGCTGAAAGTGTCGTCGAACATGCAACATGAAGCCGTTATTGATTTTGAGCTTCAAGCTTTGCAGCATATTGGCCGTAAGGACCCGAAGTTGCTGGTCCCGCAAGTTATACCAACAAAAGACCATAAGAATTACACCTATATCGCCGGTGATGACGGCGCGCGCCATATGGTGCGGATGCTGAGCTGGGTGAACGGGGTGCCGGTGGATGGTGGAGGCAATTTATCAGAGGCTGTCTGTATAAGTGCTGCGGCTACCCAAGCTAAACTTATTCTGGCCTTGCAAGGCTTTAACCATCCATCATCGGATCATTTTCTGCCGTGGGATATTAAAATAGCGCTGATATTGGATCCTGAAATTCAGGCGCATAATAGTGCGGAAGCCAAGGCTTTGACGACAGATTTTCTCGCACAAGTAGGCGCGGTCATCTTACCCAAGATGAAAGGCCTGCGCAGCCAAGTGGTCCACGGGGACGGCCACGCAGGAAACCATATCAGACTATCGGGCAACGACAATGAGGTTGTCGGCGTCATTGATTTTGGTGATATGGTTTGGGCTCCCTTGGTGCAAGACTTGGCGGTGATGACGGCAAGCTATAGCCGAGTAGGTGAGGGCTCGCTGGCCATTGCAGCGGCGCAGGTGGGGGCATTTAATGCCATTTGCCCATTGGAAGACAAAGAGATCGATATTTTATATGACCTGATTTTGATGCGGCTAACCACAGCCTTGTTCATGTATGATTACCAGCTTAGTCAGTCCTCCCATCCTGCTGGTTCATTAGAGCATGAACGACCCGCTATTATTCGGTCTTTGCAGTATTTCTTGTCGCTTGACCGCCGTGAGGTCGTTGAGACATTTCATAGGTCCTGCGAGAGCAGATAATTGAAAATATACTATAGACTATTATTTATATTGCCTGATCTAGTTGGAGTGCTACTCTCAAATAAAGACGCCATAACTTTCACATTTTGCGTTATGGCTTTGAAATAGAAAGATTATTGCTAATGCGCCGTGCCATACACAAACGCATGCCAAAGAGCCGCATTGGCCGTACCATCTTGGGCGTATTGCTCATTATGGGCGGTCTATTATGGTTCCTGCCTGTGCTTGGTCTTTGGATGATGCCTTTGGGGGTGATTGTTCTTAGTTACGATTCTGCCATAATTCGTCGTTGGCGTCGTCGCCGTGAAGTGCAATTGGGTCGTTGGTGGAAACGCCGCAAGGTTATAAAAAAATCTAAAGGGAATAATGCATGACTGAACTAGCAATTTCACTTGATGATATTGAAGCAGCGGCAAATCGCCTGAAGGGCTTTGCGGTTAGAACGCCGCTGATCGAAAATCAAGACCTGAACGATATGGTCGGTGGGCGGCTATTCATCAAGGCCGAATGTTTACAGCGTACAGGCAGCTTTAAGTTTCGGGGGGCCTATAATCGTCTTTCGCAATTATCTGAGAGCGAGAAAAAAGCGGGTGTTGTGGCTTTTTCCAGCGGCAATCATGCCCAAGGGGTTGCTTGTGCTGCCAAGATGCTAGGCATTCACGCCGCGATAGTTATGCCGAGCGATGCGCCGGCGATAAAGATGGAAAACACCCGTGGTTACGGCGCTGAGGTGATTTTATATGACCGCGTAAGGGAAAGCCGCGAGGAAATAGCAAAAGCCTTAACCATAGAGCGCGGCTGCAGCTTGGTGCCGTCTTATGAGGATGCTTATATTATGGCTGGTCAAGGCACGGTGGGGCTTGAGATCGCGGAAGACTTGGGCCATTTAGGCGTTACACCAGATCAAGTGATGATCAATTGTGGCGGCGGCGGGCTAACGTCAGGCAGTGTGACAGCATTGAAGGCAAGCTACCCGGATGTGGATTGCTATACGGTTGAACCAGAGGGATATGATGATGCTTCGCGCTCACTAGCATCTGGGGTTATTGAAGATGCGGACTTGAGCATGAAATCTGCCTGTGACGCGCTGCTTTCCCCGCAACTTGGCACAATACCCTTTGCGGTTCTGCGCCACTTCGGCGTTCAAGGAGTATCGGTTAGTGACGCAGAAGCCTTTGATGCCATGCGGGTATTAGCCCGTCACACCAAGCTGATAGGTGAACCAGGGGGCGTTGTTTCTATCGCTGCGGCACTTACGGGTAAAATTGAGATGAGAGATAAAATAAGTGTGGTAATCATTAGCGGCGGTAATGTAGATTTAAACTTCTTAAGCACTATTCTAGTCACATAAAGACTTGGCGTGTATTGATGAATAGGCTATAGACGCTTTATTGATTTTTCATCCGCACGGGGCTGGTGCAATAAAATTGGAGCGAAAACATGGAAATTGACGAGCAGAAAACCACCTATAGTTTTTTTGTTGCCTTGATCAAATACGGTCTCTTGGCAAATATTGCAGTATTAGTTCTGCTGGCTATGTTTGTTGCGTAAAATTCTATAGACTCACTGCAGTTGATGTATAAAATTAAAAAGGCAGGACCGCTCGGTTGCTGTCTTTTGTCTTATAAACCACGTAATATGAGTTGATTAATTCTTTAAGATCGGCTCAATCGCATAGCGCTCACCGTTAAAATCACCAAACATTTCAGGCACTTCGGGGTGATTGATTGGCTCACCCGTATCATCAAGCAATAGATTTTGTTGGCTTACATAGGCCTCATAGCTAGCGTCATCATTCTCGGCGAGTAAATGATAGAAGGGCTGATCTTTGGATGGGCGAACCTCAGCCGGAATAGATTCCCACCATTCGTCAGAATTGGCAAATTCTGGGTCTACATCATAGATTACACCGCGAAATTCGAACATGCGGTGCTTAACCACTTGGCCAATTGAAAATAGTGCATTGCGTGTAATTATGGGCGTATCGGTCATTCTTGGTCCTATCATTAGCCATGCACATAATGCGCTGGGGGCGCACAGTCAACAGATAGCATGAATTTTTACATTCAGCAGGTTGACTGGGCAGCAGTTCGAAGTAAATTGTTTATGGGGCTTTTATAAAAAATAAGGAAAAAACTATGTGGATGAAAAACACCGTTGGGGCATTTGCTATTTTAACAGCACTTGCAGCTTGTGATAACGCGACAAGCGATCAAAAAAATCAAACACTTGTTGAGGCTACATCAGCCACAGAGCAATCAGAAACTGACCGTATCAATGCATTTTTTGCTCAAGCCATCAAAGAGAGAATAGCACTGTCACCGCAGTTTGCGCATCGTTTGGGCGATAAATCACGCCAAGATGAATGGGATGACAGAAGCGAAGCTGCGACAGACGCTAATTTAGCTCTTGCAAAAGCGCATCTCGCGACCTTAGAAACGTTTGATATGAGGGCATTAAGCCCGGAGCGTCAATTATCCTATCGTTTGTTCAAGATGTTAGGTGAGCGTACGGTTAACCGCGACAAATGGCGCTATCACACATACCCAGCCAATCAAATGTATGGTATTCATACGGGCACTGCCACCTTCTTAATCAATGTTCACCGTATTGGTGAAGTGGGGGACGCAGAAGCTTATATAAAACGTTTAACCGGTATAAAAACTGTAATGGATCAAGCCGTAACAGGGCTTCAGACGCGGGCAGAAAAAGGCATCATTGCCCCGAAGTTTGTTTTTCCGTTGGTGATAACTGCTGCTGAGAATATTATCTCTGGTGCGCCCTTCGATGACAGCGAAACCGATAGCCCGCTTTATGCCGACTTTAAGAAAAAAGTTGGCAAACTTGATGTTTCGGACGCAGAGAAAGAAGCGCTGATTACATCCGCCAAAGAGGCAATGCTAGCCTCCGTTAAGCCTGGGTATGATCTGTTACTTGCAGAACTGAAGCGTCAAGAAGGGTTAGCCACTACCGATGACGGGGTTTGGAAGCTTCCTGACGGCGAAGAATTTTATCAAGCTCAATTGAAATACCATACCACTACCAACTTAACGCCAGAGCAAATCCATCAGATTGGCCTAGATAATGTGGCGCGTATCCACGGGCAAATGAAGGGCATAATGGCCCAAGTGGGCTTTGAGGGTAGCTTGCCAGAGTTTTTCGATTTCACCCGAACGGGTGATCAATTCTTCTTCCCCAATACTGAGGAAGGTAAAGCTGATTATTTGAAATTGGCCGAAACCTATATCGCAAATGTGAATAAGAAAGCACCCGAATATTTCTCGCTTATGCCAAAAGCGCCTTTGGAAGTGCGTGCGGTGGAAAAATTTAGAGAGAAATCTGCCGGAAAAGCCTTTTACCAGCGACCATCGCTTGATGGATCACGTCCCGGCTATTTTTATGCCAATCTGCGCGATATGAAAATAATGCCTATTTATCAGCTTGAGGCCCTTGCCATCCATGAAGGCGTGCCGGGTCATCACTTCCAAATAGCTCTAGCGCAAGAGCTGGAAGGTGTACCTCTGTTCCAGAAAGTAACCGGCTTCACGGCTTTCTCTGAAGGATGGGGCCTTTACACCGAAGAACTTGGTAAAGACATGGGCTTTTATAAAGATCCATATTCTGACTTCGGTCGTTTGGCTATGGAGCTATGGCGGGCCTGTCGCTTAGTGGTTGATAGCGGCTTGCACAGCAAGAAATGGACCCGGGAACAAGCGATTGATTATTTGGTCGAAAATACACCAAACCCACGGGGCGATTCTGAGGCCGCGATCGAGCGTTATATCGTGATGCCAGGCCAAGCCACAGCTTATTTGGTTGGCAAGCTGAAAATTATGGAGCTTCGCGGCAAAGCTATGGAGCAGCTCGGTGATAAATTTGACTGGCGGGGCTTTCACCAGACGGTGTTAGAGAACGGTTTTGTTCCGCTTAATATTTTGGAAGAAAATGTGGATAAATGGATTGCAAGCGTTAAAGCGCAAGGTTAATCCTTAAATATCGCCCGAAACAAAAGAACGCCTGTCCGGTTGGGCAGGCGTTCTTGCTTGGACGTTTTTATCACACGGGCATTAATCGGCGGAAGGTTCCAGCAATTTATAGAAAGGCACGATGACATATTTTGTCATGGCGTCATCAACATTGCGTTGGCTTTGGTTGCGCCATGCTTTTTCAGCTTCATCATAATTGGGAAAAATGCCAACAATATCAAGCTTATCAAGGTTTGAAAAATCGGTTGTTTGAGGGTCAGTCACTTGACCGCCAAATACTAAATGTAAAGTTTGTGTAGGTTCCATGGATCATGTCTCACTATTTTTTATCTTGTATCAATTGGTATGCGGCGAACATGTATCAAGTTTGGAGGAAAAAGCCACATCTTTTACAAGATTCCCAGTGCAAACTAACAACTGTTCCTGTTGCTGCATGATCTACGGCAAAGGTTAATAAAGTGATAGCTTTTAGTTATTGCGCAGCGGTTGCCACTTCCATGGTCGAATCTTCGCGTAGTTCAGCGATTAAACCTTCGATACCTACGGCTTTAATTCGGCTTCTAAATAGCTCACGGGTGGTGATAACCAGATTGATACCCTGAACCTTTAAGTTAATAATCTGTAATACGCCATTTTTTTTGCGGACACGCCAGTCGATCAAAATGGGGTCCCCTTCATCCCGGATGACTTCGGTATGAACGTATAAATGGCCGCGCTTGCCGGGGGCAGGGGTGGTGCCAACCATTTCAAGTTTTTCATAGCCAAACTGGGTCATGCGCCGGTCAAATTCAGAAATTACATAGCCCGTAATGGCCGTAATATAGTCTTTGCGCTGCTGAGGTGTGATGCGCCTATATTGGCTGCCTAGCATTGCGAGTGCGATGACCCTAGTATCAGTTGCCTCTTGGAACAAATTGCGGAAACCACTCGCCCGCTCACTGGCTGTTAGGGTGCTATTGTCCCAAACTTCCTCAGTTTTACGGGCTAGTGTCTCAATAAAAGCCATCGCTTCTTCTGGGTTATCGACCGCGCGGCTTTTATCTTCTTGTGCCTGCAGTGCAATATTGCTCGTTATAAGCAATGCAAAAATAGCTATGGATTTAAATGCGCGGTTCATCATTGGTTCGTTTCCAGTATCAATATATTTAAGGGGCTAATTTTTGCCCTGGCTCTATTTATCTTCTTTCAGGTCCACAGGTATAGTGGCATTTTTCAAAAACGCGATCAAATCTTTGCGATCTTCAGCTTTTCGAATACCCGAAAAGGCCATTTTATTGCCGGGAAGAAAAGCCGTTGGACTTTTCAACCAAGCATCCAATTTTTCTGCGCTCCATACAAAATCTGCGGTTTTTAAAGCGCTAGAATATAATTGAAAGCTCGCGTCTGTCCCTACTTTCCGGCTAAAAAGCCCCGCCAAATTTGGTCCTTTTAGCGGTGGTTTTTGCGCTGTTAAATGATGACATACCCTGCACCGCCGATAGATATTAGCGCCGCGCTTAATGTCACCGTCTGTATTGGTTGTGATGATATTATTAGCACTTGAGCTGCTATCATCAGCCAAGAGACCGTTGTCCGTAACTATAGTCACACACAGGAATAATCCTAATATCCAAATTATTCGCCGCATAAGCATGTTCTCATATATTTAAGCCTTCTTAGTTGGCTATTATTAAAAAAACAGCGAGGTTCACAGTATGGAACCCCGCTATAGTATTTCTTTTATATGAACGTTAGTTGAACGCTCTTATTATTCAGCAGCCTCAGCAGCTGAATCCCCTGCATAGGGCTTAATCTCGCCAGATTTCAAGCGGTCGAAATAAGAGATCATCATTTCTTTCACTTCTTTACGCATAATATAAAGCCCCACAATATTGGGGAAGCCCATGGCGAGAAGTAGCGAATCTGCGATATCCATCACCGGTCCAAGCTGCATGGCAGAACCAATGAACAGCGCCGCTAGATATGACATTTTAAAGGCTAATTCTGACTTTGGTTTGTCGCCAACAAGATATAAGAACGACCGTTGACCATAATAGAACCAAGTGATGGAGGTAGAAAATGCGAACATCACCACAGCAATGGTTAGAACATATGGGAACCATGCAATAACGGAAGCAAACGCATTTGAAGTGAGAACAATACCATCTCCAATACTGGCGTTCTGATACTGGCCAGTGACGATGATAACCAGTGCCGTGATGGTACAAATAACCACTGTATCAATGAAAGGCTCCATAATGGCGACCAAGCCTTCTGCAACGGGCTCGTTCGTTTTAGCGGCTGAATGGGCAATGGAGGCTGAACCTAAACCAGCTTCATTGGAGAAGGTTGCCCGGCGAAGCCCTTGGATTAAGACGCCTATGATGCCGCCAGTTACACCTTCACCAGTGAAAGCGCCATTAAAAATAAGCCCGAAAGCATGCGGTATTTGTTCAATATGAGCGCCGATGACCACAAGGGCCGCTGATAGGTAGATGAAAGCCATGATGGGCACTAGGAATTCGGTCACATGGGTGATTTTCTTAATGCCGCCAATGATAACAAGGCCAACGGCGATAAGGAAGGCAATGCCAAATAGCCAATTTTTACCGTAGAAGAAGCTATCTTCACCGCCGGTAAGGGCGGCAATTTCGTTGGTAAACTGAAGGCTAGACTGGTTAACTTGGAACATTGCACCAGCGCCAAAAGCGCCGCCGATACAAATTAGTGCAGCCGCAGCGGCCAAAAACTTGCCAAGACTTGGCATGCCGCGCGCTGCTAAGCCCTTGGATAGATACATCATCGGGCCGCCGGTTACGGTACCATTCTCGTCAATCTCACGGTATTTAATGCCAAGGGTACATTCAACAAATTTGCTGCTCATGCCAAATAGACCCGCAAGGATCATCCAGAAAGTGGCCCCCGGGCCACCAACAGAGACCGCAATAGCAACACCAGCAATGTTACCAAGACCAACAGTGCCAGAAACAGCGGCGGTAAGCGCTTGGAAATGGGTCACTTCGCCGGGGTGGCTAGGGTCATCATATTTACCGGATACAATGCGGAGCGATTGTTTGAAACCACGAATATTGGGAAAATTAAGGTAGAAGCTGAAGAAAATACCACAACCAAGCAACCAAATAACAATGAAAGGAATACCTATATAATGGTCAGCGGCTTGCATTTGACAAAAACCATAACTGCCGGCACCATTTGTTGCTTCATAAGCTGACATAGCTTGGGCGTCGGCAATCGAGAATTCATTGCCGGAATAATTCGTCCAATTCATCGGTATTTTGGCAAATACAAGGCAGGAAAGGCCATTTGAAACAGGGGTCATCCCGTTATTGATCGATTGGCTGAGTTCATCTTTCCATGACATGTCGCTGTTCGATGGTGCTTCTTGCGCAATAGTGGCTGTGCTCATGAAAAATAGAGCAGTAAGCGAAATAATAATTTTTTTAAACATATGTCCCTCTGTGTGATGGCTGCTATTTTTAAGGCAGCCGACGGCGTATCAAGGTAAAATACCTTGTCCCCTGTGGATCTCTCCCGATACACTTGTGCCAGACATTCCCTGCGTAATGCAAGCGTTCGCAATCATTTTTATGAAAATTAGGGGATGTAAATCAAATGACTAATATTAATTTTTGGATAAAAAGCTTAGGCTATGGTGCAGCCGCAGAATTAATGATAAGGATGTCTAAATGTTAACGGTGGCTTAATACCCCGGAGCGTATGATGAAGAAACTTAAGAATCATTGCTAAAAATAAGGATGTTAGCTTGAGTGAAAAGAAGACATTATCGCGTGAAGACGTCACCAGCCTGTTGACTAATCCGACGGTGGAGATGCGTGCATCTACGGCGTCTAAGGTTGCTGAATCTTTTTCCAGTGGATCACTGAGCGACGCTGAACGCGCCATCGCAGAAGATATTTTTCGCACAATGGTGCAAGATGCAACGGTTCTGGTGCGCACAGCATTATCCGAATCTTTGAATAAAAATCCAGATGTACCCCATGATGTGGCGATTAGTTTGGCGAAAGATGTTGACGAAGTTGCTTTGCCAATGATCACAAAATCATCTGTTTTAACAGATGAAGACTTGATTGATATTATTCAAAATCAAAGCGAAAATGCACAAGTTGCTGTTGCAGGGCGTGAAAATGTCTCGGCGGGGGTTGTTGATGCCCTTGTGGACACCAGTAATGAAAATGTTGTTGCAGAACTTGTTGCCAATGATAGTGCAGAAATAAGTGAAAAGACTTTCGACAAAGTTCTCGATACTTTCGGCGAAAGTGAAAAGATCCAGCGCCCTATGGTCGAACGTAATCAGTTACCTTTGAATGTGGCAGAGCGTCTTGTTACGATGGTTTCTGAGCAGTTACGCCAGCATATTATGACACACCATGAGATTTCTGGCTCTACGGCCAGCGATCTTCTTCTTGAAGCCCGCGAAAAAGCAACTGTTTTGCTGCTTGGTTCGAACAAAAAGAGCATTGATGTTGTCTCGCTGATCGAACAACTGCATAAAAATGGTCGCCTAACGCCAAGTTTGATCATTCGCGCCGTTTGTATGGGTGATATTACATTCTTTGAGGCGGCTCTGGCGCGGCTGGCTGATATTCCCGTGGTTAATGCCTTTCGCTTGATCCATGATCGGGGCGATTTAGGATTAAAACGTTTATTTGAAGCTGCCGGTATTCCAATGGCCTTTATTGAGGTTGGCAAGGCGGCCTTATCCGCTGAAGCTGAAATGCGCACGACGAGCGGTGATGATTATGCCCAAAACCGTAATCAAATTATTGAGCGGGTTTTAACTGCTGTGGAAGATGACTTTGATGCTGATGATATTGATTATCTGATTGGTAAAATTGTGAATATTAGCAATTAATCAAAGACACTAATTTAGACATCGGTATCAATTGTACTAACAGTCAGCATATTTTGAGCCATATTTTGAATAGTTTCAATATAGGTTTTTTGTGACCAACCGCATTCCTGTCGATATTGCGCCCAATTTTGAACCGAGAGCAATGTCCACAAAATATCCGTAGCATGTTGCACAGAATATCCCACTACTAGCTGATTATCGGCCTTTAGCGCTTTGATTGCAGCCTCACAGCCAAAACGAACGGCTTGCATCCTTTTGTTCCATGCCATGGCAGCGGCATCATCTGTATCTTTCATGGCTAGCAACGCTTTTCCAACACCGTATATCTCAGGGATATAATTGCCCCACATTTCGATGAAAGCGTTCATTCGCGCCAACCCGTTTGGTGCTGTGCGGCTTGCTATGAGACGTTCTTCGATGTTGTTCACTTCATCTAGATATTCTGTCGTGGCAATAAGCAACTCTGCGCGCGTTGGGAAATGCAAATAGACAGCTTGGCGGCTCAGCTTTGCCGCCTTGGCAACATCGCTCATGCGCATACTGTTTCCGTGGATAGATTCTAATAATTCCCACGTTGATTTTAAAATGCGGGTTTTGGTTTCAGTGTTTTTTCTTGACATGGTGTAAACGCAACTTTATTTGTGACATCATTAACTTTACACAATGTAAAGTTTCGGAGAGTGGAATGTCAAAGAATATCTTTATCTGGGTCGCGCACCCAAAAGCAACAACTATGAATGCAGGCACGTTATGCGAGGGTCTTGCCGATACATATCATGAGACCGTGGAAGCGCGAAGCGCCAATGTGCGTCGGATAAATCTAGGTGATATGACCTTCACATCGGAATTAAGCGGCTATGTTAATACAGAAGCCCTTGAAGATGACCTTGTTCATTGGCAAGAAGCAATTGCCTGGGCGGATCACGTTATGATTATTCATCCTTATTGGTGGGGCGCAATGCCCTCCAAAGCAAAAGCCGTGCTCGACCGTGCATTAACTCCAGGTTTTGCGTATAAATATCATCAGAAGGGCATGGGCTGGGACAAGTTGCTTAAAGGCAAAACGGCAGACGTTGTTATCACTGCTGACACGCCGCTTTTGATTGACACAATCATTTACCGGAAACCTGCGCGCCGGGTTCTAAAAAATCAGGTCCTTGGGTTTTGCGGCATAAAAGTAAAAAATATCCTTCACTTCGGGTCGGTTAAAATGGCGACTTCTCAGAATATAGATCGCTGGTTTAGGCAGGTTAAACACATTGCTGTGAAAGCATCGGCATAACAATTGGCTTACCTGCCGTTTTTTAAAGAATAAGGATTTATGAAATGGCTATGAATGGATTTATTTATATGTGTGTCGGCATTGGTTTATGCAGCGCCCTTGTTGCGGGTACATTTCAAGCTTTTTCAGAGTTTGTCATGAAAGCTTTAATCGCGGCACAGCCAACAGCGGGAATTGAAACAATGCAAATAATTAATAGAACGGTATATAAGACAGTATTTTTGGTTCTGCTTCTAGGGTTGATGCCAGTCACGGCTGGCTTTGCAATTTATGTATATTTAGGCTTGCCAAACCCGGCTAAGGTCTGGGTTGTCAGCGGCGCTGCCATCTATTTTATATTTGTTTTTGCAGTAACTATGCTGGCAAATGTGCCAATGAATAATCGTCTAGACAGTATGAGGTTTAACTCAGATGATACCATCCATTATTGGAGAATTTATGGAAAAAGATGGACAGGTTGGAATCATGTAAGAACGCTAGGGTCAATCGCAACATCCATTTGCTTCCTCATTGCTAGCGTTTGATCGCATGATATGAAGAGGTAGACCAAACAATTGGCAAGTAAGTACCTTTTCTAACACTTGTGCCACGCTTACGGGGGGGCAGATTAACTTCGACCATTAGGGCTGCACATCAGCTAAAGTATATTAGTTCAGACATGATCTGACAGTCGTTGCAATTAAAAAGGGTTGCAAGGATGTGAGTTACCGATTTTGATGTTGGTGTTGAATCAACCATCAAAACCAAAGAGGTAACTCACATGTTAAATTCTAATGACAGAATC
>JAJFIS010000048.1 GCA_021774735.1 Alphaproteobacteria bacterium | reverse complement strand
AGACCCTCTTCACCCAAAAGGTCTTCAGGGTTTTTGTAGTCCTTCAATAGTTCATCGATAACTTCTTGCTTGATAGCCATAATAAATCTCCCTTTCATGGAGTATATCATGGCCACTTACACAGTTAAAAAGATAGGCTCTTCTGATGGCTTTAAGCGTCTGTTCCTCACCACGCGCGGCGAACCAGCGGGAAAATATACGGCCGACGAGCTGCGAGACCTTATCACCATCGCGAACGGTAATGTGGTGGTGATGGCAGCCCGTGATCATTATTTTATCAATGGCATGCTGCTTAAAACCGATGGGAATTAGGGGGCTTTTGGCTAGAGTGATGAATATATTGCGGGAAATGGCGGGTGTTCTTAGAAGCCTTGGAATAGAAAATCAAGCGCCTCTATAATATCCTGTCTGTGGACCGCCTCTACATTAGTGATTTGCTTACCGAGAGAGTTTCTTGTGATCGTTCCTATATCTGTTGTAACCAGAATATAGTTTTGTCCCTCAATTTTAAGTAAAGGCTTTAGTCTGGGGAGAGCCTCTTCCTTTGCTATTGCTTCAGGGACAAGCGGAATGACAACACAGGTTTTGAGGTCAGCTAATAAATCAGCCTGAACATCAATAACCAAAGGAACAGACTTGTTATCAAATTTATAAATGTCAAAACGTGCCACTATGTTGAAACCCAACTTGGCTTCAGCAAAGGCCCATCTTTGATAATACGTTTGTTATGCGCTTGTAAGGCAAGTTTATTTGCCTCGAGCCACTCTTCGGCTCTTGCTTCTCTTACGGCATTGATGATACCTGCTTCTGCTGCTTTGGAAGCATTTAGTTTTAGCGACTTTGCCTCACTTAATACATCTTCTCTGATCGTTAAATTTACAGGACGACGCTTTGATGTTTTTTGTTCTGGTGATAAATACATCATTAACTCCATTAGCTATTCCATATCATTATATCAATATAGAACATGTGCGTCAACTATGCCCATAATATATGGTAATGCCAATAAGAGGCAAGCTCAGCTTATTTATAGGTGCCGCGAATGGGGTAGTTGTTATCCGGGTTGCGGATCCAACCTATGCCGCCGACAACGCTTTCCAAGTCTGGCCGCACGAAGGGGTGATTGGAAATATCAACCATGTGCAATTTGCCCGCGTCATTGACGACAAATAAGCCGGGCTCGGGGAATAAATGGTCGGTTTCCTCAGCACTGCGGGGGTTAGAGACATAAAGCCCCATGGTCTGCATTTGATCGAGCGTTAAACTGTGCGCAATCGGGAAGCTGACCTCCAACTTTTCTGCGTGACCGGCGGCTTGTTCTTCGCTGTCAGCCGACACGGCGATAATATCAACGCCAGCATCTGCTAGTTTGCCCTTCAGGCCTTCTAGCTGGGTTAAATATTTGGTGCAAAGCGGGCAGTGCTTGCCCCGGTAGACCACAATCATCCGCCATGTTGCATCGCCCTCGGGCTTGCTGATGTCTACAGTGCCGCCGCCAAGAACAGGTGCTTCAATGGTTGGGAAGACATCACCCGAATGCAATTTACTCGTCGTCATAATTTATCTCCTAATATTTAATTTTTTTTGACCATCACGCGGCGACTAATTGCTGACCCCACGCATAATATTTGCTTGCCTTTACGCTGGTTCATATCGTGAGCTGATGCAAGTCTTAAGGGTACGCGCTCTCAAAATATTGATATGGGGTAGTTGGGGTGGTGGGGATGTTGCAATAGATTATCGTTACGAGTAAGCTTTTCTGGGGCTAAAAAATACGGGGCGTTTTATGGCGTATCAGGTTTTCATTTCGCATTCATCGCGCGACAAAAATGTTGCGGATGCTGTTGCTGCATTTCTCGCAGAGCAGGGCTTAAAATGCTGGATTGCCCCCCGGGACATTCAACCCGGCGAGAATTACGGCATGGCCATCCTGCGTGCCATTTACCAGTGCAGCGTTGTGGTTCTGGTCTTCTCTGAGAATGCCAACCAATCCAAACATGTGCTGAAAGAGGTCGAGCGCGCTGTGAATGCGGACTGTGTCATCATGCCTTTTCGTATTGAGGCGGTCATGCCCAGCGGGGCGATGGAATATTTCCTGTCCACCGACCATTGGTTGGACGCTATGTCGGGTTCCATGGTTGGCCATATGACTAAGCTTAGTGGGGCCATTGGTGCGGTGTTGGGTGATGATGTCAGCCATGTGCGCGAAATGCCATCGGGCAATGATATGACCCAAGCCGCAGAAGAACTAGATGAATTAGCCCCTGATGACTGGACGGGGAAAAAGGGTGGCTTTTTCGCGAAAATGCATAAGTTTTTGCTGGGCGATAACGAATAATGAGTAATTTTAAAGTAAAGGAGAGAGTAAATGAGTGCTGAGAAATCAGGGAAATTGAAAGTAGACAAAAATATTTTGCGTAACGCCATGACGGGTGATGAGGCCGCCTTGTCGGTGATGTTCAAGCAATTTGTCGGTGAAGGCGAAAATGTTCTGGAAGCGCATTATATGGGCCGCGATGGCATCATGGGCTTTGGTCAGAAAAGCTTTGGCTGCGTAACCGACAATAAACTCGCTGCCCTAAAAATTGGCTGGTTCGGTCAGATGATCTACCAAGATGGTTACCTTGAAAAGTTAGAAACCGGTGCTATTTTCCAGCCCTCCATTCTAGGGCTATATATCATATCAATATTTGTTGTAGCTGGTACGTTGGGTATTGGCATTCTTCTGCTTCCTTTTATTTCCAGGCTCTATTACCGCCTGAATAAATCGGGTTTGGTCGCGACGATAAATGTCGGCTTCCCGATTTATATATTCGCTAATCGCAGTAAGCTGGTGCTGGTTAACCGCTTATGGCGCCGTGCGCATGCGGTTAAGATGCAATTGCAGAAATAAAGTTGATTGAAAGCTGAATTTTATGACGGGGCGTCAAAACATATGTGAAGATTTTGATGTCGCCGTCATTGGTGCTGGGGTTGCGGGCATATCTGCGGGCTATTATTTGGCAAGGGCGAGCTTGAAGGTGGCTATCATTGACCGCCTTGCCCCCATGTCCTTCACCTCGGCGCAGTCTGGAGAAAATTACCGCAATTGGTGGCCCCATCCCACCATGACGGATTTCACTAATCACAGCATTTCATTGATGGAAGAACTGTCCAACCTGACCGATAATTGCATGGCTATGACCCGCAAAGGCTATCTGTTGGCCACCCGGCAGCAGGACCATAACACATTGATCGAACAATTATATGCGGGCTACGGCGTTGGCGGTGTTGAGCAAATAAGATTTCACGAAAGCGGTGCGAATAATTCATACAAACAAAGCCTGACGGGGGATTGGCAGCAGGCACCAGACGGCGTTGATGTGGTTCAAGATGGGGCCATGATCCGTGATATTTACCCTCACCTTGCCCCTGATGTAACCCAACTTATTCATATTCGCCGCGCGGGTGAGATTAGCTTTTATCCGCTCGGGCAATATATGCTTTCCTGCATTCGTGCCTGTGGTGGTCAGTTGATCCAAGCAAGCGTGACCCATATTGAGCAAAACGGTGATGCTGGCTTCTGTGTCAATTTCAATGATGGGGAAAGCAACAGGGAGCTTCACGCGGCAAAACTGGTTAACGCCGCTGGCCCTTTCGCAGGGCAAATAGCCCAAATGCTGGGCGAGGATTTGCCAGTTCAAAATTTCCTGCAGCAGAAAATTGCTTTTGAAGACACTTATGGCGCTATCCCACGCGGTGCCCCTTTCACTGTTGATCTGGATGACTGTACCCTTGACTGGGACGCCGAAGATCGTGTTTTGTTGGCCGAAGACCCAGAGGCCAGCTGGTTAACCGAGGGTATAAATGGCGGCATCCACAGCAGGCCGGAAGGCGGGGAGCAGGGCAAATGGGTCAAGCTTGGCTGGGCTTTTAATCAGCAGATTTCTGAGCCGAGTTGGCAGCCTGAATTTGATGATATATTCCCTGACCTGCTGATCCGGGGTGCATCAAAGTTGAACCCAGCCCTAAAGGCATATATTGGACGTTTCCCAAGAAATTTTAGACACTATGGTGGCTATTACACGATGACGGAGGAAAATTGGCCACTTATTGGCCCTATGGGCTGCAAGAATGCATATGTTATTGGTGGCCTTTCAGGCTTTGGCACGATGGCAGCATGTGGCGCTGGCAATTTGATCACATCTTATATAATGGATGATGCTTTACCATCTTTTGCTAATAACCTCTCCTTTAAACGGTATGATGATGCCGACCTAATGAAAGACCTTAGCGTCCTTTCAACGGGAGCTTTATAATGCATTCCCAAAATCAAATGGGTTTGGCACTTTTGTAGCTGCATGCTAGGCTCGCATATGGGTAACACATATGGAAGGGGATCCATTGTCTTCATCAGAAGAAAATAGCGAGCAAGAAACAGAAATCCAAGATAGCGAGCAGGATATGCAAAGCTATTGGAAGGCCAATATCAGCCTGCTTTTTAAGCTGCTTGTCGTATGGTTCACCGTGTCCTTTGGCGCGGGGATTGTCTTTGTCGAAGAGCTCAATAGCATCAATTTTTTCGGCTTTAAGCTGGGTTTTTGGTTCGCTCAGCAAGGGTCCATTTATGTCTTCGTGGCGTTGATATTTGTCTATTCAGCCAAGATGAAAAAGCTCGACCGTGATTACGGTGTCCATGAATAAGTTTAGGGTAGGGGAATAAACACCATGGACGCTAAAACACTGACCTATATTTTTGTCGGCATTACTTTCGCGCTTTATATCGGCATCGCTATCTGGTCGCGGGTTGGCTCAACCAAAGAATTTTACATCGCGGGCGGCGGGGTCCACCCGGTGCTGAACGGCATGGCGACCGCGGCCGATTGGATGAGCGCCGCTTCCTTCATCTCCATGGCGGGGCTGATTGCCTTTTCGGGCTATGATGGCTCGGTCTATTTGATGGGTTGGACCGGGGGTTATGTGCTGCTTGCCTTGTTATTGGCGCCGTATCTGCGCAAGTTCGGCAAGTTCACGGTGCCGGACTTTATCGGCGACCGTTATTATTCTGACACCGCACGTCTTGTGGCCGTTCTCTGCCTAATATTCATCAGCTTCACCTATGTGGCCGGGCAAATGCGCGGCGTTGGCATTGTCTTTTCGCGCTTCCTAGAGGTCGATATCGACACTGGCGTCATCATTGGCATGGCGACCGTATTTGTTTATGCGGTGCTCGGCGGCATGAAGGGCATCACCTATACCCAAGTGGCGCAGTACTGCGTGCTCATTTTTGCCTATACCGTACCGGCGATCTTCATTTCCATTCTGGTTACCGGCTCCCCCGTGCCGCAGGTTGGCCTTGGCTCGGAAGTGCTTGATGGCTCCGGCATGTCGGTACTCGCTAAGCTTGATAGTGTGCTGACAGACCTCGGTTTCAGCGCCTATACCGAAGGCACCCGCTCGACGATTGATATGTTCGCGATCACCTTCGCGCTGATGGTCGGCACGGCGGGCCTGCCCCATGTTATTGTGCGCTTTTTCACCGTGCCAAGTGTGGCCGATGCCCGGCGCTCGGCTGGTTGGGCGCTGGTTTTCATAGCACTATTATATACCACCGCGCCCGCCGTTGGCGCTTTTGCGCGCATCAACTTTATCGGTGAGGTTAACGAGACTGGGTACGCAGAAACACCCGAGTGGCTGCGCAACTGGGAAGAAATTGGCCTCATCGGCTGGATGGACAAAAACGGTGACGGCGTCATCCAATACCGCGCCGGTGCCCCGTTCAAGGGCAAACCAGCCTTTGACGGCGATGAGCGGGCCGAACACGGACAGCGCGTCCTCATCAATGAACCGACGGACAGCAATAATGAAATTTATGTCGACCGGGATATTATGGTGCTTGCGAACCCTGAAATCGCAGGCTTGCCCGATTGGGTGATCGCCCTTGTGGCGGCAGGCAGTTTGGCGGCGGCGCTGTCAACGGCGGCGGGGCTATTGCTGGTTATATCCGCCTCCATTAGCCATGACGTGGTCAAGAAAATGCTCAACCCCAATATTAGCGATAAGCAGGAGCTGTTATACGCCCGCATCGCGGCCGCCAGCGCCATTTTGGTCGCGGGCTATTTGGGTATAAACCCGGTGGGCTTCGTGGCGCAGGTGGTGGCCTTCGCCTTTGGCCTCGCTGCGGCCAGCTTGTTCCCGGCTATATTGATGGGCATATTCTCACGCAGTATGAACAAGGAAGGCGCGGTCGCGGGCATGCTCACCGGCCTTATTTTCACCTTCACCTATATTGTTTATTATAAATTCATCGCGCCGGAGCTCAACAGCGCTGACAATTGGCTCTTTGGTATATCACCGGAGGGCATCGGCATGGTTGGTATGGTGCTAAACTTTAGCGTCGCCGCCACCGTTGCCCGCTTCACCGCAAAGATACCAACCGAGGTCGAGGAACTGATCGATAATATCCGGGTGCCATCGGGTGCCAGCGGCGGGCATCATCATTGACCCCAGCCGCTGTAATTTTTTTGGCTAGTGGTTAAGCGGCGCGGGGGCGGTTTCTGCCGCCAGAATTTCCGCCAGAATTACCATTTGGTTTTCCGCCTGGTTTGCCGCCGAAGCGTCGCTTCTGGCCTTGACCTGGTTTACCTGAGTTTCCACCCGGCCTGCCGTTGCCGCGACCGTAGGATTTGCCGCCCGGTTTTCTATTACCACCCGGCTTGCCATTGCGTTGGTTACCTGCGCTTTCGCCGTCAGCTGATGCATTGCCATTAGCACTCGCATTACCATTTGGCTTACCGCGACCACCACGCTTGCGGCCTTTGGTTAGTTTCTGCAGTTCGCCTTCCAGCTGGATGCGCGCCACGGCCACTTTTTTGCGGGGCTTATTAGCTTTTTGGCCGGGGGGCGGCAGCTCAACCATTTCACCGTCGCACAAATCTTCGCGGGCGATGGTGCATTTGGTTAAGCGTTCAATATCGCGCAGGAACTTCAGCTCGGACCCATCACATAGGGACAGCGCAATACCGCTTTTGCCAGCGCGCGCTGTGCGGCCAATGCGGTGGACATAAGCTTCTGGTATATTGGGCAGCTCATAATTCACCACATGGGAAACGCCGTCCACATCAATACCGCGCGCGGCGATGTCGGTAGCGACCAAAATGGTGATCTCACCGGCGCGGAAGCCCGCCAAGGTCTTTTCCCGCTGGCGTTGGCTCTTGTTGCCGTGGATGGCAGCGGCGCTCAGGCCCGCCTTGCCCAAATTTAGCGTTACCTTATTGGCGCCGTGCTTGGTGCGGGTGAAAACAATCGCCCGCTCCACATTGCTGGCCGACAGTAAATCTTTCAGCAGGTCACGCTTGCCGTGCTTATCCACCAGATACACTTTTTGGTCGATACGCTCAATGGGGCGCGACTGCGGTGCTACTGAAATCTCGGCTGGGTTATGCAAGAAATCATTGGCGAGGCTGCGAATTTGCTTGGGCATGGTCGCCGAAAGCAACATGGTTTGGCGCTTCTTCGGCATCTTGGTCATGATGCGGCGCATGGCGGGCATGAAGCCCAAATCCATCATCTGGTCAGCTTCATCCAGCACAATCGCGCTGGTCTGGCTAAGGTTCACATAGCCCTGTTGCATATGGTCTTCTAGCCGGCCCGGCGTGGCGACGAGGATATCAACGCCGCGTTCCATGGCGCGAATTTGCGGTCCCATTTTGGCACCGCCCACAATTAGCGTCACCGAATGGCGCATATTGACGCCGTAACTGCGCACACTTTCAACAATCTGGGCGGCGAGCTCACGGGTGGGGGCCAAAATGAGCGCCTTGCAGCATTTGCTGGTTGGGCGGGATGGGTTATTGGCCATTTTATTCAGCAAAGGCAGCACAAAGGCAGCGGTTTTGCCGGTGCCGGTTTGGGCAATGCCGACCACATCGCGGCCCGCCATCATCGGCGGAATGGATTTGGCCTGAATGGGGGTAGGGCTTTCATAGCCTTCTTCTGTAAGCGCCTTCAGGATCGATGCATGAAGGCCCAGATCTTTAAATCCGTCTTTAAATTCGTCTTTAATTTCAGTCAAAATAATATTTTTCTCTCACGCGCATGAGCCGCCAAAGGGCAAGCCCGCGTGGGGTAACAACTTTAATTTTTTAGGGAGCTAGCGTAGATCAGCCGCCTGGTTCAAATAGATATTTGCAAATCACAAATTCTATGTAACGGCAACGATCAAACTATAACAGTTGCTACGCTATCATCCACCGCCCGGCAACATGGGTCGCCATCTACGCACGGTGAAAGTTGGCGCTATTTGTCACGGATAGGCGGTAATAGCAAGTTATTAATCTTTATCATGTTTAATGCACGCTAGGTTTCCCCTAAGAAAGCCCCAACTAATAAGCCGCAACAAGTGCCTGTACATCCGGTCTAAACTACCCTACAAGGGCGCGAAATGAAGCTATCGCCCCCTTGGGTGAAAGCTTTGGCGCCAAACGCCCCTAAATTATGATAGCATAGCTGGCACCAGAAATTAGTTCCGAGAGAAGAAATATGACTGAATTTGAAGGCGTCGTTCCAGCGTTGGGCAAGGCTTTAGCCAAGCGTGGTTACCTTGAGCTTACCCCCGTGCAATTGGATGTATTGAAACCTGAAATTATTGCGTCGGACGCGTTGGTTTCCGCCCAGACGGGTTCCGGTAAAACCGTAGCTTTTGGCCTTTCGATGGCGCCAACCTTGCTGGAAGGTGCGGACCGCCTTACCCGCACCGACGTGCCGATGGCGCTGGTGGTTGCCCCAACGCGGGAGCTGGCCCTGCAGGTGAAGCGGGAGCTGGAATGGCTATACGCCGAAGCTGGTGCCCATATTGTTTCCTGCGTTGGCGGCATGGATATGGGCCGTGAACGCCGCGAGCTATCCCGCGGTGCCCATATTGTGGTGGGCACGCCCGGGCGCTTGCGCGACCATTTGGAACGTAAAAGCTTAAAAGCTAACGAGCTGAAAGTTGTCGTGCTTGATGAAGCTGACGAGATGCTCGACATGGGCTTCCGCGATGATTTGGAATTTATTCTGGAAACGTCCCCCGAAACCCGCCGTACACTAATGTTCTCCGCCACTGTGCCGCGCAGCATTATGGGTATGGCCAAGCGTTATCAGCGGGATGCTATCCGCGTTAATACCGCCAGCGAACATAAGCAGCATCTGGATATTGAATACCGCGCTTTGACGATTGCCAATAAAGACCAAGAAAATGCGATTGTGAATGTGCTGCGCTATTATGACGCCAAAAATGCCATCGTTTTCTGCTCAACCCGCGCCACGGTCAACCATATGACCAGCCGCTTTAATAACCGGGGTTTATCGGTTGTGGCGCTGTCGGGCGAGCTGAGCCAGAACGAGCGCACCCACGCTTTGCAAGCCATGCGCGATGGCCGGGCGCGCGTATGTGTCGCCACCGATGTGGCTTCCCGGGGGCTTGACTTGCCGAACTTGGATCTGGTTATCCACGCTGAAATTCCCAAAAACAGGGAAATATTGCTCCACCGCAGTGGCCGCACAGGCCGTGCAGGCCGCAAGGGGGTTTGTACGCTGATTGTGCCGAACAGCGCCCGCCGCCGCACGGAACGCTTACTGCAAGCGGCTAGTGTGGAGGCTGAATGGGCCAAGCCACCGTCCGCTGCGGACATCGTTGACCGCGACCGCAGGCGCATGATGGACGACCCAGCCTTAACCGAGGCTTTATCTGATGACGAACAGGCTTTCGCTGCTGAGCTACTGGCCCTGCATAGCCCAGAGCATATAGCAGCCGCCTTTGTGCGTCAGCATCTGGCGGGCCAAACCGCACCAGAGGAACTGCGCGACAGTGGGCCGGAGAGCACCAGCAAACCACGCGAGCGCGACCGGGATGGCTTTAAGGATAGCCAGTGGATTTCGGTATCCGTTGGCCGCAAGCATAAAGCCGAAGCCCGCTGGTTGATGCCAATGCTGTGCAAAGCAGGCGACATTACCAAGCGCGACATTGGCGCCATCCGCATTCAAGATACCGAAACTTGGGTTGAGATAACGGCTGCTAGTATCGATAAATTTTTGGGCGCTGTGGGGCCAAGTAGGCGCTTAGAGAAAGATGTTACCATCACTAAGCTAAATAAAGCGCCAACAGGTGCGGCTGAGCCCCGCCGGGAAAAGTCATACGGCAAGAAACGCGACTTTAACAAAGGCCGCAGGTCTGATGGCTATGACAAACGCGGCCCCAAGCGCACGTTTGAGGTGGAGCCGGACAAAATAAAAGGCCGTGAAAGCCGGGACGATACTAGAGGCGATAAATGGGACGACGATAAACCCCGCAAGGCTAAGCCTTATAAAGCCCGTGACAAAGGCCGCGCTGCTGGTGATGACGCTGGAAAGCCAGAGTGGAAGAAGAAAGCCCACGGCGGCGATGACACCAGTAAGCCAGAGTGGAAGAAGAAAGCCCGCGCTGCAGACGGTGATAAGCCTGCTGACGCTGGCCGCAAGGATGATGCTGGCTTTAAGCGTAAACCATCTAAGCCCAAAGCCACTGCGGGAGGTCCATCAGCCAAAAAGCGCTGGGAAAAAGCCGGTAAAAAGCCTAAGAGCAAAAAAGCTAAACTTGCCAAGCAGGCTAAGCTCGCCAAAAAAAGTGCCAAGGGCGGCAGCGCGACCCTGAAACGCAAGAAGTAGAGCGCTCCACCGGATAAAGCCGCTTGATTACCCTAAGTGCAAGGCTAAACGAAAGGCTGGCAGAGACGCTAGTTTCAGCTTTGTAGCCTAAACCAAAGTGCAGAAAAATCTCGACATAATGCGCATATATGCTACTAATTCTGCGAGTTAATTTTTGCAGTAAATAAAGTTGGGTGAGCCAAAATGACCGCGCAGAACCACGAGATACTACCCCTGTTTATTGAGCCTTATTTGAAGGTCAATATCGGTCATGCCATTAATGATAAACAGGTTGAGTTCCTCAAAAATTTACCGATGATCCAAAATCACACCAATCTTATATCAGAGAACCTTTCCGTTTTTGAAGAACCGATTATGGCGAGCATTAAGGAAGCGGTGCAAGAGGCGCTTGATACTTTCGCCGACAAGGTCATGGGCATCAGCAATGAGCTTTATGTCACCCAGTCATGGACCCTGATCAACACGCCAAATGTGGGCATGCACGGCCATACCCATTCTAATTCTATCGTTTCTGGTGCGCTATATTACTGCGATATGCCAGTGCCGACGGCGGGGATGATTTTTGAGCGCCATAAAACATATCAACAGCTGCAGTTGCACCCTGAAAGTGGCAAGGTAAATATGTATAACACCACGAAGAATATCGTTGTGCCGCAGAAAAATGATCTGATCATGTTTTCGTCCAGCTTGCTGCATCTGGTGCAGGCAAATGCCGCGCAGCAACCGCGCCATTCACTGGCATTCAATAGCTTCCTTAAAGGTGAAATCGGCGAGTTACGAGACGTATCGCTGCTGACGTTATAGATATATGAATAGCTGCTATTCACGGTGGATTTGCTATTTTCAATGGGGCTGAACTGGTTTAGCTTAACGGCCAAGTTTAATTCCAGTGAAAGCGCATACTAATGTCCCAACCCCAACTCTATATCTTTGCCATTTCTCATTACTGCGAGAAAGCCCGTTGGGCGCTCGACCATTTGGGTATCGATTATAAACTCAAGCATTTAGGGCCGGGCTTTCACCGCTTGATCGCGCAAAAATTGGGGGCGTCCAAGTCTTCGGTACCGATGTTGGTGGACGGCGATACGCTCATTCAAGGATCAGATACCATCATAACTTGGGCTGAGGAGCGCTCCGCCAAAAGCTTTAGCCCTGAAGGCAAGCTTGACGACTGCCTTGCGATAGAAAAGCGCTTGGATGCCACCTTGGGCGTGCATGTGCGGCGCTGTTATTATAGCGAGGCTTTGGTCGAGCACCCAAAAACGGTAAGGCCCGTTTTGATGAAAAATATACCCCTAGTGCAAAAACCATTGGTGCTGTGGAAATGGGACCTCATTCGCGAATTGATGATTAAGGGTATGGACTTAGGTGCCGAGCAACAGCAAGAGAGCTGGCAGATTGTCGGCGCTGAACTAGACTGGATTGAAAGCCTGCTCGCAGATGGTCGCAGCTATTTGGTCGGCGATAGCTTTAGCCGTGCGGACTTAACGCTCGCGAGCTTGCTGGCACCACTTGCCAACCCGGCTGAGCACCCAACATACAAAGGCCTTGCCCTGCCGCCACGCTTGGCGGACATGGTTGCGGAATGGGATGACTGTCCCGCCTTCACATGGCTACGCGGGATATATGCGAAACATCGGTGATTTTTTTCGATATCTTATGGCTGTGTCTAACAAACTAGGGGGATCTCAATTCTGAGGTTCAGCTATAACGCAAGCCGAACAGAACACGTACAATCTTGCGAACTGGATCATGGAAACAACACCTGAGAGGATCACAGTAAGAGACCTATCAAGGGGGAAGGAGCCATATAAGCCTAACACCAAGTCGGAAGACGTTCGGGAGTCTTGTATGAACCTCGTAGGGCTTGGTTGGCTGAGGGCAGACTTTGTTCGGCAGGGTGACAAGGCAGGGCGGAAACAAGAAGCGTTTCTGGTTAACCCATTTCTATAGAAAAGCTCTGACAATAGTGACAATAGCTATCTGAATTGGGGCTAATGTCAGTAAACTTTATATTATAAATTCTCATCCAACACCAATGGTTGACAAATACTCGTTACAACATTATTGTTGTCGTATGATTCCAGACTTAATTCATATTTCGGACTGTCCATTCCTCGTTCTTCCTGCGGGAATTCACGATGCGACAATCCATGAAATTCGCATTAAATTTGCCTCCAATCGTCATCGTTGCGAATTGTTTAAAGGTCTTTTGAACAGCTTAAAAAACCTACACAATGCAGGGTGCCGACATATATATTTAGACGGAAGTTTTGTAACCGACAAAGAAATGCCTAGTGATTATGATGGCTGCTGGGATTCTACTAATGTAGATTTAACACTACTAGACCCAGTATTTTGTGACGTTGCAGATCTACGCACAGGCCGATTAAAACAAAAATCACGATATAAAGGTGAGTTTTTTCTAGCCAATACGAAAGCAAGCCCCACTGAAACATATGTTGATTTTTTTCAAAATGAAAAAATTTCTGGGAAAAAAAAGGGAATATTGAGAGTTAATCTTGAAACCGATGGACATTTTAAGAAAAGAGGACAGAAATGATATATAATGATCAACAAAAGAACAACACATCAACTAAACTGTCCGAACTTCGTAAAGCTTATGCATTAACTAACGCTGAAATTGAAAATCCTTTAAAAGAAGTACATTTAGCTTCAATTTCTGGGATGATAAAAGACTTAGAGGCGGAGGTTTATGAATATGATTCCCTGAAAAGCGGAAGTTACTCCTACTCTAAGCATACAGAGTTAAGTGATCTTCCTAGAGCATTAATCTCAGCTAGAATTTCAAGCGGATTATCACAAAGCGGCCTTGCGCATAGAGTCGGCCTTAAACCACAACAGATTCAAAGATATGAGGCCTCAAGCTATATGAGCGCTAGCCTCACTCGCTTAATTGAGATTGCCTCAAATCTCAATGTTAAGGTCTCGGAAAGTTGGGGCGAAAAGGGTTCCGAAAAGAGAAACACAATATATAGCTGGAACACTATAACCGACATTGACTGGCAGAAATTTCCTTTTCAAGAAATGCTCAAGAGAGGATGGTTAAAACTTAATGATAAAACCAATCCAGCAGCCGCGATTCAACAATATTTCATCGAAGCTGCGGGCCCTCAATATGCTACTGCGTATCATAGAAAGAAATTTTATGGTGAGAACACTCCTAATGAATTTTCTCTATTAGCTTGGCAAGCACGTATTCTAGAAAAGGCTAACGAAGAATTTAATAATGGTGAAATCCGAGAATTCTTATTAGATGAAAGCTGGTTGCCGAAGTTAATTCAGATAAGCACTTTAGAAAATGCCCCATTGATGGTCAAACACTACCTAGCATCAAAAGGTATCATTCTAGTTTTCGAGAGGCATATGCCCAAAACATACCTTGATGGTGCCGCTATGCTCAGTTCCTCAGGCAATCCAGTTATAGGTATGACATTACGGCATGATAGGCTCGATAATTTCTGGTTCGTATTACTTCATGAATTAGGGCATGTATTTCTGCATCTATTCGAGAATTTAGGTTTAGATTTTTTCGATGAGGATGACTGCAACAATGATGATCCTATGGAACAAGAAGCTGATGATTTTGCACTGGAGACGCTAATACCTCCTGAGCTATGGGAGCAATGCTTATCACGGTTTTCACAAACTGAAGAATCAGTAAGGCTTGACGCTCTCAATTTAGACATACATGAATCAATTATTGCTGGCCGCATAAGAAAAGAGAGCAGTAACTATTCCATTCTGAACAACTTAGTTGGGAACGGGAAATTACGTCCCCTTTTCTTGGAGTAAATAAATGAAAATTCCTCATGATTATTATGTCCCCGCTCTTAAATTCCGACAAGGTGAGTATATCGCCCTAGAGCGTCTTCACGATAAGCATAAAGATAGGATAGTACCATTATTGATTATTCCCCCTATTGAGTTTGATTTTGAGGAATGGGCCGATAAAACGACAATAGATGAGCACTTAGAAAAAAGCCCCAGAAGGCTAGAAATGAAATGGAAAGGGCGTAGAGCTTTAATTAAGCTTGATGAAACTCTTCACCACAAAACTCTAGCCAATGGTAAGTTTGCCGTGGAACACCTTTTTGATAAATTTCTTAGTTTTGAAGTAGATGTTATACCAGCTTTTAATTTAACTGATGACCCTCACTACATATCCAGAATTATTCCAATATGCCAAAGAGATAAAAAAGGCTTCGCTTTAGTCCTCCGAATAGAAGATTTAATGCAACCCAACTTAGAGCAAAATATTCTAGGTGTTAATGACAACTTTAATACTGTGTTAGATCAGATCGATTTACTTATCGATATTGCAAGCACAAGTTTTGCAGACCCTCATGCTTTTGCAAAAGCATTGAGCATGAAACTTAATAGTTTAAGTTTTCTAGAAAAATTTAGGTCGTTTATTATAATTGGTAATTCCTTTCCCGAGTCATTCAAAACCATCCAAAAGCCTGGTATAGATATTCCTCGCAATGAGTGGATATTCTATCAATCTCTAACTTCAAATCTATCCAAAGACAAAAGGAGGCCAACATTTGGCGACTATTGTTTTGAGACACCCAAATTTCAAAAGGAAAAATTCGACTTTAGAGTAATGAAGCCTGCTGGGCGATTAATATATACATTAGCAGACAAGTGGATAGTGCGAAAAGGTAAAGCGTTTATAGGAAATGAAGATCAACAAATAGAGCATTGCAATCATATTTTATCATCTGGCCATTACATGGGCGTAAAATTTAGTTACGGAGATAAATATATTCAAGACTGTGCCGTTGGCAAAGTTGGCACAGGCAACGTTGGCGTCTGGAAAAAGGTTGGCTTTAATCACCACATGACCTTTGTTGTTGAGGAACTCGCCAGTTTTCACGCCCCATGAAGCATTTTTTTACAATTGTGTATAACTCTGAAAGTGTGAGATAGCTGCGTAACTCTTCATATAGTTTTATACGAGGCCCTTTCATACTAAAACTTGGTGCGCCAAGTTTTTTCAACTCTGAAAGAGCTTCGCCTCTCCACAAGAAATGTGCAACAACCCTGAATTCAACTTCCGGATTCAGGGTTGGCTTCCTTATCGTTTTAAATTTAATTCCACCCCGCTTCCCTTTTTCAACAAGTACAAGCCCACACCATTCAGGTATAATTTTTTCAATATTTTCCAAATGATTAGCTGCTGTTACAATCGTAAGCTTTTCCATGCATTTTGAGAATTTAGATACTTGTTCAGGTAATCTTTCGAGCGTGTCTTGAGAACTCTTTATTTCATACCCATGCAAACAACCGTTAAATACCGCAATATCTATACGTTTGCTGCCATGCTCAACGCCTAATTCATCGATAACAAAGCTTTCAGAGGATTCGTGGTCTGCCTTAAGCCTTTTACTATGCAGCGCAGCCCTAATCTCGACATCCGTAGTCTGAAACATAAATTCTCCCCCTATCACCCTCAAGCGGTCTCACAATATCACATATATTATTCTGCGCTGTCAATGCTCCCTTATTGCTCCCTTAGCTAAAACAAATGCATAGCCCTAATAAGCAAAAGCCAGCTAACTCATTGAGTTAACCGTCTTTATTTGGTTGCGGGAGTAGGATTTACCGTATCGGGATTGCATCCCTCACGTTGCCCTTCGTCCTTGCGTGACAAGGCCTCGGCCTGAACAGTAGGTGAAAATCAACTACCCCAGCCAATAAACTTCAAAGAGCCACCCACAAGAAGTGGATGACCCTTTGATGTTGGTTGCGGGAGGGCGCTTTGGTCTTGGTAGACCTGACGCCCAAGGCAAGTTTACAAAATTGGTTGTGGGGGCTTGCTGCCACTTTGATAGACTATTTGATTGGGCGGGGTAATAATGCTTCAAGCTTAGAATGAATTGAGCCTACATTATTGATTTCATATTTTATGTGTTTTGATTATGACCTTAAATCAGGTAAGAAAACTAGATGATGAAAAAGCAAGAAAACAAAGAATCGATCTATAAGAATATAAATCTTGAATGGTTGCCATTGCCCGCTTTTTTAGTCGCCTCCAACCAAACCATACTTGCGTGGAATGGAAAGTTACATCAAATTTTCCCAAAAATCTCTTTAGGCCAAGATGCATCTACACTTATGCGTGATCCCTCATTTCTAAATTGCTTAAAAAATGTGGTCGGTCATAAAAATCCCTGCGAATGTGAAATCAGTATCAAGGGGCGAGCTGATCATTATTTTACGCTGTGGATCAACCCAATTGATACTCATAATGATCAATTTATAATTCATCTAAAGGAAACCACAAAAGAGCATGAAGCCGAGCGCATGAGGTCAACCTTTGTTGCTGATGTAAGTCATGAATTACGCTCACCCTTAACCACAATGATCGCAACCCTAGAGACATTAAAAGGTAGGGCTGGAGAAGATACAGCCACGCGATCACGGTTTTTAGAAATGACTGCCGCTGAGGCGGGGCGAATGCACCGTATTGTTGATGATCTTCTAACGCTCTCAGCAACAGAGGCCCGCAAACATATTCACCCCACGGATGCTGTAGACCTTAAGCTGATACTGGAAAACATTGTCAAAACAGCTTCGGAGCGTCTTTCAAATAAAAACATGCAAGTTTCCGTGAGCCTTCAATCTAATCTGCCCCCAATAGTTGGTGATAGAGATGAACTTATCAAAGTGTTTCATAACCTATTGGATAACGCCATTAATTATGGTGAAAAGAATGGATCCATTACGGTAACACTGGCAACGGGCCAAAATGAAAACACTCAAAATGTTAGCTTCAATAACCGTGGAAATATTATCGAACCCCACCACATCCCCAGATTAACTGAACGTTTTTACCGTGCGGACAGTAGCCGCTCTCGCCATATGGGCGGCACAGGACTTGGCCTTGCAATCGTCAAGCATATCTTAGGTCGTCATAATAGTAGCCTTCGAATTGAAAGCAACGAGGCGGAAGGCACAACCTTTAGCGCCACCTTCACAGAATAAAGGGTTTTTACTCAATCACAATGACCTAATGCATTGTCATTGAACTGAAACATACCCGAAATCATCTCGACATATATACCCCCTATACACCTGATTATGGAAAACCTCTGGCGCGAGCTTTTGTTAAGAGCGCATTTTTCCATATGAATTTGAAAACAGGATAAATAGGAAATGAAAATGAAACATGCACACATATTCGCTTTACTCGCATCTGTTGGAGTGGGCGCTATAATGACCGCTCCTGTGTCTGCGCAGTCAATTAATGACCTGCAACAACAAATGATAGAAATGCAGAAGCAGATTGATGCTCTAAAAGCTTCAGAAAAAAAGACGTCAATCATAAAAAAAGCTGAACCAGCTTTTGCACTAGGCACTAAAGACGGCCTCTTTGAATTTAACATTAGAGGCCGCTTGTATGCAGACTATATTAAAGTATCTGATGAGGATGGTACAATGGATATGTCAGGCACAGAGTTTCGCACCGCCCGCCTTGGCATCGAAGGTAAAGCCTGGAAAGATGTAAAGTATAAATTCGAAGCTGATTTTGCAGGCAATGAAGTAACCGTTAAAGACGCTTACATGCAGGTGAGCACAGGCGTAGGGAAAGTGACTGTAGGGCAATTTAAAACCTCGAACTCTCTTGATGAGCAAACTTCTTCGCGACACATATCATTCATGGAACGTGGGTCTTTTACCGATGCTTTTGGTTTTGCTCGTCAGATGGGTATAGCTTTGAGCAATGGCGGAGATAACTGGACAGCTAAAGCTGGTATTTTTAAAGGGAGTAATAGTGATAGTGGCGAAGGCGACCTTACACTAGCAGCACGCGCAACTTACGGCGGCGAGATAGATAACGGTAAATGGCTTTTAGGCGCGTCAATGCGTAACCGCAACACAGACGGCCAACTGCGCTATCGCCAACGTCCCCATGTTCATATGTCTGACCGCTTTGTAAATACAGGCCACATCGGTAACGGTAATGATTTCTTCTATGGTGCAGAAGCAGGTTTCCAACTTGGGAGCTTCCACGGTGCAGCCGAATATGGTTTCTTGAATGCTAAAGACGCGGGAACCAATGGCGGCAATGCAAATTTTGGTGGTGGTTACGCTGAAGTAGGCTATTTCCTAACAGGTGAAAGTCGCACCTTGAAACTGGACAAAGGCGCATGGGACCGCCCAAAGGTTAACAATCCAGTTAACGAAGGTGGCATGGGGGCAGTTTCGGTGAATGCTCGTTTCGATACACTTGATTTATCGGATAATGGCATTGCCGGTGGCAAGCAAGATACATGGATTTTAGGTATAAATTGGTATCTCAACCGCCACACACGTGTCATGGCAAACTATAGTCACTCAAACATTAGTGATGCTTATGATGTTGCAGCCAATGGCATAGACGGTAAGAACAGCGTGAATGCTCTGGCCTTTCGCTTTCAAGTCGATTGGTAAGTTAAAAACCTCCATAGGGTCAGGTGTTTCCCTGTCCCCTACAATCCTAAATACTTAAAATTCTTTGTAACAAAACTGTCATCCTCCGGTCATTCAGCCGTCATTGGTTAGACTTATAAGGATGGTGAATATTCGAAATAGAATAGGAAATATTATGCTGAATATGAAAAAAACAATCCTAATAGCTCTTGCTGCTTCTTCAACTAGCCTTATAGCTCCAGCGGCATTTGCCCAAGATCAAGTGCGTATTGTTGGGTCCTCAACTGTTTACCCTTTCTCAACTGTTGTGGCAGAACGCTTTGGGCGTACTTCCAGCTATAAAACACCGATTGTGGAAAGCACAGGAACTGGTGGTGGTTTTAAATTATTTTGCGCGGGTCCCGGCCCTGAGACAGTAGATGCATCAAATGCTTCGCGGGCCATCAAAGGGTCAGAAGTTGAATTATGTGCGAAAAATGGTGTTCATAAAATCATTGAAGTAAAAATAGGCTATGATGGTATCGTTATTGCCAATGCTAAAGGCGCTGTAAATTTCAACATTACAACACGCGACATATTTTTAGCACTGGCAAAAGAAGTGCCCAATGCAAATGGCGATATGATTAAAAACCCTGCTGTCACGTGGTCTGATGTAAACAGCGCCTTGCCAACCACCAAAATTGAAGTACTAGGGCCCCCACCAACATCTGGTACACGGGATGCTTTTGTTGAACTGGCTATGGAATCAGGCTGTAAAACATTCCCTAAGATCAAAGCGCTAAAATCTAGCGATAAGAAATCGTACAAAACTCTTTGTCACACCATTCGTGAAGATGGCGCTTTTATTGAAGCTGGTGAAAATGATAATCTTATTGTTCAAAAGCTAGTTGCAAATCATAATGCCCTTGGTATTTTCGGCTTTAGCTTCCTCGACCAAAATAGCGATAAAGTTAAAGCGGCAATCATTAACAAAGTTGACGTAAGCTTTGATGCGATTGCCGATGGCAGCTACCCAATCTCTCGGCCATTATTCTTTTATGTTAAGGGCGAGCATTTAAAATCTACCCCAAGTCTAAAGCCCTTTGTTGAAGCTTTCATTAGTGAAGCAGCAACGGGCGAAGATGGATATCTATCTGATCGCGGGCTTATCCCAATGGGCAGCAAAGAGCGAGCAGCTTCTATTGCATCTATCAAAGCTAAAATGAATTAAATGCTACGGTAAACGCCAAGCTATAAGAAAGTGTTTATATGCGGCAGTCACTAACAATTGATCGTACAACATCAGGGCGAAAGCATGTTGCAGAAGGGGCTATAAAGCTATTGCTTTTAGCCTCGGCTGCAATTGCTGTTCTGGTGACGGTTGGCATCGTTTTTTCTCTCATTGTAGAAAGCGTGCGCTTTTTCTCAGAAGTCAGTGTTTTTGACTTCCTATTCGGCATGGAGTGGAATCCTCAAACTGCCATGCGCAGTGACCAAGTTGGGTCTTCTGGTGCCTTTGGTGCAGTGCCTTTGTTCGTGGGAACGTTTTTAATCAGCTTGCTGGCTTTATCAGTCGCATGCCCCTTTGGGGTGTTTTCGGCGATTTACCTCGCTGAATATGCAGGAGAAAGGCGGCGTGCTATTATCAAGCCAATATTAGAGATTATTGCTGGTGTGCCGACAGTTGTTTATGGATTTTTTGCCGCCCTTGTTATCGCCCCAGCTCTCAGGGGCTTTGGCGCAACTATTGGTCTGGATGTTGCTTCAGAATCTGCCCTTGCAGCAGGTCTTGTTATGGGTGTGATGATCATCCCGCTCATATCATCAATCTCCGATGATGTTATCACGGCGGTTCCCTCTACGTTACGCGAAGGGTCATTAGGATTAGGTGCCACCGAGTCAGAAACTATTCGCAGGGTTGTGCTACCCGCTGCTCTGCCCGGTATTGCAGGCGGTATTATGCTTGCTGCATCAAGGGCTATTGGCGAGACTATGATTGTTGTAATGGCCGCAGGACTTACTGCAAATCTAACTTTCAATCCACTTGAGGCCGTAACGACCGTTACCGTTCAAATCGTGATGTTACTTACTGGGGACCAAGAATTTGACAGCGCTAAAACACTGGCCGCTTTTGCATTGGGTCTTGCACTTTTCATTATAACACTCATCCTCAATATTGGCGGCAACTGGGTGGTTAATAGGAATAGGGAAGTATATGACTGATCATCCATTATCAAAAGCTGCACTTCCTGGGCTTGCTGCACGATACCGCGCTGAAAGTCGCTTTAAAAACTATGGGAAGATTGCTGTTATTTTTAGTTTGGCTTTTTTGTCATTCCTTATCGTTGGCATCGGCTTTAAAGGTGTGGGTGCTTTTGTTAAAACAGAAGTACGGTTAGAGGTAAGCCAAGAGCTAATTGCCGAATATGGTGATGATAGCTTTACCTTACTCAGAAAAACAGTTCTATATAATTTCCCCGATGCAAAGGGGCGTTCTGGCCGTAAAGCTGCTTATAATATGGTTGCCGCAGGAGCCGAAGAAACTCTGGCTGAAAAACTAAGTATGATGGAAGGTTCGCCCAGTAAATTTGATTTATGGCTTCCAACCTCTGATGACGTTGATATAGCCCGTAAGGATGGTTTAACAGAGGAAGTTTTAAATCGATTTCCTGAGGTGCAAAGAGCATGGCTCATCAGCCTAGATAAACAAGAACGCTTCCGCACAAGGTTTAATGTCGGCTTTTTAACCAATGGTGATAGCCGTGACGCTGAACGAGCGGGTATTGGTGGCGCGTTAATGGGGTCAATTTTCACCTTGTTAGTTTGTTTGGTGTTTTCTTTCACTATTGGTATTTTAGCCGCCATTTATTTGGAGGAATTTGCCCCTAAAAACAAATTCACAACATTTTTAGAGATCAACATTAATAATCTTGCAACAGTGCCCTCTATTATTTTTGGGCTTTTAGGGCTTGCAGTGTTTTTGAATGTTTTTGGCATGCCGCGTTCTTCCTCTCTCGCAGGCGGTATGGTTCTGGCCTTAATGACACTGCCCACCATAATAATCTCTAGCCGTGTTTCTCTGCAAGCTGTGCCCCCCTCCATTAAAGAGGCTGCACTTGGTATTGGGGCTTCGCATGTGCAGGCCGTGTTTCACCATGCGTTGCCGTTGGCATTACCTGGTATGCTAACCGGAACAATTCTGGGTATGTCGCGAGCTCTTGGTGAAACAGCACCCTTAATGATGATAGGCATGGTGGCCTTCATTGCAGATGCTCCTACGAGCTTTACCGACCCAGCTTCTGCGTTGCCCGTACAAGTGTTCTTATGGTCTGATAGCCCTGAACGTGCTTTTGCAGAAAAAACCGCTGGCGCAATTTTAGTCCTCCTCGTTTTCCTTGTTTTGATGAATTTAACAGCCATCATTTTGCGTAAGCGTCTTGAAAAGAAATGGTAAACCTTATGACAGTTCAACAAGTAGTTAGCAAACCCATGGCCTTTGACGGTACACCAAAAATAATCGCGCGTGATGTTTGTGTGTCTTATGGGGACAGACAAGTGCTACACAACATTAATCTTGATATTCCACAGCGCCGTGTCACAGCCCTTATAGGCCCCTCAGGATGCGGGAAAACAACATTCTTGCGCTGTATTAATCGTATGAATGACCTTATATCTATCTGTAAAGTGACAGGTACTATCATGATGGATAGTGCCGATGTTTACCATGCTGATGTAGATGTTGAGGTGTTGCGTCGCCGTATTGGTATGGTATTCCAAAAGCCAAATCCTTTTCCAAAATCAATATACGAGAATGTGGCTTACGGTATAAAACTACATGGTTTATCAATCGATAAAGCTGATCTTGATGCGCGTGTAGAAAAAAGCCTTCGCCGTGCTGGGCTTTGGGATGAGGTGTCGGACCGGCTTGACAGCCCCGGAACTGGTTTGTCTGGTGGGCAGCAACAACGCCTTTGCATTGCTCGTGCTATTGCCATTGAACCAGATGTAATATTGATGGACGAACCCTGTTCGGCCCTTGATCCTATCGCCACAGCGCGGATTGAAGAGCTTATTCATGAGTTAAAAGAAAAATTTACCATTATTATCGTCACGCACTCAATGCAACAGGCTGCCCGAGTATCAGACTATACCGCCTTCTTTCATTTAGGGGACTTGGTAGAACAGGGTGAAACAGAAATACTCTTTACTAACCCAAAAGACGAACGTACAGAATCATATATTACAGGCCGCATAGGTTAAAAGGAGCTAAAGATGTCACAAAGTCATATCGTAAAAGTCTATGATGACGAGCTTAAAAACCTTGATCGCCTTATTGCGGAAATGGGCGGTCAGGTCGAACATATTTTATCTGATTCCGTACAAAGCCTCGTACAGTATGATAGCACTCTTGCAAAAGCCGTTGTCGCAGACGATAAAAAAATTGACGCGCTAGAGATAGATATTGATGCACAGGCAACACGGCTGCTTGCACTGCGTCAGCCGATGGCTGCAGACCTTCGCACAATCATTGCCTCCCTGCGTATTTCTAACGACTTAGAGCGCATGGGAGATCATGCAAAAAATATTTCCAAGCGTGTCGATACTTTAACTCAGGTTCCCTTGTTATCCCCAATGGGAAAGTCAATTGAACGCATGAGCAAATTGGTTGAAACCATGATTAATCAGGTGCTAAACGCATACATTGAGCGTGATGTACCCCAAGCCTTATCAGTTATACAACAAGACGAAGACGTTGACCTTCTTTATACATCTTTGTTTCGTGAAATATTAACCTATATGATGGAAGACCCCCGTAACATTACGGCTTGTACGCACTTCCTGTTTATCGCAAAAAATATCGAGCGAATAGGAGATCATGCTACAAATATCGCAGAACAAGTCTATTATGTTGTGGAAGCTAAACAATATGATGATGGTCATATTAATCTTGATCAATCAACATCAGTTGTTGTGCCGCCAAAGCAGGAAAGCTAACCGTTATGAAAGATGGCTCTTATATAATTGTTGCCGAAGATGAGGTTGGGCAGGCCGAAATCTTACGATACAATCTTGAAGAAGCTGGCTTTGAAGTCGCCACTGCCCATGACGGCAAAAAAGCAAAAGAGATGATCGAAGATAAGACCCCTGATTTATTAATCCTTGATTGGATGATGCCCGAAATGTCAGGTATCAAAATTATGCGCTGGTTGCGAGCTCAAGATGAAACAAAAAATCTGCCCGTTATTATGCTTACAGCTCGCGGTGAAGAGGACGATAAAATTCATAGTTTTGAACTTGGTGTAGACGACTATATTGTCAAACCCTATCTGCCCAGCGAACTCATCGCCCGTGTCAAAGCTGTGCTGCGACGGTCTAGCCCCGAAGTTAATAATATTTTATCCGTTGCGGATTTGATCATGAATATTGAACAAAAAAAAGTAACACGAGGCGGAGAGTTCATCAAACTTGGCCCTACGGAGTTTCGTTTACTTCGGGTTTTCATGGCTAAGCCCGGAAAAGTTTTTAGCCGTGAACAGCTCTTAAACAAGGCGTGGGGTCAAGATGTTTACGTTGAAGACCGCACCGTAGATGTTGCGGTAAAACGCCTTAGAACAGCGCTAAATTCTGATAATAAACCAGACCTATTTCGCACCGTGCGCGGTGATGGTTATGCGCTGGAAGCCGAGAACACCCACGAATAGCTATATTTGATAAGAAAGCCTTCCCCCTTATTTAAGGTGATCTTTCTTGTTGGTTGCGGGAGTAGGATTTATCGTATCGGGATTGCATCCCTCATGTTGACCTTCCTCACGATGTGCGTCGGTCCGAACAGTAGGTGAAAATCACCTACCCCTGCCAATAAACTTAAAAGAGCCACCCACAAGAAGTGAATGACCCTTTGATGTTGGTTGCGGGAGTAGGATTTGAACCTACGACCTTCAGGTTATGAGCTTTAAGGGATACTATAGTCCACAACACCACCCAACACCATACAACAATAAAAACAGACACTTAGAAGATATTTGGTGTTGGCAGCTGTTGTGAATTGTGGCCTATTGTTGACATCAATTACCCCTTTTTTACCCCTTTTTTCTTGCCTCTAAGCTTTTAGTAGCATAGCATACAGATATATTAGCATTATGAAAACTATAAAAAAGTAGCGCTTTATGGCAAATTTTGAGCAAAGAGAGACTAAGAATAAAGGCACGGTAATTCGTGTTACCATCCGTTTAAAGGGGTTTCCTGCGCAGCGTAAAACTTTCAAAAGAATGACAGACGCTCGTATGTGGGCGCGGCAAACAGAGGCAAGTATTGAGCGTGGTGAATATAAAAACATACGCAAAACATCAACCATAATAACATTGCAAGAAACCATTGATCGTTATCGCGATGACGTTATGCCTCACAAAGCCACAAGTACTCAGCGTGCTCAAAAGTCATATCTCGATTATTGGGCAAAAGAGCTTGGTGAATTTGGCCTTGCTTATATCGATACAAATCTTATTACTAAAAAAATGCGTGTCTTAGAATACTCAGGAGATATGAGACGCGCAAAGATTACTAAGCCTAAGTCACCCCGTACTCTTAAGCTTTACCGCGATTGCCTATCGCAAATTTTCAAATATGCAATTCTTTGGGGGCAAATTGGTGAAAACCCAATAGAGCAAATGCCTACAATCAAAAAATCTTCACCAGCGCGAACTCGATTTTTAGATGAGAGTGAAATAGAAGCATTGCTCGAAGAATGTAAAGCCAGTGCTAATCCATGGCTCTATCTTATTGTCATATTTGCCCTTTCCACAGGTGCCAGAAAAAGTGAAATCCTTAAGTTAAAAGTTACAGATGTAGAGCTATCACGGCATAGGGCCATTTTCCGCGATACAAAAAACGGTGAGACACGATCTGTTCCAATTGTAAAACACCTTGCTAAACTATTGAAAAAACATTTGCTTACAATTGACACTTTATATGAGAGCAGGGCGGTTAATAACGGATTGGTTTTTCCGAATACAATAGGCGACAAAGCTATTGACATTCGCTCCGCATGGGAGCTTGCGCGGAAAAAGGCTAATATTAATAATTTCCGTTTCCATGATTTACGCCATACAGCAGCTAGTTACCTTGCTATGAACGAAGCAACATCAATTGAGCTTTCAGTTATTCTTGGCCACAAAACTTTGCAAATGGTGAAACGGTATGCGCATTTGTCTACGGATCACACCCAATCAATTGTTGAAAAAATGAATGAAAAGATGTTTGATTGATTGTCTCTTAAAAACCCCACACATGTAACGGGTTGATTTAGTTAGTAAATATATTTATGGCATGAATATTGCACAAGTATAAGCTGTATTGTAATATTTTTATGCGGTCGTAGACAGAACACCACGGCTTTAGCCGTGGATGAATGAGCCTTAAGGCGATATGCTGCAGAGATGGAAGTGATCAAAACAGCGCATAGTATGTATATGCTTCAGTACCATGTGGTATGGGTCTGCAAATAT
>JAJFIS010000047.1 GCA_021774735.1 Alphaproteobacteria bacterium | reverse complement strand
ATGGTGTACCCAAGGAGCATTTTGGACTATTTTTGAAGGAATGTGAGTGGCGTTTCAATAACAGTGATCCAGCACTTCAATTAAAAGAATTAAAACAGTGGGTTAAAGAGAAACTGGATTAGTTATCTGGGTCAGCCCCTTTCTAATTTTGAGCAGGCGTCTTTCACTTCCCGTGTCATGGCGATATCACCTTTGCTTGGCTTTGGGTCCCCAGACGGATGGTTATGGACCAATATTACCGCTGATGCGTTCAGCTCAAGCGCGCGCTTAACTACTTCGCGCGGGTATACGGGCGTATGATCCACCGTGCCTTTGCTTTGGACTTCATCGGCTATCAGGCGATTTTTACGGTCGAGGAATAACACGCGAAACTGTTCGATCTCGGAGCGTGCCATAGCAATGCGGACATAGTCCAGCAGTGATTGCCAGCTTGAAAGTACTGGCTTGTCCATCACCCTAGACTGTGCCAGCCGAACCGCAGCAGCTTCAACTGTTTTCAAGGCTGTAACGCCCGCATTACCAAGACCAGAAAAGCTTTTAAGGCGATCAATAGGCGCGCTGATGACATCGGCGTAAGAGCCAAAATGGGCGATTAGCTCTTTTGCCAGCGGTTTAACATCGCGGCGTGGAATGGCTGAGATTAATAACAGCTCCAACAGTTCATAGTCTGGCATAGCCTCAAAGCCGGCCTTTAAGAAGCGTTCCCGCAACCGTTGCCGGTGACCTTGCTTGTGGTCGTGTTTTTTGGCGGGGCTACCCATAAGGCCTATTGGTCCAAATCATAGGGCGGGCAATCTAGGCCTTTGGGGGAGCGCGTGAAAACTTCAACCCCGTCAGCGGTCACCGCCATTGTATGTTCGAACTGCATGGAGAGCGACTTGTCGCGTGTTACAGCCGTCCAATCATCCGCGAGAATTTTGGTGGCCGCTTTGCCCGCATTGACCATAGGTTCAATGGTGAAAAACATACCTTCGCGCAGTTCCACCCCTGTGCCGGGTTTACCGTAATGCAATACACTGGGATCATCATGGAATACGCGGCCAATGCCGTGGCCGCAAAAGTCTTGCACGATGGAAAAGCGCGCCGCTTCCACATGGCTTTGAATGGCGTGGCCAATATCGCCCAGCGTCGCACCGGGTTTAACGAGGTCAATGGCTTTCCACAGCGATTCGTATGTAACTTTACACAGGCGTTGCGCCAAAATTTTGGGCTTGCCGACGAAGAACATGCGGCTGGTATCACCGTACCAACCATCGAGAATGACCGTCACGTCAATGTTCAAGCTATCGCCGTCCTTCAGCTTACGGGGGCCGGGAATACCGTGACAAACAACATGATTGACCGAGGTGCAGATGGACTTGGGAAAACCACGATAGTTGAGCGGTGCCGAAATGGCCCCGTGGTCGGTGGTGAAATCATGGCAAAGGCGGTTCAACTCATCCGTTGTGACGCCGGGCACCACATAAGGGGTGATAAAATCGAGCGTTTCGGCTGCCAAGCGGCCCGCTGCCCGCATGCCGTCCATGGCCTCTGGCCCGTATAATTTAATCACCCCGGTACGGGTTTCAGCCACATTTGATGCTGCAACATAGTTCATATAGTTGTGTGTCCTTCAATTACACTGCTGATACTAAGCGTCTTTGAGCGATATGGGAAGAGGGGCTTTTACCCAAATGGCATCTTCTGTCAAGCGGCAACTATAACATATGAGCTCAACACCGGCGCTAGCAGCTTTTTGCAGGGTTCGGGCATAGGTGGGGTCAATGGCGGCGGCGGGGGTGAAGCCAACACAGTCTTCGCGCTGCACCAGATAGACCATCACCGCGCGGTGACCCGCTTCTACCATGGCTATCAGCTCGTTCAAATGTTTGGTGCCCCGGGTGGTGACCGCATCAGGGAAGGCGGCTTTATCGTCGATTTTCAAGGTGACGCTTTTCACTTCCACATAACAAAGTTGGTCACCCTTTTCGCCTCCGTTTAGCAGAATATCAATGCGGCTATTTTTACCGTATTTAACCTCGCGCTTTAGGGTGGCATAACCTTGCAGCTCGCGGATGCTGCCATCTAAAATAGCCTCTTCAACGATATGATTGGGCCTGCTGGTGTTAATGCCGATCAGGCTGGTGCCGCAGTCGACCATTTCCCAGCGCCAATCCAGCTTGGCCTTAGGATTGCGGTTGGGGGACAGATATACCGTCCAGCCGGACTCAGCGCAGCCGGTCATGGCACCGCTATTGGCGCAGTGGGCGATAACAATATCGCCGTTATCCAGCTCAACATCGGCCAAAAAGCGTTTATAGCGCTTGATGAGCGTCGCGCGGGTTAATTTGTCGGTGAAACGCATGGTATAGGCCTCTATCATTTGCTATGGCTATCGAGCATGTAATGAAGGGATAAATTAGGTGAGCGAAAAAGTCTATAAGGCGGCGCTAATAATCATTGGGGATGAGATACTATCGGGCCGGACGCAGGATGCGAACCTGAATTATCTCGCCAAATGGCTCGGCATGCGCGGGGTAAACCTCGCTGAAGTGCGGGTGGTCAGCGACGATAAACCCGCCATCATCGCGGCGGTGAATGCGGTTCGCCCGCTTTACGACTATATATTCACCACCGGCGGCATTGGCCCCACCCATGATGACATCACGGCGGACTGTATCGCGGAGGCATTCGGCGTACCGCTCGAGATCCACCCGGAAGCGTACCGCCGCATGGCAGAATATTACCATAGCGGCGTTGAGGCGCGTGAATTTACCAAGGAGCGCCAAAGGATGACGCGGGTGCCACAGGGCGGTACCTTGATCGATAATAGCCTGTCGATCGCACCGGGTTTTCAGATCGGCAATGTCTTTGTTATGGCAGGCGTACCTGCGATCATGCAGTCGATGCTTGATAATTTGGGCGATGACCGGGTGAAGGGCGGCGCACGGACAATGTCGCAGACTATTGCCTTTGATTTGCCTGAAAGCGTGCTCGCGGGCCCGCTTGGCATAATCCAACACGCGCATCCAAGCACACAAATAGGCAGCTACCCGCAGTATAGGGACGGCAAAGCCGGCGTTGAGATCGTCGTGCGCGCTGTGGACCAAACAGCACTAGATGCCGCTGTGGAGGCGGTCAAAGCACTGGGGTAATGCTGGGATGATTTCTGTGGGTAGTGGTGCCCTCTGCCGGACTCGAACCGGCACGGTCATACAACCGAGAGATTTTAAGTCTCTTGCGTCTACCAGTTCCGCCAAGAGGGCCTCTGCGCGGCAATTTAGTGATGAATGGACCGAAGTCAACAGCTTATAAGGCTGATCTGCATTATTTTGGTGGTCTAACACCCATATTGATCAGGATTGCGCCGCCGGCATCAGCTTTGCGGTCAGCCTGCCAGCAATTTTCCAGATGATGACAGTGAGGATGGCAGCGAGGTAACCGTCGATGGCATAGTGCCAAGCGAGATGCACCGAGCCGATTTGAATGAGCAAGGCAAAGATCCAAAAGACGAAACCGAGCTTTCTGTTTAACCGAGAGACCCCGAGCGCCATGAGCACTGCGATGGCAACATGCATGCTGGGCATGGCGGATATGCCGCTGCCGAGCGTGGTTTCGCTGTTGCTATAAGTTTCCCATAGTTTGTCTTGTATCTCCAAGGGCCAAACCCGTAGCCAGCCACCCCGTTCAGTTAGCCATTCATTTTGGTCGGTTAAAACTTCCATAAGGGGGACAAACGGGTCAGTACCCGCCACCAAATGATTATAATAGACGGGGCCTGCAGAGGACAGCAGGATAGCAAAAACACCACCAATGATGACCCAACATAGGAAATAACTGATCAAATATTGCTGGCGCAGGCGGCCTGTGTCGGGGCGGATCATGAAAAATAATAAGACTGTCCAAAATAGAAAAAACCATAGGGCATAAAGGAAGGTAAGGACCCCGGTCAGCATGGCGCTGGCAGCAAGAGATACCTCATTTAAAGCATGGGTAAGCCGCCATGGGTCAATGCCAAAATGAAGCCAGCGGTCCATGGCGGCAAAGCTTTCGTCCATATCGAAAGGATGAAGGATAGGGATCATCGATTTCAACGATGTGAAGGCAGAGATGAAAAATTCCATCCCGATAAAGATTAAAATGAAACCTAAAATTTCTTCAGGGCGGCGCAGTACCTTTGCTATAAGTTGGCCAACAGCAAGAAGCGGGCGTGGGTGTAGTTTGAGGATCAGCCGCGTTAAAAAAGCCACAAACATAAAACCGCCGCCAACCAACAGAGCTGAGATAGCAGCGTTTGAATAGATCAGATAATGGACATTAGCGGTGGTGGAAAATAACAACCCAGTAAGGCCAACCCCGGCTGAAAATACTATGATGATTAGATAAATCACCCAATCCCGATGGATAACGGCGCGGCATCTTGTAGCAAAACTTTTAGTATTGGGCGTCGTTAGATCGCTCATTTTTTCATCATCTCCCTTTAAGGGTTTGACTGTGACAATTTTTATCTCAATTGAAAAGAACTGATTGGCACAGGCTTTGCAAATTATCAAATAGCAGTGGGATAAATTTGAACCATATACCCCACTTTAGAGATGGTTAGATGTGCCAAAATAATATTGAGATCATAGCTAATGCGTTGGAAAGAATGATGAAAATAAGAAGTCAAGCCAAGGCGATACCGTCTGGGAATGTGTCTGCCTTATGGGCAGTCTCTGCCGTGCAGGGGCATATGTTGCCTAGCACTGACCTTGCATCATTTCCCAGCTACCCCATCAATGGAGCTGAAGCATGTCATTAAATGCCATCATTAACACATCGCTCACTGGCTTGTTCACCAATCAGGAATCTCTGCGCGTAACCGCCAGCAACATCGCCAATGTTAACACAGAGGGTTATAAGCGCTTGGAAGTGACCCGCGAGGCATTGGTGCTACAAGGCGAGACCGTTGGTGTGGGCATAACGGGTGTGACGGCGGTTCTTGACGAGTTTTTGGACGCGGCAGCCCGCACAGCTTTTTCTGGGCGGCAAGAATTTGCTGCCCAAAGCCAATTACACGAACGCATTCAAGGGCTGCTCGGCGCGCCTGATTCAGATAGCAGCTTAATTGCCCGCATGGATCGAGTTTTCAGCTCAATGGCAGATCTAGCCTTAGCACCAGCAGATTCACTCCGCCGTCAAGCAATGCTTGCTGATATGGATAGCTTCTTGGATTTTGCTGTAACTTTGCAAAGCTCTTTTCAAGCACTTCGTACGGATGCAAGCGACCAGATTAGTGAAAAGATTGAATCCGCTAATGAGATACTTGACCGCATCCATGAGCTGAACCCTTTGCTGGTTCGCCAAACATCGGTTGGCGGAGAAACTGGTGGATTGGAAGGCCAACTGGGGGAAGCCTTAGACCAGCTATCTGAACTGGTAGATATTCGTGTTGACCGGCAAGGGGACGGCAGCGTTAAAGTTTTTACCGGATCAGGGCAATTATTGGTCGATTTATCACAGAATAATATGCTCGTGTATAATGGACCGGGAACAGTTGAAGCTTCCACTCGTTTCCCATCTATTCAATTATTTGAAAGGGACGAAGTAACGGGTGTACCTGTTGGTACTGGTCGAGATTTTGAAATTAATCTGCGGTCTGGTCGCCTGCGGGGCCTTATTGATATGCGCGACGGGGACCTAGTTGAACTGGCTGAATCGATTGGTAATTTGAGCGCCCATGTCATGGATGAATTTAACCGGGTGCATAATGCTTTTACCGCTGTGCCACCATCGAACAGCCTGCAAAGTGGTCGTGCTGTGCCGCTGGATGGAACAAGCCCACCTAATTTTACAGGGCAAGTTACCTTTGCGGTTACAGATGCGACATTACGGGTGGTGAACCGGGTCACTATTGATTTTGATGCTGCCCCTCCCGCGACGATGAATGATTTGGTGACAGCTGTGAATGCTGGCCTCGCTGGTGATGGTGTTATGTCATTCACAGGCGGTATATTAAGTTTTGCTGCGGCGTCAGGCACAGATGGTGTCGTAATAGCCGATGATCCAAATGTACCAACAGACCGTGGGGGGCGTGGTTTCAGCCATTTCTTCGGTATGAATGATATGATCACAGCCAAAGAGCAAGGCATCTATAATACTGGCTTTTTAGGCGTTGATGATCATAACCTTGGTGTTGGTGAGACCATTAGTTTTTCAGTGCGTGATGCGGCTAACCGTGAGATCGATACAGTTGTTATAACAGTGACAGCTGCCAACCAGACGATGGATGATATGCTAACTGAATTGAATAATGTGGCGGGTTTAGGCGCATTTTTCAATTTTTCTTTAGATGGTCAGGGCGCATTTTCATTTAATGAAACAGCATCTTTTAGTAATTTACGGCTGGAAGTGATCGCCGATAGCACCAACATGGCGGGTACTGGGGTTAATTTTACCAAAGCATTTGGCATAGGGCCAAACTTCTTAGCAGATGCAGCATCGGATGTTCAAATCCGGGAGGATCTGCGCAATGATCCAGATGGATTATCAATAGGCGTGTTTGACTTGGCCGTGGGTATTGGCAGCGTGGCGCTAACAGCGGGGGACCAGCGGGGGGCGCTGGCGCTTCAGAGGTTGGAAAATTTGGCAATTAAATTCCCGTCAGCTGGTGAAATTAAAGCCACTAACGTTACCATGTCAGCCTATGTCTCACGGGTGCTTGGCAGTGCCGGTGTTATGGCAAGGCGTACCGAAAATTTAGAAGCAGACAATGAAGCCTTAGAGCTTGAACTTGACCGTCGCCGTCAAGATGTGACGGGGGTTAATTTGGACCAAGAACTCGCTGACTTAGTTGTTTTTCAAAATGCCTATAATGCTGCGGCACGTATATTGTCGAGCGTACAAGAACTTTACGAATCGCTTCTGGCTGCTGTCTAGAAGTGGCTTTGAAGTAAGGAGATAACAGATGGTAAACCGTGTATCTAGTTTTGGGCAGCAACAACAGCTGATCCGTAATTTAAGCCAAAATCAATCAAGGGTTTTTGAAGACCAGCGGCAAATTACAACGGGTAAACGATCCGATGATTTTGCGGGCCTTGCAGGCGATACCAACACGATCCTTGGTGCGCGGTCATTTCGCTCACGAGTTGAAACATATGAAAGATCAATTTCCGATATTCGTGGCAAGCTTGATGCCAATGATGTTCAGCTTGGTGGAATATTAGATTCGTCGCGAGAACTGCGTCAAACTTTGTTGCTGGCGATCTCAAATAATCGGGCTGAGGGTGTGCCTGAGCTGCTAGAGGAATCTTTTTCCTTTATTACCAGCGCTTTGAACGCCAATTTGGGTGGTGTATTTTTATTCTCAGGGGCAAAAACAGGCACTAAGCCAGTTAACGTTACCGAGCTTGCTGATCTTGCGGCACTCCCTTCTGTTGCTGATGCTTTTGATAATTCAGACATCGCTTTCAAGGCCCGTATTGCCGATGATGTAGAGCTTGACTTTGGTCTTTTGGCAAATGAAGTCGCGGAGCCATTATTTCAGGTGATGAAAGAAATTCATGATTTCCATAATGGCCCATCAGGCCCGCTAGTGGGGGAGTTAACTCCCACGCAGTTTGATTTTCTCAAGTCAAAATTAGCTGATATGGAATCCGCTATCACCAAAGTTCAGCAATTCCAAACATCCAATGGTCTGGCCTTCCAGCGGTTGGATATTGTTGAACGCCAACATGCAGATACGAATGTTTTTCTGGAAACCTTTATCGCGGACTTGGAAGATGTGGATATTGCTGAGGCGATAACCAATTTGAATAATGATCAGTTGGCACTGGAAGCCTCTTATCAAGCGCTTGCTACTTTGACCAGTTTAAGCTTGTTACGTTTCATTTAAGACTTGCCTTAATTACCTTTCGGGCTTTATCTGATGCTTGTTTGGTGGCGTCAGCTACCTTTTATCCGCTTGGGAAGAAGCATATGTCGGTAACGGAAGATGATTTTAAGCAAGGCATGCGCCGTCTTGGCGGTGCTGTAAATATTGTCACAACATCATCCGGTGATGTATGGGCCGGCTTAACCGCAACGGCAATTTGTTCGCTCTCTATTAGCCCACCTCGGTTATTGGCCTGCGTTAACCGGCTTGGGGCAACATATGAAAAACTGTCAAAGGGCCGTAATATGTGCGTGAATGTATTGGCTGTTTCCCATGAAGAATTGGCCCTTAAATTTGCTGGCTTGGAAGGCACCACTGAAACTGAGCGCTTTGAAGATGGCTTGTGGCTGGCAGGAAAGTCTGGTGCCCCGCGCTTAAAGGGTGCTCTGGCTAGTTTTGACTGTGAGATTGAAAGTATTTTAGATAGCGGCAGCCACGGCATTGTTATTGGCCGTATCATTGATGTTAATCTTTCATCCAGTGATATGTCAGCGCCACTTTTTTATATGGATGGCACTTTCACAAGCTTGAAGAGCTAGCTGCATGCTACGCCAACCTGGCACATCGCGCATGGTTGTCAGTAACCAAATGGGCGTCCATGATAATTTGGTGCCTATAGTTCAAAAACATTTTAAATGTTCATTTCGGCGGCCCATAGCGAATCACAGTCTGCAGTCCTTTGCGGCTTTGCAGCAACAAATCAACGCTGATGACCGTCCTATCATTTTGGATAGCTGTTGTGGAGCAGGGGATAGTTCTAGGTATTTGGCAGTCGTGAACCCTGATGCCTTGGTGATTGGTGTTGATAAATCCGCTAAGCGCTTAAACCGGGAGCGAGAAGGAATACAGCCCGCTAATTTAATATTTGTTCGTAGTGATCTGATGGATTTTTACCGGCAAGCAGTAACAGCGGGTTGGAAGCTTGAGCGCCATTATATTCTCTATCCCAACCCTTGGCCGAAAGCGGCCCATCTCTCGCGGCGTTGGCATGGGTCACCTGTATTCCCCAATATTATTAAGCTAGGTGGTGTTTTAGAGTTAAGATCAAACTGGCTGACTTATGTGGAAGAATTTGCTCTAGCTTTAAAAATAGCTGGCTTCACAGCAGCCCCCGAACGTATCGAGATGGATAAGCCATTAACGGCATTTGAAAAAAAGTACCATGAAAGTGGCCAAAGCCTTTGGCGATTAGAAATAGAGTTTTGACTGGCTGTTAATAGACATGGATGGCCAAAAAGGGGCCTTGCTCTTTTGATATGCCTAAGGCACAAGATGAACAGAGACTTTTTAGTAATCAATAGATAATCGGTGACATATGCATAGGACACCGCGCAAAATAAGGCTTTGAAAATGGCGATGAATTATAAAAAAGGGTTGGTTCCTTTCATGTGGGATGATGCCCTGTTGCTTGACGGGCAACTTAGTGAAGATGAACGCCTGATCCGTGATGCCACTCGTGACTATTGCCAAAGCAAGCTTATGCCACGGATTTTGGAAGCCAATCGTCATGAAACATTTGATCCAACCATCTTCCGTGAAATGGGTGAAATGGGCATGCTAGGCTCCACCATGCCAGAAAAATATGGCTGTGCGGGTTCGAGCTATGTGGCTTACGGCCTCGTTGGGCGAGAAGTAGAGCGCGTAGACAGTGGTTACCGTTCCGCCATGAGCGTGCAAAGCTCGCTTGTTATGTTCCCAATTTATGCTTATGGCAGTGAGGAACAGCGCCAGAAATTCTTGCCCAAACTTGCCACTGGTGAATGGATTGGCTGTTTTGGCCTTACCGAACCTGACCATGGCTCTGACCCCGGCAGCATGATCACCCGGGCCGAAAAAACCGCAGATGGTTATAAAATCACTGGCGCTAAAATGTGGATCACTAATAGTCCTATTGCTGATGTCTTTGTCGTTTGGGCAAAGTCTGATGCTCATGACGGCAAAATTCGCGGCTTTATTTTGGAGCGCGGAATGGAAGGTCTTTCCACCCCGAAAATTGAGGGAAAGTTTTCTCTGCGGGCATCTATTACCGGTGAAGTGGTTATGGCAGGCGTTGCAGTGGGCGAAGATAGCTTATTGCCTAACTGTCAAGGATTGGCTGGACCTTTTGGTTGTTTAAACCGTGCTCGCTATGGCATTGCATGGGGTACTATGGGCTCCGCAGAATTTTGCTGGCATGCGGCACGGCAATATACGCTTGATCGCAAGCAATTTGGTAGGCCTTTAGCACAAACTCAACTGGTTCAGAAAAAATTGGCTGATATGCAAACGGAAATCACGCTTGGACTGCAAGCTGCACTACGGGTGGGCCGGTTGCTTGATGATGACAATTTTGCCCCTGAGATGATTTCGCTGATTAAGCGTAACAACTGCGGCAAGGCGTTGGACATTGCTCGGGTAGCTAGGGACATGCACGGCGGCAATGGGGTTTCTGATGAATTTCATATTATTCGCCATGTAATGAACCTTGAAGCGGTTAACACTTATGAAGGTACACACGATGTCCATGCCTTAATTCTAGGGCGGGCACAGACCGACTTACAGGCATTTATGTAGGTTTACCTGAATTTCGACGCAGTAGGTGAATTGGGTATTTTGCGTATATTTTTGCCCTTAAACCGATAAAAAAGAGTGCTAAGTGCAAAAAAATCAGCATTTTTTCACTTTTTTTCCCCGAGTCGCACAGAGTCATAACGAATCGAATGACACATTATGTTGATTCTGTAGCGAATCACCCCCACTATATATGGTATAGATATTGGACATAATATCAGGGAAAACGTTAGAGTCTTAAGATAAGTACTTGATTCTTTTTCATGATTCGTTAATCATCTTGCTTCAACCTTATGCCGCAGACGTATATATGGGGATATAAGGGTGATTCGAATGCACTGGGAACGCTGCTAAAGCGATGTGTTCGAAATTGGGTAAATAATATTTAGTGAGGTAATCAGTGGTCGCATGGCGAACCCCGAACTCATAAGACTACTTGGATTGGCTAAGACGAAATCGTCAGGCTCGCGGTCGCTGCTTGTCGAGAATATAACCGATTTATTCCTGTCCGAGGAAGGCCGCCTGAGCGAGCATGAACGTGCCCTAATGTCTGATATTTTGGGCAAACTTATTGTGCAGGTTGAAAGCGATATTAAGAGAGAGCTTGGCACCAACTTGCTTGCTAAGGGTATTGATTTGCCTGACATCGTTAAATTATTAGCGGAAGATGAGATTGAGATCGCTCGGCCTTTGCTGGAAAAAAGCGATCTATTGCATGATCAAGACCTTATTGAGATTGTTCGCATGCGGACCGATGAACACCGGCTTTCCATTGCGATGCGGGAAACGGTGTCAGAGCAAGTTTCCGATGCGCTAGTAGAATATGGCAGTGAAGATGTCATTGAAACATTGCTAAATAATCATGACGCCACGATCAATAAGCGGGCGATGGAATATTTGGTTGCTGAAAGTAGGCGGGTTGATCGTTTTCAAGAGCCTTTAATTATGCGCTCAGACTTAACACCAGATTTGGCGTACCGCATGTATTGGTGGGTTTCTGCTGCATTGCGTCAACGAATTCTTTCGGAGTTTGATATAGACCCTGTTTCCGTAGAACAAGCGGTTAAGCGCGCAGCTAGCACAGTTATGGTTGACCAAGAAGGCGAAGATGGGGCCTATGTCCGCGCCCAAAGGTTGGTTCGTCGCATGAATGAAAATGGTGAACTGAGTATTCAGTTCCTCCTCAGCAGCTTACGCCAGCAAAGGGTTGCGGTATTTGTTGCGGGCTTGGGAGAGCTTGGTGCTGTTGATTTTAGAACCGCCTGGCGTATTTTCTCTGACAAGGGCGGCGAAAGTCTCGCCATTCTGGCTAAAGCCATCGGTGTTGACCGGGGGCAATTTACAACGATATTTTTGCTGCTTACACAAGCCCGAGAAGGTGCACGTGCAAAGTCACCTGGGGTTTTAAAAGATATTTTGGAATTGTTTGATTCCATTTCTGAATCCAATGCCAAGGGTGCATTGATGATCTGGCAACGTGACAGTGCGTATCAATTGGCTGTTGAAGAGCTTGAAAAAACTGCATAGAGGAAAGGCCCAGCGCTTTTAATGAGATAGGAGCTGGGTTAGAGATGAAAAATGGTTGCTTATAAAGATAAAGACAAGGGAAGCGTCGTTTCACTAAACGCGCGCCGTGCTGTTGAAGATGAAGCAAATGCAGCAGCTTTTGGTGTATCTATCACACAGAGCAATTTAGTAGCGCCAGCAGCCAATGAGCAGGCAGAAAGCTTGTTGGGCAGGCTCGTATTCGACGAAACCCAAGCTTTTTATGTTGCTAGCCTTGATGGGGCATTGATCGCTGTTAGTGCTGAATATGAAAAATTAACAGTGCGTCTTGGCAATGGGCTGTTGTCGGCTGGTGCGCCTGACCATATAGGGCATGGTCCTGTACCAAGTTTAAAGCTTATCATTGATGATGTTATGGCGAATGGTAGCTCTGTTCGAGTTCAGGAATCGCTATTAATTGGTAGAGAAGAACATGTATTTTTAGGGCGTCATATCCCTGTGAAAGATGCTCTTGGTGATGTGATAGCGATTGCGGGCGTTTATGAAGATATTACAGGGCAAATTAGGGGCCTTGCGGATGCAAGTCGCGCTCAGTCACGCTTTCAGGATTTTACAAGGGCAAGTTCAGATTGGTTCTGGGAATGTGATGACGAGATGAAATTGAACGAGCTGTCTGACCGCTTCACCGCGATCGTTGGGCGACCTTCCTCGCTGTATAAAGGCAGCAGTTTTGACCAGATTGGCAAGTTTAATAGTAATAATGAAGGGCGCAATGACTTTGGTGAAGCTGTCGCCTTGAAAAAACCATTCCGCGATCAATTACTAGAGATTAATGACGCAAGCGGTAAAGATATGCGTTTTCACTTATCTGGTGTGCCCATCTTTGATCGCGCAACGGGTGAATTCTCTGGTTACCGTGGTGTTGGGATGGATGTTACACAAAAATACCGCGATCTTGATAGAAGCCGCCGCACAAGGCAGGAGCTTGAAGATACGCTGAAAGAACTTACTCGCAAAAACATGGCTTTGGATATTGCCAGTGGCCAAGCACAAATGGCCCTGAAGTCCAAAAATGAATTCCTCGCTGCTATGAGCCATGAGCTTCGCACCCCCTTGAATGCTATTATTGGGTTTGCTGGGGCGATGACGGCAGAAGCATGTGGTGAATTGGGCAGTGAATATAAAGGCTATGCAAATGATATTCACGGTGCTGGCGAACATTTGTTGGGCCTAATTAATGACATTCTCGATGTTAGCGTAATTGAAGGGGGCGGCCTAACCCTTCAGCTTGAGGATTTACCGCTTGAAGTTATTATTGGCCAAGCTGCGAACTATAATATTCAGCAAGCACATGCAAAAAATATTGATACATCTAATTGGCACACGGATGCTGTGATTGATATTATGGCGGATGACCGTCGTGCGACCCAAATTTTTGTCAATCTCTTATCCAATGCGGTAAAATTCACCCCAGAAGGTGGTCAGATTGGTATTGAAATTGAGGAAGGTGAAAAAACCGTCAATGTAACGATTTGGGATAATGGCATTGGCATTGCACCGGATCATCTTGATGTAATTTTCGATAAATTCAAACAGGTTACTGATCATTTCTATAGCCGCAAACAAGAAGGTACAGGCCTTGGTCTGCATATTTCGCGTGAGTTAGCGCGTCATATGGGCGGTAATATTTCAGTGACGAGTGAAGAAGGCGTAGGCAGCCGCTTCACGGTTACTCTGCCAAAATCAAAGCAAGAATAATAAGTTCCGGATTTCCGCCGGGACGGGAAAGAAGGGTCACACTTAATTGTGTGGCCCTTTTTTAATGCGACCGTTGGTAGAATACATCGGCTTTAGTCGTGGTTGACCTAAGTTAATATTATGTCCGCTTGGTAGTGCGCCCGGACCTAATTTTATAGTGAGAAATCACTGCTGCCCTGATCTGCTGTATAAGCTTATAAGGCAATAGCCCATAGGCTACGTCACCGGAAGGTAATGGCCTGACATCTGGTCCAGTCCATTTAAAGCGATTGAGGCTATCAGTAATAATCCATGAAGGCTTATCATCCAGCCCTAGTCGTTTTTTGGTGGCCATGGGTAGTTTTATAGCGTTTCTACCGGGAGCAGGCTTTGTATGGGTAATCGGAACGACCAGAACATTATCATCTTCTGTGGCCACGACTATTGCACAAGGCCGGTCTTTTACACCTTCTTCTTGCCCCCTATCGGCCTCATGCGGCCATAGGAAACTGTAATTGATAACGAGGCCAGCTTCTGGCTTAGAAAATGACACGGATTATTATTCCATCTCGTTATCGAGTTTCTTAGCAGCTTCGGGGATATCATCCCTGCCTAGGGCATCAATATCGTTAGCCTTTAAATCCCACGCGAACAAGGCTTCTTGATCGCGCGCTTTAAGGCGTTTAAACTCTTCTGCATCGAGAACAACCAAATCTTCCTTGCCGTAGCTGGTCACGGAAACAGGCTGCTTATGCGCCAAAGTGCGGTATTTGCCAAAGCTTTTGGTAAACTCCGCGCCTGATACTGTAATCATAATATTGTCTTTCTTGTTCCTTTCACAATACACAAGTTCCGTAATTTATGCAAGTTCCGTAAATTACGGATAATAGATAGTACTCGTTCCACCGTATTCTGCTACGGTAAAGATAGCGCAGAGTGAATTTCAAAAAACCTAGGTGAGGTGATAGGCTAAAATTTTTTAGATATAGATCCCTGAGTTATTTTTATAAAATACAGTCGTCATCAAAATGCTTATTTATCTCGGATCGCACTCTATTCCATAATTTTACATGTCCATTGTCCTCGTAGAATATGGTGCCATGTGAATTCCCAGCATCAGTCTTCAATGACACAAAATGTCCCTCGAATTTATCAATGCCTAACTCTTGCATGCAATATTCTTTTAGCCTTGGAAACGTTACTTCCCCAATATTTTCAAGTTTGAGGAATGCTTTAATAATTTTATGGTTGATTTGATGTGAACGCTTAGCCCAAAGCTCAATTTTATGTATTTTTGGAAATTCTGGATCAGCTGATGGTTTAGAGTTATTCATGCCTTTCTTCTGTACCTGCGGCTTATCATTTGCATCATATTTCACATGACATGGATGGCAAATGAACTTGAACGTTTTTTCAATTGGTTCATGCGCCTCCAATATTTCAGCTTCTGCTTCTTTGATAGTGCATGAGATATGTCCCATACTATCTGTATACTTTGCCAGTATAACTTCAATTATAGTTCTTCTGTCACGTCCATGCACATGTGCTGATTGGAGCTCTGAAACCTTACCGCAGAATTCGCAGATACCTTTCTTCTCTTTCCTATGTTTGCGTGTCCAGGTATTGATGGCATTTCTGATCTTTGGACCAATAAAATGGTGAAACTCTTGAATGTTACCCTGAAATATTGCCATATCTTTTCTTGCCTGTTTATAATTCGGCACGACCTAGGATTGTTTATCTTGGTGTTTCCAAATTTTTTCTGTGCCAAATTTCAGCCAGTGCTGTCTCTAACCATGCGGTTTATGGATGCTATTGCATGGAAAGAGCAAAATTATTTATGCAATTACAGCTAAATTATTCGGCCTCCAATGCCTTGAGTATATCCACAGCAAATTCGTGGAGCTGGATGCCTTGGCCGCCCGATGGGTCATATCCACGGCGGACAATGACAAGATTTTTGGATGGAATGACCATAATCACCTGACCCCGATTGCCGCGCGCGGCAAAAGTATCATTGGGCAGGCCCGGGTAGTGTTTATTATAAAGCCACCACTGGGCGCCGTATCCAATGTTCCTGGAGGCTGGTTGGGCAGGTGCTGGCGTCGCCACATATTTCACCCAGCCTTCAGCAAGGATACGTTCGCCGTTCCAGACCCCGTCTTGCAGGTGTAAAACACCCAGCCGGGCCATATCGCGCGCTGTTGTCCACACTTGGCTGGATAGTATGAAGTTACCGTCCCAGTCGGTCTCTAGCTTGGTGTGGGTCATACCAATTTTATAGAGCAATTCCTCAAAAGGAAAGCGCATATAGCTATCCCGGTCCGGCATATGCTCACGCAGGGTTCGCACGGCGAGCATGGTATCGCTGTTTGCATATTTCCAGCGACTGCCGGGAATGGCCTCTAGCCCTGTGCGGGTTGAGGTGTCAGATACCAGACCACCACCAAAATATACCCGGTCAGTGCGATTGCCAGCAACATTACTGTCTAGCCCCGAAGCCATATGCAGTAAATTTTCCAGTGTAATGGCTCCGCGCGGGTCAGTGGGTTTTGACCATGACTTTAGGCCCGCTGGTGCCTTGACATCGATGATGCCTTTATGGACGACAACGCCGAGTGTGCTGGCAGCAATGCTTTTGGCAACCGACCATGTGCGCTGGGATGTGGTTGGTGTGTAACCATCTATATAATGCTCGGCTATAATTTCAGTTGGGGTGGCGATCAAAATTGCTGTTGTGAATTGATCGGCGCCGTAATTACCTTTTTTGAAAATGGCCTTTACCGCATCGTCAATCGCTGCGTTGCCGCTGCTGGCACCAACCGGTGCTCTCTTAGACCAAGGTAAACCATTGTCGGTGTCTATGTCCAAACCTTCGGTATTAATCTCTATTGTTGGCACATGCTCAGCGGCACTTTCCAAAGCGCCAACGGGCAGGGCAACACATCCAAGGTGGGGCCGCCACTGTGATATTCTGGGTGGCATAGTTTCGCTATAATGCACACTGACACGCTTGTTTTCATGGTCGATTATCGCCGCAGGCAAATCGGTTAAATATTTCTTATAATCCGGTGCGATACCGGTCAGCTCATGGGCGGCAATTTGGCCTAAATTTTTGCCGCCATTGAAGGTGCCACCGCAGGTAAACACAGCTTTATAGCCCGCTGACTGCGCTCGCATTGTAGCTTCATTTTCTTGGGCCATGATTGGGTTTGGAAGTGAAGCCAGTAGGGACGCGGCTAATAAGAGTTTGAAATATTTACTAAAAATTGTTTGAGTAGGCATGTAATTTTACCTTTGGAAGGCGCTAATGCGCAAATTGCTCAAGGAAAATACGTTCTGCTAGGTTATGTTCACTGTCAAATAACAGATTAAGTTTTACGTCTCTAGCTTCATGAATTGAAACTCTCTGCACATCGCGAACTTCTTGCATGTCGGCCACAGCAGAGACAGGGCGTTTGTCGGATTCTAAAATGGTCAGGTCGATAACCACTTCATGGGGTAACAGTGCTCCACGCCACCGTCGAGGCCGGAAAGCGGATATGGGGGTGAGCGCTAAAACTCCAGCACCAATAGGAATTATAGGTCCATGAGCCGAAAGGTTATAAGCTGTTGAGCCTGCGGGAGTGGCAATCATCAGTCCGTCACCAATTAGCTCTGGCATGCGTTCTTTGCCGTCCACCGCGATGTGAATTTTGGCAGCTTGGCGGGTTTCCCGTAATAGAGATACCTCATTAATGGCTAAATATTCGACATCATCGCCAGTGAAGGTAGTAGCCCGCATGCGAAGAGGGTGTAGTTCTTGGGTTTCAGCGCGGGCAATACGTTCATCCAAGTCATCTTCACTATATTCATTCATCATGAAGCCAACCGTGCCACGGTTCATACCAAATATAGGTTTGTTAGTCAGTATGTTACGGTGCAGCGTTGCCAGCATAAAACCATCTCCGCCTAGCGCAACTATTACATCAGCTTCTTCAATGGGATAATTTTCGTACCGCTCACAAAGATTTTGGCGTGCGACCTGCGCATCGTGGGTCCGACTGGCTACTATGGCTAGTTTAATCGTCATATACATCCTTTGAAAAACAGCGAGCAGTATAGCGCAGGGAGCGGTTTTGACCAGATTAAAAGCGAATAGCGGTGATATCGACCATGTGTGGGTGATGATGGTTAGCCGCCTGTGGTACTCATATGACGGGAAATGCTGGTGCCAGCGCCTTCAGAAATCTCAAAATTATGGCCTTCAGGCTTCAGGCTCATCGCTTGGTCAAATATTTGATTTAGCGCTTCACCACTTTTGTCGCTGCGTATGGCGCTCCGCAGGTCCAAATGGTCTTCTTGGCCGAGGCACATATATATTTGGCCCGTGCAGGTTATCCGCACTCGGTTGCAACTCTCACAGAAATTACTGGTAAGTGGTGTAATTAAGCCAAGTTTGCTCGCACTGCCGGCTATGTCAAAATAGCGCGCCGGGCCACCCGTCTTAAAGGCACTTTCAGTTAGTGCAAACCTCTCTTGTAGCTGAGCAAAAATGGTAGGCAGAGGGATATAATGATCAATACGGTCATCGCCCGTGTCGCCGAGCGGCATAGTTTCAATTAGCGTTAGGTCTAAGCTATTATCCATTGACCACTGTACTATATCAGGGATTTCACTGGCATTAAGATCACGCAAGGCCACAGTATTAATCTTCACCTTTAGGCCAGCATGCTTGGCGGCCTTTATGCCGCGCAAAACTTGATCTAACTTCCCGCGCCGAGTGATGAAATGAAAATTATCGGCTTTTAAAGTGTCTAGTGAAATATTTACCCGCCGAACACCAGCACTATATAGGTCACTAGCCATTTTTTCTAACTGGCTGCCATTGGTGGTTAAGGTTACTTCGTCCAAGTTACCTTCAAACACCCGCTTGCCGAGCTGTTGAAATAACCACATAATATCCTTGCGCACTAAGGGTTCGCCACCAGAAATGCGGATGCGGCGTACGCCCCTTTGGGTGAAGGCATCGCTGATTTGTAATATTTCTTCAAGGCTGAGCACATCTTTGCGAGGCAAAAAGGTCATTTCTTCCGCCATGCAGTAACGACAACGGAAATCACAGCGGTCTGTAACTGACAGACGTACATAATCTATGCGTCTGCCAAAGCGATCCATTAGGCCAGAACTAGTAGCCTGTTTTGGAGTGGTATTGTTATCAATAGTGCCGTGCATGGCATTCATCCAAGCTTAGTCAAATTCATATATATGACTAAACCCGTAATGAGCAGGTCGCAAGGGTTTAAAATGTCGCAGGGGAGAAGTGATAATGTGGGGCCGGCTAACTTTCATCATCCAAAAGTTTGCCGAGGGTATCGCTAATAGATCTAAAAACTTTAGCATTTGCCCCAAAGGCTATTTTAGCTGTTTTCAGGTCAACAATATCTTGTATCAAATTACCACCTACATTTGGGGAAAGATCCTTTGTGCTTGCGGTAATGTTTCGGTTTGGGCCTGTATCAGAAATAGATTTATTCAAAGGTGGGTTTAAAGCGCTGGAAACATCAGCAACTATATTAGATGCAGCTTTGTCCGCGCGCTTTTGCGCCTGCAATAGACCGTGCGCCGCTATATCTAGTCCCTTGATCAATTTAATTCCCTTATAGTAAAGACTTTCTACATATTGTGATTATAAAATTAAAATACAAGAGGTTAAAGTCTTCTTAAGGCTCGGATTTTACTAAAATTTGACCTATTAGCTATAAGCTGTATAGCATAAACTATGGAAGAATGTCCTATTAGGGAGTATGCCCATGGAACTAACGGGCCTGCCAATTTATTTTTTAACGTCAGTAGCAGATTCTCCCTGTCCGCTAAGGCTTGATAATACCAGAATTCCCTATCTGCCGATCGATATTAATAAAGCTATGGAATTGGCGAAAGATCAGTCAGGAGGAATTCTGCTGATTGATATGGAAACGGACCGTGACACTTTAGACCAAATCACATCCTCCTTTGGTGTCCACAGCAGTAATCATTCTATGGCGCTTATTGCGCTTATCAGTGGTCGCAGTAAAAACCATCAGCAAGAAAGTATTCGCAGAGCATTTGTTATAGGCGCTCAGGAATATATCTTGCTTGATGTGGCATCGGCTTTTGTATCGGACAGATTGCGCTTTTTAGCGCGGCACCAAATGGGATTCATTAAACCTAGTAATGAAACTCTGGGTAGTCACAAAGGGGTAATAGATACGGTTACAGGCCTGCCGACATGGGATGTAGTTAAAGATCGCCTATCATTATTATTAAGAGAAAGTCGGTCAGATAATTTGGCTACACAGGGGGGCAGCCATTCAGCCATTTTGATAACGGTTGATCGATTTCGGCGGTTAACCGCAGCTTATGGCCTTCAGGAATGTGAAAGTGTCCTGAGCGATATTGCATCGCGCCTTCGTATCGCCTTGCGGGAGTTAGGGCGCCGTTTGCCACTATTAGAGCAAGCCACTTTCAATGAAATAGAACATAGGCCCATGTTAGGACGGATGCAGGCGAATGATTTTATCGTCATTGTTCCCCACATAAAACGAGCGCAGGACTGTGTTGTGCTCGCAGAATTATTTCTAAGTCAATTTAAGCAGCCCTTCAGAATTCAACGCCAAGATATTCAACTTTCTGTTTCCATTGGTATTGCCGCAGGCGGCGACCATGTTTCAAGTGCGGATGAATTGGTGCGCGGGGCCAATGCGGCAGCATTAGACGCAAAAGAAAGTGGCGGAAATTGTTATCAAATATACACTTTGGGTAAATCTGAAGGTCGTGCAGAAATAATTGAACGCGAAAATCGTATTCGGCGTGCCCTCAGGGATAATGAAATCCAGATATATTACCAGCCACAAGTAGATATTGTGAGCAATGAAGTGGTTGGCATGGAAGCGTTAGCCCGTTGGCATCACCCTGAAGAAGGCATTATAGAGCCTGATAGTTTTATTCCATTATTAGAAGAATCTGGCCTGTCTGATGCCCTCGGTGAATATGTATTGCGCCGCGCGGTTCGTGAAGTAGCCACATGGGATAATGAAAAGCTCGATGCTTTGAAATTATCAGTGAATATGAACCCCCAGACTTTGCAGTCAGGGGATGTGGTTGGGCTAGTGCGATCTATTTTGGCGGAGACGGGGCTAGATCCAAAGCGTCTGACTTTAGAAATCACCGAAAGCATGGTGATGGATGACCCGGAGGCAGTTTTGAAAGTCATCACTCAGCTCCAGGCCATGGGGGTTTTTCTAGCACTTGATGATTTTGGTGTCGGCTATAGCTCCCTTGGCTATTTAAAGTCGCTGCCTTTTAATTATTTAAAGATAGATAAGGGCTTCACCCAAGGCTTACTGCATAATAATTCTGACAGGGGAATGATTGAGGCTATCATCTCGATGGGTAGAACCCTTAGCATGTCTGTGGTTTGCGAAGGGGTGGAAACTGAGGCTGAACTCAATTGGCTTTCACAGGAAGGTTGTGATTGCTTCCAAGGTTATTTATGCTCAAAAGCGCTACCCGGCGAGGCTTTTGCCAATTTTGTGAGAAATAACGAATATTCTAAAGGGGCAGAGAAAATATGAGAATAGATACCATAATCGATGTGGTCTGTCCTTGGTGCTATATTGGCAAAAAACAGCTGGACCTTGCTGTCGCCCAGCGGCCAGATGATGTCAGGGAGGTTATCTACCGGCCTTATCAATTGGGCCCCGATACGCCCGCGGAAGGCATCGACCGCAAGCTTTATTACAAACAAAAATTTGGCGATACACCGCAGTTTAAAGCCGCGCGGGAACATATGAGCACTGTGGGCGAAGAGCTCGGCATTGTCTTTGACTGGGACCGTGATGCCCTCATCCCCAATACGCTGGATGCCCACAGGCTTATCAGTTGGGCCCAAGGGGCAGGCTGTGGTGACGCTGTGACCGAAGATCTGATGCTGCGCTATTTCACCCACGGTGAATTTCTAGGTGATTGGGATTTGCTCGTTGACGTGGCGCGCACGGCGGGCATGGACGCCGACTTGGTGCAGGAGCTATTGGACAGCGACCGCGATGTTGAAAATGTGAAAACTGCGGTGAATAAAGCCCGTGGTTTAGGGGTCACCGGTGTGCCCTGCTTTTATTTTAATGGCCAAGGCCCGGTGGCAGGCGCGCAGGAAGCAAAACTGCTGGTGCAGGTCATTGACCAGGTTAGCGGCATTCTTAAGGCTGAAGCTGCGACTAAGTGATTTTAGCCCAAATTGTCATCAACTCATTTGATAATTCTTGAATAGGTCTCGCACTTTTGCATTTAGAATTACAATCATTTTACGCATAAGGGCGGTGAGAGCGACGATAGGTTTTTTATAGTTGTTTCTTGTATTTCTTACCGCTTTAGCTCTTTCATGGCATCGTCGATGCCTGAGAGGGTGAGCGGATACATGCGGTCTTCCATTAAACTTTTCATCAGCTGGATCGAATGGCTATAATTCCAGTGCGTATCTGGAATTGGATTGAGCCAGACCGCTTTGCTGTAAACGTCATTGATGCGTTTCATCCAGGTTTCACCCGCTTCCTCGTTCCAATGCTCCACCGATCCACCGGGGTAGGTTATCTCATAGGGGCTCATGGAAGCGTCACCAATGAAGATGATTTTATAGTCATGGGGGTAGGTGTGCAGCACATCAATGGTGTTGAGGAAGTCGCTGTGACGGCGGACATTATCCTTCCATACCTTCTCGTAAAGACAATTGTGAAAGTAGAAAAACTCAAGATGCTTAAACTCAGAGCGCGCTGCGGAAAATAGCTCTTCACAGACACGGATGTGCGGGTCCATTGATCCACCAACATCTAAAAACAGGAGTATTTTCACTGTGTTATGGCGCTCAGGTACCATTTTTATGTCTAACCAGCCTTGGTGAGCGGTGGAGCGTATTGTATCGTCCATATCCAGTTCGCTGGCCTCACCTTGGCGGGCAAATTTGCGCAATTTTCTGAGCGCAATTTTGATGTTGCGGGTGCCAAGCTCAACGCTGTCATCAAGGTTTTTATATTCGCGTTTGTCCCAAACTTTGACGGCTTTACCGTGGCGGCCCTCGGCTTGGCCAATGCGAACACCCGCGGGGTTATAGCCATAAGCGCCGAAGGGACTGCGGCCAGCGGTGCCGATCCATTTGCTGCCGCCCTCATGGCGCTTTTCTTGCTCCTCAAGACGTTTTTTGAGCGTCTCCATAATCTCTTCCCAGCCCTTTTCATCGAGCGCGGCTTTTTCTTCCTCGCTCAGGATCAGTTCGGCCATTTGTCGCAGCCATTCTTCTGGGATGTCATGGGGTTCATCACCGATAAATTCGATGCCGTCAAAGACGGAACCAAAGACGCGATCAAATTTGTCTAAGTTTTTCTCATCCTTGACGAAAGTTGCACGCGAAAGATAATAAAAGTCATCAACGCCGTAGCCGCAAACGCCTTGCTTCAGCGCCTCCATCAGCATCAAATATTCCTTGATACTGACGGGAATGCCGTGGTCTTTAAGGGCGAAGAAAAACTGAATGAACATGGGGCCTTGCCTCTATCCTTGGCCGCGACGGTTCATGAAGGCGAGGCGCTCAAACAGATGCACATCTTGCTCGTTTTTGAGCAGGGCACCATGTAGCGGAGGGATGAGAGAATTCGGGTCTTTAGACTTAAGAACTTCCAGCGGTAACTCTTCTGCCATCAATAGCTTTAACCAATCAAGCAGCTCGCTGGTGGAGGGTTTTTTCTTCAGGCCTGGCACATCGCGAATTTCGAAGAAAACATTTAGCGCTTCTTTAACCAGATCATGCTGAATGTCAGGATAATGGACATCGACAATTTCTTGCATGGTATCAGCGTCAGGGAATTTGATATAATGAAAAAAACAACGGCGCAAAAAGGCATCAGGCAGTTCTTTTTCATTGTTCGATGTGATGATGACGATAGGCCGATTTTCAGCCTTAACTGTTTCACCCGTTTCATAGACATGGAACTCCATGCGGTCGAGCTCAAGTAGTAAATCGTTGGGAAACTCAATATCAGCTTTATCAATTTCATCAATGAGCAGAATAGGGGTGTTATCAGCGGTAAAGGCCTCCCAGAGCTTGCCTTTTTTGATGTAATTGCGGATATCATGCACTTTTTCGTCACCCAACTGGCTATCTCTAAGGCGTGAAACAGCATCATATTCATAAAGACCTTGCTGGGCTTTGGTGGTGGATTTTATATGCCATTCGATGAGGTTTCTCCCCAGAGCATTCGCAACTTCTTGCGCCAGCACAGTTTTGCCGGTGCCAGGTTCGCCTTTGATCAATAAAGGTCGGCGGAGCGTTGCAGCAGCATTCACCGCTATTTTTAAGTCGTCAGTGGCGACATAGGTATCGGTACCAGTAAATTTCATTATTTTTCTCTAGTTAATGGATAATTTGAACCTAGAGTATGTTGAGGGAAAGCGCGGCGCAACAAAAATGCGCTGAAAACCTACGTCTAAATTTAAAAAGAGAGGATTGGAGGGGAATAGGTGGATATTCTCTTCTATAGAATAAAATCTTTGTATATCCCGGTCCGTGCCCCCAGTAGGGGCACGGCGGTGCTGAGGAATACTTGAAACACCTCAGATATATGTGCTCCTTAACACAATATGAGCGGTGACATTAAACCTCATCGTCAACGATCTTCCCGCGCAACTCTTCATAAAAAGCGAGGAATTCTAAAAGGTCTTCAGGCGGAAATTGTCTGACAACCTCCCCGGATACATTGTCTACACTTTGATAGACAAATAGCCCGGATGATTCATCCTTATCAATCCTAAGTTTGGTATTTGGCAGCACACTTGTATCCGGAATAAAGGATTTTAGTGCCTCTGCCGCTTTTTCAAACGGATCTTTTTTAGCAAGAGCAGCAATAGAAAGGTCTGTATCAGGTTTTGCTGTTTTGGTAACGGCGTCACTGGCGGTGTCGTGCGAGAGATTTACTTCCCGCGCGTCAGTACCCTGAGTTTCCCGTGTCGGCTTAGTTTGCCGGCTAGGGGTGCTCAGTGCGACACCATTGTTAGCTGTTCCAATCTCACTCATTATATTGCTCCTGACGCTCAAAGCGTCTTGTCTTCCTACAAAAATGAAAGCCAGTATGCTGCCATCGTTGCAGTTAAGGTTTTAGCGAAAGACCGGGCTAAGAATTTCAGCCCGGCGCTAATATCCTTAACGGAAGAGACCCAACACCGTTGAAGGTGCTTGATTTGCAATACTAAGAGCTTGAAGGCCAAGTTGTTGCTTCACTTGCAAGGACTGCAAGTTCGCACTTTCTTTAGCCAAGTCAGCATCGACTAGGTTACCAATACCAACCTCAATCACATCAGACAATTTACCTACAAACTCTTTCTGTAGGGAAAGACGACGTGAACCAGCACCAAGCTTCGACAGCGAAGTGTTTACATTGGTGATAGAGGCATCAATGGCAGTAACTGCAGCCGCAGCAAGAGTTTGAGTACTAACCGTACTTGTAGTAGCTAATGTTACATTTGTACCTGTTAGTGAAAGGTCCTGCGCACCAATTGTGATGGTCTTAGTAGCATCATCACTAACGATCGCAACAATCGCATTACCACCATTTTTAACAGCATTAATGCCGTTAAATTCAGCGTTATCAACGATGGTTGTAATCTGATCACGAAGTTGAACAAATTCGTCGTTCAGCGCCGTACGGCTTGTTGCATCAAGACCACTATCTGCTGCTGCCACTGCTTTTTCTTTCATTTGAATAAGCAGGTCAGATACAGCCTCACCAGCAGCCAATGCAACATCAAGCGTTGATGTCGAACGGTCGATGGATGATTTAACAGCGTTTAAGCCAGACACGTCAGCACGGAGTTTTTGCGCAATGGCAAAAACAGCTGAATTGTCTTTAGCAGAGCCAATCTTCAGGCCAGTATTAATTGCGCCTTGGACTCTGTTAAGTTGTGAAGTAGTTTTGTTCAGATTTTGCAGTGCGACGAGTGCGCCTGCATTTGTATTTACCGAAAAAGCCATTTTATGGTCTCCTTATTCTTCGGAGTTATATGAGCATTTTGCTCTCGGAGCTTTTTGCTCCACCAGATATATAAGCAAGAAATATACCAGATTAGTTGCAATGGTGCCTTTCGGCTAATGGTATGTTTTTAATGCTTATATTAGGATTTTTGGAAATTTCATACTGTTGGAGGTCTAGGCAATATTTGCCGAATTAAATATACTGTGGCAGGAATTGCCTCGCGAATAGGCATAATTTGCCTGTTTGTTGATAAAAAAAGAAAGACTTGATCTTAGAAGAAGCCACTTCCATGGCAAATCTAAATGGGGCCCCCGTAAAGGGAACCCCATTCTCTTCGCGATACTTCGTTGAGTAACGCTTACCGGAAGAGTGAAAGCGCCGAACTTGGAGCTTGGTTGGCAATGGATAAGGCCTGAAGACCCAACTGTTGCTTAACCTGCAAGGATTGCAAGGTCGCTGATACTTTAGCCAGATCAGCGTCGACTAGGTTGCCGATACCAATTTCAATCACGTCAGACAATTTACCTACAAACTCTTTCTGTAGGGAAAGACGACGCGCACCCGCACCAAGCTTCGACAGTGAAGTGTTCACATTGGTGATGGATGTATCAATGGCAGTAACTGCAGCCGCAGCAAGAGTTTGAGTGCTAACCGTACTTGTCGTAGCTAATGTTACATTTGTACCTGTTAGTGAAAGGTCCTGTGCGCCAACAGTGATGGTCTTGGTAGCATCATTATTGACAATTGCTACAATCGCATTACCGGCGTTTTTAACAGCATTAATGCCGTTAAATTCAGCGTTATCAACGATGGTTGTAATCTGATCACGAAGCTGAACAAATTCGTCGTTCAGCGCCGTACGGCTTGTTGCATCAAGACCGCTATCTGCTGCTGCCACTGCTTTTTCTTTCATTTGAATAAGCAGGTCAGATACAGCCTCACCAGCAGCCAATGCAACATCAAGCGTTGATGTTGAACGGTCGATGGATGATTTAACAGCGTTTAAGCCAGACACGTCAGCACGGAGTTTTTGCGCGATAGCAAAAACAGCTGAATTGTCTTTAGCCGATCCAATTTTCAAGCCAGTATTAACTTGAGCTTGAATTTTTTCTAAGGAACTGGTTGTTTTATTGAGGTTTTGCAAAGCGACGAGTGCGCCAGCATTAGTATTTACTGAAAATGCCATTTCTTGGCTCCTTCGTTTTGAAGTTATGTAGCTGAGACTTTTTCTCAGGGAAGCGTTTTGCTTCTGGCTGATAACAAGCAATCACCGTGCCAAAAATTAACTTTTGAAATTAATTTAGTTAAATCAATATGTTAATATTGTTTTCAAATTAAAGGTTTTTTTTGATGCTTTGGCTGTCTAGGCAAAAATTACCGCATTGGTAAAATTTGCCTAAAGTTTATAGCAATTATTGCCTAGTGGGATAGTGGATGATGACTGCGGGCATGGGTTGAGAAGTGCTTTTATTGGCTAAAAAATACCTATATAGCTCATACAGATGCATCAGTGGGGGAGTTGGGTGCATCAGGCTCAACAAAATCTTCTGGCTGGCTATTTACCGATGGGTCCGTTGCCAAGCCTTCCATGATGGTGCGGTTTATTTGAATCAGGTCGATTATTTCTTCCTCGCCGCGCATAACTGCGGAGGTGTGTTTAGATACCCAAATGGATAGCGAAACAATACCAGCCCTTAATTCATCTGGTAACTGATTACCTTCTGCTCCACAGTCAGTAGATAGGGTGGACCAAACACGTCGGTTCCAGTCAAGTGCATCAATACGAATTTTATCTAATATAGATGTTCGTTTTTCTGCCTCAAGAAGGGCATGGGTAACCTGCGCAAACAAACGGTATTCCATTTGCCTTGGTGTTTCCGCCGATTTCTGCGCTGTCTGGTAAGCTTGGTATGACATATGATATCTCTATAGTGACCTTGTTATTATACAGTTGGAAGCAAGTTAGCTTCGAACTTCAGTAATTTTTTGCAGTTCATTAAGGCACGATAATAATTACGGTTCATGACATCTTTGCTGACCTTCACGCAGGTGTTGATGGCTTCTGCATTTGAAATAACATTCATGAACTCTGTCATACGCAAAACAAATTCATCATGGTATTTGTCTTCATTAGTCTGGTCCATATACATCAGCATCACCGGAAAATAGATGCGTGTAGCTGGCGATTTAACATCTTCTTCCTGCATGATGTCTTTTTCACGCAATATAGACGCTTTGTTATGGATAACCAAAGTAGCCCTGCGATTACCATTGGCAATAACAGCGCCGTTAAGAACCAGTTTTTCATCTGGTTTAAGGGAAAGTTTCAGTGCCATAAATATTCTCTGATCTCTTTAATGCCCTGAAGATAGGGCCGCATTCTGCGCAGTTAATCTTAGTTGACCATACCATAATGTGCTTCACTTAGTCATGGTAGTTTTAGATCAACAGTAATAACAAGTATCCTGCATGATCTGAAATATTATATGCAAATGCTAGGCCAAATATGCCAGATAGCTTATTTTTCTTGGTCTTGTTGGCATTGGGTTTGCATAGCTGATATGTAAATAAAGGTAAGTCCAGACCAGTTTGTTATCCTTTTTGGATTTAGCTCAATCTTTAGGCGGAGTGTTTTATGGTGAGGAAATTAAATTATGGCAAAGATGCTGCTATGTCGCAGCCTCAGTTTCAAAGCCAGCCTGCGACAGATCGGATAACCCGCCAAACAAGCTTAAAGCCAAGTGATGTTCGAAAAAGCCTTAAAAAGGGTAAAGCTGCAGCCCGTAAGGGCGATTGGCCAGTCGCGGCAAAACATTTACTTGTGGCATGGGATGCCATGCCTGATGACCTATCTATTTTGACCACATTAGCTCATGCACTTACCCAATTGGGAGTGCGAGATAAAGCCATTGCCGTTATTGAGCGGGCCTTATCTGTTCATTCGCCAACAGCCGACCTTTGTATAATTATACAGTCGCTTGCCTTTGGTATGGAGATATTTGACGTCGCAGAGAAAATTGGCCAGCAATTAATTGCCATGCAGCCCACTTCGGCGGAGCATTATATCAATTATGCCACGGCTTTGGCTGCTCAAGAGAAATTTGATGATGCGATATCAATTTTGCAAGAAGTGTTGCCGATCTTTGCAACAGATGCAGGCTTATGGAATGTTCTGGGAACAACTGTTAGGTCTAGGGATGGGGTCGATGCAGCGGATATATTTTTCGAAGAAGCTTTAAAACTAGACCCTAATGACTTTAAAACACTTAGTAATTTTGGGCAGTCTAAAGTGATGCAGCTAAAATTTGACGAAGCTTTGGCTCTAGATTTGCGCTCTATTGCCGCCAACCCAAGCTCACCCGAGCCTAGGGTTGGAGCCTCGGTTCTACAATTTATGAAAGGTGAGTTGGCTGAAGCTTACACCAATTATGATTTCCGGTTCGATATGGGGCGGAAAGTTTCACAAACTCAACATTATACGCACGGGCTGCCCATATGGCAGGGCGATGATCTTACGGGCAAGACTATTTTAATAGCAGCAGAGCAGGGTATTGGTGACGAAGTTATGTTCGCCAGCTTTCTTCATTTCATAGCAGAAAAAGCTGCAAAAATTGTCATCGGCTGTGATCCAAGGTTGGTTACTATATTTCAAAGAGCTTATCCTGATGCCATTGTTGATGGACATGATGATAGGATCCGAGATGGCTACCGTTACCGAATTTTCCCCGCCATTGAAAAGCAAATGGCAGAGGGTTCATTAAAGGTGGATTGTTATTTACCCTGTGCATCAACCCCAAAATATTTTTGTAAAACTGGCCAAGATATTATAACGCCAAAAGCAGCCACTTTCACGTCGGCCCCTAAGTTATCTTCTGCTATGAAAGAACGGTTGAATGCCATTAGTGATAAACCTAAAATTGGGCTGGCGTGGCGCAGTGGCTTGATGGACCCTAACCGCCGTTATCTATATAATAGTTTTGAAAGCATGGATGCTATATGGGCTTTAGCGCCGCAGGTAGATTTTATTAACCTGCAATATGGTGACTGTCGGGAAGAAATTGCCGACCTGAAGGAAACAAAAGGCATTGACCTTCATCAAATAGATGGCATTGATCTAAGGCAGGATATTGAAGGTAACTTAGCGATCATGCAGAACTGCGATATGGTGATCTCCTCTTGTTCCGCACCGGGTATGTTCGCGGCCGTTTCTGGGTGCCCGACCATTTTCATGTCTTGGGGCATGCCTTGGTGGACCTTTGGCCATAATGGGAAAATACCGTGGGCAATGCAGGCAGAAGCCGTGCTTGCCGATTATAACACACCGTGGAATGAAGCGAGTTTGGAAGCCGCTACTATGACCAAGCAACAATTAGGGCTGGCGTAATGCGAGCTTCGCCTTATTTTATAGCTGAAGTATCGAGCAATCACGCCCGTGATCTGGATCGCTGTCTTGCCTTCATTCGGGAAGCTGCGGACATTGGCTGCGATGCGGTTAAATTCCAGCTATTTCAGATTGATAAGCTTTTCGCCAGCGAAATATTAGCTAAAAGCGCGGATCACCGTGCTCGTTCAGAGTGGGAATTACCCGTTGCGTTTTTGCCTGAATTGAAAGCAGAGAGTCACCGCCAAGGATTACAGTTTTCTTGCACACCCTTTTATATGGAAGCCGTGGATATACTTGAGCCATATGTGGATTTTTATAAAATTGCATCTTATGAGCTGCTCTGGGATGATCTGATTATAGCTTGTGCCGAAACAGAAAAGCCCCTTGTGTTGTCAACGGGCATGGCTACGCTAGATGAAGTGTGCCATGCGGTAGATGTATTTTATCGGGCAGGGGGCACGGATTTATCTTTGCTGCACTGTATTTCTGGATACCCAACACCCGTTGCGGATTGTAATTTGGCCGCTATTGATACGATGCGAAAAGCCTTCGGCGTTGATGTTGGCTGGTCGGATCATAGCCGTGACGCTGGCGTTATTGCCCGTGCTGTTGGAAGGTACCATGCGCCTATAATTGAGTTTCATTTAGACCTAGACGAGGACGGCGCTGAATATAATGCAGGTCACTGCTGGTTGCCGGATGAAATGAAGGCTGTAATTGCCGAGCAGAAGAGGCTTGCTGTAACGGATGGAACTGGCATTAAAGCGCCAACAAAAGCTGAAGTTCATGATCTGGAATGGCGAGCAGACCCATCAGATGGACTTAGACCATTAAAAAAACTGAGGCAGTCATGGCAGCCAAAACAGTAGCAATCATTGGTGCGCGCCTTAACAGCAGCCGATTGCCCCGCAAACATTTGCTGGACTTAGCTGGCAAACCTTTGATACTGCGTCTCATAGATCGCTTGAAACAATCAACAGAAATTACTGATTTTGTCGTTGCAACAACTGATGATGTTTATAACGATGACTTGGTCAAACTTGTCAAAGAAGCTGGCACTGACGTTTATGCTCATGGCGGTGACGTCAACGACCTGATGGGCCGCGTGGATGCGGTCGCTCAAAAATACCAAGCCGACACTATAGTATATATATGCGGCGATAGCCCACTGATAGAAGTGCAGACCATCGACCGCATGGTTAAGGCTATAGCATCCGATGAAGCGGCGGATTATGTAAGTCTTGCACCTCCCTCTGTTGGCGGAAAATTTATCCATGAGGGCTTTGATGTTTACACCCGATCATTTTGGAAGCAAATGATGGCGGCTGCCACTGAGCCCTTTGAGCGCGAGCATGTGGGCGCGGTGTGGCATAGCAGCGGCAAAGTAAAACCAGTTAAAGCCATAGCGGTTGATGATGATCCTGTGTTTGCTTCCATAACCCAGCGTGTGTCAGTAGATACGCCAGCTGATTATAACTTCATGAAAGCACTTTATGAGTGCTGGTATGCGGATCATTCCCCGCAGTCAGTTGTCGATTTGAAATGGGTGATAGCTACGGTGAAGGCGGACCCTAAGCTTGCTCAACTGAATGCTCATGTGCACCAAAAAACAGCAACCGAAGTGGCAGCAAAAGCTTTAATTATTTGTGAAGCATCTGCTGATGCTGGTCTTGGTCATTTGGCCCGCGCCTGTGTGGTAGCAAACGCTCTGCAAGAGCTCAATGCTATGGGCGTTGAGATTATGATTATGGGGGAAACTGTTGATTATGCACCACTTTCCGTCTTAAAGCATACATGGCTTTCAGGTGATAATCTTGAACACTTACAGGATAAATTAGAAAAAACTGCGGTCGTTATCATTGATGTTAAAGACGTTGGCGACCCACTGTTAGCGCTGCTCAATGGCTACCAGGGTAAAATAGTACTGATCGACAATTCTGAAAGTAATTTGGAAAAGGTTGATCTGGCGTGGATACCATCCTTTTATTTTAAGGGCGTAAAAGGGGCAGATGAGAGCGGGGTAGATTTTGGTTGGCAAAATTATTTGCTCAAGCCTGTTATTCAAATACCTTTGAGCGAGACCTCTAAGCCCAAAAAAGTCCTTATTTTAACTGGGGGCAGCGACCCGCAGGGCTATAGTCAGTCTTGGCCCGAGATTTTACTGTCGGGCTTGCCTGAAACTGTGGGTATCCACTGGGTGCAAGGCCCTTTCGCCAAGGAGCCTAAATTGCCGTCGCATGGAGCGAGTAATTGGCAAACTCTTCATTCGCCAGACGATTTAGCCAGCCTATACAAAAACTATGACGCTGCAATTTGTCTCTATGGTGTCTCCTTTTTTGAATGTTTAAAAGCAAAACTGCCGGTTATCGCGGTTGACCCAGATAGTAGTGTGGGCATAGTGGAATGGTTAATGCTGGAGGCAACATTGCCAGAATTTACTGCGCCGACCATTGAAGCTGCAGCAGATAAAGCATTGAGTTTGCTGGAGAAAAATGAAAACATGAAAATGCTTGATCAAATATCAATGGACTTACATAAGGGTTCGAAAAAATTTGCTGCTGCCATTAGCCATTTATTAGAAAGTGATGCTGCTCATGTCCTTTGACGAGAAAGTAAAGTGGAGCAACGCGGAGCATGGTGAGCATGAAGGTCATGCGCTCACGGCTTATGATGGTGGCCATGTTATTAATTGCGAACGCTGCGGCTTTAGTCATATTGTCCCACTGCCCAGCAAGGCGGACCAGCGGAAATTCTACGCCGAAGAATTTTACCAAAAAGAACGCACTAGTTATATTGAGGCATCAACTGAAGATAGCCAGTGGTTGGCATTGGGCTTTACCGACCGGTTAAACATCGCAGAAAAGGCGCTGCCAGCGGATAGTCAGAAGCGGGTGCTGGATATTGGGTGCGGGCCAGGGGATTTCCTTGTCGCGGCAAAAGACAACGGTTGGACCGTGACAGGGGTGGAACCATCACCCATAGCCGCATCCCACGCTGCCAGCAGGGGCGTACATGTCATCAATGATTTTTTCACAAGTGAACTTGCTGCTACAATGGATAAATATGACTTTATTCACTTGAGCGAAGTCCTTGAACATATTGAAAATCCTATCGAAACACTTGTTATAGCAATGACCTTACTCGCTGATGGCGGCGTGTTAGCAATCTCGGTTCCTAATGACTTCAACCCCCTGCAGCAGGCGGTCGTGAAGGGCAGGAGCGATGCCCCTTGGTGGGTTGTGCCCGACCACCATGTGAATTATTTCAATTTTGAAAGTTTAGAGAAAATAGTCACGGCTCAAGGGCTTGTGTGTTTCGAGCGTCTTACCAATTTCCCGATGGAAATGTTCCTGCTGATGGGGGATGATTATACCGCAGACCCCAAACTGGGTAAAATATGCCATAATAAGCGAAAAAGCTTTGATCTGACCTTGGCGGAAAATGACGCAGAAGCGCGCATTAATCTCTATAAAGCCTTGGCTCAGGCGGGTCTTGGGCGGTTGGCCATCATATTCGCCCAAAAATAAGTAATTATTATTATTTTGGTCTGTTAATTGCATTATAACAGAGAGAAACTGCAAATTTATTAAATATACTAATAGGATAACAGTGGCTGGACCGACCAATATAAATGGGTTTATGACCGCAGAAGAGGTCAAAGCGCTGGCGAAGTTCGTCCCCGGCACCCGTGAAGAATATCAAAAATATAATCAGCTTGCTTATAATTTGAAGCTGAATACAGCCTTGCCGACCACGGTTCATATTGAGCCAACCAATGACTGCAATCAAACCTGCGTCATGTGTGTGCATCCGGATATGAAGCGAACAGCCCAAAATATTGACGGTGATGTCGCCATGAAGGCGATCAATGAATGCGCCGATTTCGGCATTTACGCGGTGCATTTCTTTTTCTTCGGCGAACCCTTCATGAACCGCCGCACGGTGGATTACATCAAGCATGCCAAGGAACGCGGCATACCTCTGGTTTCCGTCACCACTAATTTCACGACGATCAAATCATCCGAGATCGAAGCGCTGGTTACCTCTGGTCTTGACAGCATCCATATTTCTTTTGAAGGCCGGGACCGAGAGAGCTACCGCGCTATTCGGGGCACGGATAGTTATAATAAGGTTATTCGTAACCTTGATAAGCTGCGCGAATATAAAGCCAAGCATGGGTCTGAAAGCCCATGGATTTCAATGACATATGTGCGCACAAGTGAAACGGATGAGCAGATCGAAGACTATATGGATATGTGGCGCGACAGGGTCAACCATTTTCATATCAGCCCACAGTTTGACTATATTGGCCGGGCACCCATTCGCCAAAGTCAAGATGATCCGAATTCGGGCCAAATAATGGACCGAGACTTGACTGAGCGCTTACCTTGCCGCCAATTATGGTTGCGCCTTGTGGTTCTGTCTAATGGTGAACTGGTGCCATGCAGCCAAAATATTGACGGTGAGCTTTCCATTGGCAATATCAAAGACATGACCATCGCCGAAGCTTGGCAGGGTGACAAAATGGCCGACCTGCGCGCGCAACATTTGGTCAATAAAATCGATCCAAGCTGTGTTTGCAGTAAATGCATCGATTGGGATTGGAGTGGCCGCGTTGATGAGCGACCAACATTAGAAAAAGGGCAGGTGCAAGATCTTGTTCTAGGCAAGTGACGCCCATGGATAAAGACCTAGACATCATGACTTGTTGCCCTGTCTGTGATGCAGCAGAGGCTTTACGCCAAAATATTGACAATAGTTACCTGCAAATTGGCGCGCAGTTATTTACCTATAGCTTAGACCACTGCGGGAATTGCGGGGCGGTCTATAGCGCTGAGCGATCATGCGATAGTGCCTGCTATACCCCAGAGCTTGACCTTGAGGATATGTATGGCAACCAAAGCCGTGGGTTAGCCCCTTTGAGTGGAAATGTTTGGAATCTGCGTAATAAATCAAGACAAATCAAAGAATTAATTAATATAGTTAAAGATAAAGATGAAGTTAGATACCTCGAAATTGGCGCTTCTGATGGAACGCTGTTCAGGATGTTTGACCAAAAGGCTTCCGGCAAAGAGATATCCGCGTCACTCGTTGAGCCAACGGGCGCTTGTTTGCCGCTTGAGAGCTTAGAGGGCGTCACTATCCATAGTGACAGGGTTGAAGATGCTGATCTCACGGGTGAGTTTGATCTCATTGTATCGTCCCATAGTTTTGAACATATGACCGACCCGCGCGGGGTTCTGCGCATTTTGCATCACCGCTTGGCCGCCGACGGAAAGCTTTATATCGAAGTGCCCGACGGCGAACGTTGGGACCGCTCCCTCGCGGTGCCTCTCGGTTATTTTCATATCGTCAATTATACCGTCCTTACGCTGACATGGTTGCTGGATGACATGGGCTTTACCGTTGAGGGTGTTCGCACCATTGATAATTACCCAGGTATTCGAATTATCGCTGGCAAGGGTGAAAAGGCTGAAAGCTTGCCCCCGCAACCCTATATGGCGGCTTGCGGCCTGTCCGCCATCCATAACTGGCAGGATGCACGGGATGCAGCAAAGACCCGACTATTGGATAAGCTGGAAGCCTTGCATGCCAAAAACATCCTCATTCGTTGCGGCGGTGCCCATACGGTGTCCGTGCTGAAAATATTAGAGGCACATGCGCCGCAGCTGACCTTTGATATTTGTGACCGAAGTCTGGAAAACACGAAGTTAGGGCCTCATGCAATTCTCAGCATGGATGCGGTGACTATAGCGGATTATGACGCGGTTCTGGTGTCTAGCTATGCTTTTCAGGGTGAGATTGAACAAGAACTGCTCGGCCAAGGCTTGAGTATAGATAAAATAATTACCCTTTATGATGACATCTTTAGCTATGTTGCATAAGTGATAAGCGCCAATTGGTGTGATGAGGAGAATTAAGTGGATAACGATCAACTGATTGAACAAGCACGGCTTTTGCGTATGCATACCATAAAAGCCATTTACAATGCCACCTCCGGCCATCCGGGTGGCTGTATGTCGATAGCGGATATTTTGGCCGTGCTTTATTTTGATGAGATGACACTTGACCCCGCTGAGCCCAGTGGCCGCGAGCGTGACCGTTTTGTGCTCTCCAAGGGTCATGCATGCCCGGCGCTTTATGTCGCCTTGGCCATGCGGGGCTTTTTCCCGATGGAAGACGCTTATTCCCTGCGAAAACTGAATGGCTACTTAGAGGGCCACCCGGATGTGCGTATTCCCGGCGTTGACGCCGTCTCTGGTTCGCTTGGGATGGGCCTGTCGCAAGGCATTGGCATGGCGCTCGGTGCGCGGCATCAAGGGCTTAATTACCGCAGCTATGTGCTGGTCGGCGATGGTGACTTGCAAGAAGGCAATACTTGGGAAGGCATGATGCTGGCTCCTTTCCAGAAGCTAGACAATATTGTCGTCATTTATGATGCCAATAAGCTGCAGGGTGACGCCCCGGTTAGCGAACAGCTGGATATGGGCGATGTAAGTGAAAGGGCGCGGGCTTTTGGTTGGAATGTGATTGATATTGATGGTCATGATATTGCCAGTATCAAGGAAGCACTTACGCAAGCCCGCAACACCAAGGGCCAGCCTACCTTTATCCACGCCGACACTATCAAAGGCAAAGGCGTCAGTTTCATGGAAAATGTGCTCTATTGGCATGGCAGCGTTGCCATAAAAGACGAAGAGCTTGCGGGCGCAATGTCAGAATTGGGAGCGTGATATGGCGGAAGAATTAGAATATTGGGCTAAGGGCGAAGATGTTTCACTGCGCGATGCTTTTGGCCGCGTTTTATTGCATGCGGGTGCCATGCGGGATGACTGGGTGTTATTAGACGCTGATGTCGCGGGTGGCACAGGTGCCAAACCCTTTACACAGGATATGCCAGAGCGGGTGATGCAATTTGGTATTGCTGAGCAAAATATGATGGCGGCCGCATCGGGGGTCGCCGATAGCGGTTTGATACCGGTAGTTTCCACCTTCGCAGCCTTTGGCACCATGCGGGCGCACGAACAATTTCGCACCGCCGTTTGTTACGGCCAGCGGAATGTTAAGCTTTGCTGTTCGCATCACGGGCTAGACGTTGGGCCAGACGGTGCCACGGCGCAGGCGCTGGAAGATCTCGCCACCATGCGAGCTATACCGGACGTAACGGTTATTTCCCCAGCTGACGCTAATGAGTTTATGGCGGCTTTCCATGCTGTTCTGGACCATATTGGCCCGGTTTATATGCGCATTGGCCGCAGTGCCACCCCAGTTCTTTATGACGGCCCGACCAGTTTTACCATTGGCAAGGCAGACCGCTTGCGCGAAGGCGACGATGTAACCATCATTGCTACCGGCGTTATGGTGGCGCGCTCGCTTCAAGCCGCAGAGACGCTAAAAGCTGAGGGCATTAACGCGCGTGTAGTGAATATGGCGACCATCAAGCCGCTAGATAACGCGGAGGTTATTGCGGCAGCACGGGAAACTGGTGCAATAGTCACAGCGGAAGATCACAGTATTATTGGTGGTCTCGGCGGGGCAGTGGCGGAATGTTTGGCAGCGCACCAACCTGCGCTGGTTGAGTTTGTTGGCATTAAGGATGAATTTGGCAAATCAGGCGAGCATGATGAATTGCCAGCGTTATTTGGCATTGATGCAGCTGGCGTTGTGGCGGCCTGCAAACGCGCAATCGCGAGGAAATGATGATGGAACTCAAAGGTAAAATAGCACTGGTAACTGGCGGCAGCCGGGGTATTGGCCGCGCGATTGTGGAAGCATATGTGCGTGAGGGGGCTACGGTTTATTTCACCTATGCCAGTAACGATGATGCCGCGCAGGAGGTTGTTAGCAGCTTACAATTACCTGTTGAACGGGCCATAAGAGCTGATGTTTGCGACCGTGTGGCCTTGAAAGCCTTGATGGAAATAATCGCGCAAAACCATGGGGCCTTGGATATTCTAGTTAATAATGCCGGGATTAACAAACCTGAGGATTTTGATAAAATAGCCGATGACGACTGGGATGAGATTATGGCGGTGAACCTGAAGGGGCCCTATGTGGTGACACAGGAAGCGCTTACTCTGCTTAAAGTATCAGGGTCTGCCAGTGTTATCATGATTGGCTCGGTCTCGGGCCAATATGGCGGGCCGCGCACCGCCCATTATGCTGCCAGCAAAGCGGGGCTTATTTCACTCGGTCAAGTTATCGCGCGCTTTTTAGCGGAAAGTGGCGGGCGTTGCAATACACTGGCAGCTGGCTTGGTGGCTTCCGAAATGGCAGCAGCAGGCATGGCAAACCCTGCGGTGAAGGCGGCAGCGGACAGCGTTATGATGAAGCGGATGGGGGATAGAAATGAGGTTGCTGAAACGGCAGTATTTCTGGCGTCTGAGCGATCATCCTATATTACCGCACAGACGATCAATGTGAACGGCGGTCTCTATTTTTAAAGATAGATTTTTGAAGGATAGCAGCCGTGCAGCAGGGCTCCGTTAACAATAAGTTTTTGCTCGTGCTTGGTGGCTCTCGCCAAGCGCTTGAGGGCCTGCGTCAAATTAAGGCGCTGGGCTTTCGGCTTGCCGTTTGTGACTATGACGAACAGGCGCCCGGCTTTGAAATTGCAGACCAGCGCATTCATGGCAGTGTTTATCATCTGGACGATTGCTTGCCTGCTATTGAAGCTTTTCACGCCGAGCACCCCATCGACGGTGTTATGTGCCTAGCTTGCGACGTACCCCATGTTGTTGCGCGCATTGCTGATAAACTCAGTTTGCCTTCCATATCAATTGAAGCGGCGGACCGTGCTGTCGATAAGCTCGCCATGAAACAGAAGTTTGAAGCAGATGGTGTTTTGGTGCCTCCATATGCTTGTGTTGCGGATGTGGATGAACTGCGTGAACTACAGGCCAAATGGTGCGACATTGTTGTTAAACCGGTGGATAGCCGTGGCTCGAAAGGTGTTAGCCTTATATCCGACCCTGCCCAGATAGCATGGGCCTTTGGCTATGCCCTTGAAAGTTCTCCAAGTGGGCGTGTGATGGCCGAGAAATACTTGTCCGGCCCGCAAATATCGAGCGAATCTATCATCATTGACGGGCATGCCGTGACCCCGGCATTGTCCCTTAGGTCTTATGAGTTTCTAGAGCGCTTTGCACCTTTCATTGTGGAGAATGGCGGCGATATGCCCGCAAAGCTTGATGCTGATATAGAAGCAGCGACAAAAGACACCATCAGCCGAGCAGCTGCAAGTTTGGGCGTTGAAAATGGTATTGTTAAAGGCGATGTGGTGCTGCATGATGGCAAACCCTATATCATTGAGCTGGCAGCGAGACTATCGGGCGGGTATTTTTGCACGCATCAAATACCTTTTTCCGTCGGTGTTAAGTTGGTTGAAGCTGCGGCGAAACTTGCCGTGGGAGAAATTTTGGACGCTAATGATTGGCATGCAAAAAACATACGACCAGTGTCCACCCGGTGGTTAATTCCCGGTAGCGGCACCATTACCCATATGGGCAAAGCTGAAGATGTTCTGAACTGTGATGGCGTATTGGCGTTTGAACATTGGTGCAAGCTTGGAGATGAAATTGGTGAAGCCCAAAATGCTGCGGCTTCGGTAGCCATGGTGCAGGCAACTGGGGACAGCCAAAAAGCGGCAACGAAAAATGCTGAAGCCGCATTATTGGCTTTCAAAGTGGAAACGAAGTAACAAAGATTATGGCAATTAAGCTTTATACATGTTTTCACCTGAATTTGGCTTTTTCCTCGATTGAGAAAGAAGACAGGGCAGAAGTTATTAAGCGCTGTTATTGGCCGTTGTTAAATATGGCAGAGCAGGGCATCCCTTTGGGGTTAGAGATCAGTGGATATAGCCTAGAGGCTGTGGAGGAGCTTGATCCGGCATGGGTATCTGCCTTCAAAAGCTTGATAGCATCGGGCAAGGTTGAACTGGTCGCCAGTGGTTATGTCCAGCTTATTGGCCCCTTGGTGCCGCCAGAAGTGACAGCCGAGAATTTAGCCTTAGGCCAGAAGATATATAAAAAGCTACTGGACTGCGTTCCTGATATTGCGTTGATTAATGAGCAGGCATATAGCCCGGGTTTAGTGCCCATATATAAACATGCTGGTTTCAATGCCATTATGATGGATTGGGCGGAACCCGCGAGCCATCACGCAGATTGGCACCCCGATTTGATGAAGCGCCCGCAAAGGGTTGTGGGCGAGGGCGAAGAGATCGCCATTTTATGGTCGGATGCGATGAGCTTTCAAAAGTTTCAGCGTTATGCCCACGGGGAAATATCGGTCGAGGAATATAGCGAATTTTTAGCGCTTCAGTTTGCCGGTGAAATGGTATCCTTCCCGCTTTACACCAGTGACGCAGAAACCTTTGATTATCGCCCGGGTAGGTTCGATAGCGAATCTGCTCCTACAGGTGCTATGGAATGGCAACGCATCGAGCTGCTATTTAAGAGTTTATTGGGTATGGATGCTGTGGATATCTGTTTGCCTAAACAAGCTTTAAGCCAGAGCAGAGAGACTGATACCCCGCTCCAACTGGAAAGTGCTGCGGCGCCTATTCCTGTTAAAAAGCAACGTAAATACAATGTCTTACGCTGGGGTGTTACGGGACGCCATGATACAAAATTAAATACGCTCTGTTGGCGCTATTTTGAGCATTTATCGGTGCAAGAGACGATCAATGAAGACAACTGGCGACATTTGCTGGCGCTTTGGGCTAGCGACTACCGGACGCATATAACGGAAAATCGCTGGGAAGAGTTAGGCCGGTCTTTGCCTGCTTTATTAAAGGCACGCAATGAAAGAGTGGGGCCATCAATTGCATTAGAAGTGACCCTTCCAGCCCATGTGTTGGTGGAAGATACCGGACGGTATATTCATATTAAGTCAAACGGCTATAGCTTGAGCCTTAATCGCTATCGAGGTCTTGCGATTGCAGCATTTGGTTTTTTAAGCAGCCATGATAATGATTGGCTAGTGGGCACTCTGCCCCATGGGTTTTATGATGACATTGCTTACGGTGCTGATTTTTATACGGGCCATTTTGTTCATGAGCCAACAGCTGCCAGTAAAATAACTGATTTGGTGAAAGTGTCGCCGAATGCAGGATGGAACAGTGCTGCTGAGTGCCTTGAGGTTAAGGCAACTATTACCACTAAACTGGGAAATATAGAAAAAACCATCGCTTTTTATCCCAAAGAGGGACGCGTGGAAATTTTCTATGATGGGGTACTTGAAAGGCTAGTTTCCGGGACGTTGCGGTTTGGTCATATAACGCTCAACCCTGATATTTTTGATCCGAAATCACTCGCTTTTGAAAGCCATAACGGCGGAGCGGAGTTGCAGCGACATGCTCTGTATGATGTAGAGAAAGTGATGACAGTTAATCATGGTTCAGCAATTTCGGGTGTGGTTTCGGCGAACACTGGACTTGGAATGACCGATGGATCGGTGAAATTCATCACGGATAAACATAGTGTGGTTGTTCGGGTAGAACGCAGTGATGTAGCTAGCTTAGCTTTGATAGAATGTGCGCCCGTGCGCGAGAAATATTTTTGCCGCGCCATTTTAACGGCAAGAGAAATGGATGAGACCGCCCAAAAGCCTGCTAAGAGTGTGCTTGATAACTTTAGCGATATTCGCTTAAAGTACAGCATCACAATTAGCAGGCGTTAGAACGGGGAAACTTATGGTTTACTGGGAAATGAAACGAAAAATTTACCTATGAATCATATATTTATCTAAATTCATGCTTTGAAGGGGTGTGCATATGGGTCTGACGAAATTTTCAGGTAGTGATGCTGGTCTTGACGGCAAATCGATCCTAATCACCGGGGGTACAGGCTCCTTCGGTAAAACACTATTAAAGCGTTTATTGATGGCGCATAACCCTCGTAAGGTTATTGTTTTTGCGCGCGGTGAGCTTAATCATTTCGAGCTTCAAAATAGTTTAAGCGCTGAAGAGGTGAAAAAGGTACGCTTTTTCATCGGTGATGTGCGCGACTTAGAGCGGCTAGTTATGGCAATGCGCGGGGTTGATCTTGTGGTGCATGCGGCGGCGCAAAAGCAGGTACCCCTTGCGGAATATAACCCTTTTGAATGTATTCGCACCAATGTTATCGGCGCGGAAAATGTGGTTGAAGCAGCTATACGATCGGGCGTTAAACAGGTCATTGCACTGTCTACCGACAAAGCCGTTAACCCAATTAATCTCTACGGTGCTAGTAAGCTGGCATCTGATAAAATATTTGTGGCGGCGAACGCGCTTGGGGCCGGTACTTCAACGCATTTTTCTGTCGTGCGCTATGGTAATGTACTTGGTTCGCGCGGCAGTGTCATTCCTTTCTTCCGCAAGCTTCTGGCTGATGGTGCCACGGAGCTGCCAGTTACTGACAAGCGCATGACCCGTTTTTGGATAACGCTGGAGCAGGCTGTTGAATTTACGCTCAGCTGCGTCAACAGCATGCAAGGCGGTGAAATTTTTGTCCCCAAAATCCCTTCGATGCAAATTATGGATCTTATTGAGGCTATGGCGCCTGGGATACCAACTAAAGAGATTGGCATTCGGCCTGGTGAGAAACTTCATGAAATTATGATCACTGAGCATAATGCCCATACGACTTTTGATTTGGGCGACCGATTTGTAATTGATACGGAATGGTCTTTTTGGGAGCGAACCGATTATAAAGATTTAGGAAAACCTTGCATGCCAGAAGGTTTTGAATATTCCAGTGACAAAAATGATTGGTGGCTAACCCCGGATGAACTGGGAATAATTTTAAAAAACCTTATCGAAGAAACGTAAGCCCGTATATGTCAGATTTTTTACCATATGGCCGCCATCAACTGGATGAAGATGACATCAAGGCCGTAGTTGATGTTCTGCGGAATGGCATACTCACGGGCGGCCCGAAAGCGGCTGAGTTTGAGCATGATTTCGCGTCGGTTCTGGAAGTGAAGGAAGCCGTTGTTTGCTCGAATGGCACAACGGCATTGCATTTGGCGATCATCGCTGCAGGTGTTACGACTGGCGATCAAGCCATTGTTCCGGCAATTACATTTCTTTCAACAGCAAATGTGGTGCGCATGGCAGGGGCTGATGTCATTTTCGCTGATGTTGATCCGGATACGGGCTTATTGACACCGGCGACCTTTTTAGAGGCGCTCTCAAGGGCTGATATGGCGCGTGTAAAGGTGGTTTTGCCTGTTTGGTTAAATGGGCAAGCGGAGCATGCCGCAGAAATATATAAAATCGCTCATGAATATGGCCTAAAAGTCATTACCGACTGTGCCCATGCGCTTGGCGCGGATTATATTAGCGGCGGCAAGCCCGGTGATGGAATGTATGAAGATATAGCCACCTTTTCCCTGCACCCCGTGAAATCCATTGCCATGGGTGAGGGTGGTATGGTGACAACGACGAATGCTGCACTCGCTGAACGGTTACGTTCTCTGCGTAGTCATGATATTCAGCGAGATGCAAGGACATGGAAAAATAAAGATTTAGCCTTTGATAAAAATGGCAATGCTAATCTTGGTTATTATGAAATGCATGAGCTGGGCTATAATTACCGAGCTACGGATTTCCAGTGTGCCCTTGGGCAAAGTCAGTTGAAAAAATTAGACAGGTTTGTCGCGAGGCGCAGGAAAATAGCTGAAATATATGACCAGTATTTTGCCGACAGCAATCTACCACTGTCTCCTGTTCGGCGCAGTGTGGACTGTCAATCGGCTTGGCATTTATACCCTGTTTTAATCGATTATGATGCTTTAAGAACCACGCGAACCGAATTAATGAAAAACCTTGCAGGTCGATGCGTCGGCACTCAAGTTCATTATGTTCCTGTGTCACATCAACCTTATTATCGTGATTTATACGGTGTGCAAAAGCTGCCTGGTGTGGATAGATACTATCAGCGTGTTCTCAGCTTACCCATTTACCCTGCGATGGAAGAGAAAGATGTTGGCAAGGTCGTTAGGGCACTGCGGGAAATACTATAATCCTCACAAAAATGCTAGCGGTGCTAATTCATATTCAATATCAAAAAAAGACTAAGGGGAGGGCCCGTTCACCGGTTTGCATGGTCAGGGATATTTAAATGCCAAGCATATCTTTCCGGGGCAACCCTTTGCTGCCGCCGGAAAAATACCTGTATCAAAGCCATGACGCTTATCAATTTACCCTTGGAAAAGGGAGAGAATTGACTGCGGTGATTGGTTGGCGATACCAAGAGCCTGAATTCCAAGCTGCTGTTTAACTTGCAGCGCTTGTAAGTTGGCGCTTTCTTTGGCTAGATCAGCATCAACCAAGTTACCAATGCCTATCTCAATAACGTCGGATAGTTTGTCTGCAAATACGCGGTTCTGTTCAAGGGCTGTGGCACCGGAGCCTAACCGTGTAAGGGCAGAGTTCACATTATCCAGCGATGCGATAAGCGCTGTAACAACAGCCGCTGCAGTTGTTTGTGTGTTAATGGTCTGGCCAGCCGAGATGGTAACATTTGTTCCACCGAGAGTTAGATTCTCATGCGCAATGCTCAGTGTTTGGGTGGCATCTGGGTTGGTAATGGCAACAATAGCATCGGTGCCACTATCAATAAGATTAGTGCCGTTAAACTCAGCGTTAGCAATGATAGTGCTTATCTGATTTCGTAGTGTTACAAAGTCTTGAGACAGAGCTGACCGGCTGTTGGAATCAAGGCCTTGATCAGCTGCGGCAACAGCTTTTTCTTTCATCTCAATCAATAGATCAGAGATGGAACCAGCGGCCGCTAGCGCAACGTCTGTGGTTGAAATACCACGGTCGAGGCTTTGTTTAACCGCATTAAAACCACGGAGATCAGCCCGCAACTTTTGAGCGATTGAGAAGATGGCTGCATTATCTTTAGCAGACGAAATTTTAAGACCTGTATTGACTCTAGTTTGGGTCTGATTCAGGTCTCTACTTGTGTTGTTCAAATTGCGCAGCGCTGATAGCGCGGCAGCATTTACATTTACTGAGAAACTCATAGCTTCCCTCCATTTCATGGCTTTAATATATAGACCAACCTTTCGGCCTAATGGATGATTTGCAAATGCCATGCCAGTTTTAAAAGTATTATAAGTATATGAAATATATAAATTTATTATGTTTTTTTACATATGTAGGCAAGAAGTACCTATGAGGATACTGTATGTTAGTTTGAGTAAAGAAAATACTGCCGTTTGTTGGTAATATAACGGGTGAAGTGGGGGCGAAGGCAGAGAAATTATTTGCGGCGAGAGGTAACTGTTTTTACACCGCTAGATGTTGCTTTTTTAGACCGTTTTGATACGGGTTTTGTGATTGGACTATGCGAAGCTATAGTAGAAAATATAGTGGCACTTAAACTGCTCGGCAAAACATATACCATCTCTCTTGGTCGTGCAGATTGCACCAGAGATTTATAATTAAAAATTGGTTGGCCCACGGACTGGAATTGCAATTGTAAATTTTGGTGAAATAGGCTTGACGGGGATGCAGTGTTTGCAGATGTCGCTGTGCTTGGTGAATGTACTAGCGAAACATTCATTAAAAATTGTGACGGAGCCTGACTGGGGGCAAAGCTGAATAAAATCGACATTTTGTATCCCTCCAATAAGTCAACTTAAACAACTTCATTAAGGGCAATACTCGTTGGGCGCGTTTGGCGGCTTTGTATTATAGCTGCTGAAGGTGCGTAGGTTGGAACCCGGCGATTTTTCTTGTCAACTTCTTCACTTATTTTATTCACTAATCCTTCGGCAACAGCTTTCATGCGCAACACGACACGCGCATGCTCTGCTAATGCTTCACGCAGGCCATCGGTTGCTTCTTTTATCAATACCCGGTTGGCAGAATCTTTTGAGCCTAATAAGTTCTCATTCACTTGCAAATAATTCATGGCTTTACGATATTCGGCTGTTAAGCGAACCTTTTCGCCACTATTTTTTTGCGCCTCTTTTGTTTGTTTGCGCTCGAGTAATTTATTTTCTTTGCGCAGTAAGCGGGACAGCTGCTTACTTAACTCAATGAGCTTACTACCAGCGCCAGGCATAACCTGATCTGGATGCTGAGGATTTATATGGGTCATGATGAAGCCTCCTGATATTGTAGTAATATGTTGTAAACTTGATCAGCTATGCCAATGCCGCCGCTGCCTGCGATCCCTTTTCCCACATGTTCCATCATCATGGAGCGATAAATACCTTCAGAGTTACCGCCGCCAAAAGGACCATCGATTGGTACGGTTTCAAACATTGGACCCAACATTTGCGAGATAAATACTGCCTCGAAACTCTCGGCAGCCTCTCGTAATGCTTTTTCATTTTTGGGTGCTATAAGAGCGGCTTGCTTAACCGCATCCATCTGAGCATTGCCAACTTGCATTTTAGCGGTATTTATGAAGTTTATATCCATCATAACACCTGCAATTCGGCTTGCATGGCACCTGCGGCCTTGATGGCTTGCAATATGGTAATCATGTCACGCGGGCCAAAGCCTAAGGCATTTAAACCGTCAACCAATTCTTGAAGCGTCGTCGCCCTGTTTAGCATTGCTAAGCGACGTTTTTTGGCACCGTCATCTACGTCCACCAAAGTTCTGGGAACAACTTCTGTATTACCACCCCGGGAAAGGGCACCTGGCTGGGAAACTTCAGCCATCTCGGTAATCGTAATTGTTAGATTGCCGTGGGCGACTGCCAGCGGGCTTATTGTAACATTATTACCCATCACAATTATGCCTGTGCGTTCATCAATGATAACCTTGGCATATTGGTCAGGTCTAATCTCTAATTGCTCAATATCAGTTAATAATGACACCATGGTGCCATCAACTCCAGCTGGGCGAATTATCTGCACTGTACTGGGGTCTAGGGCCTCAGCAACAGGCATGCCCTTAAAAGCATTAATAGCCATGGCAACTCGTGATGCGGTAGTCAGGTCTGGGTTATGCAGGCTTAGCTTTACAGCATTCAATTCATTTAACTCAAAGCCTATTTCGCGCTCAATGATGGCGCCATTAGAGATGCGCCCGCTTGTTGGTACACCCTGTTGGGTGCCACTGGCATCACCGCCAGCTGAAAAGCCTGCAATGGCGACTGAGCCTTGGGCAACAGCATAAATTTCGCCGTCTGCACCGGTCAGGGGTGTTACCAATAATACACCACCCCGGAGGTCTTCTGCATCCCCGGCTGAAGCCACATTCACATCAATGCGAGTGCCAGAGCGGGCAAAAGCGGGTAAAGTTGCGGTGACCATAACAGTGGCGATATTCTCAGGCTTCATATCAACGCCTTTGATGTTAGTGCCAAGGCGCTCCAACATTGCCGCAATTTGCTGCGTGGTATAAGGAACATTGCGCAGGGTATCGCCGGTGCCGTCTAAGCCCACGACTAACCCCAATCCGACCAATTGGTTGTCCCTGATGGTCTCAATGGAAACTATATCCTTGATGCGTGTACCCTGAGCACTTACGCTATAAGCAACCATAAAAAAGGCCGTACAAATACATAGGCCGAGCAGGGTGATATGGCGAAGTGAGTAGCGTTCAGCAGAATTCATCATATTGTATCTCGTTTATTGGTTTAGCCTTATGCCAAGGCTCGGCTTTTCCGCTCAGTCAGATTTTGATCCACGACTTACTAGAATTCATATGCCATATTCATGCCAGTTATTAAGGTGTGCATTATTATACTAACATGCTGTATTAATTGATTTTTTTCTATTTTGCTGGACAATAGGGCAGAAAGTGCCCAATAAGACACGGCGATACTTGCCCCAATAGGCAAAGACGGAGTAGTCTATATCTCATGAAGATTTCAGGCAGTGGCCAAATACAAAATAAGTCGGTGAAAAAGACCAAAGCGAAAAGCGGGGCTGGCGGCAAAGCCTTTGCCGCTGAACTTTCGCCTGAAAGTGGTTCCACGGGTACAGCCGCAACTGTTGGGGGCGCAGCACCGCTTGCACCTCTTAATTCATTGTTGTCAATTCAAGAAGTACCTGATTCTACCCAAGGGCCCTCAAAGGGCCTGCAAAGGGCTGATGATATGCTTGATTTGCTAGAAGAAGTACGCCGTGGTTTACTTTTAGGCGCTATTCCAGCGGCACGATTGAAAGTTTTAGCAGGCCTAACTCGCGCACAACGTGAAAATGCTGAAGATCCAAAGCTCGTTGAAATTCTTGAGGAAATTGAACTTCGGGCGGAAGTTGAATTGGCAAAATTAGGCTTTTAAGGTCTTTCTCCTTTTATTTTTTATCCAGCTTCTTTCCATTCTGTGGTTTTTCAGCTTGTCTAGATGCCGCCTAATCATTATATAGGGCGCGAGTTTTTCTGAGTAGTTTAATGAAATAGCATATCTTGTGGTTGGGAAATTGCCGTATGGAACATTTGGTTCGAGTAAATCTACCTGATGATTATGAGCCCAAAGCTGATGAAGAATTTATGAATCCTCTTCAACAGGAATTTTTCCGCAGGAAGCTGCTTGAATGGAAAAACAGTATTCAACGTGAAAGTCAAGAAACGCTGAATAATCTGCAGGAAGATAACCTGCGTGAGCCCGATATTGCTGATCGTGCATCATCTGAAACCGATTGGTCTGTTGAACTGCGCACCCGTGATCGCCAACGTAAGCTCGCTTCAAAAATAGATTCCGCACTCGCACGTCTTGAAGAAGGCGAATATGGTTATTGTGAAGTTTCTGGCGAGCCTATAAGCCTTAGGCGCTTGGCAGCGCGCCCCATTGCGACCATGACCATTGAAGCCCAAGAAATGCATGAGCGGTCAGAAAAAGTACACCGCGACGACTGAATAACGCAGTTTGAGCTTTATATCATTACATGAAGAAAAAGGCCGCGTGGTTTCCCACGCGGCTTGAGTTATTGGCTCGCTTCGGTAAGCGTTACTCAGAACAAACTCTTGTGTCTTCACCTCAATATTTAGAAGGGGAAGATAATATCATATAGCTGAGTGCCGTATCGTGGCTGTTGTACATCGGTCAGCTGACCTTTGCCGCCATAGGAAATACGGGCTTCAGCAATCTTAGTATGTTGGACGATATTGGATGAACTAATGTCTTCTGGCCGAACAATACCAGCTAGTAGCAGCTCACGTTTTTCAAAGTTCACCCGTACTTCTTGGCGACCTTGGATGACCAAATTGCCATTAGGAAGGATATCAGTAATTATAGCAGCTAGTTGCAGCTCAATGTTTTCACTGCGATCGACCGTGCCATTACCGGTGTAGCTACTGGTAGATCCAAGGGCAGTTAATGCAGCAGGATCAAAAGCTTGTCCCACGGTGCCATTGCTGCCACCGGGTAAAATTTTTGGTATAGCAGCCTCAAGGCCAAAGAAGTTCGTTATACTGCTATCATCCGCCGATGTTCTGGCCCGCGCGGTGCTGTTAGCCACGCTTGCATTGTCAGTAATATTAATTTCCACGGTTAAAATATCACCAATGCGGGCCGCCCGTTGGTCTTTAAAGAAGGCTCGTGCACCCGTTCGCCATAAGCTATTTGGGGTGGTTTCAATCACCTCGGCGGAGGCAACAGGATAGCTGATTGAGCGTTCAACAGGTGGGGCCTGAACATTCTGAATAGGGGTCAGTTCTGGTGCCTTACCGATATTTTTTATCCGGTCCATGGCCCCGCACGCGCTCAGCGCTATTACCGCGCTTAAAAGGGCTGATCTCTTAATTAATGTGACGAACATTTTGGTCTCCTATTCAGCAGAGCAGTTTATTGATATTGGTTTTCGGCCAGTTGGCGGGCCAGCATTTGTGGTGTGATGATCTCAGCCATATCTGGCCCTATAATCCGGGCATGGACCGTTTTATTGGATGCAATATTTAGCACACGAATTATGTCGCCAGTACCGCCGTTCTCAAGCGCTTTGCCAATTGTCATCAAGCTAATGGCCCCTTGGCTGAAGCTGATGCCGATGGTTTTATTACGCTTAACGGTCACAGGTGATATGAGATCGCTGGTGCGTAGTGGCGCTCCGGCTCGCTGGCCGTTGCGAACAGTTTTGCCAATCATCTCAGCAACAGTACTGACAAAATTGCGGCTTATCTTGCGTACAGCAACATCTTTCATGGCGATATCAGTACGTGTAATAATTTCACCCGGTGCCACAGCGCGGTTTAATACGGGTAGGGCACGAACGGCCTCAATATTACCGCTTAAAGATAACTCCTTATATTCACCCATCCCAATGGGCAGCGCTAAACGGGCGGTAAAGCGCCCTGATTGCGCGTTGAAGGCCAATTCGGAGACTTCAATGTCGCTAAAATCATTGTCGAGTGGAATATAAAGCGTTCTGGAACCATAGAATTTCACATTAAATCGCTCATTCGTTAAGGAACTCGCGAGCATATTGCGGACTATCCGGCCTAGGTCGGCTTGGGTTAGTTCTTGGCCTTCTCGAGTGATGCGAACGGCGCGTAAAAAGGCTGGTTTTTCCCAAGTGAGACCAGCTTTATTCACGGCATTCACTATGTTTTTAACAATGATGGACCGAGATTTGCCGGGCTCAGGCGTTTCAGCGACTGCTGTATCTGCGGCCTCACCAGCGCCAGAGAATAGATCACCTAACGTTAGGATAGGACCCGCTACCCGGATGTCACTGCGCAAAGTTATATCTGCGGCAGCCATAAAGCTGAAGGTGGTGACCAGCAATAAGGGTATCAATAGTATCTTGGCAATATGTTTAAACTTTAACATTATCAAATCCTTGCACTTAATTCTTTATCTTAGCTGGTTAGCGGCTTGCAGCATTTCATCAGCAGCTTGAATGACCTTACTGTTCATCTCATAGCCCCGTTGTGCCGTAATCAGGTTAGTGATCTCGGAAACTGCATTCACGTTTGAATTCTCTAAAAACCCTTGGAAAACTGTTCCGTACCCAGCTTGGCCAGGTGCCGCTAATGCTGCTGAGCCCGATGCTTGGCTTTCTACCATTAGGTTTGAACCAATGGCCTCAAGGCCTATTTCATTAGGGAATATAGCAAGGTTTAATTGGCCTGCGACCGATGGTGTTGTTTGGCCGGTAAGGTTATATTGGACCTCGCCTTGTTCATTGATGGTTACATCAAGGGCTTCTTGTGGGATCGTAACGGCGGGCTGAACCACAAAGCCTTCTGGTGTTACCAACTGACCTGTTTGATCAATCTGGAATGATCCAGCTCGGGTATAGGCATCAGAGCCATCGGGAAGTTGAACATGAAAATACCCATTCCCATTGATAGCGATGTCAAATTTATTGCCGGTGCTTTGCAGCGCACCTTGCTCTGATATCCGGTATACGCCAGACGCCCGAACCCCAACACCCACTTGAATGCCCGATGGGCTCACGGAGCCAGAATCAGAGGTGTTAGCCCCGACACGTTCAATATTTTGGTATAACAGATCCTGGAATTCCGCGCGGCGACGCTTATATCCCGTCGTATTCATATTGGCGATATTGTTGGAGATAACCTCAACGTTTAATTGCTGGGCTAACATTCCTGTTGCTGCGGTACTGAGGGCTTTCATTAGTTCAATCCTTTATTAAACTTGACGCTGCGGCGCGTTATTGGACGCGGGCAAGCCGGTCAAGACTGTCACTTCGCATCTTTTGGTATGTGTCTAACGACCGGGAAAAAGACTGGTAGGCCCGTTGGACCTTGATCATTTCGGTCATGCTTTGAAGGGCGTTAACGTTGGAGTTTTCAACGTTGCCACTTAATATCTCAACTTTGTTGCCGCTCTCTTCTATATAGGCAGGCTCGAAGGAATAAAGGGGATCTTCATCCGTGATATAAAGCGAGGTGCCAATGCGCTCCATGGCCTGTTCGTTTTCAAACGAATAAACGCCAATCTTGCCTAATTCCCCAGCACTGGAGGATAAAGTTCCATCGTTGGCAATATGTAAGTTGAGATCTTCTGGCGTTATAGTAATAGTTTTACCCGTGTCATCTAATATTTTTTCACCTGATAAAAGGGCCAGATTGAGGTCTTTATCTACTTTCATGCGGCCATTGCGCGTGTAACCAGTGTCGCCGTCGGGCAGTTCTACGGATAAATAACCTCGGCCTGAAATGGCAATATCAAGGTCATTACCGGTTGGAACAAAGGTCCCTTGGCTCAAATTACGGATGATGCCATAGTCTAGAACAGATGAGACTTTGCCACCGGATGAAGCGTCTGACCCGCCTGCATCCATCAAAAATTGGCGAAAGGCAACCCGCTCTTTATTGAAGGCAGTAGTGTTCATATTCGCAACATTGTGAGCAATAATATCCATTCGACGGCGCATTGCCATCTGATGTGCTAAGCCAATATAGATTGTGGTATCCATAACTCTGCTCCTTTTATGGCAGTGATTGCCTAACCCTTTGCATGGGCCGTGCCAGAATTTAAGAGATTGATTTTTATGGTTTTTTTAGGACAAATGAGACATGCTCTAGTCAATAGGGCAGCTTTTTCCCAGCTTAAATTGCCGAGAATGGGAAAAAATAGCCCAATATTTCCGCTTTCCAACAAGATTTGATGATTTCACGGCTTGTTAACCCATAGCGATTAACGTTAAGGTCCTTTAAAAGCTGAAGAAGCTGTGTATCGGCATAATAGTTGCTATACTAGACATTCAGTGCAGGCACCGGCGTTGATCGCCACAAATTTATTCAGGCAGAATTATATATGGCCGAAGAAGAAGCAATTGAAGACGACTTAACCGAAGGCTTAGAGAAGAAAAAGCTTAGCGGCAAAAAAATGATCATTTTTGGTGGCGGCGGTTTGGTCTTAATCATCATCATTGTCGTGGTTGTCATGATGTTCATGGGCGGTGACGAGCCGGAGGGTGAGGACGCTGGCGAAGATGGCACAGAAGAGAGCGCTGTCGTTGAAGAAGAAGTCCCTGAAGAAGACAAAGCCCTTGTCTATTCGGACGAAATTGAATTGACGACAGACCTGAACACCAGCGGTGGTAGGCAGGTTTTGCTCAATGTTCAAGTGCAATTGGAATTTGACCGCATTAGTTTCCGTGATGAGGTCGCCTTGAAAATACCTGCCGTGCGCGACCAATTTTTAATTTTTATGCGTGAACTGCGCCCCGAAGACACCGAGGGCTCAGCAGGTATGATTCGCTTAAAAGAAGAACTGCTAATGCGGGTGAATCAGGCCGTGGCACCTGCGGTCGTAAAAGATATTCATTTCCAAAAATTTTATGTCTCAGAGCGCTAGACTATTTTGATGTAAAATACTTGAAATGTAGAGATGTTGGATAAAGATTAATGATCTCAGATGACGAAGAAATAGACGACGAAGCCGTAGCGGCTGAATGGGAAGCCTCCATGGCTGCCGAAGCCGGTGACGACGATGAGGGCGCTGATCAAGACGCGATGGCGGCCGAATGGGAGTCTATGGCTGGCGGTGATGATGCTGAAGGTGGTGGGGACGATGATGACGGGGTTCCGGGTCGGGTTTTAGACCAGACTGAAATTGATAGTTTACTTGGCTTCGATGACGACGATGATGCTGGTGATATTCACGGCATTCAAGCACTTATAAACAGCGCCCTTGTCTCATATGACCGCTTACCGATGCTGGATGTTATCTTTGATCGGATGGTGCGGATGATGTCGACAAGCTTGCGTAATTTCACCTCTGATAACATCGAAGTGTCACTGGATAATATCACATCAGTACGGTTTGGGGATTACCTAAACTCTATACCTTTGCCGGCAATGCTGGCTGTATTTAGGGCCGAAGAATGGGATAACTACGGGCTGATGACCATTGATAGTAGTTTGATTTATTCTATCGTTGATGTGTTGCTTGGCGGGCGGCGTGGTACCGCTGCGATGCGCATTGAGGGCCGACCCTATACCACTATCGAGCAGACACTTGTTGAGCGTATGACGGCAGTTGTTCTGAAAGATATGTGCACAGCTTTTGAACCTTTAAGCCCTGTCAATTTCACCTTTGACAGGTTGGAGACAAACCCACGTTTTGCCACAATCGCTAGGCCGCCGAATGCGGCGGTTCTTATTAAGCTTCGGGTGGATATGGAAGATCGTGGTGGCAGGCTTGAGCTTTTATTTCCGTATGCCACGCTGGAACCCATCCGCGAATTACTGCTTCAACGCTTTATGGGGGAGAAGTTTGGTCGTGATTCAATCTGGGAAAGTCACTTGGCGACCGAGCTTTGGCAGACCGAGGTTCAACTGAACGCAGTGTTAGATGAGCAAACGATGCCACTATCGCAAGCGATGAATTTTGAGGTTGGTCAAACGGTAATTTTGAATAAAACGCCGCAAGATGATATAGTATTGAAGTGTGGTGAGGTGCCAATGTTGGCAGGTGCTTTGGGACGGTCTGGTCAGTTTATGGCGGTCCAAATATCGCAAAAAGCGCAGCGCCTTCATAAGTTGAAACCAGATGAGTGATGTGAATAATGACTGAATCGTTAGAATTAATGGTGGATAGTATTCTGGCTTTACTGCTGGTTGGAGCCATCGCTGCTTGTTGGATTGTTTCCCGGCGATTAACGATCATTCGAGAAGGTCAGAAAGACCTGCATGAATTAGTTGATGCTTTAAACCAGGCTGTTGTCGGCGCTGAAGGCAGCGTAGAAATCATGAATGATGCGGCGCATAAGGCGTCCCAAGACTTAGATTTCCAGATGCAAAGAGCGCGTGGATTAAGCGATGAATTGTCATTAATGACAGCATCAGCTGATAATTTAGCCAACCGCTTGGAGGCTAGTGTTGCGGGTAAGGGGCAAACGCTTAAGCCGCCATCTCCAAAGGATGTTGAAGAACAACAAGAAATATATGACGCCCTAAAAGAAGCTAGGTAAGAAAAGAAAGACGATGAGGAAGATGAAAAATGTCTGAAATCCGCAAAAATTTTCGCCTGTTCCCAGGGTTAATCATTGTCCTAGTTGGGGCTTTAATGCTGAAGGTTGTTAGTATTTCAACAGGCCTGCAAGACATATTTAGTGAAAGCAGTGTTATAGCTCAAGATGCAGATGCCGGTGAGAATGATAAGCCGCAAGACGACGCTGATGATGACAATAAGCCAAGCACAGCGCCACCCTCAGCACCGGAGTTGAACAATCAAGAAGATATTGAGTTGCTTATTGGTCTTCGTCGCAGACGGGAAGAGCTTGATGCGCGTGAAAATGCGATCAAGCTGAAAGAAACGGTGCTTGAAACCACTGAAAATCGTATAAATGTGAAAATTACACAATTAAGCGAGATGGAAAGTAATATCCAAAAAATGCTGGATGCTTTTACAGCTGAAGAAAAACGCAAGCTTGAAAGCTTGGTTGGTGTGTATGAGAAAATGGACCCAAAAAAGTCTGCCCCAATTTTTGAGAGCCTAGGGCTGTGTTATCAAGTTGCGATGGTGAAAGAAATGAACCCAACTAAAGTTTCTGCCATGATGGCAAGAATGAATATTGAAAAAGCAAGAGTTCTAACAACGACTTTAGCACAAGTTGCTCAAGCGCCTGAATTGGGAAAAGAACCCGTAATTCCTTGTGAAGTTGAAAGGCAAAGAGGTTAATAATTATATGACCTTTAACGGCCCCTTAACTATGGCCCCTTATGATTGCCTAACTTGGGAAGTAGGAGATAATTATGGTGACGCAAGTTTCACCTGTCAGCTTAAGCGAAAGAGCGGATGCACTGCGCAAGCATAGCGGTGATAGCATTGCGGTTGAAGAGATCACAAGTGTGGTTGAAAGTTTAGTGCACGGGGGTGCAGATATTGATATTACGTCTATCTCCGCTGAGCTAAATGATATTTTGGCATTCGTAAGTGTTGCCAAAGCTGAGCTGGCAGCTATACGCCCAAAAGCAATGGCCGATCACGACCTTCCCAATGCATCTATGGAATTGGATGCTGTTGTTGTAGCAACGGAAAAAGCTGCTGGTACTATAATGGATGTTGCGGATCAATTGGGTGAACTCTCTATGGCACCTGATGAGGTAAATGCTGAAAAACTAGGTGAATTTTCGACCCTGTTATTTGAAGCATCTAGCTTTCAGGATATTACAGGCCAGCGGATAAACAAAGTATCGGGCACTATTATCCATCTTGAGGAACGCCTAGGTGCTCTGGCGGCAGCTATTGGCGATGATAGTAAGCCCGATGAGGTTCAAGCGATGGATGACGCAGGCAATGTTGTGGATGAAGATGCATTATTAAGTGGTCCATCGGATGAAGATGTTGGTAACAGTCAGGCAGAGATTGATGCACTGTTTGATAGTTTTTGATAAATAGGCTCTGATCTATGGCACAGCAATTTCAGCAGGCAAAACCCGTGCAACACGGCGATACAACGCGAATATTTGTATCGCTATATCTGATTTTGTTAGCTTTTTTTGTGGTAATGAATGTCATCTCAAATCAGGTGTCGTCACGCACAAGTGCTGCACTGGAAAGTGTCAGCAGTACTTTCAAAAAACCTTTTCCTGATTTCTCTGACCAAATTGATTTAGATGCTGCCGGCAAAACGGGTTCACATAATGATTTTGTTTCATCACTGAAAGGTCTTTTCACCGCTGAAATAGAGATCAAGGGTCGCTTCAGTGCCCAAGGGGGCAATGTTGTTAGTTTTGAAGTGCCGGTGGAAATGTTTTTTGCATCCGATAATGTCCGTGTGCGGGCGAATAAAAATGTTCTTTTGGATGATATAGCAACGCTTGTTACTTCGGCACCAAAAGGTTACCGCCGTGAGGTTGCTTTTATGTTTGGATCTGGCCGTAATACTGTCGACCCAGGATTTTTAAGAGGCCAAGTGCTTTCCAATCGACGTGCGGGTGCTTTAGCGCGCCTGCTTACCCTGCGGGGTTTTCCAGATGGTACATTTGCCACGGGTTTTATACCCGCAGACCGGAAAAATATTATTGTTCTTTTTCGAACAGTCCCAGAAGTTAAAGCGCGTATTACGCTCAGCCATAATGGCCACCTTATTACAAACAATAGGGGGGCAGGGTGAAAGGTCTTTTACCATGGGGAAATGCTGAAGATGGTAGTGAACCAAGTTGGTTGCTAACTCTCGCGGATTTACTTTCTCTTTTGCTGACCTTTTTTGTTCTGCTATTTTCGATGAATGCGGTCCAATATAAGGATTGGGAATCGGTTGTGCAGACCCTTTCTCGAGAATTGAACCCTGCTAGGCCCAAGATAATAGTGCAGGAGTTGAAAGAAGGTGAAGCACTGGGGGAAAATAAAGTAATAGGGGGGAATTTAAATTTCCTTTCGAGCTTGCTGCGAGACCGAATAAACGAAGATGATTTACTCACAAATGTAAAGGTTACAACCCTGCGAGACCGCGTTGTTATCTCAATCCCCGCCTCATTGGGTTATCCTTATAAAAGCCACGGGCTTGGCGATGAAGCACAGGCGCATATCGGACAGCTTGCATCTCTTTTTTCCCAAATCAGCAATAAGGTTATGGTGGCGGGGCATACGAACCGAGAGAAAATACCCACCGGCGGTGCTTATACATCAAATTGGGAATTGGCCCTTACCCGCGCTCGCGAAGTGGCCGGACTGATCACCGTTGCTGGTTATGGGCGGCCCATTGCGGTTATCTCATTCGCTGACACGCGGTTTAACGAACTGGATGAAAATATTCCTTTGAATCAACGCTATGATTTAGCGGAGCGTGTTGATATCATAATTTTGGATACGGCAAAGGACCGGGGCCAATATGATGTTTTCTAACTATAAATCAGGCGGTTTATATAAGTCACTTCGAGCATTCTCGTTATTGCTTATCTGTATGTTTTTCACTGCGACATTCACGCCGCAAGTAGCATCGCAGGATGGGGCTACCCAAGTTATACCTGTGCGCAGTGGGCAACATGCTGGTTTTTCACGGGTGGTATTTGATTTTACTGGCCCAATTACTTATGACCTTGTTCAAAATGATTTAAGTCTTGTTATCACCTTGCCGCAAGCGGTGAATTTTGCGTGGGGTGGCTTAGCTGCAACGCCGCTGGCAGAAGTAAGCGCACCGCAATCCAGCACAAACGGCGGGCAAACTACAATTACTTTACAGTTAGCAGCGAATAGCAGTTCTAGGCATTTCATGTCTGGCAATTCGTTGGTGGTGGATATTTTGGCCGGACAGCCCCCCGCACAGGTTGTTGCGGATGTTGTCGGTACAACATCTTCTCACAATGATGAGCAAGAAAATGCGTCAGCGTCGACCACAGAAGATAGTGGTGCTGTGGGCCAGACGCCTACCGCTGTCCTCCAACCCGCAATAGTTGCCCCTAGGCAGCAGTCCCAAGCCACACAAACTGAAGGTGCTTTGGTGGTATCTGTTGCGTCCATAACTGATGGTATTAATTTAACATATCCTTGGCTAGACGATGTGAAATTGGCTGCATTCGAGCGAGGTGGATATTTATGGGTAGCCTTTGACCGCTCGTTAGATGTGGATAATACTGCCATTGCCCGACTTGCGGGTGAACAGGCGGCTAGAATTGCAGTGCCTGAAATTATGGACAGTGAGAATTCTTTGGTTATGCGCTATGCGGTGCGGGAAAATCAAAGCGTTAGAGTTTCTAAAGCAGGTAATAGCTGGTCCGTTAGTTTGATTGATACATTAGCAAAGCCACGCCGTCCACTTGATCCAATCCGCGAGATGGTTGGTAATGTGGGTGGGCGTATATCGGTACCTGTTTCTGATGCGGGTCCTGTTATTGAGCTGGAAGACCCTGTGGTTGGAGATACAATTTTTATTGTTACCTTGCCAGAGGAAAGTACTGGGCTTGCACAAAAATTTCAATATGCTGAAGCCAGTTTATTGGAGACAGCTCAAGGCATTGCTGTGGTTCCTGTGATTGACACATTAATCATTGAACGCTTTACCGGTGGCCTTTCAATTAGTTCTCGGGAGGGAATGTCCCTTTCACGCTCTGCACTTGGGCAAGCCATGCTTGGGGGTGCATTTGTTGATGAAGTGTCTGAAGATCCCCCTCAGGCACAGGAGGTGACAGCACCTGCACGGCTGATAGATATCAATGCATGGAAGCTCGGCCCCAACTACGAATATAAGCGCCATGAGGCGCAACTATTGGCCAACATATCAGCGGCTGATCCTGAGGAGCGCAACCCGGCAAGATGGGATCTGGCGCGATTTTATGTAGCCCATGAACGGGCAGCGGAAAGCTTGGGTTATCTGGGATTGATGCTGGAAGAAAATCCAACGTTGGAAAGTAACCCATCATACCGTGCTGTTCGCGGCATTGCATCCCATAAAATGCGGCGAAACCGGGAAGCTCTGGCTGATTTAATGATCCGCGAATTGGATTTGGAAGACTATGCAGGATTATGGCGCTCTGTTGTTTTCGAAGAGCTCGGTCAATATGATGAAACGCTAAAGCATTTTTGGGACGGTCGAGACGTTTTAGGAAGCTATGAACCAAAATTAAGGGCCGATTTCCAATTGGCTGCTGTGCGAGCGGCTCTCGAATTGCAAGATATTGATAATGCACAGCAGGAACTTGATTTTCTATCTGGGCAAGAGCTTACAGCAAAGCAGATATCGGAAGTCTCTTTTCAACGTGCTCGTCTCGCTGAGCTACGCGGCAATGAAGATGAAGCCCTTACAATATATGATGATCTAATTACTGCGCCTGAGAGATGGTTGGCAACCCGAGCACGCTATGCGCGGGTCAAAGCGGATTTGAAATTGGGTAATATTACGCCTGAGAATGCCATCGAGAGCTTGGAGCGTTTGCGATATGCATGGCGCGGAGGAGAATTTGAACTTCAGTTGCTGGAAGATTTAGGCACATTATATTTTGCGCAAGAGAATTATGAAAAAGGACTATCATCGCTTTGGATTGGTGTTGCATATTTTAGCGACACACTTAAAGCCAAACAGATGCGTGGACAAATGAGCCAAGTCTTTAAAGAGTTATATTTGGAAGGCGTTGCTGATAAACTCTCGCCTATAACTGCAATCGGTTTGTTTTATAAATTTCGTCTGCTGACCCCTTCAGGAGCAGAAGGGGATTTAATGATCCGGAATTTGTCGCGGCGGCTTGTGGCTCTAGAATTGCTTGAAAAAGCGGCGGAACTTTTAAATTATCAAGTTAGAGTTAGATATAAAGACCAGCCAATTGCCCAAGCGCAAGTGGCAACCCGGCTTGCCAAGATATTCATTATGGATGCCAAATATGATCATGCCATTGAGATCATTCGCTCTACGCGCTTTGGTGATTTACCTGCTGATATTGAAAATGCCCGAAATCATGTTGAAGCTCGCGCGCTGATCTTGCTTGAAAAATATGAAGAAGCAGAAATTTTGTTGGAGCGCGACCGAAGTGAAATTGCTGACAGGCTGCGTTCTGATGTTTATTTTGGCGGCAGGGATTGGCCGCGTCTTGTCACTGTTAATGAAAATTTATTAAGTGCCGACCCTAGCACCCTAAATAACCTAGATGGACCAGATCGTTTGCTGTTAATTCGTACAGCAGTAGCCATGAACTTTTTAGAAGACAACCAAGGGTTAACAACATTGCGCCGCCAATATGGCGCTTTAATGCGTACTGGCCAGTTTGCCAATTCTTTTGATTTGTTAACAACCCAAGCCGATTTATCCATAAGCGAGATTGGCGATGTAGTCGCTGAAATTGCAAGTATTGCTAGGCTGCAATCCTTTATTACTGACTATCAAGATGATTTTCAGGGTGAAGCAAGTTAGTTTTTTAGCTCTTAAATTCCGAGCGTTTAAATTTCGTTATTACTTCACTAAAATGTGATAACTAAATGACTTAACACTTTAACCAAAATTAGGGATTATACCATCGTGCTATTGTAGGCATGAATAGATGGCCGTGCTTTTGCTGCCATTTCGACATTAAAGTATCAAAGGTTTGAAAAAGAGGCTGGGCAACCATGCTGTCTTTACTGGTGTTGCGGGGTGCTGGGTGCTGGGTGCTTATCATTAGATGCACTAATATCAAGCAAGTTGAATAAATAATAAATTGACTGCTATTTACATTACTTTAGAAATGAATTTCTTGATTTGGGCTATTTTATGTGCAATTCAGGAATTTCATTTCTTTGTATTGAGTTAAATTGGATTTTTTTTACATGGATACGATAGACCGTAAAATATTGGCGCTTTTGCAGGAAAATGCAACGCTAAACACTGCTGACATAGCTGTAAAGGTTGGACTTTCGACTACGCCTTGTTGGCGGCGCATTCAAAATTTAGAAAAAAATGGCTATATAAAAGCTCGCGTAGCTTTAGTTGACCGGGATAAGGTCAATGTACCAATGGATGTTTTCGTGGCGATTAAAACCGCTGAACATAATTGGAAATGGCTTGAGGACTTTGCCAAAATTATTGATGATATGCCTGAAGTGGTTGAATTTTACCGCATGAGCGGTGAGATCGATTATTTGATGCGAGTTGTTGTCCCTGATATGAACGCATATGACACTTTTTACAAAGGTCTCATCCAAAAAATTAAGCTATCGGATGTCAGCAGTTCGTTCGCCATGGAGCGGCTGAAATATACCACAGCGGTTCCTCTGGATTATGCCAACCAACCCGCCGTATCCTATAAGAAGGGATGAGCCTTGGACGTGCTTTCAGGCGGTGCGGCGACTTCAGCACCTAAATATCTAAAAGATTATACATCTCCTCCTTTAGCCATAGATAAGGTTGAGTTCTGTTTCAATTTTGGTGAAGATATAACAGAGGTGACAAGTAAGCTTTCTGTGCGCCTTTTGGGGCGTACTGACGAGCGAGATGGGCATAGTTTGACACTTGACGGTGGTGCCGATGTAGAATTGGTAGCCTTGAAGCTTGATGGGGCAGAGCTGAGTTCTGATAGTTTTTGTCGCGCAGCTGAAAGTCTGACCATCAACGATTTGCCAAGTACGTTTGTGCTGACTGTCGTCACCCATATAAAGCCGCAATTAAACACCCGTCTTGAAGGTTTGTATAAATCTAGCGGTAAATTTTGTACCCAGTGTGAAGCAGAAGGCTTTCGTCACATAACATTTTACCCTGATCGCCCGGACGTGATGGCGCGCTTTAAGGTTAGAATAGAAGCTGAGCAAGAGCTCTACCCAATATTATTATCAAATGGCAATCCGGTACAAACTGGCTCCTTGGAAGGGGGGCGCCATTTCGCTGTTTGGGATGACCCTTTTCCCAAGCCATCTTATTTGTTTGCTTTGGTAGCGGGAAATTTAAAGCCCTTTAGAGGTGAGTTTAATACGCAGTCTGGTCGTAATGTGGCGTTAAATATTTGGGTTGAAGAACAAGATTTAAGTAAATGCGCCCATGCAATGCAGGCCTTGAAAAATAGTATGCTTTGGGATGAGCAGACATGGGGACTTGAGTATGATCTGGATATTTATAATATTGTCGCGGTTAGTGACTTTAATATGGGGGCCATGGAAAATAAGGGCCTGAATATTTTCAATACAAAATGCATTTTAGCGAGCGATGATAGCGCGACTGACATGGATTTTAGTACAGTTGAACGGGTTGTAGGCCATGAATATTTCCATAATTGGACCGGCAATAGGGTCACCTGCCGTGATTGGTTCCAGCTTAGTTTAAAAGAAGGGCTGACTGTTTTTCGCGACCAAGAGTTTTCCAGTGATATGGGCTCGCGGGGGGTTAAACGTATTGATGATGTTCGACTGCTCCGGAGCGTGCAGTTCCCGGAAGATGCCGGACCAATGGCCCATCCGGTTCGCCCAGAAAGCTATGTAGAGATCAATAATTTCTATACTGCCACCATTTATAATAAAGGCGCTGAAGTCATACGAATGATGCAATGTTTAATCGGCAAGGCAGCTTTCAGAAAGGGGCTTGATGTTTATATTGAGCGCCATGACGGGCAGGCGGTTACTTGTGAAGATTTTGTCTGTGCCATGGAAGCTGTAAGTGAAGTTAATTTGCAGCAGTTCAGGCTGTGGTACAGTCAAGCCGGTACGCCGCAACTAACGGTTAATAGCGATTATGATGCACTTTCATCAAGCTTAAGCATTACTTTGTCTCAATTAACGGCAGCGACCCCTAATCAGCTAGAAAAGCACCCTTTTCATATACCGGTGATGGTTGCTCTTTTTGATCAGATGGGAAATAGGTTAAGATTAAATAATGGCACGGATGATTATGCAGTTCGGGCAGAAGGTACAGTATTGGAGTTAAAATCATATAGTGAAACCTTTATATTTCATGGGATAAAAGAAAAGCCATTAGTGAGCGTTCTGCGGGGTTTTACAGCCCCTGTCATTATGACAACGGACCGCACTCGCGGAGATGAGTTAGCACTGCTTGCGTGCGATGATGATGCTTTTGCCCGTTGGGATGTAGGGCAGGCAATAGCGGCTGAAATTATTCTTGGTAACACAGAGAAATTCACCAAAGGAGACCCCCCGCATGTAGACCAGGGCTATATTGAAGCTATGCGGGCCGTATTGCTTGATGAAGATACAGACGCTGCACTTAGGTCCGAATTGTTAACTCTGCCTCCTATGGCCTATTTAATTCAGCTACGGGACATAGTTGATATAGATGCACTCATCGCCTCTAGGAATTTCTTGCGTGAAAAGCTAGGGCAGGAATTGCACCAATCGTGGCTTGACGCATATCAGCATTTTGCGGCTCATGAAAAAATATCTGATCTATCCACTTCAAGGGGGGATAGGGCACTTAAAAATACGGCGCTTTGTTATTTGGCAGCATCAGAAAATACCCAATGGCAGCAAATAGCAGAAAAGCAATATTACGGTGCCACTAACCTAACGGATCGTTTGGCTGCACTAGGTTGTTTCATGAATTCAAAGAACGATATACGGCATATTTTGCTAGAAAACTTTTTTAGTGAATGGCAAAATGATCCGCTAGTAATAGACAAATGGTTCACTGTTCAAGCTTTGGCAGAATATCCAGATGCTCTAGCAGATGTTATTAAGCTGGCTGATCATACGGCTTTCAGTTTGATGAATCCAAATCGGGTAAGGTCATTGGTTGCTAGTTTTGCCGCAGGGAATTTATCTCATTTTCATGATATTAGTGGCGCTGGCTATAATTTTCTGGCCACAATGATTGTTAAAGTAGATCGGTTTAATCCACAACTCGCTGCGCGGTTAGTTTCGCCCTTAGGTGGTTGGCGCAAGTATGATGATATAAGGGCGAGCAAAATGAAAACTGCGCTTGCTTCAATTCTTGAAAATGACCAAATTTCTGCTGATGTGAAAGAACTGGTTAATTTATCCATACAAGGATCAAAACAAGACTAGTGAACTAGCAATATAAAATTAGTCAATGTTTATAATACGTTAAATATATTTAATCTTGACTATATTTTGTATATATTGTCGATAAAGCTTAAATCTATATTTTAAAACTCATCATTTTTCTTGCTTTTACATTTACGATGATTTGTCACTTATTTTAAAAGAAATTTAGTTATTGAGTAAATTAAAAATAACCGTAGATATTCCATAAATTACACGCTATAATTCTTTGTGGGGGTGTATAGAAAGGTCTAAAAATGATCAAAATTCCAGATCCGGTCGACGTTCACGTTGGCCAGCGTGTTAGAGCACGTCGGAAGATGTTGGGTCTGTCACAAACATTACTGGGTAAAGAGCTTGGTGTAACTTTTCAACAGGTTCAAAAGTATGAGCGCGGAACGAACCGGATTGGGTCGAGCCGATTATTCCGTGTATCCAATGCTCTTGATGTACCTGTGTCATATTTCTTTGAGGGAGCTGAAACCAAACTTCCAGGATATAATCCTATGGAAGGTCTTGACGGTGATGCTTTTGAAAAGGAAGAGACCCAAGAACTAGTTGAAGCTTATTACCGAATTGTCGATCCTAGAATTCGCAAGAAAGTACTTGGTCTTGCGCGTCTACTCGCGACCGGCCATGACGATATGGACTTATAGGCAATAACTTAAAGTTAAAGATTAAGGCGCTGCTCTGCATGGGGTGGCGCCTTTTCTTATGGTCAAATGCCGACAAAATAAAAGGCTGACATATAGCCAGCCTTTATAGTCAGTTAATTTTTAGGGAAATATTTTCGCCTAATCCAGACAAAGCCGGGTAACATCAATAACAGCGATGCAGGGACGGGTACATCAAACACCCGAAGTATAGTCGTATCCATTGAGGCCAATATAGGGTTGGAGAAGTCAACCGCACCGGCTTCGGTTAAGGCGAGATACTCAATATTAAGCTTAACTTCATAATCGCCAACGGTTGGCAGAGTTTGGCCAGAGCCGGTGAGCACAGAGATATCTAGGCCAGAGCCTATCAGTGAATCCCCAAGGAACCAATCGATCGTAAAGCGGCTGGTATCTTGAATAGTGCACATGGCAACCATAGTAAGTTCATCGCCTAAGGCAGCCTCACCAAATTGGGAATCGCATGCACTTATAAAGAAGGTATCACCGAGCATGACTGGACTATATTCACCAGCCTCGGCAATAAGGTTGCGTTGGATGTCGCCGCCGGAACTGCTGCCGCCAGAAGTCGTGGACCCACCAGATGTTGTTGAACCGCCAGAAGTAGTCGTCGAACCACCGGATGTCGTCGTGCTGCCGCTTGTCGTTGAACCGCCAGAAGTGGTCGTTGAGCCGCTAGTCGTGCTGCCACCTGTTGTGGTCGAACCGCCAGAAGTCGTTGTAGAGCCCCCGGATGTCGTTGTTGAACCACCGGATGTCGTCGTGCTTCCGCTAGTCGTGCTGCCGCCTGTTGTGGTCGAACCACCGGATGTCGTGGTCGAGCCACCGGATGTCGTGGTAGAGCCACTAGTCGTCGAGCCACCAGAAGTGGTCGTGCTTCCGCTTGTCGTCGAACCACCGGAAGTCGTCGTTGAACCACTAGTCGTGGACCCGCCAGATGTCGTAGTTGAGCCGCTAGTTGTGGACCCGCCGGAAGTGGTCGTTGAGCCACCGGAAGTCGTCGTGCTGCCGCCTGTTGTGGTCGAACCGCCAGAAGTAGTCGTCGAGCCGCCAGAAGTCGTTGTCGAACCACCGGATGTCGTCGTGCTGCCGCTAGTCGTGGACCCGCCGGAAGTGGTCGTTGAACCACCAGAAGTGGTCGTACTTCCGCTTGTCGTCGAACCACCGGATGTCGTCGTTGAGCCACCGGATGTCGTTGTCGAACCACCGGATGTCGTTGTAGAGCCGCTAGTCGTGCTGCCGCCTGTTGTGGTCGAACCACCGGATGTCGTCGTACTGCCACCTGTTGTTGTCGAGCCGCCAGATGTCGTAGTTGAGCCGCTTGTCGTGGACCCGCCGGAAGTGGTCGTTGAGCCACCTGATGTCGTCGTACTGCCACCTGTTGTGGTCGAACCACCTGATGTCGTAGTTGAGCCGCTAGTTGTGGACCCGCCAGAAGTGGTCGTTGAGCCACTAGTCGTGCTGCCGCTAGTCGTGGACCCGCCGGAAGTGGTCGTTGAACCACCAGAAGTGGTCGTGCTTCCGCTAGTCGTTGAACCGCCAGAAGTAGTCGTCGAGCCACCGGATGTCGTCGTACTGCCACCTGTTGTTGTCGAGCCGCCAGATGTCGTAGTTGAGCCGCTAGTCGTCGAACCGCCAGAAGTAGTAGTTGAGCCAGAAGTGGTGCTGCCGCTAGTCGTGGACCCGCCGGAAGTGGTCGTTGAACCACCAGAAGTGGTCGTGCTTCCGCTAGTCGTTGATCCGCCAGTCGTGCTGCCGCCTGTTGTGGTCGAACCACCGGATGTCGTCGTGCTGCCGCTTGTCGTCGAACCGCCAGAAGTAGTTGAGCCGCTAGTTGTGGACCCGCCAGAAGTGGTCGTGCTGCCACCTGTTGTGGTCGAACCACCGGATGTCGTCGTACTGCCACCTGTTGTGGTCGAACCACCTGATGTTGTCGTACTGCCACCTGTTGTGGTCGAGCCACCGGATGTCGTTGTTGAACCGCTTGTCGTCGAGCCACCAGAAGTAGTCGTTGAGCCACCGGATGTCGTCGTCGAGCCACCGGCAAAATTAGTTGGTCCACCAAGACCAGGACCAACACCGCCTGTTGCAAAAGTAGTTAAACCTCTGGGCTGCCCAGGTAAGCCAGTTGAGGCGGTAGCAAAAGCAATGATGGGATTCATTATTTGCAGATTACCAGCAGCAGGGCTACCTGCGGCAGGTGCAATCGCATCAATTAAAGAGGCAACTTCTTGATTTAATAGTGCTTGAAGGTCAATTGCGTCTTCATTCATTAAAATGATGGCGGTTACATAAGTGTTATGTCCCGCTTCAGCATCAAACTCGATCAATATCCGGCCATCTTCAATTTTAGCCCGCGCCATCAGCATAAAGCCTGTTAGCGGTAATTCATTATCGCTAGCGAGTTGGATGGCATCTTTTAATCGTCCTGCGCCCTTCGAGGATAAGCGCATGGTGGGGATCATATCTTCCACAGTGCGTGTATCAACAAGGTTCATCGTAGCCTGATTGGTCCGAAGTTCAGAGCCAAATGGGTATAACAGCTCACCGCTGTCAGGATGTTCAGCCGTTAATGCGTATAACCGATAATTGCCTTCAGGAATGCCGCTGACTTTAAACTCAGAAAGCCCTTCGATGCCATCGCTTAGAAGTGTAGGTCCAAACCCACCATCAACGTCGCCTGTTTTCTCGCCATTAATATATATGCTTAGTGATTCAATTTTATCAAAACCCACATATGGCTTTAGACTTTTCGGACCGAGATCCCAGCCAAGGGCAGAATCGACTAGAGCAAAGTTTCTATCTAAAATCACAGGAGAAATATAAGCAGTATAATAGGCCCGAGCCGCTGCCTCGATTATTAAATTAGCAGCATCAGAAACAGTTGCTAGGTCATGGTTAGCGGCTTGTGCTTGCAATCGGTCAAATAAATCTTTGGTCATTTCGCCAAGCAGATTGTGATCACCCATTGATTGATACATATAGGATAAAAGGAGCTCAAAGCCCTCTTTATCAACTGCAAGAGCCGCATTAAGTGCTGATTCAGCAGAAACTGTTTCAAATTCAATAACATCAGGCTGGACTGGCGTATTAATTATGCGGCCACTTTGGCTCTTGCTTGAAACGCTTCGAACATTAGGGGCGTCATTTTGGCCAGCCCCACCTGTTGAATTATCTATGTCGGGCCGTTCAATTGCCAGCTTACCAACGCGGATATTTGCCCGTTCCTTAAGGTCCTCGACCGTTACTTCTTGTTGTGGGGGTAATAATTGCATGTCATCAGCAGGTAAAATACCCTCAGCAAGCGTTTGTTGACTGTCCTGCGGGTTTGCACCGGCCGATGGGTCAGGAAATAGATAATTACGCTCGATTAAATATGCCGTACCAAACGTAACGGTAAGTGCTATTACCGCCGTTGATGCTAACAAAATTCTACGCTTATTCGTCATATCCTAGTCCTGAAACTTTCTCTTGCGGTCCATTTTGTCATTTTCTTTGACACCTTGTCCCACTTTGATACAGATATATGTATCTTTAATTCCAATATATATTACTTAGCAATGGTCATGCCAACTTGTCCCGTATCTGCAATATAAAACAGATTTCTTAATAAAAGGATTTAAATTAGATGCAATTTTATCTAAATATTTTTACATTTTGTTGGCTTACTGAAAAGCTATTCAGCTAGAATATAATAAGCTCACACAGTAATCAGGCAATTTAGTGGCACAAATAACGCAGTATAATATTGGATGGACAGAATTAAGTGAATGATAATCCGTTTAAAGACTTCACCGACGTATTTAATAAAATATCTTTATTGACAAAAGCTGCTCGCTGCGATGCTACGGCTTACTATGCAGAGCTACTACCCGAAGGTTTGGAAAGCTCAGTTACGTATGCTGCCATTCTTGGGTGGCTTAGCCAAATGCAAGATAGTAAGTCACCAAAAGTAGAGGATGTACATCTGTGCATGATTGCATCCAGTTATGAGGCTTTAGATGTCTCAGACATAAAAAAACGTTTTCAGGCACTGTCTTGCGGTAGTGACCCTTTGAACCATTTATGTGTGCCCGATGGCCTTGGCCTGCGTGTGTTGGATATGGCATTAGAGTTGCCTCATTTTGCCGGAGCGCCAGAACCAGTGTCAAGCGAGGCTGCGACAATGGCAGGCATAGCTTTTGGTATGGAAGCTACAGCAAGTGGGGGCGATATTGTTGCTTTATGTGATATGGCACCTAACAATTACACAGCTGCATTAAGCGTGATTGCAGCTGTGAGCCCAGCCTGCTGGCAAAAATTGATAGAATCTGAGCTCTTGGATGCTAATAGTATCGTGCTTGTAGATGATTTATTGCGCAAACATGGATGTTACCTTGAGCATATTGCGAAAGACCAACGACCGCTTGAGGCGGTCCGGCGCTTAGGGGGGCGTGAGATGGCAGCGCTTTGTGGTGCTATTGTTGCGGGTGCAAGCCAATCAATAGCTTTGTTGTTGGATGGCTGGTCTGCATTGGCAGCGGCGCATGTTTTGGTAGCGTTGCCCCGCGATGATAATGCGGACAGTATTTTAATGCATTCTATGGCTGCTTCTTCATGTAATGAGGCACAACAAATTTGTTGGCGGTCTATCGGTATGGAGCCGATTATGGGTATTAACCAAGAAATACAATCAGGGCTTTATGTGCCAGCAGCAGTTAGAGCCATTAAAGAAGCAATATGTGAAGTACAAAGATGAATTATATCCATTTTAGATAATATTTTACATATGATTAATGGAATAGTAACTTAGACATAAGACTATACTGTTAATTAAAGACAAAGTGAGCTTAATACTTTGTCGTAATGTTCAGGATTTGCAACTTGCGTTATAACAGTAGTGCATCAGGCGGAGAAGGTTATGGGCCTTATAAGGACAACCGATATGTCTAATCCGACACCATCTTTGGGGTCGGAGCACAGCGAACTCATGAACATATATTATAATCTATTCGAGGTGCGCATTGCGCAGTCTCCTGAAGACATTCAAGAGTGCCATGCAATAAGATATCAAGTATATTGCACCGAAACAGGTTTCTTGCCTAAATCAGAAAACCCTGGAGGGCTGGAAACCGACATTCACGACATCCATTCTGAGCAGGCCTTACTTGTGCATCGTCAAACTGGTGCTTCGGCAGGAACCGTGCGGGTAGTATTGCCTGATATGCAACAGCCATTTGGCGGCTTACCAGCAAGGCTTGCATCAACTGCCTTGCAGGAACTGGGTTCACAAATGCCAATTGAAACCACGGGAGAAATATCAAGGCTTTCAATTTCTAAGCTATTTCGCAAGCGTGTGGGGGACCACTTATACCCACAGGTTCAAGGCATACCTGACATGGATGAAAGTCAGAGATTTAAACGGATCATTCCCCATATTACCTTAGGCCTTATGCAGGCAGTTTTTGTTATGACGCAGAAACATAAATTGACCCATCTATGTGCAGTTGTGGATCCAATACTTTTAAGAGTTCTTCGCCGCCTTGGTTTACACTTTAAGTCGGTGGGAGAACCAATAGAGTTTCATGGTAAACGCCAACCCATTTACTGTAACCTTGATGAAATGTTGCGCCGCACGCGTATTGAAAAACCCGATGTGTGGGAAATAATCACTGATTCTGCTAATTTAGCAGAGTAAGTATTGTATCTATTAGCTAGTTTGCAGAAAATTACTCTTAAGGGTCTTTATGACAGAGCATTCGCCACACTCATGCGCGCAGGATATTCCCAGAAAAGAAGGTAATGGTCCCTATTTTAATTATGAAGAGGCCTTTTCTCGCAATATTGGCTGGGTAAGCGACGCTGAACAGCAAATACTTCGCACAAAACGTATCGCGATTGCTGGCATGGGCGGCGTTGGCGGTGTGCACCTATTAACATTGGTGAGGATGGGATTTTGTAAGTTTCATATTTCAGATATGGATGACTTTGAGCTAGCAAATTTCAACCGTCAAATAGGCGCTATGAGCTCGACGGTGGGAAAAAGTAAAGTCGAAACACTTGAAAAGATGGCGCGGGATATTAACCCTGAGATTGAGATAAAATCATTCAAGAGCGGTATTAAAGACGAAAATTTAGAGGCATTTCTTACAGATGTAGATTTGTTTGTTGATGGCTTTGATTTTTTTGTCTTGGAAATTCGCGCAATGTGTTTTCAGCGCTGTCGAGAGTTAGGCATTCCTTGTGTTACGGCTGGCCCAATGGGAATGGGGGCTGGCTATTTAATCTTTGTGCCTGACGGTATGAGTTTTCTTGATTATTTCGGCTTTGATCATCTAAGCGGGCAAGACCGGGTTGTTAAATATGTTAATTTCCTTGTGGGCCTTAGCCCTTATATGATCCAACGGCCCTATATTGCAGACGAATCACGAATTGACTTAACGGGTCAGCGGGGGCCATCCACCGGAATGGCCTGTCAGCTTTGCGCAGGAGTGGCCGGCATTCAAGCGGTGAAACTTTTGCTTGGCAGGGGTGAAATATTGCCCGCACCATATTTTCACCATTTTGATCCTTATCTTAACCGTTATGTTATTCGAAAAATATGGTGGGGACACCGAAACCCATGGCAGACCATTAAACGCCTGGCTGGCTATCGGCTTTTCGGAAAAATGTCGAAAAATGCCAAGCCGAAAGAAATTGGTCCCGATGAATTTAAACGACCAATCGAGCGTATTTTAAACATGGCCCGTTGGGCTCCAAGCGGCGATAATAGCCAACCTTGGCGTTTTAAAATCATTTCTGATGATTGTTTTGAAATTCATGCCCAATTAGATACTGGACTTAGTGTTTATAATTATGGCGATGGAGAGCCAACATGGCTGGCCCTAGGCATGCTGCAGGAAACGGCTGATTTAGCTGCGGGTGAAGAGGGCTACAGCTTATCTTGGGAGCAAAATATATCAGAAAATAGCGCTGTATTTACCGCAAAGATGCTGCCTTCAGATATGGCCATGCAAGATATGTTGAGCCGCCAAATTCCTATACGTTCTGTTGACCGGCGACCATACAAACAGACCAAACTTACAAATATTCAAAAAAAGTTGCTTGCAGAAGAACTTGGGGATGAGCTTGGTATTATTTGGCATGAAAGCGCATCAGTAAAAAGACGGGCGGGTTTGATGAATGCACTTGGCACCCGCATTAGGCTTTTAATCGGTGAGACACATCCTGTGCATGAGCGTGTTATAGATTTTGGGCATAAATTTTCTAAAACAGGTATGCCGTCTAGCGCTTTAGGCCTAGATCCGATTGTCGCAGCTTTGATGCGTTGGTTAATGCAATCACAGAATAGAATGCAGGTGATGTTGCGTTGGATGGGTGGAATTTATTTAGCTCAGCTGGAAATGGATATTATGCCCGCGAGGGGCTGTGCAGCACATTTTTCTATTTATTGGAAAAATGACCCGCCCGAAGATTTAACGATTTGTCATAGACAAGATACGCTTTTGCAGGCAGGTCGCCGCATTCAGCGCTTTTGGTTGAAAGCCACCGAAATGCAAATGAAAATGCAGCCCAATTTAGCGCCACTTTGCTTTAGCGACCATGCACGGCGTGGTGTAGCTTTCACAGAAAATAAGACGGCTATGAAACAAGCTTCCATTGTTTCGAATAGGGTTGATGAAATGTTTGAAGGTAACACGCCATTGTTTTTTGGGCGTATTGGGCACAGTAAATCCGCATCAGGCGGGGCAAGGTCAATTCGCCAAGACTTAGAAGACCTTATGATCGATTAAGGCTTTATATTTGAGAAAACTTCTTTAGAGTTAAAATTTCTAATTTCTTAGCCTGTTAACTATGTTAGTGTCTAATAAATGGGCTATATTTATAATTGTTCACTGACTTATGTGGGTCTTCAGGGGTTGTAAGCTTTTAGTATGATTCGATTATTTCGACATTATATTTCATCATTAACGTTGGTTTGGATATTACTTGACTATGTATTGTTCATTCTGGGCTTTTGGTCTGGTGGCCTTTTGCGGATGTACTCTATAAATTTTGACATTATCTATCTGGATGTATGGCTGATTATTTTAATAGCAAGTTCACTTCAGGCGGTGACCACAATCGCTTTAGGTATTTATCAGCCCCAAGTGTTGCGGGATAACAGACTATATATCATTCGCCTGATGATGGCGCTTATTACCTCTCTCATGATGGTTGTAACACTTTCTTTCTTTTTGCCAGGTATCGAATTTTGGCGTTCAAATTTGCTCGCTGGTTATTTCGGTGCTTCATTGTTCATAATAATTGGGCGCCTATTCTTTAAAAAGCTATTGTCAGCTGAAGATTTCCGCATGAGGGTTCTGGTCCTTGGAGCAGGGAAACAGGCACAGAAAATTTTAGATTATGCCAAAAATGAAAAAGGCTCAGCACTAGAATTTGTAGCTTTTATTTTAATGCCGAACGACCCAGAGGCGGTTGAAGGTGCGGTGCCGTATGATGATATTGACAATTTACTTGTCTATGCGGAGCAATTGAAAGTTGAAGAGATAATTGTGGTGCCAGATGAAAGGCGAGGGGGTTTACCGATGGAAGACCTTGTGTCTTGTAAGATGCAAGGGATCCGTATCAGCGATCCTGTTCATTTATATGAGCGTGAGCGTGGGTATGTGGACTTGAAATCTGTTCAACCCAGTTGGCTTATTTATTCAGAAGGCTTCTCAGGCGGTAAAATATATGAACTGATGCTTAAACGTATATTTGATATAACGGTTAGCATTGTTTTTCTTATTATAAGTGCACCGATTATGCTTGCAACAGCGCTTGCTGTGAAGTTAACCAGTCGGGGCCCTATATTTTACAAACAGGAACGTGTTGGGCGCGAGGGTAAATCTATTTTCCTTAAAAAATTCCGTTCGATGAAGATTGATGCCGAGGCTGACGGTACGCCGCAGTGGGCGCAAAAAGATGACCCAAGGGTCACGCCTATTGGGAAATTTATTCGCAAAAGCCGACTTGATGAAATGCCACAGGTTTTGAATGTGTTGATGGGTGATATGAGCTTTGTTGGACCAAGGCCTGAGCGGCCCTTTTTCGTTGATGAGCTGTCAAAAGAAATTTCATATTATAAAGACCGGCACTGTGTGAAACCTGGGATTACGGGTTGGGCTCAATTGAATTATCCTTACGGGGCATCGGTTGAAGATGCCCGTCGTAAATTGGAATATGACCTATATTACATAAAGAATTATTCAATGTTTTTGGATTTTCTTGTCGTCATACAAACTGTTCGGGTGGTTCTATTTCCTGATGGGGCCAGATAGAGGACATTATGGATTTAATTGCAGATATTAGCGGGAGCTTAGAAATTGCTCTCTTCGGCATCTGTGCATTGGTCTATATTTTTCTTTCCGTATTTCTTGCCTATAGTTGGCGCAAAGCTGGCCCTGGGAATTGGCTCATATTCGCCTCCATTGCTACGGCTTTTTGGGCGGGCGCTATTGCTTTGGAATATGCCAGTTCATCACATAACATTATCTTAATAGGGAATATGGGTGAAACTATTCGCTCAATTGCTTGGGCCGCATTTATTTTTTCTATTTTTGAACGCGGTAAGCAGCAATTTATTGAAGCATTACCCGAGAGCAAGAAAAAATCCATATCGGAAAGTACTACCGCGCGGACGATGACTGTGGCCATCATCGCATTAAATCTCTTTCTTATGAGCATTGACGGTTATGTTTTAGTGGCCTTTGAAGCAGACTTTGGAAGTTCTTTCGAAAATTATGCGCTTTATTACTATGTGGTCCGGCTATTCATAGCGGTCTTTATTTTAATGCTGCTAGAAAATATATATCGTTGGTCTGGTGAAGATTTCCGCTGGGGCGTTAGAATGCTTGTTTTGGCTCTAGCCGGGCAAAATATATTTGATGTAGTTGTTTATGCTGATGCTTTGTTGTTTGGTTCGGTCCAATCGACATTACTATTGGCTCGCCCCGGTATAGCCATTGTTATAGCTCCATTGCTGTTATTAGCAGCGGCACGAAACCCCGGATGGAGGCTAAATGTATTTGTTTCTAGGCGGAGTGTATTTCATACGCTCTCTTTAATAGGGGTAGGGTCCTATTTATCTTTAACAGCATTAGCCGGATATCTTTTGAAGGAGGTAGGCGGATCCTATAGTACTTTATTTCAGATAATTGCTGTTTTTGCGGCGATTATTTTCCTCATTGCTATGATCTCCTCAGGTAGTATCCGCGCTGCAGTTAGAGTATTTTTATCCAAGCATTTCTTTGCCTATAATTACGATTACCGTGATGAGTGGCTGCAATTTGTAAAAACTGTCTCTGAAAATAGTGCTCTTGATCTCCGCTCAAAAGTCATCAAAGCGCTCTGTGATATAGTGGATAGCCCCGGCGGCGCATTATGGTTGATCGATGAAACCAAGTCAGTTCTGCGACCGGATGCTCGGTGGAATTTTTCGGGCGGAGTGGACGGCGTAGAACCGCTAGATAGCGAATTTGCTATTTTTCTGCAAGAAAAAGGCTGGGTCATTGAGCTCGAAGGTTTGCGTGCGGGTGACCCAATATATCAAGGCTTGGCTGTTCCCAAATGGGTGCGCTTATTTCCGTTAGCGTGGTTTGTTATCCCCGTTATTCGCCAAGAGGAGCTCGACGGTATATTTATCATTGAGAAGCCGAGAGCAAAGCGCTCACTTGATTGGGAAGACCGTGATATTTTGAAAACTGTTGCGCTTCAATCCGCAAGTTATATTGCAGAACAACGCAGCGAGAAGATGCTAGCTGAGACAAAGCAGTTCCGTGAGTTTTCAGCGCGCTTTTCTTTTGTTGTACATGATATTAAAAATCTGACAAGTCAGCTAAATTTGCTTGTTCAAAATGCAGAACGCCATATAGATAACCCCGACTTTCGCATCGACATGCTTGAAACCCTAAAAGGGTCTGTTGAGAAAATGCATGTGCTGCTTGCTCGCTTAAATTCTCAATCAGAACTGGGACTGACGGATGCCGAAGACATAGAAGTGAATGAGCTTCTATCTCAAGTGGTTGGTAAATACACTGAAAATGATGTTTCCATATTTTTTAAACCAGAGGTGCATACCTTATGGATAACGGGACATATAGACCAATTAGCCAATATTTTTGGGCATCTAATCCAAAATGCTATTGAAGCAATTGATCATACAGGTAAAGTGGAAGTTGTTATTTTAAAGGGTAATGAATATGCCAATATCGAAATTAAGGATAATGGTTGTGGCATGCAGCAAGATTTTATCGAGAATAAATTATTTGAGCCATTCCAAACAACAAAAGAAACGGGATATGGTCTTGGTATGGCTGAGTGCCGAAAGGTATTAAACGCCCACAAAGGTGGTTTGGAAATTGTGAGCGAAATTGATACTGGAACTTGTATAAAAGTTCGTATTCCGCTGTCTCAGCGCAGCATGGATCAAAGCGAGCCTAACCTTGGTTAAATCGCATAGGAAAGATACACTGCATGTCGGATAAAAAAGACATCATTTTGGTCGTTGAAGATGACCATGGCTTGCAACGGCAGTTGAAGTGGAGCTTTTCAGACTTACAAGTGGAGCTGGCAGGTAATAGAGATGAAGCTATTGCGGCACTTCGTCTCCATGAGCCGAAAGTCATTACGCTGGACCTTGGCCTGCCGCCTGACCCTGATGGAACATCCGAGGGATTTGCCCTGCTAGAGCAAATATTAAATTTAACCCCCAATGCTAAAGTAATTGTAGCGTCTGGTCATCAGGCCCGTGATAGTGCCCTGAAGGCGATTGCGGGTGGTGCGTGGGATTTTTACCAAAAGCCAATTGACGCTGATGAATTAAATTTGATTGTCAATAGGGCCTTTCATGTGGCGCATTTAGAGGCTGAAAACAGACGTTATCAAGCGCTAGAATCAAATTCAGCCCTTGGCGGATTAATTACAGCATCAGAGCCCATGTTAAAAGTATGCCGAATGATCGAGCGTGTAGCACCGACCGATGCGAGTATTATTTTACTGGGGGCAAGTGGTACGGGTAAGGAATTATTAGCGAGGGCCCTGCATGACTTATCGGACCGTAGTAACGGCCCATTTGTTGCTATTAACTGTGCAGCTATCCCAGAAAATTTGCTCGAATCTGAATTATTTGGTTATGAAAAGGGTGCTTTTACCGGGGCAGTAAAACAAACTTTAGGCAAGATTGAGCTAGCTCAAAACGGTACACTTTTCTTAGATGAAGTTGGCGACATACCATTGCCGTTGCAGGTGAAATTGTTACGCTTCCTACAAGAAAGAGTGGTCGAGCGCATTGGTGGCAGGAAAGAAATCCCCGTGGATGTTCGTATTATTTGTGCGACACATCAAAATTTACCGACAATGATTGAGGATGGGTCATTTAGAGAAGATCTCTTTTATCGACTGGCTGAAATATCTGTTAACATTCCACCTTTGAAGGACCGCGAAGGGGACGCGGTCTTATTAGCACGTTCATTTTTGAACCGCTTTTCTGCCGACATGAAACGCACCATTAAGGGTTTCACGCCTGATGCCGTTAGGGCCATTTCTGGTCATGATTGGCCGGGAAATGTGCGTGAATTGGAAAATAAAATTAAGCGCGCAGCAATAATGGCGGACGGTGATTATGTTGCCATTGATGATTTAGACTTAGTGACATCAGATGATACTCTAACAGCTTTAAATTTGAAGCATGTAAGGGAGGAGGCTGATAAAGCTGCTCTTCGGCAGGCATTGTCTGAATCCGCTAATAATATATCAAAAACCGCCAAGTTATTGGGTGTTAGTAGACCAACACTGTATGGCTTGTTAAAACAATATGACATGACACCAACATGAGATTAAATACTCTGAATATATTAGTGGCATAATTCTGACACATGCATTTGGAATAGCTTATGAAAAGGATATACATAATGAAATTTAAACATTCTATAAAGCATCTCTTCATTGGTGCATTGTTAGGTGGGGTTGTAATGGCCCAGCCAGCATATGCAGAAATACTGGACAGTCCAGCGCTGAAAGCGGTTGTTCAAGAAGCGCAAAAACTGATTGATGCTGATAAGCTTGAAGAAGCTCAAAAGGTATATTTAAAATATATTGAGGCCAATTCAAATGACGGTGTGGCTCAATATAGAATTGCTGAATTTTATCTTGAAGCAGGTGCGGCTATCGCTGCTCAAACCAGCATTGAAAAAGCTCGAAGTCTTGGCGTTTCTAGCGCGGATAGCGCTGTTTTGTTAGCAAAAGCTTATTTGGGACAACAAAAATATTCTGAGGCCGAAAAAGAGTTAGACGGCGTTACTATTGCAGCTGACCAACTTTATGATGCCCTTATTGTCCGTGGTGATTCTAAGATGGGACAAAAGTTATATGAAGAGGCGGTTGTCCAATATTCTGAAGCTATCATTATTGATGCCACACGGTTCAATGGCCATTTGGGCATGGCACAATCCTATTTACGCATGCGCCAACATGATCAGGCGCTTGAAAGCATAACGAGGGCATTAGAAGTTGGGTCAGACCAATCAGGTGTGCATTTTACTGCTGGCTTGATATCTAGGGCCTTTGGCAGAAGTGATGACGCTCTAGGTTATTTTTCAACTGCTATTGATCTTTATGGGCGAAATATTGTTGCTCGGTTAGAGCGGGCAAGCCTTTTGGTAGATATGAAAAAGCATGAGGAGGCCCAAAAGGACTTAGATGTTATATATAGTCATTTGCCGGGCAATCAGATGGCAAATTATATTTCAGCGGTTATTTTAAGCCATCAAGGTGACTTTGCCGGCGCTGAAAAAATGTTGCAATCCTCACACGACCTTGTTGAGGGTTTTCTTCCTGCGCAAATAACAAAAGGTTTTGTGGCCTATCAGTTAGGGAATTATGCAACAGCTGTTACATATCTTTCTCGGGTGATTGACGCAGTACCCGGTCATAATCAGGTGCGGATGGTGCTGGCCGCAGCTCAACTTAAATCTGGTCGACCCGCAGATGCCCTTATTACTCTGGCCCCAGTTGAAAATGGCGATGAGCCGCTTGATGGTAAAATGGCTGGTTTACTTGGGACTATCTATATGAATTTAGGTGATGCTGCTAAAGGTACGGAATATTTAACAATAGCCGCCGAAAGTCAGCCTGAAAACGAAGAAGTATTAACCAGATTAGCACTCGGGCAACATGCCATTGGCGAAGATGATGCTGCGGTTGCGGGTCTTGAAAATATAGCAACGAATGGCGTGGCGGAAGAAAGCAATATGCGCGCTGCTATACTTTTGGCATTAATCGAGCGTGGACGCGGCAATTATGCGGCGGCGCGAAAAGCCGCAAGAATATTAATTGAGAGCCGCCCTGAAGATCCCGTTGGCTATAATATTATGGGTGTAATTGATCTGAGCGAGAAAAAATACGCGGAAGCAGAAGAAAAATTCCTACAAGCCTTGGATCTTGAACCTAAATATTTTGCTGCCCGTCGAAATCTCGCGGAAATTTATGAAACAGCAGGAAAATTAGCAGATGCAGAGCGCGAACTACGACGTGTTTTAGGCGATAGCCGTGATGATATCCGTGCTGTTGTTGCTTTAGCACGATTGAAGGTTAAGCAAAGTAATTTTCAAGCTGCAGTGGACTTTGCCCGTCAGGCTGTGGACCTTAAAAGTGATGCGGAAAGATTACGCTTTTTGCTCGCGGATGCCTTGCTGGCCAACAATAACATTGATGAAGCACATAAAGTAATGCTCGCGGCTGAAAGGGATTTTCCAAATTCTAGCCTGATTGGTAGAAAATTGGGTCAAATACAGATTTTGTCTAAGGATTTTGACGGTGCCATTGGAACCTATGGGCGTTTGCTTGATAATGACCCAGATAATACGGATTTATACCGTGAATATGGTAATGCTCTTTTAAGGGCTGGCTTTTCAGAAAGGTCTCGCCTTGTTTTACTGCGCGGCAGGGATATTGCAACCGAAAAAGGCCTATCCACATTAGGCTTTCTTGCGGACCTAGTCACTATCGAGAAGTCATTGGGCAACTATGAGGCCGCCTTAACCTATGCTCATGATATCAGAAAACTATATCCAGATGCTGAAATATCTGGCGTGGTTTTGGGCGAAATTTATATGGCGAACAAGCAATATGAAAACGCTATTGCTGCCTATGGAACTGCTCTAGATGCTGGTATGGACAGTTCTAAATTACGGATTGGCTTGGCTACATCACAGAATCTTAGTGGCGATACGATTAGTGCAAAGAAAACATTGGCAGATTGGATAGCTAATAATCCTGAAGACGCTTTAGCCCGTGTGGCCTTGGGTGATATTTATCTTGGTTCAGGAGATAACGTATCGGCAATTGCGCAGTATGAAAGGATTTTGGCTGATGGCCATGACAATCCAATCATTTTAAATAATTTAGCATGGGCCTATATGCAGGTGGACGATAGGCGGGCGAAAGAAACAGCAGAGCGTGCCTATAACATTGGCCATAAGCTACCCGAGTTTGCTGATACGCTAGGTTGGATACTCTTAAGAATGGAAAATAACCCAAGCCGAGCCATTACGCTTTTTCAAGAAGCTATTAAAGGAAAGCCCTTTAAAGCGATTTATCATTATCATCTAGGGTTGGCACTGTTAGCCGATAATAAATCGGCAGAAGCCCTAAATGCTTTGGTAAAAGCAACTGACCTATCGCAAAAATTTGATGGGTATGAGGATGCACGCTCTAGAATTACACAAATGAAAGCTAGTGAGTGATCATGCGCAATTACTAGTTAATTTTATAATGTGGTAAGTCGGCTAAACTAGTTTGACTAGCTTCTAGCATTTCTTTCAATTCTTTAATTTCCTTTTGGCTTAAAGATGGCTTGGGAGCTGAAGATGTTATATTAACTGGTGCTTTTGTTGTGGCTTTAGCACTTGAGTTTTTCTTTAATTCGGTGGCCTTTGCGGCTTTTGAGGAACCCTTAAGCGTTTTTGTAGTGCCGTCACCTTGAACGGTTAAATCGTTCAACAAGGTTTTTAAAGATTTGGTCTCTTTCAGCTGTGCATCAGATATACGTTTCAGAGCACTTTGTTGTTTCTTGCTAGCCGCAGCAAACTGCGAATTTAAAGTTTCAGTTATGGCAGCTGTTAAAACTTTTTTGGCCGAAGCTATAGCGCGCCCAGACTTTTCAATGGATTTTTCAGAAGCCTGCGCCATGTTTTTTGCGAGTGCAGAAATCTCATCCATTTGAATGCTGATGCGTTGATCAATCTGATCTGATATTACGGCGATATTCTCATCATCTAATTTAAGCTTTGAATTTACTTTATGCTCAGGAGCAGGGCTCTTAGTAATGTTTTGTAACAAATTGGTTGGAGAGCCAAAAAGTGCATCAATATGGCGAGCTAGACGTGTCATCATCATTATTCGCATACGGTCAGCCCCGTGGGATAGAAAATATAGTGTTACAGAGCTAAAGAATAAAAACCCGATTGATAATAAAGGCGCGGCTTCATTACTAAGGCCATTTGTTAATTCTAAAAGAAATTTGAAACCTGCATATGCAAGGCCTGTTGCTATGGCAGACTTCGTAAGCCAGTTACCATTCATGCTAGCAAGCAAATTGGAATCGAGAAAATAAACCTTCGCACTTTGCAATTGAACAGTTCTGTTTTTGGACTTTTTGTCTGGTGCTTGCCAAACTATAGATTTGCTATAATCCCTTGCTGCACGCATCAACAATCCACGGGTGGGGAAATTGGCTAAAAAGGCACTAGGGGTAAGAACCATATCACTATCCCGAGCTGCAATCTCTTTTACATCGCCAACAATGACCGAAGTTTGAACGATGTCGGCAATAGCTGTTCCCAAAACATAAAAGATACCAAATCCAAGTAGAAGCCCAGCAAGACCAATGTTCGATTTATGGGATGCAGAAATTATATTGGCATAGGGCAGATCAAACATCGGTCCAATTTGAAAATTGATGACACTGTTAGAATACCTGTATAATAGCATACAGGAAACTATTGCTAAGGCGATTGATGAAATTTGCCAAATAAATCGTATCATGCAGAACTCCTTTGCAAATGTCTCGTGTAATCAGACCACTTATATATAAACACAATTCTCACCAATGAGGGAATTCCTATTTACATCTATCTAGGCCATGCTATGACTTTAGCGGTCACTGCTTTCTTATGGATATAGCATCTGCGGATTATGAAGAAAACATTGAAATTACTCCATATATTTGCGTCCTTTGGTCAAGGCGGTGTTCCGCTTAGGATTGTTACGGTCGCAAATGCACTTGGGGATAGCTATTCTCATCACTTTATCAGCCTTGATAGTTCCATTCATGCAGCAGAAATGCTAGATCCTACACTGAACGCAACAGCAAATATTTGGCCAGCTTCCAAGGGGGGACTTTTGTCCCGGGTTTCAAACTATCGCACCTATATTAAGGAGCACCCCCCAGATATTTTAATTACATATAATTGGGGTGCCATTGAATGGACAATGGCGGGGCTTAGCCTGCCGAGATTGCGGCAATTGCATTTTGAAAGTGGTTTTGGCCCAGAAGAAGCCACCAATCAGATAACGCGGCGTATATGGACTAGGCGACTGGTTTTGCCATTCTGCGAAAAGGTTATTGTGCCGTCCTACGTTCTTGAAGGTTATGCATTTAGTGACTGGAAACTATCGAAAAGCAAAGTCATACGCATCCCAAATGGCGTAGATTTGCAGCGGTTTAATGGTCAGGGTGATCCTTTATTATTCGCGAAGTTGTGCATACCAGAAGGGGCAAATATTGTTGGTACCATTGCACCGCTCAGACCAGAAAAAGCATTAGACAAGCTCATTGCGGCAGCAAATTATCTGCCAGACAATAGCTATTTGGTGATTGTCGGTGATGGTAGTGAGCGTGAGAGATTAGAGAAATTCGCCGCTGTATCGCCTGTGCATGACCGGATTAAATTTTTTGGTCACACCAGTGAACCGGAAAAAATATATCCACTGTTCGATATTTTTGCCATGACATCATCGACCGAGCAAATGCCCAATGCTTTATTGCAAGCTATGGCATCTAGTTTGCCAGTAGTTTCCACTAATGTAGGGGACATCAAGCCTATAGTGGCAGCGAGCAATCGAGACTTTATTGTTGATTGGCATGGACCGGAGGCATTTGGCTCTTCTTGCAGTCTAATGCTCAAAGACGAAAAGTTAAGACAGTCGATTGCTGCAGATAATTTGGCAAAGGTTCAGGTGGAATATGGTGTGCAAGAGATGCTTGCTAAATATGACCGCCTATATCAAGGAAAAGAGGGATGAATATAATATTATTCTCCAGCCTTTATCCTAATGCAGAGAACCCTCAGCACGGCATTTTTGTTGAAAATAGACTGCGGCAATTGATTTTGGATGAAAATGTGACGGTGACAGTCATTGCCCCAGTGCCGTGGTTTCCTTTTCGCTCCAAGCTCTTTGGTCAATATGGCAGTTATGCCCGTGTTGACCGAGAAGAGCTGCGTTTTGGCATTAGAGTTCTGCACCCACGCTATTTGGTTTTGCCAAAAATAGGTATGTCTATTAGTCCATTAACCCTGAAGCAAGTAGGGTTAAAAGCCATTCAGTGCCTAATAAGAAAGGGCGAAAAGTTTGATTTAATTGACGCGCATTATTTTTACCCCGATGGTGTTGCAGCAACGAGGATTGGCAAATCATTGGGCTTACCTTGTGTTGTAACGGCCCGAGGCAGTGACATAAATGTCCTTCCCAATTTCACAAAACCACGAGCGGCAATCGTGCAAGCATCCAAGGATGCAGACCATATGATCACGGTCTCTACAGCCTTGAAGGATGCCATGATAAAACTTGGGGTCAACCCTGCGAAGATTACTGTGTTGCGCAACGGCGTTGATTTAGACTTTTTTACACCCCATGACCAAACAATTATACGCCAGTCATTTGGTTTAAAAGGGCAAAAGGTAGTTGCTTTTGTTGGTAATTTAGTCGCCTTAAAGGGCGTTGACCTTATTATGAAAGCTACTGCAAAGCTAGAGGGCGTTCATTTGCTGATCGCCGGTGATGGGCCGGAAAAACCGGCTCTGATTGAGCTTGCAAAAGAATTGAAATTAGATGGCCGTGTTAAGTTTTTAGGTCGCCTATCCGCTGGGGAAATCGTCAAACTATATAATGCCTCTGATGTGCTCGTGTTAGCCTCTGCCCGGGAAGGCTGGCCTAATGTGCTGCTGGAATCTATGGCTTGTGGTACACCCGTTGTTGCAACAGATGTTGGCGGCGTAAAAGAGATTATAACCAACGATGTTGCGGGGTTAATAGTCAAAGAACGAAGCTCAGAAGCAATAGCTGTAGCTTTGAAGCAAATATTAGATAAATCAATTGATCGCCCTGCCATACGGAAATACGCGGAAGCTTATAGTTGGCCTGAGACCAGCGAAGGTCAAAAGAAAATATTTGAAAGCTTAATCAAGCAGCCCTAGATATTGATATACGGCTTGGTAATTAGCGACACTGTTTGGCCAATTACGTACATTTTCAACATAGCTACGGCCATTATCTAATATCTGCGGCCAATCACCTTTATGCTGCAATAAATCTGATACACAGTCTGCGAGTGCCTTCGGGTTATCTGGCTCGAACAAGGCACCTGTCTTACCACTTTCAATCAATTCGCGGTGGCCGCCGACGCTGCTGGCAGCAACAAGCTTGAGCTGCGCCATCGATTCTAACGGCTTAAGCGGTGTCACAAGCTCGGTTAATCGCATGGATTTTCTAGGGAAAACAAGAATATCAATCAGCGAATAATATCTGGACACTTCATTGTGGTCGACTCTTCCAGTAAAATGTATGCGCTCACTAAGCCCTAAAGCTTTTGCTTGTGCTTTTAAGGCGGCATCGCGCGGGCCACCACCAACTAGCAAAGCATGAATGTCATTTGGTAACATGGTCATTGCTTCGATGAGAATATCTAAGCCTTCATAATCATAAAATGACCCCAAAAAGCCGAGGACTATTTTTCCATCGAGACCAAGATTGTCTGCTAGGGCACTGTCACGGGGAGGCTGGCCGCCAAATTGTGAAAGGTCAACCGCATTTGGTATTATGAAAAGCTTTTCCTGAGGAAACCCACGGGAAATAAGGTCATCACGAAGTCCGTCACAAATAACCGTTACCGCATCGGCTTGGCCAACTGCGCGGCTTTCAAGCATTTTGGTGAGATGATAGCGAGCACTGCCAGCTGCTGTAGTGCCATTACCGACAGCGGCATCTTCCCAGAAAGCACGAATTTCATAGACAAATGGAACTCCAATTTTCCTTGCGGCTTGCCCTGCCGCAACAGCGTTTAAAACCGGTGAATGGGCATGAATTACGTCTGGTTTAAAATCGTTAGCAACAGCTAACATTTTGGCTTTAGATGCTCTAATTTCGGCAAGCTCCCGCAGAACTGGGAGTTTGGTTTGGAAACCTGATGGTGTTTGCGAACGATGGAACGTTAAATCATGAACAGTTTCAGGGTTTGGCCCATCCTTATAATGTCGCGGTGACGTAACTTGAAGCGTTTGCCAACCACGCTCCTTTTGCCGAAGTAGTAGGTTACGGCTGCGAAAGCTATAGCCACTGTGAAGCGGTACAGAATGATCAAACAATTGTAGGGAGCGCATATAGACTTTCTCAATTTCCTGAATCAACTAAAATGAACATAGCCGCGTGTTTGCTTTTGTGCAACGCTGTATGCCAGTTGTTCATGCAGTTTGTTTCTATAATTACATCACTGTAATTGTTATTTTATTAGAATATCAAATTTAATTTAACCATTTGGCAGGAAATGAGAATTAGGTTTGCAATATTACTTTTCTACTGTCAATCTAACACAGTGAAGTACGGTGTTATTATGAATTAAACAGGAGTGCATTGGTGGGTTTTGCGGTCATAATTGATTTTTCAGGGAAATCTCCGAACCAAGATAACCTCGCCAAAGTTGGTGCATGGCTGAGTGCCACTGATGCCAATCAGAAAACTGTGCTTCGTGTTGGCCGTGGATGGGGTGCAGTGGCTGGAGGGGGTGCTTCAATCGCCAATATTGATGGTCTAGTAGCCGTTATGACTGGGGCTCCAGAATGGCGGGACAGCAAAAGCCAAGCTTATGCCAATGAACACGGTAGAGCGGCAACATTAATTTGGCTTTGGCAACGCTCAGGCGGCAATGTCATGAAAGACATTGGGGGGCGCTTTTCCTTCGTTATTTGGGATGTTTCTACCGGTGCTGGATTAAGTGCTATTGACCGTGTTGGCCAAGAAGCCCTTTGTTATGCCCGCTTCGGGGAGCAGATGATCATTAGTAGCAAACTTGATTGTATTCGCATTGCTCACGGTAATTTAAAAATGCGCCCGCAGGCGATTTATGATTTATTGCAACTATCCTGTGTTCCTGCGCCAAAGACCTTTTTCGAAGGTGTGTTTAAGTTAGAGGCGGGTTTTCAACTGTCATTTAATCCATCAGATATAAAGGTTTCACCTTATTGGACGTTGACATTCAAACCGGATCCAGCATTTAGTGATCCTAGGTCCTCAAACATTTTGAGTGTAATGCAGAATTCTGTAGAGAAAGCTGCTGGTGGAATTGAAGATGCTTCACTTGGTGCTTTTCTGTCAGGGGGGCTGGATAGCAGTTCGATGGTGGGGCTTTTATCTCGGTTACGGCCAACGGTTAATAGTTATACTATTAGGTTTCATCATCCTCGTTGGGATGAAGGGGAATGGGCTCAGATTGTTGCAAAAAAATTCCAAACTAACCACCGTGAGATATATGTTGAAGCAGAGCATGTCTTAGATTCCTTCGAGGTTTTAGCGCGGGCTTTTGACGAGCCATTTTTTAATGATTCCGCGCTGCCGACCTATCATTGCGCTAAAGCGGCAGGGGTAGAAGGCCGGACGACTCTGATTGCAGGTGATGGGGGCGATGAAATATTTGGCGGTAATGAGCGCTATATTGAATTTAAGCGCATTGATCAATTTGGCCGAGTGCCAGCCCTGATTAGAGAATTCATGGGCCAAGAGATTTTTGCAAAAATACCTATGCTGAAGAAAGTCCACGGGTGGCAGCAAAGATATGCTATCCCAATGCCGGACCGTCTTTATAGCTACGGCGAATTTTTTGGTCGTTCACCAGATGTGATTTTTAGCCCAGAATTGTCGGCTCAAGTTTCAAATGAAGCAACATTTTCTGATTTGCGCACCCTATTAAATCGCTTTGAGGATTATCCGCTCGTGCAGCAGTTGATGGGCTTTGATATGCAATTAACGCTCGCTGATAACGATTTGCGAAAAGTTAGCCGGGCGACAGAGGCGGCTGGTGTGAATGTGGTTTATCCTATGTTATCAGACCAGGTTATCGACAGCGCCTCAAGAGTGCCAGAAGGGGATCTGTTGCCAGGAATGAAATTGCGTCATTATTATAAAGAGATGGTCAGAGGTTTTTTGCCTGACCCATTGCTAACAAAACCAAAACATGGGTTCGGACTGCCATTTGAGCATTGGTCACGAACGGATGCTGATATTAAAGCCTATGTGCGCGAGAAGATGAAGCGACTATCAGAGCGGGGAATATTTAGTGGATCATACTTGGAGAGTGTTTCAGATGCCCTTGATAAGGATGTTTCAAATGGGCTGGAATATCAATCATGGAAATTAGCGATGTTTGAAAGTTGGCTGGAAATCCATACTTGAGAGTAACTTTTTCTATATTTTGACAAAAAACCACATGTTTTTACCTATTTAGCTAGTTAAAGAGGTTGTCGAAACGCTTGGTAAAAGTCATAATAACTATGAGAGGATTAAGTGTGTGCAGGAGCGAAAGCTTTTTTTGTAACACTTTAAGTGCTAAGTCACTGATATTTAAGTGAATAGTGTGTGGTTCAAATTGAGAGTAGACAATCTGTGGGAGAGACAAGTGCGTAACATAATTACTAAGATATTAATTTTGACCTCTATTTTGGTGGTTGGGGCATGTGCTCGCGGCGGTCAAGACTTGCCATCAGCACAATTTGTGTCAGCTGAAGAGGGTCCTGGGCCACAATATTTAATTGGCCCTCTAGATAATCTTCAAATATTTGTATGGCGTGAGCCAGAGCTATCAAGCGGTGTTACTGTTAGGCCTGATGGGCGTATTTCAGTTCCATTAATCGAGGATCTTGCAGCAACGGGTCGTACACCAACGCAATTAGCGCGTGACATTGAGGCAGAGCTGAAAGTTTATCTACAAGAGCCTATTGTTACGGTGATTGTATCAGGCTTTAGCGGACCTTTTGCACAGCAAGTACGTGTTGTGGGTGAAGCTGCAAACCCGCAAGCGATACCGTATCGCGCTAATATGACATTGTTGGATGTTATGATCTCTGTCGGTGGGCTAACCGAATTTGCTTCTGGCGACCGTGCTACATTGGTCCGTCATGAAAATGGCTCGCAGCGTGAATATTCGATCAGAATTGAATCGCTTTTGAAAGACGGTGATATCAGCGCCAATGTTACTATTATGCCTGGCGATGTTTTGATTATTCCAGAAAGCTTCTTCTGAGAATAATGCTGGCGCTTGATTTAAAGTTTAAAGTACTGCCGGAATGTTTGGTGTGATTGGAGCCTTATTATGCATGAGATAATGCAACAGCTGATGACCGTTGTGTACGGTATTTGGCGGCGACGCTGGTATGCCGTCGTGGTTGCCTATGTGGTCTGTTTAATCGGTTGGGTATTCGTTGCAAGCATGCCTTATAGGTATGAGGCTTCAACCCGCATTTTTGTTGATACTGAAACGGTTCTTCCGCGCCTTGCTAAAATTTTAAGCATACGGGGCGATGCGATGCGCCACGTTGATATTGTGCGGCGCACTTTAATATCCAGAGGAAATTTAGAAACGATCATTCGCCGGTCAGATATGGACCGTTTGGTTAAATCTGATGAAGAGTTTAACGAGCTGATTGAATATGTTAGGGACAATATTTCTGTTAAAGCAGAACAGGGTGGTTTGTTTGAGCTAAACTTCAATATTGATGATGCTAGGTTGGATGAGATGGATCGCGCCAAAATGGCCGAGACAATTGTATTTAACCTCATTCAGGTTTTCCGTGAACAAAATATAGATAACAATCAAACCAAGCTTATTGATGGTATCCGTTTTGTTGAAGACCAAATCACAAAATATGAGCGGTTACTCGAAGAAGATGAGCGGTTGCTGGCTGAGTATAAGCAGCGAAATTTAGAAATTTTAGCTGGTACTACGTCCTTTGTTCAGCGAATGGAATCTTTGCGTACATCGCTGGCAGATACCCGCTCAAAAATCTCTGAGTATGAAACTGCCCGCCAAGATATTGAAAGGCAGCTGAAGCAGGTCCCGCAATATAACACGACATCACGTAATACTGCTGGAAACACCGGCTCCGCTATATTTGGTAGAATTGCATCATTGCAAGAACGTATTGATTTGCTAAAAGCATCAGGGAAAACAGACCGGCATCCCGATGTTCGCTCCATTCAATTGCAAATTGATCTACTTGTGAAACAACAAGAAGAAGAACAGGAACGTTTGGCAGAAGCACTTAAAAATGGTGAAAGCCAAGCAATGCCTACAGGACCAGGAATTCAGCCTAGTCGAATATATGAGCAATTAGCACTACGCCGTAGTGAAATTCAAACCACTTTAGCAACACTTCGTCAAAAAGCTTTGGATCAAGAAGAAACTCTAAATCGAATGGAAGCTAATGCCAAAAGAGTGCCGGTTGTTGAGGCGGAACTAAAAAAGCTCCAACGCGGTTATTCTGCAAATAAAGAACAGTATGATCTTTTTGTTAGAGAGCGTGAAAAGAATGCTGTTCAATTGGACATTGCTCGCAATACGCCAAGTGCGCAGTTTAATGTTATTGAGCCCCCAAGAACCCCTGACCAGGCTAGTGGTCCGCCGAGATTGTTGTTTTTGGTCGCAGTTTTATTTGCTGGTTTAGCAGTTGGATTAGGTGTCGCGTTAATATTATCGCAGATCCAATCAGTTATAATTTCTGTCGATCAGCTTCGTGGTCGCTTTGATTACCCGGTCCTTGGCAGTGTTTCCATGATGTTGAATGATGAGGACCGCAAGCAAAAAAGTGTGAATTTTATAAGTTTCATCATTTTAGTTATTGGACTGTTTTTAACATGCGGTGCATTACTGCTGTTTGAATCTATCTCTACGATATAATGCGCTGTAATTAAAAGGATTTCCGATGGATTTGATCGAACGTGCCGCACAAAAGCTCAAGAATGAAGAAAAGAAGTCACTTCTTGAGCGCGCCACAAATAAAACAGGTAATGCAGACGAGCAAGACTTAAAGGTCCCTGCTTCAATGATCGAGAAATCTGTTGCTGGGGAAGCTAATGCCCCCGCACCATCGCCTGAAACTATTGCCCCTTCACCCCAGCCAGCCAAAACGGTCAGCTCTGCACATTCTGAGCGTAATGGAAGCAAACAGGTTTCCCTTGATCTGGTAAGCTTACGGGAAGAGGGCTATATCATGCCTGATATGGCTCCAACATTGATGGCGGAAGAGTTCAGGATTATCAAACGGCAATTAATTTTAAATTCCTTCGCAGAAGGTGATGGTAAGATTAACAACGGTAATATGATTTTAATTACCAGCGCCAATCCAAATGAAGGTAAAACATATTGTGCTATTAATTTGGCACTTTCGATTGCCAGCGAGCAAGATGTGACGGTTCTTTTGGTAGATGCAGATTTTTCAAAACCTGAAGTTCTAAGCCGTTTAGGTGTTGCTGGTGGTAAGGGGTTAATGGACGTAGTAGCAGACCCATCATTAGATGTTGGTGACTATCTTTTGCGCACTAATATTCCAAATTTTGCTATTTTGCCGGCAGGACGGCAACATAATAGAACAACAGAATTGCTGGCTAGTGACCGGATGGGAAAAATCGTGGATGAGATAGCAGAGCGGTATCCTGACCGTATCGTAATTTTTGATTCACCCCCAACCCTAGCAAGCAGTGCATCATCTGTTTTGGCTTTGCATATGGGGCAAATTGTATTTGTTATTGAAGCTGAAAATACAACAGAGCCGCAGATTCAGGAAGCAATTCCAATGGTTAGCGCATGCGAGAATATCAATTTACTTTTAAACCGCACAAAATTTAGCGGTAGTAGCAAGAAATTTGCAACTTATTATGGGTATGGTGGACGTTGAGGAGGAGCAAACATATGGTTTCGGGGAGTAGGTTTTCTAGGTTGCTAATGAGTAGCGCCCTCATATCAGTATTATTGCCGCTTGGAATGGTATCGGCTGATCCCATTCGCATTGTGCCAAGATTTACCGGCTCTGTAATTTTGACAGATAATGTAAATCTTACTGACACAAATACACAGAATGATATTATTGGGCGTTTTTCGCCTGGCGTATCTGTGTTCATTGAAAATTCAAGAATTTCTTTACAATCGGACTATGAGGCAAATTTCCTCTATTTTGGTAATACTGATGATACAGATTTAAGACATTCTCTTTTCACGCGGGTGAATGTTGATGTCATCCGGGAACATTTTGATATTTCTGGACTTGCTAGCGTTAGGCAAACATTTTTTGATCGCAGCCTTGGGTTTTCTAGTAATCAAGCTAATAGAAGCGGTAATCGTCGGACTGTTCAGAACTATATGATATCGCCGCGCCTTAAAGGCCGGGTGGCGGCCCTTGCTGATTGGAGTTTAACATATAGTGCTAGCATGATTTTATCGTCAGCGGATTCTGCAACAGCAAATCCACTGAGCTTTCAATTCTCAGATACGCTGACCCATTCCATTTATGGTGTTGCAGACACTGGTGATCGGTTTAATCGGCTTCGATTTACCGCTGAAACTAATTATGCAAAAGTTGACCGTGATAATGCCAATGTTCGGGATTTTAGCCAAGCTACAACCCGTGGCACCATTGAATATAGGCTGGCACGCGGCATTTCAATTTTGGGAAGCGCGGGGTATGGTAGCAGTAATTTGCGAACTCGCATATTGGGTAGAGACGGCTTTGTCTGGGATGCTGGTGTAAGGTTAACCCCAAGTAGCCGGACAAGTTTGTTGGCACGCTTTGGTCGTGCGGGCAAACGTACAACAAGTACAGTGACCTTGAATTACCGTGTTACACCACGGATTAATATTAATGGCTCTTATTCAGATGGTTTATCATCAAATGCGACTAATTTTGCTAATATCAACTCATCCTTAAACGTCAACCCTGACCTTGGGGTTGTTGATCAATTCGACATTCCCCAATCTCAAACGGCACCTGCATTCGACTTTTCCGATGTGGACTTCCGTAATAAAATTGGTCGGTTAGGCTTTACATGGAAACACACTAGAAGCAGTGTTTATGGTAATTTTTCGATAGAGCGACGTAGTTTTGATGGTAATGCTGGTGAGGCTAAATCGTGGGGCGTTAGCAGCGGTTATAGGCATGACCTAGACCGTAAAACTAATTTGGACGTAAATGTTAACTACCGCCGGAATGATATTGAGAATAGTAACAGGGAAGACCATTTCTTTTATGGCAGATTTGCCTTGAACCGCAATCTCTCACGTTACATGACGACAGGTATTTCCTATAATTATTCGCAGCGCCTGTCGAATGTGGCAAACGGTGATATTAAGGAAAATTCACTTCAGTTTTTCATCAGAGGGAACTTCTAAACATCAATGTATGAAGGCTTTTATAATTTCACAGGGCGGCCCTTTAAGCTTACACCTGATCCCAAGTTTTGGTTTGATTCACGCACACATAAGAAGGCCATGGCCTACTTAACCTATGGCTTGAACCAAGGGGAAGGGTTTATCATCATCACTGGTGATATTGGTGCGGGAAAAACGACACTTGTCGGGCATTTGTTTGACACTCTAGACCTTGAAGAATATGTCCTAGCAACTGTTACAAGTACGCAGCTTGAAGCCGATGACCTATTGCGTATGGTGGTTTCGGCCTTTGGTCTGGATTCAGACGATAATGACAAAGCTAAACTTCTGGGCAGGATTGAACGGTTCTTACGCGCCCAATACGAAGCGGGTAGACGTGTTTTGCTGATTGTTGATGAAGCGCAAAACTTGAATGTCGGTGCCCTTGAAGAACTGCGCATGTTGTCGAATTTCCAAATTGAAAACCGCGCCTTGATGCAAAGTTTTTTACTCGGTCAACCCGAATTTCGCGATAAGTTAGCTTTTTCACCAGAGTTGGAACAATTGCGCCAACGGGTCATCGCGACACACCACTTGGAGCCAATGGCTAGGGAAGAGCTTGATGGCTATATTGAGCACCGTTTGAAATTGGTTGGCTGGACAGGCACACCGTCCTTCGAAGAAAGTGCCATTGAAGCAATTTATGAATATTCACAGGGTGTTCCAAGGCGCTTAAACACGCTTTGTTCACGAATATTGCTGTTTGGTGGTATTGAAGAACTGACCAAAATTGATAAAGGTGTCGTTGCTGATGTTGTTGCAGATTTAGAATCTGATGCAACTCCAACCACAGGGCCTAAATATGTTCCTCAGGCGGACACTCAAAGTGGTACTGGACCCATTGCAGCACAGTCAGCTGGTAATGTTACGCCCCTTCCAACCAAAATGGATAGTGGAGTTGTGTCTAATTCATCACTTTCAAATATTGATATGGAAGATATCATACAGTTGAATGCAAGGCTTGCGCTTATAGAGCAATATGTTGAAGCGCATGACATTAGCCTGCGAAAACTTGTCGACATCATGGGGATGGTCATGAAAGCAGACAAGGGTTCTGGTAATGGCGGTTGACCCAAACGCCTTCAAGCAAATAAACATACCCCGTGCCCTAAATGGCTCGATCATCAATGCAATGAGCGTTGATGTAGAGGAATATTTCCAAGTTGGTGCGTTTGAAAATTGTATCGATAAGTCAAATTGGGATAAGATGCAGTCCCGCGCTGTTTATTCTACGGAATTGGTTCTTGATCAATTTAATGCTGCTGATGTTAAGGCAACTTTTTTCTGCCTTGGCTGGGTAGGTGAGCGTCACAAAAGCTTGATCCGCCGTATTGTTGATGAGGGTCATGAGCTCGCTAGTCATGGCTATGATCACGACCGCATAACATCCTTAACTGCTTCATCCTTTCGTGCCGACCTGCATAAATCAAAAACGATTCTTGAGGATGCAGGTGGTGCTGCCATTGTTGGTTATCGGGCACCAAGTTTTTCTATAGGCACCAAAAATCTATGGGCATTAGAGGTGCTGGCCGAGGAGGGTTATAAATATTCCTCGAGCGTATATCCTATTCACCATGATCATTATGGCATGCCAACTGCACCGCGTTTCGCTTTTAAGCCTGTTACTGGTGCTGAGATGGTCGAATTACCAGTTACTACGGTTGATATTTTGGGTAAAAAAATTCCCTGTGGCGGCGGTGGTTATTTTAGGCTTTTGCCCTATCAAATTAGTCGTTGGGCAATGAAAAAGGTCAATAAAATTGATCAAGAATCCTGCATTTTTTATTTTCACCCTTGGGAAGTTGATACCGGCCAACCAAGGCAAAGCCATGCTCCGCTAAAGTCTCGTCTGCGTCATTATACCAAGATCAATAAAATGGCTGGTAAACTACAGCGCGCTTTGGATGACTTTAGCTGGGGAAGAATGGATGAGATATTTTTGACTTCGAATAGTGGGAAGGAAGCTATTTCGTGATTACGACCCGCTCTATAGCGCCTAGTGATTGCTCTGCCGTAGATAGCTTTGTTCTGGAGCACCCGGAGGGTAGCTTTTTTCACTTAACAGGCTGGATTGAGGTTATGAAGCGGGCTTTTGGTCACCCATGCCCGTGGATTATAGCCGAGGAGGATGGGAAGATTGTCGGCCTTTTGCCTCTTACCCATATAAGAAGCAGAATTTTCACTAATGCCTTAATATCCAGTGGCTTCGCTGTTTATGGTGGCCCTTTGGCGGATAGCCAAGAAGCGCATGAGGCTCTGGATAAAGCTGCGGCTGAACTTTTGCCGTCTCTTGGCGTACAATATGTTGAATATAGATCCCGGGGTAGAACTCGCCCGCACTGGGTCGCTAAAGAAGAAACATATGTTACCTTTCGCAAGGCCATAGATGCTGACGCGGAAGTTAATATGCTGGCGATACCCCGTAAGCAGCGGGCCATGGTGCGTAAAGCTTTTAAATTTGAACTCACCCATGATCTAGGCCGTGATGTAGATACTTTTTTCACCATGTATGCGACCAGTGTTCGCAATCTAGGCACCCCAGTATTTCCTAAGAAACTGTTTAAGGCGCTTTTGGACGTTTTCGGCGATGCCGTGGATGTTTTAACGGTGCGGAAACCGGATGGCACAGCCCTTACTGCGGTTCTCAGCTTTTACTATAAAGATGAAGTCATTCCATATTATGGCGGTGGCACCACGGATGCCCGTCAATTTGCGGCCAATGATTATATGTATTGGGCCCTGATGGAAAGTGCGCGGCAGCGGGGATATCGCCTTTTTGATTTTGGCCGTTCAAAAGTAGATACCGGCGCATATAAATTTAAGAAAAATTGGGGTTTTGATCCAGAACCGCTGATTTATGAATATCTTTTGGCCGAAGGCGAAGAGCTGCCCGATGTTAACCCCAATAATCCAAAATATAAGTTGCTAGTGAATAGCTGGCAAAAATTGCCCTTACCGCTAGCGAACTTATTAGGGCCGTTAATCTCTCGAAGCTTAGGTTAACTATAAGGAAAAAGCAGTTGGCTAGAATATTATTTCTCGCACATAGGATGCCGTATCCGCCCAATAAAGGCGATAAGATACGATCTTGGAATATGCTAAAGTACCTCCTTAAATCCCATCAAGTGCATCTTGGTTGCTTTGTGGATGACCCTGCGGATTTTGCGCATGTGGATTTTCTTAGAAAGCAATGCAGCAGCGTGAATGTTATTGACCTGACAAGCAGGTTCAAAAAAATTTACAATGTGCTGCGTGGCTTTTTAACCGGTGAGCCACTGTCAGTTTCGTGGTATCGGTCAAAAAAACTTCAATCCTATGTTGACGGTCTTATCGGCGCCAGAGATGTGGATGTTGTTATCCTATTTTCTTCAGCCACCGCGCGGTTTGTTATGAAACATGCTAGCAACATTCCAGTCATCATGGATTTCGTTGATATGGATTCTGATAAATGGCAGCAATATGCCAAGTCAAAATCCTTTCCCCTGAATACAATATATGACCGTGAAGCGCGGACATTATTGGCTTTTGAGAAGAAAATTTGCACGGAAACAGCTGCAAGCATATTTGTGACAGATGATGAAGTTGCCTTGTTTTGCTCGCATTTACCAAAGACTATAGCGTCCAAAGTATCAGCATTGCATAACGGCGTTGATGCGGATTATTTCAGCCCTGACCATGCGCTAGAAAATATTCCTGCCATGGGCTCTAACGGCGTATCCTTCACAGGTGCTATGGATTATTGGGCAAATGTGGATGCGGTGGTCTGGTTTGCAGACCATGTTTGGCCTAAAGTGCTTGAAGTTGTTCCAGACGCAATGTTTTATATCGTCGGCGGCAAACCGGATAAAAAAGTTCAGGAGCTAGCACTGCGAGAACATATATCAGTCACGGGCAGGGTAGAAGATGTCCGCCCCTTTGTGGCTGCAAGCAAACTGGCTGTTGCCCCCATGCGCATTGCGCGCGGGGTTCAAAATAAGGTTTTAGAAGCAATGGCAATGGCGAAGCCAGTCATTACGACCCCAATGGGCTTTGAAGGTATAACGGCAACGCCGGGGCAAGATTTGATCGTTGCTGAAAGCGATGTGGACTTTGCGGCTACCGTCATTCAGCTGTTGCAAGGTGGGATGGATACCACCACCATGGGCGAGCGTGCCAGACAATTGGTGTTGGATAATTATAGTTGGGACGCGAATTTGGCAGGATTAGAAAAAATGATTAAGGATTGCTGAATGTCAACTGTGGAAGCAAAATCAGATTCTACGAATATTCAAGCTCACAATCTTGATGCAAAACTGGTATGGCGAAATTGGGCGCTAAAATATTGGTTTCCGGTCCTATTGCTGATGCTGGTCCTTTTTTATGACACAGGTGCCCATATGGTGCGCACTTGGTGGGTGTCAGCTTCGTTTAATCATGGGTTTATTATACCACTTATTTGCGGTTGGCTTGTTTATGAAAAATTGCCTGACCTGTATCGCGTAAAGCCCGAATTCAGCTGGATCGGTGTTTTAGGCATGATTGCCGGGGGTGCTTTATGGTTTCTAGGTGAGATTGCCTCGGTAGATGTGATATCGGAAGCAGGATTTGTCGGTATGATCCAAGCCAGTGTTCTGGCTATATTTGGTAAAAAAGCCCTAAAAACACTATTCTTCCCTGTAGCATATTTGGCTTTTGCGGTTCCATTTGGGGATCAGTTTGTTCCCATTTTACAAGACTTTACTGCTGAATTCATTGTGGCTGGCATTAAGTTGTTGGATATACCCGTGCAACATGACGGTATTTTCATCAGTATTCCTGCCGGTAATTTCTTAGTAGCAGAAGCCTGCTCAGGTGTACGCTTTATGATTGCCATGGTGGCAGTTGGCACCTTTTTTGCCTATGTGGGCTTTAATTCAATATGGCGCAAGGCAACGATCATATTGCTCTCCTTTATCATTCCTATCATCGGCAATGGATTTAGGGCGCTGTTTTTGGTTCTAATTGCCCATTGGACCGATATGGAATATGCCACTGGCTATGACCATATTATTTATGGATATGTATTTTTTACTTTTATTTTATTGATTTTCTTAGCCATTGGTTGGCGTTTTTCCGATGTGAAGCAAATTAACGCAAGACAGAATGTTGAAGAGGAAGATAGCCAAATAAATATTTCCAATGTTAAAGGTAAATTGCTGAGCGCCCCATTGATTGCAGTTTATTTTGTTGTTGTCTCAACAAACTTTGCTGGGGCTGGTATCAATGCTGAGGTAAATAGCGCTGCGGAAAATGCCCAGATATTTGAAAATCATACTAGCTGGCGTCGCTCGTCTGTGGCGGATGCACGTTGGACCCCAATATTTGCCAATGCAGATAAACATGAGCGCGGTGTTTTTCGGCACAGTTCGGGTCAGGTTTCCGTATATGCTGCACATTATTTTAACCAGATTGATGGTAAAGAGTTAGTACAAAAAACCAATGCAGTTGGCGGACAAGATTGGGAGAATGCAGCCAAATCCATGCTAAAACTTCCATCAGGCTTTATGTTTGAAAAGGTTATTGAGACCCGCATCAACCATGGTGGGCAGCGGCGCTTGGCTTGGACCATATATTATATTGATGGCAGTTTGATAGCTGATAACTACACTGCAAAATTAGACACAGTTGTTTCACGGCTGCGAGGCAGGGGTGCTCCCGGGGGGGCTTTACTTATATCTGTAATTATCATAACTGATGAAGCTGCCGCTCGCGAAACATTGAAAGACTTTGTATTGTCGATAGATAATTTGGAATTATACTTTGCTTCACAAGTTCAGTGAATATTTTTTAGAAAGTAGAGTTAATCTATGTGCGGAATAGCTGGAATATTTGACGCAACACAACGCCGACCACTTGATAAGTCCGTTTTAGAGCGGATGACACATTCGCTTAGTCACAGGGGCCCTGATGAGTTCGGGCTGCATATGGAAGATGGCTTGGCTCTTGGTCATCGGCGGTTGTCGGTCATTGATATTGCCACAGGTCAACAGCCATTTGAAAGTCATGATGGACGTGCCATTATGGTCTTTAATGGAGAAATTTATAACTTCATGGAAATCAGGCGGGAACTAGAGGGGCTTGGCTATCCGTTTCGTACAAAGTCTGATACCGAAGTATTATTGAGCGCATGGTTAGAGTGGGGACCTGACTGCGTTGATAGGCTACGTGGGATGTTTGCCTTTGTTATATATGACCGACGTGACCGCACATTTTTCATGGCACGCGATAGAGTAGGGATTAAACCTCTCTATTATGCCTTTTTGCCCACTGGCGAATTGGTCTTTGGCTCAGAAATGAAAGCCTTGCTGCAGCACCCGGCATTGACGCGTAAATTGCGTATAGATGCGGTTGAGGATTATTTCTCCTATGGTTATGTTCCTGATCCTAAGACAATTTTAGAAGGCGTTAAAAAACTGCCTCCCGGGCATAAGATTTTGGTACATGAAGGCGCAGGGGAAGTTGAGCCAACACAATATTGGGATTTAAGTTTTAACGATCAAAAACTTGGAAGTGCAGAGGATATTGGGCACGAGCTTATTGAGCGGCTGCGTGAAGCGGTGAACGTCCGTTTGGTCTCAGATGTACCTCTTGGGGCCTTTTTGTCTGGTGGTGTGGATTCTAGCGCCATTGTGGCCATGATGGCGGGCCTGAGCAAAGGCCCTGTTAATACATGTTCGATTGGATTTGAGCAGAAGGACCATGACGAGTCTGATTATGCATTAAGTGTGGCCGAACAGTATGGAACCAACCATTTTACTAGGATGATTGATCCAAGTGACTTTGATCTTGTCGATAAATTAGCGGGGTTTTATGATGAGCCCTATGCGGATAGTTCTGCTATCCCTACATACCGTGTCTGTGAGCTTGCGCGCGAGAATGTGACGGTGGCACTATCGGGTGATGGTGGCGATGAGTTGTTTGCGGGTTACCGGCGCTATCGTTGGCATGACTATGAAGAAAATATACGCAGTAAATTGCCTCTTGGATTCAGACGTCCTGTATTTGGTACGCTTGCAAGTTTATACCCCAAAATGGACTGGGCACCAAAGTTTCTTAGAGCTAAAAGCACATTGCAGTCGCTATCTCATTCATCGTCTGAGGCCTATTTTAATTCGGTATCCACCCTTCCGGACCGTCAACGAACGATGCTCTATAGCACTGGTATGCAGAAACAATTGGGAAGTTATAACGGCGTAGAAATTCTAAAGTCATTCATGGATAATGCACCAGCTGACAATCATTTGTCCCGGGCGCAATATGGTGACTTTAAAACCTATTTACCTGGCGATATATTGACAAAGGTTGATAGGGCTTCAATGGCACATTCCTTAGAGGTTAGGGCGCCACTCCTTGATCATAAATTCATTGAATGGTCCACATGTATATCCTCCGCCGAATGTTTGAAGTCTGGCGAAGGTAAATATGTCTTCAAAAAAGCCCTAGAATCATATTTGCCAAAGGACATTCTTTACCGGCCAAAAATGGGATTTGCGGTTCCCATCGGCACTTGGTTTAAAGGTCCGTTAAAAGAACGTGTGCGCAGCGCCATCAATAGTGAACATCTGTTGGATACGGGGATTTTTGATCGTAGTTATATGAATAAGCTTCTTGATCAGCATATATCAGGTGTTGGTCAAAATGGTACGGCTCTTTGGTCGTTATTAATGTTTGAATCTTCTATGCGGCAAATTATGGATGGGGCAGATAGTAAGTTAGTGGATGGTAATGCTTAATTTTAGCCGTTTATTAATCATAGCAATTTGTTTTTTCTGGATGGGGATTGCTGCTCAAGCCAATGATTTGCCACAAACATTAGCTGAAATTAGAGGAAGCATCGTTGCTATAGTTAATTATGACCCTCTAGCGCAGCCCAAGGCTAAAATTGTTGGTACTGGTTTTGTGGTGGGCGATGGTTCGTTTATTGCGACAAATTTCCATGTGATTGAGGCCTTTGAACAAGGCGCAACAACAGGGCGGCTTGCAATCCTCACAGGGCGCGGCGAAAATGCAAAGATATATGAAGCAACAATAGCAAGTTCCTCGCCGCTGTATGATTTGGCGTTGCTGCGTATTGAAGAGGCAAATAGCTTAAAGCCTCTTAGGCTAGCTTCAAGCGCTTATACTATTGCTGAAGGTTCCGATATTGCCATGACCGGATTCCCGTTAGGGCAGGTGCTTGGCTTATATCCCGTTACCCACCGTGGGATTATTTCAGCGCATGCGCCGAATGTCATTCCGCAACAAAATGCTCGTTATTTAACACCAGCAATAATTCGCCGAGAACGATTTATTATTTATCAGCTTGATATAACATCCTATCCTGGGAACAGCGGAAGTCCCATTTATGAACCAGATACAGGAATGGTTGTGGCAGTATTGAACGCCGCTTTCATTCGAAAAACCCGAGAGAATGGATTGGGCGAGGCCACGGGCATATCATATGCTATTCCTATTAAGTTTGTTTCTCGCATGCTCAAAGATCTAAAGAAATAGATTTTGGCCAATATTTGAAGCGAGCAAAAATAAAGCCCCAATCAGCATGATCAGGGCATTAGGTCTCTTCATTATATTTTAGTTGATGCTAGCCAGCATCAGCAGGTGTAATGATTATTTCATCCATCGTAAAAGCACTGTCTGACATGGGCTGTCCGGCATTCGGTAGAAGAGCATTAAAGCTTTCTGCCTGTGATGGGGTTATGATTATTTCATCCATAGTGAAAGCACTGTCAGATGACATATTCCCAGCTGCAGGAGATAAAGCATTTAAACCGGAAGTATTTGCATCTGGATCATCATCTGTTTCCTCGTCCATGGGCTGTTCACCAGAATCTTCTTCTGTATCCACATCTTCTGGCGTGATGATAATTTCTTCTGTCTCAAATTGGCTCTCTGGCATGGTACCAGCAGCAGGAAGAATTTCATTCAATCGTTCGGCTTCTGCCTCTGCAATTGTTTGCGGACCCACTTGTGTTGGATCATCAAATCGTACCACATTATAAACAGACACCATTAATAGGGCCCACCCAAATACTGCGCCACCTACCCACAAAAACACAGATTCGCGCATAGACATTCTCTCTTTTTCGCGCTCGTTATTTTTTAACATTTCGTTTAGCCTCTTTGCCTGATGGTTAAAAGGGTTTCCCGCCCATGCCGCACTTTCTCTAGTTGCCTGACTTTTGAAAAGTTAACGACAGTAACATCAAATAAGCAAGTATCTTGCCAGTTACTACTTATATAGTGATTACAATATGTTAGATTGGTTAAAATTATATTAAACATGAAATTGATTATAAATAAGATTGATAATGTAAAGATTTCTGACATAACAATTTATTAACCATTGAAAAGCCCAAATAGAAATCTCCTAAAAGGCGATTTTAATCTATTAATGAATGAATATATGCTTCTTCTATTGCCAAATATTGTTGAAATAGCATCTTTTCTTTAGAGTTTCTTTAAGAATTTCCTTTGGTAATATTTGTCAATTTTTTACATTTTTGTAAGGCTGGATTTGAACTTTGATGTATTTTATATGTTTTAAATTTAATAGAGACTAGGACCTTCGAAGATATAATCCATTCCGATATATTGAAATTTGATCAGTAATAACTGTGCCACAATATGATATGTGTCAGAATTCTTTACAGATTATAAGTGAAACTGAAGTTAAGGTGTTGATATTTATGGTTAATTGAAACTGGTTCGATAATTGCATAATCTATACTAAATGTTGAAAGAAGAAATTATATACAAGAAATTTGAGCAATCAGACTTTAATTATATGCAGTTTTATTTTCTTCATTACGCAAAATGAGCTAATATGATTGAATGTAGTGGATTTTCCATGAGCGATCTTGAAAAGAAAGTTACCAGTATGCAGCATGATGAATCAAAACTTGAATCACGGCGCACTCTTTTGAAACTAGGTGCCGTCAGCTTACCAATGGTCATTACGGCTAAAGCCTCGGCTTCAGGGGTATTACATTCTACGACCTGTACAGTTATGCCGCCAAGCTTTTACGTCATTTATTCTGATGGTTCTGGCCAGGGGTGGTATTTGGAACTTAGTGACCAAGATGCGATCGATAGAATTAGAAAAGATGAAATGTCCGATGATGATAAGGACGTGAATGATGCAATTGATAAGGTGAAAGAAGGAATAGACTTTACCACTTCGGTGCCAGAGGGCTTTTATTATAGTGATGACATTACACCCTTTAATGCACAGGAATATGGTGATGGTAGCGCCACCTATGGCCAGCAAGCTTATTGGGAAGTGGTACAAAATACATTGAGCATGGATTTGAATTTGCCTGGCGTATCCTGCGTCGTATCGTTTACGTCTTTCGGACATGGTGATTCGTAATAAGCAAAAGGGTTTTTGCTTATGTACTATATTGCGGATCAAAAACATTTTAAAATTCAAGAGATTGAAGATGTATATATTGTTTTCAACCGCCTTTCGGGCAAAACCCATTTCTTGAATTTTTATTCCCATGAAGTTTTGATCGCCTTAAGCAAGACATCACTGAAAATAGAAGAATTACATCAAATAACACTTGAACGACTAGGGTTAAGTGGGGAAGAATGTGCTCCAGAGATGGCTGAACGGGCTGTTTCAGAACTGGAAGCCTGTGGCCTTGTTCAAATATCAAAGTGACAATGCCCACCGCTTGATTTGGGTTGCCTACAATGAAAGTTAATGCACTTTCCAGACAAGCTTTGAGGAAATTTTTGCGTGGGCAGGGCTTGAAAGTCCAGCTTGGGCCATTTCAAACACGCATCCGCAGTTCAATGCCAGAGATAGAAAAAGCAGTTTCAAAATTATATGGGGCCTTTCAGCATATCGATGATGAAAGACCATCACATTTTGATACTGGAGTTAGCGCACCTAATTTTTTCCGCCGACATATTCGCCGTCAAGCATATCCTGATGTTGGTTTTGACAAATTGATGCAGCCTCTGCCCGCAATACAAGCCGCATTGGCATTAGAGATGGGCTTGAATTTACAAGTAGCGTTGAAGAATGCCAGTTTTACCACTTTTCATGCGGCCTCCATTGGCATTGGGGAGGGCAGCTATTTATTCCCTGCGCAATCGGGCAGCGGGAAAAGCACGATGACAGCCGGTTTGGTACTCGCAGGGTATCAACATCTATCCGATGAATTTGGCTTGCTTGACCCTGCCACTGGTATGGTGGTTCCTTACCCACGACCAATTTCACTTAAGAACGAGTCAGTTGAAATCATTGACAAACTTGGCGGTGTTGGATGTGTATCGATAAAGCTAGATGGTACACCCAAAGGGCGCCTTGGTTATTTGCCCCCCAATGATGCCGCGATTGCTGGAATTTCCAACCATAAAATTCCAAGGGCAGTTATTTTTCCATTCTATTCACCTGGGGCGACCGCCGACCGAATTTCACATACCAATGCCGATGCGGTAATGAAGCTAATTTTATCATCAAGTAATTATGAGCTGATGGGGGAGCGAGCTTTTGATGCTCTAACCAGCATGGGTAGCAAGATCAAAGCATTTGATATCCGCTATCCTGATCTGGCAAGCGGTGTAAAATTGGTTGAAGAGATCGCGACAGAGATGGGGGACCTCCCATGACCGAAGTGGTGGAATATTTGAAATGGGTGTCAGATGGGTTTCTTCCGTCTATGGATGAGGCAAGGCTCAATAAATTTATTGAATGGTGCGAGCCACGACATGTCTTGGCAAGGTTTGATGGTGAGTGTCAAATAACCAGTCACAGTGTTTTCGGCTTTAAATATGAGTTTAGCCAGAGTATGGCAACCTATGAAGCGGCTGTTTTATCCTACGAGATCTTTGAGATAGCACGATTGTTCAGTGCAGTATCCTTCCCGGTCATTTTGCTTAAAGGGGGTGCTTACAGCGCCCTTTCAATGCGGGTAGCAAGAGGCAGGCGCGTATCTGATTTGGATATACTTGTGCCACGCAAAGATTTGCAGGAAACAGAAAATATATTGCATGAAAATGGCTGGGGTTGGCTCGCAAAGAATAAAAATGCGTATGATCAAGCCTATTACCGTAATTTGATGCATGAATTGCCCCCTTTGGTGCACAACAAACGTCACACAATTATAGATGTTCACCATGCTCTGTCGCCCCTGACAAGTCCTGTCCAAGTGCCGACAGATATGCTGATAAAAGAACTTCAACAGGTGGGAACGACAGGCCTTTTTGCCCTCAGCAATGTGGACATATTTTTGCACTCGGCACTGCATAGTTTTTACGCGAGTGATTTTCAAACACCTGTGCGCAGTTTAATCGAGTTTTATGATCTCGCGAATGCCCTTAGCCAGAATGATTGGGATAGATTGATTGGCAGGGCTAAGGATATTGGGCTTTTATGGCCCCTTGCTATTGCGCTTGATGCTTTAGAGAGAATTTACCCAAGCGTTACCCCAAATAAAGTTATGGCAGAGCTGAATACCCAGCTTGGGTTTAGATTTTCTCGCAGCTTCATGGCTTTTATGGTGAATATTAGCCTTAAAGGGGCATCAAATCCGGTGTCTTATATTACGGGGAAATTTTGGCTTATCCGGTCACAGTTTACCGCAATGTCAATGAGGCACCTTCTGCGTCATTATTGGCAAAAGCATGTAAAGCGCATGCATTTAAAGTGAGATGCGATTATAGCCCCATCAGAGGTGGAATCTCATTCAGCGTATCAACCATATAATCTGGCCCAAGCTCCGCCACAGGGGGGTCACTATAGCCAAAGCTAACACCAATGGACGGCACTTTGGCATTTTTGGCAGCACTTATATCGCTGATACTATCACCAATCATGACAATGTTGCCATTGCCCATCAGCTCCATAGCGGTGCTTAGGATATGGCGACCATCAGGTTTATTATATTTGAAACTATCTCCGCCTTTTATTGTGTGAAAATAACCAGTTAGTCCAAATTCTTTAACAAGAGGTAAGGCGAGTGCAATTGGCTTGTTAGTACATATAGCAAGCTGCATGTTCGCATTTTTCAAATCTTCAAGCATGTCTAAACAACCATCATATAGAACGGATTTATTCGCTAGATTGTCGGCGTAATAAACTAAGAAAGCTTGGTGCAATTGCACTAGGTCATGACCGTCCATACCGCCTGTATGCATCAGGCCAGTTTCCAGCATTTTTCGGGCGCCTAACCCCACCATATTGCGGACATGTTCTTCCGCCACCTTTGCCCTACCAATTTGCACAAGAACATGGTTCATTGCAGCCGTTAGGTCAGGGGCGGTATTGATCAAAGTACCATCAAGGTCGAAGATAATTTTGTTTACGGTTAACAATGTCATAATAATTTGCTGCCAATAGTGAATTCAAGATAGAAATAGTTTCATGGTTATGGCAGATTCTATAAAGACTTGTCAGCCACTTTTGATCCGGGGAGGATTTACGTTATGGCAAACTTGGGCGTAGCCGCCATTATTCTGGCCGCAGGTAAGGGTACCCGTATGAAATCGGAGCTGCATAAGGTGCTCCATCCCATTGGAAATAAGCCAATGGTGTTGCACCTTACTGACCAATTAGAGCAATTGGGCGCTGAAAAACAAGTGATGGTCGTGGGGGCAGGGCGCGAGCAAGTCGAAAGAGCAGTGTCGGGAGCAGAGTTTGTTGTGCAAGAGCCACAACTTGGCACGGGCCATGCCGTTATGATGGCAAAGGATGCGCTGAAAGGCTTCTCTGGCACTATACTGATCTTATATGGTGATGTGCCTCTGGTGCCACAATCAGTTCTGACTGCCATGATTGAAGCTAGATCGGCGGATGACGCCCCATCACTGGTGGTTCTAGGGTTTAAACCTTTGGACACGGGGGCTTATGGACGCTTGGTGACAGCTGAGGATGGAAGTTTGGAGCGTATTGTTGAGTTTAAGGATGCTAGCGAGATTGAGCGTGCAATCAATTTTTGCAATAGCGGCATAATGGCCGTGGATGGCAGCAAGTTATTTGATTATTTAGACGCCACCGATAATGATAATGCCGCGAGTGAATATTATCTGACCGATATCGTTGCAATTGCAAGGGCGGCGGGGGACCGCGTTGTAACCGTGGAAGCCAGTGAGGCCGATGTGATGGGCGTTAATAGCCGGGCGGAGCTTGCAGTGGCAGAAAATATTTTCCAAAACCGCGCGCGGGCGGCTGCGATGGCGGCGGGCGCGACGCTCATTGATCCGCTGACCGTGTATTTCTCCACCGACACTGTGTTGGGTCATGATGTTGTGGTAGAGCCTAACGTATATTTTGGTCCCGGTGTGAAGGTCGGTAACGCTGTGCGCATCAACGCCTTTTCCCATATTCAGGAAGCGAAAATTGCCGATGATTGCCAAATTGGGCCTTTTGCGCGGTTGCGTCCTGGCGCTGATTTGCATGAAGGCGCTAAAGTGGGCAATTTCTGTGAAGTCAAAAAGGCTACGATTGAGGCTGGTGCTAAAGTAAATCATCTCAGCTATATTGGTGATGCTACAGTTGGGGCGAAGGCAAATATCGGCGCAGGCACCATCACTTGTAATTATGATGGCTTTAACAAATACCAAACTACTATTGGTGCTGGCGCTTTCATTGGCTCTAATACCGCTTTGGTAGCTCCGGTCACAGTAGGGGCTGGTGCCATTGTTGGGGCGGGGAGTGTGGTGACCAAAGATGTTGACGCCGACGCGCTTGCTTTGACACGCTCTAAGCATAAAGAATTGTCGGGCTGGGCAAAAAGATTTAGAGATACTAATAAAAAATAATTGATATTTAACAATGTCTTATTGGAGATAGTTTATGTGTGGCATTATTGGAATTTTAGGCAATGAAGCTGCTGTTCCTCGTCTTGTTGAAGCCCTTCAAAGGCTTGAATATCGTGGGTATGATTCCGCCGGTGTAGCCACCATGGATGCGGGTCAATTAGAGCGCCGCCGAGCCAAAGGCAAACTTAAGATGCTGGAAAGTGAGCTGGAGAGCAGTCCGCTTGAGGGCTTAAGTGGTATTGGTCATACCCGCTGGGCAACCCACGGTGAGCCAACAGTTGAGAATGCCCATCCCCATATGGCAGATGACGTGGTGGTCGTTCATAATGGCATCATTGAAAATTTCCGCGAATTGCGCCGCGAGCTCACGGATTTGGGCCATAGATTCACCAGTGAAACCGACACTGAAGTTATTGTTCATTTACTGTCGCAAAACCGTGCTGATGGCATGAGCCCAGGGGAGGCCGTAAAAGCGGCCTTAAAGCGCTTAAGCGGTGCCTTTGCGCTGGCTATTATGTTTAAGGGCGAAGAAAAACTGATGTTTGGCGCTCGTCGGGGCAGCCCCTTGGTGGTGGGTTACGGCGACGGCGAGATGTATTTGGGCTCTGATGCCATCGCGCTTGCTTCGCTCACCAACCGCATCAGCTATCTTGAAGAAGGTGACTGGGTTGAGTTAAGCCATGACAGAGCCATGGTATTTGATGAAGACGACAAGCCAGTTAAGCGCAACATCAGCATTATAAACGCGTCATCCGCCATCTTGGGTAAGGGCAATTACCGTCATTTTATGCTGAAGGAAATTTATGATCAGCCCACGGTGATGGCTCAGACCTTTGGCAGCTTTTTGAACCCATTTTTTGGCCGTGTTGAACTGCCAGAAATGCCCTTTGATTTTACAGGTATCCCCAAAATCACGCTCATTGCTTGTGGCACGAGTTTTTATGCGGCTTCTGTTGCCCGCTATTGGTTCGAGCAAATCGCTCGCATACCTGTTGAGGTCGATATCGCGTCTGAATTTCGTTACCGCGACCCTATATTCATGGAAGGTGGCCTAGCTATATTCATCAGTCAATCCGGTGAAACGGCGGACACACTTGCGGCCCTGCGCCATGCCAAAGCTGGTGGGCAGCATATTGCCACCATTGTTAATGTGGCTGAATCTTCTATGGCGCGCTTGTCTGATGTCGTGCTGCAAACCCATGCTGGCCAAGAGATTGGTGTCGCTAGCACCAAGGCCTTTACCTGCCAACTTGCGGTTCTAGCTTCCCTTGCCATCGCGGCGGGTGCTCAGCGCGGGCATTTGAGCGCTGCTGAGCAAGACGAGCTTGTTAGTGCGCTCATAGAAGTGCCCAAACGCATGGCGGACGTGCTCGCCCATGATGAAGCTATTGAAGAGCTAGCAAAGGACGTGGCGCAAGCCCGTGACGTGCTTTACTTAGGGCGCGGCGCTGATTTCCCCATTGCCATGGAAGGGGCATTGAAGCTGAAGGAGATAAGCTATATCCACGCGGAAGGCTATGCCGCGGGTGAAATGAAGCATGGGCCCATCGCCCTGATTGATGAGCATGTGCCGATCATCGTGCTGGCACCAAGCGGTAATCTGTTCGAGAAGACCGTGTCTAACATGCAAGAAGTTATCGCCCGTAGCGGTAAAGTTATCCTGATATCCGACGCTGAAGGCATCAATAGTCACGGTGAGGGCACGGTCGCGACCATTGAGATGCCATCGGTCCACCCCATCATGGCACCAATGCTATATGCCATCCCAGTGCAGCTTTTGGCGTACCATGTAGCGGTGCATAAAGGCACCGATGTAGATCAGCCACGGAACTTAGCAAAATCTGTAACAGTGGAATAGCTTAAGAACTGTTCTTTCGCTCAAGTAACTCTTTATACGGCATATGAGTTTCGGTATTTTGCTCGGCTTTTTCCTGGTTTAGGTTTACGCCGGGAATAACGTCTTTGGCCTCATTGACACGGCAGTCTTCCGTGTATTTAAAGTCTGCATTAATGGCGATGAAATTTTGCCAATTATCTGGTACTTCAGAATCTATATAGATGGCATCAACTGGGCAAAAACGGGCGCAGGCATCACAATCAATACATTCTTCAGGGTTGATATAAAGCATATCCGCATCTTGGTAAAAGCACTGAACAGGGCAGGCATCCACGCAATCGCCGTGTTTGCATTTAATACAAGGCTCGCAAACTACATAGGTCATAAGGTGAGCCTCACGGTGATACTGTTTTATAAACAAAGGGGTCTGTCGGGAGTTCATCCTGATTGGAAAATTCAGCCATTAAAGTATCATATTCGTCGAATGAAATGCTTTCTTGCCCCTTATCGACTTTATTGGGGACGGTATTTTCAAGGAACTTACGAATGGGCGCGTTTTTACGCCATTCTTGATAAGTATCCCACATATTATTTTCCTTGCACAGCTTACGCACCTTGCTGTCGCTCAAAATAATGATGGGCACGTTGCATTTCAGGAAGGCCTCAAGTTGAGCGAGCGATTTCTCTTCGCGGGTGAACCCTTCAGCGTCGAACATGCCATCATCAGGCAATTTCTCGTAGCGACCCCAGAATGGCGGGGTGTAACCATCCTCAATATCGCCAGATTTAACGAAATAATCATAGGCCATGGTGCCCCGGAAGGGGGAGAAGATATTCCACTGAATGATCCTAGGTTGTTCAAATTGCATGATCCAATCTAACGACCGACGGTGCGATTCTACTGTGTCTCCAGGCAGGCCAATAACCATGTTTAGCCAAGGGGTTAGCCCCGCCTTTTGGATCATAACTATAGCTTCAGCGATCTTCTCTAATGTTTCACCCTTGCGCAGCATCCGGAAAACTTCTGGGTCAGCAGATTCGATACCTACAGCTAATGTTTCAACGCCGGTTTCTTTCAGAAGCGCGAGAATTTCTTCATCAAGATAATCTGCTCGCACATTAAAGACACTGACTTGGTAAGGGTAGTCACGCTTAATATATTCACGCAGAAATTCTTTAGCGTGGTCCATATCCTGCGTGAAGGCATCATCAATGATGGAAAGCGTTTTGCATTTGGGATGGTTGACTGCGATGGCATCAAGTTCAGCCCAAAGCTCATCTGATAGTTCACGGGCCCGCCAACGATTGCCAAAAACCTTGGTCGCCGCACAAAATGTACAATTATAATGGCAACCACGAGACACGAAGAAGGGGTAGGTGATAATTTCTCCGTGGTCGATGAGGGCCGTGAAGGTTGGGCGGTTAAAAACTGGACTACGGCCCAGATGAACTACTTTGGTTTCAGCATTTAAAATCTCATTGAACCGTCCATCAGCCTCGCCGATGACAATTTTGCTAAGGCGCTCATCTTTTTCCAGAATATCATTGTAAGCAACAGCTTGGGGGCCACCAACCCATACTTCGATACCACGCGCGTGGGCGATATCCAGTGCATGTTGCACCCGTGGCATGGTCCATTCATAGGAAACAGCTGAAATACCTAAAATATCCGGTTGATGCTCATCAATCAGTTTAATGATGGCTTTTTCAATAAATTCTTCTTCTGGTGGACTAAAATGGTGGTCAGCAACAACAGCTTCATGGCCAGCTTCAATAGCTGCCGTCGCCATGATAGCTAGCCCAATGGTGGGTAGCTCACCGCGAGTCATATCGTATACACCCGGTTTCCATAGAAGAATTTTCATGCGTCCGACCTACAAATCAATTTATTTAATTGCCTAATCTATAAACTATAGGTCTTTCTAATCTGTTAAACAATATCAAAGACTTCTGGCTATATTTTGGTACAATATAGATGGGTATTGAACCAGTTTGCCGCTAAATATAGCTATTTAATTAAGGTAATTCATGAGACGTAAAAAAATATTCCAAGGAATTTTTCATCAGTTGCGTCTAACATATAAAGGCCCAATTAATGGTGAATGCTTGGACGTATGGACCAACCTGTAAAACAAACCTTAGTGGATCGCGCCGTCGCCGGTGATGGGCAGGCTTTTGCCAAGCTCATTGAGGCCCACTACGACCAAATTTATAAAGTTGCTTGGAAATGGTGCGGTAACGGCGTTGATGCCGAAGATATCGCCCAAGAAGTTTGCATCAAATTGGGTCAATCGATCGCCAAGTTTAGCGGAAAATCAAAATTTTCAACATGGCTTTACCGCATAACGCTGAATACCGCGCGAGATAATCAGCGTAAGCGAAAGTATGAAGGCGATTTAAGTGATGCGGACGATATGGCCGCTGATGTGGTCGCCGCTGATAAGGTGATTGAAAATAATCAGCTTTGGCAAATGGTAAGCCGCTTAAAGCCCAAGGAGCGTGACGCCATCCTGTTGGTATATAGCGAAGGCCTAAGCCATGCAGAAGCTGGTGAAATAATGGACTGCAAAGAAGGAACGGTTAGCTGGCAAATAAGCGAAGCAAAAAAACACTTAAAAAAATGGTTGAAGAGCGATGGATGACAAGAAATTACATGAATTAGCAGGCGTTGAAACCCCGAAGCCGAACATGGAAGCCAAAAAGCGGGCTATAAATGCCGCTGTTCATGCTTTTGAGGCGCAACAGGCTGAGGCTAAAAAAGTCTCACCAAAAATTAATACCCAAGGAAATCAGCGCCCAGACCGTCTTACCCATAATGACAATGAAACATTATGGAGCAGATTGATGACTGGAATGATGAAACGCAGACTAATAGCGGGCACCGCACTTGCGGGCACCTTCGCTTTTGTAATGACCGTGGGTGTTATGCAGCAGCAGACCAATGATGCATGGAAAATCCCTGAGGTGAATGAAAGCCCGGCGGATATAGCGGATAATAACAGCAGCCTTGGTGATGCAGTGGTTAAAGCTGAGGGTGAAAAAAAGTCAGATGCTAATGAGCTAGATACGGATGGCGCTCGCATAGTTCAAGAAGCCGAAGTTGGAGCGAAAGGTGCGCAATCAGAGGGGAAAGTTAAAGAGGTCGTTGAGAGTGCTTCAACGCCAGAGCCTGTGGCCCCTAATGTCGTGGCAGATGCCGTTGTTGCGCCTTCGTCTAATTTCGGTGGATTTGAGGAAGGTATAGATACCGGGTCACAAGTAAAACGAAAAGAATTTATACCGCAGCCACCTACTTTCCCTCCGGGTAAACAGAGAATGGGGAGTCGCATGACAGCCCAGGCCCAAGTGATCCCGCCAGCTTTAGCTCAATATCTTCGTTTGCGCAGTGACGACAATGACCGAGCAACACCACCTGCCTATTCAGGGCGTGACCAATTTGATGAATTCAATCCAAATCCGCTGCAAATAACGCGTGACACTCCGGTCTCGACTTTGTCAGTGGATGTTGACACTGCATCCTACGCCTTTGTGCGCCGCGCTTTGATGAATGGTCATTTGCCGCAAAAATCAGCGGTGCGAATTGAAGAGTTAATCAATTATTTTGGCTATGATTATGCCTTGCCCGATAATGCTGATGTACCCTTTAAGCCTACGGTAACCATCTATCCAACACCGTGGAATGAGGGCACCAAACTGATGCATATCGCGGTCAAAGGTCATGATATTATTCCGGCTGAAAAGCCCCGCGCAAATTTGGTATTTTTGCTCGATGTATCAGGCTCCATGAGTAGTGCTGACAAGCTACCACTGTTGAAAAATGCTTTTGCCATGATGGTGGAAAATTTAAGCGAAAATGATACCGTGGCGATCGTTACCTACGCTGGCCGCGCGGCGACCATTTTGGAGCCCACATCGGTTAAAGATAAAGCCAAGATACTCGCGGCCCTCAGCAACCTTAGCTCTGGCGGGTCCACCGCAGGTGCGCAGGGCATCGAGCAAGCCTATGCACTGGCGGAAGCTGGCTTCGAGGAAGGCGGCGTCAACCGGGTTATCTTAGCCACCGACGGCGACTTTAATGTCGGTATCCGCGATACAGACGAGCTGAAAGGCTATATTGAGCGCAAACGTGATAGCGGTATTTATTTGTCCGTACTTGGTTTTGGGCAGGGGAATTATAATGACAGCCTGATGCAGGCGCTGGCGCAAAATGGTAACGGTAATGCGGCTTATATCGACACGTTGAATGAAGCGCGTAAAGTGCTGGTGGAGGAGGCGGGCTCAACCCTGTTTCCCATTGCGGCAGACGTGAAAATTCAGGTGGAGTTTAACCCTGAAATTGTCGCTGAATACCGCCTTATCGGCTATGAAAGCCGGATGCTGAAGCGCGAAGACTTTAACAATGATAAAGTGGATGCGGCCGAGATTGGCTCAGGCCACAGTGTCACGGCGATCTATGAAATAACGCCTGTGGGCAGTAGCGCACAACAAGTGGACCCACTGCGGTACGGTAGTGATGATAAGCCTAAGAAGGCAAGCAAGGACGGGGAATATGCTTTCCTAAAAATGCGCTATAAGCTACCCGGTAGTGACACTAGCAAGCTGATCAGTTTGCCAATAACTAAAGCCAATGAAACGAATAATATCGGCAATACGTCGGATGATGTGCGCTTTGCCACCAGTGTTGCGGCCTTTGGCCAGCTGTTGCGCGGCGAAGCAACAGTAGGTGAGTATAGCTATGATCATATTTTGACGCTTGCACGAGACGCCCGCGGTAAAGATGAGTTTGGCTATCGCAGTGAGTTTTTAAACCTTGTGCGCCTCGCTAAGTCAGCGCGAGAGATGTAGTTCCACTGGCACTTTAGGTTTAGGCAAAAAAATGTCCCCCGGCCACAAAGGCCGAGGGATTTTTGTTAGGTCGAGACTTAAAGTGGTTAAGTCTTATAGCCCAGCGAAACGCTTGGTGAAGCGCAGACCAAATTCACTGCGGTCATTACTTCTAACGATACCAACAAAGCCGTGGAACGTATTGTTCAAGCGGCCTTGGTCATATACTTCGTTAAAGACGTTTTCGCCGTATATGTCGATATCCCATGTGCCGTCTGCACTGGTATATTGCAAGTTGAAGCCAACTAGATCACGCGAATCAAGCAGTTCGCTTGGTGAAGGCACGACTTGCGAGAACATCTCACCACGGTAAGAATAGTCAGACTGGAAGCTAACTTGAGCGCCACTGTCCATTACATAGCGGTAGCCAGCGACGGCAGACAGGGTCCATTCAGGAGCCAGTGGCAGAACGTTACCAACTTGAACACCAAGTACATCGCCTTGCAGGCTGGTGATTTCTGCGTCCAAGTAACCAACGGATGTGTTGAGGAAGAAGCCATTGTCCATGTTCAGTTTGGTTTCAAGTTCAAAGCCACGCGCACGGGCACCAGCTGCGTTGCCAGCGCGGGTAACAAAGCCGCCAGCTTGTGGTTCAGAAACCTGCACAACTAGGTCATCATACTCAGTCCAGAAAGCAGACAGAAGAACGAGAAGATTGTCACTTACTTTGCCTTTGTAACCAACTTCATAGTTGAGGGCGGTTACTTTTTCAAAAGGATCAAACTGGTCAGGGCCACCAAATGGACGCGGCGGTAGACCACCGGTCTGATACCCGCGCTGAATTTGGGCATAAACAGAACCTTGTTCAGAGAAGGCATAGTTTACATTGGCATCAAAGGTGAAAGCATCCCAGTCGTCATCAACGGTCTTAGAAACACCGCCAAAGCTTGGGAATAGGGCGCTTGCTGTTTTGTCATCGCGGGAGTAACGAATGCCGCCGCCAATGGTCAGGCGATCATCAACTTTGTATGAACCATTCACATAAGCTGCAATGGATGTTGCCTCTTGTGAAAGGTCAAAAAAGTCACCGTTAGCAACAGTACCACGGGTGTCAACTGAACCATTGAAAGGTGAGAAGTTAAACGGACCAGAGAAAGCAAAGCCATCTTCGGTGAAGTAATAAAGGCCACCGACAACATCAAAATTATCATATGAACCGTTTAACTGAAGTTCGAAGGAATATTGGTCAGCTTCACCTTCTTCAGGGAATTCAGACAGGAAGAATGCGGTAGCGTCATCGTCTAAACCACCCGTGTAGCTGCTATTGCGCCAGCTGCCGAGCAACTTACCGTCCCAATTTTCGCCCATATCAAATTCTGCGGTCAAGGAGATGCCGATAGCATCGTTAGAAGCAGATTCGAGCCCTGGTACCATGGTCTGGTTATTGTCAGGGTCAACGCCGAAGTGACGGTCCTGCAATTGTGGAAGCGGCCCACAGCAATTAGCCGGTGCGCCAATAACTTCAGCGTGGGTTGGTGAAACGCCATTTTCAGCGTCCATACCATCGATGGCAAGAAGTAGTGAGAAGCTATCAGATACATCCCATAATGCAGCAAAACGGCCACCAAATTCTTTTTCTTCACCAATACGCTTTTCGGGGTTGATCAAATTAACTGCATCGCCAACACCGTCGCGGCGCTTAAAGTAACCGGTTGCTGAAACAGCGAGGTTATCAGATAGGCGGGTGTTTGCATAAAAGCTGCCGGTGAAACGTTCACGGGTACCAGCTTGCAGGTCAATCTCTACGCCTTCTTCGTCGCCAGGTTTGCGGGTAATGATGTTTACAGCACCGCCGAGCGTGTTACGGCCATAAAGTGTTCCCTGAGGACCGCGCAGCACTTCAACACGTTCAATGTTCTTCAAGCCAAGGTTTGAACCCATTTGACGACCAAGATAAACACCGTCCACATAAACACCAACACCTGGGTCAGTGGTAATCAAGTGATCTTGGATACCAATGCCGCGAATGAAGATGGCGGTGGCGGATGTGTTACCGACGCCGAAACGCGAAATGTTCAAGTTTGGAACATATTTGCCAATATCATCCAAGTTACTAACGTTCAGCGCTTTCATGCTGCCTTCGTTGAATATGGTAAGGGCTGTCGGCGAATCAAATATGCTCTCTTCGCGTTTTCTTGATGTGGTGACAAAGATTTCTTCAATGTTGCTGGCGGAATCATCACTGTCAGTATCCTGTGCAATGGTCGGTGCTGATGTAAGCACAAAGGACGCAATGGCGGATGATGCCAGTAGCGCAGTCAAATGTTTGTTTTTATTGATGATATGCATTTTTTTTCCTCAATAGAGATATGTTAGTGATTACTAAAGTTGAACCCTAGAGTTGTTGAAAATCTCGTTTATGAGATTTCAAGATTTGGCCATAGAATATTATGTGGCGACATTGCTAAATCCTGACCAAGTTGTCAAGATTTGTCATCAGCTTGGTTAAATCAAATTGAACTAAAATCAGTGGGAATGTCAGTAATGATGTGAATGTTAAAATTCTAGCGCCTTTTGGCTTGCAAGGGCGGTTTGCCCGTGTTCTAAGATCATCCAAATTACAGTATGAAAGCCTTTTGCCATAAGTGTGGTGCTAAATGTAAGGCTGCAACTTATTATACGATTGAGTGATGAGATGACGAATTGGAAACCTGATAGCTGGCGCAACTTCCCTAAAGTACAAATGCCTCAGTATCCTGACGCAGCTACTCTAGCAGAAGCTGAATCTAGGCTAAGCAATTATCCCCCACTTGTTTTTGCAGGTGAAGCACGCAGGCTGAAAGAACAGCTGGCAAATGTTGCTGCGGGCAATGGTTTTCTGCTGCAAGGCGGGGATTGCGCTGAAAGCTTTGCAGAGTTTCATCCCAATAATATCCGCGATACATTTCGCGTTATGCTGCAGATGGCGGTGGTGATGACCTTTGCCGCCAGTTGCCCCGTGGTTAAGGTTGGCCGCATGGCAGGTCAATTTGCTAAACCACGCTCTAGCGACACAGAAATTTCTGGCGGCATTGAAATGCCTTCTTATCGCGGTGATATTATCAACAGCATCCGCTTTGAAGGGGATGCGCGCCAACCAAACCCCGAGAGGATGGTGCAAGCTTACAGCCAAGCTGCTGCAACTTTAAATTTGCTTAGGGCTTTTGCTCAGGGTGGTTATGCCAATTTGATGAGTGTTCACCGTTGGAATCTCGCTTTTGTTGAGGATAGTCCCGCTAGTGAAAAATACGAAGAATTAGCTGAGCAAATCGGCAAAGCGCTCGAATTCATGCAAGCATGTGGCATTGACCCTGACAGCGTTACCCAATTGCAGGGCACTGACTTTTACACCTCGCACGAGGCGCTTTTGCTGGGCTATGAGCAAGCCCTAACAAGGGTCGATAGCACCTCGGGTGATTGGTATGATACATCAGCGCATTTGCTGTGGATTGGTGACCGGACGCGGCAATTAGACGGTGCCCATGTTGAATTTATGCGCGGCATCAGCAATCCAATTGCTTGTAAAGTTGGCCCAACGACAAAGGCCGATGAGCTGCTGAAGCTTATCGATGCTTTAAACCCCGCCAATGAGGCAGGGCGCTTGACCCTTATTACCCGCTTCGGCGCGGACGGGGTTGAGAAACATTTGCCTAATCTGTTGCGGACCGTAAAGCGCGAAGGCAAAAATATCATTTGGTCATGCGATCCCATGCACGGCAATACGGTGAAGGCCTCCACTGGCTTTAAAACGCGGCCATTTGAGCGGGTTCTGCGTGAAGTACGCAATGTTTTTGCCGCACACCGGGCTGAGGGCTCTTACGCTGGCGGTATCCACCTTGAACTAACAGGCCAAAATGTTACCGAATGCACCGGCGGTGCCATTGATATCACCGATGAAACGCTGGGCAGTCGCTATCATACCCACTGCGATCCGAGGCTGAACGCCAGTCAGTCGATCGAATTGGCCTTTGAGGTTGCGGAAGCGCTGAAGGATGAACGCAGAGCAATAGCGAACGCTCAGGCGTCTGCAGGTTAAATATTTGCGAGCTCAAGGCCACTATCCTGTTGCTGCCACCCATAGTTACGGCTAAAACAGCGTCATGACAGATGGTTTTTCACTATATATGGCGCAGTTGAACCCCACCGTTGGGGCGATTGAGGCGAATATTGCCCGCATTACAGAGGCGTATGAAGCTGGCGCAGTCGCCCAGGTTGACCTTGTGATGACGCCCGAGCTGTCCGTGACCGGATATCCCCCCGAAGATTTGGTGTTAAAACCTTTCTTTCAGCGCACGGTTATGGATGCAGTGGTTAAGCTCGCTGAAATAACGGAAGGCGAGGGTAAGGCGGGCTTGCTGATCGGTGCGCCCTGGTTTGAAGCTGGCAAACTTTATAATGCGGCCATTCTTCTGGACGGCGGTTCTATCAAAGCTATTCGTTTTAAACGGCAACTACCCAATTACGGCGTTTTTGATGAAGTACGAGTGTTCAATGCTGGCAGAGCGCAGGACCCGATTGATTTTCGCGGCGTTAAGCTGGGCATTTTGGTCTGCGAAGATATGTGGTTCTCAGCTCCGGCGCAGGATTTGGCGGACAGAGGCGCTGAAATTTTGCTTGTGCCCACATGTAGCCCTTTTGAAGCGGATAAATATCATGAGCGCATAGATCACGCCAATGCCCGCATTGAAGAAACCGGTTTGCCATTGGTATTTTGCAATCAAATTTGCGGCCAAGATGAACTGGTGTTCGAGGGTGCTTCCTTCGTGATTAACACAGACTGTGCACTGGCGGTGCAGTTGCCAGCTTGGTCGGAAGCGGAGACCTTAACCACTTGGCACCGCAGTGACGGTAAAATGCACTGTGGTATGGGCGAGATGGCGACCATCGACGATGGCTATAGCGCGATTTACCAAGCCATGATGCTGGGCTTGCGCGATTATGTGGAGAAAAACCATTTTCCCGGTGTTGTGCTTGGTATGTCAGGCGGCATTGATAGTGCCTTGTCAGCTGCAGTGGCCGCTGATGCGCTTGGGCCTTCGCGCGTTCATGGCGTTATGATGCCAACGCGCTTCACTTCAGATAATAGCTTCACTGACGCTGAGGCATGTTCCAACGCCCTTGGTATTCGCTATGATATTTTGCCAATATCAGAGGGCACAGCGGCGGTAGAAAGCATCTTGTCAGATCTATTTGAGGGAAGGGAAGCTGATACCACGGAAGAAAATATTCAGGCCCGCCTGCGCGGTAATCTGCTCATGGCGGTCAGTAATAAATTTGGCTCCATGCTACTAACAACGGGTAATAAATCAGAAATGTCAGTGGGTTACGCGACATTATACGGTGATATGTGTGGTGGTTACAGTGTGCTTAAAGACGTTTATAAAATGGATGTTTTTGGCATATCCCGCTGGCGCAACACGAATTTCCCAGACGGTGCCATGGCACCAAAGGGCATGGTGATACCAGAAAATATCATCACCAAGCCACCAACCGCTGAACTGCGGGAAGACCAAAAGGACGCGGATAGTTTGCCGCCCTATGAGGTTCTTGACGATATTTTGCGCTGCTTGGTGGACGATGAGATGTCAGCCGCAGAGATAATAAAGCGCGGCCATAGTGCAACAGATGTTGCAAGGTTAGAGCACCTGCTGTACATCGCCGAATATAAAAGGCGCCAAGCACCGCCGGGGGTTAAGCTAACCCGCAAAAGCTTTGGCCGTGAGCGGCGTTATCCAATTACCAATGGATTTCGCAGCGCAAAGAGATAATTGAGCAGGAAAGATAAATTTCCCGCAGATAAACAGGAATGTGAACATGACGGTTCGAGTAAGATTTGCCCCATCGCCGACGGGTTTTATTCATTTGGGTAATGTGCGCGCGGCGCTTGTTAACTGGATGTTTGCTAGCCAACAGGGCGGTGAATTTATCCTGCGTATTGATGATACTGATCTTGTTCGCTCTACAAAAGAATATGAAGATGCCATTCGCGCTGATCTTAAATGGCTCGGTGTTAGCTGGGCTGATACCTTCAATCAATCTGCGCGCTTTGACCGCTATAATGAATTGGTGGCTAAGTTAAAGGCCGATGGCCGCTTATACCCATGCTTTGAAACATCCGAAGAGCTTGACCTAAAGCGTAAAGTTCAGCTTGGGCGCGGCATGCCGCCGGTTTATGACCGGGCAGGTCTTTTGTTAACGGAGGACGAGATTACAGCTTTTGAGGCAGAGGGCCGCAAGCCCCATTGGCGTTTTAAGCTCGACCTGCCGGGCAAAGCGGAATGGACGGACCTGATACGCGGCGATGTTTCCATTGATCTCGCGAGCGTATCAGACCCCATCCTTATTCGCGGTGATGGTAGTTTTCTCTACACGCTGCCGAGCGTGATTGATGATATCGACTATAACATTAGCCACATTGTGCGCGGTGAAGACCATGTCACCAATTCCGCCGTTCAAATCCAGGTTTTTGAAGCTCTGGGCGGCCAAGTGCCTAAAATGGCGCATTTTGCCCTGCTTACGGGCAAGGGCGGTGAAGGGCTGTCTAAGCGTTACGGCGCCATGAGCATCGCTGAATACCGCGACAGCGCAGGCTTAGAGCCCATGAGTATTATCAGTTTGCTTGCCCGTGTTGGCACCAGTGAACCAATTGAAGCATTTGCCGAATCCAGTGAGCTTATTCAAGGTTTTGACTTTGCTAAGTTTAGCAGAGGCACGGCGAAATTAGACCCAGAGGACCTAGAGCTGTTAAATGCTCGTATTATGCACGAACTGCCCTTTGAGGCGGTATCTGAGCGCCTTTCTGGCCTAGGTTTCACCGAAGTTTTGTGGGACGGCATTAAAGCAAACCTGCATAAGGTTAGCGAAGCTGCTGACTGGCTAGCGATGATAAATGGCCCGGTTACGCCTTTGATTGAAGACGCAGATCATATGGCAGTCTGTGCGGGGCTTTTGCCTGAGGGTGTTTTAGACACGGAAAGCTGGAAGACCTGGACCTCTGCAATTAAGGACGCAACTGGCGTTAAGGGTAAGGCTCTGTTTATGCCGCTTCGGTTGGCACTAACGGGTCAGCAGCATGGGCCTGATATGAAAACGCTTCTGCCCCTTATTGGCCGTGAGCGTGTTATGAAGCGCCTTATGGGCGAGAGGGCTTAGGGGCAATGACCGTTAAACTTTATAATACCATCGCTCGTAAAAAAGAGGTTTTTACACCCATTGATGCCAGTAATGTGCGGATGTATGTCTGCGGACCAACTGTGTATGACTTTGCCCATATTGGCAATGCAAGGCCTGTGGTGGTGTTTGATGTTTTATTTCGACTTCTCAGGGAGTTATACGGCGAAGATAATGTTACTTATGCCCGTAACTTTACCGACATCGACGACCGTATCATGGCAAAAGCGAAGGATGCTGGCGTTGATATCTCTGCGATTACGGAAAAATTCTCCTCCGTCTATGAGCAGGATATGGCGACACTGAATGCGTTAACCCCGTCTCTGCAGCCACGGGCGACCGATCATATCCCTGAAATGCTGACTATGATGGCGACACTGATTGAAAAAGATCATGCCTATGTTGCAGAGGGTCATGTGTTATTCGATGTGACCTCCATGGCGAATTATGGGCGCCTGTCAGGCCATAGCCGCGATGAACTTGTCGCTGGTGCGCGGGTCGAAGTTGCACCTTATAAGCGGGACGCTGCTGATTTTGTGTTGTGGAAACCGTCTTCAGCGGACCAAGCCGGTTGGGATAGTCCGTGGGGTCGGGGCAGGCCGGGCTGGCACCTTGAGTGCTCCTGCATGAGTGCAAAGCATTTGGGAGAAACGATTGATATTCATGCGGGTGGGCAAGATTTGATCTTTCCCCACCACGAAAATGAAATTGCCCAGAGCGAATGTGCAAATGGGAAAATATTTTCTAACTACTGGATGCATAACGGTTATTTGACCGTTGACGGTGAGAAGATGTCTAAGTCCCTCGGTAATTTTCACACGGTTCATGATCTTATTGGTGACTATCCAGGAGAAGCCCTGCGGCTATCCTTGTTGATTGCTCATTACCGGCAACCGGTGGATTTCTCCCGCGCAGTGGTCGCCGAACAGAAAAAGCGTTTGGACCGTTGGTACCGCTTAAGCGAAAGGGTTACGCCAAGCACAGCTGTGCCCGAAACAGTTATAGCGGCGATCTCGGACGACATTAATACGCCGCAAGCCATAGCAGCGCTTGAGGCACTAGCAAAACCCGACACAGCATCTGATTTGCTGGCGGGTGCCCAGTTTTTAGGGCTTTTGACCCAACCGGCGCAAGATTGGTTTCAGGGCGGGGGTGCGTCTGATTTGGATGCGGCCAAAATTGAAGTGCTTATCACTGAGCGTTCAGAAGCCAAAGCAAACAAGGATTGGGCAACCGCCGACCGTGTACGAGAAACTCTGTCAGCCATGGGCGTGACCCTTGAAGACGGGCCAGCGGGCACAACATGGCGCAAAGCGGATTAAGGCCAATGGACATTAAACCCGCCGTCATCCTTGTTCAGCCTCAGCTTGGCGAAAATATTGGCCATACTGCGCGCGCAATGCTGAATTTCGGCCTGACCGACTTACGACTGGTAAAGCCAAGAGATGGCTGGCCAAATCCAGCGGCAGGGCCTTCAGCTGCGGGGGCTGATGTTGTGCTAGACGGCGCACAAGTGTTTGAAACAACAGAAGATGCCATAGCTGACTGTACGCTTGTGTTCGCCGCCACAGTGCGGGAGCGCGGCATGAACAAACCAATTGCAACGCCGCCCGCAGCTATTGCGAAAATGAAAGCAGCAACGCTTAGAGGTGAAAGGCCAGCTATTATGCTTGGGCCGGAGCGCTCTGGGCTGGCGAACGATGATATTGCACTTGCTGACAGTATTTTAACGGTGCCGGTTAATCCTGACTTCGGTAGCTTAAATTTAGCTCAGGCAGTGCTCATTTGCGCTTGGGAGTGGGCTAAAGCGTCAGATATCACGGTTCCTCTTCAACCATCTGACGCTGAGGGATTGGCACCAAAGCGAGATTTAATTGGACTAATGGAGCATATGGAAAATGCCCTTGAGGGCAAAGGGTATTTTCGCTCAGAAGATCGTCGTGGAAGTCAACGTCGCATGCTGCGTAATCTGCTGCAAAATGCAGAGCTGTCCCCACAGGAAGTGCAGACATTTCGTGGTATTATTAAGGCTTTAAACCGCTAAAGGTTCATGGACAGTTCATATTGTTTGTGACATTCTTGTTGCGTTAACACTTGATATTGTAACAAAAAGTAATAGTTGGGAGAGAGCTTTGAGAATTTTAAGCCTTATGATTGTTATGTCATGGATGTTGTTTACATCATTACAGGCCAATGCGCAGTCAGAAGCTTGGGCTAAGCAAGATGCCGCATCGTGGCACAGCCCACCGATAGCCAGGACAAAGCCCATTTTAGACCCTTCAAGCGGCAGTTATTATCAGTTATATTATATAGAATCTGGCAGTAAAATGGATTGGTGGATTGCTCAACGCGCTTCAAATGAGCTGTTATATAATGGTAGACGAGGTCAATTAGCGACTATTAAGTCTGGCGACACTCATTTTTTCTTAATGTCAAATTTTTCGGTGCCTACAAAGGGTGGTAAATTTTGGATTGGGCTAAGAATGTCATGTGCCACAAAGGGATTTACATGGGAAGATGGCCATAAACTCTCTGAGCAGCAATTTTCTGCTTGGACAGCGAACCTATATAGAAATGAGAAGGTTAGTTGTCATCCTGGATCACTAGCCGGTGCACCACCATATTTGCCTGTGTCACTTGTAAGCTCGGATAATAGTTTTCGTTGGGAAATATCTGGGCCGCGTAAGTGGTATAATGGCATGCTCGTGGAATTTCCAAAGCCTGCTGAATAATCACGCCCGCAGTAAAGCAGCCACCTGGGGAGCATAATAGGTTAATATGCCCGTGGCTCCTGCGCGCTTAAAGGCTAGCAAGCTTTCCAGCATAGCGCTGTCTCTATCTAACCAACCTTGGGCAGCGGCGGCTTCGATCATCGAATATTCACCAGAGACCTGATAGGCAAAGGTCGGAACAGCGAACTTTTCTTTCACTCTTTGGATTATATCAAGGTAGGGAAGGCCGGGTTTCACCATTATGCTATCTGCGCCTTCATGCAGGTCTAACTCAACTTCATGAAGGGCTTCATCACTATTGGCAGGGTCCATCTGGTAGGTTTTCTTGTCTCCCTTCAAAATATCACCTGAGCCAACAGCGTCACGGAACGGGCCATAAAAGGCGGAGGCATATTTTGCCGCATATGCCATAATCTGAACATGGTCAAAACCAGCTGAATCTAGGGCTTTGCGTATGATACCAATGCGTCCGTCCATCATATCGCTCGGGGCTATGATGTCTGCGCCTGCCGTGGCTTGCACTACAGCTTGTTTGGTAAGGACTTCATTGGTTTCATCGTTCAAAATAATGCCACCACTTACCAGGCCATCTTGACCGTGGTCTGTGTAGGGGTCCAACGCCACATCGGCTAAAATGCCAATGTCAATGCCTGCATCCTTAACCGCTCGTATCGCTTTATTAACCAAATTGTTTGGATTTAAAGCCTCACTGCCTTGGTCATTTCGAATGGCAGGTGGTGTGTTGGGGAAAAGAGCAATAACATTTATACCTAACTTAGCTGCTGTTGCAGCAGCCTCTACAATTAGGTCAACACTTAAGCGCTCAACACCGGGCATTGATCCAATAGTCTCTCGGTTTGCTGTTCCTTCACAGACAAATAATGGCCATATCAGATCATTCACAGACAAATTATTTTCTTGGCATAAGCGCCTTGACCAGTCTGTGGCTCGCGTTCTGCGCATTCTTGTTGCAGGAAATTTTCGCATAGTGTCAGCATCCTAAAAGCTATCGATTGGGAAAAATTGCAGCATTAGCTTGAACAGGGTTTAAAGCTAATTCCCCTAACTTGGCAAGAAGTCAGACATTTTCAGGCAAAAAAATATTTAGTTCAAATTGTAAATTTAAGTCGTTGTTAAGGAATTTGTTCAATGGTTATAAAAATAGATGAAATTTCTTAGTAAATATGAGAGCTTTATTAGGCGTCATGGTGATAATTAACAAAAATATCAGGTAAAAAGGCAAGAAGAAATGAATGTATATGACTTAAATAACCCGAAAACGCTGTTTTTAGATATATTGGGTCTTGTAGAGCGACTACACCGCCGCTTATTGGATGTTATTAAAGACCATTTGGATCGTTGCGGTAATAACGAAATAAATCCGGTTCAAGCATTGTTGATTTATAATATCGGCGAACATGAAATGACGGCGGGTGAATTGAAGACTCGCGGTTATTATCAAGGGTCAAATGTATCGTATAATTTGAAAAAATTGGTTGAGATGGGCTATTTACTTCATGAACGCTCAGAACATGATCGCCGGGCAGTTCGTATTAGCCTGACGGATCAGGGCCGTGAAATTCGTGAACAAGTTGACACGCTTTACCAAAGTCAACTGGCAGAAATGCAGCGTGATGCCTTAATTGCTGACGATGAACTTATCCTACTCAGGCGCAATTTACGTAATCTTGAGCGCTATTGGACGGATAAGTTGCGCTTTGCTATGTGATCCTTTATTTTCCAGCTATAGTGTGGCTGTTTGTCAATAGGTATTATGAATTGGATATACTTGTCATATAGATGTGACAATTGTTCACTGGACCTGTTGTATCAGCTAGGGTATGAAAGCACCAACTTGACTGGAAATTGGATCTTTATTAATGGACTACGAAAAAGTCTTTGCTGATGCTATAGCTGCCATTCATGATGAAGGGCGCTACCGCGTATTCACGGATATTGTTCGCCGTCGTGGTGATTTCCCCCGAGCGACACGCTTTGAAACGGCAGAAGAATCACGCCAAGTTACTGTATGGTGCAGTAATGACTATTTGGGTATGGGGCAGCATCCAGATGTTTTGGCGGCCATGCACGGTGCACTGGATGAAGCGGGTGCGGGTGCTGGTGGCACACGAAATATCGCAGGTACAAGCCACTATCATGTTAATTTGGAAGAGGAGCTTGCCAGTCTTCACCGAAAAGAAGCGGCCTTATTGTTCACATCCGGTTATATTTCAAATGAAGCGACATTATCAACACTAGCCAGAATCTTACCAAATTGTGTAGTTTTCTCAGACGCTCAAAATCATGCTTCTATGATCCAGGGAATCCGCAATTCTGGTGCGCGCAAACATATTTTTCGTCACAGTGATGTTCAGCATTTAGAAGAGTTGCTTAAGGCAAGTGATCCAAAGGCTCCGAAAATTATTGCGTTCGAATCAGTTTACTCGATGGATGGTGATATAGCGCCTATCAAAGAAATTTGTGATCTTGCGGACCAATATGGTGCCTTGACCTACCTTGATGAAGTGCATGCGGTTGGCATGTATGGCCGTGAGGGTGGTGGTATAGCGCAGCGAGAGGGATTAGAGCATCGCTTAACCGTTATTGAAGGCACCCTTGGTAAAGCTTTTGGTGTAATGGGGGGCTATATCGCATCTAGCCGAAAGCTGATTGATGTGGTGCGCTCTTATGCATCTAGCTTTATTTTTACCACGGCTTTAAGCCCAGTTTTAACGGCGGGGGCCTTAGCAAGTGTGCGGCATTTACGGAAATCAAACGTTGAACGTCAAAAGCATCAAGAGCGCGCTGCCTATTTGCGTAGAGCCTTCAACAGTGCAGGCCTGCCCGTGATGGATGCCGAAAGCCACATAGTGCCACTTTTGGTGGGTGACCCTGTTCTCTGCAAAACTATTTCAGATATGCTGCTCAATGACCACGCTATATATGTTCAGCCGATCAATTACCCAACAGTGCCACGAGGCACGGAGCGCCTTCGCTTTACCCCTGGGCCATTACATAGCGACGCGATGATAGAAGCGCTTGTAAAAGCGTTATCGATTGTCTGGGATCAATTGGGTTTGCAGCGCATAGCAGCTTGATTGCAGGTACAAAGGACCAAATGATGCGCGATGTCATCATTGAATTTATTTCCGTTGGAAATGTTGTTAAAGTAACAGCTGTTGATACAATTTCTGGTCTTGAGGCGATAATTGTGGGTGACCCAGCTGCACCGCGTGAGCATTTAAAACGTCTTGCTACACAAAAGCTCAATTATTTGCTGAAGAAAAATGAAAAAGATAACGAAGACGGCGAGGGCAAATCAAAGCCGCCGGGCGTTGTAATTTAAACATCCATGAAATTTCCACATTCAAACCAAATCAATTATTTTGTTTTGTTGGGAGTTTTACCGAGGCCGATTTTTTTGGCAAAGTCAGACCGCCGCTGGGCATAGCCAGGCGCGACCATGGGATAGTCTGATGCTAGCCCCCATTTGGCCCTATATTCGGCCGGTGATAATTGGAAATGGGTGCGTAAATAGCGTTTCAGCATTTTCAAATGTTTACCGTCTTCTAGGCATATGATGTAGTCATGTGTGATGGATTTTTTAATTGGAACGGCGGGGATAAGACCTTCATTTCCCGCATCTTGTGACAGGCCAATTACATGGCATAGCGCACCGTATACCTCTTTAATTAAGTTCGGCAATTCGTCTGTATTTATTTTATTATTGCTTACGTAGGCTGAAACAATATCTGTGGTCATATGAAGAAAAATATATTCATTTTCTTTCATTGATGCTTCGCTTGTCACCTGCTATTTCCATTCCGAATTAATTGTCCTGTTTCGTCTATTAAACTATTTCTAGAGAATTTCAACAAGCTTTACAATATCTTTACTTTTATTTTTGAATGGCTGATCAATATTTTTCTTTTTTAAGAGCAGTGTGCATATTTAATAGTTCAATATAGGTTTGATATACTCTAGCTGTATTTGTATGCACTGATTTAATAACAATTGATATTTGGACTATTGTGTGAAGAATAAAAATCTAAATATAGAAACTACATCAGTAAGAATTGCTGAAGATTAGCGAAAAAGGCATACTATAAGTGGCTTTAATTGGATTTATGATGTTTGGATTTCCAAGCTATTGGGTTGGCATTACAACTGTGATATGAACTGCTGAAGCGGGAAGTTTCTTAAGGAGTAAATACGATGGAAAAAGAAGCAATAGCTGTTGCAAGTGATCATGCTGGATTTGCTATGAAGGAATTTGCAAAATCACATCTAGAATCATTGGGGTTTGCTGTTTTGGATTTAGGAACTGACAGCACAAGCTCTGTGGATTATCCGGATTATGGTAAAGCGATGGGAGAAGCAATCGCCGATGGTCGTGCAACACGTGGTGTTCTTGTTTGCGGTTCTGGTATTGGCATATCTATTGCCGCAAACCGAAATCCAGCGGTTAGGGCGGCACTTGTGCAAACAGGTCTTGCTACCAAGTTAGCCCGCCAACATAACGACGCTAATGTGATAGCGATGGGTGCACGGCTCATCGGAGAAGAAACAGCGCTTGACTGTATTGATGCTTTCCTTAATACAGAATTTGAAGGCGGGCGACATGAACGTCGCGTCGATATGTTGGCAAAATAATTAATTTCAGCCATAATTAATGCATAAGGGTTTTTACTATGACGAATGTCACACAGGATGGTTTTTTCACTTCAAATTTAGCGACGAGTGACGCCGACCTAAAAGCGGCGCTAGACGGTGAATTACACCGCCAGCAGACACAGATTGAATTAATTGCTTCAGAAAATATTGTCAGCGCTGCTGTTCTTGAAGCACAAGGTTCAGTTCTTACGAATAAATATGCTGAAGGCTATCCGGGACGGCGCTATTATCAAGGCTGTCATCATGTGGATATAGCCGAAAATTTGGCCATAGACCGGGCGCGGTCTTTGTTTGATTGTAATTATATTAATGTTCAGCCTCACTCTGGCGCGCAGGCTAACGGCGCTGTGATGTTGGCGCTGGCCAAGCCGGGCGATACAATTTTAGGCATGTCCCTTGATGCGGGTGGTCATCTAACGCACGGCGCAGCTCCAGCGCAATCGGGCAAATGGTTTAACGCAGTTCAATATGGTGTGTTGCGTGAAACAGCTCTCATTGACTATGACGCGGTTGAAGCCTTAGCCATTGAGCATAAGCCAGCTATTATCATTGCAGGTGGCTCGGCTTATCCGCGCCAGATTGATTTTGCACGATTCAGAGAAATCGCTGATAAGGTCGGTGCATATTTGATGGTTGATATGGCGCATTTTGCTGGCCTTGTGGCAGGTGGCATTCATCCAAGCCCATTGCCCCATGCCCATGTGGTGACCACAACAACGCATAAAACCTTGCGCGGTCCTCGGGGCGGAATGATTTTATCCAATGACGAAGCCATCGGCAAAAAAATAAACAGTGCGGTGTTCCCCGGCTTGCAGGGCGGACCGCTAATGCATGCCATTGCCGCTAAAGCTGTTGCTTTTGGAGAGGCGCTAAAGCCAGAATATAAAACTTATGCTGTGCAAGTGGTTGAGAACGCCAAAGCATTGGCCGCTCGTCTGCTTGAAAATGGGTTTGATATCGTTTCAGGCGGTACAGACACCCATGTGGTATTGGTCGACCTGCGCCCTAAAGCCATTACTGGCAAGGCGGCAGATGAAGCGTTAGAGCGCGCCTTGATGACATGTAATAAGAATGGTGTACCATTTGACCCCGAAAAGCCTTTCATTACATCAGGCGTGCGGCTTGGCACACCAGCCGGAACAACGCGGGGCTTTGGTGTCGCGGAATTTATTCAAATTGCGGATTGGATAACTGAAGTCGTTGACGGACTTAAGGTGAACGGCGAAGAGGGCAATGCTTTTGTTGAAGCTGCTGTGCGTGAAAAAGTAGCGGTACTCTGCGCTCGCTTCCCGATCTACTAAAAATGAATGTAAATGGATAAAAAGGCGCTAGCATTGGATGCTTTCCGGTGCTAGGTTTGCCGCATATTCAACTATCAGCTACTAAATATTGGGTGAGGGACTGTTATGCGCTGTCCGTTCTGTCAGAACGAAGATACACAAGTTAAAGATTCTCGTCCAACCGAGGATAAAGCTTCTATCCGCCGTCGGCGCTATTGCCCGGGGTGTGGAGCCCGCTTTACAACGTTTGAGCGGGTACAATTGCGCGAGCTTACTATCATTAAGAAAAGTGGCAGGCGGGTTCCCTTCAGTCGGGATAAATTGGAGCGCTCTTTGGACATTGCCTTGCGCAAACGGCCTGTTGAGCCTGATAAGGTTGAACGTCTTGCTAGCTCTATTGTGCGCCGCTTAGAATCTATGGGCGAGAGCGAATTAGCTTCAGAGCAAATAGGTATGTTGGTGATGGAAGGGCTCGAGACACTCGATAAAGTGGCCTATGTTCGCTATGCTTCGGTATACAGAAACTTCCGAGAAGCGTCGGACTTTGAGCGTTTTTTGGGTAAAATGGTTGGCCCCAATCATGATTATGAGGACGACCATTAGGGTATAGCCCCATGCAACTCTCCTTTGACCAGAAAATGATGCGGCATGCGCTTGTGTTGGCGCGCCGTGGTCTTGGGCAAGTGGCTCCCAATCCTGCTGTTGGCTGTGTCATCGTTAAAAATTCTATAGTTATCGCAGAAGGCTGGACCCAGCCCGGTGGGCGTCCGCATGCTGAAGCTATGGCGCTAGCTGCTGCGGAGGATGGTGCAAAGGGGGCTACGACTTATGTTACGCTGGAACCATGCAGTCACCACGGCCAAACAGGTCCTTGTGTTTTGGCGCTCGTTGAAGCCGGTATTAAGAAAGTAGTTTACGCGGTACAAGACCCTGACCCACGCGTTAAAGGAAGAGGGCATAATGTGCTGGAAGCCGCCGGGGTAGAAGTAATATCGAGTGTTGAAGCCGATGCTGCTGAAGAGTTAAACGCTGGTTTTTTCCTAAACCAACAAGAAAAGCGCCCGCTTTTTACCCTTAAAATCGCCCAGAGCGAGGACGGCCACATAACCGTTCCTGAGGGCACGGACAAATGGATAACGGGCCCGGAGGCGCGGGCTAAGGGCCATATGATGCGGGCCCAGCATGATGCCATAATGGTGGGTATTGGGACCGTTTTAGCGGATGACCCAAGTCTGACCTGTAGGATTGATGGCTTGGAAGACCGTTCACCAATTAGAATAGTGTTAGACAGTCATTTGCGCATGCCGACAAATAGTAAGTTGGTGCAAACTGCCATGCAGGTGCCACTGTGGGTGATAACAAGCGATAGTTATGACAAAAACCAGGCAAAAACACTCGAAGCGGCTGGGGCGAAAATATTTACGTGTGAAACGCCCAGAGATGTTGGTAAAGTCGCAAATATATTGGCTACAGAAGGCTTAACTAGGGTCCTGGTGGAAGGTGGCAGTCAAACCCATGCTAGCTTCTTAGAGGCGGATTTAGCCGATAGACTGGCGGTATTCACCGCGCCATTTGCCTTTGGGGATAAAATGGGCGTGCCAAATGAGACATTTAATGCCAAAAAGCTTGAACATTCGGCGCGCTTTCGTCATACCCACAGCCAGAGATGTGGTGTAGATCAATTGAACTGCTATGAGCGGATAAAATAAACAATGTTTACAGGGCTAATAATTGATGTTGGGCGGCTGAAAAGCAGCGAGCGAGATGGTGACACCCGCATGGTCATTGAATGTGCACTTGATACTCATTCGGTGGATATTGGGGCATCGGTCTGCTGTAATGGGGTTTGTTTAACCGTTGTTGATAAGGGCCGTGACTGGTTCGCCGCAGACGTGTCAGATGAAACTTTGGCCGTGACAGCCCTTGGCGACTGGAAAGTCGGTACCTTGATAAACCTTGAGCGCTCCTTGAAGCTTGGCGATGAACTAGGCGGTCATATTGTCACCGGTCATGTAGACGGCGTTGGCACTATCGAAACATTAGAAAATGTTGCGGGCTCCATGCATTTGGTTGTTAGCTTGCCAGATGAGTTTGCACCATTGGTGGCCAAAAAGGGCAGCATCGCCGTTGACGGCGTTTCCTTGACCGTAAATGATGTTACCGACCGCCCCAATGGCGGCGGAACGGTTGTGTCGATCAATCTGGTGCCCCACACCCAGCAACATACCCATTTTCACGCGGCAAAAGCTGGCGATAAAATTAATCTCGAATTTGATATTTTGGCCCGCTATGTTGCGCGCCTTCAGGCAAGGAACTGATCGTGCCACAAAGTTTTCTCTCCCCCATCGAAGATATAATTGAAGATGCTCGCAATGGCCGAATGTTTATTCTGGTCGATGATGAGGACCGTGAGAATGAGGGCGATCTTATAATCCCGGCCCAAATGGCGACCCCTGATGCGGTTAACTTTATGGCGAAATACGGCAGAGGCCTCATATGTTTGCCCTTAAGTGAAGAAAGGGTTGATGACCTCGGCCTGCCATTGATGAGCCAAGACAATAAAAGCCGCCACCAAACGGCCTTTACCGTTTCGATTGAAGCAATTGAGGGCGTAACCACGGGCATTTCTGCCGCTGACAGGGCACGCACCATTGCGGTTGCCATTGATGCCAGCAAATCCGCGAGCGATATAGCCAGTCCGGGTCATGTTTTTCCGCTTATCGCCTGTGACGGCGGCGTGCTTGTTCGTGCAGGGCATACTGAAGCATCGGTTGATATATCGCGCCTTGCGGGCCTAAATCCATCTGCTGTAATTTGTGAGATTATGAGCGAAGATGGCACCATGGCCCGTTTGCCGGAACTGGTGGAGTTTGCCAAAGAGCATAAGCTTAAAATCGCGACCATTCGCGATTTGATCGCCTACCGCCTGAAATATGATCACACTGTGGAAAAAATTGCTTCATCCAGCTTTATTCGCCGTGGTGGTGCTGAATGGCAAACAAGAGTTTTTCAAGCGCAAAGTGACGGCGTTGAAACAGTTTCACTATATTTAGGGGACATTGACCCGCAAGAACCAACCTTGGTGCGGATGCATGTGATGAACCCCTTTGAAGACTTTTTGGGTCAAGAGGGGTCCCGCAGTGGTCAACTTCAACGCTCGATGGATCTCATTGAAGAAAAAGGCAAAGGGGTTGTGGTGCTATTTTCTGGCCTTATGCGGCGTCGGCCAAGTGAATTGATGGATCCTGATTTGAAGAAAGCAAAAGCAGAAAGCCGGGATGGTGTTCTGCGTGAATATGGCACGGGTGCGCAGATACTGGTCGAACTCGGTGTTCAGAAAATGGTGCTTATTTCTGATACGCGCAGTAACATCGTTGGGCTAGATGGCTATGGACTTGAACTTGTTGACCAAGTTTCCATACCTCAGAAATAATAGATCAGGATATATTGATGACTGAAGTAAAACTATTGATCGTTGAAGCTCGTTTTTACGGTGATCTTGCCGATGAAATGGCTGAGGGTGCCATAGATGCGGTGCGAGAAGCCGGTGCGACCTGTGACCGGCTTGATGTGCCGGGAGCGCTGGAAATTCCAGCCGCGATAAAGTTTGCGGCAGAGCATTATGACGGTTTCATTGCGCTTGGCTGTGTCATTCGCGGCGAAACATCACATTATGATTATGTCTGCGGTGAGAGCGCACGGGGCCTTCAAGACCTCGCACTGCGAGATGGTCTTTGTATCGGCAATGGTATATTGACGGTAGAAAATAAGGATCAAGCTTGGGCGCGAGCAGACCGCAGCCGAAAAAATAAAGGATTTGACGTAGCAAAAGCTGCTTTGCGGATGATCGAAATTAAAAAGCAGTTTGGAGTTTAATTGTGGCTAAGAAGAATAAAGTCAGCCCCCGAAGTGCCGCACGATTAGCGGTGGTTCAGGCCTTGTATCAGATGGATATGTCAGATGATAGCAAAGCGCCAATGCTGATCGAAGAATATGTTAATCATCGTTTGGGCCAAGAGCTTGAAGGTGACCAATATGGTGCAGCCGATCAATCAATGTTTAGCGATATTGTGGCGGGTACGATGGCTAATTTAGATGATATTGACCAAGTGATATTACCGTGCCTTAGCAAGGGTTGGCCTTTAGAGCGTATTGAGCGTATCTTAAAAGCGATATTGCGGGCAGCAGCTTATGAAATGACGGCGCGACCTGATGTGCCCACACCGGTTATTATCAATGAATATATTGAAGTAACGAAAGCTTTCTATGAAAAATCGGAATCAGGCTTTATTAACGGTGTTCTTGACCAAATGGGACGGAATACACGAGGATAGATATTTATCACCTTAGGGAGGGTTGTTTGGTTGGTGAATTTGAAATAATCGAAAAATATTTCGCACCACTTGCTGGGCCTGAAGGCCTTTCCCTTATTGATGATGCTGCCCTTTTTAACCCACCAGAGGGCATGTCCCTTGTCCTGACGAAAGACATTTCGGTCTCTGGGGTTCATTTTCCGCTTAATACTGCCGCTGAGGCCATTGGCTGGCGCTCGCTGGCTGTGAATTTATCTGATCTCGCGGCAAAAGGCGCAAAGCCATTGGGCTATTTACTAGGACTTGGCCTTACAGGGCGTGAAGATGCACAATGGCTTGCGGATTTTAGCAGTGGTCTGAAAAAAGCTCAGTTATTTGGCCGTTGCACATTATTCGGCGGCGATACAGTGCGCACGGGTGAGCGGTTAACCGTGTCTATTACGGCGATAGGAACTGTTCCCGTCGGTAAATTTGTCACCCGGTCGGGTGCCCAGCCTGGGGATGTGATTTATATAACCGGCACCATGGGCGATGCGGCCCTTGGCCTAGCTTGCATCAAAGGCACTTTAAAAAGCGATGATCAGCTCATTAGCCGTTTCACCTATCCCCAACCACGGGTAGCCATGGCACCCTTGCTCAGGTTATATGCCAGTGCAGCGGTGGATATTTCAGATGGTTTGCTCGCGGATGCAGGTCATATTGCAGTATGCAGCAACGTAGCGCTAAAAATTGATAAAGCGCGTTTACCGCTTTCAAAGGGTGCCCATACTATATTAGCAAAATACCCTGATGAATGGCCACAAATATGGTCAGGTGGTGATGATTATGAGCTATTATGCTGTGTAAGGGCCGCGTCGGTACCCGCTTTTGAAGCGAAGGTGAAAGAAACGGGCATATCCTGCACATCAGTAGGGCGCGTGGTGGCCGGTGCTGGGGTCTATTTATATGATGGAGACGGCCTGCAGATTGATACGGAAAAACAAGGGTTTCAACATTTTTAATCGAAATAGATAATCGAAAGGCATGCGCATGAGTGATGTTGTAGAAGAAAATGACGGCGAAGAAGACGAAAAAAAAGGTGGCACTAGTAAGCTGCTGATTATCATCATTCTAGTTGTTGGGCTTGCTGCCGGCGCGGGTGGCGGCTTTTATTTTGGCGGCGGGTTAGAGGGGGATACTGACGAAGTAGTTGAAGAAGAGGAGCTTATTGAGGAAGAAGAACCTGAAATAGTGCTTATTGGTGTCACGATTTCCAAGCTGCACATGCCGGTTTATTCATCCCGTAAGAAATATCTTGGTTCCTATCAGATGTCGGTAACATTGAAAGTGGAAACCGAAGAAGACAGCGCCAATGTGAAGGACCATATGGATGAGATTCGCCACAGCTTCCTTAAGCGTATTGCCAATATCGATTCGACCTTTCGTGATAACCCCGGTCGTTTAGACGTAGATTTTATGGCAAGTGAGCTAAAAGATGCCGTCAATAAGGTTCTGGGCCAAGAAATTGTCCTAGAAGTAGACGTTACAGACGCCATTCGTATGCGATAGAGGTGTCGTTACCAATTTATTTTGCATGATAATCACTTTTTGGCTTTATCACCCTTGCTTGGCGCTTTCTGTAACCCTACTGTACGCCACTGACCTTCCATTTTTGAGGGGGACGGTCTTATTTAAATGGTTCAACGGTCGAATGAACGGCCTGAGAATGAAGTAAAAGTAATCCTTTTAAGGGGAAGTAATTCCATGGACGCATTATATGTCGCCATAGGCTGCGGTGTCATTGCCGTACTGTACGGCGTGTTTACACGTAGTCAAATTCTGTCTGCTAGTGCAGGCAATGAACGTATGCAGGAAATAGCTGCAGCAATTGAAGAAGGCGCACGTGCCTACCTAAGTCGTCAATATCGCACCATTGCGATCGTTGGTGTTGTGGTAACGCTGGGCCTTATTCCAACGCTGGGCATGTATCCTGCCATTGGTTTTGCAATTGGTTCTATTCTGTCTGGTGTTGCCGGTTATATTGGCATGCTGGTTTCAGTAAAGGCCAATGTTCGCACAACGCAAGCTGCCAGCGAAAGCCTGCAAGGTGGCTTGACCTTGGCTTTCAGATCAGGTGCCGTTACAGGTATGTTGGTTGCGGGTCTCGCGCTGCTGGGCGTTGCGGTTTATTATTATATCCTTATTGGCCCAATGGGCATGGCAGAGACAAGCCGTGATGTGATCAATTCACTAGTTGCCCTTGGCTTTGGTGGGTCGCTTATTTCCATCTTTGCGCGCCTTGGCGGTGGCATTTTCACCAAAGGTGCTGACGTCGGTGCTGACTTGGTTGGTAAAATTGAAGCTGGTATCCCTGAAGATGATCCGCGTAACCCTGCGGTTATCGCTGATAACGTTGGTGACAATGTTGGTGACTGTGCTGGAATGGCCGCTGACTTGTTTGAAACCTATGTGGTAACAATCACAGCAACTATGGTGCTTACAGCCCTGTTTATGGGTGAAGGCGCTGCAGCGGCAATGTCTATGCCTCTGCTTATTGGTGGAGCCTGCATTATTACATCTATCATCGGTACTTACTTCGTTAAGCTTGGTAGCAGTAACAATATCATGGGGGCATTGTATAAAGGCTTTATTGTCACCACGATACTTTCTATTGGGGCTTTGTATTTGGCTATTGATTACACGATAGGTATAGATAAAGAAGTGGTTACATCAGCTGGTAACTTTACTGGCATGGCGGCTTTTTGGTGTGGCATCGTTGGTCTAGTGGTGACGGCACTTATTGTTGTTATCACCGAATATTATACATCAACGGAATATCGCCCTGTGCGCTCTATTGCTAAAGCATCAGAAACAGGCCACGGCACCAATGTTATTCAGGGTCTTGCTGTATCGCTTGAATCAACCGCTGCACCTGCCATTTTGATCTGCGGCGGCATTATTGTCGCTTACCAATTAGCTGGCGTGTTGGGTCTTGGTTTTGCTGGGACAACAATGTTGGCGCTTGCTGGCTTCGTTGTAGCGCTGGATGCTTTTGGTCCGGTTACCGATAACGCAGGCGGTATTGCTGAAATGGCAGAGCTAGACGCGGAAGTGCGGGACCGCACAGATGCGCTTGACGCTGTGGGCAACACCACTAAAGCTGTTACCAAAGGTTATGCCATTGCTTCCGCTGGTCTTGCTGCTCTCGTTCTGTTCGGTGCTTATACGGCAGACTTGAAGCTATTCTTCAGTGATTTGACCGTCGATTTCAGTCTTTCTAACCCTTATGTGGTTGTTGGCCTGTTTCTTGGTGCCTTGCTGCCATATCTGTTCGGTGCGATGGGCATGATGGCTGTTGGCCGCGCAGGTGGTGCTGTTGTTGAAGAAGTTCGTAGCCAGTTCAAAAATGACCCAGGCATCCTGAAAGGCACAAGTAAGCCAGACTATGCCAAATCGGTTGATCTGTTGACCAAGGTAGCAATTAAGGAAATGATTGTTCCAAGTTTGCTGCCTGTTGGTGCGCCGATCGCGGTTTATTACATCATTAATGCTATTGCGGGCCAAGCTGAGGCCTTTGCGGCTCTGGGGGCACTTCTGCTTGGTGTTATTGTTGGCGGGCTTTATGTTGCGCTGTCCATGACCGCCGGTGGCGGCGCTTGGGATAATGCCAAGAAGTACATCGAAGATGGCAATCACGGCGGTAAGGGCTCAGACGCTCACCATGCAGCTATTACAGGTGATACAGTTGGTGACCCATACAAAGACACAGCTGGTCCTGCGGTTAACCCAATGATCAAGATTACTAACATTGTGGCTTTGCTGCTGTTGGCGATGTTGGCGCACTAAGCGTTGGCGCATAATAAAAACAAACCCCGGACTGAAAGGTCCGGGGTTTTTTAATGACTAGTTTAGACTGTGAAATCAAATAGCATTATGAGCCGTTCGGACCGGGGCCACCTTGGGACCCAACCGGAGCGGAGCCCGAAAAACGCCCAACATTCATGAAAAGCTGTTGGAAAAAGTTTAACTTGCGCCCACGGGTCTCAGTTTTGTCACTAACGATATCGATATCTCGCGCGTCATTGATGTCATAGTTTAAAACTTCAGAAACGGTACCATTCTCTGCAAAACGAATTCTCATTACTCGGCGCTGCATTGGCTTGGGGCGGAAAACAGGACGGTTTTTTATAATCGTATTCACATAATACCATGTATTGGCGTCAAAAGTTGAACGGATAGACGGTGTACCAAGGGTCGTTTCAACCGATTGCCGGTTATCAACACTAGGTGTAATAGCATCTGCCAAATCAGGATCAAACAGATAGCCGCGAGACTGTTGCGAGCTCGTACATGCATTAATGCCGACGCTGAGCGTCACTATCAAAGATAGCTTGGCAATTTTTGCAGCTTTTAATTTGGTGATCATAGTTCTTATTTTCCCTATAAAGCGATTCGCAAGCAGTTTTGTACACTATTGCAGTGAGAAACGCACCGTGATAGAGCCATTCCCGACAAAAAAAATCAAGAGCCCAATTACTTCATTCGGTATAAATGACAATTTTGGCAGGAATAAGAGCAGATTTTTATGGTGTTACAGTATTTTCGACGCTTATTTAGTCATTCTGACACGCAAAAACAAGCCTATAAGTTATATGGCCGAGCAGTAACATGGGCGCGGCGTCCTGTTTTTTATAGCCATGCAGCTGTTGAAGATTCGTTGGATGGCCGGTTCGATATGATTCTGGTGCATATCTATCTTTTGGTAAATAGGCTGGGCCAAGAGGTTGAAACAGAAGAATTGCAACGGTCGATACAGGAAGTCTTGATAACAGATATGGACCGTACCTTACGTGAAATGGGGGTTGGTGATATGGGTGTTGGTAAACAAGTTAAAAATATGGGTGCGGCTTGGCTTGGCCGTTCCAAGGCATATGACGCAGCACTAGCAAGCGTTGATGATAGTTTGTTAAGCGAAACAATTGCCCGCAACATATACCGCTTTGAGGTAGGTGAAACTGCATCGTTAGCTGAGGCACCACCCTATGCCACAATATTTGCTGGTTATATGCGGGCTTGCCAGAAAGGCCTTGCAGCAGTGGACATTGAGGCACTTTCGGATTTAGGTGATGATTGGGCGCTTGAATATTGGCCAGAAAACACTAATTAAATTCAAAGATACTTATATCTGTGACAGGAGATAAAGTTGGGCGATAAAAGCGTACCAGAATTGAGTAGAATAGTCCGTGTTGGCGAGGTTACCAGCAAGGGCAGGGTGTTGAAAATTGATGCTAGGCCGGACGAATGCCAAGCTTTAGCCACGCGTTTTGACCTGCCAAGCATAACTCTTTTGCAGGCAAAATTAAGCATTAAAGATGGCGGACGTGCGCAAGGCATAATCATTGAAGGGCATATTGATGCTGAATTGCAGCAAAGTTGTGCTTTGTCCTCAATGCCCGTTGATGAGCTGGTTGACGATGACTTTCGTTTAAGACTGGTTGGCAGTGAAGAATTGGCGCTCGCCGATAGTGAAGAATATTATTTAGATCCTGATGCAGATGATCTTGAACTATTAGACGGCGATAATTTTGATGCAGGAGAGATAGTGGCGCAGTCACTCTCCTTGATGCTAACCCCTTATCCAAGGGCTGAAGGCGTGTCGCTTGAAGCCGTAGAAAGTGCAAAAATTAGTGTCAATCAAGAGCCTTTGAAACGCGCTAATCCCTTCGAAATATTGTCTTCTTTAAAGGACAAGCCTTGAAGGCAGGCTTAAAATGCTTATTATTATAGCTGGGTATGGGAACGTTTATCTTTTGCAGGGTCTAATAAACAGTCATGCAAATGTATATTGCGGTACAAAATGAAAGCTAAATTTTAGTGGATAAGAAACTAATTATCGCCATTGATGCAATGGGCGGAGACCAAGCGCCTGATATGACTATCGCAGGTGCTTCGATCGCCCGGGTGCGGCATCCTGATGTTAAGTTCATATTTTACGGTGATGAAGCGCGCATTACACCTTTGCTGATGTCAGATCAGGCTTTGGCAGAAAATAGCGAAGTGGTTCACACTGATGACATTGTGAGGTCGGAAGATAAACCATCGCAAGCTTTGCGCCGGGGCCGCAAGTCATCTATGGGGCTGGCAATTCAAGCGGTTAAAGACGGCACTGCTGATGTGGCAGTGTCAGCAGGCAATACGGGTGCCTTGATGGCGCTGGCCAAATTTATGCTCCGCACTATGCCAGGAATTAATCGCCCGGCACTAATCTCCTTGTTTCCAACCCTACGGGGTGAAAGTGTGATGCTGGACCTTGGGGCTAATGTTGAATGTGACGCCCAAAATTTGGTTGAATTTGCCATTATGGGCTCGGCCTATGTCAGTACGGTTTTAGGGCTAAGCAAGCCTACAGTAGGACTTTTGAACGTTGGTGTGGAAGAGCTGAAGGGCAGGGACACAATCCGTGAAGCTGCTGAAATATTAAAGCTTTCTAGTCACTTACCGCTTGAATATCGTGGTTTTGTTGAAGGCGACAGTTTGGGTGCTGGCGACGTTGATGTTGTGGTCACCGATGGTTTTACGGGCAATGTTGCCCTTAAAACTGCTGAGGGCACGGCTAAATTAATGTCCAAGCTACTGGCCCGCGCATTAACATCCTCAACCTCATCCAAGCTTGGCTATTTGCTTGCACGTAAGGGACTTCGCTCGCTTAAGGACCATATGGACCCGAACAACCATAATGGTGGCGTTTTCTTAGGGCTTAATGGTCTTGTTGTTAAAAGTCATGGTGGCGCTAACGCTGAGGGTTATGCCACGGCTGTTGCCACAGCTTATGATATGGCGCGGAATAATTTGAATAAGCAGATAGAAGAAAACTTACATGCAATCCATGACATTGAAGATAATTCAGGGCCATCTGATTGATTTGAATATGATTTTTCGGTAGCAACCTGCTGCTATATTTTATGTGCTTGTACAAGCCAAGGTGTGGCTTTCTTGATGCACTAAGCTTAAAATGCTGTCTAAGTGATTAACATATATAGCGAAATCTTGACTCTTACCCCGCGACTCACATAGGCTTTGCTTATTGATAGTGTTTAGCTGTTACAGATAGGATAGATGATGAGCAATAAAACTTTGACCCGTGCTGACCTTACTGAAGCTGTTTATGAAGAAGTAGGGCTTTCCCGTAACGAATCTGCCGCCCTTGTGGAACAGGTTCTTGATGAAGTTTCAGGAAGCTTAATAAGTGGGGACAACGTTAAAATATCATCCTTTGGTAGCTTTTTAGTGCGCAGTAAAAATGGTCGTATTGGCCGTAACCCAAAAACCGGTGAAGAAGTTCCGATTGAGCCGCGTAGGGTTTTGGTTTTCCGTCCATCACAAGTGATGAAAGAGCGCATCAACGCTGGGTAATTAGATCCAAGCTTAAAGACTGCTATAGTGATAAGGCTGCCTAGGGGGGCAGATACAATGCAACAAGAAGCTTCTCAGCGGCGCTCAGGTAAGGGGCGAGACGCTTTTCGCACTATTTCTGAAGTTGCCGATGGGCTTGACCTCCCTCAGCATGTTTTACGCTTTTGGGAAAGTAAATTTAGCCAAATTAAACCGCTGAAACGTGGGGGCAACCGACGATATTATCGCCCTGATGATGTTCGCTTGCTTACGGCTATCAAGCAGTTGCTGCATAATGATGGCTTTACCATTCGCGGTGTTCAGAAGCTTTTCAAAGAACATGGTGTTAAAACAGTGGTTGCAGCCCAACTGGGGGAACAATCATTTCCCGAAGAAAAAAGTAATGGCGCAGCAATAGCAAATGATGAAGCTGTTGCCTCAACGCAAGAAAAGGCTGCGACACCAGATGTTGAACATGCAGAAGACGATGCATTGTCAGCGCCCACTAAGGCGACATTACAGTCATTGCTGAGCGAGCTGAAAATAATGCGGGCATTGCTCGATTAATTGGAACTGAGTTTCCTCAATTTATTGTGCAGTGACTATATAGCGGCAGCGCCTTGCCCCTTGGGTAATATGTTCGCTTCGCTCAACAGTGGCATAGCCTTTGAATAAGGTGCGAAAAATTTCAAGTTCACTAGCACATAACCCACTGCAAATTTTGGCAGCGGCGCAAATAGGGCAGTGGTTTTCGTCTAAATACCAAGTACCATCATCCCCTTTGACAGTTTCAGCCATATAGCCTTCACGGGTTCTAATGGTGACCAAGGCTTTCATTTTTTCGTCTAGAGTGTCAAAAGTGTCCAGCTCAGTTTTATAGGCCAATTGCTGTTTCTCAGAGCGGTCCTGCACTAGGGCATTCAAACCGCTGTCGCCAAATACTGATCGAACAGAGGTGAGCAGGTCCAGCGATAGGTCCCGGTGTGCATCGGGAAAATACACATCAGCACGGTCAGTTAAGCGCCAATATTTGGATGGGCGGCCCCGGCCAGCCGCTCGTGATTCGCTTTTCACAGTGCCGTCTTCTTCTAATTTATAGAGATGTTGGCGCGCTGCCATCGGGGTAACCGATAATATTTCTGCAATATCTTCAGCCCGGGCTTCACCAGACTTTTTAATAATGGAAACAATGCGTTCACGGCTTGTTAAGCCACGTGGATTGATTTCTTTTTGCTGTGTTTTTTGTTTCATGATTTATTTAATAAAGTTTTTTCTTGCTTAAATCAACCATAATATCCATATTTACGAAAGCATTTACTTTCTTAAAAGGATAATAAAATGATGAATGAACAAGATTGGATAACAGTTGCTATTTGGAAACAACGCCAAAAGGACAAAAAAGTTTATCGTAAAGACATTATGTCAACCATAAGGGATCTCTTGAAGTGACTGATCATTGGACCAACGCAGGACAGCTTCCATCACTGACCAAAATGGGCAGGGCGTTGTTTAAGCATAGCGGCCACCAAATAGTTGTCTTTGATGTTGAGGGGCAGTTGTTTGCGGTAAACAACCGGTGCCCCCATGAAGGTTATCCTTTGATGGAAGGCGTCATTCAGAAAGATTGTAAGCTTTCGTGCAGTTGGCACAGTTGGTCCTTTGATCTCACAAACGGTGATGCGGTTCAGGGCAGGGACCCGCTGCGCACATATCCCATTGAGCGTCGCGGTGACAATATTTGGATCGATCTGACACCCATACCCCAAGCGACCCTAGCGGCAAAGGCATGGGATGAGTTAGGGGAAGCTATGTCAGAGCATGACTATACCCGCATAGCTCGTTCCTTAGCGCGGCTGGACAGGGCGGGTGTTGAGGCTGATGAAATAGCCATTTGGGCCATTAAGTGGAGCCATGATAAGTTTGAGCGCGGCTTTATGCATTCGCATGCGGGTCTCGCCGATTGGCTCAGTCTTCGTGAAATGAAAGGCATTAAACTGCCCATTGGTGCAGCAGCGCAGAAAACAGTGCCCCTGTTAGAGGCGCTCGCGCATCTTTCCTATGAAGCGTTATTTTCACCCCATACGCCATTCGGAGATGGTGTAAATATGTGGAGCGCTGACGCTTTTGCCCAAGCTATCGAGGCACAAGATCAAACCCTCGCTCATGAAACACTGCGTGGAGCATTGGCCGAAGGTCTCAGATTCAAAGACTTAAAGCCCATATTCACCAAGCTGGTTTACGCCCATTATTTGGGTTTCGGTCATGCAGCAATTTACCTGATGAAGGTGGAAGAGCTGACCCATCGCTTGGACCAAGCCGTTGAAATGCCTCTGATGTTGATGTTGGTGCGTTATTTATGCATTGCTAGCCGGGAAGACCTTATTCCCGAGTTTTCGTCTTACCGCGATGCCATGGCAGCAAACAGCACTGGCTTTGAGGCTTCTTTACAGCATGATGCATTGATTGGTCTCAGACTGTCCAAAGCCCACCAAATGGTGCTGGATGCATCCGGATCATGGCGGGATAAATTTGATATTCTGTGGGTTTCGGCGGCGCAAACTTTGTTGCACTTTGACAGCAGTCATCAGGATATCATCGATCAGCCCATTTCGCGTAATGTAGGTTGGCTACAGTTCACCCACGCGCTTACCTTCGCAGAAGCTACCGTTGCTTTGTTGGACGGGGACAGCCCGCATTGGAAAGCCGCAGCCTTGCAGCTCGTTAACTTCATTGGCAGACAAGTGCCGCATTTACTGGGTAAGCCAAATCCACCATTTTCTGGTGATGCAGCTGCTTTTTTGGACAGTGCCAAGAGTGCGCTCTTCAATATGGATGCTGGTGACTATATTTACGCCGTTCACCGGCTGAAAATGACGGTGGCTGTGGAGCGCAGCCTGCCTCTTATGGAGGATAATGCCCAAAACATCCTGCTCGGCGCGCTTCAGCTATATCTTGGCAGTCATATACGTCAGCGTAGTCCCATTCGAGATGCTCTGCAGGCGATAAAAACCGTTTCAGTTGAGGGATAAATATATCATCTCTTTGCTGTTGCATGCATGCAGAGCTGGCGGTATAGTCCGCGCCGCTTGTTGGTGTAAACCAATTAAGCAAATTCCTGTCGGGGAGTGGCGCAGTCTGGTAGCGCACTACACTGGGGGTGTAGGGGTCGCAAGTTCGAATCTTGTCTCTCCGACCAAATAAGTCTATGAAATAGCGGGTTTTTTCGAGTTGATCGAAATTACCCGTTTTTCATATTTGCGCGTGATTTGCGCGTGAAGCTGGCTTTGACCCTCGAAAATCCCGTCCAGATAGTCCGTTATCACCCTTGTTGCATAAAAGGAGCTAGACTTGACTTTATGTGAACTATGTAACATATATATAAAGGTATCCGCTTAGGCGGGCTTAAATCCGACTTAGTCGGTAGGGTTAGATGCGATGACAAGCTACTAGCTCTTTTTGTCAGCCTCCACTTTCGAGTGGGGGCTTTGTCATATGTATTGTACTCAATTGCATTGATCTGGAAATGCCATATTTGATATGGTCTAGGCTGTCTTTGCTTATGTGATGCTGAATATATTTACGGCCAACATGGGAGCCAACCCTAGGTGTGTGAGGTAAAGTAAGGCGGTGATAACCTATGGTGCACACCATGTCACATTTTGCCCATTTGATGCGACCTTCAAATGGGCTGGGCATGTCTCGTCCAAGATCAAATTCATATTCCCATGGCTTTGGAGCACCATATGGTGCCGTCATGCTTAAAGGAACAACAGCGCATAGGCCTACACGACCCTTTAGTCTGGATGAAACAACAATGGCTAACCTCTTTTTGATCATCTCAGGAATCTTAAATCCAGGCTCATATTGGCATACAAGAACCAGTCCGGGCTTGGGATCAAATTTAAGCATAAGTATTATTTATGGGGCTGACCCAGATAATGCATAATTTGTGTTATAGGGGTATGTATGAGAAAGAGCAGATTAAGCCAAGCTAAACGATCACGATTACAAGAACATTTTGTAGCGGGTACGACAGCACGTTGCGCTGCCGCTTTGATTGG
>JAJFIS010000046.1 GCA_021774735.1 Alphaproteobacteria bacterium | reverse complement strand
ATGGTGTACCCAAGGAGCATTTTGGACTATTTTTGAAGGAATGTGAGTGGCGTTTCAATAACAGTGATCCAGCACTTCAATTAAAAGAATTAAAACAGTGGGTTAAAGAGAAACTGGATTAGTTATCTGGGTCAGCCCCTTATTTATCCCTGTTTTGCTTTTGCAGTTCTTTTTTAATGTCATCAAGTTGTTTTTCTCGCATCCTTGCTACCGGCAATCAAAAAACCAACAATTAAAAATACAATACCTAATATTGGATTGAAAAATATTGTCACAAAACCGGCTAAGAAAAACGAAACACCAAACAACATTGTTAAAAAGCGCATCTTATAAGACTCTCTTATGAATTCCGTTGGACAACTTGTAATTGATACTAAAGCAAATAGTGCGCGATTTTCAAGTGATATGACATAGACGTCTAAATTCATCGGGCAGCCAACCTCTCGCATGAGCCGTTAAGTGTCAAAGTTTGGCGGCTTTTTCTGTTCAGGAGCTGGTAAATGCCAAGAAACGGATAGCGTGGATTGGCTAGCGGGTTTATTGTGGCCTTACACATTGGCCGTGATGGCTGATATCCTATGACCTTACGGGATGAGCGGAAAATGCCTCAAGAGACCTCAACTGCTGATACGATAAATCAAGTTGCTGGCTATATTGAAGAAAATGCCAGTGAGCCTTTGAAGCTCGATATGATCGCCGACCAATTCGACCTCAGTCCTTTTTACCTGCAGAAAAAATTCACTGAAATTTTTGGTATCTCGCCAAAATATTTTCAAAATGCCCTGCGGATTCAAAAATTTAAGCAGGCATTGAAAGAAGGTGATGATATATCTGGCGCTATTTATGAAGCGGGCTTTGGCTCCACCAGCCGGGTTTATGCGCAAATAAACCAGAAGATGGGCATTACCCCGGGTTCTTACAAAAAAGGCGGGGAGGGCGTTGATATAACCTTTGCCATGCGCGAAACTGAATTTGGCCATTTGATTATGGGCGCGAGCGAGCGCGGGGTGTGCTTTGTGCATTTCGGCGATAGTTACGCGGGCCTATTAAAGGCTTTGCACGATGAGTTTCCACAAGCAAACCTGCTACAGACCCCCAAAGACATGGACCATGCCCTAGATGAGTGGATGATAGCCTTAGAGCGCCATATGGCTGGTGTAGGCCCGCGCCCACAGGTGCCCCTGCATCTTTATGGTACAATTCTCCAGATGAAGGTTTGGAAGTTTTTATTGAGCATCAAAGATGATGCCACCGTTAGCTACAAGCAAGTGGCAGAGGGCATAGGTAGCCCGAAAGCCCACCGCGCTGCGGCTAGCGCATGCGGTGCTAACAAGGTTGCCGTCTTGGTGCCATGCCACCGTGTTCTGCGCGGTGACGGCGGCATCGGCGGCTATAAATGGGGTGTGGGGCGGAAAGAGAAACTATTAGAAGCGGGCGCTGCCTAAGACTAATCAGATTACGATCATCATTCTTTCATCGTTCTAAAAGTTAAGTTGATCCGCGGGTTCTTTACCTTTTTAGTTTTTGGCAGGCAGTGCAGCCAGTGTGACTGGGTTTCACCCTTCATGATAAGCAAGCTGCCGTGAGGCAAGATGATCGATAAGCGCTCATCATCGCGCCGGTGCTTGAAGGAGAACTTGCGCTCAGCGCCAAAACTCATTGATGCAATGGCACCATCTTTCTTCAGCTCATATTCTTCATCTCGGTGCCATGCCATGCCTTCCTCGCCCGAATGATATAAATTGAGCAGACAGCTGTTATATCGCTCGCCAGATAAATCTTCAGCTCTAGCCTTCAGCTCAATTAGGGTTTCGGTCCAAGGCAACGCATGGCGGGTGGTTTTGGAATATGTATAGCTATAGTCGCGGTCGCCGTACCAAGCGATTTTGCGCTTGGTGATGATTTTACGACCAAACATGATCGCGGTGTCATGCTCCCAGTGGATAGTGCTGAGCAATTCATGAAAAAATTGATCCGCATCACCTTGGTTGAATACACGGCCATGGAAATGAGCAATACCATCATAGGGTAAAATGTTATCAAGATTTTGCATTAGTTTTAACTCTATATATCAAATGCTAATATTAGTCTTCTCATGTTATGCTCTAAGTACTTCGGCCATAAAGCAGCCACGCCGTGCGGTATGAAGATGGATATATTTAACAGCATCATCACTAAGCATCTTCATTATCATTTCTTCTACTACAACACCTTCAACAACATCAGCATCAACCATCATATCATTATGGTCATAAGAACGAACGGATAAAAGATAGTTGGATAACATGTCAGGGACTTGATTGGCGGGCACCCGCGAAGTTTTCGCGCCGTCTTTAACAAATATAGCGTGGGAGGCGCGGTAAGGGCTATCAACAGGTAAATGCTCATAGTTTAAAAGCAACAAGCGCTCCCCCGGTGCGGCGTTAGTAAGCGAGACCCGGCATGGATAACCTGTAATGTTATCAGAGATATAGCTCAAGATCCCAAATTCAGCCAAGGCGTCATCCGAAAGCCCGTAAAATTGCGTGAAGGCCATATCATCTAATGCTTTTATCATATAGCCCATTTTAATATGCTCGCTTTAAAGGGTTGTTTTATGTCGATAAGAATAGCTCTTCCATGGGACATGTTATATCCGTTTCTTGCGCTGAAATTTACGCTGTGAATTCATGCTAGCTTGACAACCGCGTTCTGCTACTCTCAAGTTAACGCGTGACCATTAGGGGTTAATTTGTGCCAGAAAATATCATCGACCTTTTACCCATGCTGTTTTTGCTTGTAGCAGCCGGGGCGCTAGCTGGCTTCATTGCCGGTCTTCTTGGGGTTGGCGGCGGCATTGTCACCATTCCGGTGCTGTTTCTAATGTTTGAAGCCATGGATATTGGTGGGGCGTGGCGCATGCATATGGCGGTGGCAACCAGCTTGGCCATCATAATCACCACCAATATTTCTAGTGTTAGGGCGCACCACCGCAAGGGCGGCGTTGTTTGGATGGTGGTAAAAAAATGGTGGGTGCCGCTGGTTCTAGGTTCAGTGCTAGGCACGATGTTTGCTAAGCAATTAAAAACCGAAGAGCTCGTCTATTTCTTTGTTGCACTTGCTGTAATCATGGGCATCAAAATGCTGCTACCGCTAGAGAATAAAACACTAGGAAAGCAGCTGCCAGATGGCCTAAAAACCTATGTATCTCCAGCGGTTATTGGATTTTTCTCAACCATTATGGGCATTGGCGGCGGTAGCTTTTCTGTGCCATATCTAACGCTCTATAGTGTCCCCATTCACCGGGCGGTTGGCACGGCGTCGCTCGCGGGTCTGGTTATCAGCATTGCTGGCGGCATAAGTTACCTCATCGGCGGGCTTAATATTGAGGGGTTACCTGAATATTCCCTCGGTTTTATTTACACGCCTGCATTCGTCATTGTTGCCCCCATTGCTATGCTTATGGCCCCGGTTGGGGCAAATGTCGCCCACCGCATCCCACAGCGGGCGCTCAGCATAACCTTTGGTCTATTTTTAATCATCGCCACCAGCCGAATGCTATATGCCGTAATGAGTTAGGGCCGGCAAAGTTACTACCGGCTGATTACCTAATGAGTTGACTGTAGAATTTCGGCAGTTTATTTACTTGTCATTCAAGCACAATGCTAAATTCTGTGTTAAGCCCTGAGATAACGCTCAAACTAACGCTGAAAGCCGAAGGTTATTTATGTCTCAACCCCCGCTATCTTTGGCTGGTGATTTTGCCCCTGCAACTGATGCTAATTGGCGGAGCTTAGTTGAGAAGTCTTTGGGTCAGCAGGACTTTGAGCGCAGCATGATCCATACCACTGCGGGTGGTCTTGACCTGAATTCCTTATATAGTTTTGAGAATGCAGAAATATCAGCGGGCCCAACTAAAGCTCAAGCAGGCTGGGATATTCGCCAAGCCATTTGGCATAGCGACGCCGCGACCGTTAACCACAATATTTTGTCTGACCTCGAAGGCGGTGCTACGTCCGTTTTACTACACATTCAGGCGGGTAGTTATCCAGGGGTGGCGCTATCGGCCCTAGGGCAGGCGCTGAAGGGCGTTCATTTGCACATGGCGGCGATCCACATGGTGCCGGGGGAAGAATTTGATGATGCTTCCACTGCCATGCTCAAGCATTTGGACAATAGCGATACCGACCCTGAAATGGTTCATTGTATCTTAGGGGTCGATCCGCTTGGTACATTGGCACAGACAGGTCGCTTATTAAGCTCGCTGCCTATTGCCCTTGAGCGAGCCACTGAAATTGCCCTCCTAGCGCAGCGTAATAAGGCAAATATCCAAACATTTTCTGTAAATACACATCCATACCACGCCGCAGGCGCTAACCCTGTGCAAGAGCTGGCGCTTATGTTGGCTACAGGGCTTGTATATCTGCGTGCGATGGAAAAGGCTGGCATGAGTATAAGCGATGCTGCTGGGCAAATCAGCTTCACTTTGGCCGCAGACGCTGATTTATACATGACGGTCGCCAAGTTTCGTGCCGCACGACGTTTATGGGCGCTGGTTTTGCACAGCTGCGGCGTCAAAAGCGTGGATATGACCCTGAATGCAGTCACCGGGGCACAGATGTATTCAAGACGTGACCCTTGGGTGAATATACTGCGGGGAACTACCGCCTGTTTTGCTGCTGTGGTTGGCGGGGCAGGCGCTGTCACCGTTCTGCCTTTCGATAGCAGCATTGGTATTCCGAGCGACTTTGGTCGCCGCATTGCCCGCAATAGCCAAATTATTCTATCTGAGGAAAGCAATTTAGGCCGGGTTATCGACCCCGCCGCCGGTTCCTTTGCCTTTGAGAGCATCACCAGCGATTTATGCGACAGAACATGGGCGCTTTTCCAAAAATATGAGGCTAGCGAGGGCGGCTTTAATGCCAGCCTATTATCGGGTTCTGTTAAAGCAGAGATGGACGCTGCGTGGGCTGTGCGCAGAGCAGGTTTAGCCACCCGAAAAGAGCCGCTTACTGGCGTTTCAGAATATCCTGACATTCATGAAACTTTAATTGCTGGCCAAAGCTGGACCAAAGCGGAAGTGATTAAGCCTGCTGGAGAGGAAATTGAAGCGCTGGAGTGTTATCACCGCTTAGCAGAGGACTTTGAGGTCTTAAGAGACTGTTCTGATAAGATTGAGGCAGCATCTGGCAGTAGACCAAGCATATTCCTCGCCTGTATTGGCGGTGCAGCTGATTTCACCGCTCGGGCATCTTTCGCACGCCACTTTTTTCATGCCGGTGGTATTGAAGCGATCATGAGCGAGGCAAATTTATCCGCTGAAGAATTAGCAAAAGCCTATTTAGCTTCAGGGGCGCGTCTTGCCATTTTATGCAGTAGTGATGAACTATACGAGCGCGATGGGGCAAAAGTGGTCACCGCTATTGGTGACGCCGGACCCTCGCGTTTATTCATTGCGGGAAGGCCGAAAAACCTTGAAGAGCTGGTTATTAGCGGCGCTGATGAAATTATTCAAATGGGCAGCGATGTCATTGAGGTGATCACGCGGGTATATGACCTGTTGGAGGATGGACAATGAGCCAAATTCCAGACTTTTCCAAAATTTCATTTGCAAACTCTACACCCAAAGCCACGGCTGCCAAGGCTGAAGACTGGATTACACCAGAACAAATTCCGGTAAAGGCAAAATATGCGCCGGCTGATGTCGAGGGTCTAGATTTTTTAGATACCCGGCCCGGCATAGCGCCCTATCTGCGGGGCCCATACCCGTCGATGTATGTGACGCGGCCCTGGACCATTCGCCAATATGCTGGCTTTTCCACCGCTGAAGCATCCAACGCCTTTTACCGCCGTAACTTAGCCGCCGGTCAAAAGGGCTTGTCTGTTGCCTTTGATTTGGCAACCCATCGTGGCTATGACAGCGACCACCCACGGGTGGTGGGTGATGTGGGTATGGCGGGCGTGGCGATCGATAGCATTATCGATATGCGGCAATTGTTTGATGGCATCCCGCTTGATAAAATGTCGGTATCCATGACCATGAACGGTGCAGTGCTGCCGATTATGGCGCTTTATATCGTCGCAGCAGAAGAACAAGGCGTTAGCCCCGAGCAATTGTCTGGTACCATTCAAAATGATGTGCTTAAAGAATTTATGGTCCGCAACACCTATATTTATCCGCCAAAACAAAGCATGCGCATCATCTCTGATATATTCGCCTATACCAGCAGCCATATGCCGCGTTTTAACAGCATTTCCATTAGCGGCTACCATATGCAGGAAGCAGGTGCGACCGCTGACCTTGAGCTTGCTTACACATTAGCGGACGGCATCGAATATATTCGCCAAGGCATCAAGGCAGGCATGGACATAGATGTATTTGCCCCGCGAGTGAGCTTCTTTTGGGCTACGGGCATGAATTTCTTCATGGAAGTTGCCAAAATGCGGGCTGCAAGAGCGCTTTGGGCCAAGCTCGTGAAAGAGTTCAATCCGAAAAATGAAAAGTCACTCAGCTTAAGAACCCACTCACAGACCTCAGGCTGGTCGCTGACGGCGCAGGACGTATATAATAATGTCACCCGCACTTGTGTGGAAGCTTTGGCCGCAACGCACGGGCATACGCAGAGCCTGCACACCAATGCCTTTGATGAAGCTTTAGCGCTGCCAACGGACTTTTCCGCCCGCATCGCCCGCAATACGCAGTTGTTCATCCAGCAAGAGACCGGCACCAACCGCATCATCGACCCTTGGGGTGGTAGTTACTATGTCGAACGCTTAACCGCTGACTTGGCCGCAAAAGCCTGGGGCCATATTCAAGAGATTGAAGCAGCGGGTGGTATGGCGAAGGCTATCGAGACCGGCTTGCCCAAGCTGCGCATTGAAGAGGCCGCAACCCGCACCCAAGCGAGGATCGACAGTGGCCGTCAAACCGTAGTTGGTGTTAATAAATATTTATTGGAAGATCCTGAAAATATTGACGTGTTGAAAGTTGATAATAGTAAGGTGCTGAATGCCCAACTGGAAAAATTAGCTCGTTTAAAAGCTGAACGGGATGCCGGTGTGGTCGCTGAAACCCTTGAAGCCTTAACCGATGCCACTAGATCAGGCGAGGGCAACTTGCTTGCCCTTGCCGTGGACGCAGGCCGAGCCGGTGCCACCGTCGGCGAAATATCGAGCGCGCTTGAAATTGTCTATGGTCGTCATGTTGCCGATATTAAATCCGTTAGCGGCATATATAATGCGGAAATGGGCAATGGTTCTGATGCTATGACCGCAGCAGTTGAGAAAATAATAGCCTTTGAGGCGGCGGATGGTCGCCGCCCCCGCATTATGATTGCAAAAATGGGCCAAGATGGCCATGACCGTGGGCAAAAGGTTGTCTCGTCAGCCTTTGCGGACCTTGGTTTTGATGTGGATATTGGACCGCTATTTCAAACGCCAGCGGAAGTTGCCAAGCTTGCCATAGAAAATAATGTGCATGTGGTGGCTGCATCATCACTGGCGGCAGGGCATTTAACGCTTGTACCTGCTTTGAAAGAAGAGCTGAAAGCGCTGGGCCACCCAGGCATTATGGTCGTTGCTGGCGGCGTTATCCCAGAGCAGGATTTTGAGGCCCTAAAAGCAGCCGGTGCAGAAGCAATTTTCCCGCCTGGTACTGAAATTGCCGCTGGGGCCATGAAATTGCTCGATAAACTAACAAACAAGCTAGGTTATTAAGCCGTGAATGAATGGCAAAGTTAAGCGCGTTTTATATTTGCCCATTCATAAAAGCTGAATATTTCACCCGCTTTCGTCAAATCAGGTTGGCATAGTTCGACAAACAGAGGTCCAGCATCATTTGGATGCGGTAATGTCTCCGGATCCTCACCGGGCATAGCGAGCGCACGCATGCCAGTACGCATGGGGCCCGGATCAAGTAAGTTAACTTTAATAGATGAAATTTCGCATTCAGCAGAATAGGTTAGCGCTAACTGTTCAAGTGCTGACTTAGACACTGCATAGGGGCCCCAATATTGCTTATGCTTGCGAGCAACGCTTGACGTAACAAAAATAGCGCGGCCTGCATCTGCCATTTTCAGCAGTGGGTCCATGGAGCGTATCAGTCTAAAATTAGCAGTGAGATTTGCAGCAATAACTTTATCCCAATCTTGGGGAGAAACATGACCAAGCGGTGATATGGGGCCGAGTATTCCTGCATTTGCAATCAGAATATCTAATTTTCCCCAGCGTTCATAGATAGCACCACCCAAGCGGTCGATGGCAGCGCCGTCTGTTAAGTCCATAGGCACCAATGTAACACCGCTGCCACCGGCTTTTGTTATTTCATCGTCCAGCTCTTCCAGTGCTCCTTGGCTTTTGGGCCTAGCAACAGCAATTATATGCGCGCCTTCAGCCGCTAACGCCAAAGCAGCTGCATGGCCGATGCCCCGTGCAGCGCCGGTAATGAGGGCAACTTTCCCATCAAGTGAATTAGACATTGTTATTTTCCCGGTGAAGCGATCAGCTCAAGCTGATTATTATTTTCTTCTTGCTCAGACTGGTCGGTCAAGAAGGTTGGATAGTCCCCTGTGAAGCAGGCATCACAGAATTGGGGCGCTGCTTCATTACGCCCATCAGGTTGATAGCATGCGCGGTACAAGCCATCATTGGATAGAAACGCAAGCGAATCTGCTCCGATATAATTTCGCATACCTTCAAGATCAAAGCGTCCAGCCAATAGTTTCTTGCGCTCTGGAGTATCAACCCCGTAAAAACAGGCATGGGCTGTGGGCGGTGATGCAATGCGCATATGAACCTCAGTTGCCCCTGCTTGGCGCATAAGCTCGACAATTTTAAGCGAGGTCGTGCCGCGTACAATCGAATCGTCAACCAACACGATCTTCTTGCCTTTGATGTGCCAGCGGTTGGCATTATGCTTCAGTTTAACACCGAAGTGGCGAATCTGGTCTGATGGCTCAATGAAGGTACGGCCAACATAATGATTGCGGATTATGCCAAGTTCAAACGGTAAGCCAGCCTCCACGGCAAAGCCTATTGCGGCCGGGGTTCCGGAATCAGGTACCGGTATCACCACATCAACGTCAACCGGGAATTCACGCGCAAGCTCGGCACCAATGCGTTTGCGCACATCATAAACGCTTAAGCCACCGACAAGGCTGTCGGGGCGGGAAAAATAAACATGCTCAAAAACGCAGGGGCGAGGTTTGCAGTCCGGGAATGGTTTATTAGACTTGATACCATTTTCATCAATGGTAACAATTTCACCGGGCTCAATATCTCGGATAAATTCTGCGCCTATAATATCCAGCGCGCAGGTCTCTGAGCATAGAATGTAACTGTCGTCTAATTTGCCGAGTGCCAAGGGTCTAACCCCAAGCGGATCACGGACCCCTATCATGCCTTCGCTGGTCAGGGCTACAAGGCTGTATGCCCCTTCAATTTGCCTCAGGGCATCAACCAGCCTGTCCATAAGATTACGGAAATGGCTGGTAGCGATTAGATGAATGAGGGTTTCCGTGTCGGAAGTGGATTGGAATATAGACCCGCGAGAGACTAGAGAACGGCGCAGGTGGGTGGCATTGGTAAGATTGCCGTTATGGGCGACGGCAAAGCCACCAGAAGCAAACTCAGCGAATAGTGGCTGACAATTGCGCAGGTCGGTGTCTCCCGCTGTGCTATAGCGCACATGGCCAATGGCATTATCGCCTGGCAGGGCGTCGATTACCTCTTTGGATGTAAAGTTATCTGATACCAGCCCTAAAACCCGTTTAGTGAAAAAATGCTTGCCGTTATAGGCGGTTATGCCAGCAGCTTCCTGCCCACGGTGCTGTAGAGCGTGCAAACCAAGGGCTGTGTGGGCAGTGGCATCATCAGAGCCCCAAATGCCAAAAACGCCGCATTCCTCATGCAATTTATCATCATCGAATGGATTGGTGGAAAAAGTGCCGGGGGCATCATTCATGTGTAGTTTCCAACAAATAAGACTGATCTACGGTCCGCTATGAGGATGATATACGGTTATTTAATCTTTATGCCTAGCCCAAAAATGCCATTCACTATTAGATAGTCATATCCTGTCAAAAATTAACCATCTTTATCGTTCTTTTTTCCCGCCTCTTCGTCTTCATTGTTGAGCTGGTTTTCGATCATATCACCTATTTTGTCAGAACCCGTGCGGTAAATGGCACCAGCGGCTTCTTCGGCGGCTTCACTATTAAATTGGCTCTTGGCTGCGGCTTCGCGTAACATGCGCTCAGTGTCGGTTTGGTCTTCCCGGTCAAGGAAGTCTTCGGCTAATTCTTGCAGGATATCCGCCGACCACGCGACCATGGGGCGAAGCTTAGCATCCTTGACCCATTCAGGTAATTTATCGGTGTTGAAGAATACACTAACGCCCAAATATAACAGCGAAACAATTACGATGCCGCGTAACAAGCCAAATAAAGCACCAAGCGAGCGATCAAGAAAGCCAAGGGGGCTATCTTTCACCGATTTACCAATCATACCTGCGACCAGCTTCAATATGATCAAAACAATAATGAAAACGCCAACAAGGGTGACAATGTCTGCCAGAGCTTCATTGCTGATAAGGTCGCGGCCATAGGGGCGGAAAAAGGTAAAGCCAAAGACAGAGACAACAAAGCTAACCACCCATGCGGCTAGGCTAAGGGCAACTGTTGCAAAGCCACGGGAAAAAGCCAAAATGGTCGATAGGCCAACAATGATCAATATGCCAATGTCAAATGCGGTAAGGTCTTGCGTGAGAGATGCTGTATCCATGGGTTACTTCTATCCTTATGCCTAGGCCTTTATGATAGCCCACCGGGCAGAAAAAAGTCCACTAACTCGGTCACGCGTGCCATAGATTGTTGTGAAAGGGCAGAGCTACCTGCCAATTTTTGGCTTGATGGCATCATGGCACCAGAAAAGCCTAGTTTCTCTGCTTCCTTCATGCGGGCACCGGCTTGAGAGACCGAGCGAATATCACCAGATAAGCTTATCTCGCCGAAAACAACCGTTTCATCGGGCACAGGGACTTGTGCCAGCGAACTTATAAGCGCTGCCGCAACAGCCAGGTCAGCCGCCGGTTCACTAACTTTCAAGCCGCCCGCCACATTCAAATATATATCGCATCCCGCGAGGCCCAAACCCGCGCGTTGGTCAAGCACGGCCAGCACCATGGCAAGCCTACCACTATCCCAACCAACGACAGCGCGGCGTGGGTTGGCCGCTGAAGAGCGGGCTACAAGTGCTTGAATTTCCAGCAATACTGGACGGGAACCTTCCATGCCAGCTAGCACGGCTGAGCCGGGTTCCCGGCTATTACGGTCCGATAAAAATAGCGCTGATGGGTTTGGCACTTCAGACAGACCCGCACCGGTCATCTCGAAAACACCAATTTCATCGGTACCGCCAAAACGGTTTTTCACCGCGCGCAGAATGCGGAATTGATGGCCCCTGTCGCCTTCAAAATATAAAACGGTATCAACCATATGCTCAAGCACCCTCGGGCCTGCAATTTGGCCGTCCTTGGTAACATGACCAACCAGCAACACAATGGTACCTTTGCGTTTGGCATAGCTGATAAGCTCATTAGCGCATATACGCACTTGGCTGACCGTGCCAGGAGCACTCTCCACGTGATCAGCATATAGAGTTTGGATAGAATCTATAACCACTACACGGGGTGGATTGCCGCTATCCAGTGTGGTTAAGATATCACGCAAGTTGGTCGCTGTTGCTAGCTTTAGGGGAGCACCTGTTAGGCCAAGTCGTTCCGCCCGCATTTGGATTTGTGCGGTTGCTTCTTCGCCAGAAATATAAAGGCAATCAACACCTGTGAGGGCGAGCTTACCCATAGCTTGGAGTAATATGGTGGATTTACCGATGCCCGGGTCACCGCCTATAAGAACGGCGGATGCTTTGACGAGACCACCACCCAGAGCGCGGTCAAATTCATCAATGCCGGTTTTCAGTCGCGGGGTGTCTTCGGCGGGTGTATCAAGGCCTGTAATTTCAATGATCCTACCTTTTTTGCCGCTCAGGCCCTTAGGGGCGCCAGAGGTCTGGGGCACTTCCTCTGTAATACAGTTCCAGCCACCACAATCTTCGCATTTGCCTTGCCAGCGCCCATGAATGGCACCGCAATTGCTACAAACATATGATTTCTTGGCGCGAGCCATATAACCGTTCCTGCCGTTATTTTTTAGCTATTGATGGGATTATGGCTTTAAAATTTCCATTTGGATAGGGCCATCAGCGCGACCATGGATAAATTGTTCAACATAGGGATTGTCGCTTTTGTCGACCTCTGCCTTGGAACCTTCCCAAATAATTTCACCTTTATGGATCATGGCGATACGGTCAGCTATTTTGCGCGCACTTGCCATGTCATGGGTAATGGATAAGGTGGTTGCCCCAAGGTCGGTGACACATTCGACAATCAAATCATTAATGACATCAGCCATAATAGGGTCAAGCCCTGTCGTTGGCTCGTCAAAGAATATAATTTCGGGCTCTGCGGCAATGGCACGAGCAAGGCCTACCCGCTTTTGCATGCCACCAGAGAGTTCTGATGGGGAAAGGTCACCTACATCGGGGCTTAGGCCAACCCGGCGTAACTTTTCAGTAGCAATTTCACGCGCTGATACCCGGTCCATGCCTTGGCCTTGGATTAGGCCAAAGGCAACATTTTCCCACACCTTCATGCTATCAAACAGGGCAGCACCTTGGAACAGCATGCCAAATTTACTCAGAATTTTTTTGCGCTCTGATTTGCCCATGAGCGTTACATCTCTACCATCCACATTAATGGTGCCGCTGTCGGCTTTTAATAACCCCAGAATACATTTTAGTGTAACTGATTTACCCGTGCCAGACCCGCCTATAATAACGAGAGATTCACCACGAGCTACAGAAAGGTTTACGCCATTTAAAACATGCTTAGACCCAAAATGCTTGGTTACATTTTCAAGTTGGATCATCGGGATAGTATCATTTTTCATATGCTATCCTCTATGTGCCGAAAACGACAATGGTAATGATTAAATTGGCCAGCAAAATAGTGATGAAGGCACCAACCACTGCATTTGTGGTGGCTTTACCCACCCCTTGAGCGCCGCCGCTACTGTGATAGCCATAATAACTACCCATCAAGGCAATGAAAAAACCAAAGACAGCGGCTTTTACGAGCGAGGATATAACGTCGGCTTGTTCAAGAAAGTCAACCGTGACTTTAAGATATGCTCCAGCGTTAAGACCTAAGCGTTCTGTACCGATTAAATAGCCACCCAAAACCCCAATGACGTTGGCAACAAGAACCAGTAGAGGTAGGGTAAAAACGCTTGCAATTAAACGCGGGACGACAAGATATTTAAAAGGGTCCGTTGAAAGGGTCGTTAGCGCGTCAATTTGCTCGGTCACACGCATGGTGCCAAGCTCTGCTGCCATGGCACTAGAAACCCGTCCAGCCACCATAAGGCCGCCAAGGACGGGTCCGAGCTCGCGCACAATGGCGATAACCACAACCCCGGGCACAACGCTCTCAGCGTTAAAGCGCGATCCACCGACAAAAATTTGTTGGGCGAGAGCAGCGCCGGTGAAAAGTGCCGTGAGACCAACAACCGGCAGGCTATAATAACCAATATGCAGCATCTGCTTTAAAATAAGACGCCAATAAAAAGGGGGTAGGAAAATATTTTTTACGGCTTCAGCGGTGAACTTGGATAAGCGACCAAGTTCAGCCAGCGCGGCCATAACGACACGGCCAATAATGGCAAGGGGTTCAAAAATAGATAGCACCTAGGCATTTCCTCTTACGGCTTATTGGCCAGTTCAATGTGAAATATCTTTATGCCTGTATAAAAGCGGCAAAAAAAGGGGCATCTTCGTATTTTCACAATTTTTTGAATAAATGGTTTTTAATAAGCTTTCATCGACAATCAAAATCACAAATTTCATCTAGTTATAGAAACCTTGTTAAAGGTTAGTCAAATTGTCATCAGGATTAAGATAGCCATAATATATGAACCAACCAAATTGATAAGATTCTGCTTGTAAAAAGTTATAGTATAACAGACGGTGATGTTGCTTTTACGTAGCATCAGATTATGAAAACAACAAGTTGAGAGATGAAATATATGAATGCGCTGAGAGCTATCTGCCTGAAAGTAATGAATTTTCCATTAATCATACTGGGATTATTATTTGTTGTTGCACCTGCTTGGTCCATCATACAAGTAGAAAAAGCTAAGTTAATGGCGGCAGATGGCGCAGCAATGGACTTTTTTGGTTTCAGTGTTGCTGCGTCGGAGGATACTGTCATTGTTGGCGCTTTAAGAGATGACGACAGGGGCAGTGATTCTGGTTCGGCTTATGTTTTCATCAAAGAAAAAGGTGGTTGGCATCAGCAAGCCAAGCTCTTTGCCGACGATGGTGCAAAGGGGGATGGTTTTGGCGGCAAAGTTACTCTTTCGGGTGATACAGCCATAATTGGTGCCATGAACCAGGATGATAATGGGGAGAATGCAGGTGCAGCATATGTTTTTACCCGTAATAAGTCTGAATGGAGCCAACAGGCCAAGCTTATAGCTAATGATACCACCGTCAAAGATGGTTTTGGACAGAGTATTGCCATTTTTGGTGATACGGCCGTAATTGGCGCACCGCACGATGACGATAAAGGCACTGATTCCGGCTCGGTCTATGTTTTTAAGCGGTCGGGGGATATATGGAACCAACAGGCTAAACTTACGGCTATTGATGGTGCTTCAGGCGATGTTTTTGGAATAAGTATCGCATTTGATGGAGAAACCATTTTGGTAGGTGCTGATCTGAATGATGAGAAGGCATTAAATGCAGGTGCCGTATATGTTTATACCGGGTCAGGCAAACAGTGGAAGCAACAAGCAAAACTTACTGCGTCCGATGGCGCTGAGACAGATATATTTGGTGTCAGGGTCGCTCTATCCGGAGATACAGCCTTAATCTCAGCGCGTAGAGATGATGACGATGTTATGGGTATCGATTCCGGCTCGGCTTATGTGTTCACGCGTTCTGGCTCAGTTTGGACCGAACAAGCCAAACTTACGGCAAATGATGGAGCTGCAAATGATAGATTTGGTAGGAGTGTTGCTCTTTCAGGGGATACAGCGCTGATTGGCGCTATGTTCCAAGATAACAAAGGTGAAAATTCTGGTTCTGCTTATATCTTCACTCGAACGAAAGGCATATGGAGCCAGAAAATTCAACTCCAAGCGGATGATGGCACTGCGGGCGATGTTTTTGGCTGGAGTATGGACCTGACTTGTGGAACAGCCGTTATTGGGGCAGCTCGTGATGATGAAAATGGTAAGGAGGCGGGTTCGGCCTATGTGTTTGATCTGAACAATGTTGTGTTGCAGAAGAACAAGGTCAAAAAGCAAGAGGAGGGCACCGATCAAAAGCTTATTACAGCATGCTGAGACGGCTCAGATGTTAATGGTTATAATAAGCTCTCGCTAATCATAACAATGAAAGCGTCACAACAGAATTATAAAGGGATGAGATGCTCTTTTGCCTACCGTCCAGCAAATTTAGCTTTCCGCTTTGTTATAAAGGCCGATATTCCCTCTAAAGTGTCTTCACTTTTGCCCGTTGCACTTTGGAGCTCAGCTTCAAGTGCAAGCTGCTCCGAAAAACTATTATTTTCACTGTTTTGTATTAGCCGGCGAATATTACCAAGTGCCACAGTGGGGCCATTTGCAAGTTTTGTCGCAAGGTCAAGGCTATGGTCTGCCAGTTTGTCATCGTCAACAACTTCATAAACCATACCCCAATCAAGGGCTGTTTCTGCGGGCAATTTGCCGCCCATCATCATCAGCGCTCTCGCTCTGGCTGGACCAATAAGCTTAGGCAGAATATAACTGCTACCTGCGTCTGGCACTAGGCCAATATTGACGAAAGCTTGTAGAAAATAAGCTGACTTTGAAGCGATGATAATATCCCCGGCGAGGGCTATGCTCATGCCCGCACCAGCCGCAGGGCCATTCACAGCAGTGACAATTGGCATTTTCAAATCAGCCAGCGCTAACATGATAGGGTTATAGTGATCCCGCAAAGCTTGGCCGAAATCAAAACCATCCATGGATGCAGGCGAAGTGGGCTGTAAATCAGCACCTGATGAAAAGGCCCTGCCTGCCCCGGTTATGAGAAGAGCTCGTGCTTTTTCATCCTTCGATAGGCTATTAACTGCATGCAATATTTCTTCTAGCATGGTTTTATTAAGCGCATTTAAGGATTCTGGGCGGTTTAGGGTTAGCACGGCTAGTTTTTCAGCAGTGGTTTCCAATGTAATCGCTTCATAAGCCATATAATCTCCGAGCAGTTTCTATTTGCTTTTAGCGTGTAAAAGCTACTCAGTGACATTGCCGAGCCATACAAGTCTAAACAGCTGTGAAAGGATCAAGCAACAGCTGTAATGATATTTTTGCCGATTGGCGCACAGACGACCCTATCGCGGCCTTGTTCTTTAGCTGAATAAAGGGCCATGTCGGCTCGTTCAATGAAGTGAGGAATGCATTCACCTGCTTCATAAATAGCGACACCAAAGCTGATGGTAATTTGTCCTACATTTTTACTGCTGTCTTTTCTGCGAATCACCTTGCTACTGATAAATTCGCGTGCCTTATCAGCTATTTCGCGTGCGGTGGCTAAATCATGGCCGGGTAAAACAATAGCGAACTCTTCGCCGCCATACCGTGATGCTAAGCAGTCTGTCGGTGTATGTTCCGTTATGCTGTGGGCGACTAGCTTTAATACCTGGTCGCCGAAACTGTGGCCCCATTTATCATTAAAGGCTTTGAAATTATCAACATCACCAATAACCAAGGTCATTGAAGTGTCATTCTTGCTGGCTTCTTCACTTGCTGTTTGTATGAACTCATTAAATGCTCGACGATTGGCAAGCTGTGTAAGGGGGTCTGTGCGGGCATCGGCATTAACGTCTTCAAGCTCAGTCTTTAATGTTGTTATTTGCTCTGATGCTGTGGCTAGCTGCTTCTCGAGGTCCCATTGGCGGACCATAGTTTCACGGCTTTGCTCCATCATGGTTTGGACCATAGTTGCCATGTCCTCTTGACTATTATCAGTATCTAATTTTTTAGCAAAGTCATCAAGGTGGCTGGTGAAGTTCTGATTTCCTTCACTAGCTTCATTAACAAAATCCAATAAATTATTGGTAATATCGGATAGTTGATCGCTTGCATCTACGATAGTTGATGTTGCAGAAGTTTGTTCAAGTATTTTATTGTATATATTTTTACAACGCTCTTCGGTGATCGGTCTACCTGCTTCGAGGTAAGCATCAATTGCTTTGGAAACATCTGGGTGCTCGCCAGAATAATAGGCATAAAAAAGTGAAAAATAAAGTGGGGCAATCGGCAGCTCAAAATCATTGAGTGATTTGATCGACCGCTCGGCAAGACGTTTTGCCTTGTCGTTAGTATGATGGTACACTTTTCTCTCCAACCAGCGAAGATCAAATAACTTTTGATCGACGTCCGTTTAACCCCCTCAATAAAGCTTAAGGTAACATTAACCTATAAATTAGCAATCTTTTTCGTCGTTAAAATGTATTTATTTTTTAATTTTTACGCGGAAGGTAAGAAAAAAGTTAACTATCTAACGCTTTATTTTTACTGCACTCTTTAAAAATGCCGGAACATGATGGCCAAGACCAACAACCGGTTTATTTGGAAGCTCTTTTATCTGTACAGTATCATCATTTTTAGTGCGACGGCCTTTGGCTTTTGACCGTGGATTCTTATCACGGGGTGGTTTTCTATCTTGCTTTTCATCTTTTGCAGGGAGGCTTTGGGCTTTCTTACCATCGTTAACTGGTTTTTTGTCAGTAACATTGCGTTTATGATCCGTGGCCTTTGACTTTGACGGTACAGGTTTGACTTTTTTTGCTGGAGCCTTAGAGACGACTTTACCAATGCCTTCAATCACTGTTCGCGGGATTTTTTCACCTGTCATATGTTCGATAGCTGCAACGTATTTAGTGTCGTCACGGCCTTCTGTGGTCAAGGTTATGGCGGTGCCTTCTTTCCCGGCGCGACCTGTTCGGCCAATTCGGTGAACATAGTCTTCTGCGTGGCTTGGGACATCAAAGTTAAATACATGACTAACGTTAGGCACATCAAGCCCGCGTGCCGCTACATCAGAGGCGCATAGAAATTGAATTGTGCCATCTTTAAAGCCTTGCAAGACTTCCATCCGCTCACTCTGCACCATATCACCGTGTAATTGGCCGACGTTAAATTTATGGCGTTTTAGTGAGGCATGAACTTCCTTAACTTCAACTTTACGATTACAGAAAATGATGCCGTTGCGCACTTCTTTACCTTCCAGAAGTGTGCGCAGGGCCGCACGTTTTTGGCGGCGATCAACTGTAATTAAGTGCTGAGCTACCGTATCAGCAGTGGAGGCTGCCCGAGCGACTTGAATAAATTTTGGATCATCCAAAAACTGATCGGTTAATTTTTTAATCGGTGGCGGCATGGTGGCTGAGAAAAATAATGTTTGGTGGCGGCCTGGAATACATTCACATATTTTCTCAACATCGGGAATAAAGCCCATGTCCAGCATACGGTCGGCTTCATCGACTACGAGAATGTCGATGCCGGTCATCAATAATTTACCACGGGAGAAATGGTCTAACAGACGCCCGGGTGTAGCAATAAGAACATCGACACCACGGTCGAGCAATTTTTCCTGATTGGCGAAATTCACACCGCCAATGAGCAAGGCCATGCTGAGTTTATGGTTTTTGCCGTATTTCTCAAAGCTTTCAGCCACTTGTGCTGCGAGTTCACGGGTAGGCTCAAGAATGAGAGAGCGCGGCATGCGGGCCCGGGCCCGGCCTTCACCAAGAATATCAAGCATTGGCAGCGTGAAGGAGGCCGTTTTGCCGGTTCCGGTTTGGGCAATGCCCAATATGTCCCGCCCCATCAAGATGCTAGGGATGGCCGATGCTTGAATATCGGTTGGCTTCTCATAGCCGGCATCACTGACAGCTTTTAGCAGTTCATCGCTTAGGCCTAGATGGTCAAAACTCATGTGGTTTTACAGTCCATAAATTATTTTTCATTGGCGCGCAGCATATGGTTTTCCGCTCTCATGTCAATGGATGAGACTTTATTGGCTATATATAGATATATATATGCTGCATGAGTGCGACATTTATGCATGTATTAGATAGTAACATTTATAGTGAATATCATATCTTGCACAGGCTTGAATGGCCACATTAAATGTCCAGCTCACCGACTTGGTCGGCATTATCACGGATGAAAATGAAACGCTTTTCAGGCTTTTTGCCCATTAAGTCATCAACAAGTAGATTAACCTCAGCCCGTTCGCTATATTCAGCTGGAAGGGTAACCCTAATAAGAGTGCGATTGGCACGGGACATGGTAGTTTCACGTAATTGAACCGCTGGCATTTCACCAAGACCTTTAAAGCGGCTAATGTCAACCTTGCCTTTGCCTGAAAATTCGGAGGCCATTAGCTCGTCTTTGTGAATATCATCACGGGCGTATAAAACCTTGGGGCCCTTGGCAATTCTATAAAGGGGCGGTTGGGCTAAGTATAAATGACCGTCGCGTACAAGTTTGGGCATTTCCTGGAAAAAGAAGGTCATCAAAAGGGTTGCGATATGGGCACCGTCCACATCAGCATCGGTCATGATGATTATTTTCTCATAGCGCAGAGCGTCACCATCATAATGGTCTTTGATGCCACAACCAAGAGCAAGGGTAAGGTCAGCCACTTCTTGGTTTTGGGCTATTTTAGCGGGCGTGGCACTGGCAACATTTAATATTTTACCGCGTATAGGTAATATGGCTTGGGTTTTACGGTCCCGTGCCTGTTTTGCAGAACCACCGGCAGAATCACCTTCCACAATATATATTTCTGTGCCTTCAGCGCTCTGTGAGCTGCAATCGGTTAATTTCCCGGGCAGCCGTAATTTGCGCTTATTGATGACCTTTTTGCGTTTTATCTCTCGTTCTTCTTTACGGCGCAAGCGGTCTTCAACCCGCTCCAAAGCCCATGTTATCAGGCCTTTGCTACGGTCTGCATCATCAACGAGCCAATGGTCAAAAGCATCACGAATGGCGTTTTCACTAAGCCGAGCTGCTTCTGGTGTAGAGAGTTTATCTTTGGTTTGGCCCTGAAACTGGGGGTTTTTAATGAAGACAGAAAGCATAGCACAGCTGGCACCGGCGATATCCTCGCCGTTGATTTGCGCTCCTTTCTTGACGCCGGTTAATTCTGCGTAAGCTTTTATGCCTTTTAGTAATGCGGTCCGCATGCCGCTTTCATGGGTGCCACCTTGGGGCGTTGGGATCGTGTTGCAATAGGTATTTGAAAAGCCATCGCCGTATTCTGGCCAACTGATGGCCCATTCGATTTGGCCTTCACCATCAGGGAAGCTTTGCACGCCAGAAAAAGGCTTGTCAGAGACACAGCTGCGGTTCTTAACCGTTTCGCTGAGATAATCACTAAGGCCACCAGGGAAGTGTAGGGTGGCTTCTTGGGGAATATTGTCCCCTGACACTAGTTTTTCAGAGGCGCATTTCCAATCGATAGCCACCCCGCGAAATAGATAAGCTTTTGAACGCACAAGTTTATACATCCGTATAGCTTTAAGGGATGTTTTCGGTCCAAATATATCGGGGTCAGGGTGAAAAGTAATCTTGGTGCCACGCCGGTTATGTATTGAACCGTGATTTTCAAGTTTGCTGGTTGTTAAGCCCCGGGAAAATGTTTGGATCCATAATTGGCGGTCTCGTGCGACCTCCACGGTCAATTTATCGGAAAGGGCGTTCACCACCGATATACCAACTCCGTGCAAACCGCCTGATGTGACATAGGCGTCGCTGTTAAATTTACCGCCGGAGTGCAAGGTGGTCATAATAACCTCTAAGGCGGATTTATCTTTGTATTTCGGGTGTGGGTCCACGGGTATACCACGGCCATTATCTGAGATTTCTACCGAACCATCCGCAAGCAATGTCACAGTTATTTTACTGGCGTGACCTGCAACCGCTTCGTCCATTGAATTATCAAGAATTTCTGCCACAAGATGATGCAGGGCAGTTTCATCCGTGCCACCAATATACATACCGGGGCGCTGGCGCACAGGCTCAAGGCCTTCTAACACTTCAATATCTTTAGCAGTATAATCCGCTTTGGTTGGGGTTGCCTGAAACAGGTCGGTCATAGCTGTCCTCGGATGGTCAAAGGGGTGAGTGAACTATAATATAAGGTGGTGTTGCACCCAAAAACAACAAGATATAGTGTTTTAAAGGATTTTTATTTTTAGGGCAGCTTTGAATGATAATATAGCTTAATCGAATAGGGCATCGATATCAGCCTGAGACTGCACTTCTTCTTGTGCTTCAGGTTCATTTGTTGCGATTTTAATATCGGGTTTGGCTGTTGGAACTGTCTGATTGCCAAGTAATTGCGTGTCGGGTACGCCGTGGATGATACCATTAAGTCTTCCGAGTAAGGCCTGCGACCCTTTCACTCGCATAACCACTAAGGCACGGGCAGCATCAGAAAATCCGCGTTCAATCACATTAACTTTCTGCAAACCAAATAATGTGCCGCTTAATAGGTCATTCAGTTCCTTCACAATGGATAGAAACTGACTTTTAAGAGGTTCTGGTGACATCTCAAAAGCTTCAATAGCAAGCTCACTGGCGTCAAACCCACTATCCTTGAAATGTTGCTGATACGACTTTGGTTCCCAATCTAAAATATCATCCATCATATCTGGCATGTCCGGCACCATTTCAAGCATCATGACGATCTCATTAAAATGGTTCAGGTAATCAGTCGCTAGAAAACTAGACGGGTTAATGTTGGCAGGCGCCAGCAATGGCTGAATGGATAATTGAATTTCATCGAGAGCTATTTGTGTCATATAAAAGGATTTAACATGATAATATTAATGGATGATAAACATTCCTCTCTTGGCTTTGCTTTTAACATTGTGAAATATAATTACATGAAGATGAAAGTTAATCAAATCAGTGGATAAATTCTGAATTACACAGACTTATCCTATCTTATTGAAATATAATTGCGCTTAATATAGTGCATACAGAAATTTTTTATAATAAAAATAGTATTTTATTGTTGATTTATTACGCCAACTTAGGCAAGTTGGTCTTGCCTCACTATGAGGCAGTCCTACCCAATGGATCTCGACTTTAGGTCGGAAGTCTTTGACTTCCGACCTTTTTTCGTGTTTTCATCACTGATGATTCAAGCTACTTAACAGTATTATCTTTTGATTGCACAAAAAAGACTCCACCAGAATGAAGCCTTTTTGTAGCTAATAGTTGTTTTATAATCTATTATGAACTGTAATACATTTCAAATTCTACAGGATGGGGTGTCATGTCCAAGCGTGAAACATCAGCACGTTTTAAATTGATATAGGCATTGATCTGGTCATCATTAAATACATCACCTTTTTTCAAGAAATCACGATCACCGTCCAGCGCATCAAGAGCTTCTTTCAGTGACCCCGCGACAGTTGGTACACCGGCTAATTCTTCTGGTGGAAGGGCATATAGGTCTTTGTCCATTGCGTCACCTGGGTGAATTTTATTTTCAATGCCGTCGAGGCCAGCCATCAGCATTGCTGCAAAAGCATAATAAGGGTTCGCCGTAGCATCAGGAAAGCGGACTTCGACCCGTTTGGCATTGGGACTGCTGCCATAAGGTATGCGGCAAGATGCAGACCTGTTACGGCTTGAGTAAGCAAGCAACACAGGGGCCTCAAAGCCCGGCACCAAACGTTTATAACTGTTGGTGGTTGGGTTAGTGAAAGCATTCAGGGCTTTGGCATGTTTTATAATGCCGCCAATATAATATAGCGCCGTATCACTAAGGTCGGCGTATCCCGCTCCTGCAAATAGCGGGCTGCCTTCCCTCCATATTGACATATGAACATGCATGCCTGAGCCATTATCATCGGCCACGGGCTTCGGCATGAAGGTCGCTGTTTTACCGTATGTATGGGCAACCATCGCCGTGACATATTTATAGACCTGTACCCGGTCTGCGGTCTCGGTAAGGGTCGCGTAAGTCATGCCGAGCTCATGCTGGGAGGCAGCAACCTCATGGTGATGCTTGTCCATTGTCAAGCCCATAGATTTCATTGTCTTGACCATTTCACCGCGAATATCTTGGCAGCTATCCACCGGTGCAACTGGGAAATAGCCCCCTTTAGCCATAGGCCGGTGGCCGGTGTTGCCCTGCTCATAGCGGCGATTACTATTATAGGGACCTTCTATATCGTCAATTTTATAAGAAGCACCATCGTAGCCAACGCGGAATCGCACATCGTCAAAGAGAAAAAATTCAGGCTCAGGGCCAAAATAGGCGGTGTCGCCTACACCGGTGAATTTAAGGTATTCCTCAGCTTTTTTGGCAGTGGAGCGAGGGTCACGGTTATAGGGTTGACCAGTGCCGGGCTCCAAAATATCACAGTTCACGATCAATGTCGTGTCAGCGGTAAAGGGATCAAATGTAACAGACGATAGATCAGGTGATAAAACCATGTCTGATTCGTTAATGGCTTTCCAACCTTCAATGGAGGACCCATCAAACATGATGCCGTCAGCCAGCATGTCTTCATCCACCACTTCCGCGTCCATGGTCAAATTTTGCCATTTTCCTTTAACATCAGTGAAGCGCAAGTCGATCCAATCAGCGTCTAAATCTTTCACGAGCTTCAGGAATTCTGGTGGGGTCATATTTTCGTATTTGGCCATAATAATGATCTCTCTTTAAGGGTAATTTTAGGTGGTGCTTGATTATCTTTTCAAAGTAATAACAGTCTTCTTTAAACGGCCTCAGGGCCAGTTTCACCCGTACGAATGCGGATAGCTTCTTCAATACTTGATACAAATATTTTGCCGTCACCAATTCGCCCTGTATGGGCAGCAGTTTGGATAGCTTCTACCGCCTTCGCTGTGATGGCTTCTTCGACGACAATTTCCAATTTAACCTTAGGGACAAAATCTACGACATATTCAGCGCCGCGATATAATTCTGTATGGCCTTTTTGGCGTCCGAACCCTTTGGCTTCCAGCACTGTAATGCCAGATATTCCAACCTCATGAAGGGCCTCTTTCACTTCGTCCAATTTGAACGGTTTAATTATGGCTTCAATTTTTTTCATGCTTGTACCTATAATAATTTTGCACATTTTGACCTATTTATATGCACAGTATATGCCAACTTAACACTGCGCAAAAACCCTGCTTAAAGTACGAAGAATGATTGCCGAGAGCTCAAAAAATAGGCATATGGGGCAAAGCTAATGCCCAAAAAATAGGCAAGTGATTACTGAATGGGCAAACTGCGTAATTGGTGATATTAATTAGTGATAAAGTAGATATTTTTAGCCAGAAATAATTTAGATACTTGACCTTTTAAGCAAGCGGGCATAAACAGAGCCGCCTTTTGGAAATGGCGGGTGTAGCTCAGTTGGTTAGAGTGCCAGATTGTGATTCTGGATGTCGCGGGTTCAAGTCCCGTCACTCGCCCCATTTCTTCACATGTAATATTCGTATATTTTGTTGACGCAAATGCACCCAGCTATGATGATGGTTGCAGGAGAGCAGTTTATGCCTATATCAGCGGATTTACACCAATTATTGACCCCATGTGAAATGTCTAAGGCGGATGCGCTAACCATTAAAGGTGGAACAGCTGGAATTGACCTTATGGAACGCGCTGGTGCCCATGTGGCAGATCATGCTGGCAGGTTATGGCTTGGGCTGGAATCAGACGCTGAGCAAATCCTTTCAAAGGGTGCAGACATTCTTATCCTATGTGGTCCCGGTAACAATGGCGGTGATGGTTTCATTGCGGCCCGACTTTTATCTAGGCGAAATATACCGGTGCGTGTTGCCTTGGCTGGCAAACCTAGCGCGTTGAAAGGCGATGCTGCAATAGCATATGAGCGGTGGAGCGGCGACCTCATTCCATTTGATCCGGTTATTATTGATGGCAGTGCCGTTATAATAGATGCCATATTTGGCGCTGGCCTTAGCCGAAATGTAACAGGCATAGTGGCCGAAATTTTAGCGGCGGCAAACCAAAGCAATGCTCTGCGTTTGGCGGTTGATTTGCCTTCTGGGGTGAACGGTAATAACGGGCAGGTCATGGGAATATGTTTTGAGGCTGCCGAAACAGTAACTTTTTGCCGCGCTAAACCGGGGCATTATTTACGTCCCGGGAAACATAAATGTGGGCACTTACATGTTGAGGATATTGGCATAAATTTAGACAAACTAGCTGATATTCAATCTTCTATATTCGTGTGCTGTCCCCAAATGTGGGATGAAACGGCTTTACCGCTCTGGCAAGAGGAAGCCCATAAATATGACCGTGGTCATGCAGTAGTTATAGGCGGGCAAAAACCCACGCTTGGGGCTAGCAGGCTAACAGCTATGGCTGCACTCAGGGCAGGGGCCGGGCTTGTTAGTCTGATGGCATCTAGTGATACCTATGCTGTTCAAGCTAGTTCCTTGAGTGATATTTTGGTCCAAGATGTAATATCTAATAGTGCCTTGGTTGGGATGGTCGAGGCTGAGCCGCGCTACCGGGCTATTGCCATTGGGCCGGGGTTGGGGCGGGGCGGTGAGCAAGCCGAAACTATTTTATCGCTTTTAAAGCTTGGACGCCCCTCTGTTCTAGACGCTGATGCGCTTTATGCATTTTATGGCGCAAGGCACAGTATGGTGGCCGCTATAAAGGCTGAAACGGTTATAACCCCTCATGAGGGTGAGTTCTGCGGGTTGTTTTCTGATATTGATTATAAAGCGGATAGAATAGGCGCGGCCCGCGAAGCCGCTAAATCACTTGGGGCAGTGGTGGTTCTAAAAGGACCTGACACTATAATCGCCTCCGTAGATGGTAGAGCGGCGATAGCTAGCTCGGCACCACATTGGCTAAATGTTGCCGGAACCGGTGATATATTGAGCGGTTTAATTTTAGCAGGGCTGACAATGGGGATGCCGGCGTTTGAAGCTGCGGCTCGGGGGGGATGGCTGCATGGTCAAGCTGCGAGCTATTATTCTCCGGGGATGATTGCCTCTGATTTGTTAGATGCCATTCCAGCTAGTTTGCAGAATTGCTTTTCTAGCTTAATGGATAGTTGAGCGATGATATTTGGTGGTTTTTGTGCTAATTTGAACGCTTTCGAACATATTTTTAATATTCTGCGGCATTATGCGTAAAAAAATCTTGTACTGGCGCACCGTGCTGTTATAAGCGGCGTCGAAATTTGACGTGCTTGAGCGCTCAGGCTTTCTTATCTATCTAGGTGTGATCACCGAATGTATGATATGATCGGCAAAGCAGGCCTCAATCATTGACTTGTTTGTCTTGGGTGACTTTCACCTCTTGTGTGCGGGCGTGGCGAAATTGGTAGACGCGCCAGATTTAGGTTCTGGTATCTTCGGATGTGGGGGTTCAAGTCCCTTCGCCCGCACCACAAACAAGTTAAGAAGCGCGACCAAATCGTTGAAATATATTTTTGGATAGGCACGGCAAATGCAAAGTGAAGAATTGTTAAGCGAAGGCTTGAAGCGCGAATATAAGGTAGTTGTGGAGGCTTCAGAGCTTGATGACCGTCTTGAAAAAGTACTGATAGAATTCCGCTCTAGTGCCAGCATTAAGGGCTTCCGCCCTGGCAAAGCACCTCTTTCGCTGTTGAAGCGTATGCACGGTGATCGTGCCATGGGCCAAGTTTTGCAAGAAGCCGTTAACGAGAGCACCGAGAAGCTTTTCGCTGATAAAGACATGCGCCCTGCCACTCGCCCCGATGTTAGTGTTGGTGATTATGAAGACGGCAAAGATTTAAGTTTCACGGTTTCGTTAGAGATTTTACCAACAATTGATGTGTCTAGTTTTAAAGCACCGAAGATGGAACGCTGGATCGCTGAAGTTGCGGACAAAGATATTGATGTCGCCTTGAAGGATATGGCTTCTAACCAAAAGACTTTCACCAAAGCAGCTAAGACCACTAAGGCAAAAATAGACCATGCGGTTTTGATCGACTTTGAAGGGAGCGTAGGCGGGGTTCCCTTTGATGGTGGCAAAGCTGATGAGTTCGAGCTTGTATTGGGCTCTGGTCAGTTCATCCCAGGCTTCGAAGAGCAGCTTATCGGTGTTAAAGCGGACGATGAATTAGACGTAACGGTGACCTTCCCCGAAGATTACCAATCAGAAGACCTGTCGGGCAAAGAAGCCGTCTTTAAAGTTAAAGTGCATGAAGTTCGTAAAGCATCAGAGGCTAAAGTTAACGATGAACTAGCGAAAAATTTTGGCCTAGAAGACCTAGCAGGTCTAAAAGACACGGTCAAAACGCAGTTGGAAACGGCAAATAGCGGCTTAACCCGTGCGAAGTTGAAGCGCTCGCTTTTAGATGCGCTTGCTGATGAATATAGCTTCGATGTGCCGGCTAGCATGGTGGACATGGAATTTAACGCTATTTGGCAACAGATTAAGCGCGATGCCATCCAAGCTGGTGAAGTAACAGAAGAAGAAGTTGCGGACCAAGCTGGACCATCCGATGAAGATGAAGCGGCTGAATTCCGTTCAATCGCTGAACGCCGTGTACGCCTTGGCTTGCTGCTAAGTGAACTTGGTGTGGTTAATAATGTGCAAGTTAGCGAAGAAGAAGTGAACCGCAAAATCTTTGAAGAAGCTCGCCGTTTCCCAGGCCAAGAACAGCAGGTCTTCGAATATTTCCAGAACAACGACCAAGCTAAGGCGCAATTACGCGCACCTGTCTTTGAAGAAAAGGTCGTGGACTTCATCCTTGAAATGGCTGACCTGACCGATAAAACCGTTAGCCGTGATATGCTTGAAAAAGCAGTACAAGAACTGGACGAAGAAGAAGAGGTTAAGCCGAAGAAAAAAGTAGCAAAGAAGGCCGCGCCAAAGAAAACGACCAAAAAAGCTGCACCGAAGAAAATTGAAGCTAAAAAAGCTCCAGCAAAAAAGCCTGCTGCGAAAAAGCCTGCTGCGAAAAAGGCTCCAGCAAAAAAGGCGGCACCTAAGAAAGCTGCAGCTAAAAAAGCTTAATCGACTTTCCTGTTTAATTTATATTAGTTCAGACTTAATCAGACAAAGGGGCTCAAATGAGCTCCTTTTTTGTTCGTAAAAGCTTCTGCAACTCTTGAAACTTGTATAATCTGAGCTAATTATAGTCTGGTTCTATTATTAATCATTTCTTTGCTTCCCCAAACTCCTAAGCTTTGCTAACTATCATTATATGGATGGGCAAAAGTTTTGGCCGGCAAAATATTTAAGGCGACAATTATGACTGATATTTTTGATACATACGCAAATACTCTGGTGCCGATGGTGGTTGAACAAACCAACCGGGGTGAACGCTCTTATGATATTTTTTCTCGTTTATTGAAAGAACGCATCATCTTTCTAACGGGTCAGGTTAATGACCAAGTCGCCAGTCTGATTGTGGCGCAGCTTTTGTTTTTGGAAGCTGAAAACCCTAAGAAAGAGATTAGCTTTTACATCAACTCGCCTGGTGGTGTCGTAACCTCAGGTCTGTCGATTTATGATACCATGCAATATATTCGGCCAAAGATTGCTACCATTTGTGTGGGGCAGGCATGTTCAATGGGGTCATTATTGCTCACCGCTGGGGAAAAAGGCATGCGCTATAGCTTACCAAATAGCCGCATTATGATCCATCAGCCATCCGGCGGGGCGCAGGGTCAGGCTTCAGATATTGAAATCCAAGCCCGTGAAATTTTAAAGCTCCGTGAACGTCTGAACCAAATTTATGTATCTCATACAGGGCAAAAGCTAGCGAATGTGGAAAAAGCCATGGACAGGGATAATTTCATGTCACCTGACGAGGCTTTAGCCTTTGGTTTGGTCGATGAGATTTTTGAAAAGCGCGCTGTTCCTGAAGAAATATAGGTAATTAGCCGAAATAATGTAGTAAGTTAGCGATTTTGGGCAAAAAAGTGAATTTTTATGCTTTTGTTCATCTTCTATTGAGGGTCTGTGGCTATATTTACCCATCGTGGGCGTACTTTTTTGTCGCAAATGCAGCAAAAATAGGCTCTCCTGTAGATTATATGTTGTCTAGGCCCAATTAAGCGGTCTACGATGGTAGATGAAAAGAATTAAGGTTGATTTGAATTGAGCGACAAAGAGAATAAGAACACGCTTTACTGTTCCTTTTGCGGCAAAAGCCAGCATGAGGTGCGGAAGCTTATCGCCGGCCCCACGGTCTTTATTTGCGATGAATGCGTGGAGCTATGCAATGACATCATTAAAGAAGAAAATAAGTCAGCCGTTTCTAAAGGCGGTGATGGTGTCCCTGCACCACTTGAAATTCTTGAAGTGCTGAATGATTATGTCATTGGCCAAGCGCAAGCGAAAAAGGTTCTGTCGGTTGCCGTACATAACCATTATAAGCGCCTGAACCATGCCAGTTCTGGTAATACGGATGTCGAACTAGCCAAATCTAATATATTGCTGGCAGGCCCAACCGGCTGCGGTAAAACATTGCTTGCGCAGACCTTGGCTCGTATTTTGGATGTCCCCTTCACCATGGCCGATGCCACAACGCTTACCGAAGCGGGCTATGTTGGTGAAGATGTTGAAAATATTATTTTGAAGCTTCTGCAGTCGGCTGATTATAACGTTGAACGTGCGCAGCGCGGCATTGTCTATATTGATGAAGTTGATAAAATAAGTCGCAAGGCTGATAACCCTTCCATTACTCGGGATGTATCAGGCGAAGGCGTTCAGCAGGCGCTTTTGAAAATTATGGAGGGTACGGTCGCTAGTGTGCCGCCCCAAGGTGGACGCAAGCATCCTCAGCAAGAGTTTTTGCAAGTTGATACCACAAATATACTTTTCATCTGTGGTGGGGCTTTTGCGGGGCTAGATAAAATCATCTCTAATCGCCTGCAGGGCAAGTCCATCGGCTTCGGCGCAGAAGTTATTGGGCCGGATGATCGCAGTACCGGTGATTTGTTTAAAGATTCTGAGCCTGAAGATCTGCTTAAATTTGGTTTGATACCTGAATTTGTTGGACGCTTGCCAGTTTTGGCAACACTTGAGGACTTGGATGAAGATGCCTTGGTTGAAATTTTAACTGAGCCCAAAAATGCTTTAATGAAGCAATATCGTTGTTTGTTCGACATGGAAGATGTCAAACTTACCTTTAGCGATGAGGCTTTGATAGCGGTGGCGCGAAAAGCCATTAGACGCAAAACTGGTGCACGTGGTCTTCGGTCTATTATGGAAACCGCCTTGCTTGACACCATGTTCGACCTGCCAACTAATGAAGGTGTGGCCGAGGTTGTTATTAGTGCTGAAGTTGTTGATGGTGATGCAACGCCGCTTCTTATCTATGCTGAAAGTGCTGAGCAGGTTGATCAGCCTGCTTAGGCTTTTATGATAACGCTTGAAGTTGGGGGCGGCGGGCCCCCATTTTTATCATAGGCAAGCGTTCTGCGCATGCTGTAACAGATTGTTTTACGGCAATTGTCATTAGTTCCCATATTTAGGGTAGAGTATCATGTCTGACATTAGTAACGAAAACCTTCTCGACAATCAGATTATGCCAGTGTTACCACTGCGGGATATTGTTGTTTTCCCACATATGATAGTGCCTCTGTTTGTTGGTCGCGAAAAATCTGTCCGCGCACTTGAAGAAGTGATGTCTAAAGACAAACAAATTTTGCTCATAGCCCAGCAGGATGCATCGATTGATGATCCGGATACTGATGATGTATATACAATAGGCACTGTTGCCACCGTGATGCAGCTTTTGAAATTGCCGGACGGTACTGTCAAGGTATTGGTTGAGGGTGGTTACAGGGCAGAGGTGTTGGAATTCACCCGCACCGATGATTATTTTGAAGCCAGCGCCATCCCTTTGATGGATGAGGACTGCGATGCAACAGAGCTTGAAGCATTATCACGCACTGTAATTGCGCAATTTGAGGCCTATATTAAGTTGAACAAGAAAATTCCAGCCGAAGTGCTGGTGACCATCAATCAAATTGAAGATGTAGAAACTTTGGTCGATACAGTGGCTTCACATCTAGCGCTTAAAGTAGGTGACAAGCAGGAATTGCTAGAAGTCACATCTGTTAGCAAACGCTTAGAGCAAGTATATTCCTATATGGAGGGCGAAATTGGTGTCTTGCAAGTGGAGAAAAAACTGCGTGGCCGGGTTAAGCGTCAGATGGAGAAAACTCAACGGGAATATTATCTCAATGAGCAGATGAAGGCGATCCAAAAAGAATTAGGTGAGGGCGATGATAGCCGGGAAGAAACCCAAGAGCTTGAAGATAAAATCAAGGAAACGCGCCTTTCGAAAGAAGCAAAAGAGAAATGCATGACTGAGCTGAAAAAGCTTAAGTCCATGAGCCCAATGTCCGCTGAGGCCACTGTTGTACGTAATTTTCTTGATTGGATGCTGTCGGTTCCATGGGGCAAGCGTAGCCGTGTGAAAAAGGATATCCGCGAAGCCGAGCTGGTTTTAGACATGGACCATTATGGCCTTGAGAAAGTAAAAGAGCGCATCATTGAATATTTAGCTGTTCAACAGCGTACTAAGAAGCTGAAGGGGCCCATTCTATGTCTTGTTGGCCCTCCGGGTGTTGGTAAAACATCCCTTGGCCGTTCTATTGCTAGGGCGACGGGCCGTAACTTCATTCGTTTTTCATTGGGCGGTGTTCGCGATGAGGCTGAAATTCGTGGCCACCGACGGACTTATATTGGCTCCATGCCTGGCAAAATCATGCAAAATATGAAAAAAGCCAAGTCGGTTAATCCTTTATTTTTATTAGATGAGATCGACAAAATGGGTCAGGATTTTCGTGGCGACCCAGCGTCAGCGCTGCTGGAAGTATTAGACCCTGAACAAAACAGTAAATTTAACGACCATTATTTGGAAATTGATTACGACTTGTCTGACGTGATGTTCGTGACAACAGCCAATACGCTTCGTATGCCGCAACCGCTTTTAGATCGGATGGAGATTATCCAATTATCGGGCTATACTGAGGACGAAAAGCTTGAAATTGCCAAGCGCCATTTGATCGATAAACTGCAAAAAGACCACGGTTTACGCAAGGGTGAATGGTCCATTTCTGATTCTGCGATAAGAGACCTTATTCGCTATTACACCCGGGAAGCTGGTGTGCGTAGCTTGGAGCGAGCTCTCGCAAAATTGTTGCGCAAGGCCGTTAAGGAGATTGTAGAAGGCTCGAAAGCTAAAATTCAGGTCACAACCCGTAATCTTGGCAATTATGCGGGGGTTAAGCGTTTCCGTTATGGTGAAATTGAAGAAGAAGACCAAATAGGTTTAACCACAGGATTAGCTTGGACCGAAGTTGGTGGTGAATTACTGGCTATTGAGGCTGTTACTGTCCCTGGTAAAGGGTTGATTAAGCAAACCGGTACGCTTGGTGATGTGATGAAAGAATCCATTCAAGCTGCCCGCAGTTTTGTACATAGCCGTTGCACGGAGTTTGGTATTAAACCGACAATTTTTGAAAAACGGGATATTCATATTCACGTACCAGAAGGAGCAACACCCAAGGACGGACCGTCTGCTGGTGTGGCGATGGTTACCTCAATTGTGTCTATTTTAACAGGGATTCCAGTGCGAAAAGATTTGGCAATGACGGGAGAAGTAACCCTCCGTGGCCGAGTCTTACCCATAGGCGGATTGAAAGAAAAGCTCCTTGCAGCAGTTCGAGGCGGAATAAAAACAGTATTAATACCGCAGGAGAACGAAAAAGATCTCGCGGAGATACCGGTTAATGTAAAAAAAGAATTGACGATCATTCCGGTCAGTGATGCCCGTGAAGTGCTCAGGCATGCCCTTACAGAATCAACCGAAGCCATTGAATGGGAAGAAGAACCTGAGGTGCAGGTGGTGGCTGCAGATGCCGATAAAAATGGCTCTAAACTAACGACTCATTAGGCGCTTTTATAACTTCAAGAAAAAAGCAAGTAAAATAATCACTTAAACCGCAGCTTTCTGCGGTTTTTTGCTTTGACAGATCAATTTTTCTGGCATTAGACTGCTTTCGCATTTTAATAATAATGTTACAAACAAACCCAACAACTTAGAGGGGGATACCTTGAATAAAAACGATCTGATTGCAAGTGTTGCTGAATCCGCTGGTCTTTCAAAAGCTGACGCTGGTTCAGCTGTTGACGCCGTATTTTCTGCTATTACCGGAGAGCTATCTGGTGGTGGTGAAGTGCGTCTTGTTGGCTTTGGCACATATTCTGTTGCTAACCGTGCGGCATCAACTGGCCGTAACCCACGCACAGGTGAGCCAATTGCTATTCCGGCATCTAAGCAGCCTAAATTTAAGGCTGGTAAAGCATTGAAAGACGCTGTTAACAGCTAATTCAGTCTTTTTTGGAAAAGCGGTCGCAGTATAAAACTGCGGTCGCTTTTTTCTTTTGAAGATAAAGTATAATAAAGCACATTTTTTGCTTTACACACCACGTCATTCATCCTACAAACCGCGACGTTCGAAGCGTGGGCGATTAGCTCAGTTGGTAGAGCATCTCGTTTACACCGAGAGGGTCGGCAGTTCGAGCCTGTCATCGCCCACCACGCTTCCTTTTCCCTTATAGATCATTATAAATTGTTCATTGCACGTAGGCTTTTTTGTGCAATTTGAAGTGAATATGCGTTATATCTTAGGCCCTCTAGGCCATGGCAAAAGTAAATTCCTCTTTACATACCAGCAACTTGGGGATAAAGAAGATGCGTTGTTTCTTTTAAAACAGCAAACGCAATGCCTGACTAGATACACACTTACGCGACTTTTCTGGCTATATATCAACACGCGTAAGAGGATTTAATACTATGGCAAACGGTACCGTTAAATGGTTTAACGCGACAAAAGGTTTTGGCTTCATCCAGCCTGATGAAGGCGGCAATGATGTGTTCGTACATATTTCTGCTGTTGAAGCTGCGGGTCTTAGTGGCCTGAAAGACAACCAGAAAATTTCTTATGAAATGGAAGAAGACCGCCGTGGTCGCTCTTCAGCTGGCAGCCTTCAGTTGCTTGACTAAACTAGCTTACTAAAATCATTTGAAAAGGCTGGCTTTGCCGGCCTTTTTTATATGTACAGGCTGAATAAATGCAACGTGCTTCCATAACACCTGTTATATTTCATGAACACTTCTAGGCACAATTGCGCTCATATTTAAAAGTAAATAATGGCCAATTACATTAGCGCCAGAAACTGCCTGATTTCCCTATCTTTTAAGCCATGAGTAAAAAATGAAAAAAACAATGTTGACACTCTCACTCGCAAGCCCTAAACACGGCTCCGCAAACGATGTGCGGGTGTAGCTCAGTTGGTTAGAGTGCCGGCCTGTCACGCCGGAGGTCGCGGGTTCAAGTCCCGTCACTCGCGCCATCATTTGCCAAAAACGCTGGATTTTATATCCGGCGTTTTTTTATGGGTTTAGTTCAAAGATTTATTTTCTTTTTTTGATCTTTCTCATGTTTTGAGAGACAGAAGTATGACTTCGGCAAGATCTAAGCTGGCAGTTTGAGCCTTTTCTGAAAATGTCGTCAATTAACACCATAAATACCTTTACCTTTCTTGCTGCTAGCGATAAAAAAGATTCAGTCAAATATACCAATAAATATGGGGAACACTCCTATGGGGTCGTTACTAATAGAGTATCTGCCGATCTTGATCTTTCTTGGTGTTGCTGTGGCTTTTTCTCTTATCTTCGTTGGTGCGGCAATGTTGGTCGCAAAGCAAAACCCTGATGATGAAAAACTTTCCGCTTATGAGTGTGGCTTTGAAGCTTTTGAAGAAAGCCGCCATCCCTTTGATGTGCGCTTTTATCTGGTCGCTATCCTTTTCATAATTTTTGATCTGGAAGTAGCCTTTCTTTTCCCATGGGCCGTTTCACTTGGTGATATCGGCATATATGGATTCTGGTCGATGATGATCTTCCTCGGTATTTTGACCATCGGTTTCATTTACGAATGGAAAAAAGGAGCTCTGGAATGGGAGTAGTAAGACCAAACCAGCTTGCGGCCACCGAAGGTCAGCTTATCGATGCTGCTGATCCATTTGAGCATGGGCTTAATGAAGAGCTGCAAGAAAAAGGCTTCGTTGTTACAAACCTTGAAGACCTGATCGCTTGGGCACGCACAGGTTCCCTTTGGTGGATGACCTTTGGTCTAGCGTGCTGCGCGGTTGAAATGATGCATAGTTCCATGCCGCGCTATGATGTGGAGCGCTTTGGCTTTGTACCACGGGGTTCACCGCGCCAAAGTGATGTGATGATCGTTGCGGGTACGCTGACCAATAAAATGGCTCCGGCCATGCGTAAGGTTTATGATCAAATGTCAGAGCCCCGCTATGTTATTTCCATGGGTAGTTGTGCTAATGGCGGTGGTTATTATCACTATAGCTACAGCGTTGTGCGTGGTTGCGACCGGATTGTGCCTGTTGATATTTATGTTCCAGGCTGTCCGCCAACCGCCGAAGCATTATTATACGGTATTTTGCAGTTGCAGCGGAAGATTCGCCGCACTTCTACTATCGAGCGGTAAAATCGATACATAAGATGAGCCCGGGGATGGGAACGTCTGATTAGTAAGGCTGAAATGAAGCCAGTGAATTTCTAAGGGAGCATGTGTAGCGCATGACTGACAGGGCTTTAAAAAATTTAGGTGAGTATATTGTCGAAAATCTCGCCAATGACATTGTCTCTGCTGATGTTTTGCACGGCGAGCTGACTTTAAAGGCGCGGGCTGACCAAATTGTTAAAGTGCTTACCTTCTTGCGTGATGATCCTGAATGTATGTTCAAGCAGCTGGTTGATATTTGCGGTGCTGATTACCCTGAGCGCTTAAAGCGCTTTGATGTTGTTTACCATATGCTAAGTCTACACCTTAATCAGCGCATCCGTGTTAAAGTGGAATGCGATGAAGAGACGCCAGTGCCTAGTGTAACATCCATTTTCAAATCGGCCAATTGGTGTGAGCGTGAAGCATGGGATATGTATGGCATCTTTTTCTCCGGTCACCCAGACCTGCGCCGTATGCTGACTGATTATGGCTTTGAAGGCCACCCACTGCGAAAAGATTTCCCCGTTACCGGCTATGTTGAGGTGCGCTATAGCGAAGAAGATAAGCGGGTGGTGTATGAGCCTGTTAAATTAACCCAAGAGAACCGCAACTTTGATTTCATGAGCCCATGGGAGGGTGCGAATTATATTCTGCCCGGTGATGAGAAAGCGGATGATGACAGTAAGAATGCGGGGGCGAAATAATGGCTGAGGTTAATATTAAAAACTATAACCTTAACTTTGGACCCCAACACCCGGCGGCCCACGGTGTTCTGCGTATGGTGATGGAGCTGGACGGTGAGGTTATCGAGCGCGTTGACCCCCATATTGGCCTGCTGCACCGGGGCACGGAAAAGCTGATTGAGCAGAAGCAATATTTGCAAGCAACGCCGTATTTCGACCGGCTTGATTATGTAGCGCCTATGAACCAAGAACATGCCTTTGTTATGGCGATTGAAAAGCTGATGGGGCTGGAAGTGCCTGAGCGCGGACAGTATATCCGTGTGTTATTCAGCGAAATTGGCCGAGTGCTTAACCATATATTGAACCTGACGACCCACGGCATGGATGTGGGCGCCATGACACCTATTTTATGGGGTTTCGAAGAGCGCGAAATATTAATGGGTTTTTACGAGGCTGTCTGCGGTGCGCGGATGCACGCAAACTATTTCCGGCCCGGCGGCGTTCACCAAGATATGCCAGCTGGCTTAGATGAAAAAATCATGAATTGGACGGAAACATTCATCCCAACCTTGGAAGATATGGAAACCCTGCTGATTGATAACCGTATCTTCAAGCAGCGCAATGTTGATATTGGCGTCTTTGGTCAAGACGAAGCTTTGGAATGGGGCATGTCTGGGCCAATGTTGCGTTCAACCGGCATTGCATGGGACCTGCGTAAATCGCAGCCTTATGACGTATACGCAAAAATGGATTTCAAGGTAGCTGTTGGCAAGCACGGTGACTGTTATGACCGCTTTATGCTGCGACTAGCCGAGGTGCGCGAATCACTGAAAATCATTCGCCAGTGTATCAATGATATGAAAGCGGGACCGGTCGCAAGTATTGACCGAAAAGTTACCCCGCCGCCAAGGGCAGAGATGAAACGCTCAATGGAAGCGCTAATCCACCACTTTAAACTATACACAGAAGGCTTCAAAGTGCCTGAAGGCGAAGTTTACGCAGCTGTGGAAGCGCCAAAGGGTGAGTTTGGCGTCTATTTAGTGTCAGACGGCAGCAACCGGCCATATCGCTGTAAGATCAAAGCCCCGGGCTTTGTGCATTTGTCTGCGATGGATCATTTATGTCGCGGTCATATGCTCGCGGATGCCCCGGCGGTGCTTGGTGCAATGGATATTGTTTTTGGTGAGGTAGACCGATGAGCGGCAACGCAGAGAAATTTGAGTTTTCAAGCGAAACAGCCGCAAGTGCTGAAATGCATGTGGCCAAATACCCGGCGGGCAAACAGCAGAGTGCGGTTATGCCCATTCTTGATTTAGCACAGCGACAAAATAGCGGTTGGCTCACTCAGGAAATCATTGAGTATATCGCTGACTATCTTGGCATGGCGCCGATGAAGGTTCTGGAGGTCGCGACCTTCTACACCATGTATAATCATAAGCCTGTCGGTAAACATCACGTTCAAGTTTGCGGCACCACACCCTGTTGGTTGCGTGGTTCTGATGACATCATGAATGCCTGCAAGAAGCACCTCGGCATTGAAAAGGGTGAAACCACCGCTGACGGCCTGTTCACCCTTAGCGAAGTTGAATGCGCCGGTGCCTGCGTTAACGCGCCGGTAGTGGCGATCGGCGATGATTATTTCGAAGACCTATCACCAGAGAGCATGATCGAGCTTTTGAACAAACTTAAAAATGGTGAAGCCGTTCAGGCTGGGCCGCAGATAGATCGTCAAACATCAGCGCCAATTGGCAAAGCGACATCGCTGACTGATTTTGTCGGCAAAGAAACATAGGTAGGGGTGCATAATGTTGCAAGATAAAGACCGCATTTTTACCAACCTATACGGGGCGCAGTCCTGGGGCCTTGATGCCGCCATGAAGCGTGGTGACTGGGATGGTACCAAGGATATTCTGGCGAAGGGTCAAGACTGGATCATTTCAGAGATGAAAGAATCTGGTTTGCGTGGTCGTGGAGGTGCTGGTTTCCCAACCGGCCTAAAATGGTCCTTCATGCCCAAGGATGTCTCTAGCGGCCCAAGCTATTTGGTTGTGAACGCTGATGAAGGCGAGCCGGGCACTTGTAAAGACCGCGATTTGATGCGTCATGATCCCCATAAGTTGATCGAAGGTTGCTTGCTGGCCGGTTTCGCGATGAATGCAAGCGCGGCTTATATATATATTCGCGGAGAATTTTACCGCGAAGCTGAAGTTTTAAATGCAGCCATTGAGGAAGCCCGGGCAAAAGGCTTTCTTGGCAAAAATGCCTGTGGTTCGGGCTATGACTTTGACGTTTTTGTCCACCGTGGGGCTGGGGCTTATATTTGCGGGGAAGAAACCGCGCTCATTGAAAGCTTGGAAGGCAAAAAGGGCCAACCGAGACTTAAACCTCCATTTCCGGCCAATGTTGGGGCTTGGGGCCGTCCCACAACGGTTAATAATGTCGAATCTATTGCTGTAGCACCGACGATTTTACGCAGAGGCGCTGCTTGGTTCGCCGGGTTAGGGCGCCCGAACAATGTCGGCACTAAGGTTTTCTGCATATCTGGTCATGTGAACAACCCCTGTAATGTGGAAGAAGAGATGGGCATCCCTTTAAAGGAGCTTATTGAAACCCACGCAGGCGGTGTTCGTGGTGGCTGGGATAACCTGCTGGCGGTCATCCCCGGCGGGTCTTCGGTTCCGGTTTTGCCCAAAGATATATGCGATACGGTTTTGATGGATTTCGATAGCTTGAAAGACGTTCAATCTGGCCTTGGCACTGCTGCGGTCATCGTTATGGACAAATCCACAGATATAATTAAAGCGATCGCCCGACTTGCTGAATTTTATAAGCATGAAAGCTGCGGACAGTGTACACCGTGCAGGGAAGGCACCGGCTGGATGTGGCGCATTATGGAGCGCTTGGTCACAGGTGAAGCCGATAAATCAGAAATAGATATGCTGCTGGAGGTATCCAAGCAGATAGAGGGGCACACGATTTGTGCTCTTGGAGACGCTGCAGCTTGGCCTATTCAGGGCTTAATGCGGCATTTCCGCCCAACAGTTGAAGCACGCATTGACGCCTACCGCAGCAGTAATGCTGTGGCGGCTGAGTAGGCGGAGGCTAGGAGACAATAATGCCCACGCTAACCATTGATGGTAAAGAGATAACAGTAGATAACGGTTTGACCGTCCTGCAGGCCTGTGAAGAGGCTGGGGCTGAAATCCCGCGCTTTTGTTATCATGAGAGATTAAGCATCGCCGGTAACTGCCGGATGTGTCTGGTGGAAATGGAACGGGCACCTAAGCCTATTGCAAGCTGTGCAATGCCTGTGGGTGATGGCATGGTCATCACAACCAATAGCGAGACAGTTAAGAAAGCCCGTGAAGGCGTGATGGAATTTCTCCTGATCAACCACCCGCTGGATTGCCCAATATGTGACCAAGGCGGTGAATGTGATTTGCAGGACCAAGCTGTAGCCTTTGGCCGTGGTAGTGACCGCTTTGAAGAAGGCAAGCGCGCGGTCGCTGAAAAAAACATGGGGCCGCTGGTTAAAACTGAAATGACCCGCTGTATCCACTGCTTGCGCTGTGTGCGTTTTGCCGAGGAAGTCGCTGGTGTTGATGAGCTTGGTGCCCTGTGGCGCGGTGAAAACACCCAAATTACGACCTATTTGGGCCAGATATTAGACAGTGAAATGTCTGGTAACGTGATTGATCTTTGCCCTGTTGGTGCATTGACATCCCGGCCCTATGCTTTCACAGCTCGCTCATGGGAGTTGAAGAAAACCGAATCTATTGACGTAATGGATGCTCTTGGCTCCAACATTCGCATCGATACTCGGGGTAAAGCGGTTATGCGTATATTACCGCGCCTAAACGATGATGTGAACGAAGAATGGATTTCTGACAAAACGCGCTATGCCTGTGATGGACTATCCAAGGCTCGCCTTGACCAGCCTTATGTGAAGCTTGACGGCAAACTAACGCCGGCAAATTGGGCGGAAGCCTTTAATGCTGTGGCTGATGCGCTAAAGGGTGCCAATGGCAGTGATGTTGCGGCTATCACTGGCGATATGGCGGATATGGAAAGCATGTTCGCGCTCAAAGGTTTGCTTGCTTCGATGAGCAGTGACCGCATTGATTGTCGCCAAGACGGTGCTGCGCTTGATGCGTCTTGCCGTGCGGGTTATGTCATGAACAGCGGCATCGCTGGCATTGATGAGGCGGATTATATATTACTTGTGGGTTCCAACCCACGCAGTGAAGCACCTGTGCTGAACAGCCGTATTTTGGCAGCTGTTAAAGGGCGCGGCGTTACAGTTGCAAATATCGGCTCAGCCGAAGATTTAACCTACCGCACCGATGAGTTAGGTGATGATGCATCTATTTTAGACAAAATTCTATCAGGCAAACATGCTACAGCAAAAGCGTTGAAAGATGCTGCTAAGCCAATGATTATTGTCGGGCAGGGCGCACTTGCCCGCACGGATGGTGGTGCAATACTGAAAGCCGCCCGTGATATCGCTGATAAATATTGCATGGCTGATGGTTGGAATGGCTTTAACGTTCTGCACACCGCTGCATCCCGGGTTGGCGGTCTAGATTTAGGCTTAACAACTGATGGCGGCGCTGATGGCATCATGGACGATGCAGCAGCTGGTAAGTTGAAGGCTGTCTTCTTGCTCGGCGCTGATGAGATCGATACAAGTGCGCTGAAAGACACCTTCACGGTTTATATTGGCAGCCACGGCGACGAAGGCGTTCGCCATGCTGACGTTATTTTGCCCGCTGCGGCTTACAGCGAAAAATCAGCGACTTATGTGAATACAGAAGGCAGGGTTCAACACAGTGAAAAAGCTGTTTTCGCCCCCGGTGAAGCGCGTGAGGATTGGACTATCCTGCGGGCGCTATCTGATGTTATGGGGCACCGACTGCCGTATGACAGTCTTGAAGCCTTGCGTGAACAGATGGCTATTGTAGCGCCGAGCTCAGCTCAATTAGATCAAAAGCCTGATGAAGCTTGGGGCGACTTTGGCACAAAAGGTAAGATCACATCCGGCGGCATTGCCCCGGCCATTGATAATTTTTATGCGACCAACCCTATTGCACGGGTATCAAACACCATGGCGGACTGTATAGCAGCCCGTGAAACTGAGGTTGAGGGGGCCACAGGCACCAATGGTTGAAGCAATCTATAACGCGCTATTCATTGACCTGCTCGGTTTTGAGGGCGGCATTTGGTATATTGCTGCGATTTTCACCTCAATATTAGCGGTGGTGTTACCATTGCTTTTGGGCGTGGCCATTGTCGTTTATGCCCACCGTAAAATATGGGCGGCTGTGCATCTGCGCCGGGGTCCAAATGTGGTGGGTCCATGGGGTATATTGCAGTCCTTCGCGGATGGCATTAAATTGTTCTTGAAAGAAACTATCATTCCGGCAGGCGCCAATAAGGTCATATTCCTGATAGCGCCGATGATCACCTTCACGCTGGCGCTCGTTGGCTGGGCGGTTATTCCGTGGGAAGCACAGTCAGCCATTGCCAACATTAACGTCGGCATTCTGTATGTTCTGGCAATTAGCTCGCTTGGGGTTTACGGCATCATCATGTCCGGTTGGGCCTCAAACAGCCGCTATGCCTTCCTTGGTGCGCTGCGGTCAGCCGCCCAAATGGTATCTTATGAAGTGTCCATTGGCTTTGTGTTGGTAACCGTGTTGGTCAAAGTCGGCAGCTTAGATCTTAGCGATGTTGTTATCGCACAGTCGGGTGGCATAATGCATTGGCACATGTGGGCATTTTTACCGCTTTTGGTTATTTTCTTTATCTCGGCTCTGGCTGAAACCAACCGGCCACCATTTGATTTGCCAGAAGCCGAAGCTGAATTGGTGGCTGGTTATCAGGTTGAATATAGCTCAATGGCTTTTGCGCTCTTCTTCCTCGGTGAATATGCAAACATTCTATTGATGTCAGCTTTGATGGCGATCTTGTTTTTTGGAGGATGGCAGTCACCTTTTGAATTCCTGGACTTCATTCCGGGCCCTATCTGGTTGATTATAAAAATCTTTGCAGGTTTTGTAATGTTCATGATGGCAAGCGTTATTGTACCTCGTTACCGGTATGACCAATTGATGCGGCTTGGTTGGAAAGTCTTTCTGCCGCTTTCTCTGTTTTTTGTGGTTCTTTACTCTGGCGTCTTGGTGGCATTCGATATGCTACCAAACGGCGGATAGAGGGGACGGACGATTATGAAAATGAAAACGTTATTACAAGTGTTTAAAAGCTTTTTCTTGCTTGAGTTTCTCAAAGCATTATGGCTGGCGACCAAATATTTCTTCCGGCCAAAGCACACAATCAACTACCCGTTTGAAAAGGGGCCGCTTAGCCCACGTTTTCGCGGCGAACATGCCCTGCGCCGCTATCCTAACGGGGAAGAGCGCTGCATAGCTTGCAAATTATGTGAAGCTATCTGCCCGGCCCAAGCCATTACGATTGAAGCGGAGCCCCGTGACGACGGTTCACGGCGCACAACACGCTATGACATTGATATGATCAAATGTATTTACTGCGGCTATTGCCAAGAGGCATGCCCGGTAGACGCAATTGTTGAAGGGCCGAACTTTGAATATGCGGCGGAAACCCGCGAAGAACTTTATTATGACAAAACGAAACTGTTGGAAAATGGTGATCGTTGGGAGCGCGAAATCGCAGCCAATTTGGCCGCTGACGCGCCGTACCGGTAAGGATAGGGTGGGAATTACATTATGGAATTGATCGCTTTTTCTTTTTATCTTTTCGCCACCATTGCTGTGGTCTCTGGGGTGCTGGTTATCAGCGCGAAAAACCCCGTGCATTCAGTGCTTTGGTTAATTTTGACTTTCTTTAGTGCTGCAGGCCTATTTGTCCTCATGGGGGCAGAATTTATAGCTATGTTGCTGATCATTGTTTATGTCGGCGCGGTCGCAGTGTTATTTTTGTTCGTTGTTATGATGTTGGACATCAACTTTGTCGAACTGCGCCAAGGCTTTCTGCAATATTTACCGATTGGGGCAACCATTACACTGATCTTATTCATTGAGATGGGTATGGTGGTTGCTACATGGCAATTAGGCCCTGATGTGGCTGCAAATGCTGCGGCACCTTCACCGGCAGTTGGCGACATTTCCAACACGGCAGCGCTGGGTCAAATTATTTACACTGATTATATTTATATCTTCCAGGGTGCGGGCATGATTTTGCTGGTGGCAATGATAGGTGCCATTGTGCTTACCCATCGCAAACGCCCTGGGGTCAAGCGTCAAGTGGTTAATGACCAGGTGGCGCGCCGGCCTGAAGACGCATTTGAACTTGTTGATGTGGCCGTGGGTGAAGGTATCACTCAGCGTACACAGAATAAAGGTTAGGGGACAGTACAGCCATGGATATAGGGCTAGGACATTATCTAATAGTTGGGGCCGCACTTTTTGTGCTTGGCGTCTTCGGCATTTTTGTCAATCGAAAGAATGTCATCATTATATTAATGTCGGTCGAGCTGATGCTGCTTGCAGTTAACATCAACTTTGTCGCTTTCTCTACCCACTTGAATGACATGGTGGGCCAAGTTTTTGCCATGTTCGTATTGACCGTAGCTGCCGCTGAAGCGGCCATTGGTCTCGCTATTCTAGTAATTTATTTCCGTAACCGCGGCACTATTGCCGTGGAAGATATCAACCAGATGAAAGGCTAAGGCATGTTTCACGCAATTGTATTTATGCCGCTTATTGGCTTTTTAGTGGTTGGCATGTTTGGCCGCTCGCTCGGTGATAGAGCTAGCCAGATTATAACCAGCGGCCTCGTGACTGTTTCAGCCATATTATCCTGGATGGTTTTCGTTGATGTTATCATGGGCGGCGGCACAAATAGCAGCGTTGCGGTGTTAGAGTGGGTAAGGTCCGGCGCGCTAGAGTTTAACTGGGCCTTTAAAATTGATACGCTAACGGCGGTCATGCTGGTGGTGGTGAATTCAGTTTCCGCGCTCGTGCATTGGTATTCGGTTGGTTATATGAGCCATGATCCGGATAACCCGCGTTTCTTCGCCTATCTATCGCTCTTCACCTTCGCAATGTTGATGCTGGTAACTGCCGATAACCTGATCCAAATGTTCTTTGGCTGGGAAGGTGTTGGCCTCGCGTCATACTTGCTTATCGGCTTCTGGTATAAAAAACCAAGCGCCAACGCTGCTGCCATTAAAGCTTTTGTGGTCAACAGAGTAGGGGACTTTGGCTTTGGGCTTGGTATATTTGCCTGCTTCGTTCTGTTCGGCACGGTCGAGCTTGATGCTATATTCGCCAATGCCGAGGGCATGAAAGACATGACGATCATGTTCTTGGGCACGGAATGGCATGCCCTGACCATAATTTGTATACTTCTCTTCATTGGCGCTATGGGTAAATCAGCCCAATTTGGCCTGCATACTTGGTTGCCGGACGCCATGGAAGGCCCGACGCCTGTATCGGCGCTTATTCATGCAGCAACCATGGTAACGGCGGGTGTGTTCCTTGTGGCGCGTTTCAGCCCTGTATTCCAATTCGCGCCCGATGCTATGGTCTTGGTTACCATTGTCGGGGCGACAACAGCCTTTTTTGCGGCGTCCGTTGGCCTTGTGCAAAATGATATCAAACGCGTTATAGCCTATTCGACTTGCTCGCAGCTTGGCTATATGTTCTTCGCGCTCGGCGTTGGTGCTTTTGGCGCTGGTATTTTCCACCTCTTCACGCACGCTTTCTTTAAAGCCCTGTTGTTCCTAGGCGCAGGCAGTGTCATCCACGCCATGTCTAATGAGCAAGACATGCGCAAGATGGGCGGTGTTTGGAAATATGCTAAGGTCACCGCGGTTTTAATGATCATTGGTAACTTGGCGCTAACTGGCTTTCCGTTCATGGCGGGCTTTTATTCCAAAGACGCCATCATTGAAGCGGCTTATGCCTCCCATGCTTACGGCAGTAATTACGCCTATATTTTTGCGGTTATCGCCGCTTTGATGACCAGTTTTTATAGCTGGCGCTTAACCTTCATGACCTTCTTTGGGGAATGCCGCGCTGATAAGCATGTGCAAGACCATGCCCATGAAAGTGGTTCAGCTATGTTGATACCACTAGTGTTACTGGCAGTTGGTGCGGTCTTCGCTGGCTATGTTTTTGCCCCTTACTTCATCGGTGAGCTGCGCTTTGAGTTCTGGAACGGTGCCGTTGTGACCAGCCCCGGTGATATAATCGACGAAGCGCACCATGTTCACGGGGCAGCTAAATGGGCACCAACCTTTATGATGGTGCTCGGGTTTGTATTAGCTTGGTGGATGTATGGCCGTAAAACGGATCTTCCGCAAAAGCTCGCGGAGACATTCGACGGGCTGTATCAATTCTTGCTCAACAAATGGTACTTCGATGAGCTTTATGACTTCCTGTTTGTGCGGCCTGCCTTTGCCATTGGCCGTTTCCTGTGGAAGCGCGGCGACGGTCAAACAATTGATGGTCTAGGCCCTGACGGCGTTTCATCGCTCGTTCGCAATATTGCTGCACGGATGCGGACACTTCAGACCGGACTTCTTTATCATTACGCCTTTGCGATGCTTGTTGGCGTCGCCGTTGCCGTGACTTGGTTCATGGTAACTGGCAGTGGCCATTAGGGCGGGGAACAGAAAATGGATTTCATTCAGTCACACTTACTGACCATTATGATGCTAACACCGCTTATTGGTGTTTTCTTCATCATGCTTGTGAACCACCCTGATCAAGCGCTGGTAAACCGTAATGTACGCCATGTGTCTTTGCTGGTAACCATGGTGACCTTCATTCTGTCCTTATTGTTATGGGCTGGGTTTGACGGATCTACCGCAGACTTTCAGTTTGTAGAAAAATACAAATGGTTCGGCGATGGCATTAGCTATTATGTCGGCGTAGACGGTATTTCGGTGCTCTTCATTGTTCTTTCAGCCTTTTTGATGCCCATCTGTATTTTAGCCAGTTGGGAGACCATTCAAAAACGCCTCAAAGAATATATGATCGCTTTTTTGGTGCTAGAAACCCTGATGATCGGCGTATTTTCTTCGCTTGATATATTCCTTTTCTATCTCTTCTTTGAAGGCGGCCTAATCCCTATGTTCCTCATTATTGGGGTTTGGGGCGGTGCAGAGCGAATATATGCTTCTTACAAATTCTTCCTCTATACGCTTTTGGGCTCGGTTCTGATGCTGGTGGCGATGCTTTACATGATTGGTGAAGCTGGCACGACAGACATTCCGCTATTGATGGAGTATCAATTTGACCCAGGTGTCCAAAAACTGCTTTGGTTAGCTTTCTTCGCCTCCTTTGCCGTGAAGATGCCGATGTGGCCGGTGCATACCTGGCTGCCGGATGCCCATGTGCAGGCACCAACAGCTGGCTCGGTTATCCTTGCTGGGGTTTTGCTTAAAATGGGTGGTTATGGCTTCCTGCGGTTCAGCCTGCCCATGTTCCCCGATGCTACGGTCGAGTTCACTTGGCTCATCTTTGGGCTAAGCGTTATCGCCATTATTTACACATCACTGGTGGCATTGGTTCAGGAAGATATGAAAAAGCTTATTGCCTACAGCTCTGTCGCACATATGGGCTTTGTCACCATTGGTATTTTTGTATTGAACACAAATGGCATTGAAGGCTCCATATTCCAAATGTTAAGCCACGGTGTCGTTTCTGGGGCACTCTTCTTATGCGTCGGTGTCGTGTATGACCGCCTGCACACGCGGGAAATTAGCCGCTTTGGGGGCTTAGCCACCAATATGAAGAAATATGCCATATTATGGATGATCTTCACTATGGCCAGCGTGGGCCTGCCGGGCACTTCGGGTTTTGTTGGTGAAGTTTTGGTTCTATTCGGTGCCTATCAATTTAGCAGTTGGCTCGCCTTTGGTGCTGCCTTTGGCGTAATTTTGGGTGCAGCTTATATGCTTTATCTCACCCGACGGCTTATTTTTGGTGATTTAACCCATGAAGAAACGCGCGAGATGAAAGACCTTAGCTTACGGGAATATACTATTCTTCTGCCCTTAGCTGCGGTGGTTTTCTGGATGGGAATTTACCCAGCTAGCTTCTTGGACCCCATTCGGGTCAGTGTTGATAATCTTATTGTAACCCATTTGGACCCAGCTCTGGAACGTGCAGAAAACAGAGACGCGGACGCAGCTGAGCAAATAGCTGCCCATCAGGAGTGAATGACCGATGACTAATATGGTTCCAAATTTAATGCCGGTTATGCCAGAGATAATCCTGGCGGTGGGCGCGATGCTGCTTTTGATGGTTGGTGTTTTTCGCCCTACAAAAGCATTCAGCGAAGTCTCAACCCTTTCTCTACTCTTGCTGGTTATCACCGGCGGCGTTTTATATTTTTATGTGGGCGGTGAGACCCAAATAACTTTCGGCGGCATGTTTATCAGCGATAGCTTTGCCGTTTATACCAAAGTTCTTATTTTGATAGGCTCTTTCTTATCAATAGTTATGGCTGGACCATACTTGAAAGACCATATGATCGATCGTTTCGAGTTTCCGGTTTTAATTATTTTGGCGACGCTTGGCATGTTTGCCATGGTTTCCGCCAATAGCTTAATGAGCCTATATGTGGGGCTAGAGCTACAAAGTCTCTCTCTTTATGTGCTTGCGGCCTTTAACCGAGACCGAAATCGTTCAACCGAATCTGGCTTGAAATATTTTGTACTTGGGGCCTTGTCATCGGGCATGCTGCTTTATGGTATATCGCTAATTTATGGCTTTACTGGCAGTGTAGACTTTGATGTTTTGGCGCTAACACTTGAAAAAGCGGGCTCAGGCCATCTCGGCTTAACCCTAGGTTTGGTGTTTATTCTCGCTGGTCTTGCCTTTAAGGTTTCTGCCGTACCGTTTCATATGTGGGCCCCAGACGTATATGAAGGGGCACCAACGCCGGTAACATCCTTCTTTGCCACGGCACCTAAGATTGCCGCTCTCGCCTTGTTCGTGCGGGTTATGATGGGTCCATTTGCGGATATGATCGGTGAATGGCAGCAAGTGGTTATATTCTTATCGGTTGCCAGCATGCTGGTCGGTGCTTTTGTTGCCCTGATGCAAACTAACATCAAGCGCTTGATGGCTTACAGCTCGATCGGTCATGTGGGATACGCTCTAATGGCTATTGTGATCGGCACATCGGCAGGTGTTGAAGCTTTGATGGTCTATCTTGTTTTCTATCTTACCATGACCATTGGCACCTTCGGCGCTATTCTTTCCATGCGGCATTCTGATGGTATGGTCGAAGATATTAATGACCTTGCTGGACTATCGACAAATAATTTACCACTGGCGATATCCATCGCAATATTCATGTTCTCGCTTGCGGGCATTCCGCTTCTCGCGGGGTTCTTCGGTAAATATTATGTCTTCTTGGCTGTGGTAGAAGCAGGCTTTGTGCCGCTTGCTGTAATCGGCGTGGTAACCAGTGTTGTCGGTGCTTTTTATTACCTGCGGATCATTAAAATTATGTTTTTTGATGATGCTGCGGTGTCCTTTGAGAAAATGGAAAGCCGTTCACTAAATTGGGTGATAGGTGTCACCGCGCTTATAAATTCACCTGCTTCGGTCTTTTTAATTGCACCGGTCGCAGCGATGGCCGCTTGGGCCGCGCTCAGCTTTGCTGGATAGTCAAAAGCAGGTCATATGACCAAAGAAGCGTACACAGATATATCAGCCTCAATGCCATATGGTGTTGGGGCTTATCTATATGAGACACTAGGCAGTACCAATGATAAGGCCCGTGGTTTTGCTTCTAACGGTGCTGAAAAATCGCCGCTATGGATCATTACTCGGGAACAAACATTAGGCCGAGGCAGACGAGGTCGCGAATGGATTGGTCTAACGGGTAATTTTTTTGCAAGTTTGCTATGGTCGCCGCAAATATCTGCGGCTGACATGGCTGGTTTGCCTTTTGTTGTTGCCCTTTCTATCCGTGAAGCCCTTATGCAAATAGGTGTCCCCACATCACAGCTGGCTTGTAAGTGGCCTAATGACATATTGTTAGATGGTGCAAAGGTCGCAGGAACTTTAATAGAGGCGAGCATAGATCAAAATAGTGTGAAGAATGCGGCCACTGATTATATCATCATCGGCGTGGGTATTAATCTTGCCAAAGCTCCAAAGGACACGCCATATCCCGCTACATCGGTCGCTGGAGCAATGGATATCATGTTTGATCCGATAGACTTTTTACCGCTATTAGCTGCGCAATTCAGCCATTTTAGCACATTACTGGAGCAGGAAGGTTTTGCCCCTGTTCGTACAGAATGGCTTGCTTCGGCCTATGGAGTAGGTCAGCCCGTCACAGTGAATTCCGAAGAAAAGTTGCTCACTGGAACCTTTAACGGCGTGGCAGATGATGGTGCTTTCATTCTGGGACTGGACGGCGGTGGTGAAAAGCGCCTATATGCAGGCGATATATTCCCGCAACTAGCTGCGGACCTTAATATGCAAGGAGAGAGCTGATGCTGCTAACAATCGACGCAGGTAACACTAATACGGTATTCGCCTTGCTAGACGGCGACAATATGGTGGCTGAATTCCGCATATCAACCGGCGACCAACGCACTTGCGACGAATATATTGTATGGCTTAGTCAGTTACTCGCTCTGAACAGCATCAACAGCGACAGGGTCACAGGTGCTATCATTGCCACGGTAGTGCCGCAGGTCACATGGCCATTAGAGCAATTATGCAAAAAACTATTTGGCCTGAAACCTTTAATCATAGGCTCAAAGGGCGTTGATCTGGGCGTTGAAGTTAAAATTGATAACCCACAAGAAGTAGGCGCTGACCGCTTGGTGAATGCGGTTGCAGGCCAAACGCTTTATGGTGGGCCTCTGGTCATTGTTGATTTTGGTACCGCTACCACTTTTGATGTGGTCGGCGCGAATGGGGCCTATCTGGGCGGTGTTATTTGCCCGGGTATTAACCTGTCCTTGAGTGCCCTGCACCAAGCGGCGGCCAAATTACCTCGTATTGCAGTGGAAGCGCCTACCTCCAAGCGCGTTACGGGAAAAACCACTCTTGAAGCCATGCAATCGGGTATTTTTTGGGGTTATATTGGCATGATTGAAGGCTTGGTTGTCCGCTTAAAGGATGAACATTCCGCAGATATGAAAATTCTTGCAACTGGGGGGCTTGCGAAGATATTCGCCTCACACACACAGTCCATAGATGCGGTGGTTGGGGATCTGACCCTTCAAGGCCTGCGTTTAATTTTTGAGCGAAACCAATAAAGGCCCTTAAGTTTATGTCTTATCTTGCTGCCCATGATGACCGCCTTTTATTTCTGCCACTTGGTGGTTCTGGCGAGATAGGCATGAACCTGAATATGTACGGTACCAAAGGCAAATGGATCATGGTTGATCTGGGCATGACCTTTGGTGATGACCGATACCCGGGTGCCGATTTGGTCTTTCCCGATGTGGGCTTTATGGAAGAAGAAGCGGATGATCTTCTGGCCATCGTGCTCACCCACGGTCATGAAGATCACATTGGTGCCGTGCCTTATCTGTGGGAGCGCTTTAAAGTGCCCCTTTATGCCACGGCCTTTACCGCCGAACTGGTGCGAGGAAAATTGGCTGAGGCTGGCTTACTGGATATAGTGCCGTTAACGATTGTAAAACCCCACCAAGTGATCGACCTAGGCCCCTTTAAGGTTACCTATATCCCGCTCGCCCATTCCATTGCGGAAGGGCACGGGTTGGAGATTGAAACCAAGGCTGGCCGCATTTTCCACACCGGTGACTGGAAATTGGATGATGGCCCGCTTATCGGTCCTGATTGTCCGTCAACACATTTAAAAGCGCTTGGGGACAAAGGTGTTCTTGCCATGGTTGGCGATAGCACAAATGTTTTTAACGCAGAGGCTTCTGGTTCTGAGACAACAGTCAGAGACACTATGCTGGGCATCGTTAAGAAACTTAAGCAACGTGTTGTTATTACTACCTTTGCCTCTAACGTAGCGCGGCTAGAAACCGTTGGTCATATCGCCAATGAATGTGGTCGCCATGTGGTGTTATTGGGCCGCTCGATGCACCGGGTTGTTGAGGCAGCCCGGGCCACGGGATATCTGAAGAATTTTCCAAGTATTGTCAGCGAAAAGGATGCAGATAGTCTGCCAAAAGACAAGGTGATTTATCTCTGCACCGGCTGCCAAGGGGAACCAAGGGCCGCGCTTTCCCGCATCGCTAAGGGTGATCATAAAAGCCTGTATCTCAGCAAGGGTGATACGGTTATCTTCTCCTCTAAAATGATCCCAGGCAATGAAGTATCGCTAGGCTATTTGATGAACGACCTTGCGCTCGCTGACATTAATATCATCACGGAAAAAGATGCGGTCATTCATGTGTCTGGCCATCCCGGTAGAGCGGACCTGGCACGCATGTATGATTGGGTTCGCCCAAAGGTGGCGATACCGGTCCACGGCGAAGCTAGGCATTTGAGGCGCCACAAGGAATTTGCCCTTGAAATGGGGGTAAAACACGCTCTCGCACCCAAAAATGGGGATATTATCGCTATCAGCTCTGACGGCGCTGAGGTTATTGACCAAGCCCCAAGTGGTCGGCTTATTAAAGATGGCAGTCAGATTGTACCGTCAAATGGCATCTCAATTGTTGAGCGTCGACGTTTGCGCGATAACGGTCATGTTAGTGTGGCTCTTGTACTCGGCAAAAAAGGTCGTCTAGCAGCCGAACCTGCTGTTATGGTCCGTGGTCTGCCACGGGCTGATAATGAAACTATTGAAGATATGTTCATCGATGCTGTTGAGCGCTTCTTTGATCATGTATCAACTAGCCGCAAGATGGATGATGGCCATGTTGAGGAAGCCGCGCGAATAGCCGTACGCCGTTGCAGCCGCAACGAGCTCGGTTTTAATCCGGTTGTGGATGTTTTAATTTTTCGCGATGAAGATATAAACTTTTAAGGGGTTATGCCAATGATCGGACGGGTTAATCACATAGCAATTGTTGTGCCGGACTTAAACGCTGCTGCCGCCATATACCGGGACACGCTTGGTGCCATGGTGTCAGAGCCTAAAGACTTGCCGGGTCAAGGTGTTACAACGGTTTTCGTTGAACTGCCAAACACTAAAATAGAGCTTTTGCACCCCTTGGGAGAGGGCTCCTCTATCGCAAAATTCTTAGTGAGTAATCCATCAGGCGGCATGCATCATATATGCTATGAAGTGGATGATATCGCGTGTGCGCGTGATACACTTATCAGCAAAGGTGCTAGGGTATTGGGTAATGGTGCGCCTTCTATTGGTGCGCATGGTAAGCCAGTTTTGTTCCTGCACCCCAAAGATTTTTGCGGAACATTAATTGAGATTGAACAAATCTAGGAAATTACTATGCAATTCGTGACTTTGATATTGGTTTTTGTAATCATTTGGTGGATGATTTTTTTTACTATGCTGCCCATCGGGGTGAAAAACCATGAAGAGAGCGGTGAAAAAATTGTGGAAGGTTCCGAAGGTGGAGCACCTGTTAAACCAAATTTGAAACGCAAAGCATTGATAACTACAATGATAGCACTGGTGTTAACTGTGGGCTTTTATTTTTTGGAAGCAAGTGACCTTATAAGCTTAAGAGGTCAAGGGTAATAGCTTTTGCCATGAAAAAAGCAAGGCATTAGCCTTGCTTTTAAATTGATGCTTAAGCTCTCCCTGAGCCTGGGCCGCGTGATTTACACGTCATTTCCCTTTACGCATGGGCAATTTAATGTGCTAACCACCAACCTGTCACGACAGTTTTACGAAAATTCAATACTAGAAGCCGAACAAACTGACGCTTGTTGCCAAATTACAACATTTACGCGCTTGTGTTACGTTAATACAAGTAAATATAGATTATTGCATATCTCCATATTTCAGTATTATGAGTATTTTTCACTGATAAGGCTTGCCCTCAGCTACTAGCCTTGGCAAAAGAGACCTCTATCTTTTTGGGTAGCACTTTTGCTTGGCCCTATTATATTTTTGGATTACTTCATGCGTTTAAGCCGCTATTTTTTACCGATCATAAAAGAAACACCTTCTGAAGCGCAGATTGTGTCTCACCGACTAATGCTGCGCGCAGGCATGATACGCCAAAGCTCTTCAGGAATTTACAGCTGGCTTCCACTTGGGTTGAAGGCATTGAAAAAGGTTGAGGCTATTGTACGCGAGGAGCAAAATGCCGCTGGTGCTATTGAGATGCTGATGCCAACAATTCAGTCGGCTGACCTGTGGAAGGAAAGTGGGCGCTATGATGATTACGGCGCAGAAATGCTGCGTATTACTGATCGCCATCAGCGGGATATGTTGTATGGCCCAACCAATGAAGAATTAATTACCGATATTTTCCGCCGTGAAGTGCGCTCTTATAAAAGCTTGCCGCTGAATATGTATCATATTCAATGGAAATTCCGCGATGAGATCAGACCGCGTTTTGGTGTTATGCGCGGGCGTGAATTTTTGATGAAAGATGCCTATAGCTTTGATGTCTCTAAGGAAGAAGGCGTTAAATCCTATAATCGGATGTTTGTGGCTTATCTGCGCACTTTTGCCCGCATGGGGTTGAAGGCAATACCAATGCGCGCGGATACCGGCCCTATTGGCGGTGACTTGAGCCATGAATTTATTGTGCTGGCCGATACGGGCGAGAGTGAAGTCTTTTTTGATAAAGCCTTTGATGGCTTTGACCCCATGGCAGAGAAAGCCGAATTTGGTGCTGACCTTCAGCCCATTGTTGACCATTGGACCAGCAAATATGCCGCGACCGATGAAATGCACGACCCAGAAAATTGCCCCGCAGACCTGAACGAAGGCCGGGGTATCGAAGTAGGGCATATCTTTTTCTTTGGTGATAAATATTCCAAAGCGTTGGGGGCAAGCGTTCAAAGGTCTGACGGCGAAAATACTTTTGTGCAAATGGGGTCTTACGGGGTTGGGGTTTCCCGCCTTCTTGGTGCCATCATCGAAGCGTCTCATGATGAAAATGGTATCATTTGGCCAGAATCAGTTGCCCCATTTAAGGTCGGCCTGATTAACATGCGCGTCGATGATGAAGCATGCTCAACTGTATGCGAGGATATATACTCTCAGCTCGAAGCCGCAGGTGTTGATGTACTTTATGAGGACACTAATGAGCGCGCGGGCGGTAAGTTTGCTAAAATGGACCTTATTGGCCTGCCTTGGCAATTGGTTGTTGGGCCTCGCGGACTTAAGAACGGTGTGGTAGAGCTTAAAAACCGAGCTTCTGGCGATCGTATTGAAATGACAGTGGAAGCTGCTGTTGCAAAATTAACGGCTTAGTCCATTTAGGGCTGACAGTAGGGATGTTATGGCAGTTTTTTCTAGTTTTGAATTTGGGGTCGCAAGGCGCTACATGACCTCTGGTCGGCGGGATGGCTTCATATCCTTCACTACCATCATTTCTATAATTACCATCGCCCTTGGAGTAACGGCTCTAATTGTTGTTATGTCGATCATGAATGGCTTCCGCGCTCAATTGCTGGAAACTGTTCTTGGCTACCACGGCCATATCATTGTGCAAGACCATGACCGGGAAATTGACAATTACCGCACTCTTGAAACCCGACTAAGTGCAATAGACGGTGTTGTTCGCACCCTGCCTTTCGTTGAAAATTTTGCCATGGCAACCAACGGCAATAATGCTGTGGGGGCAATCGTTCGCGGCTTGCCTGACGACCGCTTTACCCAAGAATCCTTGGGCATTAAGGATGTTCGCAGTGGCAAGCTAGAAGACGCGGTGGATGTCGGTGGCGTCATATTGGGCTACCAACTTGCCCGGCGATTGGGTGTCCGTCCGGGCGATGAAATAACGTTATTGTCGTCAAAAATGATTGCCACGCCCTTTGGCTCAACCTTTCGCTATGTCAATTACCCGGTCAGTGCCATCGTAGAAATTGGTGTTTACCAATTTGATGAAAGCTTCATTGGTATGCCGCTCAGCGACGCGCAAATTTTTTTCCAGATGAAAGACACTGTAACAACGGTTGAGGTTTTTCTCGAAAACCCCGAAATGGTTGATGAAATGGAAGCCACCTTCATTTCGGCTACAAAAGGTTTTGGTATTGTCACCCATTGGAAGCGCTTCAACCGGGCTTTGGTCGGGTCATTGGATGTTGAGCGCATCATGATGTTCATGGTGATGTCGCTTATCATCATTGTTGCCGCTTTTAATATAACCACCAGTTTGATCATGCTGGTGAAGGACCGAGCTGGGGATATCGCCATTATGCGCACCATGGGTGCGACGGAGCGCTCAATCCGGCGTATTTTCCTCATAACTGGCATGTCGATTGGCTTAATGGGGGTTATCAGTGGTATGATCCTCTCTGGCCTGATTTTATATTTCATCGAACCAATCAAGAATTTCATTCAATTAGTGCTTGGTATTAACGTGTGGGATCCCTCTGTTAGGATCATTACTGAGCTTACGGTAGTGGTAGATACCGGCGAGGTTATCATAACTATTTTGCTGGCTTTATTTTTGACCTTTATGGCAACAATCTTCCCGGCAATGCGGGCGGCAAGAACCGACCCTGTTCAGGTTTTGAGGTCAGAATAAGTTTATGTCCATTTTAGAACTCAGTGATATTCACCGCAATTTTACTACAGGCAGCAAAGTGCTTGAAATTCTGCGCGGGGTTAATTTAAAAGTTGATAAAGGTGAAGTTGTCGCCCTCGTTGGGGCATCGGGTTCAGGTAAATCCACCATGCTGCAAATTGCAGGGCTACTCGATCAAGCCACCAGTGGATCAATCATCATCGACGGTGAAAAAGTAAAAGGCCTGACCGACCAAAAGCGATCCGCCATCCGGCAAAATAAAATTGGCTTTATTTATCAATTTCATCATTTACTGCCAGACTTTACTGCCCTGGAAAATGTAGCAATGCCGCTCAGAATAGCCGGCGCAACACAATCTGAAGCAACAGCAACTGCCACTGATATGCTAGAGGAACTTGGCCTTAGCGAGCGCATGGATCATTTTCCGTCAGCGCTTTCTGGTGGTGAGCAGCAAAGGGTAGCGATTGCGCGGGCTCTTATCGGCACCCCCAAATTATTATTAGCCGATGAGCCCACGGGCAATCTTGACTGGGAAACTGCCGACCGGGTGATGGATATGTTGCTCGCCGAGGTTAGCAAGCGCGGCCTTTCCGCTGTTATCGTTACCCATGACCGGGACCTTGCTGCCCGTATGGATAGGACCGTCACCCTGCATGAGGGCATGGTCGAGCAAATTTAGCACTTTTGCAGTTGTCCCCATTGTAGCAGATGCCAATAAACGTTAGACTTATATTCATCTAAAACTTAGGGGAGAAGTATGATGGACTTTCATTTAGAGATGATTAATTGGATAGGCGTTGTCGTTTCAGGCGTCGTTAGTGTTATTATTGGCGGTATCTATTATGGTCCTGCTGTTATGGGTAAAGTATGGATGGTCGAAACGGGCTTTGTTGAAGAAGATGCTGCAGATCCGAAATTTGCCATTGGAACCACTTTCATTGCCAACATGATATTCGCCATTGGGCTATCACTTGTTATTGGTCTAGCGGGCATTGCGCCTGGTGACTGGCTGAGTGGTGCTCATATGGGGCTGGCCGTCGCTATTTTACTGGTCGGTGCTGGCACATGGCAAAATTATGCTTTTGAAAATAAAAGCTTCAAGCATTTTGCTATCCATAGCGGCAACCAAATTATCACCATGACTTCAATGGGGACCATTTTGGTTCTGGTATAAACACACCACTTTTTGAGTAAACTTATATGTCGAAAGCTAGCTTTGTTCATCTGCGTGTTCACACGGCCTGTTCACTGGCTGAGGGTGCTATCCATATTAAGGATCTGATGAAGCAGTGCCAAGGCCATGCTATGCCCGCTGTCGCCATGACGGACACTAATAATATGTTCGCGGGGCTGGAGTTTTCTGAAGCCGGTAAAGATGCGGGTGTCCAGCCGATCGTTGGGGTCAGCCTGAGTGTTACCAATCCCTTCATTACCAGAGACCTTCGTTCTGTTCGGGCACCCAAACCCAATAAGCTGATATTACTAGCGCAGAGCGAGCAGGGCTACCAAAATTTGATGAAGCTAGTATCCAAAGCTCATCTGGAAGCACCAGAAGGGGAAGAGCCGCAAATACGTTTGGATGATTTGGATGGCTTGAGTGCCGGCATCATTGCCTTAACCGGCGCTGTGAGTGGCCTTGTGGGACAGTTATTATTGATGGGCCAAGCGGATAAAGCTGAAAGCTGCCTTAAACAGCTTCAAAGTTTATTCCCTAACCGCTTATATATGGAGTTACAGCGCCACGGGCTTGATGCAGAAGCAAACACCGAAGAAGCTTTTCTTGATCTGGCATACAGGTGCGAAATTCCACTTGTGGCTACCAATGAAGCCTATTTCACCAAACGGTCAATGTATGAAGCCCATGACACGCTGCTTTGTATTGCCGATAGTACTTATGTGGCAGAAAGTGAGCGCCGCAGACTAACGCCGTCACATTATTTTCGCTCCAGCGATGAAATGGTCGAGTTATTCAGTGATTTGCCTGAGGCCATAGAAAATACCATCACAATCGCCAAGCGCTGTGCCTATAAGGTTGAGAAGGTTGACCCGATCCTGCCCAATTTTGCTCAAGGGTTAGATGTTTCAGAAACCGACATGCTCCGCGATGATGCCAAAGAAGGGCTTAAGGCGCGACTTGCTTTCATTCAACAAGATGATAATAGCTACTTAACTAACGGTAGTGAAAGCGAAAAGCCATATTGGGACCGTCTTGATTTTGAATTGAAAATCATTAATCAAATGGGCTTCCCTGGATATTTTCTTATCGTTTCTGACTTCATTCACTGGGCAAAAGCTCACAATATTCCAGTGGGTCCCGGGCGTGGCTCGGGTGCTGGTTCTGTTGTTGCTTGGGCTCTTAGCATTACCGACTTGGACCCGCTGCGATTTTCGCTGCTATTTGAGCGTTTCTTAAATCCTGAGCGCATATCCATGCCCGATTTTGACATTGATTTCTGCCAAGATAAACGTGAGCTTGTGATCAAGTATGTTCAGGATAAATACGGCCATGATCAAGTTGCTCAAATTATCACTTTTGGTAAATTGCAGGCGAGGGCAGTACTGAAAGCTTGTGGACGGGTTATGCAGCAGCCCTATCCAGTCACTGACCGTCTTGCTAAACTAATTCCCAGTGAACCCGGGAATGCCATGACCCTATCAGAAGCCTTAAAAGCCGAACCAAGATTGGCCGCAGAAGTTAAGTCGGACGAATTAACGGCGCAGGTTATGGACCGAGCTTTAAAGTTAGAAGGCCTTTATAGCCATAGCTCAACCCATGCGGCGGGCGTTGTTATTGGCGACCGACCACTTGACCAATTGGTGCCGCTCTACCGCGACCCAAAGTCTGACATGCCGGTCACCCAATTTAATATGAAATGGGTCGAGAAGGCGGGACTTGTTAAGTTCGATTTCTTGGGGCTTAAGACGTTAACAGTACTTGACCGCGCTGTGGACTATATCAAGCAGCGCGACATTCATATCGACCTTTCCAAAATCCCCCTTGATGATGCTGCTACTTATGAAATGCTGTCGCTGGGTGATGCGGCGGGTGTTTTCCAACTTGAAAGTACCGGCATGCGCTCGGTGCTCAAAGGGCTCAGGCCCGATACATTTGAAGATATTATAGCTATTGTGGCGCTCTATCGGCCAGGGCCCATGGCGAATATTCCAACCTATGTTGACCGCAAACATGGCCGGGAAAAGGTCGAGCTTCCGCATGAGATGCTAGAAGATATCCTCGGCGAAACATACGGGGTCATCATCTACCAAGAGCAGGTGATGCAAATTGCCCAGGTGATGTCAGGCTATAGCTTAGGGCGGGCTGATTTACTACGCCGGGCGATGGGCAAGAAAATTGCCTCTGAAATGGAAGAACAGCGCACAGGTTTTGTCGAAGGCGCGGTTGAAAATGGTGTTACGCCAGAAAAAGCCAGCTATATTTTCGATCTCGTAGCGAAATTTGCCGAATATGGTTTCAATAAGTCTCACGCAGCCGCTTATGCGCTGGTGGCCTACCATACAGCTTATTTGAAAGCTAATTACCCTGTCGAATTTATGGCTGCTATTATGACCCTTGATATGGGCAATACAGATAAACTTGGGGCCTTTAAAAAAGAGCTCACTCAAATGGATATTCCGCTGTTATTGCCCAATATCAATACATCAGAGGCTGTCTTCACAGTTCAAAATGCCAGTGAAGATTACTGCGAGGGAGCTGATGACCCCCGGCAGAACCTTGCGGTGAGCTATGCCCTTGCTGGCATTAAAGGGGTGGGCGAAAAAGCCATTGAAGCCATCGTTGAGGAGCGCCGCAAAAATGGTCTCTTCAAAGATATGATTGAATTTTCAGAACGCGTTGATGCGCGCCTGTTAAATCGCCGCCAGATGGAACAACTAACTGCTGCTGGTGCCTTTGACTGCATTAATGAAAACCGAGCACAGGTATTTAGCGCCGCAGAGGTTTTGATGCGGACAGCACAAATGGCCCAGAAAGAGCGCGAATCAGATCAGGTAAGCTTGTTTGGCGGTGATATGGCAGAGGTAGTGGACCAGCCCACATTGCCGCAAATTAAAGCGTGGACAGAAAGCGAACTACTGGCCCATGAGTTGAAAGCTATTGGATATTATCTTTCTGCCCATCCGTTGGATAGCTACGGCAGTATTTTAGCTCGTGAGCGGATTTTACCAGCTCATGAAGTAATGCATGATCCGGGATTAATTGGGCAAACGGTACGCATGGCAGGGGCCATAGACAATTACCGCGAAGGTACATCAAAGAAAAATGGTAAGCGTTTTGGTGCCATGACACTCTCCGATGCAAGCGGCGGTTTTGAATTGTTATTATTTGAAGATGATCTGGAACGTACAAGGGCTTTGGTCGCAGAAGGCGCGCCGGTTGTGGTGCAGGTGCAAGTGCGCAAACGCCCTGATGATGATGGTGTTAGGCTTTCTTGCAAGGGTATGGAATCGCTAGAAACGGTCGCTTCACAGTCTGGGGCGGGCTTATTGATTGAGCTGAAAAATGAAAAAGCACTAGCGGGCATAAAAGCCGCCCTTGATTATGCCAAAGGCGGTAAAGGCAAAATAACCTTCCGCGTGCCGTTAGGCGAAACGACAAAAAGAGCAGAAATTGTGTTAAAGGGTGGCCATAAAGTGACCCCACAATTGCAGCAAGCTATTGAGGCAGAGATCGGTGTTTTGTATGTGGAGGAAAATTAAGTGATGGATGCTGTGAACCATGTAGTTCCTATCATTCCATCTGCCTCTGTTTTGCTCGTTCGCGACGGCAATGATGGTCTTGAAGTTTTGATGATGGAACGGGCTAATCACTTGTCCTTTGCGGCTGGGGCCTTTGTTTTTCCAGGCGGAAAATTAGACCCATCCGATAGCGATTATGGCTTCTGGTCACGAAGAATACATGATACTTGCCGTTTCAGCGACTTTGCTTATCGCATGGCTGCAATTAGAGAATTAGCCGAGGAAACTGGAATTTTGCTGGCGAGTCAAAGCAATAAAAAGCCAGCTTATGGCCCAAAAATCCGCCATATCATTCACAAATATACCAGTGCGCCTAACACAGTTCGTAGAGCGCTTGATCGGCACAAAATTAAATTAATGCCTGCTTCGCTCGTGCCTTTCGCCCATTGGATAACACCAGAAGGCATACCCCGGCGTTTCGATACACGTTTCTATATTGCTGAAATGCCATATCGCCAATTTATGAATTTTAAATTAGGTGAGGCAACCCGCCTTTTGTGGTGCCGTCCTTCGCAGTTGCTAGCAGATGCTGAAGCCCAAAATATTTCATTAATGTTTCCAACAAGAATGAATCTGATGAAATTAGCGCGTTCAACCACCGTTAAATCAGCACTTATTGATGCAGCCTCTTACCCCAATATCACTATAGAGCCAAATGTTAAGGATCGTGCTAATCCGCTTCATTTGAACATATTGAAAGCAGCTGGCTACCCAGCGTTTGATATGGCAAAGATCATCCGTATTTTGCCAAAATCTGAAAAGATCGCTCGCGGAAAAAAATAAATCCGCAAATACAGCAGAAATCCCTTGCTAATTGGCTGGTTCACAGCTATTTCAAGCGCCGACTCCACGCGTGGGGACGGCTGACCCTCTACATATTAGGGACCGCCATCCGGTGTTAAAGGGAAATGGTTCCTAGCGATGCTCCCCATGTTAGGTATAACCGGTAAAGGATTTTATCATGGCACTGCCAACCGTAGATATGCGTGCGCTGCTTGAAGCAGGCGTACATTTTGGACACCAAAAACATCGCTGGAACCCGAAAATGGCCCCGTACATTTTTGGCGACCGCAATAAAGTCCACATTCTTGATCTATCCCAAACTGTTCCGATGATGCAGCGCGCTTTGCAAGCTGTTCGCGAAACTGTTGCTGGAGGTGGGCGCGTACTTTTCGTTGGTACCAAGCGTCAAGCATCTAGCGTAATTGCTGAATCAGCCAAGCGTTGCGGCCAATATTATGTGAACCATCGCTGGCTCGGTGGCATGCTTACCAACTGGCAAACCATTTCAAAGTCTATCAAACGCCTGAAAGAGCATGATGAAATTCTTGGCCGTGTTGAATCTGGCCTCACCAAGAAAGAAACTCTTCAATTAACCCGCCAGCGGGATAAATTGGATATGTCACTTGGTGGCATTCGCGATATGGGTGGCTTGCCGGACATTATTTTTGTCATCGATACCAACCGTGAAATAACGGCACTTTTAGAAGCGCGTCGTTTGAATATTCCTATCGTCGCGGTTATCGACAGCAACTGTACGCCAGATGACATTGATTACCCAATTCCAGGTAATGATGATGCAACACGCGCTATCCGCCTTTATTGTGACTTGATGGTTGCTGCTATCCTTGACGGTATTCAAGAAGAGTTAAGCGCCCAAGGCGTTGACTTGGGTGCAGCTGATGCCCCAACTGAAGATGTTGTAGCGCCAGAAACTACACCAGACGCCACGCCAGAAGTTGCAGTTGATGTGGCTCCAGCAGAAGAAAAAACTGTTGAAGCGGTGGTTGAAGCCCCAGTGAAAAAGAAACCAGCGGCGAAGAAGGCTGCAGCCAAAAAGCCAGCAGCCAAGAAGCCAGCAGCTAAAAAAGCTGATGAGAAGGTTGCTGAGGAAACACCGGCAGAGAAAAAACCAGCGGCGAAAAAGCCTGCTGCTAAAAAAGCAGCGGCTAAGAAACCTGCAGCTAAGAAAGCTACAGCAGCGAAGAAGCCAGCAGCCAAGAAAGCTCCGGCGAAAAAACCTGCGGCTAAGAAAGCAGCTGCAGCTGACAAAGAATAGCGAGCGGCAAGGCCCAAAGCATATTGAATGTATTTGGGCCAACGTTCTGTACCAACTAAATAATATTTACTCTGAAAGGCATGGTCATGGCGATTACTGCTGCACTAGTTAAAGAATTGCGCGACAAAAGTGGCGCTGGAATGATGGACTGCAAAAAAGCACTGTCTGAAACCGATGGCAACATTGAAACCGCCATGGATTGGCTACGCACGAAAGGCTTAGCAGCCGCTGCAAAAAAATCTGGCCGCGTTGCTGCCGAAGGCTTGGTTGCGGCACAGGTAGACGGTAATAAAGGCGCCGTTTTAGAAGTAAATTCTGAGACCGACTTTGTTGCTCGTAATGAGAAGTTCCAGAAATTTGTTGGTGATCTTGTATCATTAGTGCCAACAATCGGCGATGATATGTCAGCACTTGCAGCTGCTTCTTATCCGGGGTCGGACAAGACTGTTCAGGAAGTTTTGACCGCTAATATTGCCACCATTGGTGAGCATATGAATTTGCGCCGTGCTGCAACCCTTGAAGTAGACGAGGGCATTGTTGCCAATTATGTTCATGGCGCTGTGGCGCCGGGCATGGGTAAAATTGCAGCCCTTGTTGCCCTAAAGTCTAATGCAAGCGCTGATATCCTTGCGCCACTTGGCAAACAGCTCGCCATGCATGTTGCGGCGGTTAAGCCTGTGGCACTTGATGTAGAATCGTTAGACCCAGAATTGATTGAGCGTGAAAAGCAAGTTCAAATCGAAAAAGCAAAAGAATCTGGCAAGCCAATGAACATCATTGAAAGAATGATTGTTGGCCGGATGCGCAAATATTATCAGGAAGTTGTTTTACTGGAACAGACCTTTGTTATTGACGGTGAAACAACCATCAATAAGGTTTTAGCTGCAGCTTCCAAAGAAGCGGGTACTGCGATTGAAATCTCTGGGTATCTATTGCTAGAACTCGGTGCTGGTATTGAGAAAAAAGAAGATGACTTTGCCGCTGAAGTCGCCGCGATGACGAACGCATAATTGCAAAAAATAATTGATGTTATTTAAACTCGGGGGTTACGCTCCCGGGTTTTTTTATATCAGACCTGCATCTTTATAATTTCACAATAAGCCAACAACGACCAACATCATTTCACTGCTTGTATAGTGGCTATAAATCGTCGTACTAATGACGGATAAAAGACATAATATGAATGCTGACTGTGAACAGATGAGAAAGTTCGTCGGCACCGCATTACTCAGGGGAGAGGTAGACCGCAATGTCTAGCACATCGAAGTATAAACGAATATTGCTTAAACTTTCTGGGGAAGCCCTGATGGGCGACGGTCAATATGGCATTGACCAAGACACTGTTTCGCGCATTGCCGGTGAAATTGCCACTGCACATGCAGCGGGTGTGGAAATATGTGTTGTAGTTGGCGGCGGAAATATTTTCAGAGGGCTCTCGGGTGCTGCCCAAGGCATGGAGCGAGCCACAGCAGACTATATGGGAATGCTCGCCACGGTGATGAATGCACTTTCGCTACAAAATGCACTTGAAACACATGATATTGACACCCGAGTATTATCAGCTATCCCCATGGATAGTGTGTCAGAACCCTATATTCGAAGGCGCGCTATTCGCCATATAGAACGCCGTAGGGTCGTGATATTTGCAGCAGGTACGGGCAACCCATTTTTCACGACAGATACAGCGGCAGCGCTTAGAGCTGCTGAAATGAACTGTAATGCTCTGTTAAAAGCTACGCAGGTTGATGGTGTTTACAATGCAGACCCTAAAACTGATCCTGATGCTGTACGCTATGACCATTTAAGCTATATGGATGTGTTGCGGCAAGATCTGAAAGTTATGGATGCTGCGGCCATATCGTTAGCGCGTGAGAATAATATTCCCATTATTGTTTTTTCAATACATGGTGATAATCAATTGAGACAAGTTCTGAATGGTCAGAGTGTTTGTACGATTGTTGGTGGAGACAATGAATGAGTGAAGAAATTGATCTTGATGATATTGAACGCCGAATGAAAGGTGCCATTGAATCATTGCGCAGCGAATATGCTGGTCTGCGAACTGGGCGTGCAAGCACCAGTATGTTAGACCCCGTAATGGTCGATGTTTACGGGGCGTCTATGCCGCTTAATCAGGTTGGTACAGTTTCCGTGCCGGAAGCCCGCATGCTGACCGTGCAGGTTTGGGATAAAGGCAATGGCGCCGCCGTTGAAAAGGCCATTCGCAATTCTGGCCTTGGCTTGAACCCAATGTTAGACGGCCAAACCGTTCGCATACCTATTCCTGAACTGAATGAGGAGCGGCGTACAGAGCTTGCGCGCGTTTCAGCAAAATATGCTGAGCAAAGCCGTATCGCCATTCGTAATGTACGCCGTGATGGTATGGATACGCTCAAAAATATGGAAAAGAATAAAGATATCTCTGAGGATGATCATAAAATGTATTCTGATGAGGTGCAGTCGCTGACAGACAAGTTTGTTGGTGAAGTGGATGTGACCCAAAAGGCCAAAGAAGCGGAAATAATGCAAATCTAATGGCTAACGCGCTTCATAACCCAGAAAATGGTAGCGGTATGTTACCCCCAAAGCATATTGCCATTATAATGGACGGCAATGGCCGTTGGGCGAAAAAACGCATGCTGCCGCGCAAGGTTGGTCATCGTAAAGGAGCGGATGCTGTTCGCCGTGCGGTTAAAGGCTGCGGCGAATCTGGGGTGTCTTATTTGACCCTATATGCTTTTTCTTCTGAAAATTGGAAACGGTCTGAAGAAGAAATTAATGACCTTATGGGGCTTTTACGCAATTATTTACGCGATGAGCTAGAAGAATTAACCAAACGTGGCGTTCGCTTGCGTATCATTGGTGAGCGTGACCGCTTAGCAGATGATATCGTTCAGGATCTGGCCAAAGCGGAAGCCACCACCCAAAATAATAGCAAAATGACATTGATCATTGCTTTAAATTACGGTGCCAGAGCGGAGCTGGTAGCGGCGGCAAAAAGCATAGCCGCTGATGCTGTGGCGGGTAAAATATCTGTGGATGATATTGAAGAAAATATGATCTCGGATCGTCTTTTCACGCATGATATTCCAGACCCTGATCTTATCATCCGCACTAGCGGGGAGCATAGACTATCTAATTTTTTGCTATGGCAAATTGCTTATAGCGAATTTTTATTCTTAGATATTCTTTGGCCTGATGTAACCGAGGCGACCATAACACAAGCCATTGAAGCCTATCACGGGCGCGAGCGCCGCTATGGTGGGCGATAATGATTATGCTGGGACCTCTACAGATATGAAACGCCTTTTTAGTAATAATTTGGTCAAACGCATTTTAGCAGCTCTCCTAATGGCACCGCCTGCGATAGCCGCTGTGGTATATGGCGGTATATGGTATGATATTTTACTAATCATTGGTGCGATCTTCATGGCGTATGAATGGTGTGCCCTGACCGGATTAAACAATCGAATTGGGCGGATTATTTTTACTGCCTCGGTATTGTTTCCTCTTGGCTTATTGCAATATGACAGCAGTTGGTCGCCCACTAACTTATTGGCAGCTTTAGCGTTGATATTTATTGCCAGTACTGTTGCTCAGCAATTTTCAAGAAAGCCCGTGGTTTGGGCCATTCTAGGTTATGCTTATGTGACAATGCCTATTATCAGCCTTGAATGGTTGCGCAATCAGCCTGAAGGCTTACCAATAGTTATTGGCTGCTTCTTGCTGGTTTGGGGAACCGATGTTGGTGGTTATTTTGCCGGTAAAGGCATTGGCGGGCCTAAGCTTGCCCCCACAATAAGTCCCAATAAAACATGGGCAGGGCTGTTTGGCGGTGTGTTACTTGCTGGCCTCGCTGCTTCAAGCATGTATTATATCTTTGATTTCTGGAGCTTACCGCTAATCATAGTATCCGGTATGTTGCTTGCGGTATGGGCACAGATTGGTGATTTGTTCGAGAGCCATATAAAGCGTAGCTTTAACAAGAAGGATTCGGGTGGCCTTATTCCCGGACATGGTGGTATTCTAGATCGTATTGACGGCTTAATTTTTGTAGTTTCGCTTATCGCGCTTCTTTTGTCCTTCAATGTTTATAGCTTCGCTTAAAAGAGTATTTAATGTCGGCTTTAGTACCAAAATCAATCACTATTTTAGGAGCCACAGGGTCTGTGGGCACTAGTACGCTTGATCTTATTCGCCGCAACCCTGATGCCTATAATGTCAAAGCCTTGACAGCAGCCACAAAGGTTGCTGACTTAGCGAAGTTGGCCAAAGAATTTAAAGTTGAATTTGCCGCTATTGCTTATCCTCAACATTATAATGAGCTAAAATCCGCGCTTTCTGGCACCAATATTGAAGTTGCCGCTGGGGAAGATGCTATACGCGAGGCCGCAAGGCGGGATGCAAATTGGGTTATGTCCGCAATTGTAGGTGCCGCAGGCCTTCAGCCAACGCTTGAGGCGATTAGACGCGGGGTGACGGTGGCACTGGCCAATAAAGAATGCCTTGTTTGTGCGGGCGACCTGATGATGCAGGAAGTAGCAAAACACGGCGCGACATTATTACCGGTGGATTCAGAACATAACGCCATCTATCAAGTTTTTGATTTTGATCACCCGGCTAATATCGACCGCATCATCTTAACTGCATCGGGGGGGCCATTTCGCCAAACCCCCATTGAAGTGTTAGAGCATGTTACGCCAGAACAAGCGGTTGATCATCCAAATTGGGATATGGGGGCTAAAATATCGGTTGATTCTGCCACAATGATGAATAAAGGCTTAGAGATGATCGAGGCCTATCATTTATTTCCCGTTCGGCCTGATCAGATTGATATCATTGTGCATCCTCAATCCGTGATCCATTCGATGGTGGAGTATAAAGATCGTTCTGTATTGGCACAGCTTGGCAGCCCGGATATGCGGACCCCCATTGCTTATACACTTGCCTGGCCGGAACGCATGGAATGCCCTAGCGAGCGCTTAAATCTTGCCAATATTGCTAAGCTGACTTTTGAGAACCCCGATTACAATCGCTTTCCATCACTGGGACAAGCGCGAGCAGCTATGCTATCTGGTGGCGCTGCTCCCATCATTTTAAACGCCGTAAACGAAGTGTCAGTTGCAGCATTTCTAGACAAAGCGATAGGCTTCATGGATATAAGTCGGTTGGTTGGTCTTGCGCTTGAAAAAATTGTTCTGAAAGCACCAACGTCAATCGATGATGTAACCAATATAGATATAACTGCCCGCGATTGGGCATTAGACAGATTAAAAACCCGCTAAAGGGTTAAAGGAGACAAACTATGTTGGAGAATATTCATGGGTGCTGAAGGACCAGGTTTTTTATATACGCTGGCAGTATTTTTGCCCTCATTGACCCTTTTGGTGTTTATCCATGAGTTAGGTCACTTTTCTGTCGCGCGTTATTTTGGTGTCAAAGTAGATGTATTCTCTATTGGTTTCGGTAAAGCTCTATGGAGCCGCAAAGATAAGCACGGCACCCGCTGGCAAATAGCCTCCATTCCCCTTGGCGGTTATGTTAAATTTTTTGGGGACGCAAGTTCAGCCTCCAACCCTTCAGCCGAAGTGGCTGGTTACAATGCTGAGGAACGCTCGGTTAGCTATCACTGTAAGCCTGTTTATCAGCGGGCATTGATCTCTATTGCGGGCCCACTAGCTAATTTTGCGCTAGCCTTGGTTATCTACAGCGGTCTTTTCCTGACATACGGCGATCATTATGCTCCATCCGTCATTGGCACTATTGTGGAAGAAAGTGCCGCAGAGAAAAGTGGCTTGTTAGTAGGAGACCGTATTACTGAAATTGACGGGCAGGAAGTTAATCGTTTTACTGAAATGCGTAATATTGTTGTTCTTGAAGCGGGTAGAACATTAGATTTTGTTTTTGTTCGTAACGGAGAGCAAATGGCAAAACCTATAGAAATTGGCACTATGCTCCAAAAAGACCGCTATGGTAATCTTTATGCATATGGTCAATTAGGAGTTGGGGCAAGTACATTAGAATCTGAATATCCTGGCTTTTGGGGGTCAATCGGTGCTGGTGGACGCAAGATAGTGGGTGACATCCAAATGATGTATACCACCATAAAGCAATTAATTTTAGGCATGCGGTCCATTGGCGATTTGGGTGGCCCGGTTAGTTTAGCGGCAATATTAGGGCAGGTGGCGCAAGCCGGTTTTGTTACCTTCCTAACCTTCCTTGCTATTATTTCTGTGAATTTAGGGTTCGTGAATTTGCTACCTATCCCGGCGCTTGATGGCGGACATTTGATGCTTTATGGCGTTGAGGCGATTAAAGGCAGCCCATTAAATCAACGGGCAACGGAGTATGTTTTTATGGCTGGGGCGCTTTTTGTGATGTCTCTAATGGCATTTTTAATCGTCAATGACATCTTTAAACTTACGGGCAATCAGTTATTGCAGCCATAAATCTGCCACGTTTGCGCTGCTTATTTCATGGTTAGATACAATTGTAATGAATGGTTAATGGGTCATAAACTTGCTAAATAAGCTAACTTTCATGACTGAATAGGACTTTGTTGTAAGAAATATGGAAAAAGTAACCTCATCTTGTCGATTAGCTCTTGAATTTCATGCCGCTCTAGGCCACTTTCACCGCCAATAATTTGGCCGATTTGATTTATTATGAAGGCATTTGTACATTGGGTTTGAAGTTGCGTAAATTGGCCATAGGCCTAATGGTTTGCCTTGGTGGGCTTGGACCTGTTATTTTGGGTTCAAATGTTGCAGTCGCACAGGTGGCGACTAGCCAGCAAGTGCCGCTCATAAATCAAATTGTTGTTCGCGGTAATGTGCGGATTGAACCAAGCACAATTGCTGCTTATCTTCGCCTTCGCCGTGGTGAGCCATTTGACCTTGCCAAAATGGATGAAAGCCTCAAAACAATGATCGCCACCGGGATTTTCTCCGATGTGCGGCTTTACCAGGATGGTAATGATTTGGTTGTTCAGGTCATTGAAAATCCCATTATAAATAGGATCATTTTTGAAGGTAATAAAAAACTTGATAATGAAGACTTAGGTGAAGAGGTAAGACTGCGCCCACGGCAATTTTACACGCGCTCAAAGGTTCGGGCAGATGTACAGCGTATTATGGAGCTATACCGTAATAAAGGGCGCTTTGCAGCTATCATTGAACCAAAGGCCGTTCAGCGCGAACAAAACCGTGTTGATTTGATCTTTGAAATTGAAGAAGGTCCAAAGACAAAAGTTGGCAAGATTAATGTCATTGGTAACCATATTTTCTCAGACGGTGATATCCGCGATACTATGGCAACAAACGAAAGCCGTTGGTGGCGCCTTTTTGCCTCCAATGACACTTTTGATCCTGACCGCATGGCCTTTGACCAACAGGAACTGCGCAATTTCTATCTTAATGAAGGTTATGCAGATTTTCGGATTATATCCGCCGTTGCTGAGCTAACACCGGACCGCAATCAATTTATTCTGACTTATTCGGTGGAAGAGGGCGAACAATATACTTTCGGTGAAGTGACTGTCGAAAGTGAGATCCGTGATATTACACCTGAAATGTTCCGGGGATTTGTGCGCATACGCGAAGGCTTCATCTATTCCGCAGAGGCTATCGATAATTCCAAAGAAGCATTGGTGAATGCAGCTGGCCTACTTGGTTATGCTTTTGCTGAAGTCGCCCCGCAACTGTCCCGTAACCGTGAAACGCGCACTATTGATATTATTTTCAGGGTTCTTGAAGCGCCAAGGGCCTATGTTGAGCGGATTAATATACGCGGAAATGTTCGCACGCTTGACCGCGTTGTCCGGCGGGAGTTCAGATTGCACGAAGGGGATTCTTTCAGTTCCGCCTTAGAAGCGCGTTCCAAGCAGCGTATTGAACAATTGAGCTTCTTCCGGGAAGTTGAGGTAACCCGTGCAGAAGGTTCCACACCTGACCGTATCGTGCTGGATGTTCAGGTTGAAGAACAAGCAACCGGTGAATTTAATCTGGGTTTAGGTTTTTCTAGCATCGAAAATTTCATTCTCGATCTATCGCTGGCTGAACGTAACTTTATGGGTAAGGGGCAAACTGCTCGCTTAGGACTGAAGACATCAGCGTTGCAGCAACAAATTAGCCTTAGCTTCACAGAACCCTATTTTATGGGGCGCAATGTTGCCGCTGGTGCGGATGTGTTTTACGTCCGAACTGATAATAATGGTAATCGTACATCCTTTTTCACGTCTGATTCCAAGGGTTTTTCTTTGCGGACAGGCTTGGCACTATCAGAATATTGGTCGCTTAGAAATAATTATACTTTGCGGTTTGATAATATCAGTTTGGATGAAAACTTTATTGACACCAGCTTAGGCCTATCAGTATGGACTGATTTAAATGGTGATTTTCGCCAACAAGATAATGAATTTTCCAGATCAGACAATTATGATGTCCTCGCAGTGAATATTGATACTGACGGTGATGGCATTTTAACAAAGGCAGAAAAAGTTCTTGCCTTTAGCCCTGACTTCGCCCGCCGCTCGGGTGATTTTACCCAATCGATCATTGGCTATGAACTATCTTACGAAACTCGCAATAGCTTTATCACCCCAACACGCGGGCGTGGCTTTAGGTTTTCACAAGCCTTCGCGGGTGTTGGCGGCAATGTGCGGTATTTAAAGAACCGATTTAATTTCGACCAATATTATACGCCCTTTACAGGCTGGACCCTGCGTTTAGCCGCTGAGGGGGGCTATATTCTTGGTATAGGCCAAGATATTCGCGTGAATGACCGCTTCTTCTTAGGTGGGCCAACAATGCGCGGTTTCACCACATCAGGCGTGGGCCCACGCGATACAGGTGCTGGGGGCCGGGCCTTGGGTGGTAATGCCTATTATGTAGCACGAACCGAATTATTCATTCCACTGGGCGACGCCGCACTTGAAAGCGGTATTCGTGCCAGCGCCTTCATTGATGCTGGTGCGCTTTGGATCAATGAAGAAGGCACTAAATGTAATCCAGATCTCCGCTTTGGTTGCGTCCGGGGTGACAGTAAGGTACCACGAGTGTCAGTTGGGATCGGTTTTTCATGGCTTTCACCATTTGGCCCTTTCCGGATCGATTTGGCTAAAACAATCAAGAAACATCCTGTGGATGATACACAATCACTTCAATTTAATGTAGGGACGGTCTTTTAAGACCGCAAAAGAGAGAGAAACAAAATGATAAAATTAGGAAAAATATGGGCTGTGGCGATATCCGCACTGACATTGCTGGCGGTGACTGTGCCTGCGTCTGCACAGATCCTTATTATCGATGAGCAACGCGTTGAGCGTGAAGCCGCTGCACATAAAGATTTCAACTTACAAACCGCTGAGCTGCGCAAAAATTTTAGCGCCCTTCAGCAATTTGTCGCTCAAGGCGGTATTGCGGAAAAGCAATTGGCTGACCTTGAAGAAAGAAAAACAGTGATAGGCCCTGCGGCATACGAAGCTGAACGGCAAAAAATTACACAGCAATATCAAGTGGCCGTACAGAACTTAAACCAGCTTCAAATAATTTTTGATCGTCTGCGCGGTGATGCGAGCACGCAAATTGAACGTGCGCGCTTGCCTGTATTGCGTAGTATTCTAGCCGCACGTAATGCTCAGGTTATTATGTATAAGCGTTTGGTACTTAGCCATGGCTCTGGTCTTGACGTGACAACAGAATTTATCGAACAATTAGACGCTGGCTTGCCTGCTGTGAAGCTTACAAATTTGCCAGATTTTAGCCCTGCAACACCAGCAGCTGCGCCCGCCAAGGAATAATTGGTTTAGGTTTTAAGCAGTATAGTTTATATCAAGGCGGGGCAGCATTATAGCCCCGTCTTTTTCTATGCTAAAACCTATAGTTAGATAGGAGAAATCTTATGGACTTTGATATTGAGAAAATTAAAAGTTTGATCCCACATCGCTATCCTTTCCTGCTTGTTGATAAGCTTAGGGACGTGGTTAGCGGGGAGACCGCTATTGGCATCAAAAATGTCACGGTGAACGAACCTTTCTTCCCAGGTCATTTCCCGCAAAAACCTGTTATGCCTGGGGTATTAATACTGGAAGCAATGGCACAAACAGCTGGCTGCATCGCGGTTGACTATCTCGGCGAAGAAGCTGAGGGTAAAATCGTCTATTTTATGGCGATTGATGGGGCGAAATTTCGCCGACCCGTGGAACCCGGGGACCAAATTCAAATGCACCTGACAAAGACCCGAGGTCGCGGCGCTGTTTGGCGCTTTGATGGTAAAGCATATGTGGACGACGAATTAGCCTGTGAAGCACAGCTAACAGCAATGATAACAAGCTAAGCTATTCATAAATACACAACTTTTTATGCCAATAAAAAAACCAGCCTATATTTCAAAGCTGGCTTTTTAAATATATAGCTAAGACTTATTCGCCGCGTTCATCCAGTGGTACAAAGTCCCGCATGGGTGTGCCCGTATAAAGTTGACGGGGACGGCCAATTTTCTGTTTTGGATCCTCGATCATTTCTTTCCACTGTGATATCCAACCACTGGTTCGTGCAAGGGCAAATAAAACCGTGAACATCTCCACAGGAAAGCCCATAGCTTTAAGGATAATACCTGAATAAAAGTCAACATTCGGATAAAGTTTCTTCGCGATGAAATATTCATCTTCAAGGGCGATGCGCTCTAGCTCCATTGCAACATCGAACAGCGGGTCAGAAACACCTAACTCTTGCAGAACTGCATGAGCTGCCTTGCGCAATACCTGTGCACGGGGGTCATGGTTTTTATAAACCCGATGACCAAAGCCCATAAGACGGAAAGGATCACTTTTGTCCTTCGCCTTTTCAATGAATTCAGGAATGCGGTCTACTGTGCCTATTTCACCCAGCATCTTCAGGCATGCTTCATTAGCGCCGCCGTGGGCGGGGCCCCAAAGGCATGCAATACCCGCCGCGATACAGGCAAATGGATTTGCCCCTGATGAACCGGCCAAACGCACTGTAGACGTAGAGGCATTCTGTTCATGGTCCGCATGCAACATGAAAATTAAATCCATGGCATTTTCCAGTGTTGGGCTAACCACATAATCCTCTGCGGGTACCGAAAACATCATATTTAAGAAGTTACCTGCGTAGGTCATATCATTCTTGGGGTAAACAAAAGGCTGACCAATTGAATATTTATAAGCCATAGCGGCAATAGTAGGAATTTTAGCGATCAGGCGAATGCTGGCTACCATGCGCTGGTGTTCATCGGTGATGTCTGTGCTGTCATGATAAAAAGCACTTAGAGCCCCCACAACACCAACCATAATGGCCATAGGGTGCGCGTCACGCCGGAAACCATGCACTAGGCGGAATAATTGCTCATGCAGCATGGTGTGATAGGTGATGCGCGTGGTGAACTGTTCTTTTTCAGCTGCATTAGGTAGTTCGCCAAACAATAACAAATAGCAAACTTCCATATAGTCACTTTGCTCTGCAAGTTGCTCAATCGGATAGCCACGATAAAGCAGCTCACCTTTATCGCCATCAATGAAAGTGATTTTAGACTCACAGCTAGCCGTAGATGTGAAGCCTGGATCAAATGTAAACATGCCTGTTTGAGCATAAAGCGAGCGGATATCAATAACTTGAGGCCCAACAGTGCCATCATAAACAGCATATTCAAAATCTTTTCCGTTGCCCGTCAGATTCATGGGATCATTTGACATAATCCTCGTCTCCTCTCATTAAATTATTTACTGACCAAATACTGAGGTCATAATTACGTTATGGATGTTACGTCGTCTACACGTGCGAGACATTCATCCAAGCCTAGAATCTCCATAATCTCCATCAAATCGCCAGAAGGTCGCCCGCCCGTTAAAGCAGCTCGAAGGGGCTGCATTACTTTGCCCATCTTCAAGTTTTCTTCTGTACAAAATGCTGAAATTACGCCCTTTATGTCGTCTCCTTTCCAGGATTTGACAAGCGCGAGACCTTCGGCAAGTTTAGCCAACATGGACGGTATATCACCGTTTAGTTGATTGGCCGCTTTATCTGTCGGCTCTATAGGGCGCACATCACAGAAAATGAAGGCGCTGTCCCTTAACTCAGGTAGCTTTTTCGCACGTTCACGCAAAGAAGGCAATGATGCATGCAGTTTTTCCAGCTCATTTGCTGATATTTTATGCCCTGCAAGCTGTTCTAACTGTGGTAAAATTAGATGTATCAGCTGATCTGCGGACGCTTCATTCATATAATGGCTATTGATACTGTCCAATTTTGCAAAATCGAAACGGGCAGGACCACGGCCAATATTTTCCAGGTTAAACCATTCTAATGCCTGCTTAGTGCAAATTATTTCGTCGTCACCGTGGCTCCATCCAAGGCGCAACAGATAATTCCGCATGGCATCAGGCAAGTAACCCATATCCCTGTAGGCTTCCACACCAAGTGCGCCGTGGCGTTTAGAGAGCTTTTTGCCATCAGGACCATGGATTAGCGGTATATGTGCCATTGCCGGTGCGTCCCATCCCATCAATTGATATATTTGATTTTGGCGGAAAGCATTATTCAGGTGATCATCACCTCTGATTATGTGGGTCACGCCCATGTCGTGGTCATCCACGACCACAGAAAGCATATAGGTAGGTGTGCCGTCAGAGCGCAGCAATATCATATCATCTAGAGTATCATTATTGACCGTTACATCCCCCTGCACTTGATCATAGATCGTTGTGCTACCTTGGCGGGGCATTTTGATGCGCACAGTTGGTGACACACCGTCAGGAGCATCCCCGGGGTCACGGTCACGCCAAAGGTCCCCCTTGAAACTCTTTCCTGCTATACGGGCAGCATCACGGCTAACTTGCAGTTCTGCACTACTGGCATAGCAATGATATGCATTACCCGCAGCTAATAAAACCTCAGCCACTTCGCGGTGACGATCAGCGCGGGCAAATTGGCTAATGGCTTCACCGTCATGGTCAAGGCCCAACCATGCCATACCATCCATAATGGCATCAATGGCGGCGTCTGTTGACCTTGCTCGGTCTGTATCTTCGATGCGCAGATAAAATTTGCCACCATGCTTGCGAGCATATAACCAATTAAACAGGGCAGTGCGCGCCCCGCCGATATGCAAAAAGCCAGTGGGTGATGGCGCAAAGCGCGTAACAACAGTTGACGATACAGAACTCATAAGAATGTAATATTCCTGCCCAATAAGAGGTTTGCTGTGATGCGGAAGGTATCATAAAGGCACTAAAAGCAATGCCTTAACAACAATTGCTCGCTTTGTATCATACTGCACCGCAATAAACAATTACCATAACTTGATATATCCCTTGTAAGTCCTAAAATTTGTCAAATTACTTATTCAGTGACCTTTTCTGTCGCATGTGCGATCTTAAGCTGTAATTTTTTGGGTTGGGGTAGATGGGTAACGGACTGCATAGTGCCAAAAACTATATCTACCGAGCTACATTTAGCTGGGTTAGGCCTCATATAAAAATGCATGATGAATGGCGTATGTTGGCTGCTCTCTTATGTTTTTCTATTGGTATTGGGGTATATTTTGCTCTTTCATTTGAACCTCCCTTATCTGTTATTATCTCATTAGCTACATTAAGCACGGGGTTAGTTTTAACATTCAAAAAATCAACGCCCATACTGCGGAATGTGCTTATTGCAATTATGCTGATCCTGCTTGGCTTGACGCTCGCACAAATACGCAGCCAAATTATTGCAGCTCCTATTTTGGACCGTGAATTTGCCAGTGGTTTATCTGGCACTGTAGTGTCCCTAGAAAAAAGAGCTGCCGGACATACTGTTTTGACCCTACAGAATGTTGTGCTTACGAGGGCTAATATAAGCATACCCTCTAATTTAGGGCTTCGGCTAACGGTCCGAACCCAGATAGCAGCAAACCTACAGCCTGGGGAAGGCGTTAGAACATTTGCTCGTTTGGGCCCACCTTCTGGTCCTGTGATGCCCGGTGCATTTGATTTTGCCCGCCTTAGTTGGTTTAGGGGTATTGGCGGCATTGGTATAGCGCTCGCACCTGTGGAACGCAGCGGGCAGGCCAATAAAACATTCATGACGCGCGTTCAGCATGTGCGCGATACTGTCGCAAACAAGGCCCAAAATGCAATAGAAGGTGAAGCAGGGGCTTTAGCCGGAGCCTTATTGGCTGGCAGCCGTGGCCGCCTGAGTGAAAAATTCCAAGATCAGATGCGGGATGCGGGCCTTGCCCATGTCCTTGCCATATCAGGCCTTCATTTAGGTTTGATGACCACCGTTATTTTCTTCTGTGTCCAAAAAATACTATCGCTTTTCCCTGCTTTGGTGGGCAGATATCCTGCGCGCAAACCTGCGGCAATAATCGCCTTACTTGGTGCATTGGGCTATTTAGCTCTTTCGGGTTTTAGCCTACCAACGCAGAGAGCCTTCGTCATGGTCTCCATTGGTATTATAGCGGTGCTAGCCGACCGCAAAGTACTATCCTTGCGTAGCGTTATTCTTGCGGCATTTGCTGTTTTGATTACCCAACCAGAATCCTTGATGACTGTTGGTTTTCAAATGTCCTTCGCGGCTGTTGCTGCACTGATCGTGATTTATGAGCGATTTGGTAATCGGCTTATAAGCCTTATGAGACAAAGGCGCGGTTTATGGCCTCGTATTGGGACATTCATCATAGGGTCTATGGTCACAACATTAATTGCAGAAATCGCCATTGCACCCTTTGCCATTTATCATTTTAACACCGTGGCTCTCTACGGCATAGCCGCCAATATGATCGTTATCCCCCTCATGAGCTTTTGGATCATGCCTGCAGCTCTAGTGATGCTTATTCTTATGCCCTTTGGCCTTGAGCATATGGCGGCACCATTATTAGAACCTGCATTAAATATTGTTATTTATGTAGCGCGAGATATCAGCGCAGTGCCAGGGGCTACTTTGCATTTACCCCGTATTCCAGACATTGGAATGGCAGTACTCCTGCTGGGGTTATTATGCGCTGTCATCGTTAGAGGCCGAGTTGCCGCACTGCCGACATTTATTGGCCTTACAGCCCTGATGATAGTATGGCGCAGCGATATTTTACCACATATTGTCATTGATGAAGGTGGACGCCTCTTCACCGTTAATGAGCAAATTGACGACAACGACCAATTGTTATTTAACCAAAAATATTACGGCAAATATGCCCAAGAGAAATGGCGAGCTATATACGGGGGGCCAATATCTGGGCCAAGAAAGTTACTATCGGCAAAATGTGATCTATCAGGCTGCATATATATCACGCCATCTGGTCTGACCATTGCCAAGCCCAGTTCGCTATTTGCTTTCCGTCAGGACTGCGGCAGAGTGGACATCATTATAACCGATAATTATTGGGGACGGGTATGTGCAAATGGTAAAAGCTTTATACTTGATCGAACGCAATTGAGCGGGCAGGGGCCTTTGGCGCTCTTTCCTGCACGAGGTGGACACTGGCAAATAATATCCGCCGCCGAGATTCAAGGGTATCGGCCATGGTCAAGTTATCGCAGCAATAAAATCAAGCGTGCAAGCAGAAAAGTCAATTAAATCATGAGGCTGTAGCAACTATCTAATGATAGTTTCTAAGCAACCCAACAAGGCGCCCTTGAACTCTAACTCGCTTTGCTTCTAATATTTGTGTATCAAAATCGCGGTTAGCAGGCACCAATGCTACATGACCACCTTGACGCTTTAAGGTCTTTAAAGTTGCTTCCTCACCGTCCACTAAAGCAACAACAATTTCACCGTCACGAGCCGTATCGCAGTTTTCAATCACAACAGTGTCCCCGTCCATAATACCAAGCTCGATCATAGAATCACCAGATACCTCAAGCGCGAAACAATCACCACGGCCAAGTAAATTTGGTGGAACGGTAATATAACTATCAGCATTCTCTATGGCATCAATGGGTGTACCGGCTGCAATGCGGCCATGAAGGGGGATTTCAACACCGCTATCCATTGCTACAGAGGCCAGTGAGGGCTTGACTTGCGTTTTGGAAAAGTCGGGCCGGACAATATTGCCAGGATCCACATCCGTATCACTATCCGTCGATCCAATGCCTTCAGGCAGTTTGATCACTTCCAAGGCTCTTGCGCGGTTGGTCATACGGCGGATAAAGCCACGTTCTTCCAGCGCCCCAACAAGCCGGTGAATACCAGACTTGGATTTGAGACCAAGGGCATCTTTCATTTCATCAAAGGAGGGGGAGATACCATCCTGCTTCAAACGTGAATTAATAAACATGAGCAATTGCTGTTGTTTAGCAGTTAACATGAGATATACCTCTAAGTGTGTTTTATCTTTGTTCTCTTTTAGTTCACTTTTTGATCAAGCACAAGTCTATTCTTCATCATATATCAAAATGCAGGGTCAAAGGTGATAAAAGGGACCGCGTCTCCAGCCAGTTTGCCCGCACAATTACCGTCTTGAATGATGAGACCATCTGCATGAGCAAGGGTGTTCAGTAAACTGCTGTCTTGGCTGCTGCTTGGTACAATCGCCCCGTCAGATACGCGGATCGTAGCGCGTAGAAAATTGGTGCGCGGCCCATTGGCGGCCATTGGAGCTGCTAAAATTGTGGGTGAACCTTGCTGGAATTGCGGATTGCCACCCATCATGGCTTTCACCATGGGCAAAGCGAACATAAAGGCACCTACAAAGGCTGAAACTGGGTTACCGGGCAAGCCCATGAAGGGCTTATCGCCCAATTTACCATAAATCAGTGGTTTGCCGGGCTTCATGGCGATTTTCCAAAAATCTACATTAAGGCCCAACTCTGCCAGAGCAGATTGAATATAGTCCCTGTCGCCAACACTAGCACCGCCAATGGTTATCAGAGCGTCAAAGTCTGGGCTTTCTGTTATGCAGCGGCGAATATCATCCGGGTCATCCTTGGCAGGACCTAACTGAATGCAGTCTGCACCAATGGCCATTATCATCGCCGCTATCATAGGGGCGTTGGAATTTGGTATTAAGCGTGATGTGCCCGTGCAGGCACTTCCTTCCGCCAGTTCATCGCCATTAGAAAGCAGCGCAATAACGGGCCGTTTGATAACATCAAGGCTGTCATAACCCGCAACGGTGGCTAATCCCAAATGCCGCGCTCGCAGGCTTGTGCCCATGTTCAGTAGAGGGGCACCATTTGTAAAGTCTGCCCCACCATGCCTTATATTTGCGCCTTTTACGGCGTCCTTGCTAAGCGTCACTGATGTTCCAGAGGCTGGCCAGTTTGTATTTTCTTGGATGATGACACTATCGGCACCCGCAGGAACCTCCGCACCCGTATAAATGCGCAGGGCTTCACCTTCACCAACCACATCCCCATAAGCATCCCCTGCCGCTGACGTACCAATAACGGTATAATCACGGGCACCAGTTTGGTATTTAAGGGCAAAACCGTCCATAGCACTTATATCTGCCGGTGGCTGATTGCGCCTTGCGGTTATATCTTGCGCTAAGGTCAAGCCGTTACAGGCAGAAATTGGGGCATTTACAGTGGGTAGAGGCTTGATAGCTGATATGATGCGATCAAAGGCTTCTTCAGGCTTTATCATGACGTAGTGTCCGCCCGGAAAGTGCCACTTTTGCCGCCAGTTTTCTCTAGCAAACGAATACCATCAATGGTCATGCCCTTATCCACAGCCTTCGCCATATCATAAAGGGTGAGTGCCGCAACAGAGACCGCCATTAGTGCTTCCATCTCAACACCCGTCTGACCAGTTAAGCTGGCAGTCGCTTCAATGCGGATCTGATTATCATTCTCAGGCGTAAAATCAACGCATACCTTACTTAGGGGCAGGGGATGGCAAAGGGGGATAAGATCGGGTGTTTTCTTTGCTGCCATGATGCCAGCAACCCTTGCCACTGCAATAACATCGCCTTTGGGCAGGCCACCAGCGAGTATCAGCGCGCGGGTTTCAGGGCGCATCGTGACGAAAGCTTCAGCCGTAGCAGAACGCTTCGTGTTGGCTTTCTCTGCCACATCAACCATAGTTGCCGCACCGCTTGCATCAATATGGCTAAGTTTATCGGTCATTTAGCTTCACCCTTTTAAAAGTTGCTCTGTGGCCGCACAAACATCGGCCTGCCGCATTAAAGACTCGCCGATTAAAAATCGCCGCACACCAAAATTTTCCAGCGTTTCAAGGTCCGCTCGGCCCGCAAGACCTGATTCGCCCACTATAACACGGTCGCTTGGCACCAATGGTGCCAAATTGATCGTTGTTTCCAGGCTAACTTCCATGGTTTTGAGGTTGCGATTATTGATCCCGATCAAGGGACTAGATAAATATTTCACTGCTCGGTGCAATTCATCAGCGTCATGCACTTCAATTAGCACATCCATGCCAAGCTCAAAGGCCTGTGCTTCCATTTCGGCAGCTAGGTTATCATCAAGGCAGGCCATAATCAGCAATATGCAGTCAGCGCCGAGCGCCCGTGATTCGACCATTTGATATGGATCAACCATGAAGTCCTTGCGCAAAACCGGGATATCCACTTCATCGCGTGCGAGCTTCAGGTAAGCATCCGCGCCCATAAAATAAGGCTCATCGGTTAATACAGACAGGCAAGCCGCCCCACCTTTTGCATAGGCCTTAGCCAAGGAGGGCGGGTCAAAGTCATCACGAATTAAGCCTTTTGACGGACTAGCTTTCTTTATTTCGCAGATCAAGCCGAAAGAGCCCTCAGCTTTTTCACTTAAGCTTGCAGCAAATCCACGGGTTGGTTCAGTTGCTTTGGCCATAAGCTCAAGTTCATGTAACGGCATTTTTTGCTTTTGCAGCAACAGATGCTCACGTTTGCGGTCGCAAATGGTGTTAAGGGCATTAGTCATGTAATATCAACTGCTTGCGCTCGTATGGTCACGGGTGAAAGCGGCCCATTTGAGTAGAGTTTTCAACACGGAACGACGATCCAAGGCATCAGCGGCAAGCGCAACACCTTCTTTTAAAGTTTCCACTTTGCCTGCTACGACAAGGGTCGCCGCTGTGTTCAGCAGAACAATATCCCGGTACGGTCCCATTTGGCCTTCAAAAACCGCAATCATCGCATCAGCATTATAGGCCGCATCGCCGCCTTTAAGCTCCTCTAATGTTGAGCGGGACAACCCGGCGTCCTCTGGGGTTATTTCAAACTCTGAGAAGGCGCCGTCCTTCAGTTCAACAACATAGCTGGTGCCCGTCGTCGTTAGTTCGTCCAAGCCATCAGCGCCGTGAACCACCCACACATGCTTTGAGCCTAATCGGTCAAGAACCTCAGCCATTGGCCGCAACCACTTACGGTCAAAAACCCCAAGAACCTGTCGTTTAGCCAGCGCTGGGTTAGCAAGGGGGCCGAGCAGGTTGAATATTGACCGCAGGCCAAGGGAAGCCCGAACAGGGGCCACATGGCGCATAGCTTGGTGGTGGGACGGCGCAAACATAAAGGCAATTGAATTTTCCCGCAAGCTTTGCTCGTTGGCCGACATCGGAATGTTTAACTCAGCGCCAAGGGCCATCAGCACATCAGCGGACCCCGATTTGCTGGAGACTGAACGATTACCGTGTTTGGCAATGGGAACGCCGCAGGCTGCCGCTACTATCGCCGCTGCAGTTGATATATTATAAGTGCCGGTTCCATCACCACCCGTGCCGCAAGTATCGACACAGTCTTTGGGGGCCTGCAAAATATTTGCTTTAGCGCGTAGCACCTTGGCCCCACCAACGATTTCATCAACCGTTTCACCGCGCACCCGCAGCGCCATAATAAAAGCCGCCATTTGCGGCAGGTCAACACGCCCCGCCATGATAAGCGCAAAAGCTTCTTCAGCCTGTTCTTCGCTTAAGGTTTTCCCGTCAGCTAAAAGGTTTAATATGGCGTGTAAATCATTCATAAATATAGCTTAACATAAATCCATAAAGTTCTTCAAAAGCGCATGTCCGTGGTCGCTGGCAATGCTTTCAGGGTGAAATTGAACCCCGTAAACAGGGGCGCTTCTATGTTGCAATCCCATAATAACACCATCTGCGCTTTCCGCCGTAATTTCCAAGCAATCAGGGAAAGTTTTGCGATCCACCACCAATGAATGGTATCGCGTTGCATCATAGGGGCTTGGTAACTCTTTGAAAACACCTTTTGCAGTATGGGTAATGGCGCTGACTTTACCGTGCATTACCTTAGGGGCACCAATGATTTTTCCGCCGTAATGCTGGCCAATAGCTTGGTGACCAAGACAGACCCCCATAATGGGCACTTGCCCCGCAGCTTTTTCGATCAGTTCGAGACAAATACCGGCGCTATCCGGTGTGCAGGGTCCCGGGGATAGAATAATGCCCTCAGCTTTTTGGTCCAAGGCTTCCTGCGCTGATATTTCATCATTACGCACAACCGAGACATCGGCACCAAGCTCTAGAAAATAATGGTACAGATTATAGGTGAAACTGTCATAGTTATCGATCAGTAAAAACATCGAAATAGCTTTATAAAAGGGTTGATGTGAAAGGGGAGAATGCGTCTTTCTGCAAGCATGTCAATGTTGAATGGTCGAATAAAGCCTAGAAAAGATCAATTAATTTTGATTTTATAACCCCATGGGCTGAAAAGCTGACATAATAGAGTAAATTTAGACATCTAGGATAATCAATGGCGGTTCATTATAAAGTTTCTGCGCGTAGAAAAGCGCTGATACCGGACGCCAAGCCGCCAGAGCCGACGCGCGGTGAAGAAATTTCCAACCGTATTGATATTACCTGGCGCTGGAATAAACGCCTTGCCGCTCGTAAAATCACCGCCTTTATAGCTTTTTCCCGTCATATTGGCAGAAATATTCAGGCAGCCTTTCTTTGGACTGGCAGGGCTATTCAATTAAATTATCGAAGAATAATCTCAGCCTTTAAAAAGGTCAGCTTTGGGTTTCAAAATAGCATTAAGTCCGTCGGCACTGTTACGCAGGCAACAGGCAGGGCATTGTCTGCAACGAATGCGACCGCCTTCACTAAATTCAAATTAATTGCTAGCAACCTTTTGCATATTCTTAGCGTTGCTGGCCGTGGGCTGTGGCGCGTTATCAGCTCCATAGCCCGTATAATCGCCATTATACCCAGCCGGATAGCTTCAGCCATATGGTGGTTTAATGATGCAGTAGGCGTAATTTTATTATTGGCGATTAAATTTGTCTGGCGCGGCGGGCAGGGGCTTACAGCTATAATATTCAGTGGTCTAAGTAGTTTTATAAAAACACTATGGGGCCTGTTTAAGCGCAGCATATTGGCCATAAACAAAAGCATCCAACTGATTTCAAATTTTACCGCTAAAGCAGTGGCTAAAAACAATGCCTTCATTTGGTCTGGCATAAATTCAATAGCAAGTCTGATATGGTCAGCAATTCGAAAACTTGCCAGCTTAATTGTAGCCGCACTATCTTTTGTAACTAGAGCCGGAAAGTCTATTAAATTAAAAACGTCTGCTGTTAGTAAAAGCAGTGCCGACATTGCCGCGCACGGCTTAAAAAACAGTAGTGATTTAGCGGCGCAAGGCATGACGAGCAGCGCAAAATTTGCTTCTGCTATCTACCAGCAATTAGCTAAAATTACGCGCATCACCCTTACCTCCTTTAAATATGTCATCCGTCAAATAGTCTTCATATTGCTCGCCCCCGTTCGTGTGGCGCGTCAAATTGGACGATTGCTTTATTTTATAGCCTCAATAGCTGTTGCCATAAGCCGAACATTAATGGTTTTTCTTCTCATTCTTGTGCGCCTATTGGGTGAAGCCATCATATGGCTGCTACGGAGCGCAAATGAGCATATGAAACTGGTTCGGCGGTATATTCGCCATATTATGGCTCGGGTGCCTGTTGTTCGAACTGCCTATGCATTGATGGTGGTTTCGCTGGCAACTATCATTGCATCAACGATGATAAATAAGGAACCCACAGCTGATATGAGCGCAGAGACAGAGGTTGAAATACAATATGATAGCTATACGGAGAGTGCGGCTCAGGCAGATAAAGAACGCAGATTACTAACGCCGTCTCAGCCAATTCCAGATATTCCTGCAACAATTAAATCCGAAGCCATTATTGCACCAAATGTGTCGATAGACCGTCGCATTCCTGATCCAACAGCTATTGAACCAACCGAGCCCAATAATCTACCCGCATGGCAATTATATGCAGCAATTCCTAGCAATGAAATCTCTGATGCGCCGAAGCTTGTCATTGTCATTGATGATTTGGGCCTGTCGATGCGGGCGTCAAAGCGGCTGGAAACCATCCAAGGGCCACTGTCGCTGGCCTTTCTGCCCTATGCCAACAGGCTGGTGGAGCAAACAAGCAAGCTGCGCACAGCCGGGCATGAGCTAATGGTGCATATGCCGATGGAACCCCACGGTAATGGCGACCCCGGCTATAATGCTCTTGTTTCCCAGCTCAGCGTTGAGGACTTTACCGCGAGGTTAGACTGGAACCTATCGCGCTTTGATGGCTTCGTTGGCATCAATAACCATATGGGCAGCTCGCTGACAGAGAATAAAGTGGCGATGGAACTGGTTATGGAGGTCCTGCAAAAGCGAGGACTGCTTTTCCTCGATAGCTTAACCACGCCGCAAAGCAGGGCCTATGATGCTGCTGTGAATAACCAAGTTCCGGCCTTAAAACGAGATGTGTTCCTGGATAATGAACGCGATCCTGCTTTGATATGGGCACAGTTGCGATTAGCTGAAAATATTGCCATGCGCACCGGCGCGGCCATAGCCATCGGCCATCCATACCCTGAAACACTGCAAGTGCTCGATGAATGGACAAAATCACTCGATGGAAGCGGCGTACAGCTGGTGTCACTCAGTGCCTTGATGAAGGAAGAACGACGCCGCAACACAAGGTTGGCCGAGGCTCAATGATGGCTACAAAATGAGGCCCGAAGGGTTTATTCCAGAGGAAATTCATGACACATGATTAGTTTGATCCCATCCGAACAGATGAACACAATTTTGATAGAGATTGCGAAAGGTAATGTATCCGCGATTAATGATTTAAAAGCATTAAATGTAGTTGCAGATAACTTTAATATTTTTCCTGATAATAGTTTTTGTGTAGAAATTTCTTCAGTTATTTATGTACTTAAATTGTTGAAAACTGGTTCTGAATCAAATGCATTAATTCAAGAATGGGCTGAACTCATACGCTGGGGAACATTCTGCAACTCTCAGAATATCATAATCGAACTACCTTTTGAGATCCGTTGGGGTCATTCAGAGTTTGAAGAGGGTAAAATTATAGATGCAGTCGCAAGATTAGAGGAGTTGGGTGATATAGTAGACGGAACAATTGAGGAAGATGAAATTGTGGCTTTAATAAAAGCACTATCGAATGAGATTTAAATCTACCTCGTTGGATCCCAGGGTCACCAACATTTACAAGTGGAGATGATTCCTAGGTCTTACCCTCGGGTAGACCTAGCGAAACGCATCGCTTCTTGCGCCGCACCGACGAGGGCTTTCGCCTTATTTTCGCATTCTTGCTGTTCCATTGCGGGGTCTGAATCGGCGACAATACCCGCGCCCGCTTGCACATGCATGACACCGTCTTTGACAATGGCGGTGCGCAGAACGATGCAAGTGTCCATACTGCCACCGGCGGAGAAATAACCAACGCTGCCAGCGTAGGGCCCGCGGGCTTCTATCTCTAATTCGTCGATGATTTCCATCGCCCGTATTTTGGGGGCGCCGCTAACGGTCCCCGCCGGAAAACCAGCCTTTAAGGCATCGATAGCGTCCATGCCCGGTGCAATGTTACCGACCACATTTGAGACTATATGCATAACGTGGGAATAGCGCTCAACGCTGTTCTGCATCGTAACTTTAACCGAGCCTTTTTCCGATACCCGCCCAATATCATTGCGACCAAGGTCCAGCAGCATCAAATGCTCAGACAGTTCCTTGGGGTCCGCCAGCAGCTCTGCTTCCAGTGCTATATCCTCCGCCACAGTGCTCCCACGTTTGCGAGTGCCAGCGATGGGGCGAATAGTAACCTCACCGTCGCGCAGACGCACCAATATCTCTGGGCTAGAGCCAACGATAGAAAAACCCGGGAAATTGAGGTGGTACATGAAAGGCGAAGGGTTGGTGCGGCGCAGGGCACGATATAGCGAAAAGGCGGGCAGGGGAAAATCAAGACTGAAACGCTGGCTAAGAACGACCTGAAAGATATCCCCGCCGTGAATATAGTCTTGTGCCTGCTTCACCATGGCGGAATATTCATCCTCTGTAGTATTGGATGATGCTATTGCCGCTGTTTTCTCAACTGGTTTATCCGTTGCGACTTTAGGCAAGGGGCCTTCTAAGCGCTCTATGAGCTGCTCTAAGCGTTTTCCGGCCATATCATACGCTTGTGCTGCACTAACTCCCTCACAGGGCCGCACCGGCGTAACAACCGTGATCAAATTGGTCACACTGTCAAATATAGCCATCAGGGTTGGTCGAGCAAAAATAGCAGTGGGTACATCCAGCGGATTGGGCTTGGCGTCGCTCAATCTTTCCATCTGGCGCACCATGTCATAGCCCATATAGCCGACAATGCCCGCAGCCATTGGCGGTAATTCTTCTGGCAAGTCGATATGCGAAGCAGTTAACAGCGACCTCAAACTATCCAAGGGCGCTTGGTCTTCGGCTGTATAGGTTGGGCTGTCAGCGTCTGGGTTACGGCAAATAGTGGCCTTATCATCCATGACCTGCCAAATTAGGTCAGGCTTTAGGCCAATGATTGAATAGCGTCCACGAACCTCGCCGCCCTCAACCGATTCTAGCAGAAAACTATAATTTTCACCGTCGGTTAATTTCAAATAAGTCGATACTGGCGTGTCTAAGTCAGCGACCAAATGTTGATAAACCACCTGCGCGCAACCATCATCATACTTACGTTCAAAATTGCCAAACTCAGGCAAGGTTACCATCTATTGATCTTTGTAGAAAAGTTGCTGGATGACTAAATTATTCTGGGTGCGCGAATAACGATTCCACAGTGCCCGCTGATACTGGGCTTGCAGCTCATTAGCTATTTCGCCCTGCATGCGGCCAGCCATGGCAGCCACTTCAAAGCTGTCAACATCAACCTTGGTTTTTTTGATCTCATTTACGCGAACAACCATATAACCTGAATTATCGCCACTACGGTCAATATCACTTTCACCCTCACCAAGGTCAAATATCAAACTACGGATATTTGGCGATACACCAGAATTTGCATTGGCTGCAGTGCGGCTAACATTCTTGGCTTGGAAGGATGTGCCCCCAATGTCATCGATAATAGCTTCTGGTGTTTCACCGGCAATTAAACGTGCAAGTGCCTGTTCAGCCAACTCACCCGCTTTGTTCATCCGTTCCTGGTTGCGCCATGCAGATGCTACCGTTTCCGCAACCTCTTCATATGGCTTGGTAGACTGCTCGACAATATCCAGCACTTGGACCAAATACATGCCGTCGCCACTATCCTGCGGGTTAACATTTTTGGTGTCGATCAGGTCCCCAACTTCAAGCGAGAATGCCTCAGATAATATGCGTTGCTCAAGGGCGGTGGTCAGCTTAATGGATCCATCAGCATTCTGGCCGCGATTATCTAACCCATCCACTGATGCCAAGGTAAGACCAAGCTTTTCAGCCACTACATCCAAATTATTTTCAACACTTAAAGTGTCTTCAATATCAGGCAGTTTATTATACATTGCATCAACCGCTAGGTCCCGTGAAAGCTTGGCACGAATTTCTTCCCTAACATCATCCAAGGATTTTTCATTGCCTGAAGTGATTTCAGTCACCTGAAACACGTTAAAGCCTGCAAAACCGGGCAAGGGTGCCGACGGTGTATTAAGTTCTAGGCTAAAGACAACTGCGGCAGAACTTTCATCAAAATCTGTTTCTGCGGTGCGTTGATCAAGCGCGGGCAGGGCTATTTCTTCTTCGGTAAAGTCGGTCATTTCTGCCGCAACTACAGCAAAATTTTCACCGGCATTTACCCGTGCTAAAAATGCAGTAGCCGCTTCAATGTCAGCAAAAATAGCCTGTTCTATTACCCGTGTTTCAGGGGTTACATAGTCATAAAGGTTAATGTCGTAATCTTCTGCAATATCTTCTTCGCTAATATCAATGCCATCCATAAATTGATCAAGGGTCAATAATATATACTGGTATGAGCGCCGCTCAGGTTCAATATAGCTGCCTTTGTTGGCTTCATATAGGGCGGTCAATTGTTCTTCGGTAGGCGTAGCAATCTCATCAATCAAAGCGGCAGATATACTAATAAGGTCAGCCGTGCGGCGCTCGGTATCATGGGCGTAAATATAGGCCGCAAGTTTCGTCATCTCAGGCCTAGGCGCCATTATGGCTTCAAGCAACTGGCCGGTGGCAATATCTTCGGCGGTTAATTCTTCATAGCGCCTTGGCGTAATGCCACTGCGATTAAGGGCTGCTTCCATAGCATCCTTGGAAAAGACCCCGTTAAACAAAAAGGCTGGTGTATCTTTTAAGCTTTTACCAACTTGCGTTGGTGTGCCGCGCAGACCAAGTTCCCCTGAGGCTTCAACAAAGGATGCCCGGGCCATCATTTGGGTCAGAACCTGTTGGTCCAATTGGAAAGTACGGATTATATCAGCCGAGCTGATCGCCCCACCATATTGAATTTGTAAATCCTGAGCTCGTTGCGAAACACGGTTGCTATATTCCTGCGTTAAAATATTTGTATTACCCACCGTGGCGACAATCGCAGTGCTGTTACCAAAAAAGCTGCCTCCACCAGAGACAAGTACAAAACTGGCAATTAAAACGGCTAACAGTATGGTAACCAAAAAACTATTTTGTCCGCTACGCAATTTAAGCAGCATCAATCAGGCTCCTAAAGCTAATATATATACGCCGGCTTCATCCGGTTTGGCCGCGCATCATAGGGATGCATCATAGCCTCGGCAACAGCAAAGACAGGGACATTTGTTGCTTTTATGCATTTTTTTTACAATAACTGGCAAAGCGAGAGCGAAATTGATACATGCTGAACTATATTTTATCCATAACGCATCATTTTAGGACTTTAGATTATGACAGACCCTTTGCAGCCGACGCCGCTTACCGCCGGAAATTGGAAAATGAATGGCCTGAGCGCCAGTACTGGGGAATTGGCAGCTTTAATACATGCAGTTAATACCAAGACTGCCCCAACCTGTGGGATTTTAATCTGCCCACCCTATACACTGATAGCCGCAATGGCAGCACAAGCGGCTGGCAGTACAGTGATGATTGGGGCGCAGGATTGTCATGCCGCCTATTCTGGTGCCCATACGGGGGATATATCCGCCGACATGATTGCAGACGCTGGAGCAACCCATATTATTGTTGGCCATTCTGAGCGCAGAGCTGACCACGGTGAGAGCAGCGAACTTGTTAAAGCAAAAGCGGTTGCCACCCATCAAGCTGGTCTTATTGCCATTATCTGTGTTGGGGAAACCGACGCTGAGCGCGATGCAGGTAAAACCTTAGAAGTGGTCGGCGATCAAATTGCACGGTCAATTCCTGATGGCTCTGCTGCCGAAAATACTATCATAGCTTACGAGCCCGTTTGGGCCATTGGCACGGGCCGCACCCCGACGGTAGAGGATGTTGCCGATGTCCACAGTGCCATTCGGTCTGCTCTGGTCGCGCGGTTTGGCGCATCTGGCCAAGCTTTTGCCCTTTTATACGGGGGCTCGGTCAAGCCATCAAATGCTAGTGAATTAATGGCTGCGGCCAATGTAAACGGGGCTTTGGTTGGCGGCGCTAGCTTAAAAGCGACCGACTTTGACGGCATAATTGATGCGTATCGTGTTTAAGGAAATTACTTTCTAAATAGACGGCTATTGAAATTCTTGCATGTCAGGCCTATTTTCGTCTGGTAAAAGCCTGTTTGATAGTCTAGAAAGCGCGCTTAATGAGACGCTGTGTTTAGCGCTGGGTTATTACAGTAGCCCCACACATATAAATTGAAGCGAATGGTTCGATGGAAAAAGTACTTTTAGTTATTGAAATTTTTGTAGCAATTGCCCTTGTGGCAACAATTCTTCTGCAACGCTCTGAAGGTGGTGCACTGGGCATTGGCGGCGGAGCAGGGGGCTTAATGTCCGCGCGCGGTGCTGGCGATATGCTATCCAAGACCACCAAATGGCTTGCGATTGCCTTTTTATCCATCACACTAGGGCTTAGCTGGCTCGCGCAAAAACGCACCGGCGAACAATCGGTCGCTGATATTGTTGAGCAGGAGGCAGCTGAAAATGCGAAACCAAGTGACATACCGGAAATACCAACAATTCCGGAAAGCGACTGACTGAATTAAAGCGGGGGCCAAGTGCCCCCGCTTCTCTATGTGCTATATGGCTTTAAGGTATTTTTCATTAAGTGCATTGATGAATGATTGATAATAGAAGGGTTGGAATGGCGCGCTATATTTTCATTACTGGGGGCGTGGTCTCTTCACTTGGCAAGGGGCTGTTATCAGCCTCCCTTGGTGCTTTGCTTCAGGCCCGTGGATACAGCGTCCGCCTGCGCAAGCTTGACCCCTATTTAAACGTTGACCCTGGCACCATGAGCCCCTTTGAGCACGGTGAAGTTTTCGTAACCGATGACGGGGCTGAAACCGACCTAGACCTTGGGCATTATGAGCGTTTCACCGGCGTTGCAGGCCGCCAGAGCGATAATGTTACATCGGGGCGTATCTACTCAGAAATTATCCATAAAGAACGCAGGGGTGATTACTTGGGGGCCACCGTGCAAGTTATTCCCCATGTTACCAATGCGATCAAAGAATTTGCCCTGAACGATAGCGACGGCGTTGATTTCATGATTTGTGAAGTCGGCGGCACCGCTGGTGATATTGAGGCCATGCCTTTTATGGAGGCCATCCGACAGCTCCACCTAGATCTTGGCCGAGGGCGCTCCATATTCTGTCATCTCACTCTCGTGCCATACCTGAGCGCGGCAGGAGAGCTGAAGACAAAACCAACCCAGCACAGTGTGCGCGACTTGCGCTCCATCGGCATTCAACCTGATGTGCTGGTCTGCCGCTCAGAACATGTCATCCCTGATAAAGAGCGCCGCAAGATAGCCCTTTACTGTAATGTTCATGAAAGTGCTGTTATTCCGGCACTGGATGTTTCCAGTATTTATGAAGTGCCAATTAGCTACCATAACCAAGGTTTAGATGTTGAAGTCCTAAAAGCTTTTGGTTTGTCATATGGTGATGAGCCTGATTTAGCCAAATGGGAAGATATCAAAGACCGAGTGCAAAACCCTGAAGGTGAAGTTAATATCGCCGTTGTTGGCAAATACACTGGCCTGCCAGATGCATATAAATCGCTTAAAGAGGCCATTGTTCACGGCGGCATTGCCAACCGAATTAAAGTTAATATCCGCTGGATCGAATCTGAGCTATTTGAACAAGAAGACGCGGTCCACCACCTTGAAGATGTTCACGGGATCCTCGTGCCTGGTGGATTTGGTAAACGCGGTACAGAAGGTAAAATAGCAGCCGCTAAATTTGCCCGCGAAAATAATGTTCCATACTTTGGCATATGTCTTGGTATGCAGATGGCGACGGTGGAAGCCGCCCGCAATATGGCGGGTATAAACGGTGCTGGATCAACCGAATTTGGCCCCCAAAGCGATGCAGTAGTTGGCCTCATAACCGAATGGGTTAAAGACGATGGCAGCGTTGAAGCCCGCACGGATGAAACCGACCTTGGTGGCACGATGCGCCTTGGTGCCTATGACGCATTGCTTAAAGCAGGGTCAAAGGTATCAGAAGTATATGGTGGTGCCCTTAACATTTCGGAGCGTCACCGGCATCGTTATGAGGTAAATATTGGCTATAAAAAGAAGCTGGAAGCTGCGGGTGTTGTATTTTCAGGCATGAGCCCAGACGGTGCTCTGCCAGAGATTATGGAGCATTCTGATCATCCTTGGTTCATCGGCGTACAATATCATCCAGAGCTGAAATCAAAGCCGTTTGAGCCACATCCACTATTCGCTAGCTTTGTTGGTGCAGCTCTGGTCAATAGTCGTTTGGTTTAATCACAGTGCCTTTTTTTATTGTTTGTACTAATTGATACCCATACTAACCCTTAGCCAGTAGGAACCCATATTATGGCTGCTATTCTTGATATTCTTGCCCGTGAAATTCTTGACAGCCGTGGCAACCCCACCGTTGAAGTTGATATATTCTTGGATGACGGTGCCTTTGGCCGCGCCGCAGTGCCTTCTGGGGCTTCTACTGGCGCTTATGAGGCCGTTGAACTGCGCGACGGCGGTAAACGCTACCGGGGCAAAGGTGTTCTTAAGGCGGTTGATGCGGTCAACGGTGAGCTTTTTGATGCGCTCGCTGGTATGGACGCCGATGACCAGCTGGGTATCGACCAAGTTATGCGCGAGCTTGATGGCACTGACAATAAAGCTCGCCTTGGCGCCAATGCTATTCTGGGTGTGTCGCTCGCGGTCGCGAAAGCAAGTGCGGAAAGCGCTGGTTTGCCGCTATACCGCTATATCGGCGGCACTAGCGCCCATGTGATGCCCGTGCCGATGATGAATATCATCAATGGCGGAGAGCACGCTGATAACCCCATCGACGTTCAAGAGTTTATGATTGTGCCTGTGGGAGCAGACAGCATCGCTGACGCTGTCCGCATTGGCGCCGAAATTTTCCACGAGCTGAAAGATAACTTGCATAAAGCTGGGCATAATACCGCCGTGGGCGACGAGGGCGGCTTTGCCCCCAATCTGAACGGCAGTGAAGACGCAATCAAATTCATCATGTCATCGATTGAAAGTGCAGGATATAAACCCGGTGATGAAGTTTTCCTAGCGATGGATGCCGCCGCCAGTGAGTTTTATAAAGACGGCAAATATGAGCTCAAGGGCGAGGGCAAGTCCCTGACTAGCGCTGAAATGGCTGCTTATTGGGCTGACTTAGTATCGCGTTATCCTATCATTTCAGTTGAAGATGGTATGGACGAAGACGATTGGGATGGCTGGAAGATGCTAACCGATGCTATCGGCGAAAGATGCCAGTTGGTCGGCGATGATCTATTCGTCACCAACCCCACCCGCCTACATGCCGGTATTGAAAAAGGTGTAGCCAATTCAATTTTGGTAAAGGTCAATCAAATTGGTACGCTCAGTGAAACCATCGAGGCCGTTGAGATGGCTCACAGAGCGCGCTACACCAGTGTTATGTCTCATCGCTCGGGCGAAACCGAGGATGCTACCATTGCCGACCTTGCCGTTGCCCTTAATTGCGGCCAGATCAAAACAGGATCGCTTGCACGCTCTGACCGCTTGGCAAAATATAACCAGCTGATACGCATCGAAGAAGAACTGGGTGCCAGTGCCGTTTACGCAGGACGCTCGATCTTAAAAAAGTAGAGCAATTCTAATAGGGTAAAGCGAAAGGTCTGCATTTTTTGCAGGCCTTTTTCACTGTGAGTAATCGCCGAAATAACGAATCATTTCAATCACTTGCGAATCGCAGGGCAAAAACTTACAAGCCTGCTAACAGATTGATTCCAAAGAAAAAACTTGACCCAGCGATTCGAATATGATTCGATTCGTCTTATGAATAAGATTGAAGTTATAAAATACCGCTTCGGGCGGTCATGGTTGAGCGGCTTTATGGTGCTTCTCAGCTTTTATTTCTCTGTTCATATCTTCATTGGCGATTCTGGCCTAAGCGCAATGAAACAACTAGAACTTCAGCATAATAGGTTGTCGCTCAGAGCTAAAAGTTTGTCCTCTCAACGCCAACTTGTAGAAACGCGTATTGATGCATTGCGCCGCCTTCATATTGATCCAGACTTGCTTGAAGAAGTGGTTCGGAACAAGCTTGGCTTTGCCCACCCTGATGATATCATCGTCTTAATGAATTAACCTTATTTAGGTTAATCACAAAAAATTAATAAATATCAACACTTTATCCACTATTGTAAAATAGTCTATTTCCCGTTATGTCTTACATGTATCTACGGGTCATTTATCTAATTCTATGCTTCATATGAAAGGCCACTTCCGCTATGGCAATCAGTAAATCTGCTGCTGCAAAAAAAACGCCTTCTGCGCGTAAACGTGGGCGTAAACCAGCGCTTTATAACGCCAGCCCAGAAGAGTTGCTCACTTTTTACCGCCAAATGTTGCTCATTCGGCGTTTTGAAGAGAAAGCTGGCCAAATGTATGGCATGGGTCTCATAGGTGGTTTTTGTCACCTTTACATAGGTCAAGAGGCTGTGGTTGTGGGCCTGCAAAGCGCGCTGAAGGACGGTGACAGCATCATTACAGGCTACCGGGACCACGGCCATATGCTGGTGGCTGATTGCTGCCCTAAGGCCGTTATGGCGGAGCTAACTGGTCGCTCAGGTGGCATATCACAGGGTAAAGGCGGCTCTATGCATATGTTTGATGTGGAAAAAGGTTTTTATGGCGGTCACGGCATTGTCGGCGCTCAGGTATCCCTTGGCACTGGCTTGGCTTTTGCACATCACTATCGGGGCAATGATAATGTTTCCATGGCTTATTTCGGCGATGGTGCAGCCAACCAGGGCCAAGTCTATGAAAGCTTCAATATGGCGAAGCTGTGGAACTTACCGGTTATATATGTGATTGAAAATAATCAATATGCCATGGGTACTGCTATCAAGCGCGCCAGCAGTGAGGTTGAGCTTTATAAACGTGGCGAAAGCTTCCAAATTCCAGGCAAACAGGTTGATGGCATGAATGTTCTGGCGGTCAAAGCCGCTGCCGACGAAGCCGTTGCTCATTGCCGTGCAGGTAAAGGGCCTATCATTTTAGAATTGAAAACATACCGTTACCGGGGTCATTCAATGTCGGACCCGGCAAAATACCGCTCTAAAGAAGAAGTTCAGAAGATCCGCAGCGAGCAAGATGCGCTCGAACTTGTGAAGGCTATGATCCTCAATGGCGGCATGCAAGATGAAGCAGAACTGAAAGCCATGGACAAAGAAGTGAAAGCTATTGTGGCTGAGGCAGCTGAATATGCCCAAAATAGCCCAGAGCCAGATTTGGCCGAACTTTACACCGACGTAGAAGCGTAAGCGCAGGAGATACAGTATAATGGCTATTGAAATTACCATGCCGGCGCTTTCGCCAACAATGGAAAAGGGCACGCTAGCTAAATGGCTGGTGGCCGTCGGTGATACCATTACATCCGGCGATATTATCGCTGAAATTGAGACCGATAAGGCAACGATGGAAGTTGAGAGCATCGACGAGGGCACTGTTGCCAGCATTTTGGTCACGGATGGCACGGATGATGTGCTGGTTGGCACCGTTATAGCGCTTATCGCAGAGGAAGGCGAAGATGCAGCGAACATAGAAGTTTCAAGCACGCCAGTAGCTAAAGTTGAAACGCCAGTTGAAATTGTTGCTGATACAGCTGCTGAAACTGCACCAGCCGCCGCCCAAATGGTTGTAGCCGATGACCCGGAGGTACCTGCGGGCACTGATATGGTATCTCTAACCGTGCGGGAAGCCCTGCGCGATGCCATGGCGGAAGAAATGCGCAAAGACGGTGATGTTTTTGTCATCGGCGAAGAAGTGGCTGAATATGAAGGGGCTTACAAAGTCACCCAAGGGCTGCTCGCTGAATTTGGTGGCAAACGCGTTATCGATACCCCGATAACCGAGCATGGTTTTGCTGGTCTCGCAGCCGGTGCCGCATTTGCTGGGCTCAAACCTATCGTGGAATTCATGACCTTTAACTTCGCCATGCAAGCCATTGATCACATTATAAATAGTTCGGCTAAAACTCGCTATATGTCCGGCGGACAAGTTACCAGCCCTATCGTATTTAGGGGTCCCAATGGTGCCGCCAGCCGCGTCGGCGCACAGCATAGCCAAAACTATGCTCCGTGGTACGCCAATGTGCCGGGCTTAACGGTTATTGCGCCTTATGACGCCGCTGACGCTAAAGGCTTGCTGAAAGCCGCCATCCAAAGCCCCAATCCGGTGGTATTCTTGGAAAACGAGCTGCTATACGGCGAAAGCTTTGAAGTGCCTGACTTGCCAGACCACACTCTGCCCATCGGCAAGGCGCGTATCATGATTGAGGGCAGTGACGTTACCATCGTTACCTATTCTATTGCTGTGGGTGAAAGCATTAAAGCGGCTGAGGCTTTGGCCGGTGAGGGCATTAGCGCCGAAGTTATCGACCTGCGCACCATTCGCCCGCTTGATATGGATACGGTTATCGAGAGCGTCCAGAAAACCAACCGCGTTGTTGTCGCCGAAGAAGGCTGGCCCCAGTGCGGCGTAGCAGCTGAGATATCTGCCCAGCTGATGGAGCATGCTTTTGATCATTTAGACGCGCCAGTGACCCGGGTAAATAATGTTGATGTGCCGTTGCCATACGCCAATAATTTGGAAAAAGCAGCGCTGATTAACGCGGATGGCATCATGGCAGCAGTGAAGCAGGTTGCTTATACGCAATAAGGAGTTAGCGATTAGAAGACGCAAAATACGACAGGCTTGGCGACGGTATGGGCACAGATGGTCCAATATGGTGTGTAGGGGTGATTTTCGCACAGTGCGTTTAAAAAGTGGTTCAAGTGAAAAATGGGAAGATAGGATAATTGCGGTTTTATGTATATTTCCTCTAAATATCATTTTGGTATTCGTTGGTTTTGCTTTGCTTCTTTATATTTTAAAATTCTTTGGGTTAATGGATTAGCAGTCTAACCCGCTAACAAAGGTAGAGATATGGCGATCGAGATATTTATGCCGGCATTATCGCCGACGATGGAAACAGGGACCCTCGCCAAATGGATGGTGAAGGAAGGCGACAGCGTTGCCAACGGTGATATTATCGCTGAAATTGAGACCGACAAGGCAACGATGGAAGTCGAGAGCATTGATGATGGTGTTGTGGCAAAATTGCTGGTTGCGGATGGCACCGATGATGTGCCCGTGGGGACTATAATTGCCATTTTGGCCGAAGAGGACGAAGATGTTGCTGCTGCTTTGAAAGAAGCACCAAAAGTCGTTGCCGCCTCGCCTGAGGCAGCACCAAAAGCAGTTGAAACAGCGCCAACACCGCTAAAAGCTGTTGCGCCTTCGCCTAAAGATACTATGACATCTGACAGCCGCATTAAAGCCTCACCGCTTGCCAAGCGTTTGGCTGCGGGTGCAGGCATTGATCTTAAAACAGTAACAGGCACAGGACCTTATGGACGTATCATCAAGCGCGACATTGAAAGCTATGCAAGTCCATCGGCCGCCGCACCGATGGCCGCCGCTTCCACAGCCGCCGTTGGCGATGCGCCTTACCGTGAAGAGCGTTTGTCCAACATGCGCAAAACTATCGCTCGCCGCCTCACTGAATCGAAACAATCAGTGCCGCATTTCTACCTGACAGTGGATTGCCAGCTTGATAAATTGCTCGCAGCGCGCGCTGACATTAATGCCGGGCTAGCCGACGAGGGCATTAAAATCAGTGTTAATGATTTTGTTATTAAGGCAACCGCTATGGCGCTCAAAAAAGTGCCTGCTGCCAATGTTCAATTCGCGGGCGACACCATGCGCTGGTATGAGCGCGCGGACATTTCCGTCGCTGTCGCCATTGAAGGCGGCCTCATCACCCCTGTTGTGCGTGGTGCCTGCGTCAAAAGCTTGTCGGCGATCAGCACTGAGGTCCGCGACCTTGCAGGCAGAGCAAAGGACGGCAAACTGACCCCGGATGAATATTCAGGCGGTACATTCTCTATATCCAACCTTGGTATGTTCGGCATCCGTGAATTTTCCGCCGTTATAAACCCACCTGAAGGCGCTATTTTAGCCATTGGGGCGGGTGAGAAACGGCCTATTGTCGGCGCTGACGGCGCGCTTACCGTTGCCACGGTCATGACATGCACCATGAGCTGTGATCACCGAGCGATTGACGGCGCTGTGGGGGCTGAATTCTTAAAAGCATTCAAAGGCTTCTTAGAAAACCCACTCACGATGCTGATTTAGGGGAAATATCATGGCAAAATCCTTCGACATTATTATCATTGGTGGCGGACCGGGCGGTTATGTTGCAGCAATTCGTGCCGCACAGCTTGGCCAAAAAGTGGCCCTTGTTGAGCGCGAACACTTGGGCGGCATTTGCCTAAATTGGGGCTGCATACCCACCAAAGCCTTATTGCGTTCAGCTGAGGTTTTCCATCTGGCGAAAACTGCCGCAGACTATGGCATTGAAGTGAAAAACCCCACATTTGACCTTAAGAAAATCGTTAAGCGCAGCCGCGGCGTCGCCGGACAGCTCTCTGGCGGTATTGGGCATTTGCTCAAGAAAAATAAAGTCAGTGTTTTTGATGGCACGGCAAAGTTTTTGAGCGCCAATAACCTGTCAGTTGCCCTTACCAAAGGCGGTACAGAAGCGCTAACCGCTAAAAATATTATCATCGCCACAGGGGCCCGAGCGCGTGAATTACCGCACCTGAAAGCCGACGGCAAGCGAGTGTGGACTTACAAGCATGCCCTAGCTAATGACAGCATGCCCAAGCGTTTGCTGGTTATAGGCTCAGGTGCTATCGGCATTGAATTCGCAAGCTTTTACAATGAATTAGGCGCTGACGTTACAGTGGTTGAAATGATGGACCGGGTTCTGCCTGTCGAAGACCATGAGATAAGCGCCTTCGCCGAAAAAGCCTTTAAAAAGCAAGGCATGACGATAAAGACTGAAGCATCGGTTACCAAGCTTGTCACCAATGCAAAGGGTGTTACCTGCACGGTCGAGCAAAAAGGTAAGACTGAGCAGATCACGGTCGATAATGTCATCCTCGCGATTGGTATTACAGGCAATGTCGAAGGGCTTGGTTTAGAGAAAATCGGTGTTAAAGCAGAGCGCGGCCATATTGTCGCTGACCCTTACGGCCAAACTGCTATAGAAGGCGTTTGGGCCATTGGTGATGTAGCGGGCGCGCCGTGGCTAGCCCATAAAGCATCCCACGAAGGTATTATCGCGGTCGAGAAGATGACCGGCCAAAAAAATGTACACCCAATCGACAAAAGCAACATACCAGGCTGCACCTATTGCCGGCCACAGGTCGCAAGTGTTGGCATGACCGAGCGGGCGGCTAAGGAAGCAGGGCGGGACATCCGCACAGGCAGTTTCCCTTTCCAAGGAAACGGCAAAGCCATTGCGCTCGGTGAGCCTGAAGGCTTCATTAAAACCATTTTTGACAAGAAAACCGGTGAACTGCTCGGCGCCCATATGATTGGTACCGAAGTGACGGAGATGATCCAAGGCTATGTGGTCGCGCGAACGCTTGAGACCACTGAGGCCGAGCTGATGCATACTGTATTCCCGCATCCCACCCTGAGCGAAATGATGCATGAAAGCGTGCTGGATGCTTATGGCCGTGCTATCCACTTTTAGCGCCTTAGGCCTTGTAATGCCGACCAACGCAGCTTACCTGCATAGCGTATAAGTAAGCCTAATAGGACCGTTTGAATAACCATGGACAGCCCAGCACCAATCAAGCGCCAACGCAAACCAGAATGGCTGCGGGTGAAAGCCCCAACCAGCCGTGAGTTTGCTGAAACTCGCAAACTGATGCGCTCAAAGAACCTGCATACAGTGTGTGAAGAAGCAGCTTGCCCCAATATTGGTGAATGTTGGCAACAGCGCCACGCGACGGTGATGATTTTGGGCGATACCTGCACCCGCGCTTGTGCTTTCTGCAACGTTAAAACAGGCCGCCCCATGGCCGTTGACCCGCTTGAGCCTGAGCATGTGGCTGAAAGCTGCTTATTGATGGGCTTGAAACATATCGTGATTACCAGCGTTGACCGTGATGACTTGGCCGACGGCGGTGCTGACCAATTTGTACAGGTTATCAAAGCCGTGCGCGACATGTGCCCAGACACCACTATTGAAATTTTAACCCCCGATTTTCGCAGCAAACCAGGGGCGGTTGAAGTGGTGGCGGAAGCCAAGCCCGATGTTTTTAATCATAATTTAGAGACCGTGCCGCGCAATTACCCGCGCATTCGGCCCGGTGCGCGTTATTATAACAGCCTGCGTTTGCTGGAGACCGTTAAAAAAATTGACCCCAGCATTTTCACCAAATCTGGTATTATGACGGGCCTCGGTGAAGAACGCCTTGAGGTTAGCCAAGTGATGGATGATATGCGCCAAGCAGACATCGACTTCATCACCATTGGCCAATATTTGCAACCCACCCCGCGCCATGTGAAAATGGACCGTTATGTCACCCCTGATGAGTTTAAATCATATGGTAGAATGGCGAAGGGTAAGGGCTTCTTGATGGTTTCCTCCTCACCGCTCACCCGCTCCAGTTATCTTGCTGGAGATGATTTTGCAAAATTACGCGCGGCCCGCCAGAAAAAGCTGGCCGTGGCTGTGAAGTAAGGCGCAGCTTATATGCCAGAATACCGTGAAGTTAAAGTTCTACCCTATAGCGCTGAGCAAATGTGCTCGCTGGTTAACGACGTCAAAAAGTACCCTGAATTTTTGCCGTGGTGTGCTGGTGCCCGGGTCTATAACCATGTCGGCGACAGACAATTCGATGCGGACCTGATCATTGGTTTTAAAATGTTTCGGGAGCGCTACACATCGCGCGTGGTAAACAATAGCCCCGAAGGTGTGATGGTTGATTATTTGCGTGGCCCCTTGAAGAAGCTTTATAACCACTGGCATTTTAAGGCCCTTTCTGAAGCTACATGTGAGGTGGATTTTCATGTAGACTTCGAATTTAAAAGCCGCACCTTGAATAAAATGATCGGGCCAATGTTCACCAAAGCATCACGCAAAATGGTGGCCGCTTTTGAAGACCGGGCCATAGAACTCTACGGCCCAAAATAACCCTGCGTATTTGACCTTCCTCAAAAATTGATTACGCATTTCATGGTATGTTGTCTCGCTTATTAATAGGAGACATAGCATGACAAACTTTCTTCACACCTTGGCTGAAGAGCTGAGAACCCGCGAAAAATTCATGGAAGATGTCAACCATCATCCAATTTTTGAGCTTGAAAGCAAATCATTCAGCGATGAGTATTCTACCCTTAAGGAAGAATTTCACACATTTGCTGACCGCATTGAAGCCTTAGAAAAAGAAGGTTGTGAATTTAATGAAACATTCGAACGTTCAATTATGGATAAACACACCAAGTTGAAAATTCGCTATGAAGCATGGCAAAATAGATTGAGCTAGGCGTCCAAGCGCTGCTCTAAAAGTGAAAGTGCCTGTAGACAAGCATGTCTCCGCACTACTTCGCGGCCTAACGCACCATATTGCTGGGTTGATACTGATGGTGTTGTACCTTTAAAGTGCAAACCAAAGCAGACCATACCCTCGGCTTTATTCGTGGTGCCACCGGGGCCTGCGATTCCGGTTATTGACACCGTTAAGTTAGCGCGTGAATGCAAACATGCACCTACAGCCATCTCTCCGGCTACCAATTCACTAACAGCGCCGTGTTCAGCAAGCTTTTCTGCTTTAACGTCGAGCATGTCCATTTTAGCGTCATTGCTATAGGTGATAAAACCACGTTCAAAGACATCTGATGAGCCTGGAATTTTAGTTAAAGCAGCGGCAACCAAACCACCAGTACACGATTCGGCTGTCGCAATCAGCCAGCCTTTGGTCCGAGCTTTTTCCAGAACCCGGGTGGCTAATATGTCAATCTCAGCATCCATCTTTATACCCTAGACCACATAGGGCAGGCACAGCAAGACCAACCCTGCAAGCCACAGTGTTTCAACCAACATCAATACTACGGGTAAAATACCTACTTCCATAACCGACTTCAATTGGGTTTTTATGCCCACGGCTGTAATCGCGGTGATCAAACACATACGCGATAGGTCTATCAGGCTATCTGCAATGCTGTCGGGAACAAAGCCTGCGCTATTTACGGCAACGCTTGTCATGAACATAATCAAGAACAGCGGTAGGAAAGGGCGTTTTCTACCGCCCTTGGTCGCTTTAGAGCGAAAGGCAATTGACACCACCAAGACAACAGGCACCAACAGGGCAACCCGCATTAACTTTGTCAGCGTGGCAATATTGCCAGCCTCATCAGACACTGAAAAGCCTGCGCCAACCACCTGAGCTACATCATGGATGGTGGCACCGAAGAATAAACCCGCCTGCGCGTCATTTAAGGACAGTGCTTGGGCAATAATCGGGTATATTATCATCGCTAAAGTGGAAAGGGTCGTGACACTAACTACCGTAAAAACGGTGTTACGTTCTAGGGTTTCATCCCTTGGCATTATGGCAGATAGGGCAAGAGCCGCTGATGCGCCGCAAATGGCAACTGCACCGCCAGTTAGTGTGCCAAAGCGAGCATTTCCACCCAGCAAGCGGGCCACGATAATGCCAACTGCAATAGTTGAGACAACCCCGAGCACCAATAGCATCACAGGTTGCCAGCCGAGTTCCACCACATCACTAAATGCAATGCGAAGGCCCAGTAACGCAACACCAATTCGCAATATGGTGCGGGCTGCAAAATCAATACCGACCCGAATTTTTGGGTCGTCACCGAGAAAGTTAACCGCCATACCAAGCAGCAAGGCAAATAACATGGTCGGTGCGCCGTAATGTTCGCCGAGAAAATTAGCTGCAAAGGCGACGATGACCGCGATCAAAATACCCGGGAATAAAAGCTTCACCTTTGAAATGCTGATATCAATCATCAATTAACCCCACAGGCTTATGGCGATGAGCATGATGATGGCAGTGAAGATACCAGCGACAATATCATCCAGCATAACACCTAATCCGCCGGGAACATTTCTATCTAACCAGCCAATGGGCCACGGCTTTAAAATATCAAAGAAACGGAAAGTTATGAAAGCCACAATGATCCATATTGGAGGACTCTCTAACCCCGGCATTGCAAAAGACTGAGGCAGCAAAGCAATCCACATGCCAGTAAATTCGTCGATAACCACTTCGGAGGCATCTTTTTTACCACTTTTCTGCCCGTATATCTCTGCGGACCAAATGCCGATGGGTATTGATAAAACCGTGATGGCGATAATACCTATGAGGCCTGCACTATGTGCCACGCCCCATGCAATGAACACAGCGACAATGGTGCCCCAAGTGCCGGGGGCAGGGCGCATCAACCCTGAGCCAAAACCAGTTGCTATCCAAAAGGCCGGATGCTTAAAGCGTCCGCTCCATTCATTCATGGCGAATTCCCATATGGCAGACGAATAGTGGCCGTTGCTTGTGCGGCAATGCCTTCTCCGCGCCCAGTGAAACCTAATTTTTCTGTTGTTGTGGCTTTTACGCTGACCCGGGATAGGTCTATTTGTAAAACTTGTGCGATACGTTCCATCATCTCAGCCTTATAGGGTGATATTTTGGGCGCTTCACAAATAATCGTTACGTCTACATTAGCGATCAGGCCGCCTACATCCCTGATCTTATCGCCCGCAAATCGCACAAAACGGTCTGATGAAGCCCCGGCCCATTCATCATCGCTTGGGGGGAAATGATCGCCAATATCTCCTAGTGCCATGGCACCAAGCAGGGCATCTGTCAGTGCATGCAAGGCAACATCCGCATCACTATGGCCCATAAGGCTTTGATCATGCGCAATTTTAACGCCGCCTAACCAAATATGGTCGCCGCTTGTAAAACGGTGGACATCAAAGCCTTGCCCAACCCGAATATCAACAAGTCGCTGCATAATATACCTCTCTGCCCGAATGAAGTCCTCTGCCCTAGTGATTTTGAAATTATCAATATCTCCGGGAACAATCTGCACTTTCATGCCCGCCGCTTCAGCGATGCTGGCATCATCTGTGAAATCACCCTCAACCTGCGCATTGGCTGCCAATAGGGCAGACAGCGGGAAGCCTTGCGGGGTTTGAGCAGAGTATAGACCAGTTCTATCGATTGTTTCAGCAATGATACTACTGTCTTGAATGCGCTTTACTGTGTCGCTTATTACCAGTGCTGGTAGGGCACCATCGGTACCCGCCTCCAAGCAATCAATGACATTATCAATGGTCTGGCCAGAAACAAAAGGCCGAGCGGCATCATGCACAAGTACATAATCAGGCTTTGGCATCATGGCATCAAGAGCCTTTAAGCCGTTTAGGACAGACTTAGAACGGCTTGCCCCACCATGTGCTGGCTCATGCAGATTTAATCCGGCCACTGCGTGATCGTATAAAGGGCGGTCATCTGGGTTCATAACAACTAGGCAGTTGGTAATGTGCGGATGGTTTAAAAAGGCATTAATCGTATGGCGCAACAACATTTTTCCGGCTAGCTGTTGATACTGCTTCGGCAATTCACCGCCAGCGCGCACCCCCGCTCCGGCCGCGACAATAAGCACGGCAACGGATTTACGCAGATTTGTGCGATCTAAGGACTCGCTTTTTGAAAGGCTTTCTGGCATAAGGTGCCCAAATTTTAGGCAATTTTCATTGCGTTAACTTTGGTTCTCTATACCGAACTTAAACGCAAGTCGCTATAGGTATTGTATATAATGATCGAAATCGGCCCTATCACGGTCAAAGACCCCGTTATTTTAGCCCCCATGTCTGGGGTTACTGATATGCCATTTCGCCGGTTGGTGAAAGGCTTTGGTGCTGGTTTGGTGGTTTCTGAAATGATCGCATCAGAGGCCATGATCCGTGCCAATCGCCGTAGCCAGAAAATGGCGTCAAGCTGCGCCGAAGAATGGCCTATGTCCGTGCAGTTAGCAGGCTGCGAAGGCGCGCGCATGGCCGAAGCGGCCAAATTAAACGAAGACCGTGGTGCCGCCATCATCGATATCAACATGGGTTGTCCGGTAAAAAAGGTCGTTAACGGCCACGCTGGTTCATCGCTGATGCGTGATCTCGACCATGCGGGTGAATTACTTCACGCCACGGTCAATGCTGTTTCTCTGCCTGTTACCCTTAAAATGCGCCTTGGATGGGACGACAACAGTATCAACTGCGCTGAACTCGCCAAAATAGCCGAGCAAGCGGGCATTAAGCTTATCGCCGTCCACGGACGCACTCGTTGTCAAATGTATAAAGGCCACGCTGATTGGAAAGCCGTTGCCCAAGTGAGCGAAGCTGTTGACCTGCCGGTTGTTGTTAATGGTGACATCAATGAATATGACGATATTACGCAGGCACTGGCAGATTCTGGTGCTGATGGCATTATGATTGGGCGGGGTACTTATGGTCGGCCATGGTTCGTCAACCAAGCTATTCATTTTTTGCGCACAGGCGAACGGCTAGCTGACCCAGACATAGCCAAACAATATGAAACCGTTATCACCCACTATAATGATATGATAGAGCATTACGGACCAGAGATCGCCGTGCGCATGTCACGCAAGCATTTAGGCTGGTATACCAAGGGCTTAAAAAATTCTGCTGAATTCCGTAATGTCGTCAATACTATCGCCGATCCAAAGGATGTTAAGGAAGCACTGAAGGCATTTTATATGCCGCTCTGCGACCAAATGGCGGCTTGAATGACGACAAAAGCTCCAGAAAAAAAGCCAAAACAAACCCGCAGCCAAACTCAACCTAATGCGGAAACAATAATGCAAGCCCTTCCCAACGCGCTTCTTATGGTGGGTGGAGATAATATTATTAGCGCTGCTTTTGGTAATTTATCCGCTATTTTCAGTGGATCAAGTCTTATCAGACTCCCAATTGACATGGTTTTTGGCAACCACAGTTCTATTTTTACTTTGCTAACAAAGGCACGTAGCAATCAAAATGCGGTATTTGAGCATGATATGGAAATTAAGCCCAATGGGGGCGACGTTCAGATTGTTGATGCTCATGCGGTGCCTTTAGACGCAAAGGACACTATTCTGATTAGCCTGCAACGCAGGTCGATACCAAGCTTTGTAGAACGTCAAGCAGATTTAAATGCAGCTGCACGCTCTGTATCTGGCTTGGCAGCAATGCTAGCCCATGAAATAAAAAACCCGCTATCGGGTATTCGCGGCGCCGCGCAACTGCTTTCGCGTAAAGCAAGTGGTAAGGACGCAGAAATGACGACGCTTATCTGCCGTGAAGTTGATCGAATTCATGGACTTGTCGATGAACTTGACGCCTTTAGCGCCGAACGCCCCAGCAATTTTGACACTATAAATATTCATGTCGCTATCGACCACGCCAAACAAATCGCCCTTGCAGGCTTTGGTCGCAATATTCAGTTCTTTGAAAATTATGATCCGTCCTTACCTTTCGTGCAAGGCCATCATGATCGCTTAATACAGGTGCTTATTAATCTCTTTAAAAATGCATCAGAAGCCCTTGATAATGTTAAATATCCTACGGTTAAAGTTACTACTTCTTTTCGCCATGCCATGTGGATTACCGACAAAGATGACCGGATGCACAAAATGCCCATTGAGCTCCTGATCGAAGATAATGGGCCGGGTGTGCCCGACAATATTTTGGACTGTTTATTTGACCCCTTTGTGACCAGCAAAGAGGCAGGCTCTGGCCTCGGCTTAGCGCTAGTTGCCCGCTATATCGCTGATATGGGCGGCATTATTGAATATGTACCAAGTCAGGGTGGAGGTGCCGGTTTTAAGATTTTGTTGCCGATATCAGAAGAAGGAGATTTGCGGTGAAGAAAGCAACGATTATAGTTGCCGATGACGATGCGGCCATCCGGCTGGTTGTTGGTGAAACTCTTCGCCAAGAGGGCTGGCATGTGCTGGAAGCTGTTGATTCTATAGAATTAAAGAAAGCGATTTTAAGCGGCGAGGGTGACCTTGTTATTACTGATGTTATGATGCCTGGTGGTAACGCCCTTGATTTGCTACCAGCAATGATTGAGGCACGTCCCAAGCTTCCTTTTTTAGTAATGAGTGCTAAAAACACGCTTGAAACTGCCATTAAAGCGACCCGCCAAGGGGCGCAGGATTATCTCCCCAAGCCCTTTGACCTAGATGTATTAACCAGAAAAGTGCGGGAACTTTTAAACCAAAATAACACTATTGCTGATATTCCAGCGCCTGAGATTAAGGTTGAAGATGAAAATCTCCTGATTGGTAGTTCATCTGCTATGCAAACAGTATATCGCATCATTGCACGGGTGGTGCCAACCGACCTGACCGTATTAATAACGGGCGAATCTGGTACTGGCAAAGAGCTTGCCGCCCGCGCCTTGCATAACAATGGACCACGGAACGCCGCAGCCTTTGTTGCCGTTAATATGGCCGCCATCCCACGAGACTTGATCGAAAGTGAACTTTTTGGCCATGAGCGCGGGGCCTTTACGGGCGCTCTAGCGCGGTCAAGCGGACGCTTTGGCCAAGCCCAAGGAGGCACATTATTTTTGGATGAAATTGGCGATATGCCTCTGGATGCCCAAACTCGGCTGTTACGGGTTCTGCAAGAAGGGGAGTATCATGCAGTAGGTGGCAGCAAGGTTATCCACGCTAATGTCCGTATTATGGCTGCTACTCACCAAGACCTCGGTGAGCTTGTCCGCAAAGGTCAGTTCCGAGAAGACCTTTATTATCGCCTGAATGTTGTCCCTTTGTCCTTGCCTCCCTTGCGCATGCGCGGTGATGACATCATTGAGCTAGCAGAGTTTTTCCTAAAACAGGCGAGTAGAAGCGGTTTGCCTCCAAAAACATTGGCAATCGACGCTGCTACTATCTTAAAATCCTATAGTTGGCCCGGTAATGTGCGTGAGTTGGAAAATCTTTTGCAACGAGTTACCGCGTTATATGCCAGCGACGAAATTACGGGTAATATTCTAGCCGGTGAATTGCCCAAATTGTCCGATTTCTCTCCACATGAAAAACAACATTCAACAAGGGAACAAACGCCCAAAAACATCAGTGTGTCCCTGCGCGAACATTTGGATCGCTATTTTGCTGCCCACGGCAATCACATTCCGCCTGATGGGCTTTATCAGCGGTTATTAAAAGAAATGGAAAGGCCTTTAATTGAAAAATGCCTCGAAGTGACCGAGGGCAATCAGTTAAAAGCGGCGAAATTACTGGGACTTAATCGCAACACATTACGCAAGAAAATTACTGAGAATAATATTCAGATACCATAAAATTGATAATAATTATCTCAATATTACAAATACTTATAACTTATATCGATCTTTATGAAAATGATGCTGGACGACCTGTGGTATTTGTGCATCATGTACGATATGACTGTAAGTGATCAAAACAACACCGAACGTGTGTTAACAAGTGACAATTTAAGTGCACCTGCATTTGGTAAACAACGGCGTGCTTTGGCGAAGGCGCGGCTGTTTTTCCGGTGGGCAACAGCTTCCATCAAGCTTGATTGGATGCTAGCTTCCCTAGCGGCTATTTCTTTCTTAATAACGTCAATTGCAATGTCCCGCAAAGATTCTGCGCTGGAAATCGCCAGCAGCACCACCGTGCGTACAATGCTTTTCATCGACCTTTTGATAGTTTTAGCGCTTGGTGCCATGGTGGCTCGTAGAATGGTAAAAGTTTGGCTATTGAACCGGAGTGATGCTCCCGGCTCACGTTTGCATGGACGGGTGGTAGCTGTTTTTTCCACTATGGCAATTCTCCCGCCGATCGTTATGGCAGTCTTTTCAGCGGTTTTTTTAGAATTTGGCGTTGAAACTTGGTTTTCCGACAAAGTGCGTGAGACCGTTATCAATTCTAAGCAAGTTGCCGAGGTTTACATGGCCGAACATCGCAATATGATTTTGACCGACTTGCAAGGTATTTCGCTAGACTATGACCGTTTGTCAGCAACTGACCGTTCTAACTTGTTTAGATTGCAACAGGTAGCAGATAATGGCCTCGCCGCCCGGGGTTTGACCGAGGTTATTCTGATCCAAGAAAGCGGCGGTGAAGGTACTATCATCGTTCGTGCTTTAACCCCTGATCTAGACCAAAAAACGGACACTATCAACAGTCTTATGCTGAATAGCGTTAGAGCAGGGGTGCCTGTATTTGCCCCCAATACTGCTGATGATAACGTTATTGCAATGCGACGATTAGATTCGTTTCTAACCCCAACATATTTATTCATAAACCGTGATGTCAGCCCCAAGGTATTGCAATATCTAAAGCAAACTAATGATGCAGTTTCAGATTACCAGCAGCTGGAAAATGAGCGTAGCGATATTTTATTGCAGTTTAATATTGTTTTTATCGCCATGGCTCTACTGATCCTATTTGTCGCGGTTATGGTGGGCATTCGCTTCTCCAGTCGCCTTGTGACACCCCTGTCTAACCTGGTGACAGCGTCTGAGCGCGTGGCCAAGGGGGACCTTGAGGCCCGTGTACCCATTGTTTCCTCCTCCGATGAAGTGGGTACACTGAGCCGTGCCTTTAATCGCATGACTGACCAATTAGCCGGACAGCAGAAAGACCTTATTGTTGCCAATACTGAACTGGAAGAACGCCGCCGCTTCTTAGAAGAGGTTCTGGCTGGTGTATCAGCTGGAGTTCTAGGTCTAAATTCTGACGGACATGTATTTCTGCCAAACCGCTCTGCTTTAATGCTTTTAGGTATGCAAGAAGAAGATATCATAGGCAAGAAACTGACGGATATCGTGCCCGAAATGGAGGATCTTTTGCTCCAAGCTGATCTTGCTGAGAGTTCAACGGCGCAGGGACCCGTTAAATTAGACAACGATGACAGTCAAATGACCCTTCTTGTTCGGGTTTCGGTAGAAAATAACCACGGGCAGACCGAAGGGTATGTGGTGACTTTTGACGATTTGACCGAGCAACTGGCAGATCAACGTACTGCTGCTTGGGCCGATGTAGCACGGCGTATTGCCCATGAGATTAAGAACCCACTAACCCCCATTCAATTATCGGCTGAGCGCCTGAAACGTAAATATTCAAATGAGATCAAGTCAGACCCCTATGTCTTTGATCAATGCACCCAAACCATAATCAGGCAAGTGGGTGACCTGCGGCGTATGGTGGATGAATTTTCGTCTTTTGCCCGCATGCCAGCCCCTGTGCTGCGCCCTACGGATATTGTTGATGTGGTACGCCAAGCGGTGTTCCTGCAAGATGTAGCTGCGTCAGATATTTTATTCTCACTAGCTGTTCCGGGCAAAAGCAACCCCCTAAATTGCGATGGGCGTCTATTAGGCCAAGCCATTACCAATTTAATAAAGAATGCGGTTGAGGCTGTCCAAGCCCACAGCGAAGCAACAGATGATGATACTAAGCAGGGTAAAATAACCATTACCCTGACCCAGGACAGTGAAAAGACCCGTATTACTATTGAAGATAATGGCGCCGGGTTGCCCTATGAGCAGCGTGAGCGTTTGCTGGAGCCGTATGTGACAACGCGAGCAAAGGGAACAGGCCTTGGTCTAGCGATTGTGCGAAAAATTGTCGAAGACCACGGCGGAACGATCCAACTTGTTGACCGCAAGCGCCAAGGTGCGCGGGCTATTTTGACTATTTCGCATGCACTTTTAAACAAACGCAGCGGTTCAAAACAGAATGTACCGATTGCAGATAGTGATGCAGCAGAGTAACGCCCCTAAAGGATAGTATGTATGGCGCTTGATATTTTAATTGTTGATGATGAAGCTGATATTCGGGAACTAATTGCCGGAATATTAGATGATGACGGCTATGAAACCCGCGTTGCCCATGATAGCGATAGCGCCCTTGCTGCGATTGAGGCCCGCCTACCTTCATTGCTCATTTTAGATATTTGGCTGCAAGGTAGTCGCTTGGATGGTTTAGAATTGTTGGAGCTTGTAAAAAGTCGCCACCGTAATTTACCTGTCATCATTATCTCTGGCCACGGCAATGTGGAAACGGCCGTTGCCGCCATTAAAAAGGGTGCCTATGACTTTATCGAAAAACCTTTCGAGATGGCGCATTTGATCTTAGTTGTCGAACGGGCGACGGAAGCTGAAAGACTACGCACCGAAAATGAGGACTTAAAGCGCCGTTCCGGTTATGTCGTTGACCTAACTGGACGTTCAGCTGCCATAAATATAGTTCGTCAAGCTGTGGAGAGGGTTGCGCAGACTAACAGCCGTATCCTCATTGAAGGGCCATCAGGCTCTGGTAAAGAAATTGCTGCAAGGATGATCCACGAAAAGAGCCAACGCTTTGCTGGCCCTTTCATTGTGGTTGGGGCCGCATCTATGGAACCCACCCGTATGGAACAAGAATTATTCGGCATTGAGCAGAATGGCGGCGTCGTAAAAACTGGCTTATTTGAGCGCGCCCATGGTGGCACATTGTTTATTGATGAAGTGGGAGATATGCCCCTGCCAACACAGGCTAAAATTTTGCGGGTTTTGACGGAACAGTCCTTTGACCGGGTTGGTGGCACAAAGCAGGTTAAGGTTAATGTGAGAGTGGTTAGCGCTACGGCAAAGAACCTTCCCGAAGAGATTGGGCAAGGACGTTTTAGAGATGATTTATACCACCGTTTAAATGTTGTACCTATTTTTATGCCATCGCTATCAGAGCGGCGCGAAGACATACCTTTACTGTGTAATTTTTTCATGGAAACCGTTGCGACGGCTAATGGCAGACCCCAGCGTAGTTTCTCCACCGAAGCACTGGCTGCCTTGCAAGCCTGTGAATGGCCCGGCAATGTACGCCAGCTTAAAAATATCATTGAACGTATATTAATCTTAGACGACGGTGACGCAGAAAAAATCATTAATGCGGATGATTTACCACAGGATCTAACCAATCCATCGGTGGAAATGTTGCGCTCTGACGAAAATACCGCCATCATGACCGCACCACTGCGGGAAGCGCGGGAAACTTTTGAACGAGAATATTTAAAAATTCAAATTAACCGCTTCAGTGGTAATATATCGCGAACAGCTTCCTTCATTGGAATGGAACGCAGTGCGCTGCATAGAAAGTTAAAATCTTTGGGCTTAACAGGGGATAGTCAAAATAACGCCACTAAGGCATAGATCACTATATTAGTGTGTTATTGACTATTAACGAAAGAGGGACCTGATGAAAGTAATTGTTTGCGGGGCCGGGCAGGTTGGTTTTCATATAGCCAAGCATTTAGCGGACCAAAGTAATGATGTGACGGTTATCGACACATCGCAAAAACTTATCCAGAAAATATCAGAATCGCTTGATGTTCAAGGCATCGTTGGCCATGCCTCTGACCCCACCATGTTGGACCGAGCCATGGCATCTGATGCCGACTTGCTGGTTGCGGTCACCCAATCTGATGAAGTGAATATGGTGGCATGCCAAGTGGCACATTCCATTTTTAAAGTACCAACAAAAATTGCCCGTATTCGCAACCAAGATTACCTTAAATCGCGCTGGGCAGACCTGTTCGCGCGCACGGCAATGCCCATCGATGTTATTATTTCGCCAGAGGTTGAAGTCGCTGAAGCTTTAAACCGCCGTCTTAAAGTGCCAGGTGCTTTTAATATGCTGCCCTTCGTGAATGGCCGCGTCCGCGTGATTGGTATGCATCTAGAAGAGAATTGCCCTGTGGTTGATACACCACTGCGCCAACTAACTGAATTATTTCCAAAATTACGCAGTACTGTAATGGCAATCGTGCGTGATAATAAAGTTTTTGTCCCCACAGGCCGTGACCAGATGCAAGTAAGCGACGATGTTTACATTGCCGTTGAAGAAAATATGACCGATCGCACCATGGCTGTTTTCGGCCATGAAGAAAAAGCCGCGCGCCGCGTTACCATCGTTGGCGGTGGCACAGTTGGTTTGCATTTGGCCGAGCTTTTAGAAGCCGAGCAAAAAGATATTATTTTGAAAGTCATTGAAATTGACGAGGCGAGGGCGACAAAGGCAGCTGAGCGCTTGCACCGGACCATTGTTATAAACGGTGACGCCCTTGACCGGGATATTCAAATGGAAGCCAATGTGGCAGAATCTGAGACCATTGTTGCCGTGGCAGATGATGATGAAGTGAATATTCTCGCCTCACTCTTGGCAAAACAACAGGGCTGTGCGCGGGCCATAACCTTGATGAATAACCCCGTATACGGCATGCTTGTTGGCTCTCTCGGCATTGATGTTGCCCTCGACCCGCGTGAGACAACCGTTTCATCAATTGTCCAGCATATGCGACGGGGCAGAATCCGCGACCTGCAAAGTATCCGCGAAGGCCAAGCCGAGATCATCGAGGCGGAAGTTATAGAATCCTCAAGCCTTGTTGGTAAGTCGATAAAAGATTTGAAACTTCACAATGATGTTCGTGTTGGTATGATCGTGCGGGGCGAGGATGCCATAACACCTAAATCAGATACTGTATTTGAAGCAGGAGATAATGTTGTAGTGCTTGTTCTTAGCGACCATGTGAAAAAACTGGAGCAGCTTTTTGCAGCCCGTGTGGACTTTTTCTAGATCATGTTTGCCCATTATGGACGCATGTTATTTCTCTTGGGTCTTTGGACCAGCATCACGGCCTTTCTCGCGGTCATTCCAGCCTTGTTTGCACTCATAGACGACGATTATCACACCTTTCAAGTATTCCTTAGCACCAGTTTATTCGCTGGCTTTTTCGCCCTGACATTCGTTATCAGCTTTTGGGGCTATGAGCGACGCCGCACCATGGGCGCGTTGATATTATTACCAGTGCTCGGCTTTCTTTTTCTCGCCGTTGTTGGCGGTCTGCCGCAATTTTTGCTCGCGGAAAACTCTCATTGGTCATTGATTTTATTTGAAGGCATGTCGTCCATCACTACGACGGGTGTCTCCGCAACAGCAGACCCAAGCGCTGGTCTATATGCCGTGGTATTGTGGCGGGCGCTGCTATCTTGGCTTGGGGCTTTTGGTTCGGTCATCTTGGCCTTAACTATCGCCAGCCATGTTAACGCGGGTGGCTTGCGCCTACACCGATCCCCTGTGCATGTCAGTGATGCAGGTTCGGGGCACGCACGCCTTTCCGCCACGGCAATGCGGTTGATGCCTTTTTATATTGGTTTAACTTCGGTGATCTTCCTAAGTTTTTGGATTGTCGGCGCTGGTTTTCGAGACAGTATAATATTAGCCCTAAGCGTAATCTCCACAGCGGGTATTACATCTGATATAGGGTCAGCCATCATCCCCAGCGGCATGGTGCAAGCCGTGGCACTGGGTGCCATGATTATCGCCAGCTTAAACCTTGATTATCACTATGCTTATTTCAAAGGCCAAAAATCGGTCTATTTCCAAGATGGTGAAACGCGCCTTTTCTTCATCATGGCCTTTGCCGCTTTCATGGTCGTTCTTTTCGTCCGTTGGATAACATTGCAAGACCCAGGCGGCATGTTAGCTTTTCTGTGGGATGGTCTATTCTTATCCCTCTCGGCCCTAACCACAACAGGTTGGGTACCAGAAAATATTGCGACGGTGCCGGTCAGCTTGTCGCTTTTGATTGTCCTAGTTGGTCTTACATGCGTTGGTGGCTCGGTTAGTTCCACCACCGGCGGCTTGAAAATCCTGCGGCTTATCATTTTGATCCGTCACGGCGCGCGGGAGCTAGCACGGTTAGCCCACCCGCACGGGGTAGCGCGACTGCGTTTTGCGAGCGTTCAGGTGGGGGAACGTGACTTGCAAGCCGTATGGCTATTGGTAGCAGGCTTCTTACTCTTTCTGGTGGTAGGCACATTGCTTTTGGCGATCCAGGGTCTCGGGTTTCAAACTTCCTTTTTGCTGGCGCTAACATCGCTGACAACCTCTGGTCCTTTGATGTATTTGATGGATATTGATTTCACTGGCTATAACGGCCTGCTGCCACAAGATTACACGGTGCTGTCTATCTTAATGCTGGTTGGGCGACTGGAAGTGTCAATATTCCTAGCTCTTTTGACCAAAGCCATTTGGCGGTCTTAGACATATACAATGCGATCGCATTAATGTTTGCGCATATTATGCTAAACTTTGGTGTATTTATTTGACATATTATGCTGCGCTTCGTATGTGAAGCGTACTATTTACACATTTTTAAGTAGAAATGCTTTCATAGCCAACAAGAATACTTTAAAATAAGAGATATTGGGCTGGCCTAAATGGTGGCTCACAAATAAGAAGCCGAAAATAAAAATAGAGAACGGACAATAAATGTCAGAAAAACAACAAAATCTTCAGGACGTCTTCCTAAATTCAGTACGCAAAACCAAAACATCGGTAACAGTGTTTTTGGTTAACGGCGTAAAGTTGCAAGGCGTCATCACATGGTTTGATAATTTTTGCGTGTTGCTGCGCCGCGATGGCCATTCGCAACTCGTTTATAAACATGCCATTTCCACCGTCATGCCATCTGGCCCGGTTCAATTGTTTGAGCCTGAGAAAATCGACGAGGACTAATCTTGTCTGATCCGAAGAATGGAGCGAGCGACCTTGACCATAAAGGGAAGGGCTGGTCCACTGATGGCCTAGCCTATCTATCGGACCAAGAGACCAAGCAGAAATTGCTTGTGGTGCATCCCTTTGTCAAAGCGCGGGCATCTGATGTGCCTCTGCGCAGCCCGGATGCGCGGCTGGCGGAAGCTATTGGCCTCGCTGAAGCCATTGATGTGGATGTGGTCGGCGGCGAGCTTATTAGCCTGCGCCGTATTCACGCCGCTACCTACATTGGCAAAGGCTGGATCGAAGACTTGGGTGAACGCGTTAAAGCGGACGCGATTGACCTGATCGTTTTTGACTGCGAGCTCAGCCCCATTCAGCAACGTAATTTAGAGGCCGAAATTGGCGCTAAGGTCATTGACCGCACGGCGTTGATTCTCGAGATATTCGGCGCCCGCGCCAGCACCAAGGAAGGCGAGTTGCAGGTTGAGCTTGCGCATCTTAATTACCAAAAAGGGCGCTTGGTGCGATCCTGGACCCACTTGGAACGCCAACGTGGTGGCCACGGCTTTATGGGCGGCCCGGGCGAAACCCAAATTGAAAATGACCGCCGCATCATTTCTGAGCGTATCACCAGTATCACACGGCAATTAGAGAGCGTTACGCAGACCAGACGTTTGCAGCGCAAGCGTCGCCAAAAAACTAACACCCCCGTCATTGCCTTTGTTGGCTATACCAATGCGGGCAAGTCAACGCTGTTCAACAAATTATCGGGCGCTGACGTAATGGCCCAAGATATGCTGTTCGCCACCCTTGACCCCACCATGCGCTCGGTCGAGCTGCCCAGTGGCCGCAAGGTCATCCTGTCTGACACCGTTGGTTTTGTCTCCAATTTGCCGACAACGCTTATCGCCGCTTTCCGCGCGACGCTCGAGGAAGTGTTGGAAGCCAGCTTGATCGTTCATATCCGCGATATGGTCCACCCGGACAGCGAAGCCCAAAAACAAGATGTGCTGGACGTGCTGACCGACCTGGGTGTGAGCTTGGAAACTGGTGATAGCGAGACCCCGATGTTAGAGGCGCTGAACAAATCTGACCTGTTGGACGAGGAAGCTTTCGAGCTGCTCAGCGGTAACAGCGAACGCGACGACGACCAGATAATGGTATCGGGCCTCACTGGCCTCGGCTGCGAGCCACTGCTAGAGCTTATCGATAATGTGCTCGGCGCGCAGGACCGCGAATATGACATTTGCATACCCTTTGCGCACGGTGCCGCCATCGCTTGGCTGCATAACAACTGCGAAATATTGGAAGAGGGCGCCAATGAAGATGGCATGACCCTCAAAGCTTCCATGAGCGAAGACACCTACGCCCGCTTCGTCAGTGGCCCCGGCGTCCGCTTCATGCGGCAACTGCCAACAGTGGACGAGGGTGAGGGCGAGGGATAAGCCCTCAGCCCGCTCGTCTACGCCCACTTACACTCAGTTTCCCGACGCGACATTGCCAAAGACCCCGCTTCCTGTTACTCCTTGAATAATAGCGAGTATTGATGAACTTCATGGGGGTATGTTCAAATGCAAAAAAACAAAAGCTTCAAGTTCCATAAAACCGACCCTAGGACCTTTGATGCAACCGTCATTAGAGTGAAGGGAAAATGATGATAGAGCGGTATTTTGGGATCATATTAAAGCATAAAATTCTAACAATTTTAGTTTTTGGAAGCCTTTATCTATTTTTCAAAGACGATATCCACGAATTGTTCCTGCCACAATTTGTGACAATAGAATTAGTTGGTCCCTTCGAAAATAAAATTATAAAAATCCCGATGAATTTAGTCCAATCAAGATTTAAAGCTCTTTACGCGGAAGGAACTCCAGAAAATCCTCATAAAAGGGAAAGAGCACATATTTTACTTAATTACCCGGAATTTGAACAGTCAGGTAAAGAGCGGAGCCGTTCAGGCAGCTCATATGGATGGACACGGGTAAGTTGGTCGATTGCTCTTCCAGTATTTATTAAAAATCAAGAAGGCACTTTTTTAAACTGTAAGGCTGATCGCTGTGGGGAAAATAGCAATCGGACAATCAGAAAAAGTAAATATGGGTGGTATGTCTGGGAGCACGGCTTGGAGAGTGGTAAAATAAAACTCTATCGAAGGCGATCTGATGCTCATCCTGCAGCATTTTCGGCCAACTGCAGCTCCCGTCCGGATAAATGCATGATTCAAATTCAAACAAAAAAAGGGTTCCTGATTACAGCGCATTTTCCGCAGAGCGATTTTGATAATTGGGATCAGAATGCCGATCGCCTCGCAGCAGCGATAGATTCCTTTTTGATTAAGAATCTCGAGCACGAAAGCTACATCGAAAACCTCATGCCAGAGAAGGACTGACGGATGAGAAAACGATTTTTAGGTTTAAATTTAATTGTTGTTGGTCTGATTTATATGCTCATTGGCTTCAACGGAACCAATGCATATGACAAAGCCCTTCTGGCAAAGGATTTCAAACTGTGTGAAGCAGAAAATATTGAATGTAATTTTTTGAAAAAAACGACTGGCGCTGATGAAGTGAAGATTTATCACGAACGTTTTCCTGATAAAGACAGCTATATGCCATATTACCTCATCACTTTCATTGACAAGAGCAATCAGCGCCAGACTTTTTTTGTCATGTTAAGCATGCTCAACGAAATTGCCCTTTATGCACCCTTTGCAGGGCAAGTATATTTTCCCCACTATTCATCCTATTCCAATGGAAAATATGGAAATGGCACCCTTGTTTGTGTCAGTGCCAATTTTGGATCTCAGGGATTTCATGCCAAGCGAAATGAACCATTTAGACTTGCCTTAGTCACTAAAAATAAAGATTGTCTTTAAGGAGCGGTTGAAGGACCGCCATAATTGCAACCCTCAGCCTCTCTCCTCATCCTTCACTTGGTTCCAGAGGTCATCCATTTCGGTGAGGTCAGATTGCTTTAATAGCCTGATGCTCAAATTCTTGAAATGTCATCCTAGGCGTGCATCTGGGCCCACGGCCGCCAAACAGAAACCCATCTATTTTCCCCTTGGATAATCGGTAGCTATTATATTTAGAATAAAAATGGTAGTTGCTACTTTCTACCACGCCCCAATATTTATACACATACACCCCATATGGCCTTCTACCAGTCGGGATTCCTTGTGTTACAATCCGTATATCAGCAGATACTTTATCTATCCGGCTCATGCCCATACATTCTGTCTCTGACATTTGCGCCGATAAAATTTTTATCAAATCATTGCTTCGGTTTTGTTCAAGAAACGCCCTAAGTAAATCTTTTGTAGTTATGCACCGCTGATCATTGTGGGAAACAAGTTCAAAGCGAAATTTACCACTTTTCAAAATATAAGGCTCAATCGGCCCAGACGTTAATTTGTTTATTTTACTCAAATACCTCTGATGGATAGGTGCCTCAATATAGCTGAAGCCTTCAAGGCCTATTCGCTCTAATGATTTAAATGACGGCGAAAAATAACCTTCAACCTCGATAGAGTCCCATTCATCGATCCCCTCATTTAGGCACAAAACTGGTTTCAAACCTTTCAACAAATAACCATCCCAGATGGGAATAGTGAAAAATGACACCAATAGAACTTTAAAAAGGATTGTGTATTTTGGCTCTACGGGTTCTGCCCATGGGTCTTGGCTTTCAATGCTAACTTTATAAAGTCTACGGACAATAAAATGACTGATTAGAACCGAGACAAAAAACCATAAAAACGCTATAGGAACGACAACTATACCCATCTTTCACCCCAACCAACTATGCTCACAGAGTAAAATTGATACCAGACGGTACCCTTAAAAGCAATTAGCCAGCTCTCTCTTCCAGTTTCACTTGGTTCCAGAGGTTGTCCATTTCTGTGAGGTCGGATTGTTCGGGTGTGCGGCCATCCGCCATAAGCAAAGCCTCAATGCGTTTAAAGCGGCGCACGAACTTGGCGTTAGCATCTCTGAGCGCATGCTCGGGGTCGATGTCCAAATGCCGCGCTAAATTGGCCTGAACAAACATCAGGTCGCCGAATTCTTCCCTAGCCCGTGCCTTTGCGGCCGGGTCACCTATATCATCCTTCATGGCGGCAATCTCGGTGGCGAGCTCTAAGCTTTCCTCACGGATTTTATCGACCACCATCATGACCTCTGGCCAGTCGAAGCCAATTCTGGCGGCCCTTTTTTGCAGTTTCACCGCTCGCAGCAAGGCGGGCAGGGCGAGCGCTACTCCGTCCAAGGCGCTAACCGGCTCACCGCTATCCTTAGCCGCATTTGCACGTTCCTTTTGCTTATGAACCTCCCACGCCGCAGTTTGGTCGTCAGCGGTTTTAATGGCGGCGTCGTTAATCTCAGCGTCCCCCCTATCGCCCGTATCGCCGCCAAAAACATGGGGGTGACGGGTGATCATTTTATCGCTGACCGCTTGCACCACGTCACCAAAGCTAAACTCGCCAGCCTCATCCGCCATTTGGGCGTGGAACACCACTTGAAACAACAGGTCGCCGAGCTCACTTTTCAGCGCACCCATATCGCCCGCTTGAATGGCATCATCGACCTCATAAGCTTCCTCAATGGTGTAGGGGGAAACGCTCGCGAATGTTTGCTCCAGATCCCACGGGCAGCCAGTGCCCGGCGTGCGCAGGGCCTGCATAATCTCTAACAATTTCTCCGTGGATGTATTTGTGCTGGACATTCGCGCTGCTTTCTTTTGATAGTGTCACCTGTGTAAGCTATGCAAGCCACGCTAGCGACCGTCAAGCAATCAGTGAAGGATAACCGAAATGACCAAACGCTTTCTATATCTGCTGCTCGTGCCATTTTGGCTGTCACTGAGCGCTACGGCCTATGCGGACGGTGATGGCCCGACGGTTTTAAGCTTGAGCGAGGCCAAGTTTATTGTCTCCGCTCACCGGGGTGGGCCCATGCCCGGCTTGCCTGAAAATGCGATCGAAACGCTGGCTTGGCACAGCGAGAACACGGGTGGACCCATGGTGTTTGAGTTGGATGTGCGCCAGATAGCCGATGGCAGCTTCATCCTTATGCATGATCACACGCTGGAGCGCACCACCACAGGGGCAGGGCTTGTGAAGGACATGAGCGCCGCAGACCTCAAAGATATTCGCCTCAAGGACAATGACGGCAAAGTTACCCCCTATAAAATACCAACGCTTAAAGCCATGTTGCGCTGGGCGGACGGCAAAGCGGTGTTGATGTTGGATGTTAAACGCGGGATTAGCTCGACTAAACTATCAGCGGTTATTAAGGACGAGGGGGCCTCGGACCGTGTTTTCATCATTAATTATAATTTCCGCGACGCCCGCACCTTCGCGCGGTTGCTACCAAAAGCAGGGCTTTCTGCCTCTGCTGACAATGCGCAAGAGCTAGCAGCACTGAAGGCCTTGCATCTGCCACGCAAACAAACTTGGATCTGGTCGGGCTTCGATGATCTAAAGCCCGATTATTACAAGGCAGCAAAGGAAGTGGCGGCGCATGTTCAACGGGGCACCTTTGGCCGTATCGACAATCAAGCCAAAGCCAGTGGCAGCGCGCTGATTTACACCCGTATATTGACAAGCGGCGTGACGGTGATAGCCACCGATAACCCCACTATTGCTGTGAAAGCAAAAGCGCTTAAGTGAATTTATTAAGGTATTGCATCATGAGTGATCAGCATTGGGATAGCGACAGTATCGCAGCTTTGGTGCGGGACTTTGACGAGGCAAATGTTAGCAAAAGCCGCTGGACCCACCAAGCGCACTTGGTAATGGCGCAGGATTATTTAGCGCGATATGGCGATGTGGAGGCGGCGCTCACGGCCATGCGGCCACGCATCAAGGCGCTTAACCTGTCGCTCGGCGGCGAAAATACGGCGAATGCTGGCTACCATGACAGCGTTACCAAATTCATGTTGATTGCGACAGAGCATGTGCTTAAGGGCTCGGGGGACGCCAAAACACCGACCGCGCGGGTCGCAGCGACCATAAACAGCGAGCTGATCTCGGCCAAATTCCCGCTCTATTTTTATAGCTTTAACCTGCTCGCCGACCCCAAATGCCGGGCAGGCTGGGTTGAACCGGACCTGCGGCCCACCCGCGACCTAAGCCGCATCATCGGGGTGCATTTCAGAATTTAGGGGCTGGCGGCTCTGTAGTCACAGTCAGCAAATCAAGGATTATAGTTGTAAATATTGCCCAAATTAGCTAATATAGGGAAATTAGGGAATAACTGATAAGGTAACTTACCATGCAACGAATTAGCGCAACAAAGGCTTCCAACCAATTTGGCGAACTTTTGATGAAATCCCAAAGAGAGCCGGTGAGCGTTACCAAAAACGGGAAAGCTGTCGCTATCCTTATGTCGCATGAAGACTACCGCCAATTAAAAGAACAGGCCTTGCTCGCTGCAATTATCGAAGGTGAAGCAAGCGGCGGGGAGCGCGCCTTAAGCATGGATAATATTATCAAAGATGCTGAAAAAGAAGCCGGATTGACCGAATAATATGTATTCCCTGCGGATACTAACAAAAGCGGAAGAGGACCTGCGAGCGATTTGGCACTACAGCGTAGACACTTGGGGCCAAGCGCAAGCTAATCGCTATCTTTATCAAATGAATAATTTCCTGACCACCATTACCGACAATCCTAAAATTAGCGTTGATATCGGCACTGTACGTAAAGGCTACAGAAAAATCCCTTATAAACGTCATCTAATAGTTTATCGGAGCACAGATAATAAAATCTGTATCGTCAGGGTACTTGGTATCGCCATGGACTTTGAACAGCACTTATAGATACCTATGGGTTTACCTGAGGGTATCTATATCCATATCTTTCAAATGATATGTTGACATGGTGTCAACTGTATTTATATTGACACTATGTCAACTAAAATCACTGACACTAGAGAAAAATATTACTGGCGACATGGAAATTGCTTGAAGCCAGTTCAAGCAGGCCTGTCCGAATGAGAGATATTGCTAAGAAAACGGGAATAAGTCGACATGCACTCTACAAGCATTTTCCCGCACGATCTGAACTCCTGATTGCAAATAAATTGAGATTTAATCATGACTAAAAAAACAACAATCCTTGCAGGAAATTCGAATGATATTGCAAAACTTACCTTGAAGTCGGCGGCTTTATTTTGGTTTTTCATCACCGTTGTGGGTCAGTGGATTTTCGCTTATTATACCGTCCTATTCTACGGCGGCTCGGCCATACGTGGAGATATTGAGGCTATAAATAAAAACCTCATACACGGCATTATTTCCGGTGATCATATCGGAAATTTTATGGTCATCACTCACCTTATATTGGCCGCAATTATTACCTTTGGTGGCCCCCTTCAAATTATTCTCGGCACTATTTTAATGGATGCCGACCGGTTTAAACCGGCATCCAATATTCGAGGAGCTACGGCATTAGTTCATCGGTTAAACGGGCGCATCTATATGATGACCGCTTTCCTGATCAGTATCGGTGGCCTCTACATGATTTGGACGCGAGGTACAATAGGGGGCCTTGCTCAACATATTGCCATTAGCCTTAATGGCGTTCTGATTATTGTTTTCGCAGCCATTGCGCTAGGCTATGCGATTAAAGGAAACATCACTAAGCATAAGCGTTGGGCATTACGTTTATTTCTGGTTGTGAGTGGTGTGTGGTTTTTTCGTGTCGGCCTCATGTTATGGATGAGCATCCACCAAGGACCGTATGGCTATGACCCAATCACGTTCACGGGTCCATTTTTGTATATTTTGGCTTTCGCACAATATCTTTTCCCGCTCTTGGTGCTTGAAGTTTATTTTCGCGTAAAAGATCGAGAGAATGCACGGGCATCTTTTGCGATGGCCATAACAATTACAGTGCTCACAATTGCCATGGGCGTCGGTATCTACGGTGCATTTACGGGAATGTGGCTCCCCAAAATGTGACCCATTAACCAGCAGCAGCGAACACGATGTTCCTTACAAGTAAAAATTTATAGGAGTTCTTACCATGGAAGACCAAAGAGATGCTCGAACCCGGCAAGTATATGCGCGAGTTGCTGGCTTCATGTATCTGTTCGTGACTGTCGCATATATGTTTGGAATGTTAACTGCTTCAAAGTTTACTGTTGCGGGTGATTTTGCTGAAACAAGTAAGAATATTCTGGCCAACGAAGGACTTTACCGCACTGCGCTCGCCAGCCAGTTACTTTCCAGCTTAAGCGTTGTACTTCTAGCGCTCGCTTTTTTTGCGTTACTAAAAAAAGTTGATAAAAACCTTGCAATGCTTGCCCTTATTTTCCGGGTTGGAGAAGCCACTATCGGCGGGATCATGGCCGTAATAAGCTTTAGTAAATTGCACGTTTATAGCAAACCAGAATCGCTCGAAATATTTGAATCTGGTCAATTGCAAGGCTTCGTTGACATTCTGTCAGATGCTGGAAATGCTGGGCTCTATATTGCCGCAATATTTTTTAGCCTAGGATCTGCAGTATTTTTCTACTTGTTGTTTAAGTCTAGATATATCCCCAAGGTCTTTGCGTTGTGGGGAATATTTGCGTCATTGGTAGTGCTCATCATCGGATTTACAAATCTTGTTATTCCGGATCATGCAGACATCCTAGAACCAGGTTGGCTGACAATGTTTATAGCAGAGATATCGACGGGCTTTTGGCTTTTGCTTGTCGGTGCCAAAATTCCAGCACAGAGCTCAGAATGACTAATCAAACAACCATCTATGTGAACCAAAAAGGCAAGCATGTGAGACAATGAATGACACTTGGCTTCGGATTGTTTAAGTCGTCAAATTTTTACCAAATAAAAGGAGATTTCAAATGTTACGTAGGATTATAATTGGATTTTTACTTGCGTGTGTATCATCGTTAAATACTGCACAAGCACATGAAGCGCCGGAGGAGAAACCTTATAGAGCGGCAGAGTTTTCAACAGAATTTCCATACCAATCTAAGTATGTAGAAATACTTGGTTCGAAGATGCATTACATCGATGAAGGTCAGGGCGATACCTTCTTGTTTCTTCACGGAAATCCAACGTCGAGTTATCTATGGCGAAATGTCATGAGATATGTGAAGCCGCATGGAAGAATAGTCGCCATTGACAATATAGGTTTTGGTAAATCCGACAAACCTGCAGTCGACTATACTCTGCAGACACATATTGAATATACCAATGCGGTTATAAAGAAACTTCAGCTAAAAAATGTTATCTTAGTTGTACATGATTGGGGGTCAGCATTGGGGCTAAATTACGCCGCCACTCATTCACGCAACGTTAAAGGCATTGTAATGATGGAAGCGCTCATTCCACCAATGTTTCCGGCGGACTCTGTGGACATATTTGGACCCTCTGCGGGTTTCTTAAACCAATTGCGAAATCCTGAGACTGGGCGAGAGCTGATTATTAATCAGAATATTTTCATTGAACAAATCATTGGGTATGCTTCTTTGACACGAACTATGCCTAAAGAAGCACTGGACGTTTACCGTGAACCTTTTCTCGATCCATCTGCACGCGAGCCAATATATATTTGGCCACAAGAACTTCCTATCAAGGGGATGCCAGCTCGAAATCTAGCGGTGTTTAACAAATATGGTGAGTGGTTGAAAACATCCAAGACACCAAAACTCCTTCAATATGTTTCGCCAGGTGCGCTGGTAACGCCGGATAGAGCTGATTGGGCCGCCAAGAGTTTTCGCAACATCGAAACGCAATTTGTTGGTTACGGCACCCATTTTATTCAAGAAGACAATCCACAAGCAATTGGTCGCGGAATAGTAGACTGGCATAGACGCAATTTTGACCATTGATGCTGAAACACCATCCCTAAGCAGCCATAGGACCACGGGTAAACCCGTTGTCCTATGGCTAACGCACGGAACAGATGAATTGTGAGGATAATTATATTGTGAAAAGTAGGGACGTATTAGAAAACTAGCGAAATCAATGACTTGAACATTTAGGGAGTCATATTTAGCGCATAATTTATATTATGGGAAATTATTGAATTACCTGTCGTGCCTTATTACAGTGTTTTTACGCCGTATTTAATGTCATCTCATTCCTCATTTACAATATTTTTACTATATTTGTATTAATGTTCACAGCGAATTAGAAGAGATTATAGTTAGACATAGAGAGTAATGAAGGTTTTAAGTTTGAGCAAATCTGAAATTTCATCAGAAGAAGAACTGATAGCACTTCAGCGCGAAAACGTAACGTTGCGCAATGAATTAGAAACTATGCGCAACTGGTTTCGATCCATGGATCACGTCGCTCCCTTTGAGTTTTGGTTCAAAGATATAGATAGTAGATATTTACTCGTAAACGCGGAATTCGAAAATGCCATTGGCATTACCCGTGATGGTTTGCTCGGTAATACCCCTTTTGATATTTTTCCAGAAGATAGAGCAAAAAGACTGATAGAAGTGGACGAGCGCGTCATGTCCCTGCCCGATCCTTTGCGTCGGATTGTGCCCTGTGATCAGTCAGGTATTGAACGGACCTTTGATGAAGTGCGGTTCCCAGTAATTAATGCTAAGAAAGATGTAGTGGGCTTGGGCTGTATTTCATTCGAAATAACTGGCCAGAGTAAGCTTGAAGAAACTTTTCAAGCTGCACAGACTATAGCCGGGATTGCCAGTTGGCGTTGGTGTATCAAAATGCAGAGCCTGCTATCCAATTCAGATTCACTAGTCGATATGTTAGGTGTTGCCCGAAATCAAATTCATGCCACGTTTGAAGACCGTATCAATAAAACAGTTCATCCCAAAGATATTGAGAAAGTAAGTCATGTGCTGGAAGTAGCATCGCGCTCTGGGAATCGATATGAAGTTGAATATCGTATGCTTATGCCATCTGGCGAAATTAAATATATCTATGAAATTGGTGAAATATTTTTAGATACCTACGGCAAACCAAGCGAACATATAGGCAGCATCCAAGACATCACAGAAAGATACGAAAGCCGTACAAAATTGCTTGAAGCCCTAGACAACGCATCCCGAGCAGAGATAAAGGCACAGGAAAGTGCACGGCTTGCAAAAGTTGCCAATGAAAGTAAGTCGAAATTTGTGGCTTCTATGAGCCATGAGCTTAGAACGCCACTGAACGCAATTATAGGATTCAGCGAAATGTTGATGACTGGTTCCGGGTTTGTTAAGGCAGATCAAGATAATTACCACCGAATTATTCACTCCAGCGGCCAGCACCTTCTATCCCTGATCAATGATATTCTTGACCTATCTAAACTGGAAGCTAACAAATTCGAGGCTCTTCCAACTACATTTATGATCCATGACTGTCTGAATGATTCTATAATGCTCAACGGCCCTCTGATCAGCCAAAAAGAAATATGTCTTAAAGTTTCTTGTGAGGAAACTGAAATTTTCAGCGACGAACGCATGGTCAAGCAAATTTTGGTCAATTTGCTCTCCAATGCTGCCAAATTCACTCCAGTTGGCGGTTCTATATCTGTAACTGGTCAATGTATAGCAGGTAATTACCAAATCATGTTTAACGATACCGGTTGTGGTTTAAGTAAGGAAGATATCCTATTGGTACAGCAGCCTTTTGTGCAAGTACGCGGCGACGGACAAAATACTGACGGGGCTGGCGGAACCGGCCTTGGTTTACCGCTTGTCAAACAGTTTGCAGAAGTTCTTGGTGGCGAATTCATATTTGAATCGAAAATTGGTATAGGCACCCAAGCCGGGATAAGTATACCAAGCCAAATTGCTTAAATATAACAAAACTGCACAATATTCACAGATCAGTGATACTGAAGTGAAATTGAGGTCTATAGAACGACCTGATCAGTATGGAGCAATAATCACTCCGCTCAAGGTTTCAGGATCATCGTGTCGCCGCTGACCTCATAGCTTGAGAATTCATTCATAAGCCGCAGCCCAAGCAGCGAGCCCTGCATCGCGGTGCCGTTGACCGTCACTGGGAATTGCACGAGCTTGAAGGTACCAAGTTCCAGCGTATCAACTTTCGTGGTGGCAAAGGTGACATCACCGTTGGCAGTGGCGGCAATATTATTGAAGCGCAGAGCGGCAGTATTTATCCCTGCTCGCTTGGCGTCCGCTGGGCTTAACACCACATTGCTGGCGCCGGTATCGATCATCATTGGCACCGTGGCACCATTAATGGTCGTGCGGATCCAAAAATGGCCGTCCTCGGCGCGTTTGATGACCAAAGCACCATCGCCGCGCTCGGCCACATAGCCCGGCATGAAGGCGGCGGCGAAGTCCGATGAGAAATTAGAGTTAAACAGATAAAAGCCCGCGAGAAGCATGATGATGGCGATCCAAGCGCCTGCCGCTTTGGCGATCCGCATTATGGATGAGCGCGAATAAAACACCATGATGCCGCCGAATATGCCCGCGACCAGAAGCCCCCGAATAAGATAAGGATCACCGAATTTTGTCGCCGGGAATGCGATGCTAAGCCCCAACATCAATAAGCCAATGCCAATGAAGAACACCAATAAGCGTAATGGCCGGCTTACATGCCCATGCTCGCGGCTATGTTTCTGGCCCTGCTGTCGGCCCTGCTCTAGATCATAAATATTGGGGGTTTGGTCAGCGCGGTTTTGTTTCTGAGGAGGTTGGGCTTTGCGTTCGCGTTCTTCCGCACGGCGTTTGCCGCCGGTCCAATCCAAGGTCTCGCGCAGGTTTTCACGATTATCTTTTCCGCGCACATCACCGTCCTTCGACTTTGCGCCCGAAGCGTTTGGCACTTGGCCTGCTGATCGTTTGTCTTTCATAGATACCCTATATAAGGACTTAAAGCTCGATTACCATACCATCATAGCCGGGCTCAACGCCCTTTGGCAATTCCCGCATCAGGGTATCATAGTCCATTTCCCAGGTCATATGGGTCAAAATTGCGCGATCAGGCTTCACCCGCTCGATCCACTTAAGCGTTTGCGCGAGGTGGGTGTGGGTGGCGTGGGGCTTATAACGCAGCGCGTCCACCACCCACACTTTAACGCCTTCAAGCGCCTCAAAAGCGCTTTCGCTAAGCTGATTCAGGTCGGTGGAATAGGCCATGTCACCAAATCGGTAGCCGGTGCTGATGATATTACCGTGGCCCTGATTGAACGGGACCATGCGAATGTCCCCTACCCGTTTCGGCCCGCTGAGCGTATAGCCCTTGCAAATGGCGGGGTAGCCATCTTGGTTTTTGAAAATATAGTCAAAACGGCGCTTTAGCACGTCCAAGGTAGCGGCATCGGCGTAAATAGGCACCGCTTGCCGCGTGGTGTGGAAAATGCCGCGCAGGTCATCAATGCCGTGGGTATGGTCGGCGTGGTCATGGGTATAAAATACCGCGTCTAAGCCTTGCACCTGTGCGGATAACAGCTGCTCGCGCAGGTCCGGCGTTGTATCAACCAGCAATGTGGTATCGCCTTCCTCAATGAGGATGCTGGCCCGGCGGCGGCGGTTCTTGGAGTTGCTTGGGTCGCAAGCTCCCCAATATTCCGGCACCTTCGGCACCCCACCCGAAGTGCCACAGCCAAGGACAGTCATCTTCATGGCATCACCTTAACAGGCGGCGTTATCTTATTGAAAAGGCGAAAAAAATTCTCTGTCGTCAGCGCTGTAAATTCTGCGAAGTCTTGGCCGCGAAGACCAGCCAGAAAGCGCGCGGTATCAGCAACAAAAGCTGGTTCGCAGGTTTTTCCCCGGTGCGGCACGGGGGCGAGGAAAGGCGCATCAGTTTCCACCAATATGCGATCAGACGGCAGGTCCTTAGCAATCGCTTGCAGGTCTTTCGCGGTTTTGAAGGTCACAATGCCGGATATAGAAATATAAAGACCAAGCTCAAGAGCTACTTTCGCCAGCGCAGGCCCGGCGGTGAAGCAATGAACAACGGCAGTGAAAGCCCCCTCTTCCATCTCCTCACTTAATATTGCCGCGCAGTCATCATCAGCGTCGCGGGTGTGAATAATAACCGGCAGGCCTGTAATTCTGGCAGCTTTAATATGGGCGCGGAAATTAACCTGCTGCATATGGCGCGGCGCATTATCATAGTAATAATCTAAGCCGGTCTCCCCAATACCAACAATTTTTGGGTGTTCCGCGCGGGTCACAAGCGCTTCAACAGCGACATCAGGCTCGCGCTCAGCCTCATGCGGGTGAATGCCGACGGTGCCAAACACGTCGTCATAGCGCTCTACAAGATCGGTGATCTCACTATATTCGCTCAGCTTGGTGTTGATCGCCAGCATACAGCCAACATTAGCGGCGCGGGCCCGCGCAACTACTGCATCAGTGTCATCCTTTAACCCTTTGTAATTAAGGTGACAATGGCTATCAACGATATAAGGTTCCATGGCCTACTCTTGATCTAACATCATTATTCTTTATCTAAATTCATTCTGGGAAAAACGCCCTTTGGCGATGGCAGCTTGGTGCCAGCTTGCAATCTGCCCGCTTCGCCCAATTTATCAAAGCCTCGATCATCGGCGCTAACAGCCAATTGGTCGAGGATCAAAGCCGCAGACGACGGCATAATGGGCTGCGCTAATATTGCCAGTTGGCGCACAGCTTCCGCCATAACATACAGCACGGTTGCCATGCGGTCCGGGTCGGTCTTCTTCAGCGTCCATGGTGCTTGGTTAGAGATATAAACATCACCCGCCGCCACCTGCTTCCATATCACGTCGAGCGCATGGTGGAAGGCTTGCCGGTCCATATGCATGCGTACATCCGCCAAAACAACGCCAATAGTATCTAGCAAGGCATTGTCTTGCGCGGTCAATTCACCCGCTGTTGGCACCATGGCATCACAGTTCTTGGCGATCATCGAAAGCGTACGCTGGGTCATATTGCCCAGACCATTGGCAAGGTCCGCGTTGACCCGGTTAACAAAAGCCGAGCGGGAGAAGTCACCGTCGTTACCAAAGGGCACTTCGCGCATCAGGAAGAAGCGAACCGCGTCAACACTAAATTCTTCAATCAGATCAAAAGGATCAATGACATTACCGAGGGACTTTGATATTTTTTGACCTTCATTGGTCCACCAACCATGAGCGAAAACACGCTTTGGTAAATCTAGCTCTGCCGCCATCAGGAAAGCGGGCCAATATACCGCATGAAAACGCAAAATGTCTTTACCTACGATATGCACGTCCGCAGGCCAAAATTTCTGGAAGTCCGCCGAGCTATCATCCGGATACCCTGTCGCGGTCAAATAATTGCTGAGAGCATCGAACCAAACATAAACCACATGGCCGTCTGCATCTGGCACAGGAATGCCCCAATTGAAGCTGGTGCGCGATACAGATAAATCATCCAACCCACCACGCACAAAGGATAAAACCTCGTTCAAGCGTGACTTTGGCAGGACGAAGTCTTCCTGATCTTCATAAAGCGCGATCAACTTGTCTTCAAAGGCGGAAAGCTTGAAAAAATAACTTGGCTCCTCAACCCATTCAACCGGGGCACCGCTTGGGGCAACCTGTTCGCCGGTATCAGCAGTTAAAAGCTCACTTTCGGCATAGTAGGCCTCATCGCGAACCGCATACCAACCGGCATATTTGCCTTCATAAATAAAGCCATTGTCCCGTGCTCTACGCCATATATCCTGCACAGAAACCGCGTGGCGTGGCTCTGTTGTGCGAATAAATTGATCATTGGAAAAATGCAGCGCCTCTGCTAGGTCCTTAAAGCGGCTGGAGACCCCGTCGCAAAAGCTAAGTGGGTCCACACCTTTGGCATCGGCTGATTTTTCGACCTTTTGGCCATGCTCATCTGTGCCGGTTAAAAACATCACATCAAAGCCATCTAGCCGCTTGAAGCGCGCCAAAAAGTCACAGGCAAGGGTGGTATAGGCATGGCCAATATGTGGCACATCATTCACATAATAGATGGGCGTAGTCACATAATAGGACGGACGGTCGGTCATAAATATTCTCTCAAAATGGGTAGCTTTTAGGCCCTACCAGCTAATTTACCAAAGCATGTCAGCAAAATCTGCTTGCGGTCAAGGTTGACGGCATCAGCGCTTGTGAACTGTTCGGCCATCTTTTCCCACAGGTCTAACCATTGATCAACCCCGCGTGTGGGGCCAAGGGTTTCAAAAAGCTGATTTTCTGCGATTAATGCAGCGGGTGCCACCTGCCCGGTGGCGCTGAAGCGGATCAGACGTTGCATAATATCTTGAAACAAGGCACGGAATAAACGGTAATCGCTATCCGCTTTTATGCTAGCTAAACTATCGGCCAATTGGTGAAGCGCTGGAATATCCAACCTAGGCAAAGTCATCATCAAGCTTGTGATACGTCCATATAGGCCGAGACCATCGCCTTCTGCCAGCTCAAGCGCTCTGCCCGGTGCGCCGCCAGATAGCGCGGCTAAGGTTTTATAGTCGCTGTCGTTCAACGCCGGATACTGGCTACGCAAAATATCTACTACCGCGTCATCACCCAGTGGTTTCAGTGCTAATTGCCGACAGCGAGAGCGAATAGTTGGCAGTAATCGCCCCGGGGCATGAGAGACAAGAAGCAACAATGCCTTTTCAGGTGGTTCTTCAAGGTTTTTCAGTAAGGCATTGGCAGCATTGATATTCATCTCGTCAGCAGCATCAATAATTGCTACCCGCCACCCACCTTCAGACGCAGTTTGGCTATAAAATTTACTCAGCTTGCGCACATCATCAACGACGATATCATTACGCAGCTTACCAGTTTTAACATTCACCGAACGGTTAATGACCATTAAATCACCATGACTGCCGGAGATGATACGCTGCTTTACGGGGTTGTTATCATCAACAGTTAAACTATCAGGGCTTATTGCATCCCCGAACAGCGATGCACCAGCGCTAGTGCCCTCAGCACTGCTCGCCAACATAAAACAGGCAACCTTATAGGCCAGTGTTGCCTTACCAACCCCCTTGGGGCCACTAATGAGCCATGCATGCTGTAATTTATCGTCATTATAGGCGTCCAAGAATGCTCGCTCTGCACCCTCCTGCCCAACCAGCTTGCTCGACATATGAAGGTGCAGCTCGGGGCGGTTATCATCCATTAGCTACACTCGCGCTTGATAACCAAAGGCGAAACCTGTTGCCAAATACGCTCAGCTACCTCTTCCACGGTCCCTAAAGCCGAGACAAGCTTGCAGCGCTCAGGGTGTTCATCACACATATCCAAGTATGATTGCCTTAGGGAACGATGATAGTCATCCCCCACACGTTCAAAGCGGTCTTCACCTGAATTACTATCCGCTTCCCGCACCCCTGCTCTGGCTAGCCCTTCTTCAGCGGGAATATCTAACACCAAAGTTAAATCCGGAGCAAAGTCGCCGAGCGCTAGATGTTGCAGTGCACGGACTTTATCGACCCCTAATTTACCGCCCACACCCTGGTAGGCAACCGTGGAATCGAAAAAGCGGTCACTTAGAACCCATTCACCGCGCTTTAAAGCCGGTTTAATAACCCGCTCAACATGGTCAACCCGGCCTGCAAAAACAAGCAACGCCTCAGACATAGGCGTCCAACGATCAGTGTCACCGGTTACTAACATAGTCCGAATGTCTTCAGCACCCTCAGATCCGCCGGGTTCTCGGGTCACCTTCACGGTGCAGCCAACCCCCGATAAACGGTCCTGCAGCAAGCGTATCTGGGTGGATTTACCCGTCCCCTCGCCGCCTTCAAAACTAATGAAAAAATTACCCCGCACCGGCCTACTCCTCGGCTATCGATGCACCAAACACCATATAAGAAAGTGCTGCACCAATGCGGCCAAAGCCATTCACTTGGCTCACATCTGTGCCGGCCACCAATTCAATAAGCTTTGGCTCCATCCCTGGGGCTGTGATTTCCAAAGTTGCCATGGGTTGACCAGCCTTTATTGGCGCTGGAATGGGACTTTTATGCTTAAGAATGACTTTCATGCCACTGCGCTGACGGCGGGTTAATGTCATCATCAAGCCATCAGTGATCACCAAAGGAACGGTAGCTTTCTGGCCAAGCCAAACATCCGCTTCATCTACAGTTTCACCTGCAGCGAAAAGTGGATAATTTTTATAGCGGCTGAAACCCATTTGCATCAAGCGTTGGCTCTCGCGGGAGCGCACACTGGCACTGTCCATACCACCAAGCACAAGAATAAGTCGGCGACCATCACGCATTGCTGACCCCGTAAGGCCAAAGGTACCAGTTTCATTATTGGATCCTGTTTTAAGACCGTCAGCCCCATCAAATCGATAAAGCAGCGGATTGCGATTATTTTTATTGCCGACGAAATTTTTATAGATGAATTCTTTTTCTGCAAAAATTTGATATAGGTCGGGGAAATCCTCGATCAAATGCCTAGTTAAAGTTGCTAGGTCCCTCGCGGTCATGTGGTGGCCTTCTGCCTCCCACCCTGTGGTGTTCCTAAAGACACTGCCTGTAAGGCCAATCTCAGCCGCTTTGTCATTCATCCAGTCCACATAGCCCTGTTCCGTACCGCCAATATGCTCGGCCAAAACCACACAGGCATCATTACCAGACAGAACGATAATACCGCGCAAAAGGTCGGCTATTGTAACCTGATCACCCGCTTTTAAGAACATGGTTGAGCCACGGTTGTTCCAGTTCTTCCATGCATCGTCAGAAACTGTAACCATTTCATCTAAAGTGTTATTGCCGCGCTTTATCTGGTCTAATGCCAAATATATCGTCATTAATTTGGACATTGAAAAAGGCTCGAAGGCTTCATCGGCATTTTTCTCGAATAATATTGCTCCAGATTCCAGGTCTAGCAACAAACCGTTCTTCGCAATTGTTTCGGTATTTGACTGAGCGGATAATGGTGCCACGGCTGAAAATGCTACCAAAATAATGGTGAAAGCCAGAGCGTGCAGATGTGTGGTTAATTTCATGTTAAGATCCAAATGTAAACGCGAATACTAGTTCTAATTTCAGTGGTAACACATTACTTTAATTTGAAAAGTCGTGCATCATAAAAACCAAGGGCAAGAATTTTCTCCAAAATAGTCTCTGCTTTAGTCAGATTGTTGAAGGGTCCAACTCTAACCCGAAACAAGGTGCGATTACCGGACTTACCTTCAACAATGCGAGCATTTTGGCCAACACTATCCAACTGCCGTTTACGTGTAACAGCGTTTGTCAGGTTAGCAAAAGCCCCAACTTGCACAAAATGGCCTCTAGTGTCATTAGTTGGTGGCATCTTGGCTTTCTGTCGCCTGTTTTTATTTGGGTTGCGGCGAACTCTACCATTTTCGTCAACTGCTTGAACACGAACTCTTGTTACGCCCTTTTGCTGAAACCCCAACAATTGCGCACCACGACGGGATACATCAATTACCCTGCCCGCAACAAAGGGCCCCCGGTCATTAACACGCAAAATAACACTGCGCCCATTGGCAAGATTGGTTACTTTCACATAGGTTGGCATGGGCAGTGTTTTATGTGCCGCGGTTAGCGCATTCATATTATAGGTTTCACCATTCGCCGTTTTGCGACCATGGAACTGTTTGCCGTACCATGAGGCATTACCAACTTCATCATAGTAAGGGTTGTTTTCTGGATGATACCAAACGCCGCCAATTTTATATGGTTTACCAACTTTTTGGATGCCACCTTGATTGCCTTTGGGTATTTGATTGTCTGGCGGCATTCGGGCACCGCCCACGCAGGCGCTAAGAAGCAAAGTAATGATAAGCAGCGATAAAAAACGATGCATCATGGCCCTTTCGATATTTCATCGGCAAGCATTCCAACCGCTAGCGCATATTTAAAGGCTGGATTATATAGCATGGTGGAGCAAAAATTTCGGTAAACTAGGTAGCCTCGATCATCACCTTTATCGCCAATGATAAGCGCCGCATCAATAGTGCGGGTCGGTAGATCATCCTTGTTTAAGCGGCGAACACCCAGTTTTTGCCAATCTGACAAATCACGCCATGCCCCCATAGATTTAAAGCGCTTACAAACCCTGTCAGGGCTCGCGCCGTCCTCTTGCTTGGCGATAAGGCTAAGCTCGCCCCCCTTGGGCAAACTAACGGCCCTGCCCCATGTTTGATCGTCACGCCAACCATAATGCTGTAAGTAAGCTGCGATGGAGGCAAAAACATCCGCGCGGTTCGTCCAAATGTCTTTTTTGCCGTCACCGTCAAAGTCTTGGGCAAATTGCAAATAGCTGACGGGCATGAATTGTGGTTGGCCCATGGCGCCTGCCCAACTTCCCTTCATCAGATCATATGTCGCATAACCCTTATCGACAATTTCAAGCGCGGCGAATAGTTCAGCGCGAAACCGTTTCGCCCGACGTGGGTCATAAGCAAGCGTAGCAAGGGCATCAAAGGCACTAATCGTCAAAGGTATTGTGCCATAGTTGGTTTCTATACCCCAAATGGCCGCGATATATTTTGCCTGCACACCGTATTTTAATGCCACCGCAGCTAAATCATCAGCCGATTCCTTCATCATTAAGCGGCCTTTGTCTTTCCGCCATGTTGAAACGCGGGCGTGCAGATATTTGGCATAGGTTTGCTTAACTTCAGGCTGATTACGGTCACGCTTAATAACGCGCTTGATCAAGGATACATCGGCCAATGCTGTATCGATGGTTTCTTGGGAAATGCCTTTTGCCAAGGCTTCATCACGAAGATCTTGTAGCCATGCCGCAAAAGCTGCTTTTTCAGGGTCTATTGGGGTTGCTACATTCGCTGAACTTGGTGTTTCTATCTGTCCCTCATTGGTTTGCTGGGCAAACGCCTGCGCGCCAAACAAGCAAGTAACTATAGTTAAAACGCCAATGCAATTGCTTCGAAACATAAATTCTGATCATCCCATACATCCAAGACACTTTTATGGCCTTCACCGCCGGTGATGACAAGCTGAAATCATGACTTTTTAAGGGCAAAAGGCAAATGATTAGTGATTAATCGACAAACTTGAAAGCTCAGCCACTCAAATTACAGATTTTAACTAACATTCGATTAGCGTGGCCTAAGAAAAAACGCCCTGGTCAATGAAGACCAAGGCGCTATAACCTTGCGGTTTAAATGGTGAGCCCGACAGGGTTCGAACCTGTGACAACCTGATTAAAAGTCAGGTGCTCTACCAGCTGAGCTACGGGCCCTCGCGAGGACGGGCGGAAAGTAGGAGCAACCTACTCTAGCGTCAAGCAAAACTATTCAAAAATGTGTGTTTTTTTTCATGGCAAGCTTTACGAACGCCGTATTTTTCCCGTAAAATGTTTATAGGCAAAAAAAGGTTTTGCATTATGGCCGGACATTTCAAAGGGTTAGCTTGCTTATCAGTCTTTATAACGACTGCACTAACAGCTTCGTCATATGGCCTTGATGACCAAGCCAGTCCATATTACCGCGCGGTCGAATGCCCTCAAGAATATATTCAATTACCATTCATTGAATGCGGCCAATTATTTCAGCCCCATAAAGGCAATAATTTAAGCCCTTTGCCTGTCTGGATTTTCCGAGCAGTTGGCATTAAAGCAACCAACCAACCCAAAGCAGAACCCCTTGTTATGATAACGGGAGGCCCCGGGGCGGGCTTCAATCTAGAAAACAGTTATTCCCGTGACATATGGCTAAATATTTGGCGTGAATCAACTCGAACTGTTCCTCGTGACGCTATTTTACTGGGCCAGCGCGGAACCGAAGATGATGGTGCAGAAATATTTGAATGCCATGAAGCCGGTGATAATCACCAGTCTTTAGGCGCGGCTCTCATCAAAGAAGATGCTCGGCCAGTGGCGAGAGAGGAGAAAATACGAAAGATTAAAAAATGTTTAGCGCGTTTTGGTCAGCTAAATATCGACAAGAGCCTCTATACGACAAAATCTATGGCACAGGACCTGCGTGATTTGCGTTTAGCGCTCAATATTAACAAATGGGCCTTATACGGCGTATCCTTTGGGGCACGTCTTGCTGTTGCGACGATGCGAGCCGACCCAAATGCTATTTCAGCCATGATATTAGATTCGCCCGATGTAGCGGGTGCAGAAACCGATGGTTATTATGCTCAAAACTTTATGCGGGCCCTGAAGGCTGTTGAAATTTATTGCCACAAAAAACGGGATTGCCGTGCGCGCGTAAAAAACTTCCACGGACGGGTTAAACAAATTTCGGATGATTTAGCAGCAAATCCACCGACAGTTCGGGTGCATGACATTGAAGAAGACAGGGAATATTGGGTTACAGTGACCCCAAATTTATTTCAAGCGAGTATATTTTCTAGCCTTTACATTCGTGAATTAACCGCCATTTTGCCCGAGATTTTAGCCAGCCGACCGGGGCGAAAGCGGAATGAGTTTCTTGGTAACTTATTGACGAATACCATTGTAAATTCATCCGGTGTCAATTCTTTAACTCACCGATTGGTAAGGTGCCATGACCTGCCATGGCATGTTTTAAAGCCTCGGTTGGACATACAATTTAAACAATATCCCGAAATTAGCCATTTCATAAGTTGGGAGAGCAGCTTGACCAAGGAATTTTGCACGCGCTTATACCCACCCAAAGAATTTAGTCACTTAACTACGGCTACAACGGCGGGAATCCCCGCGTCAATCCCAACCTTGGTACTGAACGGCGCTTTTGACCCCATTATACCGCCAAGCGCTGGAGCCGAGCTGGTGCGCAAGGCGGGTATGGCCTATCACATCATCTATCCAGCCACCGGCCATGGGTTAGCGGCGACCCTGCCCTGTTCACGAGCAGATATTGATCGTTTTTTAACAGAGCCCAGTAGATTTAATGGTAAAACTCGATGCCGTAAACGAGAGCAACAGCTAAAATTTTGGTGGAGCCTTAAGTTTGCTGGTTAAAGCGCCTTACAAGGCTGTAATATCGCCGCCTAAACGCTTCTCGTGAAACGCTGCCACATGTTCGCGCAATGCCCCCACAGCAATCGCTTCTCTTAATCCCGACATAAGGTCTTGGTAATATTGTAAATTATGCCCAGTTAACAGCATGGCACCCAATATCTCACCTGTTCTTATCAGATGATGAATATAGGCCCTAGAATAATCACTGCATGCTGGACAGCCACATGTCTCGTCGATAGGGCGCGGGTCATCCCTGTGACGAGCATTTTTCATATTCACCGTACCACGGCGGGTAAAGGCTTGCCCTGTACGGCCCGAACGCGTAGGCAAAACACAGTCAAACATATCAATACCGCGTTCAACGGCTCCTACTATGTCATCGGGTTTGCCTACCCCCATCAAATAACGCGGGGCATCGGTTGGCATCATGGGCATGGTAAAATCAAGCACTTCAAACATCAACTTCTGGCCTTCCCCCACCGCAAGGCCACCAACAGCATAACCGTCAAAACCAATCTCGGTCAGGGCATTGATGCTTGTTCGGCGTAAATCCTCATGAACACCGCCTTGCACAATGCCAAAAAGTGCTGATTTGTCAGCATGTTCCTTGCCACTATTAAAGCCATCGCGTGATCGCCTTGCCCAGCGCATGGAAAGCTCCATGGAGACACGGGTTTCATCCTTTGTGGCTGGATAGGGCGTGCATTCATCAAAAGCCATAACAATATCGCTGCCAAGCAAGCGCTGTATTTCCATACTACGCTCGGGGCTTAGCATATGGCGACTACCATCAATGTGAGAGCGAAACTCAACGCCGTCCTCGCTCATTTTGCGAAGGTCGGTCAGTGACATGACTTGAAAACCACCACTATCAGTTAAAATGGGTTGGTCCCAATTCATGAATTTATGCAAGCCACCAAGCCGGTCAATACGTTCAGCCGTTGGCCGCAACATCAAATGATAGGTGTTGCCGAGCAGAATATCCGCGCCGGTCGCGCGCACGCTCGAAGTCGTCATAGCCTTAACGGTGGCTGCGGTTCCAACCGGCATAAAAGCTGGGGTGCGAATTTCACCGCGCTGCATTTTAATGACACCGGTGCGGGCGTTGCCGTCGGTCGCGCTAATATCAAATTTAAATCGTTCACTCATCGCTGGGAGCTGTCCTTTGGGTATAAAAGCGAGCTATCGCCGTAACTGTAAAATCTATAGCCAGTATCAATCGCATGTCTGTAGGCGTCTTGCATGACCTCAGAGCCTGCAAAGGCCGATACCAACATGAATAGCGTAGATTTTGGCAAATGAAAATTGGTCATGAGCAAATCAACTGCCCGGAATTTATAACCCGGTGTTATAAAAATATCGGTGTCGCCTTCAAACTCATGCAGCAAACCTTCCGCGTCTGCAGCACTTTCCATTAACCGCAGTGACGTGGTCCCAATGGCGACAAGTCTCCCGCCTTGCGCTCTCACAGCATTCATCGCACCTGCTGCTTTCTCGGTGATCAGGCCCCATTCGCTGTGCATAATATGATCCTCAGTATCATCCACTTTCACTGGTAAAAAAGTGCCCGCCCCCACATGTAGGGTCAAATATTGAAAAAGAACGCCCTTTGCTTTCAAACGCGCCATCATGTCATCGGTGAAATGCAATGCTGCTGTTGGCGCCGCAACGGCCCCCTCAACGCGGGCAAACATGGTTTGGTAATCATCTGCGTCGGCAGCGTCGATAGCGCGCTGAGAGGCTATATAAGGCGGCAGAGGCATTTCACCACAGCGCACCAAGGTTGGCATCATGGCATCAGGGGAGACCAAAAACTCAAGCGTTCGTTCGCCCGCGTCGCCTATATGCGTGACTTTTGCTTGAAGGTCACCGAATGTCAAAATGTCGTCCAAACGGCACTTCTTTGCTGGCCGGGCAAACACCCGCCAAGTGCAAGTGGCTTCACGTTTATGCAGCGTTACCTCAACATTGGCCTCTCCGCGTTTGCCGTAAAGCCGACCGGGGATAACCTTGGTGTCGTTAAAGACCAGCATGTCGCCAGCCTGTAGTTGGCTTTCCAACTCGGCAACAAAGCTATCTCGCAGGCCTCCATCACCCACAAGCAACATACGCGCGGCATCACGTGGCCGTGCGGGGCGAAGCGCAATGGATGCGCGGGGTAAATCAAAATCAAATAGAGATACTTTCATGGCCGCGCTTGTATATCACCTTTGGTAAATGCTCAAGCAAACAAAAGGGCACCAAAAGGTGCCCAGATGAAAAGAGTTAGTTTTTAGAGCAGTTATTCCACGTCAGCGGCCACCTGCATTTTAGCAATTTTGCCTGGTGACCTAGGTGGTTCACCCTTTGGGATAGCGTCTACATGCTCCATGCCTTCAACCACTTGTCCCCAAACCGTATATTGGCCGTCTAGGAAGGATGCATCACCAAAGCAGATGAAAAACTGGCTATCACCGCTATCTGGATTTTGCGAACGCGCCATAGACACCGCCCCGCGTCCGTGATTAACATCATTAAATTCTGCTTTAAGCTTTTGGCCTGAACCGCCCATGCCGGTTCCTTTTGGGTCACCCGTTTGGGCCATAAAGCCATCAATAACCCGGTGAAAGATGATGCCATCATAAAAACCTTCACGGGCAAGTTCTTTGATGCGTGCCACATGACCCGGGGCTTTGTCTTCCCGTAAATCAATGACAACACGGCCTTCGTCTTCGCCGGTGTTAATGTCTAGATAAAGTCTGTTTTCAAGGTCGGTCATTGCCTGTTCCTTCTCGGTTAGTGCTAATAATATTCATTCAGGGATAGTAAGTGCGGGCCAATTTGCTATATCAGCGGCAACCCGCATCCGAATAATCTTTCCTGGGGTCATTGGCGGCTCCCCTTTAGGGATTGCATCAACATGTTCCATGCCTGAGACGACCCTGCCCCAAATCGTATACTTATTGTCGAGGTAAGCCACCCGGTTCAGTGCAATGAAAAACTGGCTGTCTGCACTATCTTCTTCATCGGCTCTTGCCATAGACAAGGTACCCCGCAAATGAGGCAGGCGGGAAAATTCTGGCTGAAGATTTTGACCTGAGCCGCCGAGCCCTGTTCCCTCTGGGTCGCCCGTCTGGGCCATAAAGCCATCAATCACCCGGTGAAATATTTGACCGTCGTAAAATTCTTGCCGGGCCAGCTCTTTCAGGCGGGCTACATGAACCGGTGCAAATTTTTCAAAAGTATTTATAACGATACGGCCTTTACCGCCCGGATATGAAACATCAAGGACCAGTAGTTTCTCTGGGTCAACTCCGCTTAAATCGACCTGAGCTGTGGCAGAAAGTGACCCTCCCATCCATAAAAGCAGCATAATAAATAGTTTCTTCATTCCATAACATCCTTAACTCAAGACTTCTTGCGGTTCATTAATGTAACTTTTTCACGGACAGCTTTGTCAACAGCAGTGGGCACAAAAGCACTGATCTTGCCATCATAGATAGCCACTTCCTTAACCAGGCGTGAAGCAATCGCTTGATACTTTGGGTCCGCCATTAAAAAGACCGTCTCAATATCGGGGTCAATTTGATAGTTCATACCGGTCATTTGAAACTCATATTCAAAATCAGCTACAGCACGAAGTCCGCGAATGATAAAGTTAGCACCCACACGTTTTGCGAAGAACATCAACAATTCATCAAAGGCAACCACATCAATTTGGGTTTTTGTGACAACCGCTATTTCCTGAACCTCAGAAACCACCATCGCCACTCTTTCATCCAAAGTGAACATAGGGTTCTTGCTCGGGTTTGTCGCCACGCCAATGACAAGGCGGTCCACAAGCTGAAGACTACGCTTTATAATATCTAGGTGACCATTGGTTATTGGATCAAAGGTGCCAGGGTATAAACCAATACGTTTGTTGCCCACGTGACCTCCCATAAAACTGTTGCAACTATTGTTGAAAGTCGCAAGATTGGGCAATTACGCTCAAAAGGCAATGCATTTTTACTCTTTTAAGGCTTTTCCTATGCCAGACCCGATAATATTATCGTTATTTGCCTTAGCAACCATGACATTGGTTCTCACGCCAGGCCCCATTGTTTCCCTAATTATTGCTGAAACATTAACTTTCGGGCCCCGCCATGGTTTTGCAGTAGTTTTAGGCACCTTGATTTTTGGCGTTGTGTTTTTAGCAATTTATGTAACTGGCGGCGCAACTCTATTTATGATGTTGCCGCCATGGGCCAACGATGTCATCCGGTATATTGGTGCTGTCTTTCTATTGTATATGGCCTATCAAATGCTGAGAAAGGCTACTGACATTGCTGATGATAGCCTAAGTAAAAATTTAATAGCAAACCCCAAAAAAGCATTTAAGAAAGCTTTGATAGTAGCCAGTACAAATCCAAAAGGGTATTTGTTCTTTGCTGCTTTTTTTCCACAATTTTTGGACTTTGAAGCGCCATTAGTGCCACAAATGGCTAGTTTAGCCATCGTCTTCATCATCATAAGCGGACTGAGTGACTGCGGATGGGTCTTTTTTGCCTCATTTGCCCGCAAATGGTTACACAAAAAAGGCGGCGCTAAACTAATAGGCCGCATTTCAGGATCATTTTTAGCTATGGGTGCATTAATCTTGCTGGTTATCAACTGATAAATCAACAACCACATCTGATGCAGCTTCTGATTCCATACCCTCATCGCCTTCTTCATCATCTTCGCCTGTGTCCATTAAATGTGCAACAGACACTACTTGTTCGCCATCTGAAACTTTAAAGATGGTCACTCCCTGAGTGGCCCTGCCAGCAATGCGTACATCATGAACCGAGGTGCGAATAAGTTTGCCTTGGTCGGTCACCAGCATGATCTGATCTTTTACTTCAATCGGGAAGGCAGCTATGACCGAGCCATTGCGTTCACTAGCTTCAATATTTTTGATGCCCATGCCCCCGCGCCCGGCGGTGCGATATTCATAAGCAGAGGTGCGCTTGCCGTAACCATTTGTTGTAACTGATAAAATAAACTGTTCTGCTTCAGAAAGTACCTGCATACGATCTTCAGATAATTCGGATTCTGCCGGTTCGCTTTTCCAGCTTGCAGCCTTTAAATATTGATCCCGTTCTTCAACGGTTGCTGCGACACCTTTTAAAATTGACATGGAAATAACATGGTCATCCCCAACTAACTTAACCCCCCGAACGCCCGAGGATGTCCGTCCAACGAATAGTCGCACATCAGTTGCCTTAAACCGGATGCATTTACCTGCAGAATTGGCAAGTAAGACATCATCATCTTCTGTACAAACGCCAACGCCAATTAATTTATCTTCTTCACTAGCAAAGCGAATAGCAATTTTACCATTAGACATAACATTAGAAAAATCACTAAGCCTATTACGTCGCACATTGCCCATGGCGGTGGCGAACATCACATGCAAGTTTTCCCATGTGTCCTCATCTTCTGGAAGCGGCAAAATGGTGGCGATAGTTTCACCCTGTTGCAAGGGTAGTAGATTTATGACGGCCTTGCCTTTTGATGTTGGACTACCGAGAGGTAATTTCCATACCTTCATCTTATACACTTGACCAAGGTTAGAGAAAAACAGAACAGGAGTATGGGTGTTGGCGACAAACACACTTGAGAGGAAGTCCTCATCCTTTGTACTCATGCCTGCACGACCCTTGCCGCCCCGGCGTTGTGCGCGGTAAGTGGAAAGTGGCACACGCTTAATATAGCCTGTATGCGTAACGGTAACGACCATGTCTTCGCGCTGAATCAGGTCTTCATCGTCATATGCACCAAGGGTAGTTGTGTCGATTTCGGTGCGGCGTTCATTACCAAATTCATCACGAACTGCCAAAATTTCTTCATGCAATACTTCATAAAGTCGCGCCCGTGAAGTTAATATTTCTAAGTATTCACGGATCTTTACAGAGAGTTCCTCAAGTTCTTTACCAATATCATCACGGCCAAGAGCCGTTAGGCGGTGCAGGCGCAAATCCAAGATAGCTTTGATCTGAGCTTCGCTAAGATAATAGCTGCCATCTTCACCGATGCTGCCTTGCTCACCGATCAATTCTAAGTATGGCAATATCTCTTTAGCATCCCAACCTTTGGCGGCTAATTTTTCTCTTGCATCAGCTGGTGAACTAGCACCTCGAATGATCGCGACCACTTCATCAATATTGGCAACTGCTGTCACCAGACCAACCATTAAATGTGCCCGGTTACGGGCTTTATTCAGCTCATATTTGGTACGTTTGGTGATGACCTCTTCTCTAAAGGCGATAAAAGCGGTTAAAACCTTCTTGATTGGCAATTGCTCTGGCTTACCGCCATTCAACGCCAACATATTTATACCAAAGTGTGTCTGCACAGGTGTAAAGCGGAAAAGCTGGTTTAAAACGACCTCAGGCACCGTATCGCGTTTCAGCTCAATCACCACTCGGACGCCGTCTCGGTCGCTTTCGTCTCGCAGGTCTGAAATACCTTCAATGCGTTTATTGCGGACACAGTCAGCAATTTTCTCAATCATAGAAGATTTATTTACCTGAAAAGGAATCTCTGTGATTACAATCGCAAAACGGTCTTTACGAATCTCCTCAATTTGAGTGCGGCTGCGAATAACAACGGAACCACGTCCGGTCTCAAAGGCTTGGCGAATACCGCCTTCACCCATAATAATGCCGCCTGTTGGAAAATCTGGCCCTTTGATGATTTCCATCAGCTCAAGCGCCGTAATGTCAGGATTAGCAATTACAGCGCAGGTGGCGTCGATAACTTCATTAAGATTATGAGGCGGAATATTGGTTGCCATACCAACCGCAATACCCGAGCCGCCATTGACAAGTAAATTGGGGTAGCGTGCGGGCAAAACAGTTGGTTCGCTTTCGCTCTCATCATAGTTGGGCTGGAAAGCTACGGTTTCTTTGTCAATATCTGCCAGCAAGACGCTAGAAATTTTGGCCATGCGCGATTCGGTATAGCGCATCGCGGCTGGGCTATCACCATCCATAGAGCCAAAATTACCTTGACCATCAATCAGAGGAGCCCGCATGGAGAAATCCTGTGCCATGCGCACGAGAGCATCATAAATAGCACTATCGCCGTGAGGATGGTATTTACCCATCACATCACCGACAATACGAGCAGACTTCTTATAAGCCTTATTCCATTCATAACCACTTTCGTGCATGGCGTATAAAATACGGCGGTGAACTGGCTTTAAACCATCGCGCACATCTGGCAGTGCCCGGGACACAATGACACTCATGGCATAGTCCAAATAGGACGCCTTCATCTCGTCTTCAATGTAGATGGTTTCGATATTTTCGTCGATTGGCTCTATAGGCGTATTTTCGCTCACCCTAAACTCTCACTTCTGGCTCATATGGCCATGCTAATATACCTGTGACAAACTGAAGGCGTAAAATAATGGGTTAAATTACCATACCCCCTTCATCTTGTGTATTATGACTATATTAGTACCAATTCCTAGTGGTTGGTGCAAGTTATCTGGGGTTAAAATACCGCTTTTTTGGTGAATAAAAAACAAGGGCTGGACAAGGCAATTAAAAGGCCCTAAAAACCCGGTTCTGAAACGCGCGGGCAGGTGACAGAGCGGTTGAATGTACCGGTCTTGAAAACCGGCAAGGGGGCAACTCCTTCGTGGGTTCGAATCCCACCCTGCCCGCCATTTCAGCTTTTCCTTTAGCCGCTAATATCATGAAGCTGTGAGTATTTATTCAGTAGCTGGTCATTTGATTTTCTCTGACAACATTGCATGCTAATCAAAAGCAATAAGCGTCAACAGAAGCATCAGCAAACAGGCCTCTATTTTACGAGCAATACCCATGGGATATTATTCTCCACGTTGAGCCAATCATAAATATGTCAGAAAAAGTAAGACCCAGAGAGCGATGGGGGTGAGCTCTCTGGGTCAACGTCATTCTTTGGAACAGGCCAAAGGGATTGACGTTTTGAATAACCGAATTAACGGCCTATATGAGATATAGCTTTATGTGCGTGAATTAACAATAGAAAAAAGACCTACTAATTAGAAGATTTTGCAATTTACAATTCTGCTTTGCTCTATATTGTTACTTTCAGCTAACATATATCGATAAACATTTAGAAAAATCAACTATTTCAAACTATGTGAGAGTAATTTTCATCTAACCAAATCTAACTTGATAAAATATAAATTTACATTGGCATCCATAAATTTGACTTTAATTTATCACTATTGCTTTGAAAAATATGAATCTTATCCATATTATTATTTGATAAAGATGTAATTCCAAGTTTGGAACACTATATTTTTTTAAAGAATCATTTCACTATTAAGATTGCCTGCTAAAATATGGCTGTTCTTGCACTGTATTGGAATGGAAAATTTCATGACTAAAGAAATTAAATGGCACAACATTCTAGTTGATCGCCGAGCAGAATTAGAAGCCCTGGATACTGTAAGTGCTGATGCTAGAAATGCGGTTGAGCTTGATCAGTCCAAAGTTGGTCGCTTATCTCGCATTGATGCCATGCAACGACAAGCGATGAACAAGGCGGTAGCATTACGCCGCCGTCAGGAAATTGCACGGATCGATTCTGCCCTAGTACGACTTGAGGACGGTGAATTTGGTTATTGTATGAAATGCGGCGAGGATATTGAGATAAAACGGCTTGAATTAAATCCCGCCAGCTTGAATTGTGCTAAGTGTGCTAAATAATAAAAGAATAGGGGCTGACCCAGATAATGCATAATTTGTGTTATAGGGGTATGTATGAGAAAGAGCAGATTAAGCCAAGCTAAACGATCACGATTACAAGAACATTTTGTAGCGGGTACGACAGCACGTTGCGCTGCCGCTTTGATTGG
>JAJFIS010000045.1 GCA_021774735.1 Alphaproteobacteria bacterium | reverse complement strand
CCCGCTTCGACGCGAAAACCCTGATCCTCACCTTCCAGTCGCCCCTAACGGGGCTCCTTCCAGGTGAGGATCAGGGCAAATAACAGAAGCGGACAATTGATATGGTACATAAACCGGTCAATTCAGAATGTTATCGACACTTAATTCTATATTGCAACTAATATATTAATGATTTTGGAAAGCACATCTTGGATGAAATTACTTCTATATACGATAAGATTAGTTCGTTGCAACAGACAGGGTATACCCTTCAAAAGTCGTTAGCAAAAGATAGCCTCTACAAACCATTATCATTGATAAATTAAACACTTCAAATTCTCCAGTAAACTCAAATTTTTATACAAGGCTATCATAAGCAAAGAGGAGCATGGATGCTCGCTACCCCCAATAAAAAGCAAGTCCTTACTTGAAATAGCTTTTTCATCAGGGTGCGTGCCAGTGTTGCATGCCCGCAGATATCACCCACTGTGCGCGCGGTCGGATGGGAAGGGGCTGGCACCGAGGAGCTGTGAGCGGGCACCATCGTCCATAGGCGTTATAGGACTAGATTCATCCTTTGGTTTTTTGGCGATGATGACAACCTCATGGGGGCGCTCTGCATGGGCTGAGGTAATGCTAAAACCCGCATGCTCGACCAATTCAATGGCGACATTGGTGTCAAACACATGGTGATGCAGGGTGCGGTGGGTAAAATTGTCTCTGGCCTGCGCTTCAAGCTCTGCACGTGCGCCCGCCTTCTCACCGGGGCCATAATAATGCAAGGCGGTCACCTCTTCCACGTGGGTAAGGTCGCTCTCATCAACGCCGCCATCATAATCATCCACCATATGCTGGAGCGTTGTAACAGGCCGTCTGCGGTCAAAGGTGCCATCTTTGTGGGGCAGAACGAAAACCAGCACTCCTCCCGACTTCAAAACCCGTTTCCAGTCTAACAGCGCTTTAATGGGGTTCGCCACATGCTCAAGACAGTGGGAGGACAGGATAAAGTCATAAGTGTCATCCGCGAACATAGATAGATCACTGGCCTCGCCTATATATTGCTTGCCGGGGGTTTTGTTTTTGTGAAAGTGAAAAAAAACGCTTTGATCAGATGTGGTGCGCCAGACATTCTCGCCCGAGAAAAAGCAGTTATCAAGCCGTGCGGCGACCCGGTAAATGGGGATAAGACCACGGTCCCCAAACATACTGCTTGGCCCACCAACTTCCAGGCCCACCTTGCCTGATAGCGATAATGATAGTTCAGCAATGGAGGATATGCGGGCCGGAAACAGCGCTTGCCACATTGCATGGGCGGTGGCTTGCAAGCCGTCTCTTCTATACTTGCTCCAGATTTTACTGATCACGTCCACATCTCCGCCATATTTTTGCCCGCCAACAGTAAGGGGAAATCACATCCAAAGGCAATCTTGCCAGTCGGTGAGCATGTGGAACAGCAGCCCTAGGGCGATAATTTTAACATATCGGTTGGGCACCAAAAGCAGCAGCGCGTAAATACCAATAGCGGGATACGAATGCAGCGGATGAAAGCCGATGCTGCATCTACTGGGGTCAAACATCGGGTTTGCGAGTGAATGATCAAGGTCCACCAGCATCGTAGCCACCATCAGCATCCAAGCGCCTCTCCAGCCATCCTTAAAAAACAGCCAAGCAAGCACCCCGGGGGCGAGGAAATGCAAGCCGTAATGGGTCAATATTTGGGGGTCGAATAAGAAATCCATAAAGCTTTACATCTGTCCTTAACCAAAAAGCTTCAGCTACGTCCGCTCTCGGATGCTTGCAAGCATTTACCCCAGCTCCTTGCGCGTAAGTTCATCAGAGCGCACACTCGGCGGGTCAATATGAATGAGGATATCTGCACCGGGGAACTCCTCCCCCAAGGTGGCTTCAACTTCGTCGGCAATAAAATGGGCCTTACGAACGGGAAGCTCAGCGCCGACCTCAATATGCATTTGAATGAATTGATCCCGGCCCGCTGACCGAGTACGCAGCTCATGCAAGCCAAGCACATCAGGGCTGCCCATCACAAGGTTGAATATGCGCTCGCGGTCATCAGGGCTAAACTCTTTATCCATCAGCATGTCAATCGCCGGCAGTGCCACTGCGCGCGCGCTCCATATAATATATAGCGCGATGATAACCCCGAAAGTGCCATCAGCCCAGAGCATACCCTGAAGGCTGAGATAAGCCGCAACAACCACGGCGAGATTGAGCAGCAGGTCACCTTTATAGTGCAGATGATCCCCAGAAATGGCGATGGAGCCGGTGCGACGCACCACATGGGATTGAAACATGACCAGCGCCAAACTTAAGATGATCGCCAAAACAGAAACCCCCATAACCAAATCGCTGTGGCTGACCATAACAGGGTTCATGATGAGCTTTGACGATTCGAGCAAGATAAACACTGCCGAACCGGTCATGATGGCGCTTTGGAACAAGCCTGCGAGTGCCTCGACTTTACCGTGGCCAAATCGATGGTCATCGTCAGCGGGCATCAGCGCATGGCGCACTGCAAATAGGGTAACAAGCGAGGCCATGAGGTCGAGAGACGAATCCGCCAGTGAACCAAGCATGGCGGCAGAAGATGATAGCCACCAAGCAATGGCCTTTGCCCCCACCAGCACAAGCGCCACCGTGACCGACGCCCGTGCCGCCCAGCGCATTAAATTTTCTTGGCTTTGCTTTGCTATATCCATAAGCAGTAGTTTTAACAGACCGTCTGACATATGGAAGCGGTAAGTTATCGCCGAGGGGTAAACACCGTCATTCTAGGCGAAATCCGTCAGGATTGAGGGAAGGGAATCTATTTTAAGGTTCAGCACTCAACGCCATATGTCGTATGGACCCTCTTCCCTCACACCTAAAGGCGCTCAAAGAGGGTGACGAATAAGGAACGGCTTCGCCCTTGAAGAGAGCCTAAACAAAATAAACCCTGCAGGCCGGAGCCAACGGGGTCTAGAATGATTTAAATCTGAGATGTACTAGATAGCTTAGTGCAGTTTAGCGCCAACATCGGCAATGGCTTTTTCAGTCATCGCTTTGCCCGCTTTGCCTTGCATGCTAGTGCCCAGCACTTCTGTTGCGGCTTGTATTGCAACATCAACCGCAGCTGCGCGCACTTCCTTCACCGCTGTTGCTTCAGCTTGGTGAATTTTATCCGTAGCAACTTTTGTGCGGCGAGCGATCATCGCTTCGATATCTGCTTCCGCCGCCGTTTTCAGAATTTGCGCATCTTCATTTGCTTGCGCGATCATCGCCTTAGCTTCGCCTTCGGCTTCCCGCTGCTTGCGTTGATAGTCATGCAATATGCTCTCTGATTCATCGCACAGCGCTTTGGCTTCCGTAATTTGCTTGGCGATTTTTGCACTATGCTCATCGAGCATGCCCGCAACCGCCGCACCAATTTTCCGGCCAATGAAGACCATGAAAATAACAAAAGAAACGGCAACCCAAAAAGTTGGATCTGACATCATAGCTTCCATCTTACGCTTCCTTCACATTTGTAGCAGCTTTAGTGACCGCACCATCCACCACTGCACTGTCCGCCGCTTCACCCGATAGCTTGGCGACCAGCTCGCGGGTCACATCCCCAGCTAAATCTTCAAGACCTTTCAGGGCTTCATCTTTCGCCGCTTTGATAGTTGCCTCAGCTGCATTTGCCTCTGCGCTCAATTTGGCTTCAAGGGCATCTTGTGCTTCCTTAAAGGATAGCTGCAAAGCTTCTTTAGCCGCTATCGCTGTATCATGAGCGCTTTTGCGGGCTTCCGCCAGCATAGCTTCATAAACCGCTTTAACCTCTTCAGATTCGCCGCGCATCCGCTCCGCCGCATCCAGATCATCCGCGATACGTTCTTCACGGTTTTCCAGAACCTTGGTCACTTTCGGCAAAGCAATGCGTGAGATAACAAAATAGAGCAAAACAAAGGTCAGCAACAACCACGCGAGCTGCGGCTCAAAGGTTGTCGCATCAAGCTGCGGCAAACCGCCCGCTTCATGTGTGCCTTCTACTTCAGTATTAGCTACAGAATTAGCTACTATCATGATCTGTCTCTCAGATTATGTTGCCAGACATAGGCTTGATGCATTTCACCAAGCCTGTCTAACTTTTAGTTTCGCACCCAAATAGACTGAATAGTCAAACTTTTGGGTTTTCCAAATCACTGTTGAACCAGACTTATAGTGGCAACAGAAGGAAAGCGATAAGAAGGGCAAACAGTGCCACAGATTCGGTAAGAGCAAAGCCCAGCATCATGTTACCAAATACTTTTGGTGCCGCTGATGGGTTGCGCAGAGCGCCGTTCAAAAAGCTGCCAAAAATGTTGCCAAGACCAACGCCCACACCCGCGAGTGCGATTGTTGCAAGACCAGCGCCAATTGCTTTTGCTGCATCTAGTTCCATAAATAATTCCTTTTCTATTTTAACAAGGTTTAATCGTTATCGTTCAAAAATAATTAGCCTGAATCTAGTGTGAAGGATGCATCGCATCGTTCAAGTAAATACAGGTCAATACGGTGAAAACATAAGCCTGAAGAAATGCGACAAGCATTTCCAGACCCGTCAGAGCTACCGTTACGCCCAAAGGCAAAACAGCACCTATATAGCCAATTGTACCAAGACCGCCGAGGGTTATGACAAACCCTGCAAAAATCTTCATCATCATGTGGCCTGCAAACATATTGGCAAACAGACGCACACTTAAGCTAACCGGACGGGTCAAATAACTGATCATTTCAATGGGAATAATGAACCACCACAGCCACCAAGGAACCCCCGGTGGAAGGAAAAGTCTTAGAAACCCGAAGCCATGCTTGATAAAGCCGATCAGCGTTATCCCCGAGAAAACCACAATGGCTACCGCGAAGGTGACGATGATATGAGAAGTGACGGTGAATTGATAAGGCAACAAGCCCCACAGGTTACTGCCAAGGATGAACATGAATAAGGTAAATATGAAGGGGAAATATTTCTTACCTTCACTACCTACATTTTCCTTAACCAAACCAGCAATAAACTCATAGGCCACTTCGACCATTGATTGCCAGCGGCCCGGCACAACCGCATTGCGGCGAACACCGCCGATGAGGAATATGCTGACCAAGCCAATAACGATCAACATCGTTAAAGAGCTATTGGTTAAAGATACATCATAGCCGGCGATATTAATTTCGCGGATCGGCTTGATAACAAACTGTTCAAGAGGACTATGTGAACTTGACACGATTTTCGTCTCTTTCTTGCTCGGAGTTCCAGATCTCACCACCCCACATGGTTCGGATTAGGTAAAGGCCCGGTCAACCGTTAACATTTATGCCTTTGGATCAGTGTCATCGTCATCCATCATCCTTTGCATTCTTTGGGCATCGCGGAAAACATTCAAAAGACCAGCGCCAAACCCAAAGAAAACCATGATTATCATGGCGATAGGTTTTGTATCTAACCAGTCATCGATATAACTACCAATAAACAGGCCAATGGCGACGCCTATAACCAGCTCCATTCCCATTTTCCAAGCAACCCCCAGCGGTGAAGCTTCTGCCTCTTCGCTGTCATCGGGCTTGCTCCGGGTACGAGCGGCCTTTAAACGATCCTCCAGTGATTTCAAGTTTGGGTCGTTATCTTGACTGACCATCGCTTTTCACCACCTTAGTAAAGCCCCAAAAACTGCGCATATGATGAATCATAATGGCTGCCTAAGGCACGCGCAACATAGTGAAGCTGTTCGGCCCTGTCAAGAGGCATTGATAAATTGATAAGATATTGATTTTAAAGATAAATTTATGATTTTGAAAATCAATAATACACTGCGGCTGATGAGATGGAGAATCTCAATCGTCTCAACTTTAGGCCACCGCACCTATTTCCTCGGCGCGCTCTAAATCAACCGATACCAAGGTGCTGACACCTTGTTCCGCCATGGTCACCCCAAATAAACGGTGCATGCGGGCCATGGAAACCGCGTTATGGGTCACGATCAAAAAGCGCGTATTCGTGCGCTTAATCATGCCATCAAGCAGGTCACAGAAGCGCTCAACATTGGCATCATCCAGCGGCGCATCAACCTCGTCCAGCACACAAATGGGTGCCGGGTTGGTCATAAAGACCGCAAAAATTAAAGAAAGCGCCGTCAGTGCCTGCTCCCCGCCCGAGAGCAAGGATAGTGTTTGCAGTTTTTTGCCCGGTGGGCTGGCAAAAATTTCCAAGCCAGCATCAAGCGGATCATCGGATTCTGTAAGCGCCAGATGCGCCGCGCCGCCGCCAAATAGGGTGGAAAACAGCTCACCAAAATGGATATTTACCGCATCGAAGGCCGAAAGCAGACGCTCCCGTCCTTCTTTGTTTAGCCCTGAAATAGCTTGGCGCAAACGGGCAATGGCCGCCTCTAGGTCCTGCCGCTCGAAGGTCAGATGCTCCATCTGTTCCTCAATCTCGCTCAGCTCCTCTTCCGCCCGCAAATTCACCGCGCCCAGCCGTTCGCGTTCGCGCTTCAGCTTGTCGAGCTTGCTCTCTAAAACCGTGAGGGCGGGCAAAGTATCTGCGTCTTCAATGCCAACTATTTCCAGCACTTTATTCGGTGGGCATTCAAAGCGCTCCCCCACTAGGGCCGCAATATCTTTGCGCCGAACTTCTGCCGTTTCCACCGCCGCATCAGCGCGGATTTGGCCTTCTCTGCTGAGCGCCGCCCGCTCTTGAGCCTCGCGAAGTGCCCGGTCTTTATCGGCTAAATTATTTTCAGCAACGGCCAGTGCGTCACCCGTTGAGCTGCGCGCGGCTTCTGCACTTTCAAGCTCAGCTATCAAGGCGGTGCGTTTTTCCTCAATTTTATAGGGGCCACTTTCCAGTGCAACCAGCTGCTGCTCGCTGCTAATTTTACGGCGTGAAAGCTCTCCCAACTGCTCCTTTGTGCTTTTTACCCGCGCTTGCCACGCGCCAATTTCACTATCAATTGCCCGAAGGCGGTCGGTGCGGGCCTGCGCTTCCCGCCGCAAACCGTCATAGCTTGAGCGCGCACCAGCAAGCGTTGTGCGCAGGCTTTCAACTTCTGTTCGGGCTTTCGCTAAAGCTTCTTCCAAGCCGTCTATAGCAGGGAGTTCAGCTATCTGCGCCCCGATACCCGCACGCCTTTCAGCCATTTCACTTTCTTCACTTACAAGCCTAGATATGGTCTCGCGGATGGCATTTACCTTTGAGGCGCGGCGGTTCATTTCCTGTTCAGCCTCCAACAAAGCGCGGCGGGCGCTAGCCAACTGGCCGTCTGCATCACCCCTTGCTGTCCGGGCAGCAACTTCAGCTTCTCGCATGGCCGTATGGGCAGCGCGGGCGGTGTCGCAGGCTTTCTCGGCAGCGGCCATATCGGCTTTCAGCTGGTCTAATTTCTGATTTATGCCCTCTAAGCGGTTGCGCTGTTCCATGCGCACAGCCACAGCACTTTTGGCCCCCGCTTTTTGAACATACCCATCCCAGCGCCAGATAGAACCATCGATTGATACCAGCTTTTGACCGGGCTTTAATTTCCTCTGGATCGCAGCACCGTCTACGCCCTTATCCAGCAAGCCCATATAGGCCAGACGCAGGGTCAGCGCTGCTGGCACTTTGGTTTGTGCTGATAGGGCAGAAACACCGTCGGGCCAGCTGGGGGCAGGCGCTCTATCATCCACAACATGCCAAAAACGGTCATCACCCACATCCTCAGACGCTTCAATATCATCGCCGAAAGCCGCGCCAACAGCGGTCTCAAAGCCCAAATTTGCCCGCACATCATCCGCCAGCGGTGTGCCCCCATCTGGCCGGTCTGCCAGCATTAATGCCAATGTTTTTGCTTCTGCTTCCAGCGCCTTAAGGGCACCTTCTTTTTCTTGAAAGCGGCTAACAGCGTCGTTCAAGCTAGTGCGGGCCAGCAATGTACTTTCTTCAGCGCCCTGAACAGCAGCCTCAGCATTACCAAGGGCCTCTTCACCGCTTTTAACGCTGGCTTCTGCACCAGTGAAGGCTTTGATGACGCTGTCCTCGGCGCCCATGCCATCAATTTTATCCTTCAAGCGTTTTTGCTCGCCGCACACCATATCCAGCCGGCGGTCAAGGGCCAAAATATCGCTCTCTAAGCTTTCTTTTCGGGCGCGGGCGCTTGCCGCTTGTTGGCTCAAGGCGTCAAAGTCCTCCTCGGCGCTATTGGCTGCCTGAGACGAAATTTCTAATTTTTCTCTTGCTTCAACTTCAGCCGCTTTTTCAGATTCCTGCGCTCCAGCCAGTCGTTCCCGCTCGCCCGCCAAACGTTGCAAACCGGCCGTGGCGTCAGTGCTAATTTCATCTTCGCGGGCGCTATCCACGCCTATCTGCTCAAGCCGCGCTTTCAGCTCTACTATCTTTTCAGCCCTGCGACGCTCTTCCGCTTCTAAGCTTTCACGGGCTATGGTCAAGCGCTGCACGGCAGCGGCAGCCTCAACCGCCCGATTGCGCAGATCGGGCAAAGTGGCAGCGATGGTGGCTTGCTCCGTGCTCAGCCCTGCCACTTGTTTTGCCACTTCAGCAGCGGAGGCTTCGGCACTGCGCAATTGACGCTCAAGCTCAATCACATCATTAGAAGCTTTAAACCACCTTAAATATAATACACTGGCTTCGGCCTGCCTAACATCACCCGAAATGGTGCGGTAACGACCAGCTTGGCGGGCTTGACGCTTCAAACTGCCTATTTGCGCTTCCATCTGCACGACAACATCTTGCAACCTAACCAAATTGCCCTCTGCACCCCTTAGACGCGATTCCGCTTCTTTACGTCTTGTATGCAGGCCAGAAATACCTGCGGCTTCTTCTAAAATTGCTCGCCGGTCTTTTGGTTTTGCATTGATCAAACTACCAATGCGCCCTTGCGACACCAGTGACGGCGAATGCGCGCCAGTTGCAGCATCAGCAAAAAGAAGCTGCACGTCCTTTTGGCGAACATCACGGCCATTCATCCGGTAGGCTGAGCCAGCTTCACGCTCAATACGGCGGGTCACTTCCAGCACATCGCTATTTTGAAATTCGGGCGTTAAAATTTCATTTTCAGGATCTAAAACTAAGGTAACTTCAGCCAGATTGCGGGCGGGCCTGCGGTCAGTGCCGGAGAAAATAACATCGTCCATCCCCGAACCCCGCAGGGATTTGGCGCGGTTTTCACCCATCACCCAGCGCAAAGCTTCCAGCAGATTAGATTTTCCGCAACCATTGGGGCCGACAACGCCGGTCAAACCAGGCTCAATAATAAGCTCGGTTGGATCGACAAAGGACTTAAAGCCCGAAAGTCTTAGCCGCGAAAATTGCATGCTACGGGTCTCTCCCTATTTGGCTTAAGTCTCGCCAAACTAGTGGATTCTAATCTAAAATATCAGCCAGAGCTTCTTCGATCTTCTCAAAGCTTGGAATATCTAACTTGTCGCCATCAACAAAAATGGTTGGAGTGGCATTCACTTTATATTTTGTACTGCCCGTCTTGGTCATTTTGGTTAGATGCAGCTGCATGTCGCGGTTCTGCAAACAGCGGTCAAATTCCACTCGGCTCATGCCAGCCTTGCGGGCAATAGCCGCGATAGCACCCGCAGGATCACCGCCTGCGGCCCATTGGCGCTGAGTGCGAAAGAGAATATTATGCATTTTCTTGGCAAATTCAGGGGTGCGGCACCGCGCAACAGTGGAAGCCGCCAGATCAACATTATTCATCAAGAAGTTTCTGTAAACCAGCTTCACTTTGCCGGTGTCGATATATTTTTCTTTAAGCTGCGGCAACTGGGTTAAAGCAAAATTGGCACAGTGCGGGCAGGTCAGCGATGCATATTCGATGATTTCAATCGGTGCATCCGGATCGCCGTAAATCAGGTCGCCATAAGCGCCAACTTTGTCTGCGTCATCTGTTGCACCAGAAACTTCAGTGTTATCCTTTGTCGTCGCAGCATCAGCCGTTTTGCTGCTCGCATCGCTGTCAGCTTCCCCGCAGGAAGCCAGCAACATCGAGGCCAGCAATAGCATAATCCCATTTTTTACAAAATTCGAAAAAGTCATCATTTTATACCCATTATTGTGTTTCATGTGTCCCTACCCACTAAATCTAGTATTAATATAAAATAGGCGTCAAGAAGTTAGCACCAAAGTAGCTATGGCCCAATGACATCAAGGGATTGGCCGTCATCGCTTTCGGATCGCTTACTTGGCTTCAAGTGCTTTCAGGGCCGAATCGATAGCATCAAAAGTTGGGTTTATCCTTTTTCCATTCAATATAATGGTGGGCGTTCCCGTAACTTTATATAGCTCAGCGCCTTTTTGTGTTTGTTCATTCAAATATGCCGCCATGTCTTGGTTTGACAAACATATTTCAAATTCTTTGCTTTCCATCCCCAAAATATTGAACGTTGCCATGACCGCAGTCTTAATATCTTTCGCCCGAGACCAGCTTGCTTGGGTTTCAAAAAGCTTGGCTTGTGCCTTCTTGGCAAATTCCATATCTCGGCAACGGGAAATCACAGAAACGGCCATATCTACTTGGTTCAAAACAAAATTTCGAAATACAAAGCGTACCTTACCCGCTTCTACATATTGTGCCATTAGGGACGGTAATTCATTTGCGTGAAAGGCCGCGCAGTGGGGGCAGGTTAGGGAAGCAAATTCGATAATCTCAAAGGCGGCATCCGCGTCGCCATAAACAATATCGCCGTAATAGCCTAGTTTTTCGGCAGATTTTGGTGCTTCAACGGACTTTGATGGCTTTTCTTCTTGCGCTAAAGTGACTGTAAAACCACTGAAAATTAGAAAAATAGACAATATAAACTTAAACATCACGGGCACCCTCTGGCATTACTGTTATTTTTTATATCAATGTATATCGGTGGGGTTTGGTCAAGTGTTATCCACATCAAAAATACTTGTTTTAAAACCAAACTTCCTCATTTGCGGCCAATGACCTCGCGTCCCAAGCGATCAAGTGCCGCCGCTAGGTCCGACTGTTCCACAGGCTTCAGCATGGCTTTAAGCCGCTTTTCCGTCTCTTTATCAAGCTCCTCAGCTTGCACGACAATGGTTCCTTGCTTTTGCAGAACCGGGCCATGGATAATGGAAAGGCGCGCCACCGCCGCAAAGCCATAAAAGCTATTTATCCGCTCCAGCAGATAATGTTCACGGTGTTGCAAAATAAGGGCATAGGCTGATTCTGTTCGCACTTCCAGCGTACCGCCCATTTTTGAGCCCGGGGGCATTTTCAGGCGAACCGGCATGACGGTACGGGCGATATCCAGCCCAACAATTTCGGGCCAACGGGTAATGATTTCGGTCTGCGCGAAGCCGCGCTGTCGCATGGAACGGTCCAGCAATTTCCCCATCAACTGCTGGGGCAGAACCGCGGTTCGGCGGCGGTAAGGTTTTTTCACCTGCCCTTTGCTTTTAGGCGATTTTTTTCTGTCCATCATTTCTGTCATTCATTAGGGTCAGCAAACACAAGCGTCAAACCAGCGCGGTGAGCTTAGCCTATATTTACATGGAATGTGACCCAAATTGTGAGCAAAAATTTCTCCACCCAATTGCTAAACTGGTATGACCGCTATCAGCGGGACTTTCCTTGGCGGGCTGTGGCCGAGCAACCCATAGACCCTTACCGCGTTTGGTTGAGCGAAATTATGCTGCAACAAACCACCACCGCCACCGTTAAAGGCTATTTTGAAAAATTTATTACCCGCTGGCCCACTGTCCAAACCCTTGCCGCCGCTGAACAATCCGAGGTGCTAAGTGCTTGGGCGGGCCTTGGTTATTACGCCCGCGCCAGAAATATGCACAAATGCGCCCGCATTATTGCGTGTGATATGGACGGGACTTTCCCCTGTAGTGCAGATAAACTGAAAAAACTCCCCGGCATTGGGGATTATACATCCGCTGCTATCGCCGCCATTGCTTACGGTGAAAATATTGCGGTGGTTGACGCCAATGTTGAGCGCGTTATCAGCCGCATAGCCCGCATAGAAACCCCCTTCCCCACCGCCAAGCCGCAGGTTAAAGCGATAATCGATGAATTGTTACCTGCCAAGCGCGCCGGTGATTTTGCCCAAGCCATGATGGATGTAGGCGCCACAATTTGCACGCCGCGCACACCGAAATGTACCATCTGTCCCGTTAAAACATTTTGCCAAGCCTTTAAATCAGGTGACACAGAAAAATATCCGGTAAAAGCCCTAAAAAAGCCCAAACCCACACGCCATATCGTCAGTTTTGCCATTATATGTGATGGTCAAATATTACTAGAGCGACGGCCAGATAAAGGCTTGCTAGGGGGCACACTCGGCCTGCCTTCAACGCCGTGGGAGGTGCGGGATGATTTTCCGGGGGATAATGAACTAAAAAACCACGCTCCTATTGAGGCACCTTGGCAAAGTGCGGGACAGGCCCCGCGCCACAGCTTCACCCATTTTCACCTTGAGACCAATGTTGTGAGAGCCTCACTTCCAGAAATGACCGAAATCCCCAAGCATGAATGGCACAGAAATAACAGCCAACTAGCTGAAAGCTTGCCGACTGTTTTTCGTAAAATGTTGGATGTTCTTTAAAGCTAAAAGGCTGATCAGTTCGCCATTTCTGCCCGCACTTTTTGGCGGAAGGTATCAATTGGCACCAGCCCACCGCGTTTTTCCACATGCCAGAAGGTCCAACCATTACAGGCCGGAGCCCCTTGAACATGGGCACCAATTTGGTGGATAGAGCCACTGGTCTTGTCAGTAATGAGCGTGCCATCACTGCGCACTTTAGCTGCATAACGACGGTTAGGATCAACTAACGTAACCCCCGGCTTGATCATACCGCGCTCAATGAGGGAGCCAAAAGGCACCCGTGGTTGGCTACGTTTGCTTTGGGTGAAGCCCAATGCTTCTTCGCTAAGAGGCTTGACCTTTTTAATACGATCTTCCGCGAGCTTGATATAGTCGCTCTCGCGGTCGATACCGATATAATGACGCCCTAACATTTTCGCCACTGCCCCGGTAGTGCCGGTACCAAAGAAGGGATCTAAAATCATATCGCCGGGCTTGGTGGAGGACATCAGCACACGGTAAAGCAGCGATTCTGGTTTTTGGGTCGCATGGGCTTTCTTATCGCCAGACTTTAAACGTTCCTTACCCGAGCATATGGGCAGCACCCAATCCGAGCGCATTTGCACGTCTTCATTCATCGACTTCATGGCGTCATAGTTAAAGGTATAACCGCCTTTGTCGGCAGACTTAGCCGCCCAAATCAATGTTTCATGGGCATTGGTGAAGCGAGTACCACGAAAGTTCGGCATCGGATTGCTCTTGCGCCAAATGATGTCGTTTAAAATCCAATAGTCAAGATTTTGCAGCGCATTACCGACCCGGAAAATATTATGGTAACTGCCGATGACCCAAATAGTGCCCGTATCTTTCAGCACACGCTTAGCCGCCGTTAGCCACTCAAAAGTGAAATGGTCATAAGCATTGAAGCTGGAAAATTTATCCCAGGCATCATCAACACCGTTAACTTTGCTATTATCAGGACGGCGCAAAGTATCCTTCAATTGCATATTATAGGGGGGATCAGCGAAAATCACATCCACCGACTTTTCCGGCAAGCTGTTTAAAACTTCGATGCAGTTACCCTGAATGATTTGGTCTAGCGGCAAGCTATTTTTTGCAGGCGCCTTTTTCCCAACAACAGCTTTCTTTGACATGATCCCGTCCTCTTATTTCCCTCAGCCGAACGCCCGGTTTTCGAGCGGTTTTTAAGTGTGATTCGGCCTGATTCGGGATTATTGTGAGTCAAATGGCATCTTGCGTCAAGATTTTTAATCGTGATTCGTCTATATGAATCAATAAGTTGTTCGAGAGTCTTCATTTAGAATCTTGGAAATGGGGGCAAAGCTCTTGCGGTGAAAAGGGGAAATACCCACAAGGCTTAGTCCCCTCATATGGGCTGGCACACCATATCCTGCGTTTTGCTCCCAGCCATAGTCAGGATATTTCTCGGCCAATTTCGCCATATATCGGTCGCGCGTAACTTTGGCAATAATTGACGCCGCCGCGATGGATAATGACCGCCCGTCCCCTTTAATGAGGCAAATATCTGGCAAATCATGTTCAGGCGACCGATTGCCATCGATCAAAAGCGAGGTCGCGGATTTAGGCATTTTATCCACCGCCCGCCGCATGGCAAGAAGGCTAGCCTGTAAAATGTTTATCTGATCAATTTCCGCGACAGTAGCTTCGCCTATACCGGTGGAAATGGCGCTTGCGTGAATGGCCTCAAATAAGATGTCACGACGCTTGGCGCTTAACTTTTTAGAATCGTTTAAACCCTCAGGTATATTGTCAGGGTCTAAAATGACGGCGGCTGCCATAACAGGGCCAGCGAGCGGGCCTCGACCGACCTCATCAACGCCCGCGACCAAGCCCCCATGAACACTTACCATATGGGTTTCAGCTTGCCAATTAGGGCCCGCTGCCAAGCTAATGTTTGCTACATCAAATAAATCCATGAAAGCAAATATAGCTAAAGCGGCAAAAGTTCGCCACTGGATATTGCATTAAATTGGATTAGGAAAGTTAAGAAAAGATAGAACCGAACCAAGGGCGAGGGGGGATGGGAGGGGGGATGCCCTTGGTCCGGCGGGTCTGCAGTTTCCATCCGGAAACCGTAAATTAAGTTACGCTGCAGACCAAACTGTTAAAATTTTACGCGGTCAGTGAAGATAGCTTCTGCTGACGGCGGCGGCGACGGCGCAAAATCTCTGGGGCGCGCTGCGATTTATAGTCGGCTTTGGAATTTATGCCATGCACTAATGTTACAAAATCTGTCATTTTATCCTCATTTTTGTTGCAGGTTTTCCTGCTTTGTTAATCAGAGCTAATGCCCTGTTGCTGTCATTTGAACGATCATTATTGTCGTTCTTTTCTTCTATACGTTACAGATAGTATTGATCCTTTGAAGTTCAAGGGCCGCCCACCGTATTTTTTACACATTTCGTCGCAGTTTCATAAAATCCTTATATTTCAGTCCTCGACACGATAGGGTGCAAACAGAATTGGTTTAATTTATTTTGGCATATGGGGACTATAGAATGGCTAACAGTTGGACAGGGCGGGGCCTTATCGCCATCGTTACCGCATTTGCATCGGCGCAGACAGCCTTCGCTGAAGGCCTAGATGAAACGGTAAATAATATTGTTGCACCCCTCGCCAAGCAATTTTCTGACATTATATTTGTTGGTATTCCCATTGGCAGCACAGAAGTGCCCATTGTCGTGGCATGGCTGGTTATTGGTGCGGTTTTTTGCACTTTTTATTTTGGCATGCTTACCCCCGCCAACATCAAACATTCGCTTAAACTGGTGCGCGGGGACTTTGCCGACCCCAGCGCCAAAGGCGAGATAAGCCATTTCAAAGCTCTGTCCACAGCCCTTTCTGGTACTGTCGGCGTCGGCAATATTGGGGCGGTTGCGGTTCTTGTGTCCATCGGTGGACCCGGTGCCGTATTTTGGATGGCGGTGGCGGGCCTTCTTGGCATGTCGGTTAAATTCGCTGAATGTATTCTCGGGGTTAAATACCGCAATGAACATGCCGATGGTTCTGTCTCTGGCGGGCCGATGCATTATCTGTCGAAGGGAATAGCCGAACACCATAGCCCTATTGTGGGGCGTTTTGTCGGCGGTCTTTATGCGGCTTGCATGGTCATCGGTTGCCTGGGTATTGGCAATATGTTCCAGTCTAACCAAGCTTACGCCCAATTCGCTAATGTGACGGCGGGTACAACAAACTTTATGGCCGACAAAGGTTGGCTATTTGGCATCGTCCTCGCCTTTCTTGTTGCCCTTGTCATTATCGGCGGCATTCGCTCCATCGCCAAAGTCACCTCCAGAGTTGTGCCAACCATGGCGGTGCTTTATCTCGCTTTTGCGCTGGTAGTAATTTTTGTAAATGCCGGGAAGCTTCCTGGGGTTTTCATCGCAATTTTCACCGAAGCTTTCTCCCCGCATGGCTTAGCCGGCGGTGGCCTTGCCGTTATAGTTTTAGGCTTTCAGCGGGCTGTTTTTTCCAATGAAGCCGGGCTCGGGTCTGCTTCCATCGCCCATTCGGCGGTTAAAACCGATAAGCCCGCCACCGAGGGCTTTGTGGGTTTGCTTGAGCCACTTATTGATACGGTCCTCATCTGCACTATTACGGCTTTGGTTATTCTCGTCACCGTTTATGACCCTGCCATCCACGGCTATGGTAGCAACAGCATCGAAGGCATAGAACTTACCTCATCGGCCTTCACCAGCGTTATCAGTTGGTTTGATGTGCCGCTATCCATCGCTGTTATGCTATTTGCTTTCTCGACCATGATCGCATGGGCTTACTATGGCCTCAAGGGCTGGACCTATTTCATGGGGGAAAGCACCATCGCTAAAAACAGCTTCAACCTTATCTTCTGCATCTTTGTTGTCTTGGGCTGCACATTGAAATTACAGGCCATTTTGGACTTTTCCGACGCGATTGTTTTTGCCATGGCTTTTCCCAACATCTTGGGTCTCTACCTATTGGCACCAACGGTGAAGCAAGAATTGAAAAGCTATATGGCTGAAATAAATGGTTAGGGCTTAGCGCCGTTCAATGGTTTTAAACACCAAATGAGCGGCGGCCAGATCCGCCAATGCCGTACCGACCGATTTATAAAGGGTTATGTCTCCGGCGCTGGACCGCATCGGCACATTGTTTTGGCAAAGCTCTTTCAACTCCGCCTCCACGCTATCCAAGCTAAAGACCCCTTCTTGTACGGGTAAAATAAGCTCGCCAGCCTCAGAAAAGGTATTTTTATAACTATCCACATAGACCCGGCTTTTGACAATCAGCTCTGTGTCACATTCTCTGAAATTGGCATTATGGTTTCCGACAAGGTCCACATGCGTGCCGGGCTGCACCCAATCTCCATATAATATTGGCTGGTGAGCGCCCGTCGCGCAGGAAATAATATCAGCACTTCCAGCGGCCTTTTTTAAATTGGTGGCTAATTCACAAGAAATATCGGGTCGGATTTTTTGAATATGGTCTGCTGTTGCGTCCGCCGCATCGTGACTTCTGCCCCAAATATATATTTCCTTGATTGGACGAACTGACGCATGGGCCAGCGCCATGAAGGGGGCTAGTTTTCCAGTGCCGCATACCAAAAGTGTTTCAGCGTCAGGCCGCGCTAAATATGTTGCGGCCAGTGCCGATGCTGCTGCTGTTCTCCACAGGGTTAATGCGCTGCCCTCAACCAAGGCCATCGGCAGCCCGCTTTTTCGATCGAACAACAGAACTTGCGCCGCTACCGTTTCCCGTCCTTGCGCACGGTTGCTGGGATAATGGGTGAATATTTTTACCCCTATCACCTCAGCATTCCACGCGGGTAACAAGGCAAAACTATCACCAAATTCTTGGGATTGGTCCAACGGAAATAATTGCCGCTGGGGCATTTCAAACGCCCCACTAAAGGCATCCCGAAGGGCGGCAATCAAGGCGGGAAATTCAAGCGCCTTATGCCCAGCGGCGGCATCGATGATCTGCATTTTTAACCTCCCTTAACTCTAAAGGTCATCATAGCATACCAAAAGCATCACTGAAACATTGCTACTTGTTCCCTGTGTTCAGTCCGGTTAAGGTTGTGCCATCACATGGAGGGGAGCCATAAAATGGATGCTATTGATTTTTTCTCACTGTTAGACCAGCATATTGAAAATCCAGAAGTTGATCTTTGGTTGAAAGACCGCCGTGGGGACCAATTTACCACATGGAGTTTCCGCGAAGGGTTTGACGAAATTAAAGCCATTAGCGCTTGGATTGAGGAAAATTACGGTAATGATGCGACCTCGGTGGCGCTTCTATCAAAGAACCGCGCCCATTGGGTTATGGCCGATATGGCTATCATGGGGAGTGGCAATGTAACAATCCCTCTGTTTACCACCATGAAGCCCGACATGATCAATTATATCACCGATCTGACAGAAACAAAATTGGTGTTTTTGGGCGAATCTATTAATTGGCAATCCGTTAAGCATCTCTTCGATGGAAAAGTTACCATTGTTGCCTTCCCGGGCGTAGACCCTGGCTGCGATCATTTAAAATGGAATGACATATTAGCTGCCAACAAAGGCAAGGCACCAAGCCATGTGGTTGATCCTCATGCGCTGGCCACCATTGTTTTCACTTCCGGCACCACTGGAAAACCCAAAGGGGTTATGAACTCACAGGCTAGTCTCATCATTCCGACGCATAGGGCCCGCAGGGTTGTTGATGCGGGTAAGCTATTTTCTTATCTACCGCTTTCCCATATAGCCGAGCGCGGCCTTGTGGAAACCATGTCCATGACCAATGGTATTAGCATTACCTTCAATGAAAGTATGGATACCCTAACGCGGGACCTTGCCGACTGCCAACCACACTTTATGTTTGGTCCGCCCCGTGTATGGGAGCAAATGCAACAAGGTCTTCTGGTTAAATTTGGCGGCCAAGCAGCCCTTGACGCTGAGCTTTCCGCCCGTGGTGGTGCGCTAAAAGATCAAATCAAGAGAAATCTTGGCCTCAGCGAAGCGACCTATTTGTTATCTGCGGCAGCCCCCATCGCCCCATCGCTTATTCGGTGGTTTCACAAGCTTGATATAATGGTGCTGGAAGGCTTCGGACAATCTGAGCTCATGAGCGTAATTTTGAACAAACCTGATGATTTTAGAATTGGTAGCATCGGCAAGCCTGTGGGGAATGTTGAGCTTGCTCTAACAGATGAAGATGAAATGATCATCAAGGCTGATGGGCCGTCCCTTGGGTATTATAAACGCGAAGAAGCCACCAAAGAAACCTTCCGTGATGGTTGGATTTACACCGGTGATAAAATGCGCATGGATGAAGATGGCTTTTACTATATTACAGGCCGGGTGAAGGACACTTTCAAAACCATCCACGGTAAATTTGTCTCTCCCGCCCCCACAGAGGCCGCCTTTGCCGCCGCTGAGGAGTGCGAGCAAATATGCATGCTGGGCCGAGGATACCATAAACCGGTCATGGTCTGTGTGCTGGCCGCATCAACATCTGACTTAGAAGTGGGCGACATTGAATCTTCGCTGGCAGAAATGGCCCGAATGGTGAATGAAACCTGTGAAAGCCATGCCCGTATTGGAGCCATTATTATTAGCAAAGACCCATGGACGATCGAAAATAGTATTTTAACGCATACCATGAAAATTCGTCGTGAAAAGGTCGAGGAGCGCTTTGGTGATTTAGCGCGGGAGATATCTCTGCAAGCCGCTGAAGAACGCAAGCTCATAACCAAATGGTGCTAAAGCAGCGACAAGCCGGACATTTAGAGCCCGTTTAATCTGTTTTTGGATCGATCCATGTCACATGGCCCATCTTGCGCCCATCCACAGGGTGGCACTTGCCGTAATGGTGAAAGTGAGCACCCGGATCGGCTAGATATTCTTCAATATTTAAAATATCTTTGCCTAATAAATTTTTCATCCGCACCGCACCCCGCGCGCTTGGGTCCCCCAACGGCAAGCCACAAATAGCCCGAATATGTTGCTCAAATTGGCTCGTATGAGCGCCCTCAATAGTCCAGTGACCGCTATTATGAACCCTAGGGGCAATTTCATTCACCACCACCTCGCCAGTTATGTCAGTGACAAACATTTCCACAGCCAAAACACCAACATAATCTAGGGCATTAGCAATCTTGGTGGCAATCACTTGCGCTGTAGCCATAACAGTCGGTGAGATTGCTGCGGGCACATTAGTTTCGTCCAGCACATGGTTTACATGACTATTTTCTGAGATCGGGAAAGCCGCCACATCGCCGTTCTCACTGCGGGCAACAATGGCAGAAATTTCACGGTCGAAACCAACAAAAGCTTCCAAAATAGACGGGACACCTCCCATAACTTTCAGTGCATTAGCAAAGTTAGCTTTCGACTTAACTGTCGCTTGTCCTTTACCGTCATAGCCAAAGCGCCGCGTTTTCGCGATCGCGGGCCGGCCTGTTATAGCCAGCGCTGCTTTTAACTCATCCTTGGTTTCAAAGGCCTGATAGGCTGCTGTTGCTATGCCATGCTCATTTAAGAAATCTTTTTCGACCACACGGTCTTGCGAAACTTCAAGCGCATGCCAGCTTGGCCGTAAAACTTTATGTTCCGCTAATAACTGGGCTGCCGCTGCAGGAATATTTTCAAATTCATAGGTCGCCACATCAATCTTGGCGGCAAAAGCAGTCAGCGCTTCAATGTCATTATAGTCTGCAACCGTATGATAGGCAGCTAAATCAAAGGCTGGACTGTTTTCATCAGGGCTATAGATATGGCATTTATAACCCAATTGCCCTGCTGCTGCTGCCAACATCCGGCCAAGTTGACCGCCCCCCAAAATACCAATTACGCTACCCGGCAAGATCATGACCATATTATCAAACCTTATATATCTTGGGGCTAAAAATCGGTTATAGGAATATCGGCAATTGCTGCTGTTTGCGCGGCCCTAAAGGCGTCCAATTTTGCAGCAATGTCGTCATCCATCAAGGCTATAACACTGGCCGCGAGCAGACCCGCATTGGTGGCCCCAGCATTACCAATTGCCAATGTTCCAACCGGTATACCCGCTGGCATTTGCACGATGGAGAGCAAACTATCTTGCCCAGACAAGGCTTTGCTTTGCACAGGCACACCGAAAACAGGCAAAGGGGTCATCGCGGCTGTCATGCCCGGCAAATGTGCTGCACCGCCCGCACCCGCGATAATACATTTAAGGCCCCGCCCTTTTGCTTCTGTTGCATATTTATAAAGCCGCTCAGGTGTACGGTGGGCAGAGATAATTTTAGTCTCATGCCGCACCCCAAGTTGGTCTAAAATATCAGCAGTCAATTTCATGGTCTTCCAATCAGATTGGCTGCCCATTATTATACCCACAAGTGGTGCTAGGTCGGTCATGAAAACATCCTGTTTCAAAAAACAAATCACCGGAAAGCTTTCGTGCGGATATCCGCCGTCAGTCCACCAGTGATGGCTACTATTATATGATTTTCACCCCCCTTAGCAAGGCTTTTACGACGATATACTTGCACACCCTCACATCAAAAAAATCTATACTCTTGCCAGCGAAATCATTATTCGCCCATAATAGCCTATAATGTTGGTGATCCGTCTTTGGGTCTCCGCTTGGTAGCCTAAAAGGCAGGAGTAAGTATGCGTATCACAAATACACCTGGGGTCGGCCAGACCACATCCACCAAACGGGTGAAGAAAACCGAAGGTGCCAAGGCATATGGTAAAGCCCCTTCCGCGCGGACGATCCATGATACTGTTCAGGTTCACGGTATTCCAAAGGAGGAGCTGACAGAGCGCGTCCATGCCGCCATTATCTCGCTGATGGATGAAGTTGACACTCTGCGCCGTGAGTTAGAGCGCACCAACAAGCGCTTGCGGGAAGTGGAAGACTTGGCCGATACAGATGTGCTCGTTCCCATCCACAATCGACGGGCTTTCGTCGCCGCACTAACGCGGATGATCTCCTTTGCTGAACGGTACTCATCGCCTTCAACGCTGATGTATATCGACATGAATGATATGAAAGCCATCAACGATAAATATGGCCATGATAGTGGCGATAAAGCCCTGCAGCATCTAACGTCCTTACTGGTTTCCCATACGCGTAGTACCGATGAAGTGGGGCGCATTGGCGGTGATGAATTTGGCATACTTTTAGCCCAAACAGACGAAGAAAAGGGCGCGTCAAAAGCGGCAGCGCTCGCGAAAGTCATCAGTGATAATCCGCTGACCCTAGACGGTGATAAAGTTACACTGCGGGTGGCATATGGCACCTACACTTTCAAAGCTGGAGACCAAGCTGAAAGTGCCCTTAAAGAAGCAGACAAGCAAATGTATGCCCATAAACGTGCTATTAAAGGTGATGATAACGTGCGTTAAGATAATGTATCCCAGCTCACATCATGCAATGATATTAGGGATCAACATATCTTCGATTAAGCCCACTTGATCTTTCAGCCATAATTTACGCTTTTTCATTCGCTGAACCTGCATGAAGTCAAATGTTCCCGCCCTCTCCAATGCCATGATGGCATCATCTAAATCGCGGTGCTCTTCCAGCAATTCCACTAAACGGGCCTTTAACTGCATTTCATCCATAATAATGCTTCACACCTATTAACTTGTTAGGCTCTTCTTAACCAGAAGGCCACTATTATACCATGTCTTAAATTAGACTTAAAGGCAGCATGAAATGCATATGATGAAAAGCGATGACCCTTCCACGCGCCATTATTGGCAAGCAGCATCAAAACTATACGCCATAGAAGGGGTTGAGAGCTTATGCCTCGATTTACAAAACCGTTTGAACTGCGATATTAATATTGTTCTTATGTTAGCAATATTCGAATCATCCTGCCTAACCCCAACTGACGATTGCCTAGCAGAACTGCATAACAATGCGAGCGAGTGGTGTGAAGAAGTATTAGGTTTAGTCCGCACTAATCGCTTGGCTTATAAAAGCTCCAAAGAAAAAGACGAACTTTATAATATCTTAAAAGGTTTGGAACTGCTTATGGAGCAAGAAGCCCACGCAGAATTGGTTGAGCGCATTAGCCTTGTGCCTATCTCAGCAAAGATGCCGTCAAAAATAGAGCAGTATATCAGCAGTAATTCCAACGGCGTTAAGGTGCCAGACCTAACTGTCTTGCGCCATGCAGCCAAAGAAATAACCGCCTCGGCCTGATTTATTTATCTTTATCCGGCTGTGTGGGAATATCTTCTCCCCAACGTTTGGCAGCAGACACCCCCCCCTCAAATAAATCAAGAGCCCGCGCCACAGACTGGTCAACAATATCCATAATGGTTTCTGGTTTTGTGTAAAAAGCCGGAACCGGCGGCGCGATAACAGCCCCCATTTCACTAAGTTTGGTCATGCTGCGTAGGTGACCCAAATGTAAAGGTGTTTCCCGCACCATCAGCACCAAACGTCGCTTTTCTTTCAGTACCACATCAGCCGCGCGTGACATCAGCGTGCCTGTTATACCTGATGCTATTTGTGACATCGTATTGATGCTGCAAGGCACGATCAACATGCCGCAAGTTGGGTAAGAGCCACTGGCGATCGCTGCGCCAATATCTTTTACAGAATAGTGATGATCAGCTAACGCTGCAACTTCTTTGACCGAAAGGTCTGTTTCAAGCTTTAGGGTGCGCTCAGCTGCTTTAGATAGGATCAAGTGGGTCTCATAGCCCAAGGCATGGGCCTGCGATAAGGCACGAGCACCCATGATAACGCCCGAGGCACCAGATATTCCAATTATAAGCCGGGAATTGCGAGTCTCTCCCATTTCAAATCGCCCTAAATTTAGTTGCTTTTTATTAACCATATCTAAGTGCCCAAAGATACAGGCTTTCCCCAAAGGTTCAATCTTTTAGGTGACAAAGCCTCTCTTTAGTGGTGAAATATAGATCTAAATTTTCAACATAAGGAGTACGGGAATGAATATTGATGCGCATGTAGAAACCCTGAATGCTAAACATGCTGAAATTGAAAAGATCATTGCCCGCGAAGAACACCGACCCAATCCAGACTCTTTAAAACTAGGCACCCTCAAAAAACGAAAGTTGCGGCTAAAAGAAGAGATCAAGAAATTTAATTGCCATTAACGCAATTTTTGAAACTATCTTAATATCCCAACAAAAAACGCGCGGCCAATTGATCGCGCGTTTCGCTATCTTACCACTATGGCAAATTATTCGCTAGTCGCTTCCTCAGCAGGTGCCTGAATGCCCGCTTTTATCCGTGCCTTTTCGGCTCTTGCATGAGCAATTTGTACCGCCTCATCCAAATCCAACTGCTTGCACAAGCCCAAGGCAACTGGGTCTTGCGGGGTAATGTTGGATGAATTCCAATGGGTCCGACTGCGGATGGCCTCAATCGTTGGCTTAGTGGTGCCAACTAGGCGGCAAATCTGCGCGTCAACTAACTCAGCATGATTACGCACAAGCCAGGCAATAGCCGATGGCTTGTCTTGCCGCTTAGACAGCGGTGTATAACGCGGGCCTTTTGTCCGGGCCTTAAGTGCAATATCGGTTTCCATCAGCTCGAGCGATGCAGTGCTGTCATCTTGGCAACGGTCAATTTCTTCTTGACTAAGTTGACCATTAGCAAGTGGGTCTTGTCCGACCATATGAACAGCAATGGTACCGTCCGCAATGCCTTGAACTTCCAGTTCATGCAAATCACAAAAGTCACCTATTTGTTTGAAGCTAAGTGCGGTGTTGTCCACCAACCAAACTGCTGTCGCCATTGGCATTAAAGGTTGTGCCATAATACTATCCGTTCTTCCTGTATATATGTTCGTTAAATACAATTATGCTCCCCGCAGTCGAGCTTTTGCTCGGCTGCCCAGGCACACCAATTTGGGTTGTCTGGGATTAGGAAGAATTCCTGACCACCTTCTAGCAGGTCAAAAGCGCCCTGTCACCGAGTTTTCTTGGCGATAGTGGGCCAGAATATCACTTTCACTCAAAAGTTAGAACCAACTTCCCCATATGGCTGCTCGATTCCATAACTCTGTGCGCTTCTGCGGCATCACCAAAAGAAAATGTTTGGTGAATATAGGGCTTCACCTTCCCCGAAACCAACAGTGGCCAAACATGTGCCCTTAGCGCGTCAGCGATAGCCCCCTTAAAGACCAGGTCCCGGGCACGAAGGGTACTTCCTGTTAGGACTAAGCGCTTTAACATAACTGGCAACATATTTAGTTGCACCTGTGGACCGCCAAGAAAAGCGATGGAGACATGACGCCCACCGACCGCCATCACACCAATGTTCCTCGCTATATAATCACCACCGACCATATCTAATACGACATTCACGCCGTTATTATCGGTAACTTTTGCGACTTCAGCTTCAAAGTCACACTCGCGGTAATTCACCACATGGTCGGCGCCTAAGCTTGTACAAAATTTAACTTTGTCTGCATTACCCACCGTTGTGATAACCTTAGCCCCAAAAGCACGGGCTAACTGAATGGCGGTAGAGCCTATACCCGATGAACCCCCATGTACCAGCAGCCATTCGCCAGCTTGCAGACCACCCCGGTCAAAAACATTGGACCAAACGGTGAAATATGTCTCTGGGATCGCAGCAGCAGAGGCAAAATCCATACCACCGGGTACTGGCAGAACAGTCTCAATAGGTGCAACACAGTAAGCCGCATAGCCACCGCCGGTGACCAAAGCACAAACCCTATCGCCTATAACCAATCCCTCAACGCCCTCACCCAGCGCCGCAATGGTGCCTGTGACCTCAAGGCCCGGGATGTCACTTGCCCCCGGGGGCGGCGGATACATGCCCATGCGCTGCACCACATCGGGTCGGTTGACCCCAGCCGCATGGACCTTGATCAGCACTTCACCAGTTTGAGGCTTAGGCTTTTCTCGTTTACCCGCCTGCAGCACTTCAGGCCCGCCAAAGCCATTTAATTCAACACAGTCCATCATTAGCAAAACCCTCACATACTTCCGCAATTGGCATCATTTCAAACTCTATTGTGCGCTCTAGCGGCTTCTATTGACAAGTCCAATTTATAAAGGCTCAATAGACTAATATACCCAAGGCCAAAGGAGATAGGGTGATGGATTTTGAAGATTTACCACAGAAGAAAACGGGACCGCTATTTGATGTGGAAAAAGAAGATATATCAACGCTCAGTGCCCACGAATTGATGGAACGTATTGAGCGTTTAAAGACTGAGATTACCCGCGCGGAGGCCGCTCATGCAGCACGGGGTGATAGCCGGTCAGCGGCAGAAGCCGTATTTGGCAATTAAGCCAAAATAAAACCCGCCCACATGCGATCAACACCATGGGCGGGGGTCATTTTACATTCAATTGAGGTTAAGCCGCTTCAGCAATGGTTTGGATCGATATCTGCCGAGGCTTTTTATGCTCAGGGATCACCCGTTTCAGGTCAATTAGCAACATACCATGCTCAAAGCGGGCCTCGCCCACCTGAATTGTATCGGCCAGTTGAAAGCGGCGCTCAAAGGCCCGCCGCGCTATACCACGGTGTAGGAAGGTTCGCTCACTATCGTCTGTTTCGCCTTTAGCCTCAATGGTCAAGGTGCCTTCTTGGACGGTAATAGTAAGCTCTGCCGGATCAAAGCCCGCAACCGCCATCGATATCAAATAGTCATCCTCTGATATTTTTTCGATGTTATAAGGTGGGTACGCTGTGTCCGCATCGGTTGTTAGGGAACTGTCGAGCAGCCGGTTCAAATGGTCAAAACCAACGCTGCTTCTCATTAGGGGGGATAAATCAAATCTACGCATCATATAATCCTTTCATTAAGCGATTGATGCCGCTGCCTGCCGCATTCGGCCAAGCTATTTCTCAAATCTCCGGCCCCTTATGGGCACCGGATATAATATATGTAAGGGTAAATTCTGAACCTTCAAGGCCATAAGAGTGAAAAGGAGAAACCTTCTCCAAAACACGAAAAAAGGCGCTCAAAAGAGCACCCTTCACCGAAATGATGTTTTTAAGCTGACTATTTCTTAAGCGAAAAGGAACCAAAACGCTTGTTAAAGCGTGCAACTTGGCCACCCGCATCAAGCAATGAGCGATTGCCGCCGGTCCATGCTGGATGCACTTTAGGGTCAACTTCAAGCGTCATAGTATCACCTTCAGCGCCCCATGTGGAACGTGTTTCAAAAGTGCTACCGTCAGTCATTACCACTTTGATGGTATGGTAATCAGGATGAATTTCTTGTTTCATAGTCTTTTCTCCGAAAACGAGGCGTTCGTATAGCGCTGACTGAAGGGGAATGCAAGGGCCATTTAGATCAGAAGGCCGCTTATTTTCAAACTATCCCCTACCACACTATAATTTGATGCATATTGACCATTGTTATAAAGCGTCAAGCGCATTATATCTGCTGGATAATAATGGAGCCAATAAAGAATGACCGATGAGCCACGACGCGAGGACGAGCCGCCAAAAGGCCCGCTCACCAATCTAAAAACTCTCTGGCACTTCGTTCGCCCCTATAAAGGGCATATGCTAGCGGCCTTATTTTTTCTGATCATTGGTTCGGGGAGTGTTCTCTCCATCCCCGGTGCGATGGGCGATGCGGTGGATGGCTTCAGTCAAGAAAATGCTGCACTAGTTAACCAGTATTTTTACGTTCTCGGTGTCGTCGTTGTGCTGTTAGCCTTTGCTACTTCAGCCCGATTCTATTTTGTTAGCTGGATAGGCGAGCGAGTCGTTGCTGATATCCGCAAAGCAATCTTTAACCGCCTTGTGCATCTGTCGCCCGAATTTTTTGAAGAAAACCGCCCCGGAGAGATTGTTTCGCGCCTTACCGCCGACACCACCCTCGTGCAAAGCATCGTTGGGTCTAGCGTATCTGTTTGGCTGCGCAATTTTCTCACCGCCATTGTTGGCTCGATCATGCTGTCCATCCAATCGCCCGAGCTAATGCTTGGTATCGCTATTGTAGTACCGCTTGTTTTGGTGACCATTGTGTTGATGGGTAGAAGGGTTAAAAAACTTTCTCGCAAGAGCCAAGACCGGGTTGCTGATGTTGGCGCGCAGGTGAACGAATCGCTTTCATCGCTTAACATCGTCCAAGCCTTCACCCGTGAAGCAGAAGAGAGCCGCCGTTTTAGCGGACGCGTGGAGCAAGCCTTTAGCATCGCCCGCATCCGTATTTTAGTCCGCGCTTTGCTAACCGCCATGGTTATCTCGTTGATTTTTGGTGGCATCGCCATGATCCTGTATAAGGGTGCGCAGGATGTAATGTCTGGTGCCATGAGCGGCGGGGACATGCTTAGCTTCATTATGCTTGCCGTTATCGTCGCCGGTGCCTTTGGTGCCTTGAGCGAGGTTTACGGCGAACTGCAACGTGCCGCTGGTGCCGCTGGTCGCTTGGCAGAACTTCTGCGCGCTGAGAGCAAGATTAAGACCCCTGTCAATCCCATAGCAATGCCAGAGACGATCAACGGTGACATTCATTTTGATGATGTAACCTTCTACTACCCATCCAAGCCTGAACGCGCTGCTTTAAGGGGCTTCACACTGGATGTAAAGGCTGGAGAAACCATTGCACTTGTTGGCCCATCTGGCGCTGGCAAAACCACCGTATTACAAATGTTACTGCGCTTTTATGACCCTCAACTGGGGTCTATACGCATCGATGATACTGACATTAAAATGACCGACCCAACTGATTTTAGAAGCCATTTGGCTTTTGTGCCGCAAGAAACTATTTTGTTTGCCGATACAGTAGCCGAAAATATCCGTTATGGTCGCTTAGACGCTAATTTGGATGCCATTAAAGAAGCAGCAAGATCTGCTGCCGCCATTGAATTCATCGAAGATCAAACAAATGGATTTGATACATTTCTAGGGGAACGCGGATTGCGTCTATCTGGAGGGCAGCGTCAACGCCTTGCCATCGCCCGTGCAGTATTGCGTGATGCACCCATCTTACTGCTGGACGAAGCGACAAGTGCGCTAGACGCAGAGAGCGAACAGAAGGTTCAAATTGCCCTTGATCATTTGATGGAGGGCCGGACAACCATTGTTATCGCCCACCGTCTTGCCACCGTCAAAAAGGCTGACCGCATCATTGTTATGGACGGCGGCAAAATTGTAGCCGAAGGCACCCATAGTGACTTGGTGAAAAACGGCGGCCTTTATAAACGCCTCGCTGATTTACAGTTTGGCGATAGCATATAAAGAGAAATTTCCCAAATGCCACAGCATAAAAAGCCCTACTAAAAAAGCCCGGCCAAAATGGCCGAGCTTTTACTTTATTTAGCGAAATTATTTTGGTGTTACCCGGCAAAGGCAAGCAAGTCTTCAAAACTCATACCGTTCAGCTGGTCACCAAACTTGCTTAAAATTGCATCTTCTGCTCCGCCGCCGGCAACAGATTTAACGGTTCCCAATATACCGCCATCGCTTTCCGCCACGGCTTTCTTGCCAAGACTGGCAAGGGCATTGGTTAACTTGCCTTGATCAGCGTCAGAAAGAGACGCTTTCATCGATGCCAAGCTATCTTTGAAAGCTGCTGCGCTTGAAGTATCAAGTTTAATCGCTTCGGCAACATCTGCTACCACTTCTTTGGCTTGTTCCATCATGGTACCCGCAGCTTCACTGGCATCGCCGCCCGCATCTTTTGCCGCGTCATTTGCCGCATCTTGTGCTTTGTCAGCCTCAGAGCTATCCCCGCATGCCGCTAGGCCCAAGCTCATTACCGCCAGCAAAGCGGTTGTCTTTAAAAATGAATTTTGCATTATCTTCTCCCTAATTAATGTCTGAAACATTGTAATCCTTAGATTACTATTATTTGCGCGGTGACCTTTGCGCCCAAAGAGTGTCAAAAATTAGGCTTTTGCCTAATTTCTTACGCCCGGCAGCTCTCATATTGGCGCTTTACCGCTGGGTAAGGCGCATTTCGATCCGGCGATTGCGCGCCCATGCGAAGCTATTGTTGGCCGGGTCAAGGGGTTGAAACTCACCAAACCCCGCAGCGGCCAGGCGCTCTGATGGCACGCCGACGCTGATGAGAAATTTCACGACGCTGATCGCTCTTGCGGCTGATAGTTCCCAATTGCTTTCGTACGGCGCATTGCGAATGGGGCGATTATCCGTATGGCCATCAACCCGCAATATCCAATTTAACTCAGGTGGTATTTCTGCCGAAATAGAAATAAGGGATGTGGCAAATTTGCGTAGTTCCGCTCTGCCCTCGGCATTAAGTTCCGCACTGGCACTAGAGAAAAGCAGTTCAGACGCAAAAACAAAACGGTCGCCTTCAATGCGAATTTCAGACCGTTTTGACAAGACATCCTTCAGCCGGCCAAAAAATTCACTGCGATAGCCTGCAAGCTCTTCAACTTTACTGGCAAGCGCCGTGTTTAAGCGCCTACCAAGATCAACAATAACCGCTTGGTTTCGCCGGTCCCGGTCTTCACTGGAATCCAGTGCTGCCTCTAAGCGCGCCAGTTGTTGCTGCAGGGCACTCAGGTCAATACGCAGGCGCTGCGTCTCTAATTGAGCTGCTGCAGACAGTGCCCGCTCTTCACTCAGGGCCGTACTGGCCCCCGCATAACGATCTGTAATATCTGCCAAATCTTCGGCTGTATCGGCTTGCGTAGCTTTCAACTCTTGTAATTTTCCCTCGGATGCATCCAATGCATCCCGAGCCGTGGTCAGCGCTGTCTGCAAACTATCTCGCTCCCCCGAGGCCGATGCAAGGGACGCGGTTAACTCACCCATATTTTTACGCAGGTCCGCGTTGGTGGTGCGCTCCATCTTGAGCATACTGCCAAGTTCGCTTAATTGCCCGCGCAGGTCCGCGATGGCTTCATCCCGACCAGACAGGGCTTGGCCCAAGAAAAATTGACCAAGTACGAACATCGACAGTAGAAAAATAATAACCAGCAACAAACTGCTCAGCGCATCGACAAAACCCGGCCAGCTATTATCCGTGTTGCCGCCCCCAACCCGTCTGCGCATCGCCCGCATCAGTCGTGCTCGCTGTTTTTAGTAGAAGTTACCGCTGCGTCCAATCCCGCAGAGATCGTCCGCGCCAATAATTTCAGTTCCGCCCGCAACTCATCAATCAGCATATCATTTTGGCGGGCCTGCTCACCGGCCAGATGCTTTAGCCCCAGATCAACATTGCGCAGATGTTGCCTTGATGCATCATCCATCACGGGTGCTGCTGCTTTATCCTCGCTCGCCAACCGGTCAATCGCCGCTGCCAATTTCATTTGGTTATCGGCCTGCACTGAAGTGCCTGCCTGTTGCTCGGCCATTCGGTCGCTAAGGGATGAAAGCGCTTCGCCCATTTGTATAACCGCATCATTTAAGCCGCGACCATCTTCCTGACCGCGCTTTAATGTGCGCTGTAATTTGTCAATGCCGTCGGCCGTTTGTTCCATCAAAGCGGTCATATAGGCACCGGGTGTTGCCGCAACACCGTCCACATCGCCGCCGCGAGATAGCTGCGTTACCGATGACAGCCAGTCTTCAACATCATTGAAGAACCGCGTTTGCGCCTGGGTGGCTTGCAGGTCCAAAAAACCTAAAACCAAGGAGCCCGCAAGACCAAATAGGGACGATGAAAAGGCCGTACCCATGCCCGATAGCGGTGCTTCAAGCCCTGCTTTCAGGCTATCAAACATAAGGGCTGCATCGCCGCCATCGACGGTTAAGCTGTTGATGGTATCGCCGATGGAGCCAATGGTGCCGAGCAAACCCCAAAAGGTGCCAAGCAGGCCCAGAAAAATAAGCAGCCCGGTAAAATAACGCGACAGTTCCCTAGTTTCATCGAGCCGAGACATAATACCGTCAAGCACCGAGCGGGAGGACAAGGCTGACAGGCGCATGGACGCTTCGTCCTCTTGGTCCCCGAGCATGGCAGCGGCGGGCGCCATCAAGCGCGGCGGGGTGCCAAGGCTGGCATTCTCCACGCTATCCACCCGGCGAAAAGCGACGATCCAATCAATTTCAGGATTAAGGTCAAGCACCCGGCGAAAGGCAATGACAATACCCACCAACAGCATCGCGGCAATAACCCCGTTCAAAGCTGGGTTAGCCATAAAGGCGGATGAGAGCTGTTGATTTAGCGCAATAATAAGGGCGGTAACTGCCACCACAAACATCGTCATGCGCGTTAAAAATCTTTTTGGCTTATTCATTGTCACTCTCTTGTCCCCGAAAAAAGATACCGTTACCCATAAAGTCACCATAATCAAATGGCGGAACTGTGGCAATGGTGAGCATCAGAGGACTGTTCTTCAAGAGGGTTTTTTCAACATAATCGGCTAAATAGCTAGCAATTCACCGTTTATTGTCGCCATATCATTCTCGCTCGGCTTGGTGCTTTGGCGCGCAACAGGTATCAAACCACGAATTTTTTCCGCACTATCGATCAAACATAGCTCACTTTTGGCAAAGGGCCCTTGGTTAAATGCACTGGTGGCCATGCCTTCCTGAACGCGACTTATCAGATCCGTATCTTCCGCGTTCACTTGCCGGTTTATCCGCCAGTTTAAATAACGTGCTATTTTCACCTCTCGCCGGTCATCTGGCAAGGCAAAGGGCAGCTCCCTGATCATTGTGCTGGTGGCTGTCAGTGGAATAAACTGCATAAAGTCCATTTGGTCGGGGTATATATCAAAGGCTAGATTAGGCCATAAGCGGTAGTAGACCCAGCGTTTTTGTAATTCATCTGGCAAATGATCAAAGGTGGGCAAGACAGCATTATATAGCTGGTTTGAAAGGGTATTTTTACGGCCATCCCGCACATCTGCCCATAATTTATGGACTAATCCATCCTTGCCACCGACCTCAAGGCCGTAACTGTTACCCACAAGAGTTGAAAGACCTTTATGGGCCACAGGAATATGCAAGGCATCGACATAATTATCGGCAATCTGTTTCCAATTTACCGCTCGGGGTCGCATAGTGACCCGCCCAAGGGGCCTAAGTTCTTCAAAGCGGTAGGGCAAAATATCGGCCATATAAGGCGCGAATTGATCGGCCACCGATGGGCCTTCGCTTGGCGTGATACGTACAAATATAAAACCTTGAAAAATCTCCATCTCCACTGGCTTTAAGCCATGAGCAGAAAGGTTGATATCGCCGAATTCTTCCCGAAAAGGTAAATGAGCCAGAGTGCCACAAAGGTCATAGCTCCATGCATGATAGGGGCATGTTAACCTCTCACCGCAGTTGCCCGTCGGCCCGTCCATCAGCCTAGCGCCGCAGTGGGCGCAAACATTATGAAAGGCATGAACACGGCCTTCACGACCCTTTGCGACCAAAATACGCTCACTGAATATCTCGAAAGTAAAATAATCACCGGACGCAGGGATATTGGATATATGGCAGACAAGTTGCCAGTTAGAGAGAAATAGCGCTTTCTTCTCTAACTCGAAAAAGGCGTCGCTGGAATAGGTCCAGCTTGGCAGGCTTTGATGACTTGGGTCGCCCATTGAGAGATACATCCTTCCTTAACCCCATAACTTTAGGCAAGGAAAGATGGATCAGACAATCAAAAAGTAAATTGGCAAAGCTTTACTATTCAGCACTATCTGTTTTTAAGCCCCGGTGGACACGCTTCAGCATCCGCGCAAGCGGTGCTTGAAGATGGTCATTAGCCGCAATGATACTGCCTTTTTTCAACATGGCAGAACCACCATCTAAGTCGTTCACATAGCCACCAGCTTCCTGCACAATAAGCACACCCGCTGCCATATCCCATGCCTCTAAGTCACTTTCCCAGAAACCGTCATAGCGACCAGCGGCCACATAGGCCAGATCAAGCGACGCCGCGCCGTAACGGCGAATACCAGCAACGGTCGGCATAATTTCAGCCATTTCAGCAAGGAATTTTGTGTGGTCACCCCGACCCATGAAAGGAATACCGGTCGCAAGAACCGAATCTTCCAATTTTGCGCGGCCAGAAACCCGCAAGCGGCTATCGTTCAAATAAGCACCAATACCGCGTTCAGCCCAAAATAGCTCATCCTTAAGCGGGTCATAAATAACCCCCGCAATCACTTGGCCATTTTCCTGCACACCAATGGACACCGCCCAGTGGGGCAGCCCGTGGAGAAAATTGGTCGTGCCGTCGAGCGGGTCAACGATCCAGCGGGTGCTTTTGCGGCCTGTTATGGCGCCGCGCTCTTCCATCAAAAAGCCAAAGTCTGGCCGGGCATGGGACAATTCTTCGAACAATATCTGCTCAGCTTTACGGTCGGCAGTGGAAACAAAGTCGGCCGGGCCTTTGCGCGACACTTGCAAGTGCTCAACTTCACCGAAATCCCGGCGCAAACCGCGCGCGGCTTTAAAAGCGGCATTGACCATAACATTTATAAGGGCAGAACGACGGGCCATTTGATGGCTCCTTTACTGATATTTAAACTCAAAAAAATAGATGGTGAAACGGCTTAATCAGCCCGGCTCACATATTCACGCTCAAGGGTGGTGACCACTATTTTGGTACCCACTGTGATGAAAGGCGGCACCATAACCCGCAAACCATTATCCGTAACCGCAGGTTTATAGCTGTTAGCGGCGGTTTGCCCTTTAACAACAGGTTCGGTTTCCAGCACTTCCAAAACCACTTTTTCTGGCAAGCTGACACCCAAAGGGCTCTCTTCATGAAATTCGATGGTCACCATCATGCCGTCTTGCAGGAACACAGCATCATCGCCGATATCATCAGGGGATATAGCGATCTGTTCATAAGAAACCGTGTCCATGAAATTGAACATCTCGTCTTGATATAGATATTGGTAATCTTTCTGCTCAAGCTGGGCGCGGGTTACTTTTTCGCTAGAGCGGAACCGTTCATTAAGCTTGGTGCCATCGCGTAGGTTTTTAAGCTCGACCTGCAAGTAAGCCCCCCCTTTGCCGGGTTGGGTATGGGCGATTTTTATTGCCCGCCACAGGCCGCCGTTATGCTCAATCACATTACCGGGGCGAATTGAATTGCCATCGACTTTCATGTCCAGACCTCACCAATTTATCAAAACGATTATTAAAGAACATACCAAATCACCCAAATAGCTGATAGCGCTTGGTTGGGCGCTTGGTACCAGAGTGTCCAGCAGTCGTCAATGACGGAAACTCATGAAACTCGCTTTCAAGGCACATTCAAAATTTTGTGACTTTGGTTTATAGTCTTTTCAAAAACTACTCATTTATATTATGAGTGATAAAATTTTAGGGGTTCATCAAATGAAAAATAAATATCTAATTGCGGTTGCGGTTTTAATGTTGCCAATAATTTTTGGCGGTTACACATATATGAAAAGTATGGGTGCTCCTGAAAATTTAGGCCCGCCACTGGGCAGTAACCTGCCCGCGACGATCAATCTTGCAGACTCTGAAGGCGTCATGCGCGATTTTGACAGCCTAACGGGCACCAAAGGAGCCGTGATTGTTTTTTACCGTTCGGCTGATTGGTGTCCTTTCTGTAAATTACAGCTGATTGGCTTGAACGACGATAGCCAGCGTAAAATTGAAAAGCGTGGTTATAAATTGGCTGCTATTAGCTATGACCCGACGAATATATTAGCGGACTTCACTGATCGTTGGTCGATTAAATATCCACTGTTGTCAGACGAAGGGTCCAAAACCATTGATGCATTTGGTATTCGCAATGAAATGGTAACCAGCGGCCACGGGGCGGGTATTCCACACCCAATCATCATCATTACCGATGCTTCGGGGGTCATAACCGCAAAGCTTCATGAAAGTTCCTATCAGTCACGGCCTTCTGTTGAAGCGATATTAGAATCGATTGATAGTCTTTAAAATGAAAATTATTTTGAGGCGGCTTTGATCGCTGCCTCAAAAGCCTTAACTGCCTCTGCTGGTCCGCCCTCATATAGCCACACCCCACTGCATACCGCGATGAAGTCCGCCCCTGCCTTAACAAGCGGTCCACAGTTTTCTGGGGTTAAGCCACCAATGGCGACGGATGGCAGCTCAGTTGCGGCCGACCAAGATGTTAATATATCTGGTTCTGGCCGGTAAGGCGTATCTTTGGTGTCGGTATCAAAAAAAGCCCCAAACGCCACATAATCAGCGCCCGCTTCGCCGGCGTCATAGCCCAATTGGATACTGTCATGACAGGTTACGCCGATACTGAGGTCATGACCCAGCAGGCTACGCGCTTCAGCTACGCTGCCATCAGTTTGGCCTAAATGCACCCCGTCAGCGCCCGCAGCTTTGGCAAGGTCCGCGCTATCATTAATCAGGAAGGCAACATCACGGTCATGGCAGACCGGCATCAGCTTGGCCGCTGCGGTTAAAATGGTATCATCATCGGCGCCTTTTAAGCGTAACTGCACACAGCCTATGGTGCCAGCATCCAAAGCGGCACCCAAAGCATCCGAAAAGGCATCCAAATCATCAATCGCTGGCGGCGTGATGAGATATAAATAACAGCGGTCTTCCATGCTTTACCTTTTACTTGTCAGCCATGCTGTGACCACGCGAGCCTAGGTCAACAAACGCTTCATCAAGGCGGGTAATCAGTGCCTCTTCACAGGCGCGCAGCCAAACTCGGGGGTCATATTGCTTCTTATACGGCTGACCTGTCTCTGGGTGAACTTGCCACTTGAAAGCATCTTGGTGGTCGTTAACATAAGCGCCAACCGCTTCAGAAAAGGCAAACTGAGTGTCCGTATCGATATTCATTTTGAAAACGCCGTAACCCAAGGCCTCGGTAATTTTTGCTTTTTCAGAACCCGAACCGCCATGAAAAACAAAATTCAGCGGGTTTGTATCTGTCGCCCGGTCTGCCACCACGAGCGCTTGCGACGCTGCCAGAATTTCTGGCCGCAGCTTAACATTGCCCGGCTTATAAACCCCGTGAACATTACCAAAGGAAGCCGCAACCGAAAAATGACCGAGCGGCGTAAGCAGATCGTAAGCTTTCAGCACATCATCTGGCTGGGTATAAAGGCTGGGGTTTTCAAAATCATCGCCGACATCAGCGCCGACGCCGTCTTCTTCCCCGCCGGTGACACCAAGTTCAATTTCCAAGCTCATGCCCAGTGGGGTCATGTTTTTTAAAACGCGGGCACAGGTTTCCAGATTATCATCGATAGGCTCTTCAGATAGGTCAAGCATATGGGAGCTATAAAGCGGCACGCCTTCGCGGGCGATATTTTTGCGGCTTTCTTCCACCAAGGCTTCCACCCAAGGCACAAGGCCACGGTTGGCATGGTCGGTATGCAGCACAACACAAATACCATAATGTTCCGCCAGCAATTGCACATGCCGTGCGGCGGATACCGCGCCTAAAACCTTGGCGCCGAAGCCATCTTTCAAACCTTTGCCCGCATAAAACTGAGCGCCACTATTGGAAAATTGAATGATAATGTCAGAGTTATTTTTGGCGGCCGCTTCCATCACCGCATTAATGCTGTTGGTCCCCACCACATTCACCGCAGGCAGGGCATATCCTTTGTCTTTACAGTTTTGAACAAGCTTTGCGTAATCATCGCCAAACACCACACCCGGTTTCATAATATTATCCCTGTAATCTTGTGGAATTAAGTCCACGCCCAACCATTATTTTCTTCACTTTCTTGATACACAAAGCCAGCATCATAAGCAACGGCCTATCCCAATTCATTCGGATCACATGTATATTTTTTTGTAAAGGGTACTTGACATGGGGCAAAGCTGCTCTTATGTAAAGGGTGCTTGACATGTAAAGCTTACTTTACAGCAAGCATGGAACTCCCCTCACGACAGCGGGGAATATAAATAGGAAAAAAAATGACTGAAAAATTAAATCCTACCTCCAAGAAGCATATGGTGCGTTTTGGCATCTATATGGTGATCTATGTATTTGCCATTATGGGAATGTCTGCTCTTCGCGGGCAATATACGGACACAATATACATTTGGCCCATTGCATTCATGCCAGTAGTGCCCTGCTTTTTAGCACTGCTAGAGAGCTATTGGGGCGTTATGGCGATGGATGAAATGATGCGCCGTGTTCACTTAGAAGGTGTCTTCATTAGCGCCTTTGCAACGGGTTTCGTTACCTTCACATGGGGCATGCTCAGCAACGCTGGCGTTGAACCATTTGAGCTCGCTCTAGTTCTGCCAATGCTCATCGGTTTTTGGGGCATTGGAACAGCCCTGCGCAAACGCGCCTACGAATAGGAGCGGGAACATGGAAAATATTATTAAAAACCTACGCGGCGATAATGGTTGGACCCAAGGTGAATTGGGTGAACAATTGGGCGTATCGCGCCAAACCATCAACGCTATTGAAAAAGGTAAATATGATCCCAGCTTACCCCTTGCCTTCAAGCTATCGAAGCTATTTGGCATGCCAATAGAGCAAATATTCACCGACTAATATTATCAAACGACAGCTAATTAAAAATCAATCAAAGGAAATAAAAATGAGAAAAGCACTATGTAACAAATCACTGACCATCCGCAATGCCATCGTCTGGGCATCAACCATGATAGCTATCGCCATTATTCTATCAAAAACCGATATAAATAGCAGCTTATCAGGGTCGATTATGATGACCCAAATTGCCGGCTGGTTTGTCAGCGATCAAGCACTGCGACGAGCTAGATCTTAATGCTTTCCCCGGCCCTTGCCCTTATAGGTGCGGGTGCCGGGTTTGCCGCCGAAGCTGCGGCCCTTAGGCAAAAACTTATTCGCCCCAATGCCCAGTTCACCAGCTTCCAAAGTTTTGATCTGATCACGAATGGCTGCGGCTTCCTCGAACTCTAAATTCTCTGCCGCCACCAACATCCTCTTCTTCAATTCACCAAGGTGAGCCTCGAGGTTGCTACCAACCATATGGGCCTGCTCGCCGATACCCACCGTGACATGATCCCCTTGTGAGGCGCTTGTATCGGTTAAACCTTCAATAATATCACCAATTTTCTTGCGGATGCTTTCTGGCGTAATGTCATGATCAACATTATAGGCTTGTTGCTTCTCGCGCCGTCTATTGGTTTCTGTAATGGCCCGGTCCATACTGCCTGTAATGCGGTCCGCATATAAAATCACCCGGCCATCAACATTACGCGCCGCGCGGCCAATGGTCTGCACTAAACTACGCTCAGAGCGCAGGAAACCCTCTTTATCGGCGTCCAAAATCGCCACTAGACCGCATTCAGGGATATCCAAGCCTTCGCGCAGCAGGTTGATGCCTACCAGCACATCATAAGCCCCAAGCCGCAGATCCCGGATGATTTCAATGCGCTCTAACGTATCAATATCTGAGTGCATATAACGGACCTTGATGCCATTCTCATAGAAATATTCGGTCAGGTCTTCCGCCATGCGCTTGGTCAAGGTGGTCACCAGAACCCGCATGCCTTTCTCGGCCACAATCCGGCATTCCGCCATTAAGTCATCCACCTGCGTATCCACGGGGCGGATATCAATGGGTGGGTCAATCAGACCCGTGGGGCGAATGACTTGCTCGCTGAACACCCCGCCGGTTTGCTCCATTTCCCAGTCCCCCGGTGTGGCGGAAACATAAGTGGTCTGCGGCCGCATCGCATTCCATTCGTCAAAGCTAAGCGGGCGATTGTCGCGGCAGCTAGGCAGGCGAAAACCAAATTCAGCTAGGGTGTTTTTGCGCTTAGCATCCCCCCGGCTCATGCCGCCAATTTGGCCAATACTAACGTGGCTTTCATCGACAAATAACAGCGAATTTTCTGGCAGATATTCAAACAATGTTGGGGGCGGATCGCCCGGTGCACGGCCGGTCAAATAGCGGCTATAATTTTCAATACCGGGGCAGCTGCTGGTCGCTTCTATCATTTCCAGATCAAAGCGTGTGCGCTGGTCAATGCGCTGGGCTTCCAGCAACTTGCCCTCTTTTTCAAAAATCGCTAACTGGCGCTCAAGCTCGGCCTTGATCTTCACCACTGCTTGGTCCAGCGTTGGCTTAGGCGTCACATAGTGGCTATTGGCGTAAATTTTCACCCATTCCAACACTTTGGTTTTCTTGCCGGTCAGGGGATCAAATTCGGTGATATTCTCAATCTCATCGCCGAACATATTCAGCCGCCATGCCCGATCTTCATAATGGGAGGGGAAAATATCAATCACATCACCCCGAATACGGAAAGTGCCCCGCTCAAAGGCTTGATCATTGCGCTTATATTGCAGGCTGATCAAATGACGAGCGAGCTCGCGCAGGTCAATCACATCGCCAGCCTTAATCAATTTGGTCATGGCCGTATAGGTCTCTACACTGCCTATGCCGTATATGCAGCTAACACTAGCCACAATAATAACATCATCGCGCTCCAGCAGCGCCCGGGTGGCCGAATGGCGCATGCGGTCAATCTGTTCGTTGATCGACGCTTCTTTCTCCACAAAAGTATCAGTACGCGGCACATAGGCCTCTGGCTGGTAATAGTCATAGTAGCTGACGAAATATTCAACCGCATTATCTGGGAAGAAGCTTTTAAATTCGCCGTAAAGCTGGGCGGCGAGGGTCTTATTTGGGGCTAGAATGATCGCGGGGCGCTGGGTTGCCTCAATGACCTTGGCCATAGTGAAGGTCTTGCCTGACCCGGTCACCCCAAGCAACACTTGGTCTTGCTCGCCGGTTTCCGCCACACCCTTAACAAGCTCAGCGATCGCCGTTGGTTGATCACCGCTCGGGGTAAATTCTGTTTCCATTTTAAAGGCTATGCCGCCCTCAGACTTTTCCGGGCGCACAGGTCGGTGGGGTGCGAAGCTCCCTTTATCACTTATCGAATATTCTTGGATCTCAGACATAAGGTGCATTCAATTTGAGCGGGGAATCTTAGTCGCTGCTACCGCCTTTATCAAGCGCGACAAGAATGGCTTTAATGTCTGCCAGTTCAGCCTTCAAAGTTTCATTTTCCAGCCGTGCTTTTTCTGCCATCAGTCGGGTTACCTCAAACTCTTCACGGCTGACCAGATCCATTTGGGCGAGTTGGCGGTCGAGCCACGACCGGAAGTTTTGTTCGGCCTCGCCTTTCATGCTGTGCACCGCACCCAGTGCGTTGGTTGCCATTTTTGAAATATCATCAAGAATTTTATTTTCGCTTTGCATCTTCACTGCCCTTTGTTTGCTGTATAAAAGATATGGCGCTATTGGGCGTAAATTGCAATAAGCAGTGATGAGTAATTTTCTAAATCTGTACATCGCCCTTAAAACTTGACAGAAGCCGCCAAGACGCCATCATGGCGCAAAAAGGGATATTCATTCATGACACCTATCATTAGCGCTGCAGCGATTATTTTACCCAAATTTGACCCCATAATGGTCTCTATCGGCCCATTGGACCTGCGCTGGTATTCGCTTGCCTATTTGGTGGGGCTAATATTTGCTTGGTGGTATGTTCGGCGGCAAGTGCGTGCCCCCGGCAGCGCCATGAGCCAAACCCATGTGGATGATTTTCTCTTTTGGGGAACCCTCGGCGTGATTCTTGGCGGTCGCTTTGGCTATGTCCTTTTTTATAACTTCAGCTTTTATAGCCAAAACCCCATGGATATTTTCAAGGTCTGGGACGGGGGCATGAGCTTCCACGGCGGGGCGGCGGGCGTTGTGCTTGGGGTTATTTTCTTCAGTTTAAAACATAAATTAAACATGTTCCGCGTTGCTGACCTAATTGCCATCGTTACGCCTATTGGTCTCCTTCTTGGCCGTCTCGCTAATTTCGTCAACGGCGAACTTTATGGCCGTGCCACGGATGTTTCTTGGGCGATGATTTTCCCCAGTGATCCTTACCGTCAGGCCCGTCACCCCAGCCAACTTTATGAAGCCTTCCTTGAAGGCATTGTGCTTTTCGCCCTGATGATGTTTCTGTGGCATAAGACCAACTTGCGGGAAAAACCGGGCTTCATTGCTGGTGTATTTTGGGTGGGTTACGGCGTTTTCAGATTTTTGGTCGAATATGTCCGCGAACCCGACGCCCATTTGGGCCTGATGGGGGATGTTATCTCTCGCGGGCAACTCTTAAGCCTGCCGATGATTATTTTCGGCTTCTGGCTGATATCCGTCGGCGTTAAGGCTGGTAAAAAAGTCGGATAGCATGACACCACTTGCTGATATATTATCCAAGCAGATTGAGGCCACTGGTCCGATGACGCTGGCCGAATATATGAGCCAGAGTTTGATGCACACATCGCATGGCTATTACCAACAGGAAAAAATTTTCGGGGCTGAGGGTGATTTCACTACCGCGCCAGAGGTTAGCCAGATGTTCGGTGAGGTGATCGGTCTTTGGCTGGCCGACCGCTGGATCCATATGGGCAAACCGGACCCCTGCATGCTGGTCGAGCTTGGCCCCGGACGCGGCACTTTAATGGCAGATATTCTGCGGACCACAGCAACTGTGGCTGGTTTCAACAGCGCTATGCAGGTTCATCTGGTGGAAACAAGCAAGCAGCTGAAGGACATCCAAAGGGCTAAAATACCCAACGCCAATTGGCATGACACGATAGACAATGTGCCTGAGGGACCCAGTCTGATCATTGCTAACGAGTTTTTTGATGCCTTGCCGATCCACCAATTTGAAAGGCAAAAGGGCATCTGGTTAGAGCGCAGAGTAACAACATCGGATACCGGGTTTGTGCTTACTCTTGGTCCAACCAGCGCAGCAGTAAGCTTAATTACGAATAGCTTTCAAGGGGCTCCAAATGGGGCAATTATAGAAGTCTGTCCCGCTGCACTTGCTGTCATAGACAATATGGCGGACCGCTTGAAACACCATATATCTGCCGCCCTTATTATTGATTATGGCTATGTCAAATTCGCCCTTGGGGACACATTTCAAGCCTTGCGCGGCCATAAATATGTTGACCCACTGGAGGACCCTGGCAAAGCGGATTTGACCGCCCATGTGAACTTTGAAAGCTTGGCAAATGCCGCTTCAAATAAAGGCATAACTTCAACCAAGATTATTGAGCAAGGGGCCTTTTTAATGGCGCTCGGCATTGGCGTAAGGGCCGAAAAGTTGGCCGGTAGTGCCGAAGGAGCAAATGCAGCGGAAATCCTTGCAGCCCTGAAAAGGCTGACATCCGCCACTGAAATGGGTAAACTGTTCAAAGTGTTAGCGTTGCAATCACCCGAACTGCCACCCGCTGCTGGCTTTTAGGATGCCTAATGACTGAAGCAATAGAAGCTGATAATCTTTTAAGTGACGCCGTAATGCATGGCTTTTTCACCCGCTCTGGCGGAGTCTCAAAGGGTATATATGAAGGACTTAACTGCGGCATAGGCAGCGACGATGACCCGGCATTGGTGGATGAAAACCGGCGCTTGGTTGCCCAACATTTATCTGCCCGCCGGGACACGCCCATTGCCAGCCTGTATCAAATCCATTCCGATGTTGTTGAAGTTATCAAAGGCAGTGGTTTTGACCCTAAAGAGCGCCCGCGCGGCGACGCCATGGTTACAAAATCCCGTGGCGTTATACTGGGTATATTAACGGCGGACTGTGCCCCCGTTTTATTCGCCGACAAAAGCAAGGCAATTATCGGCGCTGCTCACGCTGGGTGGAAAGGGGTTACATTTGGGATATTGGAAAATACTATCGACGCCATGCTGGCTCTTGGCAGCGATAAACAAGACATCTGCGCCGCCGTTGGACCCTGCATCGCTCAAAGCTCTTACGAGGTTGGCCTCGATTTCCAAGAGTCTTTGCTCACCGGTGACAGCGATAGTGCTTATTTCATTCACCCCGGCATTGATGGCATGCATTTTCAATTTGATTTAGGTGGCTATATCATCCACCGACTGAAGCGAAAGGGCCTTGAAAATATTTACCACAGCATGACGGATACCTATCACGGTGAGAGCCGATTCTTTTCATACAGGCGCTCTACTCACCAAAATCAACCCGATTATGGCCGTCAGATAAGTGCCATTATGCTGAAATAAGCCCACATTTCAGCCCCATAGAAATATTTTCAAATGAGTGGCTTTACTGGCGGCGGTCCTGTTGATACTTAAGGGCTTAGGGCGCAGGGGTAACTGCGCAAGGGGTATGTCTTAAGGAGACCAACTAGATGGGCATGAAAATTCTTGCTGGCAACGCCAATCCAGAGCTAGCCGAAGCAATTGCAAATTATTTAAATATTTCAATCACCAAAGCTGATGTGAAGCGCTTTTCAGATCAGGAAATATGGGTGGAAATTAAAGAAAATGTCCGCGGCGAGGATGTTTTTATCATCCAGCCAACCAGTTTTCCGGCTAACGATAACATGATGGAATTGCTGGTGTGCATTGACGCGCTGCGCCGTGCATCCGCCCGCCGTATTACCGCCGTCCTGCCCTATTTTGGGTATGCCCGCCAAGACCGCAAGGTTGGCCCGCGCACGCCAATTTCAGCCAAGCTTGTTGCCAACCTTATTACCCAAGCTGGCGCAGACCGTGTGTTAACGATGGACTTGCACGCTGGGCAAATCCAAGGCTTTTTTGATATTCCAACCGACAATCTGTTCGCTATGCCGGTTTTGGTGCGCGACCTGAAAGAACAGCACCCAAATGGCAATTTGACCATCGTATCGCCGGACGTTGGCGGCGTGGTGCGCGCACGGGCCTACGCCAAGCGCTTGGACGCCCCCATCGCCATCATTGATAAACGCCGCGAGCAAGCTGGCGTATCGGAAGTGATGCATATCGTTGGTGATGTCTCCGGCACCCACTGCGTTCTGGTTGACGACATTGTTGATAGCGCTGGAACACTCTGCAATGCTGCCCTTGCCCTCATGGATGCGGGTGCGACCGGCGTTTCAGCCTATGTGGCGCACGGTGTTTTGTCTGGTCCGGCGCTGGAGCGCATTGAAAAAGGTGTTATGACCGAGCTGGTTATTACCGACAGTATTAGACCCACGGACGGTGTTCAAAAACACAGCAAAATTCGGGTGGCCTCGGTGGCACCGCTGCTGGCTGAAGCCATGAACCGCATCGCCCATGAGACCAGCGTTTCTAGCCTGTTCGAGTAACACTATTTATAAAGATTAACCTGAATGCCTTGCCCTAACCGGCGGGGTATTTTGGTACGACTTGAAAATCAACACCAAACATAGTTTCAATCATATATTTCAATGAAGTTATATACTCATCCCACAAACTGTTGAAAATTGTTAGATCATTCGAGTTAACAATAATAATTTGGTACATAATTATTATCGACCATGGGAACAGTAAACCATATTTGATTTTGCGTGGCATAGAACCAGCTTTAAAACCATTGCCGCAATGTCCACATTTTATCCGATTTGATTTTGGTACAATGCCAATGACAACAATCTGCAATATCATGAACAGACCCCACCAAGAGCCTTGTGCAGCAACTTTTGGGGATTGGCATTTTGGGCACCTATACCCAGGTATAGCCCCCTCTGATGCTGGTCTAATCTCCGTTTTCAGATGAGTAAATTCTTTCAAAATGCTCAGAGCCTCATCATATACCGCTCTTGGTACTTGAATAGGATACCCACCAATGGCTATCGAAAGATGAGGCATTACAAACCCAGTATTAAATTGTGGCATAAAAACCAAGATGCCATGGGCTTCGAGCTTTGAGCGCAGAACCAAGGCTTCGCTTTGGTCATACGGTATAGCAAGTGTGACAAGTGACATTCGGACCCCCAAGGAATATTCACCCTGAGCTTAATCGCAGAATAAAGCGCATGCAAGCCCACACACAGGCTGTTTCCGCTTGCCATTGTGGGCCAAACAGGCTACACCGCGCCGTTCCCAATTTATGGGAATAAAACCCGTCCTTACACCCCTGGAGGAAGCGACGGTCTGATCGGTCAATAATGGCTGTCAGTATTTAAGGAATTTTATTATGGCAAAAGCTGTAAAAATTGAAGCTGAAGCGCGTGAAAAGGTGGGCAAGGGAGCCTCCCGCGCTGCACGTCGTGCAAACAAAGTCCCTGCTGTTATTTACGGCGATAACAAAGAACCTGTATCTGTTCAGATCCCTTTGAACGTCATCGTTCGCTTGCTTAACCGTGGTGGCTTCATGTCCCATACCTATGAAATCGCAGTGGGTAAAGACAAACATTCGGTTCTGCCACGTGATCTGCAATTGCATCCGGTTACCGACGTACCGATGCATATTGACTTCTTGCGCCTTGGTAAGGGCACTACCGTGGTGATGAATGTGCCTGTGCGCATCATCGGCGAAGAAGCCTGCGAAGGTCTGATACGCGGCGGTGTTATCAACCACACCCGTCACGACGTTGAGCTGAATGTTGCCGCTGAAAACATTCCAGAATATGTCGAAGCTGACATTAGCGCTCTCGACATCAACGACGCAGTTCGTATCTCTGACATTAAATTGCCAGAAGGCGCAGCACCAACCATTACTGACCGTGACTTCATCATCTGTACCATCGTGGCTCCAAGTGGCTTGAAGTCATCTGAAGGCGCTGATGACGACGAGGAAGAAGTTGAAGGCGAAGAAGGCGAAGCTAGCGAAGAGGCAAGCAGCAGCGAAGAGTAATGCTTGGCCCTTGGTATAATCTGCCATAGGATGGGCGCAACAGCATTTTGGTAGCGGGAGACGCATATGAAGCTTCTGGTGGGACTAGGTAACCCCGGCAGCAAATATGCAAGCCACCGCCACAATATTGGTTTTATGGCGGTGGATGCTATTGTCCGCCGCCATAATTTTACCCAAGAGCGCAAACGCTTTCAAGCTCTGATCCATGAGGGTGTTTTGGCGGGTGAAAAAATTCTGGTGATGAAGCCTCAAACTTTCATGAATGAAAGCGGCCAAGCTGTGGGCGAAGCCATGCGCTTTTATAAGTTAGAGCCGTCCGATGTCACTGTACTTTACGACGAAATTGATCTGGTAGCAGGCAAGGTCAAAGTGAAAACAGGCGGCGGCGCTGCGGGCCATAATGGTATTCGCTCCATCACCGCGCATATTGGGCCAGACTTTCACCGCGCGCGGCTTGGCATTGGTCACCCGGGCGACAAAGCCTTGGTTCACAGCCATGTGCTGGGGGATTTTGGCAAACGCGACCATATTTGGCTTGATCCACTTTTGGACGCAGTAGCGGATGAGGCAGCATGGTTGATAGGCGACCATGCACGATTTTTAAATAACCTGGCAGCGACCCTTACGCCGCCCCGGCCTTCAACTGGCACTAAAACAGATATAAATGCAGGCAAAGCAGCCCGCAAAGGCAAGCCTTCAACTTTGGTGAAACCACCCAAGGAAGGCGGCCTGGCTGAAACATTAAAAGCGGCACTGGGCATAGGCCCCGCCGAAGACGGAGAGAAGTAAAATGGGTTTCAAATGTGGTATTGTCGGCCTGCCCAATGTTGGTAAATCAACGCTGTTCAACGCCTTGACCAACACCGCCAGCGCAGCGGCAGCCAATTATCCCTTTTGCACCATTGAGCCCAATGTCGGTAACGTACCAGTGCCGGATACGCGCCTCTATGAGCTCCAAAAAGCTGGTGGCAGCGCCACCGTTATTCCAACCCAGCTCAGCTTTGTTGATATCGCTGGTTTGGTGCGCGGGGCTTCCAAGGGCGAAGGGCTCGGCAATCAGTTCCTCGGCAATATCCGCGAAGTGGACGCCATCATCCATGTGTTGCGCTGTTTTGAAGACGACGACATCACCCATGTGGACGGCAAGGTGGACCCCATCGCCGACGCTGAAACCATTGAAACCGAGCTGATGCTGGCGGACCTTGAGAGCCTGCAAGCCCGCGTCCATGGCCTCGGTCGCCGGGTGCGCGGCGGCGATAAAGATGCTATAAACGCGATGAAAATGATCGATAAATGCATTCCCTTGCTCGAGGACGGCAAGCCCGCACGGCTTGTGGAAGTGGGTGATGAAGACGAGCAAGAAGCAATGGAGATGTTGCAACTGCTGACCAGCAAACCGGTTCTTTATGTCTGTAATGTCGATGAAGATGCCGCAGCGGACGGCAATGAATTTTCCGCTATTGCCCTTAAAATGGCGGCCAAGCAAGGTGCCGCCGCCGTGGTTATTAGTGCGGCGGTCGAATCCGAGATCGCCCAGCTCGACGACGAGGAAGAAAAAGCAGAATTCCTCGAGACCTTAGGCCTTGGCCAAACCGGTCTCGCTCGGGTTATCCGTGCGGGCTATGACCTGCTCGGCCTGGTCACTTACTTTACCTGCGGGCCGAAAGAAACCCGCGCTTGGACCATCACCGATGGCACCAAAGCCCCGCAAGCCGCCGGGGTTATCCACACCGATTTTGAGCGTGGTTTCATCCGCGCCGAAACCACCGCTTACGACGATTATGTCGGCCTCGGCGGCGAACAAGGGGCCAAGGATGCCGGCAAAATGCGCTTAGAGGGCAAAGAATATATCGTCCGCGACGGCGACGTAATGATGTTCCGCCACGCTAATTAGGGATTTTTATTTGGGCCTTCATTCTCATCCCAACACCCTCGACGAGAATAGCGCCGTGCCCTTATCGTCATCCCCGGCGAGCGCCTTTAGGGCGTAAGGGAAGAGGGTCCATGCGAACTATGGCATAATACGCGGAACCTCAGCATGCATTCCGTGTCCCTCAGCCACATGTGGCTTCGCCGGGAAAGACAGTTAAAAAAGAGCCAGAGAATGACGGTTTCATTTCATTCATCCCCGTCAGTGACAACAGCGCTTCCCCTTTTTCGTCATCCCCGGCGAGCGCCTTTAGGGCGGGAGGGAAGAGGGTCCATGCGAACTATGGCATAATACGCGGAACCTCAGCATGCATTCCCTTCCCTCAGGCTACCGCCTTCGCCGGGAAAGACGGTTAAGCACAGATATCATCAAATAGATCACGCCACGTGGGATTGTCGCTTTCAATCAATTTGATTTTCCAAGCTCTGTTCCAGCCTTTCATTTCTTTCTCGCGCTGGATGGCGAAAGAAATTTCGTCATAAGTCTCATAATATACCAGCGTTTTGACGCCGTGTTTTTTCGTGAAGCCTTCAACTAAATTATTTCTATGTTGGTAAATGCGCCTCAGTAAGTCGCTCGTCACACCAATATAAAGCGTACCGTTAGGCTTGGACGTTAAAATATAGACATACCCGAGTTTTGACATGGCTATAGGTTGGCCTAGGTCGTGGAGCTTTGCAATAGAGTGTGGAACCAATGTATGGATTCTCTTCCCTCAGGCTCCGCCTTCGCCGGGAAAGACAGTTAAAAAAGAGCCAGAGAATGACGGTTTCATTTCATTTATCCCCGTTAGAGACAACAGCGCTTCCCCTTATCGTCACCCTCGGCGAGCGCCTTTAGGGCGTAAGGGAAGAGGGTCCATTGGACCTATGGCATAATATGCGGAACCTCAGCATGCATTCCGTGTCCCTCGACACCCAAGTGCCTTCGCCGGGAGTGGCGGTTTCATTTCTTTCGTCACCCTTGGATACATACTTAAAAGTAGTTTTGAAACAGTAACCTTGATACTAGTGTCGATAACATTCTGAATTGACCGGTTTATGTACCATATCAATTGTCCGCTTCTGTTATTTGCCCTGATCCTCACCTGGAAGGAGCCCCGTTAGGGGCGACTGGAAGGTGAGGATCAGGGTTTTCGCGTCGAAGCGGG
>JAJFIS010000044.1 GCA_021774735.1 Alphaproteobacteria bacterium | reverse complement strand
GGTGTACCCAAGGAGCATTTTGGACTATTTTTGAAGGAATGTGAGTGGCGTTTCAATAACAGTGACCCAGCACTTCAATTAAAAGAATTAAAACAGTGGGTTAAAGAGAAACTGGATTAGTTATCTGGGTCAGCCCCTTTTTTTAAATAGATTAGGCTGCAAATGCTGGAGTTCTTTTTTTAAGTCCAGCAACTCCAATTCCACTGGACATGGGAAGGAAAAAAACTCATGTAAGTTTTTATAAAGGCATAACAAATCACGATTCATCTTATTTTTGTTCTTGTTTATCTTACCCCTCAGTTCTTCTCCACGCCTTTCATGGACCCCAAATAGATATAAATCCTGTGAATCTTTGCTATAACTCACTAAGTTTTCAAGGTATTCAAAAATATTATTATATAATTGGTTGGCACGGCTCGGCGGGTAACCGCATTTTGAAAATGCCCTAAGCGTTTCTGGAGAATCATTATTTTCGCGCCAATTGTCAAATGCCTCACGTCTATCAAACTCGTGTTTATCCGCCATTTTTCATACCTCACAAAAAACAACTATACAGTTATTATTTTCCACACATCAATAATTATATTTGCTCGTTAATTGGCCACTATACAAAAAAGACCTAGCTATTTCTAGCTAAGTCTTTGAATTTAGTGGTGGAGCCGAACGGGATCGAACCGTCGACCTCTACACTGCCAGTGTAGCGCTCTCCCAGCTGAGCTACGGCCCCACATGAACATATGAAAGCAGGTTTTTTAACGCCGCTTCTGTTGTTCAAACCGCGCGGACTAATAGGGGAATTACCCCGGTCTGCGCTAGGTCTATTAACACCGAAGGATCAAGCTTATTGACCCTAGGTAAATTTTATTCGCCGCCACTTTCCAGCTTTGTATCAACCATGCTGGAAACTTCTTCGTCATCAGCATCATCAAGGCTGACGTCGGCAATCATTTGGTCCCCGTCGCTGTCACCTTCTGACTTCTTAGCACCAGTAGCTTCAGCGGCTTTATCGTCACCGTCTTTTGATGTGTCAGATTTCTCATCTTCATTCTCATCGTCTTCGTCGTCATCGATAAGGATGGGCTGTTTGGTTTTCAAAACAGGCTCGGGTATCCAGCTATGACCACATTCAATGCAGGTCACAGGTTTACTTTTTCGCAGGTCGTAAAAACGAACGCTGCATTTCGGGCAGGTTTGTTTAGTGCCCCATTCTTCTTTTGCCACAGTGGTCTCCCTGCTGTCTGAGGGTCAAAATATATTCGCTTGGCGCTTCCCTTGCCATGATAGGCTTCGTCTGTCAAAGGTTTCTGTACAGCGACAGGCAAATAGGTCTATTTGTGGACTAAATTTCGGGAATAACTGTAACAAGGGTAAATTTGTGTCTCAACTTATCAGCAGCATGGCAAAGGGTTTGACCGGCAAGGTGCAGGTGCCGGGGGACAAGTCCATTTCGCACCGGGCCTTAATGCTCTCGGCTCTCGCCATTGGTCGCAGCTTTGTGCGTGGGTTGCTTGAGGGGGAAGACGTAATGGCAACCGCCGCCGCCATGCGGGCAATGGGGGCTCATGTTGAGCGGTCTACAGGCGGCAGCTGGACCATCGACGGTGTTGGTGTGGGCGGCTTGCGCCAACCAGACAGACCGCTTGATATGGGCAATAGCGGCACCACAACGCGGCTTTTGACGGGGCTTATTGCCTCTCATCCAATAAGCGTTGATCTCAACGGGGATGCATCCCTTTCCAAGCGACCAATGGGGCGGGTTATAGAGCCGCTTAGCGTAGTTGGGGCTCGGATTAAAGCACGGGATGATAGGTTTTTACCACTGACGATAAAAGGCTCAGATATGCCGATGCCGATTGATTATACGCCGCCAGTTGCCAGTGCGCAGGTGAAATCGGCGATATTGCTCGCCGGGCTCAATACTCCGGGGAACACTATAGTGCGCGAATCAGTTGCGACACGGGATCACAGTGAACGCATGCTCATGGCCATGGGTGCTGATGTCGAGACCATTGAAGATGGTGATGGTGGCCGCATCATCAAACTGCGCGGCGAACCGGCTCTGAAACCTATCGATATGGATGTGCCGGGCGATATATCGTCCGCTGCCTTTTTGCTCGTCGCCGCCACAATTATCCCCGGCTCTGATATAACCATCACCGGCGTGGGGATGAACCCCCTGCGCATTGGTATCATTTCAGCGCTTAAGTGCATGGGCGCAGACATTACCGTGCTGAATAAACGCGATGTTGGCGGCGAGCCTGCGGCTGACCTGCGGGTGAAGGCCGCAAGATTGAAGGCAGTAAGCGATATCGGCACTGACCCATCCACTATGATCGATGAATTCCCGGTTTTATTTGTCGCGGCGGCAATGGCCACCGGCACCAGTCGCTTTACCGGGCTTCGCGAATTGCGCGTGAAAGAAAGTGATCGCCTAAGCGCCATGGCCGCAGCGCTAAGCGCGAACGGTGTAGAGCTTCATGAGCTTGATGACGGTATGGAAATAACGGGTAGTGGCGGCAAGCATTTGCCCGGTGGCGGCAGGGTTGCAGCCCAGCTTGATCACCGTATCGCTATGGCAAGCACGGTTTTGGGCATGGTGACAGAAACGCCGGTCATCATCGACGATGGTAGCCCAATAGGTACCAGCTTCCCGGGTTATGTAGAGCTGATGAATAGCATCGGCGGGGCTTTGATGTGAGTGAAAATTTTGCTCAAGTGATAGAACTTGAAAAACAGCTATTACTTCCTGCTGTTCGAGGGCAGAAAGCAAAATTATTAGAACTGATTGCGCCTGATTTTTATGAAATTGGTGCCAGTGGCAAGCGTTATAGCTTTGATGATATAATGGAAATGCTGGTTAATGAAGACGTGGATGTGATCTTTAGCCGTGACTTTAAGGCCAAAGAACTCGCTGAAAAATTGATATTGCTGCAATATCAAACCGGTCGGAGCGAAGATTTTTCTGATGCTGTGTGGCGGTCTTCCCTCTGGCAATTAAGAGGCGCGAAGTGGCAAATCATCTTTCATCAAGGCACCAAAGCAGCTCAATAAAATTACTTTGCTAAGCAATAGCCTTATCTAGTCTTCATTCGCTCTTGAATTCAGCGAAAGTAATAAGATGCCCGCCGGGTTCCGTGAAAGCGATTTCGATGGAGCCATAAAATGTTTCGCGCATTTCCATTGTAACCTGATGCCCGGATAGCGCCTTGGCGACCGCCTCAACATCAGCCACCACCATGTAAAGCAACACGGGCGTGGTTTGGGCTGCGGCCTTGAAGGCGTCAGAATCTTTCACCAGTCCGGCTTTCGACTGCAGCATCACTTGGGCTTTGCCATTGTTCATAATGATGAAAACCAGTGCTTCACTGTCGTCTTTTACAGCGGATTCGCGTTTAAACCCAATCTTCTCGAAAAATTTGGCGCTCGGCTCAATGGCCTCAACTGGCAAGATAGTGGTAGTTGATGTGACCATGGTGTCATCAACTGCTGGTAAGGTGGTAGAAGATAAAAGCAGCATGAAGAATAGTGTAAATATATTGCGCATTTTGTTCCTTTTATGTTCGCGATTATATATGCTTATTCTTATCCCCAAGGTCAACAAAAAAATCTTTCTGTGCAAGTGACTTCGCCTAGTTTATGAAGGGTTTCTGATTTTTTATCGAGGTGATTCGCGGTGATCATAGCTATTGACGGCCCGGCAGCGGCAGGAAAAGGCACCCTTGCCAAACGATTAGCGGTAAAATTAAATTTTGCCTATTTGGACACGGGTTCTCTCTATAGGGCAGTGGGATTGCAGATGCTGCGGGCGGGCTTAGACCCTAGCGATGCCTTGGCCGCCGAAGCCATATCAAGCGAGCTGGATAGCAGTTTATTCACCGACCCAGATTTGCGTTTGGAGACCACCGCCAGTGCAGCGTCTCAGGTTGCTTCAATAGCGAGTGTTCGTGTTAACTTACTGAATTTTCAGCGTAATTTTGCGGGTAAGCCACCGGAAAGTAAAGCGGGTGCTGTGCTTGATGGCCGAGATATTGGAACTGTGGTCTGTCCGGATGCCTCTGTGAAGCTTTATGTTACCGCCAGTGCAGCGGTGCGGGCACGGCGGCGCTACGATGAGATTATCGCCCGTGGTGACAGCGCTGAATATGCAGATGTTCTGGCTGATGTTGAGGCCCGCGATGCCCGCGATATGGGCCGGATCGACGCGCCTTTGAAGCCCGCTGAAGATGCGCACTTGCTAGATACGTCTGAATTAGATATAGACGCCGTGTTTTCTAGGGTGTTGGCAATCATTGCAGATCAGCACTTAGAAAACTCCAATGACGCTTAAAAGCTGATTTGGCTTTCTGGTTAAGAAGGTATGGGAATGGTCCCTTGCCATAAGCGCTGGAAAGTAGCCACTGGGACCAACCAGTTGGCACCATAAGGAATTTAATAGAATGACTGAAGTAGCTGTAGCGCCGTCACGTGATGACTTTGAGGCGCTGTTGAACGAATCTCTCGGCTCCCATGACCGTTTTGAAGGTCGCGTAGTAACCGGGACGATTGTTGCGATCGAAAATGACCTAGCGATTGTTGATATTGGCCTTAAGGCTGAAGGCCGGGTCCCCCTGAAAGAATTTGCAAACCCTGGCCAAACTGCTGAACTTGCAGTTGGTGACAATGTTGAGGTCTTTGTTGACCGCATTGAAAATGCCATGGGTGAAGCCATCTTGAGCCGTGATAAAGCTCGCCGCGAAGAAAGCTGGGAGCAGCTTGAAAAAGCGTTCGAAGCCGAATCACGTTGCGACGGTGTTATCTTTGGCCGGGTTAAAGGCGGCTTTACGGTTGACCTTAACGGCGCTGTGGCCTTCTTGCCCGGCAGCCAAGTAGACATCCGTCCCATCCGTGATGTTACACCACTGATGAATATTTCTCAGCCTTTCCAAATCCTGAAAATGGACCGCCGCCGGGGTAACATCGTTGTTTCTCGTCGTGCTGTGATGGAAGAAGACCGCGCCGAACAGCGTAGTGAACTTCTTGGCAAGCTGAAAGAAGGCGATGTTGCTGAAGGTGTTGTTAAAAATATCACTGACTATGGTGCCTTTGTGGACCTTGGTGGTATCGACGGCCTATTGCACGTTACCGACATCAGCTGGCGCCGCATCAACAATCCAAGTGAAGTTTTGACCATTGGTCAGACCTTAAAAGTTCAGATTGTTCGCATCAACCCAGATACCCAGCGTATTAGCTTGGGCATGAAGCAGCTTGAAGATGATCCATGGTCAGCGATTGAAGCTAAATACCCAATTGGCGCTAAATATACCGGTAAAGTTACCAACATTACCGATTATGGTGCCTTTGTTGAGCTGGAGAACGGCGTTGAAGGTTTGGTTCACGTTAGTGAAATGAGTTGGGTGAAGAAAAATGTTCATCCTGGTAAGATCGTTTCTACCTCCCAAGAAGTTGACGTTATGGTTCTGGAAGTTGATCAGAATAAGCGTCGCATCAGCCTTGGTCTAAAGCAATGTGGTGAAAATCCATGGACAGCGTTTGAGGACAAGTTCCCTAAAGACACCCAAGTTGAAGGCGATATCAAGAACATCACCGAATTTGGTCTGTTCATTGGTCTCGACGGCGATGTGGACGGCATGGTGCACCTTTCTGACCTGACATGGGATAAGAACGGTGAAGAAGCGCTTGCTGAGTTTAAAAAAGGCGACACGGTTAAAGCTGTGGTGCTGGACGTGGATATCGACAAAGAACGCATCAGTCTTGGTATCAAGCAACTTGGTGGTGATCCATTTGCCGATGCATCCAGCAAGCGTCGCGGCGAGACCGTAACCTGTGTTGTTACCGCTGTTACCGAAAATGGCCTTGAAGTTACGCTGGGTGAAGGTGGTGCCAAATCCTTCGTTCGTCGTGGTGATCTGGCCCGTGACCGCGCTGACCAACGCCCTGAGCGCTTTGCTGTAGGTGATAAAGTTGACGCAATGGTAACCGGTGTTGACCGCAGTAGCCGCAAGGTGAACCTGTCGATTAAAGCGCTGGAAGTTGCTGAAGAAAAAGCCGCTGTTGAACAGTATGGCTCATCTGACAGTGGTGCCAGCCTTGGTGATATCTTGGGTGCAGCTTTTGAAAAAGCTAAAGACAAGTAAAGCTTACCGTCTTGAAGCCTAGATAACCTTCTTTAAGGCTTGGGCTTCGGCTAAAAAATTAAGGCCTCGTTCTGCTGATTGATGTAGAGCGGGGCCTTTTTCATGGTAAAATACGCACAGTTTTAAGCTGAGTTGACTAAAAAAGCTAAGCGACAGAAAGACTTAACCTGTCGATAACATTCTGAATTGACCGGTTTATGTACCATATCAATTGTCCGCTTCTGTTATTTGCCCTGATCCTCACCTGGAAGGAGCCCCGTTAGGGGCGACTGGAAGGTGAGGATCAGGGTTTTCGCGTCGAAGCGGG
>JAJFIS010000043.1 GCA_021774735.1 Alphaproteobacteria bacterium | reverse complement strand
GTGGTCACGGATTGCTCCAAAACTTGAACAACCCCTTAAATGTGCATTAAAGAGGCCTTAAAGTGCATTTAAAGACCTCTTTAAAAGTGATTGCGGCACCAACATAAAGGCAATGCTTTGTCCTAAATTAAACGCAAAATGAGCAAGAATTGTTCATTGTGTCCTAAATCAAGCGTGTGATACATTTAGACATAATATTTTGAATCTTGGAGCTGAAAGCCATAGGGTTAGCCAATTCTTATCCCGTTATATCCCGGATAGTCCCGCTATATCCCGCCTAACGGTGTCCTAATATAGGCAGCTCCTTACAATAGCGGTAAGCCTTTTAATTTAGTCCTATCATAAAATAGTCATCGCGCATTTTAAGCTCTCGTCATTATACAAGCTTTATCTGGTTTTTTAAATGTTAGAATTGTGCAAGTGATTGTTGAGTATTAATGTTAAATCAGCTGTATAGTTATAATAATAATGATTATTAATGCATTAGTTGTTAAAATGTATGAAGGTAAAGAAATAGTGCATAAATATTGAGGGGCGAACTGTTGGTAATAAAGGATAAGAAGTGTCGAAAAAACCTAATTTTATAAATAAAGTCTTTGGTGCCCAAAATGGACAAACTCAAGAAATGCAGTCGATCATAGAGGCCCTTAATGAATCTCAAGCCGTGATTTCTTTCAACCTTGATGGAACCATCGTTGAGGCGAATGACAATTTTCTGAATGCTATGGGTTACGGCCTAAATGAGATAAAAGGCAAACATCACCGCATGTTTGTGGAAGAAAGTTATAGTAAGTCGGACGAATATAAAAAATTCTGGCAGGCATTGAACCGAGGAGAGTATCAGGCCGCAGAATATAAACGTATTGGCAAGGGCGGCAAAGAAATTTGGATACAAGCATCCTATAATCCGATAATGGACCCAAGTGGTAAGGCATTTAAGGTTGTAAAATATGCCACAGACATTACGGCACAGGTTGTCGCACGGCATGAAGCTGAAAGGGTGGGAAAAATAGTAGATGAAAATCTTGGTAAAATTCTAGAAACTGTACTCACTGCCAATGAACAATCAACTACTGCATCTGCTGCTTCAAGTCAGACATCAGCCACGGTTCAGGCCGTAGCAACGGCAACCGAAGAGTTCCAAATCACATCGTCAGAAATTGCTAAAAGTATGGACAGCTCTCGCCAGGAAGTATTGCGGGCAATGGACGAAACGGTGAATGCTGATAGTTCAACAAAGGCATTATCTTCTGCAGCGTTGGAAATGAATAAAATTGTAGTGGTCATTCAGGAAATTGCCAGCCAGATTAACCTTTTAGCCCTAAATGCGACAATTGAAGCCGCCCGGGCCGGTGATGCCGGAAGAGGCTTTGCTGTTGTCGCGTCTGAGGTTAAGGCGCTCGCAACGCAGGTTGCTGATGCCACATCACAGATTGATTCAGAAATTAATAATATGCAGTCAATATCCAGTGATGTTGTGGCGCGGCTAGACACAATTAGGGGGGCGGTAGAAAAGGTTGAAACAGGTGTGACAACAGTTGCCAGTGCCGTTGAAGAGCAGGCCGCAGCAACCCAAGAAATTTCATCCAATATGCAAACTGCGAGCACAGCTGTTGAAGAAATTAATAGCAATCTCGAATCTATTTCTGGGGCAATATCAAGCGCAAACACATTTGCGAAAGAGGGCGTGGAGTTATACCGTAGCCTACAGGCATAATGCCTAGTTCATAAGCGTTTCTTCATGCCCTTCTCAGATGGTTTTCAGGAGGGCATGGAGGCTTCCGTGCTCGGGGCCTCGCCGACTGGGTCTTTAGAGGTTGTAGCCGGGGCAAGTAAAATTGATGCCAATGAGCTTTTTCTTGATCGTGCAGCCCTTAAGAAAATGGGCGTGTCACCCGGATCCATATTCGGCTTTACATACCGGGAATTAAATTGGGGCAATCTTTTTGATGCAATTGGTGCCGCACCGAGACCAGCACAATTCACCAGCCGTCAATCCTTCAGCAAATCCTCCTCAGTGAAACAGGGTATATAGTCCTCATAAGGTCCCAACCCCACTTCAGCGCGGATATCATTCAGGTTTTCCATGTCTACCACTGGCCTCAGAACGCAGTTGTTAAATTGGGTTCCATATTGCTGGGGACGCCCACTATTGATCGCCACGCGGTCATATAAAAAGGCATAATTTGCAGCGTTCACACCGCCCGTTTCCAGCAAAGGCTTCATCAGCGATAGTGCCCTTCGTTGGCGGTCAGAATGTGCATCTTGGTGTTGAATGACGAGCCATAATCCATGAGACACCAGCGGGCTAAATGTGTGAATATCCGGCCAACCATATTGGTCTAAAATCTGAACTGCAAGTAAACCTAGCTTATCAGTAGCATTGCATGTTTCAGCATAAAAATAGTGTTGCCATGCAGGTATTTTCGCCTGATCGCCATTCAATTCTTTCATCAGGTTTTTGAATTCCCTTCCAACAAAGCTGATGAAAAATTGGTCCCTTGTACGCATTTTTTTGACAAGAGAAGGCAGTTCTTTCGCTTCGATACTTTGGCCATAATCCATCAGCTTTGGCGATCTTATCACTATTGACGCAGAATAATCAGCCACATGCTGCCGTGCCTCTTTCAGCGAGGTTGCATCGGTAAATTTCTTCATCAGGGAAAGAGAGACCAAGACTTCGGTCAGGATTGGATCACCGTGACACCAATAGCTACTATCTAAGGCCGCTTCTTTGTCTACCAATCGACCGGGATAAATTTCACTGACCAATCCAAAGAGGCGCTCTCGTGTCGACGCGCTCAAGCTTTCAACCTGTGCTTTGGTTAGGCTGGTATAATCGAATGTCGCAGCCATTTCACGCGATGTGAAATCGTTAATATTAGATATTTTCTGGGCTTGGGCGGTTTGGCTGAATGTTGCGGCGTATAAAATAGATATGAGCGTAAACTTGATGAAGTTGTGCATGGTAATAAATCCCCAATGTGACTAATTCCATCTTGCCGTGATGGAATGACATTTTATCTAATCACAGTAAACACATCAAATAATAGTATTAAGTTAACTATTGAGATCAATTTCTTGTTATGCTTTATAAAAGGGTGGAGGTTATTTTATGTCTGATGGAAAAGATATTCCGAAAGCGGATGGCGGGAAGAAGCCACGCTCTCCTTTTAAAAAGTTCGCCCTAGGGGTTTTGGCTATACTTTTGGTGGCGCGTTTGGGCATCTGGGTGTCAGACTATATTTACTACCACAGTGGCGGTTTCAAGCGCGAAGTGACGATCAGCTTAGTGGTTGACGGCGTGCCGATTGAGATAAAAAAAATTACAAAATGTATCCCTTATGCTTTTCCCTGGCCCCGCGATTTAACTGCAATCATTCGCGGCATGAAAGATCAAAAAGGCTTTTACGCCGATGTTCGCCGGGTCTCTCACACGTTGGAGAGCGGTGTTCATGTAATGATGAAGCTGCCTTTTGCCTGTAGAGAAAAGATGAAGCGGAGAAACCGTAAAATCACGACCGAAGGCATCACGGGTATTGGGCTACCGGTGTTTCTGGCGGAAACATATGATAGCCGGGATGAACTGCTGGTCTTTGATCATCCGTTGATCCTCAGCCACCCTGACAGCCGCGTGCGGGATCTGCGCTATACTATCCGTGATGTGCCCGATGACACCCCAGCCGACGGCGACGACCCCCGCGCCTGGTTTATGTCACTGCGCCGTGATTATGTGCCCGCACTGAAACATATTCCGGAGGAAGCCGACTCGGCTTTGGGTTATTATGTTTTTCCCGAGGAGGCATATGAGGATGGCATCCGTTTGCTGAAAGAAGCAGGAGAAGACATCCCTCTAACGGCCTTCTCAAAGTTTTCTAATATGAATGATGACTGGTTTAAGGCTGTTTGCCCAGATTTCAAGAAAAGCCGAAAATATATGAGCACCCATATGTTTACTAAGTGCCGCGGGCAAGAATTAGTGCCGTACCCTGTCGTAATCAAGGATGGTCAATTTGTGATAAGCAGAAATGCCGGGCCAGGATTACGAATTTATCCGGGGCTTGATTTGAATAGGCATGAATATAGAGTTTACGGGGAATTTACATATCAAAAGAAGAGCTTGTTGCGCGAGCCGCATGTGCTTGTGTCTCCAAAAGAAAAAAAAATAATCAAAATAGTTAATACTGCATTTTATAGAGCGCCTTTTGACGCCCCGAGCAAGTCACAAACAGAAAAGGATTAAGTTATGCCACAGAATTGGGAATATGCAGTTCTATCTGCCCACGCCTATCATTCACATTCGGTGGCTTATGATTGGTCTCAAAATAATTGTAGCCCGTCTTTAGCTCTTGCCACCATGCGATCCATTTATGGTCTTTCAGCGCCAGCATTTTGACCGTCTTTATAATTTATTGGCTAGGCCCGCAACGCCGTAGGGCAGGGGCCTAATATGCCTAGTTATGGCCGGAATGGCTTGATGAGCTATGCCCGCCGGTATCGACATTCACCTTGACCTTGACCGAGATATTTGCCCGGTCGTAATTATTGTAATTGTTGTAGCTGTTATAATAGGGCGTATAGGGGTTATAGCCAGCGGCGACGAGCTGGCGTTCATATTTAACCCGTTGAATACACTGGTATAATGTCTCGGTGAAATAGCCATAAACCGCCGTGGTTTTAAACATGCAATGGTCGGATATCTTCCGGTCTAGCTCGATCTGCGCCCAGCGTTCTTGGCGAATGGCGGTGTCGATACGGTCCTGATAATCGCTCTCGGTGGTTTTGAGAAACTTATAATCTTTATCAGACCGCTCCCGCGCGCGGCCAACGCGGCTGTTGTAAATATCGATGGTGCGCAGGGCTAACTTCACCGTTGGGGCGCCGTAAGGCAGGTCCGGCAACCAATTGTCTAACTGGTACTGATAATCAGCCACGCGGTCCTCTAACCTTACAATATGGTCCCGTTGGCAGCGATCCCATTTTTCCACGGATTTGTAAAATTTCTTGCTCGCCCGGCCTGTGAGTGCAGTGGGGGAGCGCGGCGGTGCGCTGCAGGGCCGGCTGTTAACCCGCTCACCCCTGATTTTCTCGATCAGTTTGGTCAAGCCGGCTTCCGCCTCGGCCTCATAGGAAAGCTCAGATGCGCTCAAGGGTGTGGCAGCGAGAAGCGCGGCAATGGCAACAGTGGAAATTTTCTTCATCACTTGGGCCTTTATGAGAGAACTCAGTCCGAATTCATTTGTGTCAAGCCAACATTCTTGGAGGTTAATTATGGCTTATCTAGGACGTTTTCCTACGCTAAGAGCTCCAACTATGGCCAAAAGAGGGCGATGCCGCCACTGATGGCGCCACAGGCCATATGGTCAATTAACGATGGGTTGACTTTCGCCACACCGGTAACAATGAAGGCGCCTTCCGTGAAGAAGGTGATGCCATCACCGTCACAGTGTTTACAGGTAAAGAGAAACCGTATGAGTTGCCGGTAAGTTACTGATATAATACAGTATTTTTATAATATTAATAATAAACTGTATAAAACGCTTAAGATAAATTGTATAAAACGCTTGGCTTAAATTGTATAAAACGCTTGGAAAAAACGACAGTCAGTTACCGGCCAAAAGCACATGCTACCTATTATAACATAATACGTTTTTTGCTTGGTCCAAAATTACTCAGATGTTTTTTGCGGTATTACAAATTTCCAATTCCTCTACGGGAAAATACTGATTTAAAATGTTGCAAAACTCAGTAGTCACATTAGTTTCATATTCCACATAAACAACTGGCTTTCCACCTTGTGTTTTGCTTGTGCTGAAATCAACATATGTAATTTTTTCGCATGATGTATCCCGTCTCACTATCTCTGCTGCTTTTTTAAGGCAATCGTAATATGGCCTATTTTGGTCATTAATATATTTTAGATCTGAGATGGCTCCGTCCTCTATTTCCGCAAGATGTTCTATCCGCGCCCCATCCACTTCAACGTCATATTGCAGTTCTCGGGGCGTCATTTGGTAAGTATCAACTTCAAATTCCATTTTATAATATTTGATTTTGCGACCATTTAATTTCTGTCGGAATTTCCGAATAAACTTAGGGTCGCATCGACAGCCAAAATATATTCCTGTAAGTGCTGAGGCAGCATAATTATTTTGTCCCGACATTGCAGCAATGATACGAATTTCTTCTTCATGAGCCCATCGTCTGGATTTTGTGCCTATCATTTTACCGATGATTGAAGCTTCGTCTTTAGCTTGGAACACATCTTCGAAAATAATAGTTTGAGGTTTAGGATGATAGGAAACGTCAATTACATTCCATGCCGCTCGTGCTTCTAACGTCAGTCGATCAAGGTCATATTCTATGCAAAAACCTGAATGACCGCCTGCATAATAAGCCCACATCAGTTCATCAAGCGGGGTTTTACTTAATGAATACACTCCTACAGTATGCCTCATTTTCAGAAGGTTATCATAGGATGCTTCAACATCTTTGGCCCCCAAGGCTTTTAAACGTTTTGCAAATTCCCGGTCATCTATATAGGCTTCCGATGGATCGTTAAGCTGGTCCGCTCTAGGTGCCCAAAAGCAATTGCGCACAACACTATCAAAATCGCGTGTCAAAGTTTCCGAAGAGCTACCTCTGTATTTGTAAACATTCATCTTTGGTGGTCACTACCTCTTATATTTAAAAGGCCAAAAGCGGGCATTAAGAATTACGGGATTTATCAATCATCCAAATGTTTGCTTAAACTAAACATCGTAGAGTGTGATGTTTTGATGAGCATATTACTAAACTCAAGACTGTCTTTCGTTCCAGTAAAAGGCATTTTTATTGTATGCCAACGATTTCCATCATTAAAGATAAATTCTAAACTCACGCGAGTATGCCACTCCCCTCTTGCTCATAACTGATAATCGCGGGGATTTCATCGGATAGCGAGGGACGCTCCCTGCAAGGCGATGCCATCATCATCACATGCTCAAATGGCCGCGAGAAACGCTGCGAATTACCGCAGTGAACGCCAATGCGCGGCTAAGCATGACTCTGGGCTGAGTATGGTGATGTGAGGAGGGAAAGTGGCGCGCCCGAGAAGATTCGAACTCCTGACCCCCAGATTCGTAGTCTGGTGCTCTATCCAGCTGAGCTACGGGCGCGTACCATATTGTGCTGCACGATTTGGTGTGCGGGCGGAAACTAGTCAGATTAGAATATTTTTGCAAGCCCCAAATCGCTTTTTCTTGAGCTAATATTTTTTCCCCTGTAGCCTGCCAGCTGGTTTGGTAAGAATATGGCGATAAATCTGATGAAAATTCAATATGTTAAATATGCTGTCTTAGGGTTGGTCATTGTGGCCTTTGGTGCCTGCACGCCAGCTGGGGACTGGCCTAAGCTTACGGACCCGGTTGCCCAACCTGCCCAAGCACCAGAAGGGGAAGTTGCACAAGGTACGACCAATGCCAGTATAAGTCCAAGCAGTGCTGATGATATTAGGGTCATTGAAGAAACACGGGAAAGCTTCGCCCAGCTTTTGGCAGAATATCATGAGGTTTTTCAAACTATTACCAAGGCCAGCCGCGATAATAAAAAACATCGCTGGAACGCGGCGCAGATAGCCCTGACCCGCATTTCTAATATTACAGACCAATTAAACTCTCTGGTTTATGCGGGCAATGCAGCGGCCATTCGCTTAGATAGTGAAATTTTGGCGACTTTAAGAGCAGAACAAGCCGATTTGGACGCTGTTAAGCCCTGAGTAGCGTTACTTGACAGCGCTCGCCAGGGCATCCTTCACCGCCATCGCCACACAGTCCGCCGCAAGGGTACCCGCTACCGCCATGGTGGAGGCCGCCGGTTCAGCCATAGGCATTTGCCTTAAAGCCATGGCAAAGATTGTATCCCCGTCGAAAGGCGTGTGGATGGGCCGCAGGGTCTGGGCGAGGCCATCCTGTGCCATCATGGCAAGGCGCTTGGCCTGCGCTTTATCAAGGGTCAAATTGGTGGCGATCAAGCCGATGGTGGTGTTGGTACCGACGAGGCCGAGCTTAGGCAGATCAATTTCTCCGGGCGCTAGGTCCGGTCCCCCAGCTTCAGCGCGGGGCAGGCCAAAGCTATTAACAATAATAAGGGCTGCGACCATCAAGCCATCGTCAAGGCATAGGCTCGCCATGCCAACACCGCCCGGTCGGTCACCTGCCGTTGCGCCAGTGCCAGCACCGACAGATCCACGCGCGGGGTCTATACATAAGTTTGTCATCGCTTCACGGGCTAGGTCGCCGTAAGGCGGGCTTTCTCCCCAGTTTTTATCGCCGCCATTGGCAAGGTCATACAGAATGGCGGAAGGCACCACCGGCACCGCGCGGGGTTTAAGCTGTATCCCTATACCCGCTTCGCTTAACATTAAAGCGATCCTGTCCGCAGCGCCAAGACCAAAAACGGAACCGCCGGATAGAACAAGCCCGTGAAAATCTGTGACAAAATTTTCCGGCGAACAGGCATCGGTATCGCGGGTACCAGGGCCACCACCGCGAACATCCACCGCCATTATCACCGGGGCATCTGGTATTATAACCGTAACCCCTGTGCGCACGGCTGTATCCCTTGCATGGCCAACTTTAAGGCCGCTTACATCACACAAGCTATTGTTCGGTCCAGCTTTTGCCCTTATTTTCAACTCATTGCTCCTTAATCATACTAGGTGACAAATCTAGTGCTATCAAGCGAGACGGTCAACGGGGCTTTTATTTTACCGTGCGATGGTTACAATGCCCCAAACAAATCCCGATCCGGGTTCATAAATTAAGGAGATGCACTCCATGTCGTTGCGCCAAGTTTTAAGTTTAATTGTTCTATTGTTGTTGGCTCCTATAAGTGGGTCTGCCGCTGATGCTGTTCGCGGTGAAAAGCAATTGGTGGCAACCGCCAACCCCCATGCCACAGCAGCGGGGATAGAAATGTTACGCAAGGGTGGCAGTGCGGTGGATGCGGCCATTGCAGCTGAGCTTGTGCTTTCCCTCGTGGAGCCACAATCATCGGGCATTGGCGGCGGGGGTTTCTTGATGCATTTCGACGGAGCATCGAAAATTGTTAATGCTTATGATGGCCGCGAAACTGCGCCAAGCGCGATGAAAAGTGATGCTTTCATTAGGGCTGATGGCAAATCAATGGGCTTCGCGGAAGCGGCTTTTGGTGGCCGCCCTGTTGGGGTGCCGGGCATGATGCGCTTGTTTGAAGAAACCCACAAAAAACATGGCAAGTTACCATGGGGGACATTATTTGAACCCGCAATTCGCCTTGCCAGTGATGGGTTTAAAGTGTCACCTCGGCTGCATTATTTATTGGATTTATATAGCAAAGGCATTGTGCGAGCTGGGGTCAAATTAGATGACTTGGGTGCGTCGCGCCATTATTTCTTCGACGCCGTTGGTGCTGCTTGGCCTGTTGGACACCTGCTGAAAAACTCTGACTATGCTGCGACCCTTAAAGTTCTTGCCGCTGAGGGGGCTGATGCTTTTTATAGAGGGCCTATCGCCGATAATATTATCAAAGTGGTAACCCACGCGGCACTAAGCCCAAGCACCATGACCCTGAAAGACCTGAGCGACTACCGCATGATTAGCCGCGCGCCCGTATGTGGTAAATACCGCACTCTCAACCTTTGCAGTATGGGGCCACCATCATCGGGTGCCACAACGGTTTTAGCCATTCTGGGCACATTGGAAGGCTTCGATTTGAAAGCGACAGGCGTTCAAAGCGCAAATTCAGTGCATCTGTTCGCCGAAGCCAGCAAGCTCGCTTACGCTGATCGGGAGCTATATTTGGCTGATCCAGACTTTGTGGATGTACCCACTGAGGGTTTGATCGACCCGGCGTACCTTAAAAACCGCGCAAGCCTTATTGACCCGAGCCAAGCCGCGCTTAACGTGGCGGCAGGGTCACCGCCTAAAGCTAATGATAAACTTGCAGCCAATATGGGCTATGACTATCCCAGCACTAGTCATATGGTCATTCGGGACCAGTGGGGCAATGCGGTTAGCTTTACGGCGACAGTTCAAGCGGCTTTTGGCAGCTTTTTAATGTCCGGTGGGTTCTTGCTTAATAATGAGCTGACGGATTTCTCCTTCATGGCGGAGCGCGACGGTAAAGCGATTGCCAACCGGGTGGAAGGTGGCAAACGCCCACGATCTAGCATGTCACCCTTTTTGGTGCTTGACGGCCAAGGCAATTTAAAAATGGCCATTGGCAGCCCGGGGGGTAGCCGCATCATTAGCTATGTTGCCAAGGCTATTATTGGAGTGGTCGATTGGGATTTGGACATTCAAGCCGCGATCAACTTACCTAATATGGTTAATAAAGCCGGTGTAATGGAGCTTGAAAGTGGCCATGGGCTTGAGGCGCTGCAAGCAGCTTTAGGCCGACTAGGTCACACGCAGGTCCGAATTAAAACGTTGAACAGTGGTATTCACGGCTTAATTATTCACCGAGATGGTTCAGAGCTCTGGATCACAGGTGGCGCGGACCCAAGGCGCGAAGGCGTGGTGGCCGTTGACTGAGCCGCTTCTATTGGCTTGGTAGACAGATAATAAAGCTGGTGCCCTTAGCGCTAGTATATTCCAGTTCTAAGCGCCCGCCGTGGGCCTCGCATATTTCTCGGGCAATGGCTAGGCCAAGCCCGGAGCCGCCAGGGCTGGCGGCGCTCACGAAGGGTTTGAACAGATTTTCGCGCGCTTCCTCTGGCAAGCCGGGGCCTGTGTCTTTCAAGCATATATGAACAGGGCCGCCGTCAGGCTCAGCTTCTGCATGAACAGTTATTGAGCCACCATCTGGCTGGGCTAGCTGGGCATTGCGGGCCAAGTTTAAGATAACGCGGAATAGTTGGTCACTGTCGGCAAAGGCCGTTAAATTTTGCGGTACTTCATTATGGAAAGTGATCGACCCGTGTTCTAACCCCAGAGAAACCATCACATCATCAACAAGGGTGAATATAGGTTGTTCTGCCTTGATGGGGTCGGGTTCATCACAGCGGCCATGCTTGAGCGTACGCTCACAAAGTGAGATTGCCCGGTCAATTGCTGACATTAAACGCGTTGATGTTTTGGCAACGCGAGGGTCTTTTATCCGCGATAGGACATCAGATGATAATTGAGCGGTCGCTAAGATATTACGCAAATCATGATTAATTTTGGATACGGCCTCACCTAACTGGGCTAAACGGTTCCGGTGATTTAGTGCATGGCGTAATTCTTCCTGCATGCGACCAAGCTCACGTTCGACCACGCCAATTTCATCTCGGCGTCTGCTGGGTTTAATAGCGCGACCCGGGTCTTCAGGGCGCTGGCGAAATGCTGTTATACTATTCTTAATTCGACGCATGGGCCGCACCAAGAACCAATGAAGGGTCATATAGACCAGCACACCAGAAAAAATGGATATTGTGATGGCGAGCAGCATCATATTGTTGGAGTAGGCTTGCATTTCGGTGAATAATATTTTTTCACTTAGAGAAATTTCCACATAGCGCGTGTTTGCATCTATGGGTTTCCCCACCACTCTGATTATTCGAAATCCTTCACTATCTAAGACAGAAAAAGCATCTGCTATCAGATCTTTCAAAAGTGGACTACGCAGGTCATAGTCAGCATCAACTTTTTCCGTAAGATTATCGAAACCAAGTAAAAGGCTTTTGTCTTGCCGTCGCATGATAATGGTCATGACCCCTGCCGCTTCCAGCAGGTTAGCCTCAAGCTCAGACGAGATAATATTATTGGGGGCTTCTTCCAGTGCAAGCGCCGCAATTTGTGCCGCAGATAAGCGTTCCTCTAAAAAGCCTTGGCGGAAATTAGCCAGAGAGGGAATATAGATCATTGAGGCGACCATCAATACATATAGCATCGTGAGCAATAGCAAACGGCTGCGAAGACTGACGCTGATGGATCGGTAGCGATCTGGCATTATTAACCCTTATATCAAAGCAAGTAGTACTTTACTTGCCTATTCACCTTATAATGTACTGGTTCATATCATGCTTACCAGTGTTTTATTTTGGCAAACAATAATTATGCTTTGTGATATGAATGCAGCTGTTGACTTGGCCCACGTGCCTCGTTATATACCGCCTTCGCAATTTAAACCTTGGCCATAGTGGCTGAGAAGAGTGGAGTATGGCCCGTGAAACGGACTTTTCAACCAAGTGTAATAGTGCGCAAGCGCCGTCATGGTTTCCGCAGCCGCATGGCAACAGCAGCGGGTCGTAAGATCATTAATGCTCGCCGTGCCCGGGGCCGGAAAAATTTGTCGGCTTAAGGCCGCTGCTGCACCCATAAGTGCGGCGACAAAATAGCATTTTGAATAGCCGGCCGAATACCCTCGGTCGGCTTTCTTTCTGTGTAGTGAAGAACCATTGGTAATATGACTGAAACTGGCACTAACACATTGGTAACGCTTAAAAAACGTCGTGATTTCCTCAGGCTTTCTCGTGGGGGAAGGCGGTGGGTAACGCCAGCTTTTATTTTGCAAGCCATGCCAGACAATCAGAAGAATACCGCACCATCGCGGGTTGGGTATACAGCATCAAAAAAGGTTGGTAATGCGGTTGTTCGCAACCGGGTAAAGCGCCGCCTGCGCGAAATTGCCCGCTCGGTTATCTCAAGTGACGCCCCCATGGGTTGGACTTATGTGATCATAGGCCGGGAAACGGCGCATAATTATCCCTTTGAGAAATTGTTAACCGATATGAAATGGGCGATTCGCAAGTTACAGAGCGGCGCGGACCTTGCTCCAAAAAGTAATAATAAGCATAAAAAGCGTGAATCAAGCCAAGGGGCCGGATGATGTCACCACTTGCTTGGGCATTAAAAATACTATTTCGCGGCTATCAGCTCTTGATTTCTCCGCTCCTCGGCCCCAATTGCCGTTACACACCAAGCTGTAGCGCCTATGCAATTGAAGCGCTGAAAATCCATGGTGGACTTAAGGGCGGTTGGCTGGCAATAAAGCGCATTGGTCGCTGTCATCCATGGGGTGGATTGGGTCATGACCCGGTGCCATGTGGTGACCATAACTGTTCGGATGAGCATAATGAGCAGAGCGACAAAGAGTAACGACGATTAAAAGTACAACACAGGCTTATGAAATAAGCCATAGGGGTGATGCGAAAATGGGCGAACAAAATAACTTTATCTTGGCGATTGTACTGTCGATGCTGGTGGTCTTTGGCTACAGCTATTTCTTCCCACAGGAAGTGGTGCCGCAGGTAACGGCCGAGCAAGCCGCGCCGGATAGTGATATCCCTGATGCGGTTGAGGCAGATGGCAGCTCATTAGCGGGCAGCGATGGCCTTGATGTTGATTTACCTACTGTAAGCAGTAGCACTACTATTGAAGAACAATTAACAGTGTCTTCGCGGGTTTTCATTGAAACCCCAGAGCTTGTCGGTTCGATCAATCTTCGCGGTTTGTTGTTTGATGATCTTAGCATGGTCAACCATAAGACCAGCATTGACGATGACGCTGAAAATATCCGTTTGTTTACCCCCAAAGGCACTGTGGATGCTTATTATAGCCGTTTTGGCTGGACCTCGGTTGACCGGGATAGCATGCCCAATGACAATACTGTCTGGAGCGCAGACCGTGAAGTTCTAACCCCTTCGCAGCCAGTGACCTTCAGTTGGACCAACCCAGCCGGGCTTGTTTTTGCCACCACCATATCTGTCGATGAACAATTTATGTTTACAGTGGAACAAGGCGTAACCAACGGTAGCGGCACTGATATTTCGCTTACGCCCTACGGTGTTATTCGCCGTGACGGGCTGCCTGAGACCAGCGGTATGTTTATCTTGCATGAAGGCCTAGTTGGCGTGATGGACGGCATTCTGAACGAAGCCACCTACGGTGACATGGAGGATGGAAATCTAGCCTTTGATAACAGCACAGGGTGGCTTGGCATCACCGACAAATATTGGATGACGGCACTGATCCCTGACCAAAGCAAGCCTGTTCGCAGAGCTAATTATATACGCTCAACATCGGCCAAGGTGAACCACCAGGTTAACTATATTGACCAGGCCATTGCGGTACCCGCAGGCACAAGCGCACACCAGACAAGCCGTATGTATGCAGGTGCCAAGATTGTTAAAGCGCTTGATCACTATGAGACCAAATATAACATTACCGATTTTCACAAAGCTGTCGATTGGGGTTGGTTCCATTTCTTGACTAGGCCGATCTTTAAAGGGCTCGACTATCTTTACGGCCTTACCGGTAACTTTGGTGTCGCCATTCTTCTACTGACCATTGTGATTAAATTGATCATGTTCCCGATTGCTAACAAGGGTTACCGCTCCATGAGCCGGATGAAAAAAGTCGGCCCTAAAATGAAGAAATTGCAGGAACGCTATAAAGACGACAAACAAAAGCTCCAGCAAGAAACCATGGCGCTCTATAAGAAAGAAAATGTTAATCCAGTCATGGGGTGTTTGCCGATATTCGCCCAGATACCGGTGTTCTTCGCGCTTTATAAAGTGCTATTTGTTACCATTGAGATGCGGCATCAGCCCTTCTTTGGTTGGATTCAAGATCTGAGTGCGCGGGACCCGCTAACGCCTTTCAACTTGTTTGGGTTATTACCTTTCGACCCACCAAGCTTTATTGCCATTGGTATTTGGCCGATCTTGATGGGGCTGTCTATGTGGTTGCAGCAAAAGCTGAACCCCCAGTCAGGGGACCCTACCCAGCAAGCGGTGATGAAATGGCTGCCGGTTATTTTCACCTTTATTTTAGGTAACTTTGCCGCTGGATTGGTGATCTATTGGACATGGAACAACTTGCTGTCGATCGCGCAGCAATGGGTGATTATGCGCCGTGAAGGTGTTTCCATTAATGAAGACGTAAAAGACGCTAAATAATGGCCGATGAGCGCTCAGAAGAAATCATAGATACTGGCCGGCGCTTATTTGCCGGTCAGGTGGATTTTGTGAAGGGTGCTGTAGCTCTTGATGGCTTGCCTAAGGCTGATCGGATTGAAATTGCTTTCGCGGGGCGCTCTAATGTGGGCAAAAGCTCGCTGGTGAATGCGCTCACAGGCCGCAAGACCTTAGCGCGCACCTCCAACACGCCCGGGCGAACGCAGGAGCTGAATTATTTCACCCTTGGCCAGCAGATGAACTTGCCACTCTATATGGTGGACCTGCCCGGCTATGGCTATGCCAAAGTGTCTAAGACGCAAGTTGCTGCATGGACCGAGCTGGTGCTGACTTACTTGAAAGGTAGGGCGAGCCTGCGCCGGGTATTATTGTTAATTGATGCCCGCCACGGCATAAAAGACAATGACCGCGAAGTGATGAAAATGCTGGATGTAGCGGCGGTTAGCTACCAGATTATTCTCACCAAACTGGATAAATTGAAAGTGGCTGAGCGGGCAAAAATGCTCGAGAAAACCAATGCTGAAATCCGCAAATATGTAGCCTGTTTTCCGCTGGTCCTTGCAACCAGCAGCGAAAAGGGGTGGGGCATTGAAGAGCTACGCGCCGATATTGCTGCCCTTGCCGCTGATTAAGCGCCGCTTAGCATTCCATTTTTATTTTACCCTTATTTTAAATAGTGTCTTAAAACTTTAGCGGCTGCAATGCCTGCGGCACGCAAGCTATCTATATTTTCACTAAAAGCTTGCATGTCACCCTTAGCGGCATGGATCTCCATTTGCCGACTGACATTGGCTAAATGCAGCATGCCTACGGTTCGGGCAGACGACACCATCGTGTGGCATTCCACTTCCATCAAAGGAAGGTCATAGGTGCCAGGCTCAGCATCAAGATGGGCTAAATACGCACTTAATTCTTCAACAAATATGGAAATTATTAAACTTATGCCCTCCGCTCCGACCTCTGTTGAGAGTGCATTTAATATCGCCTCATCAAATTCTTTATCCATCTGATGTATCCTCATGAGACACTTTTGCCGTTGACTGATAGCGGAATACGCCTTTGACCGTTGCGGGGTCATGGATTTTTTTCTTACGGATGAAAACAAGTTCGCCCTCGGCGGCCATCTCGGTGGCGACACGGCGAATCGCTGGCAGCAAGCGCCGCCAATCTTGCCCTTCTTCCGCCAAGCTAATCGCGACTTCGCGGGGGGCGACCGAGCAACTTTGGTTTATTGCATGGCTCAGAGCCGCATGAATATCTGCTTTTTGCGCCATAATGATCCTACTTGGGCATAAAAAAGCCCTTTTGACTTGCGCCAATGTTTCAGTTGGTTACTTTGCGCCTTCAAACTACAGGATCAGGAGGCTTCATGAAAGCGCTGAACTATTTTAAATTAGGTATTTCGTTATTTTTAGCGCTGGCAATTGCTGCCTGTGGCGATAATTCTGAAAGTAAACAAGATAAAGGAAATGCCGTGGAAACGGAAACTATCACCACTGAGAGCGGTCTTCAATACCGTGTTTTAACAGAAGGCACTGGCACCATGCCAAAACCGGAAGATCTGGTTGTTGTCCATTATACGGGCCGCTTATTGGATGGTTCCGTTTTTGATAGCAGCGTTGAGCGTGGTTCTCCTTCCAGCTTTGGTGTTACCCAAGTTATCGCTGGTTGGACCGAAGCCCTGCAATTGATGCGTGAGGGCGCTAAGTGGGAACTTACCATCCCGCCAGAGTTAGCCTACGGTGAGCGAGATACCCCAACTATACCGGCGAATAGCACCTTGATTTTTGAAGTTGAGCTCATTGAGGTTCAAACCGAAGAAATGATGATGAACCGATGGTTCACGGCACAAGACAAATATTTAGCGGATAATGCGCTCAAAGACGGCATTACCGTGACCGAAAGCGGTGTGCAATATAAGGTTATAACCAAAGGCCCTGATGGCGGGGAAAGCCCCAGCATCGATGCCACGGTGAAAGTGCATTACGCGGGACGTTTGATAAATGGCTATGAATTTGATAGCAGCATCAAACGGGGAGAACCGATCGACTTTGGCGTTACCCAAGTTATTCCGGGCTGGACAGAAGTTTTGCAGCTGATGAAAGTTGGCGACAAGTGGGAAGTTACCATTCCATCATCCCTTGCCTATGGTGATGGTGGTTCAGGCCCCATTCCGCCCAAATCAACATTGGTATTTGACGTTGAATTACTTGCGGTTTCAGAGCCTGAAAAAAACACTGAAGACGAATAGAAATATTTTGGGTGCTGTTACAGTAAGCAAAGCAAGCCGTAGCAGCGCCCCAAACCTTCTTCAAAAATCAGATAAAAAATAATATCTAACAGAAGTAAAGCTCCCATCAGTGGCAAGCCAATATATTTAATCATGTACCAATAGCCCCGCGCGGTTACCTTTGGGCTGGGCATATTTTTGCCACCAACAGATTTGCTTTTTTGGCTCACGGTTATTTTCCCTGTCTCGACTTTTCCTATCCACCTTGTCATTGTGGGGGCCACTTGTCTATTTAAGTAAATTTTTAGGGGCCAAATATTGCTGCCGAGTGCCAATCATATTCAAGACCTCTGTCAACGACTTACGGTGGATATTGCACCGCTGACAAAATTCAGCGATTTGCCGCTTGCACAATATTCTCGGGGTGAACCCTTGCCCTTACAGCAGCATCCAGCATACGGCTTAGCTATCATGGCGATGGGTGGTAGCGCACTGCGGTTATTGGTGTCGCTTGATGGTAACAATATCGCTGCGGCTATCATGATGCAGCGCGGCTTAATGGGTCAGATTGGTTTCACTACTCTTTTTAGGGGGCCAATATGGTTGGATGGAGATATAAGCGACCAGGTGAAAGCTGCTGTTTACATGGCTATTTCAAAGAAATACCCTAAGTGGCGCTGGCGCTTCCTTGGACTTCAGCCAGAAGATCAGAAGCATGAAGGGTGCATTACTCCCATGCATTTAGCTGGTTTTAGGCAGGTTATGGGGGGCTTTTCAACCGCATGGCTTGATCTGCGCCCCACAAAAGAACAGCTGAGGGCAGGCCTGCAAAGTAAATGGCGCAATCAGCTTCGAAAGGCAGAAAAAGAAAAACTGACGGTGGCGGTGGGGGGTAAAAAAAACCACCAATATAGTTGGCTAATAGAACAAGAGGCGGAGCAGCGAAAATCTCGCGGTTATCAAGCGCTGCCCGCTGGTTTTACAGGTCATTATAGAAACGTAATGGCGTTATATGACGCAAAATCTATTCTTTCCATTAGTTTGGTACAAGACCGGGAAAAAATTGCGGGGGCACTGTTCCTTCTCCACGGCAACAGTGCAACGTACCACCTAGGCTGGACTGGGGAGGCTGGACGCCGCATATGTGGTCAAAATTTAGTATTATTTGAAGCCATGAAAGCCCTCAAAGAAGCGGGCATATCTTTTCTTGATATGGGTGTCCTCAACAGTGACAGTATGGCGGGTATCGCACGGTTTAAACTGGGCACCGGCGCTGTGCCCCATCAACTTAGTGGTACTTGGATGTAGCTCTCTTGAATTTAGGCTTTTCCGATGACTTTAGGGTATGGTAATATTATAACCATACAAAATGCGATTCGGCGGCGGACATACTCTGTCTCGGGCATTTGTGCGGTGGAGCTTTTATCGGTGGATTTTGCGCTTATTCTTTCTGTGGTGGTGTTGCTGGCAGCACCTTTGCTGTCCAAGCTGCTGGCAGGGCGACAGGTCGTGCAGGCGGGTATGGATGGATTTGTCATGGTCTCCATCATTGGTCTTGTCTGCATGAACTTATTGCCTGAAGCGCTGTTTGCTGGGGGCTCTATCACTATGTTGGTGGCACTTTTGGGGCTTTTCTTGCCGTGGATAGCTGAATTCATCGTCCATAAAAGCGAGGCGATGATGCACCGAGCCTTAATCCTTATCGCTGTTTTTGCTCTTATTTTACATGCAGCCAGTGATGGGGCTATTTTAGCGGCTGTTGACAGCACACCCTCTGGCGACTTTGTTGCTGCCGGTATCATCATTCACCGAGTTGGGGTTGGCCTTGCGGTTTGGTGGCTGCTTTCGCCTATTTTACAATCGACCATGAGCTATATTTTACTTGGCGCATTGGGGGTCATGACCATTATTGGCTATTTGCTATTTGATCTTGCGGTTTCATGGTACGGGCTGCCCTTAATAGGCTATTGGCAAGCATTTGCGGCAGGCTCCCTGTTGCATGTTATTTTGCATCCGGTTGGTGAGCATGCCGCCCCTGGCGGTACAGCAAGCCGAAATGCGCACCGCATTGGCACCGCCATAGGCACGGCTTTTGTAGCGACGGTTGTTGTTACCCATTTTGCCAGCCATACAGATGGTGCGGCTGCGGTTCATATGAATAATCATGTGGCAGATATGCTTTATGATATGGGTGTTGCGGGTGCTTTGCCTCTGCTCGGCATTTTACTTATTGCTGGCCTTGTCGGTTATTTAAGGCACAACTCAATGCAAGCTATGATGGACCATATAAAAGCTTTACTGCCATGGTCCGTTTTGCTGTGGTTAATGTTAACCTATGGCGCCATGTTACAGTGGTATTCGCTGGCATTATTTTCTGAAAATATGCCCGAGATATTTTTCTGGTTATGGGCTGTTATCATCGGCTATGGCTTGTTCAAAATTGGAGCGCGTGAATTTTTTGCGCCGCTATTACCGGCTCGATTAACCAGCCATGACCACCATTCTGCAACATCCGTCATTCACAGAGAAGACTAATTTATGCGCTTTAAAGGCAAATCCGTTCTGATAACCGGGGGCACATCGGGTCTGGGTGAAAATGTTGCCATTGCTTTTGCAAAGGAGGGGGCAAATATTTTATTTTGCGGCCTTATTGACAGCGATGGTGCCCGCGTGACGGCAATATTAAAGGAAATGGGGGCAAAAGCATATTACACCCATGCAGATGTCCGTGAAGAACGGGCTATGGAAGCGTTGGTATCCGAAGCCTGCGACCATTTTGGCGGGCTGGACATTGCCTTTAATAATGCGGGAATTTCACACAAAGCCGCTAGGTTTGCCCATATGCCCGTGGCGACTGCGAGAGAAGTTTTTGACACTAATGTCATGGGGGTTTGGCATGCTATGCGATACCAAATTCCAGTTATGTTGGCAGCGGGTAGTGGGGCAATCATCAATACAGCTTCAATTTTATCAAAAAGCGGTGCTGAATGGATGACGGCTTATGGCATGAGCAAACATGCTCTGATTGGGATGACAAAATCCGCTGCCTTAGACTATGCGGGAACGGGTCTGCGGATTAACGCCATCTCACCGGGGCCAATGCTAACCCCTATGTTAACTAGGGCCTTGGATGACATTGGCGGCGATATGAGCAAATTTGCCGGTGGTTTCCCTAAAGGTGGACCAGCGGATCCGATGGATGTAGCCCAGACTGTATTATATTTAGCCAGTGATGATGCCCGCACGATTACGGGAGCCAATTTTATCGTTGATGGTGGGGTTTCTCAGGGGTGATTTTTAAAAATTATATATTTAAAAAATAACCACCGTTACTTTTCCCATAATTTCACCTATATTAAAATACTATGGTGGTTTAAGTATTTTTGACATCTTTAAATTCGTAGGATGTATATGCAAATCGTAACGGACTGGTTTAAACGCAATTTTTCTGACCCACAGGTTACGCTGTTAATGCTGGTGGTGATCTGCGCTGTTTTACTCGTTACTTTTTTTGGTGAAATGCTGGCACCGGCCATTGCGGCCATCGTTATTGCATTTTTACTAGATGGCCCGGTAACGTGGCTCAAAAGACGCGGTGCCCGACATATTTTTGCGGTTTCTAGTGTGTTTCTGCTGTTTATGTTGGGTATGCTAATGGTGGTGTTGGCCGTGCTGCCGCCCTTAGTGAAGCAGATCATCCAATTCGTGAATGATACGCCCCGGATGCTGGCGAGTTTGCAGGTTTTGGTAACCGATTTACAAGAAAAATTTCCTGAGATGATTTCGCCTGAGCAAGCCCAAACATGGCTGTCTTCCATCGGCACGGAAATTACCAATATGGGCCCAGAATTGGTGCAATATTCGCTAAGTGGTGTCGCTGGGGCCATTACAGCGGTGGTTTATTTGGTGCTGGTGCCGGTTATGGTCTTTTTCTTTCTGAAAGATAAACCGGCCATTTTTGCTTTCATCATTGGCTTCCTGCCCAAGGAGCGATCGCTGGTTAATCAGGTGTTTCGTGAAGGGGTTGACCGGGCTGGCGATTATGCCCGGGGCAAAGTTTATGAGATTATTATCGTTGGCCTAGTCTCTTTCTTTATCTATCGCTTTATCGGTCTGCAATATGCCACCTTGCTGGCAGTGGCAACGGGTTTAAGCGTTATCATCCCCTATATTGGTGCTGCGGTTGTTACGCTCCCAGTGGCGCTTGTTGCTTTGTTCCAGTGGGGTGTGGGGCCAGATTTTACTATTGCAGTGATAGCCTATTTAGTGCTGCAAGCACTTGATGGTAATTTACTGGCACCATTATTGTTTTCGGAAGTAGTGAAATTGCATCCAAATGCCATTATTTTGGCTATTTTGGTTTTTGGCGGCATTTGGGGCCTGTGGGGCGTCTTTTTCGCGATACCATTAGCGACAGTTGCGAATGCTATTTTACGGGCATGGCGAGAGCGCACAAACCATATGATGCATCAAGAAATTGAAAAAAAATCTGATAATTAATAAGACTTTAAGTATTGTTAGAACAAGTTATTGTATAGACATTGAAAAGTCTTCAGTGATAGGGGTTTATTATGATTACAGAGGCACGTAGTATTGTATTGTCCGACAATGAATTAATTACTGCTCTTCGCCCTTTAATAGGAGAGGGAGCAATAGCGGATGATATAGCTGTGGAAAACATCCAGCTGAATCAAGATATTGAGGGTAATGTTGATGCTGCCATTACTTTTGAAGGTGATGAGGAAATGAGCTTCAACCATAACCAGCTTCGGGCGGCGATATTGCATCACTGTATGGCACAGCGTATCCCCATCCCACGGGGGGTCGAGAAAGAATTGACCATGCGCGGAGATCAGATCGCGATGGTTATTCGTATGACTATGGGTGAGGGTAGCTAGAGGCGAGGCCATACAAACCAAAAGGTTAAATGCCTAATCCTTCTGATTGGTTTAATTGATCCATTTTGTCAGCATCACATGATTTAAACATGATACGAGATCCCGCTGGTACAGATTTTGTAATCCAAACATTCCCACCAATAATACTATTTCGGCCAACTATGGTATCACCGCCCAAAATGGTGGCATTGGAATAGATCACGACATTATCTTCGATGGTCGGATGGCGTTTTTTGTTGCGTTGCCCCCTATCAACTTTAATCGCACCAATAGTGACCCCTTGGTATATTTTTACATTGTCACCAATGATCGCTGTTTCTCCAATAACGACAGCGGAGCCATGGTCAATGAAGAATGACCGTCCCACGACAGCGGCGGGGTTTATTTCAATGCCGGTTTTTTGGTGGGCATATTCACTCATTAATCGTGGCAATATAGCGACACCCGCTTGATCAAGGCGGTGGGCAACACGGTATGCGGCCACTGCATAAAATCCAGGGTAGGCAAGGATTATACTATCTAGCGTATCTGCTGCTGGGTCACCTTCCAAAAGCGCTTGGGCATCGGCAAGGCAATCTTCAGCAATTTCAGGCAATGCGGTCATCAGGGCAACAGAGGCTTTGGCGGCTTCGTCACCGTCGGCATTGGGTATGGTCATTATCAAGCGGCGCAAATCCTGATCAAGCCTGTCCATGGCAAAGCTTAGCGCGCGCGCACTGTTATGTGTATTTGGAGAAAAATGCGGGAACATCACCGCAAGAATGCGAGTCAAAATTTCACCAGCATCAGACATGCGCAATATGGGGCGCTCGCTAAACTGGCCATGAAACTGCGCCAGCTGTTTTGCTAGGACTTGATAGCCGGGGCAATTTTCTTGCTCTTTAATATTTTTATCAACTTTCATCGCTTTACCTTCATTTACGTCCATTAAAGGTAAACCTTTTTTCCGGGCAAACAAGTGTCTGGCAGCAATGATTTCTTCTCACTCAGGCGAAGTTTTCTATAGCAAATCACAGGATTGTGAAGATTTCATTTTTTGTGGGTAACTATTTTTTGAGCGTCAAATGGCGGCAATATAGCGCCGTTTTCGCGCATTATAGTATCACTATATTGAACCACAGATGCATGCATTGCAGCCATAAATTCTTTACGCTTGAGGCCTCTTGGAATTGGGTCACATACTTCAACAACCACATGGCCGGGGGTGTGCCAAAATTTACGGGTCCAGGAACATCCGCTATTCATGGCAAGAGGGTAAACAGGCAAGTCTCGGCCTTCTTGGATATAAAAGGCCCCTGATTTCAACCTGCGTTGCTCTCCAGGGGGCACTCTAGTCGCCTCTGGGTAAATTAATAATGCTTGGCCGTGGGTGACAACTTGGTCCGCCACCACATCGGTTCCTTTATGGGCATTGCCTGCGTCACGGTCGATACGAAGTACATGGATCTTCTTGAAGATAGTCCCGAGTAGGGGAACCATGAAAAGCTCTTTTTTGGCCATAGCGGTTAAGTCCGCTCTGAGCCTAAATGCCATATAGGGATCCATGTAGCTCATATGCTTAGAGAGTAATATTATGGGCTCACCAATAGGGGGTAGCTTTTCAACACCTCTAAATTCAAGCGTTATGCCCATGACCCAGCGGGCAGTGAACAAAACTACCTTGGACAGAACAGTGATGCCTGTCCGCACTGCCTTTTCAGAGGGTAATAGGCACAGGGGCGTAACAAGAATGGCGAAAATTGTCATTTCAAGATAAAATAAAATATTAAATAGAATTGACCTGATGCCATTTAGAAAGCGGCGCACAAATTGTCTCCTCACATTCAATGTACAGGTTGCTTGCGGGTGGTATTATCCATTACATATGGTGAAGGATAAGAAAAAGGTAAAGGGTTTTAACCATAAATTGATTATTTCTTGGTCAAATGCCTTGCCTAGGATAGTTTATGGCGGTGCTTTTATTAGCAAATTACTATTTAGTTTAGAGATTTGAGGACATGTCATGGCAGATAAAACAGAAAAAGATAATTTAGAGCGTCGCTGGGATAGCAGATTGCCTGTAGTTTGGCAGGGTACGGTAACGACTTTGGACGACGAAGTGTTTCCTTGCGGGATATGTGATGTTTCTACTGCTGGAACGCTGATAAAATGTGCTGCGGATCTTTCAATGAACACTCAAGTGGTCTTGACAATTGACGGTATTGGCGACTTTGCTAGTCGCGTGCAATGGATATCAGGCGATCAAACAGGCATGCAGTTACTTGTTGGCCCTGATATGCTGCTGAAGCGATTTGCCGAGGCTAGCCAAAGCTATCCATCAACCGCACCAGGCAAGCTTGAATAATCCACATCACGGGCGTTTTATTTTAAACCCAACTGTGATGTTACATAGTTTGTTGTCATTAATCGTTTGATCTGTGCGGGGTCCCGCATGGCTTGGCGGTCAAAATATTCAGACAGGTTATTTTCTTCCCATAAGGTTTCCTCCATACCCTCTGGCGCTTCAGCTATAGGCATACGGCCATGTTGCAAAGGATAACTTAGCCGGCGTAACCATGTTGGTCGGTATAGGCTTAAGGCAGACTTGGCCTTATATTTCCAATCTGGACCTTGTTGGAAATTGAAACCATAGTCACTCATGTAAGCAGCAAGCTGTGGGCTGATATGGTTAATAACGGCGGCCTGTAGCCGGCCATAATTTTTATACTTATACGGCAGGCTACTTGTGAGCGCGATCAGGTCGGGGTTAGCGAACGGGGTAATGGCTCGGCCAAAGCGCATATTCCTGCTCGTGTTGGCATCCATCCAAAAACGACCTCTAAATAAAGGATAAATCCTTTCAATATCACTACGAGTAAGGAGGTAATTAACATCCCCTTGTAAACCGACTGCCTTTAAGATTTTCTCAGCAAAATTGGCTCTATATGTTTTCTCATCAAAGTCAGCACCACATATGGACGGCGCATAGCGTCGATAAAAACCATCTAAAAGCTCACTCACCCGGTAGCGCCTGTTGGGCAGATAGAAGAAATTGCGCATGATCTCCCCGCCGCCACCATTTAAAGCAAGTCGGCCACCAGCTGCACGGTCTCTGCGGCTGGCAAGGTCAGTGCCGCTATCAATGATACCGTCTGGGGGAAGGCCATCAAAAGCGATATAATTAGCCGCAATTTGGTCTTGCCAGCCATCACTGTCTAACGCATCCATGCGTGTTTTATCTTTATGGACAAGCGGAAACCCCTCACCGGCAGCAATGGTTTTGGCAACCATTACATCTGCACTATTCGCAGCACCGTAAACATGTATGGCATAGTCTGAGACACCTGCATCCACCAGTAAGGCCAGCATTAACCGGGTGTCAAAGCCCGCAGATAGTGCCGTATCAATGGCACCGTAACTGCTTAGCATACCTGCAAAAATTTCCCGCAAAATACTGGCTGTAGCCTCAACGGCATCATTAAAGCTACCGGAGAAACTGGATGCTTGAACGATGGAAGCATCCGTGACCATAGCCCCATTTTGGCTTATTTTTACAGATGCTCCGGCGGGCAAAAGCTTAACTTGATCCGATAAAGTATCTCCGCCGTATGTGGCACCATTAAATATATACTCACGAAGGGCCTGCACATTCAGGATGCCACCAACGGCAGTTGCGGTCGCCAAGAAGCTTGTGGAAATAACCTTCCCGCCTGCGCCCACATAAATATGTTGTTGTCCCAGTTTGTCAGCCTGAATAGTTACATTTAGCGCACCGCCGCTAAGCAAGGCAAAGCCGCCCATTAGGGAAGTATAATTACATTTTCCGGATAGCAATTGGCGCGGTAAATGTTCAGCGCTGCCAAATTTTTCGGCGTAGGGCGTACCTGTTAACGCCGCAAATTCGCCAGCATCATTTTGGCTAAATAGCAGTGGGGCATCCTCGCCTCCAGTGATGGTTAGCTCGCCCAGTATAGGGGATATGGGAGCGGATATTGGATTTTTGCCCATTTGGCGCGCGAAAATATCACGGGCTTGCTTGCCTGAAGCTGCCCAAGATATATCTGCATTCATCCATAAAAACGCGCCCATTTAAGCTCCTTAATCAGCTTCAGATTAGTTTATTTGAAAGATGCCCTCTATAGAGGCCAGCGTCAAACGCTTATGTTTTATGCCACAATTTCACTCGGCCCCAGCAAATGTGAAAATTTGCAATGGAGCAATAATGGCCTTGGGTTTTATCTGTTGTTATGCCTACTATAAAAGCAAGCAACCAGTAATGGGGGAACATTATGCTTGTTAAGACAAAAAATTTTGATGCAACTACGCTCGCGCGTTTTAAAGAATTACAAAGCCTTTCTTTTTCAATTTTAGAAAATATGGCGGCTTCTTTAACCGAGGGACAGAGCGAAAAAGAGGTTGGTGCGGCATTGGTGCGTCAGTATCGTGATGCTGGGGCTAAATCCTTTTTTCATCTCCCTGTGGTGTTGTTTGGGGAACGAACGGCCTTGCCGGGCAATTGGAAAATTGGCAATTTCTACCCCAAATCCCGGACCTTGCAAAAGGGGGACAGTGTCATCCTTGATGCAGCCCCAGTTTTTGATGGCTATATGATCGATACTTCTTATAGCTGTTGTTTTGGTGAAAATCCTGAGCATGCTAAAATGATGGCCGGGCTTGAGCAATTCCGCGTCGGTGTTTGCGATGCGGTCAATAATGGCCAAACATTTAAAGAAATAGCCGACTGGGTTGCGGTAGATATTCGCAGCATGGGCTATGAACCGGTGCATACTAAACATCCCGGTGCCGTTTTTGGTCACCGTGCCGTTAAAACGGCAAATATGCCGGTTAAATGGCGGTTAAAGGGCTCCGACGGCCTCTCGCTTAGCTGGTTCGTAATGAAAGTGCTTGCCGCGGCCAAGGGTCTTGCCCGCAGTTCACCGCTGTGGAACGGAAGTCCGCAATCAGACCATGCCCCCCATGACGGTCTATGGCTCGTTGAACCCCACACGGGCGACGGGCCGGTAGGGGCAAAATGGGAGGAAATCCTTGTTATTGAGAATGGCCGAGCATACTGGCTCGGGGATGATTTGCCCCATGTTAGGCAATGGGCACAAATTGCAGCGGGGCAAAGCTACGGGCCAAGGGCAGCTTAATTATTCATCATTCACTTCAATGGGTGCGATAAAAGACGCATCGGGTTGCCCAACTTGAAAAACGGTTAACCCAAGCGAGCCTATCCCGGTATCATTTAGGATGGGCTTGGTAGGCGGCCTTCATACTAGCATTAAAAGCCCCCATGTCGGGACGTTTTTTGGCGTGGTAAGAAAATGCCTGCAGCAAGAGATAGGATATATCCGCTGGTATTTCCGCGGTTTTTAATTTGGCGCTCATCTTCCGGTTTTGCCACCAATATGCGGCGCGCCCAGTGGGGGCATGGTCTGCAAAGGGTTTTTCGCCCATAAGCCATTCATAAATAATCACTGCCAGCGAAAAGCTATCCATTTCAGGGGCGGCGTCATGCCCCCGTTGATGTTCAGGGGCCATATAGGGCCGGGTGCCAGATTTAGCGGCGATATCCCCTATGCCCTCGCTTAAGCTTGCAGTACCGAAATCCACCAACAGGCTATTGCTGCTCTCATCGATCATAATATTTTCAGGCTTAATATCTCGGTGAACGGCGCCTTTGCTGTGGGCATAGTCAAGGGCTCCGATAATGGGCGCGAGATATTTGAGAAGTTTCATGGGGGAAGGTTGTCCCGTCATAAAAGACCGCAGTGGTTTACCCTTGATGAAACGCGATGTTGTATAAAAACTTCCGTCATCCGCCGTGCCAAAAGATGTAGGGCCAACAATGGCTGGATGGCGAAGCTTTGCTGCACTGATAAGCTCACGTTTGATAGTGTCTTCCATGAAGGTTTGGACTTCACCCATGCTAAGGTTTCGGTTGCGGAACTTCTTTAGGGCCACTTCTTTATGCTGCAGCATATCAAAAGCGCGATATACCTCGCCGTAACCACCGCTACCTATCAACTCGAGGGTGGCATAGCCATTATTTGCTTTGTTATAATCATTTGAAACCTTAACGTTTTGGCGTAAGTCCAATCCTTGGGTTAAGCCTAATGTTTCCCTAATATTATCGGTGAGTTCAATCAATCTTTCATTGCCCTGATCAAAGGCAATCTCCCTAGCCGCACGCATCATCGCCTCTGCATTCGCTAGGCTGTCTAGCTTAACCAAGCAGCGGGCTTGCAGTATAAGGCAGCGCCATAAATGCGAAATTAAGCCGCGCTGGCGGAAATATTCTTCGGCTTGTTCTAAACTGGGAATGGCCTTTGCAGGCTTAATGGTTATGAGGGCTTCCCCCAAGGCCGCAGCAAGGGCCGCTTCTTGCCATGCATCGTCGGATTCCATCAATCCTTGGGCTTTGCCGTGAGCAATATCGATCGCCTTTTCTTCGCTATCAGAAAATTTAAGCTCCATAAGGCCAAGTTTAAATTTTGTATATTGGTCGCAGGCTTCGGTGGATGCAGGGTCAAGCGCCTTTATTAAGGCTTGTGCGTCTTCTCTCTGGCCAAGCATGTGCATCTTTTCAGCCATTTCAATGGCCATATTTATTTGAAAGCGGGTCGGCAAAAGCATGCCGCCATTTTTCTTGGCTAAGCGGAGATAATATAAAGATTGCTCATGGTCATTATATTCCCCAAAAAGCTGGCCAATTTTGGCCCATATCACTGCCTGTCCAATCTCATAGCAGGCGTCTATTGCCAATGTTACAACGCGTAAATAGCCGTTTAGAGCGGCCTCAAATTGTCCAAGCCAAGCTAAGACAACGCCGCGCTCCATGCCAATTTCAATCTCAAATATTGGGGAGTTGACCGCATTGGCCAATTGCTCCGCGCTTTGAAAGGCGGCGAAGGATTTAGCGGTTTGGCCCATCCTGTTGTATAAAATTCCTTGGAGGAAGTAGGCTAGGCCAATTTCAACGCCCGGGTTCAAGTCTCCAATATTATCAGAAATATCAACTAAAATGTCTTTAGGGTTAGTGCGCTCCCACGTGGCTTTCAGAGTATCAGCCAACCATGCTGTTTTGTCAGGCGTGATGTCTAAATCATGCAGAGCTTGCAAACATAAGGGATGGTCTTCACGGCGGAATGCTGCGAAGATTTTTTCATATTTTACTTCATTGTCCACAGCCGCTCCTTTTGTCATTTTTACACTATAGTCTCGATAATGAGGCTTTAACGCTAAAAATGTTAAATATGTACAGAAGCCAATCGCCCCGATTAAAAACTCTAGGTTCTTTTTAATTGCCAAACAAATAAAACCTAACGTAACCTTGCCCCACTTAAACTAATTGAAAGGTGTACAAATGAATATGCTAAAATTACTAGCAGTCTCTGTCGTTCTCTCAATATCTAGTGTCCAGGGGGGGATAGTAGGTGAGGATAAGGCAGCCCCAGCGGGTGCCACTCAAGAACAGGTCGATGCTTCACGGGCAGCTGAATTGCTGTTAAAAACGGGGCTTGAAAGTAATGATGCTATATTGCTTTTGGCTGCGGGCAAGATGATGTCCATGTCGGGAAATCTTGCTTTGCTTAAAGATGAAGCCGATGCGGATAGTGCGGACCTTGCTGATGACAAAATCTGGCATGCAGATGAAGTTTACAGGGCTGCAGCAAAAGCGGCTGGCAAAAATAGTGCCCTAGGTAAGCAGGCTTTAGCCCTTGCTGCCGCCACCAATCCAAAAGCTGATGAGGCTAATGCTTGTTACTATGGCAATCATTACCACGATCATAGTTTTTGGTATGACCGTTACGGTGTGCTTCATTGGACCCGGACTTGGCATACTTGCGGGTAACTGCATAAATACTTAAAAACTGGATGACTGACCCTAAGCGGGGTCGGTCATTTATATTTACGGCAGATTTTGTTTATTACTTGCTGAAAACTAGATTTTGTAACGGCGAGTTATACAGGATGCGCAATATTTGAAGCATTAGTGAGGAGTTCAGAATGCCGACGGGTCAGGCCAAAACAGGTGCTGTTGTTCGCATAAATGACAGTCACGGAAACTGCTCTCAATATGAAGAAGGCAAAATTCAGGTCATTCGCTTTGGCCGGGATAGCAACTGGGCTGACGTTGTTCTTCCTGAAGAGCTGAGCGAAAAAGGTGTCGGCAGGCAACATTGTGAGCTGGAATTTGGGCCCGGTTGCCTTCAACTTGACACCAACGGTCAAGGGGCGGTCTGGTTAGGTGGAAAACGTGTTTACGACCAGCAAAATCTCCCCCGCAACTGCACTATATCCTTTGTGGAGGGTGAAACATCCGCTACTTTTGACATTGAATATATTCCCATCAGTACTTTAGCTGAAACGGTTCATATAACAGCGCCGGAAAAATCGCCCTTCACAACAGGGAAATATGCCCTTGGATTGGCGGGCGCTGCATTGGTGGCTGCGTTGACTTCATTTGTCATTTGGTTCCAAAATGATGATATCCAAATATCTGAACAAACGCTTCAAGGTGTTTTCTCTGTTCAAAATACAAAGCCGGGCGAAGTTGACGGAGAACTTACCCCCATTGCAACCGCGTGGTTGGCACCGGGCGGTGTGGTGGTTACGAATAGGCATGTTGCTGAATCTGTTGACTTTTCTATTACAAACGGCGCTTCTGCATACTTGAGGGTGCCGCCAACTGAAGCCGGTGTGGACGGCACTCTCATTCGGATTATCGGTGTTACTTATCACCCTGGCCTGACCCGTTTTCAGAACTATTTATCCAGCATTCCGCCGATCAAGTTTCAGGCTCAACAGCTTTACTTAAGGCCATACGACCTTGCTGCATTGCATGTGGAAAGGATCCCGGACCATATTAAACCACTGGAGTTGGCCCAGGCTGAAGAGATTGCCGCAATGCACCGAGGGCAGCCCCTTGCAATTGCAGGGTATCCGAATAAGGTGAACCGTACCGAGTTTGACAAGACACGCCCGATACCGATTATAGAATATGGGGCTTTTTATGGCCGTGCAGGATTTGCGCAGCAGCAGGGTGAAAAAGCGACCAGCCCCTTTATGGCTTATGACATTGAAACCTGGGGCGGCAACAGTGGCGGTCCAGTTTTTAATGCGGACGGCAAGGTTGTTGCTGTTCATTTTTCAGGCTCGAAAGAAATGCGCAATGGCAAAGCGGTTAGTTCTGCTGGAAAGTCTTACGGTCAAAACCTGCGGTTCTTGCACCAGATGTTAAAGCAGGAAAGTGGAGACAAGATAAATTGGCAAGCCGAGCAAGAAATTTGGTCGGGTTGGACTTCGGATTTGCCGACAATTGAAGCAAGCAAAGTGGCTTTGATTGATGCTCAATCAGAACCGACAGCAAATATGTGCAAAGCCAGCTTCACCTATGATTGGGACACAGCCCCTTTTATGTGGGGGCAAAAAATCAGGCGACGATTTGATGCTCTGGAAATGCCACTACCCGTCTCGGGTAAATATTATGTTTATGCCCAGTCCTTGAAAAGGGGACATTGTCCCGCGAAAAGTGGGAAGATTTCTGGGTGCCTGCAGGCAACAGTAGACACGCCAGAGACAAGCTTCAGCATCAGTGAAGATATGAGGAAGACATTCCTTGATTTTGAATTTGACCATATTTCGCGCAGCTCTAACGGCGCTTTAACTACTGCGGGTGGCCAACGTGAAATGATTGAGATGGTTATTGGTGGTGGTCATTCTGGGGATAGCCTCAGAATTAATATTTATGTCTGGTCAAAAGGCGTTTGTGCAGGGGAAATCTTTGCAGAACGCTGATAAATTGCAATTGTTGAATTTGAGACGTAGTGTAAAAGTCATTACGGGGTTGTTCGGGAAAGGAACCATTTGATATGGCTATAAGAATTACAGCGAAGTCTGGCCCAAATGAGGGCGAAGTGTTTGAGTTTGGTAACGAGAAAACGGATATTCTGTTTGGGCGCGCCCATGAGGCCGATATTCAGTGGCCCCATAGTGATGCGACGAAGCATCTAAGTGCCCGGCATTTTTCCTTACGGTTTGAGCTAGGTCATTATCGCATCATCATGCAAAGCGATAATTATGTTTATCTGGATGGTGAGCTGGTTAAAGACGAAATTGAGCTGCCCATTGGATCACATTTAATTGCGGTTGGTGCCAAGGATGGTCCAAGTTATGAGGTTACCTCCTCCTATGCTGATCTTGAGGTGCCAGTAACTGAACCGATATATGCCAAGAAAAAAACCGCCCGCGAAGAAGCATCGGGTAAATTCTTTAAGGTTGCCGCGTCTATTGTGGTTTTGGCGCTTATATCCGTTGGTGGGTATCAATATCTCTTTGAAAAAAGTGAAACCATTGAAGACCAGATGGCGGCGAATGCGGCTGATTTCATTGCTTCCATTGAGGAACAGAAGGCTAAAGTTGAAGGGCTGGAGAAGCGATCATTTTCTGAAGTTCTGCCAGCACTGGAAAAATCAGTTTATCTGGTTGCGGCAAGGCGCGGGGAGCAATTGCTGGGCTCAGGCACCGCTTGGGTTGTTGGTGACGGTACTTTGGCGACAAATGCGCATGTGGTTGAAGGCATGAAGGGCTATGCGGAAAAGGGTTATGAAGTTGTGGTTGTGGCGAATTATCCCCCCTATCAACAGCATGTTATTAAGCAAGTTATTGCGCACCCTCATTACGGGGAATTTGCTAAATATTTGAAAGAAAAGCCTGTTTTTGATGATCGTGGTAACAGGTTAAACTTTGTTACAGGCTATGACGTTGGTTTGCTTTATACCGATGATGTTGACGGGCTAGCGCCAGCCTTAAAACTTGCCAGTGCAACAGATCTGATAGATTTAAATTCTGCCGATGAAGTTGCTTATATTGGTTATCCGATGGAAAATATGGTTGCCGGCGGCGTTAATGCCCGCAAGCCAGAACCACAGCAGCAAGTGGGTAATATAACCTCTATAACTGACTATTTCTTAACCAGCACTGACCCGCTGCAAAATCAATTTGTTCAATTTTCCATGGGTGCAGGTGGCGGCGCATCGGGTTCGCCAATCTTCAACCATAACGGTGAAGTGGTTGCCCTGTTAAGCGGTGGTAACCTGACCGTTGTTAATAATACTAGGATTGACGTTGGCGGGGTTAATTTTGGTCAGCGTGTTGATGTATTGAAGGAGCTAGTGAATGGTTCAGTTAATGATATTTCTGATGCCAGAAAGGCTTACTGGGACAATCGCTCTACTGAATATAAGTCCTTTGTCGATGCGCTTCATATGTCAATGGCCTATGACGTCCGTGAAAAAACGGGCAAAGATGTTCAGTCGGTTTTCCGTGGCAAGAAAAAATTAGCAAGTGATCCCCAACTGAACCGTATTCTCTTTCGCTTTGAGCTTGACATTCAAACAGCTGGTCAGGTTGATGTTATGATAGCATCAGCAGTGGGCGGTGAAGATATTGATATGTTCTTAGTGAATGAAAAGCTGAATATCCTTGCGCGTTCAGATGGAAGCGATTCCACACCTCGTTTGATCATTAATGGATTGCAAGAAGGCAAGGATAAAGCCTTGCTGACCAATGCATATATTTTTGTCATGGGACCAAAGGCTGGTATTGAATTTGAACTGGTTTGGAGCCGCGCTGAGTGATGATTATGCCATATGGTTCCTTAGAAATAAGGAGCCATATGTCACATAGTGTATAACTGGTATAGGGACTATAAGTGCGACAGAATAAAATCGACAAATTTTATTGGCCTCTATTGATTTTAATGGCGTTAGGTGCCGTCACATTGGGGCTGTGGGGTTGGGGAACCGATAGTAACACGGACCGAACTGTTCCTTTGGCACAATGGGTAATGGAAATTATTACGCAAACGCTTTTGATGTTTGTGGGTGAGGGCTATAGCCAAACTTTTGACGCTGATAACTACGCACTTCGAATAGCAAAAATAATGGCCTTGCTCACCCTATTGGGTGCAGCCGTTCGTATCGTCATCGAGCTTTCTATCAACCGTATTGAGAAATGGCGTCTTGCGCGCCAAAAAGGCCATACCATTATATGTGGCTTGGGCGGTGGTGGTTTGGCCTTTGCTTTGTCGGAGCGTAAAAAGGGCAATGTAGTTGTCGTGGTGGAAAAAGAGCTCACCGATGCGATGGATGTTTTTTGTTCGGTGAATAAAATATTCCTCGTACCGGGCGACTGTCGGGATTTGGGTATTCTTACAATGGCCGGTTTGGGCAAGGCGTCAAATTTAATTTTAGTTGCAGGCCAAGATTCCGTTAATTTAGAGAGCTTAATGACGGCAAGGGGCCTTATCGACAGCTCAAAAAATACCGCAGATGCCTTATCTATTTATGTGGAGATATCCAAGCAGGCGCTCTGGCAGAAAATAAGTGATGAAGATTTATTCGCAGCCTCTAAAGCAAATGTTGAAGTTTATCCTTTTAACCGGTCAACCTTAGCCGCCAGAGAGTTTGTTTGGTGGCACCCTATTTATAAACACGCAGAAATGCTGGATCAGAATCGGCTGCACTGCGTTTTTGTGGGCTATGATGACTATGCAGAAAATTTAATTTCGCGCATCGCAACCAGCTGTATCTATAAATCCTTTGGCCCCATGCGTTTCACGGTTCTTTGTGGAAACCCAGATGAGGCTGAGACTAGCTGTTTGATCCGTTTCGGCGAGCTGGCAAAAATAGTAGATTTTACCTTTTTGTCGATGCCCATAAATGCCAATCATTTACCTGATGAGCTTTTGGCGTCCATTGAAGAAAAAGCGCCTATTTCCAATCTATTTTTCTTTGCTGAAAGTGATGAAACCTGCATGCAGGAAGCATTAGCTATCAGGGCAGGGCTGATAAAATCGGGCCGTGATAACTTCCCAATATATTTGCGCTTAGACCGAGCCGCAGGCATGGAAGACTTACTTGTCAGCCCAAAGGAAACCGTTCATTTAGGGTCAGTTCTGACCGCATTTGGCATGCAGCGGCATATCTGTGACCGAGATATGATCTCAGGATTTTTGGAAAAATCGGCTATTCGTCTGCATGAGAAATACCAAGACCATAGTGTGAAGTCGCTCAGCCCCAGCGAAAAGATTATCAAGCAAGAAAGCTTTACCGGATGGCAGCAGTTAAGCGAGACTTTAAAGGTGTCTAACCGCCGTGCGGTGGACCATCTGCCCGCTAAAATGGCGAGCGCTGGCTGTATTAGACCACCGGGCTACGGCTTAAATGTGTATCCAACATACAAGATGGTGGCGGGCGGTGATGAACAGTTGAACCGCATTGCGACTTTAGAGCAGAAATCATGGACTGCGGGGCGTTATGTGGATGGTTGGACAGGCGGCGCTGTGCGTAACAATGCCCGTAAAATTCATAACCTCCTCGGTAAGACCTATGAAGAGCTATCGAACCAAGACCAAGAATATGACCGTGACCAGGTTGGCTTACTGGACGAACTGGTTTTGGACCGAAGTCGCAGTGATGGCAATATTGGCCGAATCGACCATGTTGTTAGCTTGATAGGGCATAATTTATTAAGTGAAACTGAGGTTCAGTGGTTACGCACCGAATTAACAAGGGTTATTTTGCCGACTTTAATTGAAAGCACTCTAGGTCAACATATAACGCTAATGACTTCACTCGCCCCAGGGTCTGATACTCTGTTGACCCATGCAGCCCTTGATTATTTAGAAAAGCATAAGGTGCCCCACCGCTTGGTCATTATTGAGGGTGTGCCAGAAGCCCTGATGGTGGATGACTTTGAGGCTAAATTTAACCAAGGCGGACATTGCGGTGTTGGGGCGAATGATATTGGGACTGTATGGTCTGACCCCGATAGTGACAGTGATGCCGCCCGTATAATAACTGCGGACAGACATGCTATCATTGAGCGGGAAGCAACCGAATGGGTGATCCCGTTATTCCGCCAAGATATAGACTTTAGCCATCAAGACGCTAGACGCGTGGGTTACAGGAAAGCGGCTGATTATGTTAACCGGCACGGCCAAACATTGATCGCCATCTGTAGGCAAGGTGCTGTGGTCTTGCCCGGCGGAACCGCAGATTCACTTGCTAAAAGGGCAGAAATTATCAAGGCTGGAAATTTGCAGTGGAATTCCCTTGTTGAGCCCGCAACCATCATTCTTGACCCAATGAGTGAGACGGTGAAACGACGGTAAACGGTGCTCTAATTAACCATTTAGACTGATAAAGAATGAAGTGGAAGTGATATGGAACGCGGCAAAGAATTTTCCGAATTGGTCTATCGCTTACTGCTGATTGATAAAGTGGCCCCGGTGGAAGATGTAGCTGCAATATTAGAGATGAGTTATCATAGCCTTCACGCACGACTGCATAATAAAACCCTGTTTAGTGCGGAAGAAATTCGACAATTAGCCCAATCCCTGAACAGTGTTGAAATATTAGACTTCTTCCTTGATGGCACAGACCTAATGGTTTTTGAGCGCGCAGATGCCATTGATGCTAAGGACAGCGATAGCGTATTCCGCCGCACCAATCACTTGGCGATTGAAACCGCAAATGTTTTAGAGGCCGTTGAAACGGCGATGAAAGACAATCGCATTGATCACCGGGATACTGCGATGATCAAAAAAGAAATAGCCGAGGCTGAGCGTGCTTTGGCGGCCATTCGCCAAGCCTTAACCTAGTAGCTTTCAAACCATATGGGACACGGCGAACAGATGCAGAAGCACTATAAAGCTTTTTTAAGTTACAGTCACAGCGATACGGGCGTGGTTAACTGGCTACATAAAGGGCTTGAAACTTATAATGTTCCCAAAACACTTGTAGGCAAGCCGGGTCGGGATGGTCCAATCCCTAAGCGTTTGATCCCCATTTTCCGTGACCGGGAAGAACTGCCTACTGCGGTTGATTTAGGTGCGGCGATTAATATGGCGCTGGATGGTAGTGACTATTTGATCGTCGTTTGCTCGCCTCGGTCGGCTAAATCTCTATTCGTTAATGAAGAGATTTTGACCTTTAAGCGGATGGGTAAGCAAGACCGCATCATGGCGATCATCATTGAGGGTGAACCCAATGGTACCGACAAGCCGGGCATGGAAGATATCGAATGTTTTCCGCCAGCGCTGAAATTTATCGTTGGCGATGATGGGGAGCTGTCGGAGGAACGCACGGAACCCATTGCCGCTGATATGCGCGACGGTAAAGACGGTAAAAATAACGCTAAGCTGAAATTGATAGCGGGGTTGCTTGGGGTTAATTTTGATGACCTCGCCCAGCGGGAGAAAAAGCGCCAGAAAAGGCGGCAGTTTTTCATAGGCCTTGCGGCCTCTGCCGCGCTTATGGTTGGTGCTGCGGTGCTCTATAATTTTAATCAACTGGAACAGCAGGCTCAAACGGATGCTAGCCAACAACTTGTAACTCGGTCGGCAGAAGCATTAGAGCAGGGTGATGTGCCACAGGCACTGGCGCTGGCACGCGCGGCCTTGCCAATGGATTTAGCCGACCCTGACAAGCCCTACCTTCGGGCTGCGGAAATTGCCCTTTACCAAGCTGTGGAGGCTTTGAGCGGCGCTTCAATCATTGGCCATCACAGCGGGGCTGTGAGCTCAATCACAGCATCAAAGGATGAAAGCAAGTTTTTATCAACTTCAGCCAACGGTGAGGTGACCCTTTGGGGCGCTGCGCCTTTGACAGAAATAGGAAAGCTTGAAGGCCATGAAAAGGGTGTGACGGCGGCAGCTTTCTCCGATGATGGAAAATTGGTTGCTACCCTTGAGGTGTCGGGTGAACTGCGCATTTTTGACACCAGCAGCTTAGAGCAGCTACAGCATTGGACCCAATATGCTAGTGCGGGGGATAGGCTTGAATTTGCCTCAAATTCATCAACTATTATTGTTACGACATTCGGTAATGCAAGGGCTTGGGACGCGCGGACGGGAAAGTCCATTTTTCCAGATACTGATGAATATGCTTATATATACCGCCTAAGCATTGACGGCGACCATGTCATTTATTCCTCGCGTAATGGCCTTTATGCTTACGCCCCAGAAACCAGAACATCACGCTTAATTTTTGAAGGTGCAACAAGGTCCGATCACCTTGATAATTTTGACTTTTTACAATTTTATAATGACGGCAAGTCGGTCTTATATACCGAAGGGAATGATGCTTTTGTAACAGATATAGGGTCACCTGAACACAGGCAACAGATCACTAGCTGGCCGGGATCAACATTAGTGCGACTTGATGAAGCTGCTGGAAAGTTAACCAATTGGTATGACCGCAAACGCTATGTTTGGTCACTGGACGCGTTAGGGGCAGAACCTACGATAGAGGCGTGGGCGGAAAATTACGCGACCGCAAATAAGCTCCAGCATAAAGGTCTGGTCTCTTTTGGGCGAAACGATGCTGAATATATTCCCTTTGACGGAAAAAATGAAAATCAGAATTTCCATGTGAAATACGGCAAAGAAGCTCTTTTTGCCTATGGTGAAACTCGGGGCATAACATCGGCAGCCGCTGTGGGGGACAGTTTTATCATCGGCGACAGCTATGGCAGCATTAGACGATATTCGCTTAGTGAAAATGAGGCAGAATTTTTTGCGTCAAAGGGCAAGCTCGATAAATATTCTTTACTTGCTGATAAAGGCTTAGTTTTTTACAGCACCAAAGTGGGCATCTTGCACAGGGTTAATTATCGAACCGGAGAGTATTTATCCTATGATGCAGGAGGCCCTATCCAGAATTTTATAGTTGATGAAGCTGGGCAATTTATCGCGCTGGCCAGCACATTTGGTTCAATCATTATCTTGGATGCAGAGAAGCTTACGGAAACTAGCCGTCTGCCCTATATTGTCATGTCGTCATATGCCCAAGATATGTATTTTTCAAGCGATGGCGCCAAACTATTCTTTCGAGAAAAAGAGAGCCTTTTCAAATTTGATTTATCGCAAGCTGACCAAGGCTTGCAGCTTGTAGAGCCTAAACCAAAAATTAATGCATTTGATGCCCTTCAGAATGGTTATTTGTGGGCGAAAAAGCCCTCCTATCACTTGGATATGATTAGTCTGCCAACACTGATGGATGCCCCCCGCATTGCTTTAAACTCGACTGCCTTGCCAATGATTCAAAGACAAACAAAGGATTATATCCTGCTGTCCAAAAGCAATTCTGTTGTTGAGCTTTGGCACATACCTTCCGGGACACGATTATTTTCTCGCCCCATAGCTGAACAGTCGCGGTCCGATATTTCAGCAAATGGCAGTCGTGTGCTTTTGGGATTGCGCACAGATGGTTCTGGCGTTGCCTACGCTATTATTGGCAATTTACAAGGCACAGAAATTACATATGTTAAAGTGCTCATTCCAGCAGGAGAATATGTCTCTGAACTGAAATTATCGCAAAAGGGAGATTATCTGATTGCCGCTCGCAATACTGAGGACGGCTCTTATTTGGAGCGCATTAACATTGATAGTAATGATGGTAAGACAAAGCGATTGGCCGAATTGCCCTATTCAGTTAACGGCGTTCAAATCATGGCAGGAAATGCCATTTTAGCTATGTCGAATAAGACAGTTTCAATAATTAATGGCGATGGCACGGGCGCGCCGTTTAAATGGCAGGGTCAGGCCTATGCGATTGATAATTCGGGCCAGATGCTTCTTTTAGTGAAAGAAGGTGAGCGCTATTTATTGAATGTCACCACGCAAAAGCTGACACAGGTCATGCCATCAAAATATTTCTATAGTCAGTTAAGCTGGGCGCATTATGAGCCAACGACGAATATGCTGTTTTTGTCGGATGGCAGGAAAATAGACCAGTTTATTTATGATACTTCTGGGGATGATACGCTTGTCCTCCGTCAAACTGTGGCGGCAGAGGGTTTAAAAATTCTAGCGGGCATTGATGGCAGTGATGCTACCGTGATGGTGCAAACCCAGTCAGGGGCGCTTTGCCACTGGAATAGTCATGAGCAGGTGCAAACTTACCAGGTGCCTACCCTTTCTAATTGTCGCAGGCTTCCTTTCAGTGCGCCTTCTGCGGTTGGTAAAATGGGAAATACATATGCCTTTATGGGCACGCATTATGACCTGAAAATAATGAAGGTTGAAGATGAACCTGCTAACGACAACGCTTTAACGCTGTCCTCTGAGGGTCAAATGTTGGTGCTGGATGGTGGCAGTGAAGCTGAAATATTGCCGGTTATTACCAGTGAAAAACATATCGACTTTGTTAGCTTTGAGCAAGGTGAGGCCGCCATTATTGACAGCCATGAGTATGGTGGGCGCATTTTACTTTTTGGTAGCAGCCGAGACCAGCGGAAACTATTGACCGTTGATAGTGGCGGGGCAGTGACCTTGCTAATCCATGCGAAGGGTGAAAGCTTCACGGAAAAAACATGGCCCGCGAAAGGCTTAAGCGCTGTGGCGCTGAACGCCAGTGGCAGCCATATTATATTCATGGAAACTACGGGGGCTGTGCGCATAGAAAATATCAGTTCGGGCGTAACAGAGCATAGCTTTGATATTTTACCTGCTTCTGATATGCCGTCACAGGGGCTGGGAATGCCGCGTCAGATTTGGTTATCTGATACTGGCGCTGCGCTGCAGATGCAGTTTGGTGATAGTGATTTCATTGCCTGGAAAGTGGGCCATGATTCAGTGACCCATTCCAGCTATATTTATCCAAGAACAACACCTATATTGGGGGTGCAGGACAAATATATTCTCGCCCTAACGGGGGATGGTCTATTGGCAACCTATCCCTATAAAACCGGTGAAACCAAGCCGTTATGGACAGGGGATAGTTCTGGACCAACCAGCTTCACCAGGAGCCGCACCGGCAAGTGGCTTGCGGGTAGCAGTTATAATGCACTATGGGTTTGGAGCCTTGAAGATTTCTCGCTGCAGTATCAAGGCAGTGCGGGCGGTGGCACTTTGAAATTTAGCCCAAGTGATGATTTCCTTACTTTCCGCAGTGATGAAGGATCAGCCATAATGTCACTGGCTTTGCCGGTGGTTGACAAAGCCGCCGCAAGGCAGCTGGACGGCATAACAGCATACCAATTAAAAACACCCTTGCAGTTAAGCCAACGGCAGATTCTGCGTGAGCTGAACGGTGTGATGCTCCGTTCAACATTAAGTGCCGATGGAATGACGGATGTTTCTTTGGTGCCTGAGCAGAAGCCGAAGGAGATAGGGTTGCATATCAGCAGCAATTTGAAAGTGCTGGCTTATGACACTGAAACAGGTCGTATTTCCCGGGAATATTTGCCGGCCAATAGCTTTCTAAATGATAATGCTACCGCCGTTAGCGGAGATGCTTCAACCCTCGCGCTAATGGTCGATGCTCAAAATATTGAGATTCATAATATTACTGGCGGGGCTTCTAAAATCTTAAAGAGCATTGATATTTCAGTTGATGGTATTTGGCTCAATAATGATGGCTCCCGGCTATTCACCAATTCAGGCACTCTTATCAGAGAATGGGACGTGCAAGCAAAATCACTCATTAATACGATTACGATGGCGGATCAGCCTCAAAATTTAATTTTTGGGGCTGACCCAGATAACTAATCCAGTTTCTCTTTAACCCACTGTTTTAATTCTTTTAATTGAAGTGCTGGATCACTGTTATTGAAACGCCACTCACATTCCTTCAAAAATAGTCCAAAATGCTCCTTGGGTACACCA
>JAJFIS010000042.1 GCA_021774735.1 Alphaproteobacteria bacterium | reverse complement strand
AAAACCCATGCAGAACGGCTTTGTTGAAAGCTTTAACGGTAAGCTGCGCGATGAATGCCTGAATGAGACGCTGTTTGAAGACCTGCATCATGTGCGTGATGTGCTGGCCAATTGGCGGCACGATTACAATCACGTCAGGCCGCATTCATCTCTGAACGGCCAGAGCCCCATACAGGCCCTTCACAACGAAAAGCCAAAACCCTTAAAGGGGCATGCCCCTTTAAGGGTTGCAAACGATCAACAATTGAACCAAAGCTTAAACAAAGGACTCTACGCATGAATGGTAGTAACTTGGGGAGCAGGTCACTCCATGAACAACATCATAAGCATAGGCCCAGCCATATTCCAAGTCGCCATCATGGGTGTCGGTGAGGCTGTCCTCACTGAACGAATTAAAGTAGGCGCGAGCATTCTGAAGGGAGCGCATACGTCAAACTAGTCATCCGATACCATCCGCGATTTCATCTGGTTGGCTTTGTCGAAAGAAAAGGTCCCACTGCTGTCAGCAGTATTGGTAATATTTGTGTGCAGAGTTATGAACTGACCCTCATATCTCAACATAAAACAAGGCTTATGGCGCCAACATATTGCGGGTATATTTCATCAGGATCAATCTACCATTTTCAAAAGTCAAGTGTATTGTTTCCTTATGAATGCTAGGATAATACAATGCCCAACTATCCGAATCCAAAATATGGATTGAGGGCGACCTTGAAAAAACAAGAACTGTCTCATTATCCGCTCCTCCGTAAGCTACAATTTGTAGTTTGCTATAATAATTGGGGAGTGTGGTTTTTCTAATAACATCTCTTTTGCTATCTCCAATTTCCAAACCTCTATATTCACCTTCCGTTATTGTTCCGTAACGGTCTAATAAAGGCCAAGTAAAGTCGACCACTCCCCGCACGATTACAATTAACCCAACCAAGAGCAACAACTTCGCCAATAAAAATTTAGCATTCTTCATTAATTTGACAAGCCTTAATATCATTTTTTAATTTTTCCACATCAATATCGACATTACCAGCTTGAGCTGCTCCAGGCAATATTGCTTCTGATGGCAAACTAAAAGAACGACGGATACCCCGTGCCGAAATCCGTTTTGAAATCTCTGTAGATAATATACCAATTGCAGCTGATGCAGAATTACTATTGGCGGCATCCCCGGATCCTTTACCAGGTACATACTTATAAACATCATGGCCTTCTATTGCGTCACCAACAGCTTCGGTAACAGCATCTGGTGCATCAATTTTGGAAGTAAAAACGCCTTGAGGCAGATCTCCTTCACCATTCAAATTATCTATAACATCTTGTGCGTATGCAGCATCAGTTCTATCCGTTCCATCATTACTATCAGTTACATTTGCGAGCTTATCACCATTAGTCCCTTCAACAGGACCAAAACTGAACCTCCTCGATAGCCGATGGCGGCCATCCGGCCCCTTTATAGTTGTTATAACGAAACCATGAGCGATAGGGAATTTGCTACCTTCATTACCAAGTGGCCTCGCCACAAAAATCGAATCTTCCCCACTAGGGTCCGTGCTCATCATCGGGCTATTGCCGACGTACGAGTATAGGTTCATCTGGTCTTCATAACCAATAGGGTCGGTCTGGAGGAAGCGGCCAAGATCGGCTTTGTAGAAGCGGGCACGATAGTAATATAGGCCCGTGTCAGCGTCATACCTGCGCCCGGTATAGCCAAAGGGCTGATCGCCCATATTGCCGCTTTCCGGCACACCAAACTCATCATAGGCCTGTTTGGCATAGGCATTGTTGCAACAGCTTTGGCTGATGCCAATGACACTACCCTGATGGTCAGCCATATAATATTTATGGCTGGTTAGGGCGCCCGTAGTCCCGTCATAGGTTTTATAGGCCACTCGCTCATCAACCCCGGCACCGTTGAAGTACCGCCGGATGATAACCCCACTGGCGTTATAATCCTGAATGGGCTCCACCCCGTCATAGAGATAGCTGGTGATGACGCCGTTGTTGTTCTGGCTATAAAGTCGTCCCATGGGGTCATAGCTATAGGTCGTGATCTTGCCGGTGGACTTCTCGGTGGCGCTAGTGAGACGATTTTCAACATCATAGACATAGGCCCAGCCATCAGTAAGGTCGCCATCATGAGTATCGGTTAAGCTTCCGTTGCCGTCATATTTATAGGCAATAGTGGCGACAGATGAATATTGGTTAAGACCATTGCGGGTGTAAGTCTCGTTACTATTACTGTCCGGTGACCAGCTATAGAGGTCATTACTAATAGTCCGGCCAGCCATCTGGTTGGCCTTGTCAAAATCAAAGCTGTAAGTGACATCATCAACGGTGCCTGCCACATCGTGCGATAAGCTCAAGGGCATATTGTCGGTGTGATAAAGATAATTGGTGATGCGGCCATGGGCATTACTGAGCTGGCTGCGCCGTGACAGGGCATCATAACTGTAAGTTGCCATGGTGCCCGCGACAGTGACCATCCGGTCCAAAGCATCATAGGTGTAGTTTATGTTATCAGAAGCATTGGACCTCCCCCCTGTAGTGGCAGAGCCTGCCCCACCGGGATAGGTGATCTGGGTGCGGTTGCTGGCGGCGTCATAGGCATAGCTAATGGTGCGGCCGTTGTCATTGACCGTATCAAGGCGACCAGCGCTATTATAGTTATTGGTGATGGCGTAGGTAGTTGGGAACCTGACCTCCTTCACCCGGCCAGCCAGATCATAAGTGGTGCAGACCTCTTTGGTAGGGACAGTATTTGCTGTCCAACAGTCGCTACTGATGTCGGTTGTTTGAATGTTGGCATTGGTGAATTTACGGATCTGACGATTCATAGCATCGTAAGCAAAGCGGATCGTCTCCCGCTTGCGGGTATGTTTACGAGTTAAATTACCATTTGCATCATAGAAGTTTTCTTCATAGTCAGTGCCGTTTGGCAAGTTATCGCCTGCGAGGCAATTGCTATTATCCCCCGACTGGGTGCAGGCAGCGTCAGAGGGGTAATCGGTGCGGGCAAGGCGGTCAAAACCATCATAGCTATACTGCGTGACATTACCGCCTGCGTCTTTAACTGAAGCCACTTGGCCATTTGCTGTATATGTATAGCTCTGGTAATCTTGCGCGATAGCACTGCCATACGCCCGGATGATCTTGTCAACTTGACCATCGTCAAAATAATGGGCTTTGACTTTGCGGCCAAGGGGGTCCGTGATCACATTTAGGCGGCCAGCAGCGTCATAGGTGTTAGTGGTGACAGCACAGTCGACGAGGGTCAGGTCTAGGGTGCCTATAGGGTAAGCAAAGCAGCCCTCAGCCCGGGTTTCTTTTACATGGCCGTTGGCAAAATAGAGCGTCTCCGTTTTTTGCAGCAGCACATCATCGCCGGTGTCAGCGGTATTGTTAGCATCATAGACATAAGTGAAAATCTCCCCTCCACTAGCGTTGTACTTAGTGACAGTGCGGTTTTCATATCCAGGTGTAGTCATCTCCACCGGGCGGCGCTGGTCATCATATTTTATCCGCACCGCATAGTCGCTGGCACCAGCGGCTGAGGTGGGCGTCAACGCAGCAATACTGGCGACAAAGCTTAGAGCAAAAGCTGCCCCAGTGAACCTGCGCGAGACAGCGTGGGTTACTATGTGGTTGAAAAAGTGAGCGGATGTGCGAGAGTCGATAAAAACACTGGTGTTAGAGTCTGTATCACAGGTGTTATTTGATGGTTTTTTCATGTGCCATTCCCCCCTATTGACTATCGCAGGCGGGATCATAGCCGCCAGTTTCAGTTGCTGACCCCCGTGGCCCCACCGTACGGCAGAGATTGCCAACCAAATCGTAGAAAAACACCACCTTGATCTTCTCTCCCAATGGATCAACTGTGGTCGAGATCAAATTACCTTTCGCATCATAGGCATTCTCACTCACCAGCCCTGTTGGATCGATAAATTTTTTAAGGCGGCCACTGATAGTATATTCATACTGAGTAACAGGTCGGATGCCCGCTGTAATCTCAGGCCCTGTTTCAGTTAAAACGAATCCTGTGGCGGTATCATAGGTCCAGTTCGTGACATCACCTTTTGGTGACGTATGCTTAGTCAAAAAAGTTGGCCATGAAGTGTCCTCAAAATCATACAAGGTCTCAATGGAATCTGTTAAAATACCAGTACTCGGTATTTGCTTAACCTTTGTTACATTCCCCCATACGTTATTGAAATCTGTGAAACCAGAATCATATTCAAGTTCAACAGTCAGGCCATTGGGCCTCACATGTCGAATAGCTTGAAAGCGTTCATTGTACTCGAAACTTGTTTGACGCCCTAGAGGATCTACTTTCCGCAATAAATGACCAAATCGGTCATAGTTTAAGACATTAGAGTGCCCTAGCGCATTTATAACTTCGGCCCTAGAGCCTGAAACATGCACATTGGTCACGTTATTCAAAATATCCTTAATTGATCGGACTCGACTATGAGCATCATCATAGGTAAACTGAAATAAATTTTCTGATTGATAAATATAGTTCTCTTCAATCGTATAGTTATATGGGTCACTCAAAGTATTGGCTGTTTTTTTACTTATACTTAATAATTTGGGCCAATAATCTTCATGGCTTTTATTGGGCTCTTTTAGTATGATAGTATCAAAAACGTGGCCCATTGGGAGGCTAGCTTCAATTCTTTGCAGATGCCCAGAATATTGATAATCCATAATATTATTATTAGCATCAATAGTAGATCTTAATAAGTTCAACTGCTGCGCCTTTGGCGTACCAACATATTGCTCATATGGATAACCCGTATATATAAACTGCACCTTTTCACCAGATACTCCGCTTACAGAATGCAGGCTAGGGGCATTATAGAAAACGAACCCTACAAAACTACCTGCCGAGAAAGGTGTATCACTTTTAAGTCCACCTGAAAGTAAACCTTCAACATCCACTGATGAACCTCCACCGCCCCATGGGTCTTTATGATGATCAAAAGTTAAAGAGTAGCCTAAGTTATCAGAAACAGAGTGAAGGTATTTCCACCCCACGGCCCTTTCATCAAGCCGACTTTTAGGGTTATAATTATATGTTACGGTGTAACCGCTAGGTAAGGTTTTTGATAGCAACCGAATATTACCTGTTCGACCCTCATGAAGCTCACCCGGGTTCCACGCATAATTCGACTCGAACCCTTGAGTTTCGTCGCGAATGTCACCAAAGAGTAGCTCTTCTCCCGTGGTGCGTCGCAGCCGGAATGAGAGCTCTTCAAATGAAAACCTATTACTAACAGCCCCCAAATTTGCATCGCTAATTAGCATGGTCCTAATTGTTCCTGACAACAAAGTTAATACTGACTTATTCGTACTCTCGCCCAAATAACTAGCATCAGGTAATTTTATGTAGGTTTCTTGGTTCGCACCTAAAGTCACATTAACGACATTAAACTCCACAGCCTTAGCCCACCAATCATGCGTGAGAGCGCTAAGAAGATAGCCATCCGTTCTATCGTCATTATCAATAAAATATTGTTGAACTACTTTTGAGGCAACAATTGCTTGTATCGCGTCTAATGCCCGAAACTGCCCCAAAGCTCTCTTTATATCCGTATCTACAATAAGTTCGCTATAATGGTTATGTGTCCATCCAAAACCCAGCGCACCATTGCCACCACCCACAGAACTATATGTCCTAATGAACGTTAAAGGATGTATATTGCCAACTGTTATATCTGCGGGCAATGTAAACTCTACAGCGCCTGTCTGTTCATTAAATAGCGATATTATGCCACCGGCTCCATTAATATAATTATGTTCTAGCCGCATAAAATCAGCAATAGAGTATGGACTAATTGCTCCTCCAGCCCCCTTCAGGCTTGTTATAGGCCCAAGAATAACATTAGCCACACCTCCATCAAGACGGTCGATAGCGATTGCACCAGCACCCGTAAATGCATTCACCCCCCTAGCGCTTATCCATTCATTTGTTGCAAAGTTACCATTCGCACCATTATGAGGGACGAGGACATCATATCCATTATTCACATAATTTTTTAATTGATTGATTTGGCCCTGTGAATAGCCTCTCTGGGATAAAGTAGTTTCATCTGAAATAGAAATACTCGTATATTTACTCACACCAACATTCGTTGTAGCTAATGCTCCTTTTATATATCCAATACCCGAGGCTATTTTATTAAAATTATAAGTCTCACGCAAAACCAAAGCTTCTAGAGCATTCGCACCTGAGGAAATAGCAACTGCCATGCCCTTTTGGGTTTTTCCTGAAGTGTCACTATTTGCAACACTAATGACAGAATCAATATCCATGACTCTAGGTACCATTTCAAACAAAGCCGTACCGTCATTAACACTCACCATTTGGTCATAGATAAACCCTAAGCTGTGATGGTGTTGAGCCACCCCTTTAGCTAAACCTGCTTCTAAATCCAACAAGTCAGTCATAACGGACGTCCATCTAGACCCCATCACATGAAATATGCTTTTAGTATCGTCTGCATGTGGAACATGCGAAGGAGAGGCCGCTTGCGTTGGGATGAGGTTTTCATAATTTACTGAAGCGTATCTAGCAAAAATCCCAGCGAGAAGTGCAGGCTCCGAACCTAAGCCAAATACGATAGCTACCTTCTTTTCAAGGTCCACTAATTTGATCACATCTTCATCTAAATAATCACCATTATTTGCTGCATATGGATGGTCGATACCTAAGGTGATAGGATAGGCCTCTAAAACCCCATTCGTTTTACCGATGAATGGGTTGAATGTGAAGTTAGCTGATGTTCCATGGGTTGCATCATCTGTTCTTAAAACATAATTGACAGTAGCTGTAGTTGTGTCATTAGTTGAAACAATACCTGATTGATCGACTACTTTCATTTCAATCCAAAGCCTTTGGTCAGCTATTTCATCCGCAAAAAATGTATGATTAATTGTTGAAAATTTTACATTCAGTGTCGTTCTAAAAATATTTGGAACATGGTTTGACCAACTTGTTTGCTCAGTATAATTCATCATTGCTTGCTGTAAGACATTGTTCACTTCTAATGAAGTTAAAGGTAGAATATCTTTGCCTCCCAGAAACCTCTTTGTACTTTTTAAATAATCTGTGCCTTTCAGGTGATTTAATAACGATGTACTATATGCATCTAGCTTATTTTTCAAACCGGCATAATTTACGCTTGTGATTTCATTACAAACTGAAGCAACCTGACAAGATATTTCTGTTTCTAAATTCGCAGTTGAACCAGAAAATATACTGGAAAAATCTTCACCCGAGTATATCTCATGCTTTTTAAAAGAGGGATCAAACTGCACAGAACTACTATTAATAGTCGCTCGCACCCAAACATGCGCCATAACCAAACTTGAAACGTTAGTGCCACCTGTAACTACTGCCGGAACGCCGCCGTTGCCCATCATTTCTAAAACTGTATTATAGTCTTTAGTCCCCAGCCAAGATAAAGTCTCCGCAGCATTTAGACTAATGGTTCCATAAACATATTCTGCAGCAAAACCTGACTCTCGTAGCAGCTCTACGAATAGATGAGCTTGATCAAAAGCCGTCCCTCTTTGAGCTAGATACGCAGCAACACCACCTTTTTTAAGGCCAAACGTATAATCCGTCTCAATATTGTCATGCACATATTGAAAGATTAATGTTGGATCTTGTTTTAAGGAGCGGGCAAGATCTTTTATATACTTACTTCGAACAGGAGCTAGCCCCGAGGCACTACCTGCTCCACCAATATTATAATGATTGTCCCATGCAGCTGTGGGGCTAATAATATTAGCTTCACCAAACCTCACTGCTGGCCTTGGCGTACTTGCATAAGTATTCATGCTAATCATCATAGAAACGATTACAAGAATAAATGCTTTGCACACTTGATATTTATTAAACATACTCATCATCCTTTTGGTGTCTAGAGAGCAGATTGATGCTCAATACTACAATTAATTTAATAGTGGCCGCACATTGCAACCCGTTGGTCATTGGGCATTGGAAATCACATTGCATCATATCTGATATATGTCCTATTTTGCGACGAGGCCTTCTGGCGACTTATATCCGGTGGAGACTTCTATAAATTCTGTGGTTGTCGCACCGCAGGCTGGCCAAGACAGCGCCCATTTGTCCCATAGGTTTTCAGTTGCGAGTTGTTTATCTGTCATTTTCTGCATTTCTCATTCCCCTAAAATAGAAACCCACCACCGCCACCACAGCCCGAGACTGTGACGGTCACGGTGGCAGTGTCAGTTCCGCCTTGGCCGTCGCTAATGGTGTAGCTAATGGTGTGG
>JAJFIS010000041.1 GCA_021774735.1 Alphaproteobacteria bacterium | reverse complement strand
AAGTGGACAATGGCCCCCAGAGTGTGGAAGCAGGCCATGAACCAATTCGCCGTCCTGTTCCACGACCGTTTTCCAACATCAATATATTGATGTTGGAAATATAACCAAATGGTCACTTACACGGAATTTAGGACACTACCTAACCCTGCTGCTAAATCTTATTTTTGGGTTTAGTTTTCAGCTATAATTAGTGCGACCCATCAGCACTTGTATGCGTATATATACCAATTTTAGCAGCGGACCGGTGGCTAACCGACCCTCGGTACATGCCTTTAGTGTTAAAGACGAGGGCAAAATTCCCGTCCTTATCGACTGAAATGATACCGCCATCACCGCCCATTTCAACTAATTGCCCCATAACAACCTCATCTGCGGCTTGTTGAAGGCTTAAGCCCTTATATTCCATTAAGGCACAAATGTTGCGAGCAACCGTGGCCCGAATGAAAAACTCGCCGTGGCCGGTGGCTGAAACGCCGCAGCTTTTATTGTTAGCATAGGTCCCTGCACCAATGATGGGGCTGTCCCCAACCCGACCAAACATTTTATTGGTCATGCCGCCTGTCGAGGTTCCTGCAGCCAAGTTTCCGTGACTATCCAGCGCAACAGCGCCGACAGTACCGAATTTATATTCGATGTCATGGTCAAGGAAAGCCGTGTCACCAACCTTGCGGGCTTTTTCCAATTGCCCCCGGCGGTAATTGGTATGGAAATATTCTTCTGGCGCAGTTTCAATGCCAACTGTTTCAATGAATTTATCTGCACCGGCCCCTGTAAGCATTACATGGCGCGATTTTTCCATCACTGCACGGGCTGCAAGAATGGGGTTTTTGGCTGTCCTGATGCCAGCAACAGCGCCCGCGTCCAATGTGCTGCCATCCATGATGGAGCTATCCATCTCATGCGTAGCTTCTGCTGTGAAAACAGCGCCTTTGCCTGCATTAAAATGAGGTGAGTTCTCTAGTACCATTATGGTCGTAACTACGGCATCCATCGCTTTGCCGCCGCCCGCTAGAATGTCTTGACCCGCTTTTAACGCTGTGCGCAAATCAGCGGTGATGGCCTTTTCCAGCTCAGGGGTTAGCTTGTCGGGCGTTATGGTGCCAGCACCTCCATGCAATACCAAAGTATAAGAAATGTCTTTGTTATCTTCTGCCATTATTCTGCCTCCAAAAAACGCTAAGGAAATTGCAATAACCGTTAACAGATTAAATTTATGCATAGGTAACGCCCTCCAAAATTTATTTTAATATACAGAGCACTGATAGGGGCTATATTCAAGTTTAAAGCAGCGTATATATCCGTACATTTTTGAAAAAGGGTGAAATCATGGGTAAAAAAATATTTCAAATACTGACCATTTGGATCTTCATGTTGGGCCTGTCCCCTATGAGCGCAGAAGATACTGTGCCAACCGAGAAGGAGCGCTTCTCTGCACTTTTGGCTATGGAGCGCGCTTTGCACTATAGGGAAAACCCAGGGGCAGCCTTGCAGGCTGGACGTTTGGAATATGCGGCGAAGATGCCTAGTGTAACCCCAGCTGACTATGCACGACAAGAGACCCAAAGCCGTCAATTTCTAAAGCAATTAGAAGATATTGATCGCGCTAAACTGTCGTCAGAAGATCAATTGAATTATGATCTTTTTGGTTATGTTATTAAAGACCGTGTGACGCGGGCGAAATACCGTGCATGGCGCATTCCTTTTTTTAGTGATAGTGGGTTTCACACCAGTCCTGCCTTCATGTGGCAAAGGATGCCTTTTAAGACAAAAGCTGACTATGCGCTCTATATTAAACGACTGAATGATTTTCCCCGTTATTTTGATGAACATATAGCCAATATGCGGATGGGCATGGCTGAAGGCTTTACCATGCCAAAGGTGGTGCTGGATGGTCTGTTGCCTACATTTGCGGCTTACAGTGTTGAAAAAGCGGAAGATAGTGTATTTTATAGCCCCTTTAAAAAATTCCCCAAAAGCATGTCTGCGGATGTGATGGCTGACTTGCAAGGGCAGGGCGCTGAGGCTGTTATGGGTAAAGTTGTGGCAGCATATACTAAGCTTAATGACTTTATGGTGGGGGAATATTACCCCGCTGCACGAACTACCCTTGGCGCTAGTGAGTTCACCGAGGGCGAAGCTTACTATGACGCCATGGTGAAATATTATACCACTACAGATACGACCGCAGAGGTGGTTCACGGGGTTGGCCTTAACGAAGTGGCCCGGATTAGAGCCGAGATGCAGGCGGTTATCACCGAGACAGACTTTAAAGGTGACTTTGCAGCCTTCATTGAATTTTTGCGCACTGACCCTCAGTTTTATGCGGGTACGGAAAAAGAGCTGCTGATGACTGCGAGCTATATCGCCAAACGCATCGACGGTAAAATGCCGACAATGTTCAAAAAATTACCGCGCCAGCCCTACAGTGTTGATCCGGTGCCTGCGGCCATCGCGCCGAACTACACGACAGGTCGTTATAGTGGCGCGCCGCTAAACAGCATGAAGGCAGGGGCTTACTGGGTTAATACCTATGCGCTTGACAAACGACCATTATATGCACTGCCTGCGCTGACCTTGCATGAAGGGGTGCCTGGACACCACCACCAAACGGCCCTGTCGAAAGAGCTTGAAAATGTGCCGGAGTTTCGGCGCCAGCTATATCCGCATGCTTTCGGCGAGGGGTGGGGGCTTTATAGTGAAAAACTCGGCGTTGAAATGGGCATTTATGAAACGCCTTACGAGGACTTTGGCCGGCTATCCTATGAAATGTGGCGCGCCTGCCGCTTGGTGATCGACACTGGCATCCATGTTAAAGGCTGGACCCGCGATCAAGCCATTGCCTATATGGCCGAAAATACCGCACTTAGCATGCATAATGTGCGCACTGAAGTTGATCGCTACATCAGCTGGCCCGGACAAGCGCTGGCCTATAAGACCGGGGAGATGAAAATCATCGAATTGCGGTTACGAGCAGAAAAGGCTTTGGGCAGTGCATTTGATCTGCGTGATTTCCATGACCATGTCTTGTCAGCAGGGGGTATTCCGCTAGCCATATTGGAAGCTAGGATTGATGCTTGGATTAAAGAGCAGAAAGCTGATTAAGCCTTTCAGGCTATGGGCTAAATAGAAAGGCCGTATCTCTGCTTGAGATGCGGCCTATAATTTTGTTTCAGTAATTAGAATGGTTCAGCTTGTTAAACGCTTTCTGCGAGAGCGAATGGCGACAAGGCCAGCTAAGACTAATAGCAACGGCGCAGGAGCCGGAATTTCTGTCGGAAAACAATCACCCAAGCATATTAGCTTGGAAGAGTCTTCGCCGTCTTCACCCAGACTTCTAACCCTTAGGGCAAAAGCAGAACCTTGGAAGATGGTAGGTAAGAAACCACCAGGGATAAGGTCTTGAAATGCATCATTGATTGAAAAGCGGAAGGTGGTGCTATGAATTTGGTCATCACCGGCTCCGCCAAATTGGACGCCGACATTAAATAAATCAGGAAAACCGGCAACGCCGCTTAGGCTATTAGCGGCGATAAAGCCTGTAAAATCAGTCTCTGGTGCTATTTTAGTATCACTGTGCGTTACATCTGAACCGGCAATAACCACACCGCCTAAGGCCTCTTCGACAGGAAAATTGAAGTAAAAGGCACTGATGTCAGCAACGAAAAAGGCCGGCTCGGTTGGCACTTCAATCGTAATGTCCACAGCCCAAGGCTCACCTGGCACTTCAGCAATTGTTACTGTTGCTTCTGCGTTTGCTTGCCCAGATGCCTCTTCCAGCGTGAACACTAAGTCAGCATTCGCCCCCGATGAAATCAGTAAAACCGAAAATAAAACCTTAATGAGTAATCTTTTCATATTCATTAACCTTGTTACAAAACAACACATAAACTATATTAATGCATATTTTAGGCCAAAATGCTAATGCATTGATATCATTAAGCTAAGTTCATTACCACTTCTGCCCTTAAACCAAATGTGTAAAGAAATATTACAGTTTGGCGTAATAACCATACAACCAGTGTTTCATAATATACCATGGTGTTTTATAGATGTCATTGAGCCTTAATAATTATTCTTGATCGTAATAAATTTCTGCCTTTCAGAATATATATGAAAGCCTATCTTTCATGGCCTATTAGAAATTATTTCCCGGTTTTAGGCTTTTGAGGAATTCGTTTGTTGATATCATCTTAATTACCGCCCATAAAAAGAAAAAATAATTATAGTGGACCACAGTCATGAATGATTTTCCGAATTCAATCGCCTCCATTGGCAACACACCGCTGATAAAGCTTGAAAAGGCATCCGAGCTGACGGGCTGCACTATTCTCGGTAAAGCGGAATATGCCAACCCAGGTGGCTCGGTGAAGGATCGCCCTGCGCTGAATATTATTGAGGAAGCCGAAAAAGCTGGAAAATTAGAAGCCGGTGGTTTGGTTGTTGAGGGCACTGCGGGCAACACCGGCATTGGTTTAACCGTTGTTGCCAATGCCAAGGGTTATCGCACCCTGATTGTGATGCCAGATACTCAGACGCAGGAAAAGATCGATACGCTGCGCATCATGGGGGCCGAACTTCGCCTTGTGCCCGCTGCGCCTTATAGCAAACCCGGCAACTTTCAGCATGTGGCGCGGCGTATGGCAGAGGAATTGGCCGCAACCGAGCAGCACGGCGTTATTTGGGCTAACCAATTTGATAATGTAGCCAACCGGGAATCGCATATCAAAACCACTGCGGCTGAAATTTGGCAACAGACGGACGGTAAAGTGGATGGTTTCATCTGTGCTGTAGGTTCTGGCGGCACCTTGGCGGGCGTTTCCATGGGCCTGAAAGACTTTAACGACAACATTCAAATTGGCATCGCGGACCCAATGGGTGCTGCGCTCTATAATTATTATAAACATGGTGAGCTAAAGTCCGAAGGTGGCTCGATCTCAGAAGGTATCGGTCAGTCGCGTATTACCGCCAATATCGAAGGCGCCGTTGTGGATATGGCCTATCAGGTTCCTGACGCCGAGGCCCTGCCAATTGTCTATAATCTTATCCGTGAAGAAGGTTTATGCCTTGGCTTAAGCAGCGGCATTAACGTGGCGGGTGCTATCAAAATGGCGCAAGAAATGGGGCCGGGCCATACCATCGTTACCATGCTCTGCGATAGTGGCCACCGCTACCAAAGCCGCTTGTTTAATCCTGCATTCCTGCGCGAAAAGGGCTTGCCAGCTCCTGATTGGCTGTGAGAAACACTTTCTCCTAGGCCCTATTTCATGACGGATACCCCACCATATCGCTCACCCTTGGCGAGCGCCTTTAAGGCCTGAGGGAAGAGGGTCCATCACTCATATATCGGCGGCAGGGCACTGCGTTCTAAAACCGTTCTAAGCGCAAAGGACGAATGTACCCGCGCGACGCCGGGTAGGCGGGTTAGCCGGTGGTGGACGCGCTCATAATCAGAGGCGTCTTCCACCACAACGCGGATCATAAAGTCAACATCGCCGCTCATCAGGTAACATTCCATAACTTCCGGTACACTGCTGACACGCTCAGCAAAGCGATTGAGGTTATCTTCGGTTTGGCGCTCTAAACTGACGCGGACAAATACATTACCGGGCAAGCCCGCTTTGGTCTGGTTTACAATCATAACATAGCGGTCGATGATGCCGGATTTCTCTAACGCTTTCACGCGGCGCAAACAGGCAGATTCACTCAGTCCAATATGCTCCGCTAATTGAACGTTAGGCAGACGGCCATCATGCTGAAGGGCATCTAATATATTTTGGTCAATTTTATCAATTTTCATGGTGCGGATTCTTCTGTTATTTAGCTAAAAATATCTAATATATTGCGTATTAATGCCATTTAAGCAGCATATTTGCAATATAATTTACATTAACTTCCACTATTCTATCAAGGTAATAACAATGAATAGCCTGCCGGTGGCGCAGACTTTATATGCGTTAAATAACATGCAGCGTTAAGTGAAACCATTTTAAGGAAATATGATGTTAGTTGGTGTTCCCAAAGAAATTAAAAACCGTGAATATCGGGTTGGTTTAACGCCGTCCAGCGTCCGTGAAATGGTCGCTAATGGCCATGATGTTGTGGTGCAAAAAAATGCCGGTTTTGAAATTGGCTTTACCGATGAGCATTATATTGCGGCAGGCGCGCGCATACTTGAAACTGCCGCAGAAATTTTCGCCAGTGCAGACATGATCGTCAAGGTGAAAGAACCGCAAGCAGTGGAATGCGCCATGCTGCGGGAAGGGCAAATCCTGTATACTTACTTGCACCTAGCCCCCGATGCTGCACAGACACAGGGTCTGATCAAGTCAGGCGCAATCGCTATCGCTTATGAAACAGTCACTGATAATTTCGGCGGTCTGCCATTGCTTGCCCCCATGTCAGAGGTAGCGGGTCGCCTGTCGATCCAAGCTGGTGCACATGCACTGGAAATGAGCCAAGGTGGTCGCGGAGTACTTATGGGCGGTGTTCCGGGTGTTGCACCAGCGAAAGTTGCCATTATTGGCGGCGGTGTTGTTGGTACCAATGCCGCTAAAATGGCGGTGGGTATGGGCGCGGACGTTACTATTTTAGACCGTTCCATTCACCGCATGCAGCAGCTTGATGATATTTTTGGTGGTCGGGTTAAAACCGTTTATTCCACCGTTGATGCGATTGAACAATATGTGTTGGGTGCTGACTTAACCGTTGGTGCAGTGCTTATTCCCGGCGCTGCAGCGCCTAAGCTGGTCTCTAAAACCCTAGTTGCTAAAATGGACCGCGGTACGGTTCTTGTTGATGTTGCTATCGACCAAGGGGGGTGTTTTGAGACATCCCACGCCACCACCCACGAGGCCCCAACCTATATTGTGGACGAGGTGGTTCATTACTGCGTCGCCAACATGCCCGGTGGTGTGGCACGGACCAGCACATTAGCACTTAATAATGCCACGCTTCCTTTCGCGGTTCAGATCGCCAATAAAGGCTGGAAGCAGGCGCTGAAGGACGACAAGCATTTGGCGGCGGGTTTGAATGTGGCAGGCGGTCATGTTACCTATGAAGCTGTTGCACGGGACCAAGGCCTTGCCTATGTTCCAACATCAGAAATAGTTGGTAGTTAAGTAAGTTTAAGGTAAACCCCTTGGTATGGCTGCTATGAAGAAAATACAGGTACTTGCCCTTGGCGGTACTATTGCGATGACCCCCGGCGGTGGGGTCGGTAGCGGTGTATCTCTGTCTTTAACTGGTGAGCAATTATTGGCAGCGGTGCCAATGGCATCCAAAGTTGCTGACATACGGGCCGAAACATTTAAGCAGACCGTTAGTGCCAACCTTACCTTCGAGATTATTCATGCACTTGACCAGCGCATCGGCGAAGTGGTGGCGGAGGGCTATGACGGTATCGTAGTGACACAGGGCACCGATACGCTTGAGGAGACCGCATTTTTACTATCGCTTATTGCTGATTACGGCATTCCAATAATTATAACAGGGGCAATGCGCCATCCGACCCAACCAAGCGGTGACGGTCCGGCCAATGTTATGGCCTCCATTGTAACGGCGGCCTCTGATTGGGCCAAAGGCTCCGGCGTTTATATTGCCATGAACGACCAAATAATGGACCCGGTATTTACACGCAAACGCCACACCAGCAGTGTTGCAGCTTTTCAGGCAGAAAATGGCCCACTGGCTTTGGTTGTGGAGCAGAGGGTACATGGTTTATCACCGGGCCGCGTTACCCGGCGCTTAAAGTCGCACCGCCTTAAAAGTCCTGCCGATATTGCCGTGGTAGCGCCCGTTTATTCAGACGACGCTAAAATGCTCGATCTGATCGCAGAAAGTGACTTTGGCGGGCTAGTGATCGAAGGTTTTGGCGGTGGCCATTTGCCCGAAGTTTGGACCGAAAAAGTGCAAGCCTTAGCCTTAAAGATGCCTGTTGTGCTTACCAGTCGCACGGGCGGTGGCCCAGTGCTGACCAGCACCTACGGCTATAAAGGTGGTGAGATGGATATGATCGAGCGGGGCATCATTACGGCTGGTTGGTTAGACGCCCGCAAGGCTAGACTTTTGCTGGCGCTCACAGCCCATGAAGGCCAAAGCGCGGTCGATGACTATTTCGCTGAATACCGTGCTTAAATGCGACAATGTCTGGCATTATTTACCCACGTTATCTTGAATATCACTAAGCTTGGTGAGCAGTTTATCTAGTTGGTCACACTCGGTTTTATCTAATTTTTCGAGCAGTGCTTTTTCATAAGCAAGCGCAATTGGGTGAATTTCTTGATACGTGTTTTTTCCCTTATTAGATAGCGCCAATACAGAGCGTCTACGGTCATCGGCGGCAAAATGACGTTTAATACGACCCGCATCCATTAGTTTTTTAACCGCTCTGGATACTGCCACTTTGTCCATAGCTGTTCGCTCTGCCACTTGACCTGCAGACAGGTCGCTTTCATCGCCCAAAATGGCCATAACCCGCCACTGGGGCGTATCAATTTGAAATTGATCTTCGTAAAGGGCGGCAATGCCAGCGCTGATTCTATTGGACAGAACCGAAAGCCGGTATGGCATGAAATTTGACAGGATCAGTCGTTGTTCATTCATGGCTTGCTTTCAGATGATTTATGTTGCAAATAGTTTCGTATGAAACTAAAATAAACACAAGAGATATTTAATTGGAGCAGTTTTATGGCAGACCTTTTCGAAAACCCAATGGGGTTGGATGGATTTGAATTTGTGGAGTTTACCGCTCCCACTAAAGGTATTTTAGAGCCGCTTTTTGAGGCGATGGGTTTTGAGCTTGTGGCCCATCACCGGTCAAAGGATGTGCATCTATGGCGCCAAGGGGATATTAATTTTATCACCAATTATCAGCCCGGCAGCCATGCGGACTATTACGCGCAGGAACATGGGCCTTCGGCTTGTGGCATGGCCTTTCGCGTGAAAAATTCTAAGGAAGCGTATGAATTGGCTTTGTCAAAGGGTGCTCAGGCGGTGGATATTCCTACCGGCCCGATGGAGCTGCGCTTGCCTGCCATCAAAGGCATCGGCGGGGCGACGGTCTATCTTATTGATCGCTACACGGACGGCAACAGCATATATGATATTGATTTCTGCTGGATAGACGGTGTTGACCGTCACCCTGAAGGTTGCGGCTTCCATACTCTTGACCATCTTACCCATAATGTTTATCGGGGCCGGATGGAATATTGGGCGAAATATTACGAGGACCTGTTTAATTTCCGCGAAATTCGCTATTTCGATATTAAAGGCGAATATACTGGGCTTCTATCCAAAGCGATGACGGCGCCGGATGGTAAAATACGTATTCCACTGAATGAGGAACGCGGTGGTGGCAGCGGTCAAATCGAAGAATTCTTGATGCAATATAACGGCGAAGGCATCCAGCATATCGCTTTTGCCTGCGATGATCTTCCCGCCTGTTGGGACCGCTTGAAGACAAAAGGCGTTAAGTTCATGACCGCCCCGCCTGAGACCTATTATAGCATGCTGGAAAACCGCTTGCCCGGCCACGGGGAGCCTGTCGATGAGCTGCAAGCGCGCGGCATTCTGCTTGATGGCACTACGGACGGCGACGAGCCTAGGCTTTTATTGCAAATATTCTCTGAAACCGTGCTTGGCCCTGTATTTTTTGAATTTATTCAGCGCAAGGAAGACGATGGCTTCGGCGAGGGTAACTTTAAGGCATTGTTCGAATCTATTGAGCGCGACCAAATCGCCCGTGGTGTTGTCGGCGACCAAGCCCAATCTGCCTCATAAAGCGACATAGAAAGGTTGATCCCATGACCATACAGCGTATTCACCATGTGGCTTACCGTTGTAAAGACGCCAAGGAAACTGTGGCTTTTTACCAAGACATGTTAGATATGGATTTTCTGCTGGCGATCGCTGAGGACGAAGTGCCCTCCACCAAAGCGGCTGACCCTTACATGCATATATTCATGGATGCGGGGGCGGGCAATGTGCTGGCATTTTTTGAAATTCCAAACTCCCCGCCGATGGGTTTTGATAGCAACACCCCAGATTGGGTACAGCATATCGCTTTTGAAGTGGAAAGCATGGACGCCCTGATGGCGGCTAAGCAAAAAATTGAGGCGGCAGGCATTGAGGTTATTGGCCCAACCGATCATACTATTTTCAAATCGATCTATTTTTTCGACCCCAATGGTCATAGGTTAGAGCTAGCCTGCAATACGAATGAGCCGGGCATGCTGGAAGAATTAAAGCGTGTAGCACCAGATATGATTGAAGAATGGTCACGGACCAAAAAAGCGCCAAAGCATGCTGCTTGGCTGCATTCAGGTGAGAAGTTTAAGCCCAGTGTTGAATAACTAAGTGCTGACTAAGATAACTGTTTGAAACTATTATTGATTAAGGAAAGTATTTTATGAAATTGGCATCACTAGAATCTGGTCGCGATGGGGAACTAGTTGTTGTATCTGATGATTTAAGTCGGATGGTACGTGCGGGCGCGGTTGTCCCAACGTTGCAAGCTGCACTGGATGATTGGTCGAGTTTTGTACCGCAATTAGCAGCCCTGTCCGCAGCTTTAAATGCAGATGCCAGCATGGGCGAAGCCTTTGACGAAGGCGCCTGTGCGTCGCCGCTGCCACGGGCATACCAATGGGCCGATGGCTCGGCTTATGTCAATCATGTGGAGCTAGTGCGCAAGGCACGGGGCGCAGAAATGCCTGAAACATTCTGGCACGACCCGCTGATGTACCAAGGCGGCAGCGATAGTTTCCTTAGCCCCCACAGCGATATCATCATGCCCACTGACGATGGTTGGGGCATTGATTTTGAGGCCGAAGTCGCGGTTATAACCGGCGATGTGCCCATGGGCGTTAGTGCCGCTGATGCGCTCAAACATATTCAGTTGATCATGATAATGAATGATGTATCCCTGCGCGGGCTTATCCCCGGCGAACTGGCAAAAGGCTTCGGCTTTTTCCAAAGCAAGCCATCGAGCGCCTTTAGCCCCGTTGCTGTCACGCCTGATGCTTTGGGCGATGCATGGCGGGACGGTGTTTTGCATTTGCCGCTGGTATCGCATTTTAACGGCGCAAAATTCGGTGAGCCTAACGCGGGCATTGATATGACCTTTAATTTCGGCGACCTGATCGCCCATGCGGCCAAAACCCGGCCACTGGCTGCGGGCTGCATCGTTGGTTCTGGTACTGTTTCCAATAAGCTCAATGGTGGCGCTGGCAAAGCAGTGGGGGACGGCGGCGTGGGTTATAGCTGCATCGCCGAGGTGCGGATGATCGAAACAATCGACAGCGGTGCGCCCAAAACATCCTTCATGAAATTCGGCGATCATATCCGCATTGAAATGTTTGACGGCGCTGGCAAAAGCATCTTTGGTGCGGTCGACCAGAAGGTCACGCAAGGGTAGAGGGACACTATTATGCTCGCATTATATGGCTATTTTCGCTCTTCCGCTGCCTTCCGCGTGCGGATTGCTCTGGCGCTCAAGGGCTTGGACTACGGTAATATCTCCGTGCATTTGGTGCGGGATGGCGGCGAGCATAAAATGCCGGATTACCTAGCCATGAACCCGCAAGGGCGCGTACCAACGCTCACGGATAATGATCTCACCCTCGGCCAGTCTCCGGCGATTTTAGAGTATCTCGAGGAGGTCTACCCGGCTGTGCCGCTGTTGCCCGCAAGCGCCCAAGACCGCGCCTATGTACGCCAGCTCGCCATGCTGATCGCCTGCGACGTGCATCCGCTCAATAACCTCAGCGTTTTGAAGTATTTACGCCAAGAGTTGAATGCCGATGAGGACAGTGTATCCGCATGGTATCACCACTGGATAGATACCGGCTTTGAAGCTTTTGAAGAAATATTGGTGCGCGCAGCCTCAAAGGGCACTTACTGCTTTGGTGATACGCCGACACTGGCCGATGTTACCCTAATTCCGCAGGTGTGGAACGCAAGACGCTTTGGCATGAACCTGGATGCCTACCCCAACATTTGCCGCATCGAGGAAGCTTGCTACAAATTACCCGCCTTCACCGACGCCCGCCCGGAAAACCAACCCGACGCGGGGTGACTATATTTCTCTCTAAACCTCAGAACCTCACTCAGCGGCGGCGGCCATTTTGGCAGCATTAGCTTTGCTGATGATGTCTTCGGCCATTGCATTGGCGATGGTGCCAGTGGGCAGGCTTTCCGCGTCGGATGCTTTGAACACTTTCGTCAGCGTTTCACCGATGCGGCAAACCTTGGCACGGCGGGCTGCATGGTCGAGCGGCTCACGGTAAACCTCTGTTTCCACTGATATAATACCGCCTGCATTGATAACATAATCGGGGGCATAGAGGATGCCACGTTGGCGCAATTGTTCGTCGTGAACGCCTTCGGTCTCGAGCTGGTTATTGGCAGCACCCGCGATAATGCTGGCTTTAATTTCGGGCAGGGTAGTGTCGTTTAGGCCGCCACCAAGCGCGCAAGGGGCGAAAACATCGCAGTCAACGCTGTGAATGCTCTCCGGGCTAACAACAGTGGCAGCACCGCCGTCTAGCACCGCTTGGATGTGGTCATCCACGATGTCGGTGATGATCAGTTCAGCGCCTGCCGTGCGCAAATGGTCCGCGAGATATTGTCCCACATGGCCTACGCCTTGGATCGCAACTTTAATGCCGTTTAGGCTATCTTTGCCTATGCGATGTTGAACAGCAGCTTTGATGCCCTCGAAAACACCGAGCGCCGTATGGGGTGACGGATCACCGGTGCCAAATTCGCCGCCATCAAGACCAGAAACATAATCGGTGCTGGCTTGAATATCCATCATCATGGCCGGTGTGGTGCCCACGTCCTCAGCGGCATAGTATGAACCACCAAGGCGGTTAATATAGCGGCCAAAAGCTTGCATCAAAGCGGGGGTGCCAAGCTGCTTTGGATTGCCGATAATGACCGACTTACCGCCGCCAAGGCGCAAGCCTGCCATGGCATTTTTAAACGACATACCACGGGATAAGCGCAACACATCATAAACCGCGTCTTGTTCTGAGCGAGTTTCGGCAATATCAGCCGGTGAATGGCGGTGGCTGCGGGCATAATCCCAAAAGCGACAACCGCCCGCTGATGGGCCAAGCGCAGTGCTATGAACAGCGATAATAGCCTTAAGACCAGTTGCAGCATCACTGCAAAAAACAACCTGTTCATGGTCTTTGAAACTGCGACTATCAAATACGGGCATCTCTTATTCCTTGTGTTTCACTTAACGTGATAATTCTCATTCAGCGGCAGTAACAGTAGGCGCAGTGTTATTGCTATCCTGCTGCCATGCTTTGATTAATTTTTCTGTTTTTACGCGGGCTTCATCGACATTATTTTGCTTAACAATACCAAAGCCACGGATTTGGTCGGGAATGTTCGCCAGCTCAAGCGCGGCTTCATATGTCGAAGCGCTCAAGCCACTAATGATATGCTCAATAATATTTTCATATTCGCTAATCAGTGCGCGTTCCATTTTGCGTTCTGCCGAATAACCGAAGAGATCAAACGCGGTGCCGCGAAGGCCTTTGAATTTCGCCATAACCTTGAGCGCCGTGAAAATCCAGCTACCAAATTCGCGCTTTTTTGGGCGGCCTGTGTTGGGGTCGATGCCCGAGATCAGCGGCGGCGCCAAATGCAGGGTAACCTTCAGCTTGCCTTCAAATTGGTCCTTAAGATTCGCACGAAAAGTCTTGGTGGAATAAAGCCGCGCGACCTCATATTCATCCTTATAGCTAAGAAGCTTGGCATAATGGCGGGCAATGGTGATGGCTAAACGATCATCATCTGGCAGCGCAGATTTTGTGGCCGTTTGAACTCTATCCATCAATGTTAGATAGCGTTTAACCAAAGTTTGATTTTGGTATTTATCTAGATGGTTGGCACGTGCTGCGATGACCCCAGCGAGCCCTTCGCTGATCGGCTCAGCTTTATTCAAATCTTTATTGATGATGCCGGTAACAGCAGCCATGTCATGAGCAGCCAAACGACCCCAGTAGAAAGTACGCAGGTTGCTCTCAACCGCAACTTTGTTGAGCCTAATAGCTTCTTCAATGCTCTCTATGCTCAAGGGAACCATGCCCTTTTGCCAAGCGTAACCAAAGACAAAGATGTTGGTGGCGATGCTGTCACCCATTAAAGCAGTGGCAATTTCTTGCGCGGGCAGGCGGTAACGGTCACTTTCTCTCGTCACTTCATCCAGCTGGTTTTGAACCGCGATTTCCTGGAAATCAAGGTCACGGCTGCGAACAAAGTCAGCAACAGGGGTGATATTGGAATTTAACACAGCCCTTGTGCGGTCGGCTTTTAGCAGATCATGCGCATCAGGTGCGGACGCCACAACACTGTCGCAGGCCATCAACAGATCAGCCCGACCCGTCACAATACGCGGCGAGCGCAGCACTTCGCTAGTGGCGGCAAGACGAACATGGCTGAGCACAGCGCCGCCTTTTTGTGCAAGACCCGCCATATCCAATATAGAAGCCGCTATGCCGTCTAGGTGGGCGGCCATGCCAATAAGCGCGCCAATGGTCAACACGCCGGTGCCACCAATGCCGGTGATCAGCATATTATAGTCGCCAAAATCTTCTGAGAAGCCAACTTGTTTGGGCATTGGCACATCTGGTAAACCTAGGCCTTCCAGCGAACCTTTGCCAGCTGATGATTTGCGCGGGCTACCACCTCTAATGGATACGAAGGAGGGGCAAAAACCTTGAAGGCAGGAAAAATCTTTATTGCAGGATGATTGGTTGATCCGGCGTTTGCGGCCAAATTCAGTTTCAACAGGTTCAATGGATACGCAGTTACTTTGAACCGAGCAATCACCGCATCCTTCGCAGATCGCATCATTGATGAACACGCGGTGGTCAGGGTCATCCAGCAGGCCGCGCTTTCGGCGGCGGCGCTTTTCAGCGGCACAGGTTTGGTCGTAAATAATAGCTGTGCAGCCTTCAATATCGCGGAATTCTTCTTGCAGCTTCATGATCATCCGGCGGTCATGCACCTCAACGCCTTCAGGTAAGCTTATAAGGGCATATTCTTCTGTGCGCTCAGAGGCAATAGCGACCTTTTTCACACCCTCAGCGACCAATTGTTGGGCAACCTGCGGCACACTAAAAGCACCTTCAGTTTCTTGCCCGCCGGTCATAGCAACGGCGTCATTATATAGGATTTTATAGGTGATATTCACACCCGCAGCCACAGCTGCTCTGATTGCTAGAGAGCCTGAATGGGTATAAGTACCATCACCTAAGTTGGCAAAAATATGTTTGTCATTGGTGAAGGGTGCCATGCCGATCCACGGAGTGCCTTCACCGCCCATTTGGGTGTAGGTTTCGGTGTTACGGTCCATATTGATCGCCATAATATGGCAACCGATACCAGCGGTCGCCCGGCTGCCTTCTGGCACTCGGGTTGAGCTGTTATGCGGGCAGCCCGAGCAAAAATAAGGCACCCGCTTGATCGCAGGCACATAGCCCTTGACGCCTTTACGGCGATTTTCAAAATACTCAAGCTTGGCGTTAATTTCGGGTGACTTATAAAGCTTTGCCATCCGAGCTGCGATAACATTGGCGATAATACCAACATCAAGTTCATTTTCAGGCGGCAATAACCAATTGTCATTTTCGTCATGCTTGCCAATAACTGTTGGCCGCACGTCTGCTTTCCAGTTATAAAGCTGCCAACGAAGCTGGTGCTCGATCAGTTCGCGTTTTTCTTCAACCACCAGAACTTCGTCCAAGCCTTCGCAGAATTGACGCACCCCTTCAGGTTCCAACGGCCAAGGCATACCAACTTTATAAAGCTTCAGGCCAATTTCTCCGGCGCGTTCTTCGCTAATGCCAAGCTCATATAGGGCTTGGCGCACATCTTGGTAGGATTTACCCGATGTGATGATACCAAATTTTGGCTTCTTGCAGTCCCAAATGACCCGGTCTATGCCATTGGCACGGGCGAAGGCCATGGCAGCAAAGCCTTTATAGCGTTGCAGGCGAAGGTCTTGGTCGCGCCATGCGTCAGGCCAGCGAATGGCCAGATCACCATCAGGCATTTCAAAGTTATTGGGCATCAAAATAGAGCGTTGTTCGCGGGCGAGATCAACGGTGCCAGAGGTTTCAACAACTTCACCCGTTGTTTTCATCCCAACCCACAGGCCTGAATAACGGCTCATGGCGATCCCAAGCAAGCCATACTCAACAAACTCTTGGATCGAGGACGGATAAAGCTCCGGCATGAATGCCGCGACAAAAGTATGATCGACTTGGTGGGACAGGGTAGAGGATTTTGCCGCGTGGTCATCGCCGCCAATGCACAACACACCGCCATTTGGATCTGTGCCCGCCGCATTAGCATGTTTAATAACATCAAGTGAGCGATCTAGGCCCGGTCCTTTGCCGTACCAAATGCCAAATACGCCGTCATATTTGTTGCTTTCCTTATAAAGGTGCAATTGCTGGGAACCCCAGACAGAAGTCGCGGCTAGGTCTTCGTTTATGCCAGGCTCGAATTTAATATGGCTTTCATCTAGATATTTCTGGGCGCGTTGCAGTTCCATATCATAGGTGCCAAGAGGCGACCCACGATAGCCTGAAATAAACCCAGCGGTATTTAGGCCCGCTTGTTGGTCCCGCCAACGCTGTACCATCGGCAAGCGAACAAGCGTTTGGATGCCGGTCATGAAAGCCCGGCCCTCACGGAGAGTGTATTTATCTGTTAGTGAAACTTTGCCTGTCATACTCGCAATTCCAAATTCCCAATTGCATATGTTATTAACGACCCTTTTTACATCAGTATAAGCCGGTCATTTCTCGCGTGGCGGGGATTATATGCCCATTGTTGAGAAATGAGCTTTCGAACTTAACAGAAATGGAAGGTATAAAAACTGAAAATGCACATAGTTTTGAAATAAAATTACGCGGCACCGAAATGGCCCCAATGCCGTGCGATTAAAATGAACATGGTTCGTTTTTTATCGGGGTGCTCTAACAGGTTTCATTGAAGAGCTCACGGCCAATTAGCATGCGCCGAATTTCGCTGGTGCCAGCACCAATTTCATAGAGCTTTGCATCGCGCAACAAGCGCCCTGAAGCAAATTCATTGATATAGCCATTGCCGCCCAGGCATTGAATAGCTTCCAGTGCCATTTGGGTTGCTCTTTCAGAGGCAAAAAGAATACAGCCAGCGGCATCTTTGCGGGTTGTCTCGCCCCGGTCACAGGCGGCAGCCACCGCATATACATAGGCCCGTGCTGCGCCCCATGTGCTGTACATGTCGGCAAGTTTGCCCTGCATTAGCTGGAAGGTACCAATGGGCTTGCCAAATTGTTCGCGCTCATGCACATAGGGCAGAACCACATCAAGACAGGCGCGCATAATGCCAAGTGGCCCTGCAGACAGCACAACACGTTCATAGTCTAAGCCCGACATCAGCACTTTTACGCCGCCGTTCTCTTCGCCCAAAATATTATCGTAAGGCACAAAGCAATCTTCAAAAACCAGCTCGCATGTGTTAGAGCCGCGCATGCCGAGCTTATCGAGCTTCTGCGCGGTCGAAAATCCGGGCATGTCCTTTTCAATGAAGAAGGCAGTTATGCCATGCGGGCCAGCGTCTGTATTGGTTTTGGCGTAGACAACTAATGTGCTGGCATCGGGTCCATTAGTGATCCACATTTTATTGCCGTTGAGCAGAAAGCCATCATTACGTTTGTCGGCTTTAAGGCGCATGGAAACAACGTCTGAGCCAGCACTAGGCTCTGACATAGCCAGTGCCCCCACATGTTCGCCGCTGATAAGTTTGGGCAAATATTTCTCTTTTTGCGCTGAAGTTGCATGCCGCACAATTTGGTTGATGCATAGGTTCGAATGGGCACCATAACTAAGGCCAACCGAAGCCGAAGCGCGGGATATTTCCTCCATCGCCACAACATGCGCGAGGTAGCCCATATTGGCCCCGCCATATTCCTCTGGTGCCGTAATGCCGAGCAAGCCCATCTCTCCCATTTTTTGCCATAGGTCGGTGGGAAAAAGATTTTTTTCATCAATCTCGGCGGCGCGTGGGGCTATTTCAGCTTCTGCAAATTTGCGCACCATATCGCGCAGCATGTCAATTTCTTCGCCCAAGGCGAAGTTTAAATGGGGGAACTCAAGCATTATTCTGTCCTACTTTTTTTCGTTCTTATTATTTATTCGTTTTTATTGTCTGTTATCGTTAGCAAAAGAGTGCCTTCACTGACCTGATCACCTACTGAAAGGCTAAGGTCTTCCACGGCACCGTCGCGGCCAGCAACCAAGGTTTGCTCCATTTTCATGGCTTCCATAATTATAAGGGAAGCGCCTTTGGAGACATGGTCGCCGCTCTTGACCAACACATCCAATATTTTGCCGGGCATGGGCGCGGTCAGGGCACCGGGGCCGTCACTGTCATCCGCCCCTTCTAAGCGCATGTGATGGCGCGCAATGCGGTGGATGGTATCCGGCGTGGAAAATTCAACCATGTCGTCACTAATGGAGGAGGCTATTGAAACTTGGTGCCCATCGATGATTATTTGTTCGTTGTTGGCTATAATATCGAATGTTTCATCAATGATGGTATATCGGGCAGATGTTGAGCCATGGTCAACCGTAACCGCAAGTGCTTCGCCTTCACTATCTTTGAAGTGCAACGTTTCTCTGGCAGGAAGGTTTAAGCGAAAACAATCGCTTACCCCCCATGGGTCCAAATCAGTCTCTATATCCCTAGTGGAGATGATCAAGCTCGCGGCGATAGCATAGGCCTCTGCGTTACCTACTATAGGGGGATTTAACGTCTCCATATGGCGCTCAATAAAGCCTGTGTCAAAAGCACCCGTAGCAAACTCTGGATGCTCGATAGCTTTCAGCAAAAAATCGCGGTTGGTGGTAAGGCCCAGCACACTGGTTTTTTGCAGTTGGCGAACCATTGCCGCTCTCGCTTGGTTGCGGTCAGGCCCATAACTTATCAGCTTAGCTATCATCGGATCATAGTGGATGGTAACAGCATCACCGGTGCGAACCCCGCAATCTGAGCGCGCGCCAGGGGCATCCGACAGGGTGAATTTGCTAATAGTGCCAGTTGCAGGCATGAAATTATTTTTTGGGTCTTCGGCGTATAGACGTACTTCAAACGCATGGCCTGAAAGTTTAATATCGCTCTGCAAGAGTGGCAGGGGTTCACCTGCAGCGATCCTTAATTGCCATTCAACCAGGTCTTGCCCTGTGACATTTTCTGTTACCGGATGTTCCACCTGCAAACGGGTGTTCATTTCCATGAAGTAAAAGGGTGCGTTTTCACTGCCGCCGGAAACATCAACGATGAATTCAATGGTGCCAGCCCCGCTATAGCCGATGGCTTTGGCGGCGCGAACGGCTGCGGCACCAAGTTCAGCGCGCATGGCACCGCTAATGCCGGGGGCAGGGGCCTCTTCAATTACTTTTTGGTGGCGGCGTTGCAGGCTGCAATCGCGCTCGAACAAATGCACGGCCCCGCCGTGATTGTCGCCGAACACCTGCACTTCAATATGGCGGGGGATTTCAATCAGTTTCTCAATCAGTACCCGGTCGTCACCAAAAGCGTTTTTGGCTTCACGGCGGGCAGAACCCAAGGCATCATCAAAGGCATCGGGGCCTGCGACACTGCGCATACCTTTACCACCACCACCTGCAACGGCTTTTATCAGCACAGGGTAACCAATGTCTGAAGCGGCATTGCGCAAGGTATCTAGCTCTTGGCTAGCTTCATGGTATCCGGGCACAACGGGGACGCCGGCTTCAACCATCAGGGCTTTGGCAGCATCCTTCAGTGCCATGGCTTCCATCGCTTCAGGCGTGGGGCCAACGAATATAATGCCCGCATCGGCGCAGTCCCGTGCAAAAGCAGGGTTTTCAGATAGAAAGCCATAGCCGGGGTGGATAGCATCCGCGCCACTGTTTTTGGCCGCTTCAATGATGCGAGAGCCAATAAGATAGCTTTCACTGGCAGCCGCAGGGCCAATATGAATGGCTTCGTCAGCGGCGGCAACATGCATGGCGGTGGCATCAACGTCCGAGTAAACAGCGACAGTGCGAATGCCCATGCGCTTTGCTGTTTTGATCACCCGAACGGCAATTTCACCGCGGTTGGCAATCAGCAGCGTTTTTATGCGCTTATTCGCCATTGTTTTTGCTCCATGCTGGAGTGCTCTTCGTGAGGAAAGCTTTAATGCCTGCTTCACCCTCGACGCTCGTGCGCCTATCAGCAATGCGGTTGGCGCTGTCTCGGCGGAGATCATCACTGATTGGCTGACCAGCAAAATCTTGCGCCATAGCTTTTGCACCCGCAATGGCTCCCGGAGCCCCATGAAGCAGGGCATTGACCCAAGTTTCAACAATGTTATTTGCCTCATCCATGTCTTTAGCGGTTTCATGGATTAGGCCTATGCGCTTGGCGTCAATTGCACTGAAACGTTCCGCAGTTAGGAAATATCGCCTTGCTTGGCCTTCGCCGATCTTCGCGAGTACAAAAGGCGATATGGTGGCGGGGGAAAGGCCAAGACGCACTTCGGACAGGCAAAAAATAGCGCGCTCAACCGCCACTGCCATATCGCATACGGCAGTAAGGCCAACGCCACCGCCAAAGGCCGCGCCGCTCACAAGGCCAATAACCGGCTTTGGGCTGTTGTTAATGACATTAAACATGTCGGATAGACGCATAGCATCGGCCATATTGTCTGCGTGGCTATACTCAGCTGCGGCTTTCATCCAATTGAGGTCAGCACCGGCTGAAAAGCTTTTGCCTTCACTGGTCAATATAATGACCCGGGCTGTATCGTCATCCGCTAAATCAGAGAAGCAAACTGTCATCTCGGCGATCATTTGGTCATTAAAGGCCCCGTGAACTTCAGGCCGGTTAATGGTGACGGTAGCAACACCATTGTTTGAGATATCAAGAATTAAATGTTTCATTTGCTTACCCTCCATCACATTCTAAAGATACCGAAGCGGGTATCGCGCTCGGGGGCATTCATGGCGGCGGATAGGCCGAGGCCAAGCACGCGTCGGGTATCAGCAGGGTCAATGATGCCGTCATCCCATAGCCGGGCGCTGGCATAATAAGGATGGCCCTGCGCTTCATATTGGTCACGAATGGGGACCTTGAAAGCTTCTTCGTCAGCTTCGCTCCAACTTTCACCGCGCAGGGCTAAGCCGTCACGCTTAACGGTGGCAAGAACGCTAGCCGCTTGTTCGCCGCCCATAACAGAAATGCGGGCACCCGGCCACATCCAAAGGAAGCGGGGCTGGAAAGCACGTCCGCACATGCCGTAATTGCCCGCGCCAAAACTACCGCCGACGATAACGGTGAACTTTGGCACATTGGCACAGGCAACCGCCGTTACCATTTTGGCACCGTCGCGGGCTATGCCGCCATTTTCATATTTGCGGCCAACCATGAAGCCGGTGATGTTCTGTAAGAAAACCAGTGGAATGCCGCGCTGGGCGCAAAGCTCAACAAAATGAGCACCTTTCAAGGCGCTCTCACTGAACAGAACGCCATTATTAGCGATAATACCCACCGGATGACCGTGGATATGGGCAAAGCCGGTGATCAAGGTCTCGCCGTAAAGCTTTTTAAATTCGTCAAAGACACTAGCATCAACAATGCGAGCGATTATTTCGCGGATATCATAAGGTTGACGCGTGTCTTTCGGAATGATGCCATATATTTCTTTTGCAGAATATTTAGGCTCAACTGACTTTTGTAGCTTCAGCTTGGTATTTTTCTGGCGATTTAAATTGCTGACAATACGTCTGGCAATGGCCAGTGCGTGGCTGTCATCACGAGCTAAATGGTCAACAACGCCGCTAAGGCGGGCATGTACGTCACCGCCGCCAAGCTCCTCTGCGGTTACTTCCTCGCCCGTTGCGGCCTTTACCAGTGGTGGGCCGGCCAGAAAGATCGTGCCTTGGTTTTGAACAATAATGCTCTCATCAGCCATGGCAGGAACATAGGCCCCGCCCGCAGTGCAGCTACCCATAACAACGGCGATTTGGGGTATGCCCATCGATGACATCTGCGCTTGATTATAAAATATACGGCCAAAATGCTCCCGGTCAGGAAATACTTCATCTTGGTTGGGTAGGTTGGCACCGCCACTATCGACCAAATAAATACAGGGCAAGTGGTTTTCCATCGCGATTTCTTGAGCGCGCAAATGTTTCTTCACCGTAATAGGGAAGTAGGTACCGCCCTTGACCGTGGCATCGTTGCAGACAATGACACACTCAACGCCAGAAACCCGCCCAACACCTGTGATGATACCACCCGCATTAATGCTGCCGCCATACATATCGTAAGCGGCAAATTGGCTAAGCTCCATAAATGGGGTGCCGGGGTCTAGCAGGCGCTCAATACGTTCGCGGGGTAAAAGCTTGCCCCTCGCCAAATGTTTATCGCGGGAACGCTCAGGTCCGCCCAAGGCAATTTGGGTCGCTTTATCGCGCAAATCATCAACAATGGCCTGCATGGAGGCCGCGTTTACCATGAATTGATCGGATGTCGTCTGGGTCTGGCTTTCAAGAACCGACATAGATACCCCTTTGATTGGTGTAATATTGGCAATGCAATTAGCTGGCATATTAGGCAACTGTTTGCTATAGGTAAAATCGATATATACTATTAAAACAATAGATGGTGTCTATGATTGATCTATATTTATTACGGTATTTTTTGGCCGTTGTTGAAACGGGCAACTTCACCCGTGCAGCGGATCAATGCTCGGTCACGCAACCAACACTGTCAGCGGGCATAAAAAAATTAGAAATGCAAATAGGCCAGCAATTGTTCGAGCGTACCAATAAGCGTGTTTTCCTGACCGATGCAGGCGGTCGTTTTATGCCCCGCGCAAAAGCTATATTTCATGAATGTAACATTGCTGTCATGGAAATGAAAGAAGCGCAATCACGACCATTGCTGCGCCTTGGGGTATTGTCTACAGTATCTGCGGGTCTGGTAAAAAAAATTGTCACAGATATGCGACAGCAAATGCCCGATTTGGCCTTTGAAATTGAAGATGGCAGCGAGCAAGAGTTACGCAATCGGCTGGACGAGCGTGCCATTGATTTTTCGATTTCACTGGAGCGCGGCCCAATAGAGGCTGATCGCATGACGCTTCTGATGACAGAAGGCTATGTTTTTGTTCTGCCGAGCACAACAGGTCATGTTTCGGGCGCTGAAATTTCTGTCGCTGATTTGGCTGATTGTCCCATGGTGGTGCGCAGCCGCTGCGAAGTATTAAGCGAAACAAGCCGCTATTTTACCGACCGTAACATTAGACCGCGACTGGTTTACCGTACCCCAAATGACGATAGGGCTCTGGATATGGTTGCAGCCGGTATTGGCGGCACCGTGGTGCCACGGGCTTTGGTTGAAGGGAAAACCGGGATCAGTTGGCACCCGCTGAAAGGTTTTATACATGCGCGCAATGTGGTGCTATACCACCCTCGTTATAGCATGAGTGGTAGTGCCGCACTGGCTGGGGATCAACTAATTGTGTATGCCCGGCAGATATTTGGATGATATAGGCCTTGCTTGAAATGGCTAGCTGTATAAAATTAACCAGAATGAAAATACAGACACCTTTTATGACTGTAATATGAAAGTGATTGGGTAATGATGACCAGGGGTCGGATTTTTTTAACAGTGATTTTTTTTGGACTGGCAGGGGCAGCCTGGTGGCTGTTGACTGTTGATGTGGTGACAACAGACCCTAGGATGCATGGCGGCGGCAATCGTGTTGTAACGGTTCGTGCGGTTACTGTTACCGCCACCGAATTCTCTGACGTTGTGGAAGCAATAGGCACGGCTAATGCTGACGAATCTGTAATGCTTACGGCGCGAGTGTCTGAAATTGTTAAATCCATTAATTTTACCGATGGGGATGTGGTAAAAACCGGCACTTTACTGGCAAAATTATCCGATGATGAAGAGCAAGCTCAGGTCCGTGAAGCTGAAGCTAATATGCGCGAAGCTCAACAGCAATATGACCGAATAGCTGACCTGGTAAAGCGCGGCAATGCATCGACATCGGCGCTGGACACGGCAACCCGCAGGGTTGAAGAGGCACGTTCACGCATTCAAGTAGCTAGGGCAAGGCTTGCAGATCGGCAAATTGTTGCACCTTTCAATGGGCTTTTGGGGCTGAGGCAGGTCAGCATTGGAAGTTATGTTTCGCCGGGTACAGCAATAACCACCATTGATGCTATTGACACAATTAAGCTAGATTTTGCTACACCTGAGCGCTTTTTGGCGGTGTTACACCGGGGTCAAAAAATTGAAGCTCGGGTTTCGGCTTATCCTGAAGAAATTTTCATAGGTACTGTTAAGACGGTCGATAGCCGGATTGACCGGGTTAGCCGCGCGGTAACTGTGCGAGCTGAGGTGGACAACGCTGACTTTAAACTGCGTCCGGGCATGCTGATGACAGTGCGCCTGACGGCCCGGGAATGGTCAGGTGTCGCCGTGCCAGAAGAAGCGCTTATGACGATTGCAGGCCAGAATTATATTTTTGTCATTGGAGATGATAGTATAGCCAACCGCAGGGTCGTTAAGCTTGGCGTTCGCAGGCCGGGTATTGTAGAAATTGCCGAGGGCTTAGTTGCAGGTGAAAATATAGTAACCGAAGGCACCCTGCGTTTGCGCCGTGATGGCATGAAAGTTCGTATCGTCGGCAACAATAATGATAGCGCGCCTCAACAGCAAAGAGCAAAGCAATGATGTTATCGGATGTATCGGTCAAACGACCTGTTTTCGCTACCGTTATTAGCCTGCTTCTTGTTGCTTTTGGTGCCATTAGCTTCAACCAATTGTCGCTGCGTGAATACCCTGATGTTGACCCGCCTGTTGTTGGCATTTCAACCCGCTATTCTGGTGCGTCAGCTGCGGTTGTTGAGACCCGTATTACTCAGATCATTGAAAGCCGTATCGCCGGGGTGCCGGGCATTAAAACGGTCGAATCTACTTCCCGCGATGGCCGCTCCAACATAACAGTTGAATTTGGCTTGGACCGCAACATTGACGATGCCGCCAATGACATTCGCGACCGCGTGAGCCGTGTTTTAAACAATTTACCGGAAGAGGCCGACCCGCCAGAAGTATCCAAGGCAGACGCAGACACCCGGCCTATTATTTATCTTGGTCTGACCAGTCCAAACCTGAATATGCTGGAGCTAACTGACTTCGCTGAACGGGTAATTGTTGATCGTTTAAGTGTGGTTGACGGTGTTGCACGGGTGAATATTTTTGGCCAGCAGCGATATGCGATTAGGATATATCTGGACCGGCAAGCAATGGCCGCCCGCAATGTAACGGTGGAAGACATTGAAGCGGCCCTGCGCCGTGAAAATGTTGAGCTACCAGCGGGAAAGATCGAATCTATTAAGCGCGACACTATTGTTCGCATCAACCGTGAATATAGCGAACCTGATGATTTCAAAGGGTTGGTGTTGGGGCGCGGCAATGATGGTGGTTTCATCCGCTTAGGGGATGTTGCACTGGTTGAGCTTGGCGCTGAGCGTGACCGCCAGCAATTCCGCGGCAATGGGCAAGCGATCATCGGTATTGGTATTGAAAAACAATCAACGGCTAACACTTTGGATGTTGCCAATCAAATCCGTGCGGAAGTTGGACGTATCAATGAGACAATACCTGATACAATTACGTTGAATATAAATTTTGACAGCAGTGTTTTTGTCTCTTCTGCTATTACGGAAGTATATCGTACGCTCTTTATTGCCATGATGCTGGTTGTTTTGGTGCTTTATTTGTTTTTGGGTAACTTGCGAACAGTCATCGTGCCGGCCATTACGGTGCCAGTATGCGTTATCGCCACCTTCTGGGTTATGAATGTGGCGGGCGTGACGATTAACTTAATCACGCTTTTGGGTATTGTGATGGCGATTGGCCTGGTGGTGGATGATGCCATTGTTGTGCTGGAAAATATTTATCGCAGGGTAGAAGACGGCGAACCGGGATTAGTAGCTGCCTATAATGGTGCGCGCCAAGTTGGTTTTGCTGTTATTGCTACGACCCTAGTTTTGATCAGTGTATTTTTGCCGATCATGTTTTTGTCAGGCAATGTGGGCCGACTGTTTGGTGAACTGGCCATCACCATGAGTGCAGCAGTGCTATTTTCCAGTTTGGTTGCCCTGAGCCTGTGCCCCATGCTGTGTTCAAAGCTGGTTAGGCGCCGCAATAAAAAACCTGCCTTTGCGGCGGCGTTAGACCGTGGATTTAAACGTATGCAGGCGGGGTATGTGCGGCTTCTTGAGGTTTGTTTGAATAATAAGCCACTGATTGTGGGATCCTTAATTCTTTGTTTTGTCCTTATTGCTGGGCTTATGCGCCAAATTCCATCTGAACTAGCGCCGATGGAAGACCGTGGCTCTTTTTTCTTAATTGTTAGAATGCCCGAAGGCGCTGGCTATAATTATGCGAAGGAACGTGCAGCAGAAATTGAAGAAAATACAATGCACCTGCAAGAGAATGGTGAGCTGCATAAACTGCTGGTTCGAGTTTCTGCTGGACGCACTTTTGGTATTGTTATCTTGAAACGGTGGGGAGATCGCGAGCGATCATCCACCGAAATAGCAGAGGAAATGCGGAAGATATATGCCGAAAAAATCCCTGGCGCTCAAGTGGTGCCCATCGAGCGGAGCAGCTTATCCTCTAGGCGGGGAAGCCAGTCGGCCCTGCAATTTGTTATTGGCGGTGATACTTATGCTGACCTTGGCCGCTATGCTGAGCTGCTTGAGCCGATCATTAATACCAACCCAAATCTGACTAATGTTGACTTTGATTACAAAGAAACCCAGCCACAATTGCGGGTGCAAGTGGACCGGACCCGTGCCGCTGACTTGGGGGTTTCGATCCAAACCATTGGCCGGACGCTGGAGAGCATGATGGGGGGGCGCCGTGTGACCACTTATGTGCGTGACGGCAAAGAATATGATGTTATTTTACGCGCACAAGACAGCGACCGCATGCAGCCGATGGATATGGAAAATATTTATGTTCGCTCGGCCAGAACAGGTACCATGGTGCCGCTTAATAACCTTGTTAATGTAACCGAGACATCGGGCGCGCCGGGTCTCCGCCGCTTTAACCGGGTGCGAGCGCTAACAATTTCTGCCAGTATGGTTGATGGCTATTCACTGGGTGAAGCCGTTGAATTTATGCAGAAAACTGTTACCGAAGAACTGCCAGAAGTGACGATGGTGGACTATAAAGGTGCCGCACGAGAGCTGCTGGACGCGGGCAGTGATATCTATTTCATCTTTGCATTGGCACTGGTTGTTGTTTTCCTAGTGCTTGCAGCACAGTTCGAAAGTTTCATTCACCCGCTGGTTATTATGGTCACCGTGCCGCTTGCGGTGCTTGGCGGCGTTTTAGGGCTATATCTGGCCGGTAGTAGCCTGAATATATACAGTCAACTGGGTATGATAATGCTCATTGGTTTAGCGGCTAAAAATGGTATTTTGATTGTTGAATTTTCAAACCAATTGCGCGATGAAGGGTTGAGCGAGCGGGATGCTCTGTTGCAAGCTTCCGCGACTAGGCTGAGGCCTATTATGATGACAGGCATGTCAACAGCTATGGGCGCGGTGCCCTTGATGATGGCCTTTGGGGCAGGGTCTGCCAGTCGCCAAACCATTGGTGTTGTCGTGTTCGGCGGGGTGATGCTCGCCACCATATTGACGCTGTTTGTGGTGCCGGTATTCTATGACATGCTGGCGCGCTATACTCGGTCCCCTGGCTATGTAGCGAGTAAGCTGAAAGATATGACCGAAAAGGGCGAGGGCGAAGCGGCGGAGTGAATTGCTTTTCCGTTACCTAGGTGAAGGTGTTAGCGTGAGGGAAGAGGGGCCATGCTATTACGGACATTGAAACTTGGCTCTTTGTGCATGCTGTGAGATAGTCACATCTGAACATCAGGGAGAGATATCAACATGCGTAATTTACTTATTTCGATCTGCCTATTTTTAGCTGGCTTGAACGTTTCAGCACAAGACATTCCCCCATTGCCGGAGCCGATCGCCAATAATGCTGTGGCGCATGTCAGCGTTGGTGGCCGTGATTATATCTTCTCCTTCCTTGGCCTAAAGCCCGGTAAAAGTTACAGTGATACATCGCGTTCGGCCTATATGTTTGCGAGCGGCGACAAAGCTTGGCAGCACCTGCCGGATGTGCCGGTGGCGCAGGGTCGCTTAGCTGCAACAGCCGTGGGGCTGAATGGTAAAGTTTGGCTGTTTGGCGGCTATACGGTCGCCGCCGATGGCAGTGAGAAATCCACCCCCGAAGTGTTTATTTTTGATCCTACCGACAAGACATACACCCGCGCCCCCGACATGCCCTTGCCGGTCGATGACATGGTCAGTTTCAGCTACCAAGAGCGCTATATCTATCTGGTGAGCGGCTGGCATGACACGGGCAATGTGCGCGCTGTGCAGGTGTTGGACACAAAGGAAATGCGCTGGTTTAACGCCACCGACTATCCCGGCTCCCCCGTATTTGGCCACGCGGGCGGCATTGTCGGCAATAAGTTCGTCATCGCTGACGGCGTTGCCGTGCTGGGTAAGGACGATAAAGGCCAGCGTAAATTTGGCGCGGTGAACGAAGGTTGGATGGGTACCATTGACGAGGGTAACCCGACCAACATCACGTGGCGGCGCTTGCCGCAATTGCCCGGCAAAGGTCATTACCGTATGGCGGGAGCAGGGGTTGCAGAAGCGGGGCAAGTGGTCTTCGTCGGCGGCACAGATAATGCCTATAATTACAGTGGCATTGGCTATGACGGTGTGCCATCCATGCCAACGGGACATGTTTTTGCATGGGATTTTAAAGCGGATAAATGGGTGCTGCGCACAAAGCGTGATCAGAGCTCAATGGACCATAGGGGCATGGTGAAATTGGACGGAAAATGGTTCACCCTAGGCGGCATGGGCGCGGGGCAAGAGGTGCTGGATGCGATCGTATTAATTCCATAATATTATGATTATCAAATTGTAAGTGAATAATTGTGATTTTAATTGCTGACAACAACCTCAAAACAAGAACATATAAAGAACAAATACTTCTGGACATAGATTTTGCTAGGTGTTACAACTCCCGTAATGTCAAAATATGTCCCAGGTTTTGAGGGTTGCTCTGAACAGGGGTTGGTGGAGGGAATTATGTTGAATATGAGCTTTCGTGAGCTTCGTGAACATAATGCTATGTCTATTGAAGAGGCCGCTCATTTGATGGGGGTCACGATTAAAACCATATATCGATGGGAAAAAGGGGAGATTGAACCTAAGTCCCATTGTCTTGAAATTTTGCGCAATAAACTTTCCTACAAGCGTAAATTTAGAAACCCACAGCCTGATTTTACATTCATAGACCTCTTCGCGGGTATTGGCGGTATTCGCCGTGGTTTTGAAGCCGTTGGCGGGCAGTGTATTTTCACCAGTGAGTGGGACAGTTATGCCCAGCGAACTTACCGCGCCAATTTTCACGATGACCACCACATTGCTGGGGACATCACTGAAGTAAAAAGTTCAGAAATTCCATCACATGACTTATTGCTTGCAGGATTTCCATGCCAACCTTTTAGTATAGCTGGAGTTTCAAAGAAAAATTCCTTGGGCCGGGCACATGGATTTGAAGACAAAACCCAAGGCACGCTCTTTTTTGATGTGCTGCGAATTATCAAGCACCATAGACCAGCGGCTTTCCTCTTGGAGAATGTGAAGAACCTGAAAAGCCATAATAAAGGCGATACATTCGCGACCATCATTGGTGCCCTAATAGAAGCAGGTTATAGCCTTAGTACCCGTGTGATTGACGGCAAAGGGTATGTCCCTCAGCACCGCGAGCGTATTTTCATTGCGGGGTTCCGAGAAGACTGTGACTTTGATCTTGAGGCCCTTAAATTCGCTGACCCAAAAACAGGCCCCACGCTCGGAACAATTTTACATGATGAGAGTGAGGCACCAGAAGAATTGTTTACACTTCCCATTGAGGGTGAGGGGCTTAATGCTTCGTCCATTGTTAACCCAAAATATACACTGAGCGACAAGTTATGGGCTTATCTACAGGCCTATGCTGCCAAGCATAAAGCGGCGGGTAATGGTTTTGGATTTGGCCTTAATGGACCAGATGGAAAAGCCCGCACTCTTTCTGCGCGCTATTACAAAGATGGCAGTGAAATTCTGATAAAGCAGGAAGGCAACAACCCCCGCAGATTAACACCGCGGGAATGTGCCCGGCTGATGGGGTATGACAGTGGCCGCAAGCCAGAAATGATCATACCCGTGTCAGATACACGCGCCTATAAACAATTTGGGAATTCTGTGGTTGTACCTGTAATTTCTGAGATCGCACGCTATATGAAACCATATATTATGGATCAGATCAAAAATAGAGCAGAGGTGATGACTGTCGCAGCTGAATAGTATTTATTGGGGGTAGATATTTATGAGTAAAGAATTGTCTGAGCTTAAAAGTTTGGATGCGATTAGAGGTCTGATGAAAGACCAAGGTGTTGTCACGCTTGTATTCAAGCGTCTTGCGCCAAACGATAATAGCAAAAACCAAATATATCTTGGCGGCAATTACTCCGCTATGCAGTTGCTGCCTTTTGGTAAGGTTTATACGGACGAAAGTCGTATTGATAGCAAACGAGATCGTTTCAAAGCCGATTTACCCTTCTTTTGGATGGATGATGTTGGGGGCCTTTTCCGGCTCCGAGCGCTCAGCTTATTCTTTACCCTAAATATCCTGAGGTTCGGATGTCGGGTTTTCTGAAGGGTGCTGAGTTTGCTCCGAGTAAATATCTTGCGAGCCGCGATGATGGCCGTGTCATGTTGCTTGGGATAACAGATGACAGGCGCATTATTGGTCATATCATTGGGCCTGATAATCCTGTCAGCGTCGAACTTAAAGCGTTTGATAGTGATAATGTTTTTAGCGTCGTATTTAACCGACAATCAGATGAAAACTCCAGAAAGCAATTGTTGGATAAATTGCGCGAAGTGCATGAGATGGGATGGGTCGATTCTATCAAACTTAACAGTGATGGGATCGCACAGCCCTACAAGGCACAAAATGGAGGCGGTTACACGCTTGAGGCTTTGCTGGGTGTGAAGCCAAATGGAGATAACTTGCCTGATTATCTGGGTTGGGAGGTGAAGCAACATTCGTGCAAATTGGATAATCCATTGTCCGGTGGAGCAATAACTCTGATGACCCCAGAGCCGACAGGGGGATATTACAAAACTCAAGGAGTGATCGATTTCATTCGTTTATTTGGTTATCCAGATATGAAAGGCCGTGAAGATCGATTTAATTTCGGGGGGGGTCACAAATTCGGAGAACAGCAAGCTAGAACGAAACTAACATTAGAACTGGTTGGTTATGATACTGATACAAACAAAATCATTGATATTAATGGTGGGATCACTCTGATGTCAGAGGGTGGTGTGGAAGCAGCAGTATGGCACTATAGTAGTTTGCTGGAAAAATGGAATAGAAAGCATGCTCAAGCGGTCTATGTACCCTCTCACAAACGCAAAGGTGGTTTGGTCCAATATCAATACGGACATGTTTTGGCATTGGGTGTAGGCACTGATTTTGGGAAGTTCTTGCAGGCCTTAGCTGAAAAAGCCGTTTATTATGATCCGGGAATAAAAGTCGAAAATATTTCCACCCAGCCAAAGGCGAAAAAACGAAATCAATTCCGCATACGCCCGAGAGAATTGCCCGTGCTTTATGATGAAATGGAATTAGTTGATTTGAGCCTTGCTGGATATTGAACAAATAAATTATATTTTTAGGTATTTAGGACCATCTGCCTCTGTTCAAGGCGTGGAAATCTGTTAATAAGGTACGGTGAGCAGGTCGGGGGCTTTCAGCCACAAGGCTTGAGGGTGTAAAGTTTAAAATGGGTAAGATCTAGATTATGGCAGGCCATTCCAAATTTAAAAATATTATGTACCGTAAAGGAGCGCAGGATAAGAAGCGCTCATCGCTGTTTTCCAAATTCAGCAAGGAAATCACCGTTGCGGCGAAAATGGGGGGCAGCGACCTGGAATCGAATCCGCGCTTGCGTCTTGCCTGCACCACAGCGCGCCAACAAAGTATGCCGAAGGATAATATCGCCCGTGCCATCGCTAAGGCCGAGGGCGGTGACGCAGAAAATTATGAGGAAATGCGCTATGAGGGCTACGGCCCCGGCGGCGTTGGTATCATCGTTGAAGCTTTGACCGACAACCGCAACCGTACCGCCTCTAATGTGCGGACTATATTTGCCAAAGCTGGCGGTAATATGGGTGAAACTGGCTCGGTTGGCTTTATGTTTGAGCGCGTGGGTGAGATCACCTACCCAGCGGATGTGACAGACGCTGACAGCATGTTTGAGATCGCTTTGGAAGCGGGCGCAGAGGATGTTGAAAGTGACGATGACGGCCATGCTATTTATACCGATGCAGGCGATCTGCACGGCGTTATCACGGCCTTAACCACAGCGCTCGGCGGCGACCCTGCCAGTGCTAAGCTTATTTTCAAACCCAAAGAGCCAACCAACCTGACCAAAGACGGAGCGGAAAAGCTGATGCGGCTTTTGGATGCGCTTGATGATGATGACGATGTGCAGGTGGTGCACGGCAACTATGATATTTCTGCTGATGTTTTAGCCGAGCTTGGCTAAGAGAAGAGGGACCGTTTATTCATGAGGCTTCTGGGTCTTGATCCGGGTCTGCAAAAAACCGGCTGGGGCATTGTGCAGGCCGAAGGGACAAGGCTGACCCATATCGCCAATGGCACCGTTACGTCTAACGCGAAGGATACGCTGGCTGAACGGTTGGTTGATCTGCACGCGGGCCTGATGGAAGTGGTCCAGACATGGCAGCCAGATTTTGCCGCAGTGGAAGAAACTTTCGTCAATAAGAACCCGACATCGACGTTGAAACTGGGCCAAGCACGGGGCATCGCGCTTTTTGTGCCCGCCAGTTTGGGCATAGCAGTGGCGGAATATACCCCCAATCACGTCAAGAAATCGGTCGTTGGGGCGGGCCATGCGGGTAAGGAGCAAGTGGCTGCTATGGTTCAGATTTTATTGCCTGGCGTGAAAATAAACGGTTCTGATGCAGCCGACGCCCTTGCAGTTGCCATTTGTCATGCGCATCATGTGGGCTATGCACAAAGCTTGAAAGGCAGAAGCGGGTGATTGCAAAACTAACAGGACAACTTGATAGCGTCGGCGATGGCTGGTTGATAGTTGACGTTGGCGGCGTCGGCTATTTGGTGCAGGCCAGCAGCCGTACCCTTGGCGCTTTGCCAAGTTTGGGCGAGGCGCTGCAACTCCATATCGATACCCAAGTGCGCGAAGATGCTATCACCCTGTTTGGTTTTCAAACCACTGTTGAGCGTGACATGTACCGGATGTTGACCAGCGTTCAGGGTGTCGGTGCTAAGGTGGCTTTGGCGATACTATCCGCTCTTTCGCCCGACGAAATTCAAACCGCCATCGCGGCGCAGGATAAAACCGCCGTCAGCCGCGCCAATGGTGTTGGCCCCAAATTGGCCGCGCGCATTATCAACGAGCTGAAAGACAAGGTAACCGCTTTTGTCCTTGCTCCCAGCACGGCTGCGGCTAAGCCTGGCGGCGCTGTGGCGGCTGGCGGCAAGCTGGAAGATGCCGTGTCAGCACTGGTGAACCTAGGCTACCGGCCTATGGACGCGCATAGTGCTGTTGCAAAAGCGGCCTCGCAAATGGAGGGGGATATAGACCTTTCTGCCTTGATCACCGCTGGTCTTAAGGAGCTGAGCGCATGAGCGATGATGCAGACAGGTTAGTGACGCCAATAGACACCGAGCGCGACGGACTTGATGCGGGTTTGCGGCCTCAAAGACTGTCGGAATTTATCGGCCAAAAGCAAGCGCGGGAAAATCTTGAGATTTTCATTGAAGCGACCAAAAAGCGCGGTGACGCCATGGACCATGTGCTGTTCTTTGGTCCACCCGGGCTTGGCAAAACGACACTGGCGCAAATTGTCGCTAAAGAACTTGGGGTGAATTTTCGCGCTACCAGCGGTCCCGTAATATCGAAAGCGGGCGATTTAGCAGCGCTGCTAACAAACTTACAAGAAAATGATGTGCTGTTCATTGATGAAATTCACCGGCTTAACCCGGCGGTGGAGGAAATATTATATCCAGCGATGGAAGATTTTCAGCTCGATCTCATCATCGGCGAAGGGCCATCGGCGCGCTCTGTGCGTATTGATCTGCCACGCTTTACGCTCATTGGCGCCACGACCCGCTCAGGGCTTATTACAAAGCCGCTCAGGGACCGTTTCGGCATTCCAACCAGGCTAGATTTTTATAGCCCTGAAGAGCTGACCGAAGTGGTGCGCCGGGCTGCGCGGCTGCTGGAGTTAGGTTTAAGCGAAGACGGGGCAAAGGAAGTGGCGAACCGGTCCCGTGGCACACCGCGTATAGCAGGGCGCTTGCTGCGCCGGGTGCGTGACTTTGCGATTGTAGCAGAGCGCGACATGGTCGATGCAGTTGCGGCGGACGCGGCGCTCAATCGCTTGCAAGTGGACAAGCTTGGTCTGGATAGTATGGACCGGCGCTACTTACATTGTATAGGCGTTACATATGGTGGTGGCCCGGTGGGGGTGGAAACACTGGCGGCGGCGCTCAGCGAGCCCCGCGATGCCATTGAAGATATTATCGAGCCCTTTTTGATGCAAATAGGCCTCGTGCAGCGCACCCCGCGCGGACGGGCGCTATCTGCCATGGGTTGGAAGCATCTGGGCATTAACCCACCGAAAGGCATGCCGGGGGACCAAATTGATATGTTAGAGGACAATATATGAGCTTAAAGCCAACAGGCGGCACATGGGAGGACGGCATTTTTTGCTATCCTATTCGGGTGTTTTATGAAGACACGGACATTGGCGGCATGACCTATCATGCGCGTTACGTTAGCTTTTTTGAGCGCATACGGTCTGAAAGCATTCGCGGGAGTGAGGCGGATGTCGATTATTTGTTCGATCTAAGCGAAGCCGAGGGCGGCCCGCTGACCTATGTTGTGCGCAACGTTAACATTACCTATCACCGCCAATCAACGGCGGGGGATATTTTGCTTGGATATTGCCAGATAACCCGCTTGCGGGCGGCAGCGGTTGAGATCAAACAGTGGATTACGCTGGAAAGCGGCGAGCTGGTGGCGGACGGTCATGTTTCTGTCGCAATTGTTGGCAAAGATGGCAGGCCCAAACGATGGCCCTTACGGACCAGAGAAACATGGAATAGTTGGCTGAAGCCAATAGAATGATGAATGAGACTTTTCGCTAGAGAGGATAACTATGGCGTTACAGGATATTGAAGCTGCAACATTGGCTGGCACTACCGACTTTTCAATTATCGGCATGTTCACCCAAGCAGACATTATCGTTCAAGGCGTGATGATATTGCTGATATTATCCAGCCTGTGGGGTTGGACGATTATTTTTGCCACTTGGCGAAGGATTAAAAAAGCGGGTGCACAGGCTGACAGGTTCGAAGATACTTTCTGGTCAGGTAATTCGCTGGAAGACCTCTACCAATCGGTCAAACGCGCGCCGGACCACCCTATGGCATCGGTTTTTGTTACCGCCATGCGGGAATGGCAGCGCAGTATTTCTGGTCGTACGGGCCAAGGTACCCCTGACAAAGCCATGATGCAGGACCGTATCCACCGGGTTATGCGGGTTACGACCCAACGTGAAATGCACAGCATGGAAGGCCAGGTGGGCTTTCTCGCGACCATCGGTTCTGCCGCGCCTTTTGTGGGTTTATTTGGTACCGTGTGGGGCATTATGAATAGTTTTACCTCCATCGCTATGGCGTCTGATACTTCACTGGCCACTGTGGCACCGGGCATTGCGGAAGCGCTTCTTGCCACTGCGCTCGGCCTTGTGGCGGCCATTCCTGCGGTGGTGGCTTATAACAAGCTCGCTGGCGATTTAGGGCGCTATGCCAGCCGGGTTGAGGGCTTCTCTGAGGAATTTTCGGCCATTATATCGCGCCAACTTGATGAGCGAGCTTCCTAATGGCAGCGCCAATTGGACATGGTGCAGGAAAGGGCAGTGGCAGGTACCGCCCCATGGCGGAAATTAACGTCACGCCTTTTGTTGATGTCATGCTGGTGTTGCTGATTGTGTTTATGGTGACGGCACCGCTGCTGACAAGCGGTGTGGCGGTTGATCTGCCCAAAGCGAGTGCGCAGAATCTGCCGCAGGATGATAAGCCCTTAGAAATTACCATTAATCATGAAGGTGCCATATTTATCCAAGAAACTACTATCAGCATTGAGCAATTGATACCGCGCTTGCAGGCGATTGCAGGCAACCGCAGGGACTTGCGGATTTATGTACGCGGTGACACAAGGCTTGACTATGGCCGAGTGATGGAAGTTATCGGGGCGATCAACAAGGCTGGGTTTTCAAAAGTAGCTTTGCTGGCACAACAGAAATAAGTGGGGCTAGCCCTCATGATTTTAGACGCAGGCCTGAAAAGGTAATTCAAATATAGTGATTAAGATCAAGTGACAGAAACACAGGCATCATTCATATTCTCGGTAGCTTTGCACATGGGCGTTATTACGCTCTTTACCGTTGGTGTGCCTATGTTCCCGCGGGATGCACCCAATGTACCTGTACCAATCGCTATTGAATTTATCGCTATCGCCCAAAAAACTGAACAAGTAGCCAAGGAAGCTGAAAAAGAAGCGCCGGATGATGCGTCTAAAAGACAAGTTTATGCGCGCGCGGAAGCTACGCCAGATGCAGCCTTGGATGCCGTGCCGTTGCCAGCACCCGCTAAATCCAAGCCTGTGCCAAAGTTAAAGCCCAAGCCGAAGCCTGAAGTGATTAAACGCAAGCGCTTGCGCAGTCAGGTTCAGCCCCGCATGAAACCGAAGCCACCGAGCCGCCTTAAAACGTCTAAACTAGCGGCCCTCATTGATCGCTCGATCAAGGAAGAAAAAGATGAGAGCCTGATTGATAAGGAAAAGCTGGCAGAGAAAAAAGCTGAGGAAAAGGATAAACCAAGACTTGGTGATTTGGCGGGTAAGCTGGCGACAGCGTCACTTATTGATGCTTTTGCCGATAAAGTTAGCACATGTTGGAATGTACCTTCGGGTGCCAAGGGTGTTGACCAGATGCGGGTGCGGATATCGGTTTTATTACACCGCGACGGGCAACTTGCTGGCGTTCCTAAAATTATGGATACTGCCCACATGGATGATGGTTTCTTCCGGGTGTTTGCGGAAAGTACCCAGCGGGCGGTGAGATTATGTGCGCCCTATACAGATTTGCCCCAAGATCGCTATGATGAATGGCGCGAATTAGAATTTAACTTTGACGGTGCCCGCTTGCTGGGACAATAGGACTGAAGATATTATGCGATATTTGTTTAAGGCTTTAATGGGGTTAGTTGCGGTTATAGTTTTGGCTTTGCCAGCTGTGGCCCAATTGAAGATTGATGTGACGCGGGGTCAGCAGGCCGCGATGCCCGTTGCTGTGCCGGACTTTGTAACTTCAACTGATATGGAAACTGCGGTTGGTCAGACCAGCGAAATCGGTGAAGGCATAACGCAAGTCATTTCTAATAACCTCGGTGGCACAGGGCTCTTTAGCCCGCTAGACCCTGAAAGCTTCATTGAGCAGATAAAATCAGCCAGCACTCAGCCAGTATTTTCAAATTGGCGCCCTATTGGGGCACAGGCTTTGATAACCGGCGGCGTGGAACGATTGGCTGATGGCAGTGTGAGAGTGGAATACCGCTTGTGGGATGTGGCGAGTGGCAGTCAGCTCGACGGCATGGTTTATACGGCTCCTGCCTCCAGTTGGCGGCGCATTGCCCATGTTATCAGTGACCGTATTTATAATCGCCTTACCGGCGAATCTGGGTATTTCGATACCAAGATCGTTTATATTTCCGAGACAGGTGACCCGCTTAATCGGATCAAACGCCTCGCGATCATGGACCAAGATGGAGCCAACCAGCAAAATCTCACCGACGGTTCATATCTCGTGTTAACGCCGCGCTTTTCACCGAATGAACAGGAAATAACCTACTTAAGTTATTTCAACGATACCCCGAGGGTATATCTGTTCAATATTCTATCGAATAAATTTGAGGTGTTGGGTGATTTTGAAGGCATGACCTTCGCGCCGCGTTTCTCGCCAGATGGTAATAAAGTGATTATGTCACTGGCAACCGATGGCAACTCGGACATTTTTGTCATGGATCTGCGCACCCGCCGCGTTACACAGCTAACCACCCATCCCGGCATTGACACTTCGCCCAGCTATTCGCCTGATGGCAGCCAGATTGTTTTCAACTCAGATAGAGGTGGTAGCCAGCAGCTCTATGTGATGAATGCCGATGGTAGTAACGTTCATCGCATTAGCTTTGGTCGAGGGCGCTTTGCAACACCTGTATGGTCGCCGCGCGGTGATCTTATTGCCTTTACTATGATTGGGGATCGCAAGTTCCGCATAGGGGTCATGAAACCTGATGGCAGTGGAAAACGCTTGCTCACGGACGCCTACCAAGATGAAGGGCCAACATGGTCACCCAATGGCCGGGTTTTGATGTATTTCCGCACCGAGCGTTATGACGGCAAGGGTGGTGGTGGCGGTACAGCCCTTTGGTCAGTGGACTTAACAGGCTTCAATGAACATTTGGTAAGAACGCCGCATATGGCATCGGACCCGGCTTGGTCTCCGCCATTGCCACTATCGTCGAAGTGATGATTACATCGTTAAAGTTGGTGGCACACCGATAAGCCATTCGTGGATAAGTATCATTCCCACATAAGCTGCGGCACCTACGGCCACGGTTATGATGTCTTTGATCATTTTTTGGGGGGCGGGCTTTTCCCATGGGCCATCTCGTTGGTTCAAACATATCATCATCATGATGGACCAAAACAACATGCCGCCAAATAAAATTATTGAACGCAGGTCGCCATTCGCCATTAAATGGGCAGAGGCCCAAAGCGTTACCCCCATCAGCTGTGGGTGACGAATGAAACGCTTAATATTGCTAGTGCTGCCTGAGGCAAAAAACAGGATGAAGCCGCCAAGAACTAATATGGGTGTCGCTTTAGCGGCCCAAGTGGGGATGTCATATAGCGGGAAAAAACCTGAACTGCGCCAGCCCATTATCATCATGGCAAGGCCGCTTAAAACGGTTATTGCGACAAAAGCTAGATAGACATGTTTGCTGCTTTTCTCAATAATATTGGCGCGGATGCCCGTAAAATAGCTAGGTAAAAGATGGATCGCGATCCAAACAACAAGCCCAGTGATAAGTAGTGTCATGTGTAATTCCCTTACAATCAAGAAGACTGTAACAATAGGGATGGTTATAAGCAATGGTCCTTGTTGGGCGGGTCTATCGGTCCTTGTCAGTTTCATTTTCGGGTGGGGAAGAAGGTTCTTCATCGTCAAAGTCTTCAAGGTCCTCAATATCATCAAACAGGTCTTCTTCACCTTCAACTGGTTCAGGGGCTTTGCCGTTTAATATGGCATTGCGGCGAGCTTGAATATAGGCGCTACGGGCAAGAATATACGGGTCACGCTCCTCATACAAACTGTCGATAATTTTGCGATTTTGGGTTCTAAGGTCAATAACGGTGGCCCCGATACGGCTAAGCTGCGCCCCTTTGATATTCATAGCGTCAATGGCAAAATTGGCCGGATCTGCGATAAGGTCTACAGTCACACCAAAGGCATCACGGCTATCAGATGGACCAAGGAATGGGAGAACAAGATAAACCCCTTCACCGACACCCCATGTTGCAAGGGTTTGGCCAAAATCTTCGGTATATTTGGGGATCTCTAATTCGCTTGCAGTGTCAATAAGGCCGCCAACGCCAACGGTTGAATTGACTAAGAATCTTTGGAAAATCACATTGGCACGTTCGCCTTCACCCTGCAGGACAGCGTTGGTAAAGTTCCATGGTTCCATAAGGTTCGCGAGCACATTTGTAATGCTCATGCGTAGTGGTTTAGGCACAATGAAGCGGTAGATTTCTGAAAGAGGTTTTAAAATTACTTTGTCGATAGCCTTGTTAAACTTAAAAATAGCCCGGTTTGTACCTTCATGAGGGTCTTCAATGGTTTGGTCGAAGCGGGAAGAATTTTCTACATTTACATTGGAACCACTGCAAGCAGATACCAACAAAATGACAAGTGCGGTAAATGCTATTCTGATGGGATACCCCTTAATTTTTGGCTGCATTATTGATATAGACACTTTTATTAACCTTTTCCAATGGCTATAATTTTCCACGAAATATAAATGTAGCTATAGCGGGTATCTGATAAGAAAACAGGTAAAAAATATCATATCACGGAAAATTCAGATAAGACGTTATATATTTCTTTACATATATAAGTATATCTTTATATATCGATTTTAAATGAAAAACAGTTACTAAGCTCAATCCTTAGGAGGGTATAGACTTGGATCAGATTTTGGTAGCACTGCGGGCGGCAGGGGAAGCAACTCGGCTTCGGATTATTGGCTTGCTTGGCCACGGTGAACTTACGGTCAGTGAGCTGGTTGAGATATTGCGCCAAAGTCAACCTCGTGTCTCGCGTCATCTTAAACTTTTATGCGAAGCAGGCTTGCTGGACCGATTTAGAGAAGGCACCTGGGTATTTTACCGAATTTCTGAAAGTCCGCGTCACTATGCATTCCTTGAGACCCTCATTGCATCGTTGGACCCGTTAGATCCCGATTTTTCCAAAGATATTGAACGGCTACGTCAAGTTCGTTCTGAGCAAGCGACAAGAGCATCACATTATTTTAACGAAAATGCGCCACACTGGGATAAGATTCGTTCGCTCTATGTGCCAGACGCTGAGGTGGAAGCCGAGCTGCTTTCACAGATATCAATCGAATCTTGCGACGGTGTCCTTGATATAGGCACAGGTACAGGCCGCATGTTGGAGCTGGTATCGCCGTTATGTAAAAGAGCGATTGGCTTAGATATCTCGCGTGAAATGTTAACCGTCGCGCGGGCTAATCTTGAGGCAAAGGGGCTTACAAACTGCCAAGCCCGACAAGGTAATATGTATGACCTGCCGGTTGATAATAGCTCACAAGATTTGGTGATTTTTCATCAAGTCCTGCACTATTCGAACGACCCTGCGATGGCTGTGCGTGAAGCGGCGAGGGCCTTAAAAACGGGCGGTCAGATTTTAGTCGTGGACTTTGCCCCTCATGAGCTGGAATTTCTACGCGAAGAGCATGCCCACAGAAGGCTTGGGTTTGCAGATAAAGAAGTCCAGAAATGGGCCAAAGGCGGCGGCCTTGAAGTGGTTCATACCACTAATATGGCGGCCAAAAAATTGACAGTAAAGATATGGCGGTTGGTTAAACAACCAATAAGCTGACCTTTGAGTAGAAAGCGTGCGTGATGACACATAATAGTGGATCAAATAGTTTAACAAATCCATCTTTTGCAAGCCCAGTTGTGGGAGCAAGAGTTTCTTTTGAGTTTTTCCCGCCGACGACCGCCAAAATGGAAGAAACACTTTGGCAATCGATTCAAAAGCTTGAAACCCTTAGCCCGCGGTTTGTTTCGGTAACTTATGGCGCCGGTGGGTCCACACGGGAGCGAACCCATAGCACGGTTAAGCGAATTTTGAATGAAACGAACCTTGCCCCAGCGGCGCATCTAACATGCGTTGGGGCCAGCAGGGATGAGATCGATAACATTATCTGGAAATATAAGGAAGCAGGGGTGCACCATATTGTTGCCTTGCGCGGGGATGCTGCTGACCCTGAAATGGGGTATCAGCCACACCCTGAGGGCTATGCAAATGCAGAAGCATTGGTAAAGGGCATTCGTGATATTGGGGACTTTGAAGTTTCGGTGGCAGCTTACCCTGAAATGCATCCGGATAGTGCTACTTTAGCGGCGGATTTGGATAATTTGAAGCGCAAGATTGATGCGGGTGCCACCCAAGCCATCACCCAGTTTTTTTTCGAGCCCGATAGTTATTTTCGCTTTTTGGATCACTGCCAGTCTTACGGCATTGATGTGCCTATCATCCCAGGCATTTTACCGGTATCTAATTTTAAAACGCTGCTACGTTTCGCAGATATGAATGGTACATCGGTACCCAATTGGATGGCAGATATGTTCGAAGGCCTTGATGGACGCCCCCAAACGCGGCAATTGGTTGCGGCATCGGTCGCTAGTGAAATGTGCCGACGGTTAAGCGCGGGCGGCATCAAAGATTTCCATTTTTATACTCTCAACCGGGAAGAACTAACCTATGTCATATGCCATATGTTAGGCATTCGCCCAAACAATAGCGGACCAAGCTTATGACCCAGTCAGTGGAACAGAAAATGCGCGAAATAATGGCGCAACGCATTATGGTCATGGATGGTGCCATGGGCACAATGATCCAACAGGAAAGACCGTCAGAGGATGATTACCGGGGTGATCGCTTCGTTGATTGGGGTCAAGATGTGAAGGGTAATAATGACCTGCTCACACTAACCCAACCCGATATGATCAAAGATATTCACATGGCTTTCTTGGATGCTGGTGCTGACATTATTGAGACCAACAGCTTTAATGCCACCAGCATTAGCCAAGGTGATTATGGCATGGAAGCTTTAGCCAAGGAGCTGAATGTGACATCGGCCAAATTGGCGCGGGAAGCCATTGATGCTTGGCATGCAAGCGGTGGTGTTGGAGAAAAGTATGTGGCGGGTTCCATAGGGCCAACCAATAAAACGCTTACCGTATCGCCGGACGTTAACAACCCGGGCTTTCGCGAGGTATCTTTTGACCAGATGGTCGTGGCCTACCGGGATCAAGTGGACAGCCTTATTGAAGGCGGGGTCGATCTTATCCTTATTGAAACAATATTTGATACTTTGAACGCTAAAGCCGCTATAATGGCGACGCTAGACGCTTTTGATGATCTTGGCAGGGAATTGCCGATCATGCTGAGTTGCACGGTAACGGACATGTCGGGCCGTAACCTTTCCGGCCAAACCATTGAAGCTTTCTGGAACTCGGTTAAACACGCCAAGCCGCTCACTATTGGTTTGAACTGTGCCTTTGGAGCGGAACATTTACGCTCCCACGCGGTGGAGCTATCCAAAATTGCAGATACATTTGTCTGTATTTACCCCAATGCAGGTCTGCCCAATGAAATGGGTGAATATGATGAAACCCCAGCCATAATGGCGGGCCAACTGGCAGACTGGTGCGATAATGGTTTGCTTAATATCACAGGCGGATGCTGTGGCACAACGCCGGACCATATCGAAGCAATTGCCGCCGCTGTAAAAGGTAAGTCGCCTCGTCAGGTTCCAACACTCCCCCCTAAAATGCAGCTATCAGGCCTTGATCCCATCACTATCATTCCGGCCGGGAGTGATTTGTCATGAGTCAAGCAACTGCACAATTTATCAATATCGGTGAGCGCACCAATGTAGCCGGTTCTGCTCGCTTTAAAAAGCTCATCATGCAGGATGACTATGACGCAGCTTTAACGGTTGCCCGTCAGCAGGTGGAAAATGGTGCCCAGATCATCGATATCAATATGGATGATGCGATGTTGGACGCGGAACTGGCGATGGAAACTTTCCTGAAGCTGATTGCCGCTGAGCCCGACATCGCCCGGGTGCCAATAATGATCGACAGCAGCAAATGGTCGGTGATTGAAGCAGGCTTGAAATGCGTGCAAGGTAAGGCGGTGGTGAACTCCATCAGCCTGAAAGAAGGTGCGGAAGATTTCAAATGCTATGCCAAAATGGTGATGCGCTACGGCGCTGCGGTGGTTGTTATGGCCTTTGATGAGGACGGCCAAGCAGATTCTGTCCAGCGCAAATATGATATTTGCAAACGTAGTTATGATATTTTAGTCGACGAGGTTGGCTTTCCTCCTGAGGATATAATCTTTGACCCGAATATATTCGCTGTCGCCACCGGCATTGAGCAGCATGACCCTTATGGCGTTGATTTTATTGAAGCTACGCGCCTGATTAAAGCTCATTTACCTCACGCCAAGGTGTCTGGTGGGGTGTCAAATATCTCCTTTTCTTTCCGTGGCAATGACCCGATGCGTGAAGCCATGCATAGTGTGTTTCTATATCATGCTATTCAAGCGGGTATGGACATGGGCATTGTAAACGCTGGGCAATTAACCGTTTATGCCGATATCCCAACCGACCTGCGGGACCGGGTTGAAGATGTTATTTTGAACCGCCGTGCGGATGCAACAGATCGTTTGCTAGAGGTTGCCGATACATACCGTGGCCTGAAAAAAGAACGGCTTGAGGATCTATCTTGGCGCGAAGCCCCAGTTGCCAAACGCTTAGAACACGCCCTTGTTAACGGCATTAACACCTTTATTGTTGAGGATACTGAAGAGGCGCGCCTCGAAGCTGACCGCCCCATTGAGGTGATCGAAGGACCGCTGATGGACGGCATGAATGTGGTCGGCGATCTGTTTGGCTCCGGCCAGATGTTCCTGCCGCAAGTGGTGAAGTCCGCCCGGGTAATGAAACAATCTGTGGCCCATCTTGAGCCTTTTATTGACGCCGAAAAAGAAGGCAGCAAAAGCAAGGGCAAGATCGTCATGGCGACGGTTAAAGGCGACGTGCATGATATTGGCAAAAATATTGTCGGCGTGGTGCTGCAATGTAATAATTTTGAGGTTATTGACCTCGGTGTCATGGTGCCATGGGCTGATATTTTGCGAACTGCGCGTGTTGAGCAAGCTGATATCATCGGCCTGTCGGGCTTGATCACGCCGTCACTGGAGGAAATGGTGACGGTGGCGGAAGAGATGCAGCGCTTAGACATGGATGTGCCGCTTATGATTGGCGGTGCGACCACAAGCAAGGTGCATACAGCGGTTAAAATTGCCCCTGCGTACGATGGTCCCCTTATTCACGTGCTGGATGCTTCACGCGCCGTTGGTGTGGCTAGTAAATTAATGTCTGACGATAATTCTGCCGATTTCACCGCCAGCATTAAGTCTGAATATGATGAGGTACGAGCAAAGCGCCTTGCCAACCCGAAAGCGGACCGGCTTGTTTCTATCACGGAAGCGCGTGCCAACCATGGTCAACCCGACTTCAGTGACTATACACCGCCTAAGCCAACCTTTACTGGCACCAAAGTCTTTGATGATTACCCTTTGGGGAAGTTAGTGGATCAGATCGACTGGACACCTTTTTTCCGTACATGGGAACTTGCCGGTAACTATCCGGCCATTTTAGAAGACAAGGTTGTTGGTGCAAGCGCAAGCGGGTTATTTAAAGATGCCCAAGATATGCTGAAGCTAATCATAAGCGAGAAATGGATAGCCGCTAAAGGCGTTGTTGGTTTTTGGCGTGCGTTTGCTGACGGCGATGATGTGGTGCTGGAAACTGGCACCAATGATAATCGCTTTTCTTTCCTCCGCCAACAGGTGCGCAAACGCAGTGGCCGTGCCAATGACTGTCTGGCTGATTTTGTGGCCGGAGAAGGCACTGATGACTGGCTAGGCGGTTTTGCGGTCACAACAGGTATTGGCATCGAGCGAAAACTGGCTGAATTTGAAGCTCAAAATGACGACTACAGCTCGATAATGTTAAAGGCGTTAGCTGACCGGTTGGCAGAGGCTTTTGCCGAGCATATGCACATGCGTGTACGCACTGAATTTTGGGGCTATGCCGGGGATGAAAAACTCAGCAATGAGGAGCTGATTAAGGAAAAATATCGAGGTATACGGCCAGCACCCGGCTATCCTGCTTGTCCCAACCATAGTGATAAACGCCAATTATTTGACCTGCTAGACGCAGAAAATGCGGCGGGTATCAGCTTAACCGAAAGTTTTGCCATGGTGCCGACAGCGGCGGTTTCTGGCTTTTACTTCAGCCATCCGGATGCCCATTATTTTGGCGTTGGCAAAATTGGTCAGGACCAACTGAAGGATTTTGCAGAAAGGCGCGGTGTTTCGGTAGAGCAGGCGACACGGTGGTTACGGCCAAATATTGCTGATTAGATTTAAGGCTGAATTTCCTGCAGGGTGCTCAGGCGCGGTCGGTGGTAACCAACCTTCTTGATTTGGCTGGTGCCTATAAAGGGAACTATGATAGGCTGATATGTGAAATATAATTCGGTGATGATGATGGTTTCACCGTTGCGTATGATGAAGCCGTCGGGCAGTTGGGCCGTGTCGCCAACACCGCCAATGGAAGCCGCAATATTTAAGGTACCCGCACCTTCTCGCTGCCAAATAATACGGGGTTGGTTACCCACTTCCCCTATAGCTGAGACAATGGCCTTAGATCCAGGTCCTGTTTGGTAGGGATCAATAATTTCGTCAACAACGTTAAACAGATCAATAATAATGCCTTCTGAAATGGTTTCGTCGCGGGTGATAAGGTCACCAACAGACATGGAGGCGCTTTGTAATTTGGTATGTAACATCAGATAGTATGCTGTTTCCACAGTGGTGAGCAAAAGGCCTATGAATACGGGTGCCATGAGGGCAAATTCCACCGCAACAGCGGCGCGTGAATTTTTCAATAAATGGCGCAATTTCTTTAGCATTAAAATGGCTCATTTCTGACCGCAATTGCAGCTTCATGGGTGATCAGACCTAATATGGGGTCAAACATGCCGGTCATGCTGCGGGTGGAATAGCTCAGCCGATAAAGAACAATATCTCCAGCGTCTCCAAGACCAGCAGCGCCTATATCAGCATCCCAAGCACCATTACCGTTCACATCCGTGAAGGGTTCGCCATCATCATAAGAGCCACTTTCATTTTCATCAACATAGGGTTCTTCATCACCGATAAGATCGAAGGATTCGTAAACTAGCGTGTCCAGCGTAACTTTATCCATATCGATGGTGTCATAAGACCCTTCTTCGACCGCTTGTAATATCTGCTCAGCCCTGTTGAGCCCTTCTTCGCTATAGCCCGTGACCCCAAGGCGGGAGGCACTAAGCACAGCATTTTCAACCGTTGCACCAACAAAAAAGGAAAAACCAATTTCCATGATGCCGATAAGCAAAAGAAGCGCAGCGGGGAAGGTCAGGGCAAATTCAATTGCCGTTGCACCGCTTTGGTCTCGACTGATATTTCTTTTCAATAATGCCATCATATCACCGTGAAAGCCTCAGGCTGCTTAATTGCTTGCCTATAATATCAAAAGCATCGTTAAGTTCGGTCCCATTGGGTGCATGGAAATAATATGCTGGTATAGTGGCACAGCTTTCCATCAGCAATTGGGTATCTGCGCTGATGCCATTTCCAAAGGTAATTGAAAAAATAATGATATTCTCGGTCTTCATGGCTTCGCAGACATTGGTCATGCGATTATTAAGTTCATTAACGCCATTATTACCAAAGCCAAAATCATCTTTATTACCGTATGCCGTTTTTTGTGATGAAAAGATTGTATTATCACCATCGGTTAACACTATAACGGCTTTATCCATTAGGGAATTTGCATATTCAAGCGGCATTGTTGGCGGCGTAGGGCCACCCCACAGGCCTTGCCAATTGGGAGAAATTGCCCGCCATGCCCAAACCATACCTTGATTGATATGGGTGCCGGTCCTGTCCCAAGGTTGCATGGCATCAATGGCGGCTTGGGCATCGGCCTTGGTATTGGAAAGTGGATGAACATCATCTCCACAACCTTTGTTGGGGCTACGTGATCTAGATGAAGGTCCTTGAGAGATATTATTAGGCCTTCCTCTTCTATCTCTCCAATCATTATTTCCATATTGCCCGCTGTCCCATAAATAGGCTTCAAATGGTGCTGCACCAGGCGGTGTATCATCTTGGTCAAATGGTGCACCCCGCGCCATGATGCAACCTTTCCAGCCAACCGAGGCAAAGTCGCCATTGGTGATGCGTGCCTGAGAGTTGGCGTTTAGCCAACTCGCTTTATCACCGCCTGCATTTACCACAGCAACAAAAGGAACCACGCTTACATATAAAAGTGGGCTAGAGGATTTGCCGCCGTACAACTTGTCGAGCAAGCTCGTGGCTGCAGCTTTCATATCGCCCATTTTGTTGTTGGAGGCCATAGAGCCGGTATTGTCCATCACCATCGCTAGCTCAAGGCCGCGAGTTTCACGGGTTACTTCGGTCAGGCCCGCTACAGTAACTTTGTCAAATCCAAATAGCGCCATGAAGGTGGTATTAACGGCAGCTGATCCATTAAGTGTAATGATATTATTGTCTGCTGATTTAGTGACCGTAACAACTTTATCAGTAGCATAAGCAGCAAGGCTGTCGAAATTGCTATCAAAATACATTTGGGCGTCGGCTTCAATATTGGCGGTGTCGAGCACATGGCCAGACGCCAAAGCAGCCGCATCAAGGGACTTTTGCAGGGCATCCCGCAGCAAATAAACCCGTGCGCCATCAATGGCTAAGCCAACAAAACCAAGAATAGGGATGATGGAAAGAGCATAGATAACAGCCGTAGCGCCGCGAGTGTCTATCCGCAGCGATCGAAGCAGTGATCTAACTATACGCAACACTCTTAACACTTCATTCCCCTATCATAGCCATCGACAAGTACTAGCATTCATAGCAGTTAAGAGTATACAGTATATTAAATAATAATTTCAATTTTATATGAAATATCGATATAATATTACTATATATTCGGGATATTTGTGGGTGAGCAACTATTTCTTACAAGACCGTGAACTTTGTTCATGTTATAGAGAGAGATGGTTTTGGGGAAATTAAGGAAAGAGGTACAACCATGGCATTTGTAGATTGGGAAATTAAAGGACCTGAACTGAGCAGCTGCAATTGTGATTGGGGCTGTCCGTGCCAATTTAATGCCCTGCCGACGCACGGAGACTGCCAAGCGGCGGTTGCCATTCAAATCGACGAAGGGCATTTCGGGGACACGAACCTTGATGGCTTGCGTTTTGCAGCTGTCTTTAAATGGCCCGGCGCAGTGCATGAAGGGGACGGCCAAGTCTTGCCCATTGTTGATGCACGGGCTAGTGATGCGCAGAAAGAAGCAATTTTGAAGATTATGTCAGGGGAAGAGACGGAACCGGGCTCCACTATCTTCAATGTCTTTGCAACTACCTATACCAAAGTGCATGAGCCAATATTTGCCGACATTGACTTTGAAGCCAATATGAAAGCCCGCAAGGGAAAGTTTAATATTAAGAATATCGTAAAAGCATTATTTAACCCCATCACCAATGCGGTAACGGGGGAGGAGCAATCGGTTAGCGTCCGTTTGCCCAATGGGTTCGAGTATCGTGAAGCTGAATATGCAAGTTCCACTGTGGAAACAGAAGGCCCTATTGTTATGAAGTGGGATAATTCCCATGCGCATTTCGCCCAAATTCACATGGGTACAAATGGCGTCATGGGCTGAGCTTAGTAACCTGCTGATATAGGAAAGCCCCTTTGGTGGATAGAAGCGCTGAAAAAGTGACAGCATTGGATAAGCTGTTGGCTAGGGACCGCTATGTGACCATGGCCTCCATTTTCACGCTCGTGCTTTTGTCATGGGCTTACCTGTTATCGTCAGCGTCTTCTATGTCCGACATGGCGGCAATGCCTACAACCAATGCCATGCAGCCAGTGTTCATCGGCTGGGACATAACTTACTTTACCACCATGTTCCTGATGTGGGCGATCATGATGGTCGGTATGATGCTGCCATCTGCTGCCCCCATGATATTGCTCTATGGGCGTGTGGCACGGCAAAAAGCTGATTTAACCCCAGTATATAAGAACCTATATAGTTTTATGGCAGGCTATCTGCTTATTTGGACCGGCTTTAGCTTGCTGGCAACCATATTGCAATATGGGCTTGAATCATGGGCATTACTGTCCCTTATGATGGTGAGCAAAAGTACCGTATTTGGTGGTTGTTTGCTGATAATGGCAGGGCTTTTCCAATTGTCTTCGCTGAAAAATACATGCCTTAATCATTGTCGAATGCCGGGGTCTTTTCTGGCCCGATATTGGCGCAATGGCCCAAATGGCGCGCTGATGATGGGGCTGCATCACGGACTTTATTGTGTTGGCTGTTGTTGGGCATTGATGCTGTTGTTGTTTGTGGGTGGTGTGATGAATTTACTGTGGATACTCATACTAAGCTTATATGTATTGTTGGAAAAACTGTTGCCCTTTGGGAAAGCCCTCGACCGGCTGACGGGCCTTGCTTTGATTGGGGCAGGGGCATATATGGCCTTGGCGTAGAAGGTTAAAATAATCTTTCCGGCAGCCAAGTTACCAATTCTGGAAATAATACTAGCAATAACAAAGCCAAAATTTGGATAATCACAAAGGGTATCACGCCTTTATAAATATCAGTGGTTTTAATGCTGGTTGGCGCCACCCCACGCAGGTAAAAGAGTGCAAAACCAAAGGGCGGGGTTAAGAAACTGGTTTGCAGGTTCATTGCCATCATAATGCCTAGCCAAATGGGGCCGATGCTGCCTTCCATCGCCAACATGGCCGGGGCAACGATGGGTACAACAACAAAGGTGATTTCGATAAAGTCGAGGAAGAAACCAAGCACAAACATCACCAACATAACAGCAAGCATGGCACCCCAGAAACCACCGGGCAGGCCCTGCAACAGATTTTCAATAATAATATCGCCGCCAAGCCCGCGAAAGACGAGGGCAAAAAGTGCGGCACCAATCAGGATAGCATAAATCATGCTGGATATACGCACCGTAGACTGCATAACCGCGCGCATAGTGCCCCGCTTGTCTAATTGGCGCAGAATGAAGATCAAGCAAGCTGCGAGAATAACGGTCAGTGCAAGGGCTGCGTAAAAAGCTATATGGTCGGCTGTGGTGCTGTCGGCGCGGGTGATGCGGAGATCAAAATTACCAGCGATAAGCAGAAGAGCGGCGATAGAGCCAAGAGCTACCCAAGCAAGAATAGCGCTACCGCGTTCAAGGCGCGCACTTCCAAGCAATATAGCCCCAACAGCCCCAACAGAGGCAGCCTCCGTGGGCGTGGCAATACCGGTTAGAATAGAGCCTAAAACCGCGACGATTAAAAACAGGGGCGGCAACAGAGCCTGAAAAAGCCGCTGGTAGAAACCACTATCAAGGGCGTCTAATTTTTCATCCAACGTGACAACAGGGCAGGTTTCGGGCCGGAATATTGCCATGCCAAGTTGGTAAATTATATAGAGGCCAACCAAAATCAAGCCCGGGATGAGCGCACCGGCAAACAGCTCGCCTGCACTCATGGGATTAGGGGAGAAATTGCCCATGTCCAATTGCGCTTGTTGCCAAGCGTTAGACAGAACATCCGCCAGCAATATCAGCACAATTGAGGGCGGAATTATTTGCCCGAGCGTGCCAGAAGAAGCAATGATGCCGGTGGCCAGGCGCGGGTTATAACCACGCTTGAGCATGGTTGGCAGGCTAAGCAGCCCCATTGTCACTACTGTTGCCCCGACAATGCCAGTGGAGGCAGCCAGCAAAGCGCCAACAAGTGTCACAGATATGCCCAAGCCGCCGCGCATATTGCCAAACAACCGCGCCATGCTCTCTAATAGGTCTTCCGCCACTTTGGATTTTTCCAGCATCACCCCCATGGCGACAAAAAGCGGCACGGCAAAAATTAACTCATTGCGAATAATATTCTCATAGATGCGATTGGGGAACAATTCTAAAAAGCTGCTGTCTAACATGCCGTTCGCCATACCAATCAGGCCAAAAAGCAAGCCGGTACCCGCAAGCGTGAAGGCAACAGGAAAGCCGGTCATTAGAAATGCAAAAAGGGTAATGAACATCAATAAGGTCAGAACTGCGTGAATATCCATACCCGTTAACCCTTCTTACCAGCAAGCCGCACGGAGAGCCGGATAATTTGGCCTACGGCAAAAATGGTCAATGAGAGTGTGAAGAGCAAAATGGTGCTTTTCAACAAATAAACCAACTGCAGTCCAGCGGTCTCGGTGGACCCTTCAAAGTTAGCCCAGCTCGCAAGGGCATAAGGGGTGGCCGTAATCCATAAAAGAAAAAGAATAGGCACAATGAAAAACAGGGTGCCAAGCAAATCCACAAGGTCTTTATTTCGAGCTTTCATGCGGCTGTAAAAAAGATCGACGCGAACATGTTCTTGGTGCAGGGCGGTATATCCAACACCACCGAGGAACATCAGCGCATTGATATATTGCAGCGATTCCTGTGCTTTGATCGACCCAATTGCAAACACATGAATGCTAAGCACTAAGCCGAATTGAACCAGAATAAGCGCGAGCGGCGTAAGTGCCAAAAACTGCCCAAAACGCTCATTGAGCATTTCTAGGAATTGGGCTGTTCTGTCTAACATGGCTATACTGTGGGGCTTAGAGTGTGGTCATGCGGCGGGCAGCGGTGAAGGCTTCCTCGCCGATTTCACCCCACCGGATGCTGCCTTTGCGGCTGGCGCTAAAGCTTTCAAATACTTTGGCAGTGAAGGGGTCCTTGGCCGCAGTCTCGTGCAATACATCTTTCGATATCGTTCCCATTCCGTGTAGGATATCATCACTGAACTTCATAAGCTTCACACCATGTTCATTGATCAGTGTATTGAGCGCATGGGCGTTGTTGGCATTAAATTCAGCGGATGTTTCGTCATGCTGTGCTGCCGATGCGCTGGCAATAATAGCTTGCTCGCTTGCGCTCATATCCTCCCAAAGCTCTTTGTTTAAACCCAATGACAAGGTGGTTCCGGGCTCATGGATGCCAGGGTAATAATAATTTTTAACAATGGTGTGGAAACCAAAAGCCAAATCATTCCAAGGTCCCACCCATTCGGTGGCATCGATATTACCTTGACTTAAGGCTTGGAAAATTTCACCCCCAGCTTTGGTCACGGGTGTAGCCCCCAGGCGTTTCATCACTTCACCGCCGAGACCCGGCATGCGGATGCGCAGACCCTTAAAGTCATCAGCGCTATTGATGGTTTTTTTGTACCAGCCACCCATTTGCGGGCCGGAATTGCCACACAGAAAAGGTTTGATGTTAAAGTCTGATGACAAATCATCCCATAATTGCTGACCGCCTGAAACACGGATCCAAGCATTCATTTCTTGTGCGGTCATTCCCATGGGGACCGCCGCAAAAAAGTTGAAAGCGGGGGACTTGCCTTGCCAATAATATTCCGCGCCGTGATACATGTCGGCTTTGCCCTGTGATACCGCGTCGAAGGCACCAAGGGCACTAACAAGTTCGCCAGCCGCATAAACCCGGATGGTGATTTTCCCGTCAGACATGGCTTCCACCCGTTTGGCAAATTTTTCGGCGGAAGTTCCAAGGCCAGGGAAGTTCTTTGGCCAAGTGGTAACCATTTTCAGCACACGTTTTTTACTGAGCACGGCAGGTGCAGCGGCGTTGGAACTGCTTGTACTATCACAGGCGGCCAGCAGCGTTGCGGTGCCAAGGGTGCCAACACCTTTTAATATACGTCTGCGGCTGATGACTTTTTTATCGGTCTGATCCAACGAATTTCCTTTAGAAAAATACCATAGAAGAATGCCCACAGTATAGGCGTGCAGGATGCTTAATCAAGAGAGCAAATGGCCAAATTTTTGTGATGTGCTAAAAATTCAATCGGCTACCACAGACCAACCTTCTGAGCCCAGCCTCTCAAGGGGGCGAAAACGGTTTTTATAATCCATTTTTGAGCTATTTTTCACCCAATATCCCAGATAGACATAATGGCGATTTTCACATAGAGCACGTTCAATATGATCAAGAATAATATAGGTTCCAAGGCTGCGGCGGTCTTCAGTGATGTTAAAGAAGCTGTAGATCATGGAATAACCATCGCTTAATTGATCGGTTAAAGCTACGGCCATTAAGCTGCCGTTCAGTCGGTGGCGATATTCAATAAGCAATGTTGTTACTGGGCTTTCTTCAACCATTTCAGCGTAATCTGACATGCTCATATCTGACATGGACCCGCCCGGGTGGCGTTGATCTAAGTAGCTAGCAAGAAGCTCATATTGTTCCTTAGTGGCTTTGGGTGGCATGACCGCCGATACCAAGTCTTTATTGCGATTGTTTATTTTTCGCATGCTGCGATTTGGGCTAAAAATAGTAACTGGAATTCGCACCGATATGCAGGCGGCACAGCCTTCGCATGCGGGGCGGTAAACAATGGTTTGACTACGACGAAAACCAACACGGCCAAGGGCTTCATTTAAAGCGGAAGCGTCATCCCCTTTCAACTCGGTAAAAACCTTTCGTTCTTCGAGCCCTTCAATATAGGGGCATTCAGCCGGGGCTGTGACATAAAATCTTGGAAACTGGACGCTTTGATCGGTCATTGTTTTCCTGTCTTAGGGTTCATTAGATGCCATAGTACCATGGGGCAAAAAATGAATAGGTGAGCCATATGATAACTATAAGCGGGGAGCCAACTCTGACAAAGTCTTTAAATCGGTAATGACCCGGGGCCATGACCAGTAAATTTGTTTGGTACCCCATTGGTGTTGCGAAACTGCAATTTGCCCCGAAAATAACCGCAACAATAAAAGGCATGGGATCTACCCCTAATTTGGCCGCGATGGATACTGCAATGGGCGTGAACAACACCGCTGTAGCATTATTGGAAAGTACATTTGTTAAAACAGCAATAACCAAGAAAAAGCCAGACAGTATGACCGCAGTTGGTGCACCTTCAAGCCCGTCCACCACGCCGCTGGCGATAAAGGACGCGCCGCCGGTAGCAGATAGTGCAGCCCCCAGTGCCAGTGCCGCGCCAACAATAGTAAAAACCCGACGGTCGATAGCACGTGCTGCTTGGCGGACATTCAGGCAGCCTGTAACCAGCATGCCGACCACCCCGAGCATAGCGGCGACAACAATGGGAATGATTTGAAAAGCAGCTAAGCTAACAATAACACCAAAAACTGCTAGGGCTTTGGGTGCAAGTTCGGTCATGGGTACATCGGTTGCTGACCATTCCAACAATAATACATCGCGATTATTGCGCAGGCCCGTTACATTACTACCACTACCCATAACCAGCAATACATCGCCCGCTTCAATCCTGAGCGAAGATATGGATGCCCTAATCATGCGAGATCGACGTTGAATACCAAGTACTGAACACCCTGTTTCAGCGCGGAAACCTGTTTGTGCGAGAGTTCGACCATCCAACCTTGATGCAGGCGCAACCACAGCCTCGGCTATTACCCGGCGCTCAAGCCGTTTAATGCCGCTACTATCATCTTCCTCTTCTTCAGCACTTGAAACCATATGCGGCGAAGCATTCATTAGCTCGGTCATCACAGAGCGAGTGGCGGCGAGTAGAACGATATCGCCTTCGCTAAGAGTAATGTTATCATAAGGAGGTAAAAATTCTTCAGAACCCCGTTGGATCATGCGGATGGTTACGTCTTTCAGACCTGGGAACATACCAGCAATAGCCGTTTGGTCTATAAGGCGACTTTCCCCAGAGACTTCAACCTGAAAAATAAATTGCTTACCCCTGCCATGCGCAAGTTGACGGGACATGCTGCTGCGATCAACCAACAGGCGCGGCGCAATAAAAATAAGATAGAGCATGCCAATGCCACCGATAACGAGGCCCGGGGTGGTGAAATCGAAGAAGCCCAGGTCTATCCCCGTTGTGCGTTCATAGGCCCCCGCAACAAGCAAGTTGGTGGAAGAGCCAATGATGGTTAGGTTTCCCCCTAAGATGGCAGCAAAGCTCAGCGGCATCATCACGGCTGATGATTGCTGGCCCATTTTATCGGCCAGAGCGACTAATATGGGGATGAAAATAACCACAACGGGCGTATTGTTCAAAAAAGCACTGGTTACTAAAACAGTAATGAGCGTCCCGACAATAATGGCGCGCGGGAAACTTTCCCCTATCACCACCATCTTGCGGGCCACGGCATTCAGCGCTCCCGTTTGTACCAAGCCTTGCCCAACCACGAGCAGAGACAAAACGGTGAACAATGCAGGGTCGGAAAAACCTTTCAAAATCTCGGTTGGCCCAAGAAGAGTTTCTCCACTGGGGTCCATAACGGGGAATATTTGGAACATCAACAACAGTATTGCGACCGTGGCGATGGAGGATATTTCAAGCGGGATACGGTCGCTTGAATAGGCAAAAATAGCGGCGAAGATAACGCCGAAAGTTAGCCACATCTGAAGCATTGGTGCCGCAGCTTCCATTTCAAATTTCCTATTTCCACCCTCGAGATAATCCCGAATGGCTATAAAAGAACATTAGCCAGCGCAGGTGCATCTGTGAAGCACTTTGGTGATTTTACTGCATTATAATGGATATTTAGGTTAGTAGCCTGCGGCTAAACTTGCTGGAATAACAGGGGCTTCCCGTAGAACAAGAATGGTTATGCGGCGGTTCTCTGTGCGACCTGGCTGGTCTAAATATAAGGGTTCTGTAGAGGCTTTGCCCACCACTTCAAACATGCGGCCATCTTGGACACCCGTTGCCCTTACCACTCTGCGGGCGGCATTGGCACGGTCTGAACTAAGCTCCCAATTGGAATAATCGGGGGCCCCGCGAAAGGGTTGATTATCCGTATGGCCGTAAACTGCAATGCGATTGGGCATTTTTTCAATATGCACCCCAACTTCGGTCAATAGCTTGCGAGCATAATTATATAAATCATCAGTACCTTGGCGGAACATAGCACGCTTGTCTTTGTCGATCAGGCGAATTTTCAGGCCTTCATCGGTTACCTCAAATTGAATTTGGTCCTGCAGGTCTTTAAGCTCCGGAGACTTTTGGATTGCAATTTGAATTTCGGCTTCCAAATTATCAAAGGCGGCATTTTCTAATTGCTGGGCTTGTGTATTCACTTCCTCGGGGGATGTTGTCTCTGAAGACTCGTTATCCTTAGCTGTGCCGGGGATTGTGGCTGTGGCACCTTGAAGCCCCCCCTGTTCATCCGTCAAAGGGTCTGGTGTGCCACCTGGTACGCTCGCCGCAGTGGGGCTGAAATAGTCGGCGATGCCTTCCAGTGTTTCTGGCGGGGCGACATTCAATAGCCATAACAGCATGAAAAAAGCCATCATGGCAGTGGTGAAGTCAGCGTAAGCCACCTTCCAAGCGCCGCCGTGAGCACCGGCCGCATTGATCTTCTTCACCTTTTTTATTATCGGCGCTATTTCGTCTGCCACGTCACTTCTGCCTGATAGAGCTTAATCTGTTGTGCCTGAGCATGTCAGCATAAGGTTAACATAGAGTTTCCCGATCGGTCCAGCTTCAGTTAAGGGCGGCGGGCATAAGTGTTAAAGTGTCTCTGCCATCACCCTCGGCCACAGTGCTGGGAATTGTAACCGCAGTTACATCATTCCACTTTTGCCACATATCGCTGTAATGGGGCGACATGGGGTGCCCTGACTGACCGTTTGGCAATATGAAGCTGCTTTTGTTGAGGTCGGCAAAGTCATAAATAGCCCGGAAACTTGGCCCAAAGGATGATCTATAGGGCGTGGTGCTGCCCATGCTGTTACCTGCAACATTGATGGTGTAATTGCTGCCCTGTTGTGGGCGAACAATGCTGAATATATGCTTTAGGCCGGGCACCATTGAGAAGGGCATGTGCTTTTGGTCCAGCGTATGCAGTTCGCCGTATTTCCAGCTTTGCCAATCATTATTGCCCATCCGGCTTTCAAGATCAGCCCATGCGGCATTGAAGGCATTGTTAACGGCAGTAATGCATGTTTCGGTCTCGTCCGTTGAAATTATATCGCACCAAGCGCTGTGGCCTTCTTTGCCTTCTAAAATTGCCTTGACAAAAATGGGCCTTGAGCGATGGAAGCTCGGGAAAAGGTCCCCCAAATCATCAGCAATAAGCGCTCGGATAAGCTCTCGGTGCCATGCGGAATAGATGATCGCATTGGTGCTGGTCACATCCATGCTGCGGTCCCATGTGGTCAGTGAAGCCCGGATGTCATCGGGTAAATCCGTTGCCAGATCTAGCATCAAAGGCAGTAAGTCCGAAGCGACATCTGAGATGGTATCCGAATGCATTTCCTGAAAGCTGCCCGCATCGTGGGGCGTGCCTTTCTCCAACAGGCGGCGAATACGGTTACCACGGTAGGGCAGGCCCCAATCGCCTGTAATAAAATGGGGGTAGTCATCAGCAACAATTTTCTCATTGGCGGTTGCAATCATGCCAGAGGCAGGGTTAAAGCGTTTCGGCAGATCGCTATAGTTTAGAAAGCCTTGCCAGTCATATTTAGCGTCCCAGCCGGGAGAGGGCATGCGGCCATTGATGATATTATCAGCTCGGCGCACTGGAATGCGCGCGGGGGAGAAGTAACCAATATTACCGTCTATGTCGGCGTAAACCATATTTTGGGCAGGGCCTGCATAGTCCGCCCCCGCTTTGACAAAGTCATCAAAGTTTTGAGCTTTCATCATATGAATGCCAGCAATAACGATATTGTCTTCGGGCATCAAAGCGGTCCATTGCAGGGCTAGAACATGATCAGCATCAATGATGCTTTTTGATGCGCCGCCAAGGTCCGACAAGACTGGCCCGTGGCGGGTTTCACGCACATTCATGGTGAGAGGCTCACCGCCACTGACATTGATAGTCTCGGTTCGGGTGGTAAAATCAACCGGGCCTGCGGGGGTTAAATATTGATCGTCCCCCACCAGTTTTTCGATGAATAGATCCTGTGTATCAGGCCCCGTATTGGTGAAACCCCATGCAATATGGTCATTACGGCCAAGAACTATGACGGGGGCACCCGGCAGGGAAACCCCGATCATATGGCGGTCTGCGGAGCGGTCATGAAGATGGGCTAAGTACCAAATGGCTGGCGTACTAAGGCCCAAATGGGGATCATTGGCCAACATTGGCATGCCGCTTTTGGTGCGCTTACCACTGACGACCCAATTGTTAGAACCGTAACCTGCGGGCATTTCAGCGCCATAACCACTGGCGACTGCTTTTAACTGTTCGGGTGCCAATAGGGATGTAAAATTGGGCAAGGTGGGTGGGTTATCCCCGGGGTAAGGAGGGTAAATTTGCGCTACTTGTTCAGGCGTGAGCTTGGTCATCAATTGTGCACGGCCAATTTCCTTACGGTAATTCATCGAAAGGCTCATCCACATAACCTTCATCCAAACCAGCGTGTCGGTGGCTTGCCATGGCTCGGGGCTATGGCCGGTCAAAATAAACTCAGGTGGTAAAATGCTGGCCTGCGCCAGATAGGCATTAACGCCGTTTGCATAATCATTCAGGGCATTGCGGCCTTCCACTGGCATATTGTCATAGGCTTGCTTAGCTTTAATATGGAAACCAAGGGTGCGGAAATATTTGTCGGCGTTTAAGGCATTGCCTTCGCCAAGAACTTCAGCCAGACGGCCACTGCCCAAGCGGCGGTTCATTTCCATCTGCCATAGGCGGTCTTGGGCATGAACAAAGCCAAGGGCAAAATAGAGATCATTTTCGCTATCGGCGCTAATATGGGGAATGCCGTTTGCGTCACGGGTGATGTTAATGGGGCCCTTAGCACCTTCCACCATAAGCGTGCCTGATGTTTGCGGTAAGGATGCATAAAAAAGGCCATATCCGCCAAGTGCGATCACTATAACCAGCGCCAAAATACCTAAGCTGATTCGCTTTGCCCATTTTTTCATAAATGCCCTCAATCGCTATATTTACCGCTAGACAGCAGCATACGCGCAGCCTAACACTGTTGACTAATTCAAATTTTGGTACAGTGTAGCGGGGTTTTAGCAGTGAGCAAGCTAGCATTTTTAGGACTGGGCGTTATGGGATATCCCATGGCAGGGCATTTGGCAAAAGCGGGCCACGGCGTGACGGTCTATAACCGCACAGCCAGCAAGGCTGCGGCATGGGTGCGCGAACATGGTGGCCGCTGTGCAAGTAGCGTCAAAGAGGCGGTTAGCGGCGCTGAATTTGTTTTCGCCTGTGTCGGCGCGGATAAAGACGTGGCCGAAATATGCTTGGGCGCGGATGGTGCCTTTGGTGCCATGGATGCGGGCAGTGTTTTCACCGACCATACAACGGCATCGGCGGACTGTGCCCGTGAAATGGCGGCAGCGGCAGCTGAATGTGGGGTAGGCTTTTTGGATGCGCCCGTATCTGGCGGTCAAGCGGGGGCTGAAAACGGCGCGCTGACCATCATGGTGGGCGGCGACCAAGCTATATATGACAAAACTGAGCCGGTAATGCAGGCCTATGCTAAAATGGTACGCTTGCTAGGACCCGTGGGGGCGGGGCAAACCGCCAAAATGGTCAATCAGGTCTGTATCGCAGGGGTGGTTCAAGGCCTAAGCGAAGCGCTGCATTTGGCGATGAGCGCAGGGTTGGACGCGAAAGCGGTGGTGGATGTCATCAGCAAGGGCGCGGCGCAAAGCTGGCAGATGGAAAACCGGGCGGAAACCATGATCGATGGTAAGTTTGATTATGGCTTCGCGGTAGACTGGATGCGCAAGGATTTGGCTATCGTGCTGGCAGAAGCCAACAACTTGGGGATAAGTTTACCGCTGACGGCCCTTGTAGATCAATTTTACAGCGATGTGCAGGCCATGGGCGGCGGGCGGCACGATACCAGCAGTTTGATACGAAGATTTAGGGATTAGGGCTGGCCGGAACGGGCGTTGGTGCCGACACTGGCGCGGGCCATGGTTGCGCACAGTAAGCTAAGCGCAACAGAGCAACAGGTGCAGGCCCTTATTACCGACGATGAGAAAACCAGACTTTACTAAAAGTAATTTTTAAGTTGTTTATATTTTATTCACAACAAAACTTTATACTCACCTATGTAGATTTTTCAGTGTGGTGTGAGAATGGTAGAAATATCGAGTAAAGTTATTAAATTGTTGGATGCGGGGTTTGTTGAGCAAGCTATTGATTTGTTTGCAGTTGAGTGCCCCACTTATGTTGGTTGCCGTGTTGCTGATGAAAAGCCTGTTAATTGCACAATTTCATGCATGATTCCAAATGTTTATGACAAAAGCACCTCAGAATTTGGAGACCGCTGGAAACCTCGTCTAACGGTAATTAAAGCAGCGCTTGAAAACGCAAATTCCTATAATTCTCCTAAATTATCTAAAGATTTAAGCGAATCATTTCAGAATGCTCAATTATGTTATGAGCCGGTTTATGATGTTAAAATGAGTGTAATGATTGGGAGTTTAGCGCGCTTAAAAACGGCGCAACTTTCATTGTATCAACGCTATGCAGATATACCGGATGCTGCTTTTTCAGAAGACGAGCAAAAGTGGAGTGATGATTACTATAGTATTATTGAAGCAACATGTTTGTTGAAGGAGCTTAGCAAGAATAAATTTCGCTATATTGCGGCTTGCACCTTGTCCTATACCACTTTGCATAATGAAGAATTAATTGAAAAATATTACCAATATTGCAAGGCGTTACCGAGAAATATTCGGTATATGATAAACTTACAACTTGTTGATATACCTGATAATTTACCCGAAGAACGCCTTGCAAACATCATCCACACTTTAAAAAAAGTAATTAAAAATATTACTGTTGTGGTTCAAGTCAGTGAATTTCATTTATTAGAAAAAATAAACAACTGTGGCATCAATTTGGTTGCGATTGATTTACCAGCCATAAGCTCTGATAAAGATTTCGTCTTATTTGAAAAGATGCTGAAAGTTTTTATGTATAGAGCAAATAAATTGGGCTTTATGGTTTTTGCTCATGGTGTAGATTCGCTCAAGCAAGCGGAAAAATGTAAAGAAAATGGCGTTCGTTACTTGACTGGATTGGCTATTGATAGCGCAAGAGAAATGCCAGACCCAATGTATAGATGCAATTGGGAAGATTTAGGAGGAGCAAAAGCGAGACTTAATTAAACGGGCTCTTCCTTTCATTTTTATAAGACATATCCCTATTCTATTATTTTCAAACCTGCCATTTCAGGAATGCCCAGCGTGACACCCCAGCCACCAAAGCCTTCATTGCAACATCATCAGTCCATAATAGAGTGCCGACATATATTGTGCTGATAAAGGTAATAGTGCTTAGCTCGATGGCGCGAATGAATGATGGCTTTTGCATGTTATTTTCCTTCGATTAGCCATGAGTATCAGAAGCTTCTGGACCGACTTCAAGAATATTGATGTGGGTAGTTGTAATACCAATATAAAAGGAAGAAGCGATGCGGTGGGAAGCATAACTTTCGATGTAAATTAATGCAAAATGTAAAGTAAGCTTGACATAGTCTTTTATTCCTTGATATGTCAAGCTTACTTTACATTCATAATAAACTTCGACATAAGGATAACCACATGCTGAAATCATATTTGAAAATATTTGCCATCATCATTCCATTCCTAACTTTTAGTAATATTGCTCTTAGTCTGAGTATTGTGCAGGAAGGTAAAGCCAATGGCTCAGCTATGGTTTTCATACCCGGTCTTTCCACTCATGGTGATTTGTGGCGTGACTGGGTTGAGAAATACAAAGCAGATTATACTATCTACATAGTGACTGCCCCCGGCTTTGCTGGCGAACCCGCAAGAACCGGAAATATGCCTTTTCTGAAATCAACTGTTGCTGAGATTGCGCATGCTCTAGCCGAGGACAAGGTTAAAGACGCAGTTGTTATTGGCCATTCGATCGGTGGGTTGATGTCCTTAATGTTGGCTCGGGAGCATCCTGAACTTGTAGGAAGTGTTGTGGTCGTAGACAGTTTACCTTTTTTGGCAGGTCTGTTTATGCCCGGAACTAGTCCAGAAGCAGCGAAGACCCGTGCGGGATATTTGGGCGATCAAATGAAGGCGATGCCCCATAAAGCTTTTATCACCAGCCAGATACAAGGGCTGCCTATACTGTCGAATACAGCTTCATTTTTACCAACCCTTGAAGGCTGGACGAAAGCATCAGACCAAGGGACTATTGCTAAAGCTATTTCTGAAACGCTGAGCATGGATTACCGCGCGGCATTGGCCGCAATAAAAGTTCCTATAACTGTAGTAGTCGCCTATTCGACCGCTATGCCTTTTGCAAGGGACCAATTAAAACAGTTATTTACAGCCCAATATGCCCTGCTTGAAGGGGTTAAAATTGAACTGGTTGATGACAGTTTTCATTTCATCATGATTGATCAGCCGACTGTGTTTAGTGCCCTTTTGGAAAATCATATCAATAAACTAAAGGAATGATTACCGCTTTAGTCTCTGTAGGGTGCTAATATGCTTGACTTCGGCCATGAAGCCGCCTATATCCCGCGCACTGTTAATCGAATGGAGAGGGCAATAGTGTCCCTGTCCGCGCAGACACACAGCCCTCTATCTTGCACGTCGAGCATATCGACAAGGACTTGGGCACGTCTGTGGCGCAATTTTAAGGAAGCGATTCAATGTCCAAGCGTATTCAAGCGAAATATAAACTCGACCGCCGTATGGGCGAAAATATCTGGGGCCGTTCAAAGTCACCAGTTAATTCGCGTGATTATGGCCCCGGCCAACACGGTCAACGCCGTAAAGGTAAGCTCAGCGACTTTGGTGTGCAGTTGCGCGCTAAACAAAAGCTGAAAGGCTATTACGGTAATATTCTCGAAAAGCAATTCCGCCGTTATTATGACGAAGCGGTTCGCCGCAAGGGTGACACCAGCGAAAACCTGATTGGTATTCTTGAGTGCCGTCTTGACGCTGTTGTGTATCGTTCAATGTTTGTACCGACCGTTTTCTCTGCCCGTCAATTTGTCAATCACGGCCATGTGCTGGTGAATGGTAAGCGCTGTAACATCCCAAGCCGGATGATTAAAGCCGGCGATGTTGTTGAGATTCGTGAAAAATCGCGCACTATCCCCATGGTGTTGCAAGCGGGCCAGAGCAACGAGCGTGATTTGCCAGAATATTTGAGCGTTGATGGCGCTAAAGCGACATTCGTCCGCGTGCCAACGCTGGATGAAGTGCCTTATCCTGTTGTGATGGAGCCAAATTTGGTTGTTGAATTTTACAGCCGTTAATTGGCTATTTAAACCCGTAATCAGACTTAAAAATTCAAAAGCCGTTTAGCATAAAGCTGAGCGGCTTTTTAATGGTTATTTGATGTTGGTTTAGTTAAGAGTTTTCTATTTCTATTTATAACTAAACTTAATTTATGTGAATTTTTCTTAGGTTGGTGTTAAATAATAATTCATCAAGTCTGCTTAAATGTGAATTAATATTATTTGTTCTTTAAGGCTTTTTAGGTAACTTGCTTGAATAGTAAAACAATAAACTTTCGTGAGTTATAGCGAATGGATGACAGGTATTTAAAAAAGTTAGAGCTATCGGACGCTTTTATTGTCGGGGTCTCTGACATTGATGAATATCATCAATATTTGGTGAGCCTGATCAATGATACTGTTGACGCATGGCTTGAGGGTGACCTTGATCAGTGCCGCGTACGCTGGGATTTATTTTGTTTGAAGCTATCTGAACATTTTATCGAAGAAGAGGAAATCATGCGCGGATATGGCTATGAGGTGAGCAAGCACAATCAAGCACATGTTGATATTTTAGAAAAAACCAAAACTATATGCACGGATAACAAAACATTAGAAGAGTGGAAGATGTGCATTTATGGCGGCATCAATGATCTTGTTGAAGATATATTAAAACATGATTTGCATTTTGCTGCCTTTCTTAAAGATTATGTTAAGCCGCGACATAAATCACCAGATAAAGCTAAATAGTTCTCAGCAACCTTATCCAAGCTTTTGGCTTCTACCTTCAATCACGCGATTAATCCTTGGCAGATTTGTGATCTAGCTCTATTCCTTAATGTAAACTTTATTGAGTGCTTAGGTGGAGCAGCCTTCACAGATGACATTACTCTTATTTACCCGAATGATATGAACCCAAATAATAAGATTAAAGAAATACATAGAAAAATTCTTGAAAACCCAACCAATACAAATTTGTGGGTAGAGATTGGTGCTGAGTATTTAACTATTGGGGATAACAAAAATGCAGAAGAAGCATTTGGTTTTGCAGTAACCTGTAATCCCATGCTTAATCTGGAGCATCTTGTGAATAGGGGTGTTGATATCCTCGGAAAATATAACGTTTCTAGAGAGCAGGCTGTCATGGCTGCTAAGATTCGTGACGAAGCTATGAGTTCTTTAAAGCAAGAACCACAGTTTAAATCATTTGCAATAAGTAAACTAGAAGAAAGTTTGAAGCATAATCCCAATGACCCCCTTGCTTTGGCGATGAAGTTGGAAATTGCTTCCTCTTTGGGAAATAGTGCCGAAGAGTTAAGCGCAATGCGCAGGTATGCGGGCTTGTTCAACTTTCACCCTTTACTGCAACACCATTTAGCTTTGTTGGAACAGGGTTTTGGGAATACACATAATAGCTTGAAAGCGCATCTAAATACATTGAATTTAGCGCCCAAGAATATTGTTGCATATCTCTATGCTGCCTACGCACTTTTGATGGCGAAGAGAGATGGTGAAGCCCTTCAGGTGTATTCTCTAGGCTGTGATAGAGACGAAAGCCTGCGAAATTTCGCTAATGATAAAAGGCGCAGTCAGAATGAACAAGGTATGTCTCGAGAGCTGGAATTATTATATCGTAAGTTTTTAAGCCAGCTTCACCGGAAAACTACATCAAACGAGAAAAGAGTAGCTGATGCTGTTTGGGTGCAAACTCATGACAGACCATTCTCTTTTAAAAATTCGAACCAAAAGCCACATTTATTTTACATTCCCAGCTTAAAGCCTGTTACTTTTGTAGACGACATTGATATGCCGTGGGTGAAGGATTTAGAAAAAGTTGCGTCTGATATTCAAGAGGAGTTTTTGAATGCTCAGTCTGTAATCGTTGGAAAGGGCCATCCCTATATAGGGCCTGACATGGTGTTAGGCTCCATGTTTGCTCCGCTTGTAAATTCTCTGAATTGGGAAGCTGTTGACCTTTTTAGGGAGGCGAAAGTTAATGAAGAAATAGCCCCTTACTTCCCGAAAACTATTGCGGCTCTGTTAAAGACACCAATCGCGAAACACGGTGAAAACCCAATAGAGGCTTTTTTCTCACTACTCAAACCCAACCAACATATCCCACCGCATTTTGGCGTTGCAAATAACCGAATGACGGTACATCTCCCAATCATAGTACCAGAAAGTTGTCGAATCCGATGTGCTGATGAATGGAGGCAATGGCAAGAGGGGAAAGTGTTGGCCTTTGATGATAGTTTTGACCATGAGGCGATCAATGGCAGTGATAGTTTGAGGGTGGTATTGATTTTTGAGACATGGCACCCTGATATGACAGTTAAAGAGATTGAAGCAGTTAATAAATCATTTGAATATAGAAATAACTGGCTAATGACACGAAAAATTCCATTGGAATAAGTTGATGACTAACTTAACAATACGCTATGCTGAAGACAGCGATTATAAGGCTCTGTGTAACCTTATTGGTACGTGCTTTGCCGAATTTGAAGGCGTTTTCCTCGACCTTGAAAATTTGGACGCTGACCTTTTCAACTTACGCAGCAATTATGAAGCAAAAGGTGGTGAGGTTTGGGTGGCAGAAAAAGCTGGCCAGATTGTGGGATGTATAGGCTATACGCCAGAAGGCCAAAAGATGTGTGAATTGAAGAGATTATACATATTAAATGAAATGAGAGGTAGTGGTCTTGCCGTGCGTTTACTGCGATTGGTGGAGTTAGCTGTTAAATCGCGCGGTGATAATATAATCAACCTATGGTCGGACTTAAGATTTGAGCGAGCGCATCGCTTTTATGAGCGTGAAGGATATGTTAGGCAAAAAGAATGCCGTATATTGAATGATATATCAAACACAACAGAACTTCAATTTATACAGTCCTTTGAAGTATAGTATACCAAATAATCGTATAATGACATATATTATATACTCCTTATGACGCTATATTTAATTATTTCGCAAATGTAGTGTAAGGCTAAGAGTACTTTTTTTATGTATGATAATATATGCATTTGATATGCGATGGTTTCATCTAAATTTTTGAATTTTTTGATATAGATCAAACTAATTCATACTTTTTAAAGCTTTGAGATGTAGTTTCGATTCGTCAGGTGGGGATGTTCGGATCATATTCGCAATGATATTTAAGTATAGAATTGCGGAATCATAGTTAAGGTTTTAATAAAATGTTTTCTAATATTAAACTCGCAATTAAATTACCTGCTCTCGTGGTAGTGTTTCTGTTAACCGTAAGCTTAAGCTTAACTTTATTTAGCAAATTTTCCGCTGAGTCAGCTCTGGATGAAGCGGCAAATCGAAATCTTGAGGCTATTAACCAATCACGAATTTCAGAATTATCAATTTATTTAGCATCGATTGAACAAGACCTTGAACTTGTCGCTAAAAACCCTTTCACTGCAGATGCTATAACAGCGTTCATAGGTGGGTGGAACGCGATGGGTAGTGATCCTACATCAGAAATTCAGCGCCTTTATATGACACCTCAAATGGAAAAACTAACCAATGCCGGGGATGGCTCAGAATATACACAAGCACATGTAACATACCATAATTGGTTCAGAAACCTGCAGCAAACACGGGGTTACTATGATGTCTTTTTATTCGATCTGAAAGGTAATCTGGTTTATTCGGTTTTTAAGGAGCCTGATTTTGCCACTAATGTTCAAACGGGACAGTGGCGAGATTCCGATTTGGGTAATATTTTTAGGTCTACCTTAAGCGCACGCGGTGGCCAAGAGTTTGTAGATTTTGCACCCTATCAGCCCAGCAAAGGAGCGCCAGCAAGCTTTATTTCACAGGCTGTAATGGATGCAAATGGCAATATGATCGGGGTGCTTTCCTTCCAAATGCCAATAGATAAAATAAATAGCATTATGCAACAATCAGTTGGTATGGGAGAAAGCGGTGAAACCTATCTCGTTGGTCATGATGGCCTCATGCGATCAGATTCACGCTTTAGCGAAACCTCAACTATTTTGAAAACCAAAATCAATACAGAAAGTGCAAAAGCGGCCCTCGATGGTAAAACAGGGATTTTAACCGTTGAAGATTACCGCGGTATTGAGGTTCTCTCCGCATTTGGGTCGATCAATTTTAAAGGTGTAATTTGGGCTATGATGGGTGAAATTGACCTTAGTGAAGTGCAAGAGCCTTCTGATGGGCTCGTAAGCCAACTAATCTGGATGGCCGTAATACTCACAGCCCTTTTAACAGTGGGAGCGTATTTTGTGTCAATGACTGTTTCTTCGCCGCTAACAAAAATTGTATCGGTCATGGCTGAATTGGCGAAGGGTAAATTAGAACTGTCAGTACCATATGTTGATCGTGGTGATGACGTAGGTGATATTGCTAAGGCCATTGATGTTTTCAAGGTGAATGCGCAAGAAAACTTACGCCTAAGTGAAGAAGCACGAGCAGCAGAAGCCGAAAAAGCAAGTGCCGATGAAGAACGCATGCGGTCTGAGGCCGAAATGGCGGAGCGCAAAAGAAATGATGAACGTGAAGCCGAGGGAAAGCGTCAAGCGATAACCAGTTCGCTTACGACGCTCATAGAAGATTTTGACACTAATGCAAATCAAGCTCTTGGCAATTTGACCGATGCTTCAAGCGAACTTGCTTCCACATCGGTTGCTCTGCAAGAAACGTCAGAGCAAACGGGCATCCAGTCAGCCAGTGTTGCGGCAGCTGCGGAAGAGGCGACCGCCAATGTGCAAACTGTGGCGAGTGCGGCGGAAGAGCTTGGTGCTTCAATTTTGGAAATTAGTCGCCAAATTCAACATTCAACCGAAGCCAGTAATGAAGCAGCGGGGCAAGCAAAGCAAACCGCTGAAGTCATGGTGGACCTTGAGCAAGCATCGCAGGCGATATCTGAAGTGGTTAATTTGATCAATGATATCGCCGAGCAGACCAACCTGCTCGCCTTAAATGCTACTATAGAATCAGCGCGGGCGGGTGAAGCTGGTAAAGGCTTCGCCGTTGTGGCAGGAGAAGTGAAATCCCTTGCTAGCCAAACCGCGAAGGCAACCGAGCAGATATCAACACAAATTCAGTCGGTTCAACAAAAATCCCATGAAGCTGCGACTGCGATGGGCAGCATTCAAGATGCGGTGGAAAAAACGGCTGAACTTGCTCTGGCTGTTGCATCTGCGGTGGAGGAGCAACAAGCGGCGACCAACGAAATTGCGCGTAATGTTCAAGATGCGGCACAGGGCACCCAAGATGTTAGCCAGCATATCACCAGCGTTGCAGCCGGTACAAATCAGACTAAATCAGCTGCTGATACGGTTTATAATTCTAGCCAAATGCTGTCTGGTAATTCTGAAAAAATTAGCGATATGATCAAATCTTTCCTTGGTGGTGTTGATGATATTTTCAGTAAAGATGGTGCCCACTAACAACAAAATTGCAGCTATTCTAAATAACATTAATGGCGGTCCAGGCGATATTGGGCCGTCATTTTTTTATAGCGATGGCCCTTACTATCTCTTGCCAATAATCGGGTGCGGGCGTACATATAGATCTCTTAAATTATATGTTTCACCCGTGGGGAGCCTTGCGCCTTTGTGCGTGGGCTGAGAGTTCGCAATTTTTGCGATGACCCGTTGAACCTGATCTGGTTTATACCAGCGTAGGGAAAGGAAAAACCATGCCTGATACCATCAAAACCGATTTTAATATCACTACCGGCGCCATTGCTGGCTCCCGCAAGATATTTGTCGAAAGCGCCAATGACCCAAGTGTCCGCGTGCCAATGCGCGAAATTACTCTGCACCCAACCGCGAATGAAGCCCCGCTGACGGTCTATGATACCTCTGGGCCCTATACTGACGACACAGCCGAGATTGATATTTACGCGGGTTTACCGCAAATGCGCCGAAAGTGGAGCTTGGCCCGTAGTGACGTCGAAGAATATGAAGGACGGACCGTAAAGCCCGAAGACAACGGCAATGCTAGCGAGAAATATTTAGCGCCGGAGTTTCCTGTGCGCAACAAACCCTTGCGCGCTAAGGCCGGTGTGGCAGCAACCCAGCTTGCTTATGCGCGGGCGGGCAAAATTACGCCGGAGATGGAATATATCGCCGTACGCGAAAATCAAAAGCAAGAAACCTATGTTGCCAATACCACCCGTGGCGGTGACCCCATGGGTGCTAATATCCCAGATATTATCACCGGTGAGTTTGTGCGCGCGGAAGTGGCGGCGGGCAGGGCGATAATCCCTGCCAACATCAACCACCCGGAAGCCGAGCCCATGATCATTGGCCGTAACTTCCTCGTTAAAATCAACGCTAATATCGGCAACTCAGCCGTCAGCAGTTCGATCGCCGAAGAAGTGGACAAAATGGTCTGGGCGACCCGCTGGGGTGCTGACAACGTCATGGACCTATCCACGGGCCGTAACATCCATAACACCCGTGAATGGATCCTGCGCAACAGCCCTGTGCCCATTGGCACCGTGCCTATTTATCAAGCGCTGGAAAAGGTTGACGGCGTTGCGGAAGACCTGACATGGGAAATATTCCGCGATACGCTCATTGAGCAAGCCGAGCAGGGCGTTGATTATTTCACCATCCACGCCGGTGTGCGCCTCGCTTATGTGCCAATGACCGCCAAGCGGGTGACCGGTATTGTGTCTCGCGGTGGCTCGATCATGGCGAAATGGTGCCTCGCGCATCATACAGAAAGTTTCCTCTATGAGCATTTTGAGGACATCTGCGAGATCATGAAAACCTATGACGTGGCCTTCAGCTTGGGTGACGGACTGCGCCCCGGCTGTATTGCTGACGCCAACGACGAAGCCCAATTTGCTGAGCTGCACACCCTTGGTGAGCTAACGCAAATTGCTTGGAAGCATGACGTTCAGGTGATGATCGAAGGGCCCGGCCATGTGCCGATGCATAAGATCAAGGAAAATATGGAAGAGCAGCTGAAGCATTGCGGCGAAGCACCTTTCTATACGCTTGGGCCCCTGACCACCGATATCGCCCCCGGTTATGACCATATTACCAGTGCCATTGGTGCGGCGATGATCGGCTGGTACGGCACCGCCATGCTTTGTTATGTGACACCGAAGGAACATTTGGGCCTGCCGGACCGTAACGACGTTAAAGACGGGGTGATTACCTATAAGCTCGCGGCCCACGCAGCCGACCTTGCCAAGGGTCATCCATCAGCCCAAGCCCGCGATGATGCGCTGAGCCGGGCACGCTTTGACTTCCGCTGGGAAGATCAATTTAATCTGAGCTTAGACCCGGATAAAGCCCGTGAGTTCCACGATCAAACCCTGCCGAAAGAAGCCCATAAAGTGGCGCATTTCTGCTCCATGTGCGGACCGAAATTTTGCAGCATGAAGATCAGCCAGGAAGTGCGTGACTTTGCCGCCAAGAAAGAGGCTGAAAAAGGCATGGCGGAAAAATCCGCTGAGTTCAAAGAGTTAGGCTCCCAGATTTACCAGCCGCAGGACGCCGCTGAGTAGCGGCTACAATTTAATCTTGCAAAAAATGTAAAAGCCCTGCAGGTTTGTGGGGCTTTTTTTATGCAATATATAGGGGGTTTTTATGAAAGAGATACCACTTGAGAAGTTATGCGCATCTCATAAGGTATTTTTGGTTAGTCTGTTGACTAGAGTTATCAGATAATACTCGTTTTAGTTCCGCGCCAAGAACTTCGGCTATCGTTACTGGAACAGCATTGCCTATTTGGCGCATAGCTTCTCCCCACGCCCCATGTATTTTAAATGACGCTGGAAAACTCTGAACAAGTTTGGCTTCATATACTGTTAAATACCTGATTGAATCATCAGAAAATCGGATCATATTTTCACCACCCGGAACACCATGATCACCGGCTTTAATTGTTTTGGATGGTTGATCGAACATACTTCCTGTATGCCCCGGATAACTTCTAGCACCAGCACGGAAAAGGTGGTCTCCAATTTGATGCATAGCTTTTGGATTAGGTACGTTACTCAAGACATCTCTTAAGGTTTTCCAAGGTAGAGAACGTGGTGGAATGAAGCCATATTTTTTTTTAATGGTCTCAATTTTCCTTAAAAAATGTTTTGAATGTGAATATTCAGGTACCTTTTTAATCTTATGTTTTTCCCAGTACTCACCAGAAACATACTGATCCCATAGTAGACGGTCTTGGGTATACTTTCCCTCTGGATATAGCCACCTAGAATTTAAATCAGAACGAACTCCAACTATAATAACACGTTCTCTAGTTTGAGAGACGCCGTAATCAGCAGCGTTCATCAATTGAAACTGAACTCTATATTCTGGTGTTGTGCTAGAATTACTAGAGAATTCGCGAAGGAGAGAAAAGTTCTTTGACCAGTCATTACTGTTTTCGCAATTGAAATCGGGGTATTGAAGGCGTAGTAAAATATACTTAAAATAGTCTGAAAAGGATGGCCTTAATAGACCTTTTACATTCTCAAATATAAATGCTTTTGGGCGTAATGATCGAACAGCTTTTATTGCTAAAGGGAACATATCACGTTCATCTGATGATGATTTGTGCTTCCCCCCTAATGAAAAAGGCTGACAAGGTGGACCTCCAGCAATAACATCAATATTTGAGAGAGTATCAAATTCATACTCTCTAATATCGCCTTCAAAAACTTTTTTGGCATTAAAGTTATTTCGCAGGGTTATACATGCATCACGGTTATTTTCAACATAAGCTACATGCTCAAACCCAGAGATTTCTAGCCCCTTTGCTAATCCACCTGCACCAGAAAAAAGCTCAATCGACCTCATATCTCCCCCCCAAACATAGCTAAATGTTTAGAGACTTTTTCAAGTATATCGGCTTTATTGCTAGGTATACCATTACATTTATCGGCCCACTCTCGTCCCCGATGCAAGACATCCCAGTCTGATTTGGCCTGGTTAAAACGCCCTTTTCCAGGAGTATGGTTGCCAAATCCATCTACTACTGAATTCCATAGAGGTTTATTAAGCTTAATTAAAGCAGCCTCTATTGCTCCAATCATATCTGAGCCATCCGCTTCAAAGATTACGAACCGACATGAGAAATCTGATATGTCAATGCCGTCCACTTTTTCAATATTACGAGCATGTTCCCTAATTCGTGAATATAGTTCGCTCGACTGCTTGGATTCTCCATCAGAGACTCGTGATTGCCTCCACCCTTTAGGAACAGCTTTTCCTATATAGATTGGGTAATCATATGAAAGTCGATTTAATTTAGAATAATCATTATATGGCTCATGTTTTCCAGTGTAATATAGAGCATATACACCCGCCCCAAGAAATTTTTCATTCAGAGTAAATCGATGAACAGGAGTGCCATTAAAAAATCTAACCGCATCCTTTATCAGTTCAACGAACTCATCATTACGGTAGACATGCTTACTTCGTTCAAATGATTGGCTTAGCATAGAAGTCTCTCAAAATTCATTTTATGAAAGTGATAAACATTAACGCGTATATTCCTTTAGGAATAACCTAAAAATTTTCTTCGGTACACCGTTAATTATATGCATATGGCACTTGTGGCATATGCTTAAGGTGTGGCCCATCATGGGTTGGGGCGGACTATTCGGAAGGCCAAGCCCCTTTTCAGCCATTAAACCCACCTCCGTACCCGGCTTTTATACTCTTCAAAGCCATCGCCGAAGTGGGCTGCCATGCGGCTTTCCTCAAAGGGGATATGGTACCAATTGATGATAGCGAAAAAGATAGGCGGTACGATCAGGCTGGATTTTGTGCCTAAAATAATAGCGACGCCGATCAACAGAATCAACATGCCGAGATACATGGGGTTGCGCGAGAAGCGAAAAGGGCCGCCTGTTACCATGCTATCGGGGTCATTGTAAGGCATCAGGTTGGTCTCTGCCTTCTTGAAAGTTTGCACACCCCACGCCGGAATATAGCCACCGACCACCATCAGCGCGACCCCAATATAGGTCAGTGGGCCCGTCAGCCATACCCCCATCGGGGCGTAAATTTTCAGGGCAATCATCGCGCCAAGGCAAGCAAATAAAATCAACGGCGGTAATAAAATTTTACGCATCAAGTATCTCCACTAAGTCAAGATCAGCAATATTGGGGTTAGAGCAGTTGGGGGTGCCAACAAAGTCACAAGTACCGGCCAAATGTTGATCGCAAAAGGCACAAAGTGATTTATCCTTGGGAATAGAAATTCGATCTTTTAAGATTACGAAGCCATCGCTGCGTAATTTTTTGAGTGCGCGAGAAAAAGTTTCAGGGCGCATGTCAAGATATGACGCAATGATCGATTTATCATATGGCAGAAAAATCTCACTTTCTTGGTTCGCTTGGTTCAGATACAGTCGCAGTAAGAACCAACCAACCCGCTCTCTGGCAGATTTAAGCCGCGATTGCTCAATCTGATGGATCAGCCGCTGTGAGCGCAGGGATACATTGCTCAGCATGCTGATGGCGAGATTGCCATTGTCCTTAACTTTTTGCCGCATGACCGGCGCAGGGATTGAAAGCAGCGTTGCATCTTCAATCAGCTGTGCGCTAACTGGGGCAGCAGCATTGAGAAAAATCGCCGAATCGAGTAGAGTTTCGCCTGTGGATAGCATTTGCAGCACTGTCTCTTCGCCGGTTTCTGTACCGTTGAATATTTTCACCCAGCCTTCGAGAATAACATACATGCGCTGGATTGATTCACCCTGCAGAAATAAGATTTTACCACTTTCAAAATGGCGTATTTGAGCAAAGCTCAATAAGTCATCAAGTTCGGTGTCTTCTAATTTTGAAAAAAGCGCGAGGGACTTTAAAAATGGCTTTTGGACTTTAACTCCTGATTCTAAATCCGTGCTGTGGAGGTTGCCAACATGCGTTGCAGCCCCAGCAAGTGACATGATCAGTTTTTTCTCAGCGTTATGAAGCTGGTCCATAGTCCTCGTCAGAATATCGAACCAGGATTCTGCGGTGAATTCTTTATGGCCATCTAGGTTGTCTCCAGCTTCCAGCTTAAGGTGGAAGTCAGCTATGGTTTTCATGTCTGAACCATCAAGAATATCACGAACCAAAGCAATTTGAGAGGGGGATGCGATCGTTAAAAAAGAGTTCAAATAGGTTTGTTGCTCAGCGGTTAAGGCTATGATGCGGTCACAAAATTCAGGGTTTTTGAAGGCGAATTTGTAAAAACCACGGGTACCAAGGGCGCGTTCACGGCCCAAACGCTCTTTCCATTGCAGGAAATTAGCAAAGGCGCTGACAAGTGCTGAATTATGTTCATCAGTACGCTGGGCAAGTTCAATCATATCATCCAACAGCGGGATATTATGGCTGAAGGTATAATCATTGATTGCCTTAGTATATTTGATATCGTCTTTTAAGACCTGCGCTCGCAATTTGCCTATGGACTGTAATCGAATATTGAGGGCGCTCAGTCTGCTTTCAATAAAATCAGGCAAATCTTTCAATGAAGCGCTGTCACTAATTAAGATGGATAGATTGGCTATCAATTTTGATGTTCGGTTTATTTGCTTATTCAGCCGCTTGGTGAAATATTTTCCTTCGCTATCCAAGAAAATTGAAGCGCACCCACGTTCCCTTTGCAGGCTGTGTAGAACCTCTGCCATTGATAGGAGAATATCCTGAGCCGGATTAGTAGTTGGGGCTGCAAAATCCATTGGTGCCTTTCTCATGTGACAAATTGACGCTTTTTCATCGTTTAGCAATGCAAAACTATAGATATTTCAAGGGAATAGCATGATTTTTCATGTTTAATTTAGCCCTTTTTTTCTTTGCATATCTAGTTATGAACCCTACACTTGATCAAGGTCAAGAAATTCCATGCCACATGGGTACATGTTTTCATCAGAATTTAGCACTAGGAGGTGACGATGAACGTTGCAAATGTAACAAAAGGTGAGCAAACACGGGCCCTAACGGTCAGTACGCTATCCTTCACGGTCTGTTTTGCTGTTTGGACCATATTCTCCATTATCGGCATGAAAATTAAAGCTGAGCTAGGCTTAAGCGACACCCAATTTGGTATCTTGGTGGCAACGCCAATTTTAACCGGATCCCTTAGCCGGTTGTTCTTGGGTATTTGGACCGACCAATATGGCGGTCGGATCGTTTATACAGTGCAGATGCTGCTTACAGCAGTTGCCGCTTATTTGCTGACAATGGTCAATACATACGAGATGTTCTTGGTAGCAGCTCTTGGTGTCGGTCTCGCGGGCGGTAGTTTTGCCGTTGGGGTTGCTTATGTATCCAGATGGTTCCCCAAAGAGCGCCAAGGTACAGCACTTGGTATTTTTGGGATGGGCAATGTCGGTGCGGCCATTACCAACTTTGGTGCGCCATTCCTGCTCATTGCCATGGGTGGTGCTTGGCAAGGTGTGGCACAGGTTTATGCCATCATCTTGGCTGTGACCGGCGTTCTCTATTACATCTTTGCTAAAGATGATCCCGCTTTGAAGGAACGCAAGGCCTCTGGTGCCGAGCATGCCAGCTTTGCTGAACAGATGGAGCCGCTGAGAAACATCCAAGTATGGCGCTTTTCTCTGTATTACTTCTTTGTTTTTGGTGCCTATGTGGCTCTGGCATTGTGGCTACCACGCTATTATGTTGGCGCTTATGGCCTTGAGCTAACAACAGCAGGCGTCTTGGCAGCAATGTATGCACTGCCCGGTAGTATCTTCCGCGCACTCGGTGGCTATCTGTCAGACGTGTTCGGTGCCCGCAGAGTGATGTATTGGACCTTTATCGCCTGTGTGATCTGCACATTCATCATGTCCTATCCATCCACGCAGTATACGGTCGCTGGCATCGATGGCCCTGTTGAGTTTAACATTACGATCCCACTTGAAATGTTTGTTTTTCTGACGATCATCCTCGGATTCTTCATGTCATTGGGTAAGGCTGCGGTTTACAAGCATATTCCAGTTTACTATCCGGACCATGTTGGCTCAGTTGGTGGTATTGTCGGCCTCATCGGAGGCCTCGGCGGTTTTGTTCTGCCTATCACCTTTGGCATCATGAATGATATGATCGGTGTTTGGACCAGCTGCTTCATGCTGCTGACGGTCATCATCGGCATTGCTCTGGCTTGGATGCACTTTTCCATCCTACGGCTCGACAAACAAAATAATCCTGAACTTAGCGGACCACGTGATCTGCCAGAACTTGAAGCCCTTGCAAAATAAGGGCGCATCAGGCGCGATTGTCACCCCAGCCAGATGGCTTAGGTGGCAACAGCCTTTAGGAGATTTAAAATGACTGATACACAAAATAAAAACCCCCATGACCTTTACGGCTGGAATCCCGATGACGAAGCACAGTGGGAAAACACCGGCCAAAAAATAGCCACACGCAATTTGTGGATTTCCATTCCGGCTTTGCTTTGTGGTTTTGCGGTTTGGCTTTATTGGGGCATTATCACGGTTCAGATGCTGAACCTTGGTTTTCCTTTTGCGCAAAGTGAACTATTTACTTTAATGGCCATCGCGGGCCTTTCTGGCGCAACACTGCGCATACCATCCAGCTTTTTTATAAGAATAGCTGGTGGAAGATACACAATCTTTCTAACAACCGCCCTTTTGATAGTACCTGCTGCAGGTACAGGCTTCTTGTTACAAGATCCCAACGCGCCGCTGTGGCAATTCCAATTGATGGCGCTTCTTAGCGGCTTCGGTGGTGGTAACTTTGCTTCAAGCATGTCCAACATCAGCTTTTTCTTTCCGAAAAAAATTCAAGGCTATGCTCTCGGTATGAACGCGGGCCTTGGTAATTTCGGGGTTACCACAATGCAAGTTGTGGTGCCTTTGGTGATGACATTTGGCCTGTTTGGCGGCGACAGCATGGTTTTGCAAAACACCTCTGGTACATTGATCGGTAAAATTCCTGCAGGCACGGATACCTATATTTTTAATGCTGGTTGGGTGTGGCTTCTCATTTTGATCCCGCTAGCAATAGCGACTTGGTTTGGCATGAACAATATTCGTGATGAACATGTGTCTCCCGATGCTAGTTCAGCCTTTGGCAGCTTTGGTAAAATTCTCGGTATGCTGGCGATCGGTTTGGTTACCGCAAGTTTTGGTCTGTGGCTTCTGCTTCCTGCGGTTGTTGGTGGATCCGGTATTGAGCTTTCCAAATGGATTGTGTTGCCAATAGTGATTGTTTCAACGGTGTTTGCCTTGAAACTTATCCCTGGGAAAATTCAAAACAGCTTGAAACGTCAATATCAAATCTTTGACAATAAGCATACATGGGCCATGACGGTTATCTATACCATGACCTTCGGCAGCTTCATTGGCTTTTCAGCCGCACTTGCACTGGCGATCAAGGTCATCTTTGGTTATCAGCATGTGATGGTTGATGGCGCAATGACCCATGACCTCATAAACCCCAATGGACCTAGCGCTTTGATGTTTGCTTGGATGGGACCCTTCATTGGTGCCCTTATTCGCCCACTTGGCGGTATGTGGGCTGACCGCATGGGCGGCGCTAAAGTTACCCAGATAATTTCTGTAGTGATGGTGGCAAGCGCGCTTGGCGTAGCATACTATATGAAGATGGCATATGCTTCTGCTACACCAGAAGAGTTCTTCTATCCCTTCTTGATACTCTTCATCATCTTGTTTGCAGCCACGGGTATTGGTAATGGTTCAACTTTCCGCACTATTGCCATGGTGTTTGACAAAGAACAGGCTGGCCCGGTTCTGGGTTGGACATCGGCAATCGCAGCTTATGGTGCCTTTATTATTCCGAAAGTTTTTGGTGAACAGATTAAGGCGACAACGCCTGAATATGCCCTCTATGGCTTTGCTATATTCTACGGCATTTGCATAGTTATCAATTGGTGGTTCTACCTCCGCAAAAACGCCTATGTTAAAAATCCCTGAGGCAAAATCCCTGAGGCAAAATCCATGAGGCAAAGTAATAACAGGAGTTCGATATAATGAGTGCCTTTCTAGACAGAATTAGCTATTTCACTTCGTCGCCAGAGAAATACTCTGGCGGCCACGGCATTACCACCGACGAGAACCGCGCTTGGGAACGGGCATACAGAGGGCGGTGGGCGCACGACAAAATAGTGCGTTCCACCCACGGGGTTAATTGCACCGGTTCATGCAGCTGGAAGATCTATGTTAAAAATGGACTTGTAACCTGGGAAACCCAGCAAACAGATTATCCGCGCACGCGCCCTGATCTGCCAAACCATGAACCACGGGGCTGTGCCCGTGGTGCCAGTTATAGCTGGTATCTTTATAGTGCAGCGCGGCTGAAATATCCTATGGTGCGCTCGCGCTTGATGAAACTGTGGCAAGCGGCGAAAGCGGAATTTAGCGATCCTGTCGATGCTTGGGGCTCTATTGTATCGGACCCTGCTAAAGCGAAAGAATATAAGGCTGTGCGCGGCCTTGGTGGTTTCATTCGTGCCAGTTGGGATGACGTGAATGAAATTGTCGCCGCATCCAATGTTTATACGGCCAAAAAATTCGGGCCCGACCGTATCGTTGGCTTCTCGCCCATTCCGGCCATGTCAATGGTGTCTTACGCTGCGGGTTCGCGCTATCTGTCGCTCATTGGCGGTGTTTGCATGAGCTTTTACGACTGGTACTGTGACCTGCCTCCTAGTTCCCCGCAGACATGGGGTGAGCAAACCGATGTGCCTGAAAGCGCTGATTGGTACAATAGTGGCTATATTATCGCTTGGGGCTCCAATGTGCCGCAAACGCGGACGCCGGATGCTCACTTCTTCACCGAAGTGCGCTATAAAGGCACCAAAACAGTTTCCGTTACGCCAGATTATTCTGAAGTGGCGAAGCTTACTGATATTTGGCTTAATCCGCGTCAAGGCACGGATAGTGCGATGGCGATGGCGATGGGGCATGTGATCTTGAGCGAGTATCATGTCGCTGGTAAGTCGGAATATTTCGATGACTATTGCCGTATGTATACCGACATGCCTTTCCTCGTGCAATTGGACGAAAAAGATGGCCAGTTGGTCGCTGGCAGAACTTTGCGCTCTTCTGACTTTGAAGGGGCGCTTGATGAAACTGATAACACTGAATGGAAGCCAGTTGTTCTGGACCAGCATTCGAATGAGATCAAAGTGCCAAACGGCACCATTGGTTCCCGCTGGGACAAGTCTAAGAAATGGAATTTGGAGCTAAAAACCGCCACTGATGGCAGTGATTTATGGCCCCGTACTAGCCTCATTGACAGCCATGATGAGGTTGTCACTGTTGCTTTCCCATATTTTGGTAACTTAGAAAGCGAGCAGCCTGAGATTTTCAAAGCGACCGACCATGCCAGCGTGTTAGAGCGCAACGTTCCCGTCCGTAAGGTTAGCACCAAAGACGGCGATGTTTATGTCGCAACGGTCTATGATCTGATGGTTGCTAACTACGGCATTGACCGTGGCCTTGGCGGCGGCAATGTTGCAGCTAACTTTGATGATGATGTGCCATATACACCTGCATGGCAGGAGAAAATCACTGGCGTTGACCGGGCAAAGGTTATCCAGGTTGCACGGGAATTTGCTGATAACGCCGACAAGACCCGTGGTCGTTCCATGGTTATTTTGGGTGCGGCGGTGAACCACTGGTACCATATGGATATGATCTACCGTGGTATTATCAATATGCTGGTTATGTGCGGCTGTATTGGCAAATCTGGTGGTGGATGGGCTCACTATGTAGGGCAGGAGAAACTACGTCCGCAAACTGGCTGGCAACCGCTGGCCTTTGGGCTTGATTGGAACCGTCCTCCGCGTCATATGAATTCAACCAGTTTCTTCTATAACCATTCAAATCAGTGGCGTTATGAAAAGCTGGAACTTGACGAAATATTATCGCCACTTGCCGACAAAAAGAAATGGGAAAATTACTCCCTGATCGACTGTAATGTGCGCTCTGAGCGCATGGGCTGGTTGCCGTCTGCACCGCAGCTCAATCGCAACCCACTGGATGTAGCCCGTGAGGCAGCGGATGCTGGCAAACCCGCTAAAGACTATGTGGTTGATAGCTTAAAAGACGGCAGCTTGAGCTTTGCTTGTGAGGACCCGGATAACCCCGATAACTTCCCACGTAATATGTTTATCTGGCGCTCTAATCTGCTGGGCTCCAGCGGTAAGGGCCACGAATATATGCTTAAGCACCTGCTTGGCACCCAAAATGGCTTGCTTGGTAAGGATTTGGGCGAATTTGGTGGTGAAAAGCCCAGCGAGGTTAAATGGCACGACGAAGCACCCGAAGGTAAGTTAGATCTTGTTGTTACCCTTGATTTCCGCATGTCTACCACTTGCGTATATTCAGATATCGTTCTGCCAAGTGCCACATGGTACGAGAAGAACGATCTAAACACGTCTGATATGCACCCCTTCATTCACCCGCTTAGCCGGGCGGTTGACCCAGCTTGGGAAAGCCGGAGCGACTGGGATATATACAAAGGTCTGGCGAAGAAATTTTCAGAAATTTGCCCTGGACACCTAGGTGTTGAAAAGGATGTTGTGACCTTGCCTATTTTGCATGACACGCCCGGTGAAATGGCACAGGCCACAGGTGTTGCGGATTGGAAGAAAGGCGACTGCGAACCAATTCCCGGCAAGACAATGCCTGCACTTGTTGAAGTTGAGCGCAATTACCCGGAAACCTATAACCGTTTCACTTCTCTTGGGCCTGCCCTTGGCAAGCTCGGCAACGGCGGTAAAGGCATTAATTGGAATACCGACAATGAGCTAGACCTGCTTGGCAAATTGAACGGTGTTCACCGGGGCGAGGGCGACCATAAAGGCCTGCCTAAAATTGAAACGGACATTGATGCCGCTGAAGTGATCTTGAGCTTGGCACCCGAGACCAGTGGTCAGGTGGCTGTTAAAGCATGGGCAGCGCTTAGTGCGATGACAGGGCGCGAGCATACTCATCTCGCACTACCAAAAGAGGACGAGAAAATTCGCTACCGGGACATTCAGGCCCAACCGCGCAAAATTATCTCGTCGCCTACATGGTCAGGCTTAGAAGACGAGCATGTCAGCTATAACGCTGGTTATACCAATGTGCATGAACTGATCCCATGGAGAACCCTGACCGGTCGTCAGCAATTCTATCAAGATCATGATTGGATGCGCGATTTTGGTGAAGGCTTCTGTGTTTACAAACCGCCTGTCAATTTGAAGACCATTACGCCGGTGATAGATACGCATGGAAAAGAAGATAAAAAAGTTGTCTTGAATTTCATAACCCCACACCAAAAGTGGGGCATCCACAGCACCTACAGTGACAACTTGCTGATGTTGACGCTGAACCGTGGTGGCCCGGTTGTTTGGATGAGCGAAATTGATGCCGCTAAAGTGGACGTTAAGGACAATGACTGGATTGAGTTGTTCAACAGCAACGGCGCTATTGTTGCCCGTGCAGTGGTATCGCAGCGGGTGCCAGAGGGCATGACCATGATGTATCACGCCCAGGAAAAGCTGGTGAATACACCGAAGTCCAAAGTTACGGGCGCGCGTGGCGGCATTCATAACTCGGTCACTCGGGCGGTGCTTAAACCCACCCATATGATTGGTGGCTATGCGCAATTATCTTACGGCTTCAACTATTATGGAACCGTTGGCTCGAACCGCGACGAATTTGTGGTCATACGTAAGCTTGGTAATGTGGATTGGGGCGATAGTCCCGAGTTGTTAGACCATGATGTTGCAGTATCTGCAGGAGACAATAAATGAAAATACGCGCACAAATAGGCATGGTCCTGAATTTGGATAAATGCATTGGCTGTCATACCTGCTCGGTAACCTGCAAAAATGTTTGGACCAGCCGTCAAGGTGTTGAATATGCATGGTTCAATAATGTTGAAACCAAGCCCGGCATTGGCTACCCCCGGGACTGGGAAAATCAGGCAAAATGGAACGGTGGCTGGACCCGTAAGTCAAACGGTAAAATCCACCCGAAAATGGGGGGCAAATTACGCTTGCTTTCCAATATTTTTGCTAACCCTGATCTGCCAGAAATTGATGACTATTATGAGCCCTTCACCTTTGAGTATGAGCGGCTTCAAAAGTCACCAGAAGTGGCCTCTATGCCAACGGCACGTCCGCATTCGATGATTACGGGCAAGACGATGGAAAAGATCGAATGGGGACCCAACTGGGAAGAAATTCTTGGTGGTGAGTTTGAAAAGCGTAGCGCAGACTATAACTTCGCTGACATTGAAAAAGAGATGTACGGCGAATTTGAAAATACATTCATGATGTATCTGCCACGTCTGTGCGAGCATTGCTTGAACCCAACTTGTGCGGCTGCTTGCCCATCAGGTGCCATATACAAGCGCGAAGAAGACGGCGTTGTTTTGATCGACCAAGACAAATGTCGAGGTTGGCGCATGTGCGTTTCGGGCTGCCCTTACAAGAAGATTTACTTCAACTGGCAATCGGGCAAATCAGAAAAATGCACGCTGTGCTATCCGCGCTTAGAGGCCGGCGAGCCAACCGTTTGCAGTGAAACCTGTGTTGGCCGTATTCGCTATCTTGGGGTTCTGCTCTATGATGCTGACCGCATTGAAGAAGCCGCCTCCACCAAGGATGAGGGCGATCTCTATCAGGCACAATGTGATATTTTCTTAAATCCGCATGATCCTGAAGTGATTGCAGAAGCCAAGAAAGCTGGCATCCCAGATAGCTGGATGGAAGCGGCGCAAAATTCACCGGTTTATAAAATGGCGATGGAATGGAAAGTGGCCTTCCCGCTACACCCTGAATATCGCACCCTGCCGATGGTTTGGTATATTCCGCCGCTCAGCCCCATCCAGAGCCATGTGGGTGACAGCAAAATTATGCCGGATGTGGATAATATGCGTATTCCAGTGAAATATCTCGCTAATATGATGACTGGTGGTCGCACTGAGCCCATTAGTGAGGCCCTAGAGCGGATGATGGCTATGCGTGGCTTTATGCGCAGTCGCCATGTGGATGGGCAGTCCGATGCAAGTATTTTAAAAAATGTTGGCATGAGTGAGGAAATGGTTGAGGACATGTATAAAATCATGGCGCTCGCGGACTATGAAGACCGTTTCGTCATTCCGACCAATCACCGCGAATATTCGGGCGAGACACCCTTTGATAATGAAATTGCTTTCAATAGCCGGTCCAGCTGTGGTTTCAGTTTCGGTAATGGCTGCAGTGGTGGCGGCGAGCGGCCCAACCTGTTTGGTGCGCGGACCCATAAAAACACCATGTCCGGCAAAGTGAGGAATAAGTAGATGAAAACTTTTAAAATACTTGGCCTTTTGCTGACATATCCATCCCAGGATGTAAGTGGACATATGGAAGAGCTGAAAGAAATTGTCCTCAAGGAGGGCATCTTGGACAGTAAACTTCAAACGAAGCTTCTTGCCTTTATGGATAAACTATCCAGTCGTAACTTGATGAAGTCACAAGAAGATTATGTGGCGATGTTCGACCGAGGCAGAGCGCATAGCCTGCATCTGTTTGAGCATATCCACGGCGAATCCCGTGATCGTGGCCCTGCTATGGTTGATCTGGCAGAGCATTACCGAGAAAAAGGTTTTGCGATCGACAGCAGCGAGCTGCCCGATTATTTGCCAATTTTCATGGAGTTTTTATCGCTCTGTGATGTGGCAGAAGCACAGGAGACCTTGAGCGACTGTGTGCATATTATCGCGGTTATTGGCGCCAAACTAAAGCGCAAGAAAAGCGATTATGCGATCATATTCAAGGCCATTGAAAGCTTGTCTGACAGTGAGATTGACCAAGAGATGATTGCCAAAGCCGTTGCGGAGGATGCTGCAGAAGACACAAGCTTAGACGCGCTAGACAGGGAATGGGAAGAAACCCCAGCCTTTGATGGCACCGCTAGTTTGGACTGTGCAGCTTGCCCGGTGGCTGTGCCACCTGCATCTGCCAAGTCCGTCCCATCCAACGCCCAGTCAAGCCAATAGGAGGGCATGATGAACAGTTATTTAAACGATTTTTTCTTCGGTATTTATCCTTATATTGCCATTATCGTTATGGTGGTTGGGTCTATCCTCCGCTATGATAGTGACCCCTATAGTTGGAAAGCAGATTCCAGCCAATTACTGCGCAAAAAAGGCCTGCGGATCGGCAGTAACCTTTTTCATGTTGGTATAATTCTGTTGTTCTTTGGTCACTTGGTGGGCTTGCTAACTCCTGAGAGTGTTTATCACTATGTTATGGATGCAGCAACAAAGCAGAAAATGGCTATGATCGCCGGGGGCATTTTTGGCTCTTTATGCTTTGTCGGCATGACCATTTTAGTTTGGCGGCGCTTGTTTGATGACCGCATTCGAGCCACCAGCAAATTTTCCGATACTGCAATTTTGCTTATTCTGTATGTTCAGTTGATTTTGGGCCTTATGACTATCCCTGCCTCCATGCAGCATATGGATGGCTCCAGCATGATTGCGCTGGCAAATTGGGCACAGCATATTGTAACTTTTCAGGGCGGGGCGGCGGACTTTGTCATGCATGAACCGATAATATTCAAGCTACATATCGCTTTAGGCTTAACAATATTCCTATTGTTCCCCTTCACCCGGTTAGTGCATATGATCAGCGCGCCAATTAAATATATATTCCGGCCCGGCTATCAAATTGTGCGCAGAAGAGGATAGAGAAATGCCTGTTATGATCAATGAAACTGAAATTACGGATGACGCGGTGTTTGCTGAAATGCAATATCATCCCGCAGCCAATGTAGAAGATGCCAAAATGGCAGCGGCTCAGTCGCTGGTTATTCAGGAGCTATTGCGCCAGGAAGCTAAGCGTGAAGGTTTTCTCCGCTCGGAAGATGATAGTGATGCGGTGGAGCAGGCAGTGATGCGCCTGATCGAGGCCAAAGTTACATGCCCAGAGGCAGATACAAAAGCCTGTCGCCATTATTATGATGTAAATATTGAGCGTTTTCGTGCCACTGACCAGCCTGATAAGATAGTTCCTTTTGAGCGAGTGGAAGACAAGATCAGCGATTACTTACATACACAAAGTGTGCGCGAAGGCGTGCGAGCTTATGTGCTGAATTTATCTGGTGAAGCCAAAATATCAGGGTTTAAATTCGCGCAAGGCTAAAGCCCTAAAGCGTTATAGTATATAGAATAGAATGCCGAGTCCCTTCAGTGTGGCTCGGCATTTCCCTTTTCTTGCCGCCATAATCAAATTTTAACAAATATCACCTAATACTAGATGGATGGCTACTTGCGGTGAATTGTCGCGGGTGTGCCATTACGGAATGAAACATGACCCAAATCAAGTTTTATATGAGCGATTGGGAATAGAAATTTGTGAGTAGAAGAAATTGTCAGTGATAGTTTCATAGGAGGAAAAAATGAAACCTTTATTATCATCATTGTTTGCTATCTCAGTTGTACTTGCGGGCACCCCTGCGGTTATATCGAGCGATGCAGAAAGCCTTACTGAGGCCCTGACCAAAGGCAAAGCTAGTCTCGATGTTCGTTACCGTCTTGAAAATGTTGACCAAGATGGTCTTGCTTTGGATGCCACTGCATCCACCCTGCGCGGCAAACTGAAATATACCACAGGTAAATTTAAAGGCTTTAGCGGCGTTGTTGAATTCGACAGTATTTTGTCGATAGGAAAAGAGAATTACAACAACACCATTAACGGTAAGATTAACCGCCCCGTCATTGCAGACCCAGAAGGGACAGAGCTGAACCAAGCTTACCTGCAATATAGTGGTGATGGGATTACGCTGAAAGCCGGTCGGCAAGGTATCAATCTTGCCAATCAACGCTTTGTTGGCACCGTTGGTTTTCGCCAAAATGACCAAACATATGATTCTGTTGTTGGTGTATGGTCGCCATCAGATAAAGTGACAGCTATTTATGGTTATATTTGGAATGTGAACCGGATTTTTTCAAATAAGCATCCGCTCGGTAATTTGGATACAAATACGCATGCTTTAACCGTAATGTATAAGGCGTCTGACCTTGTTAAAATTAGTGGTTATGCTCTCGCGATTGACCTTAATGATGCACCGGCTTTTGGGCTAAGCAGTGCCACTTATGGGGTTCGAATTGAAGGCGCCAAAAAAATGGGTGGCGGCAAGATTGCCTATGAGTTGGATTTTGCGACCCAGTCTGACTATAAAGACAACCCTGTTGACTATAAGGCCAATTATTTCCACGGCTCTGTAAGCGGTAGCAGTGGTGGGTTCACCGGCAAATTAGGCTATGAAGTTTTGGGTGCTGGCAATGGCGTTAGCTTCAAAACACCGTTGGCGACCCTACATAAATTTAATGGTTTTGCCGACAAGTTTTTAGGAACGCCGAAATGGGGCCTAGAAGACGCTTATGCCAGCTTAACTTATGTTGTGCCAAAAAGTGCAGGACCACTTGGCGGCATTAAATTAATGGCTGTCTATCATGACTTCCAGTCAGCCTCTGCCGATTTTGACTATGGCAGTGAGTTTGATTGGTTGGTGGCGAAAACCTTCAACAAAACATATTCGGTGTCTCTCAAGGCAGCACATTATAATGCGGATAGCTTTTCAACCGACACGACAAAAATCTGGTTGACCTTGGGTATGAAATTTTAAGCCTTTATCTCGGCCATAAAAACATTATGACCCCGGAAGAGGAAACTTTTTCGGGGTTTTATAAATCTACAGCTAATGCTGAGCGGGTGTACTCTGTCATGACCGTCATATGCGGATACTGAGAGTGCCCAACAGATAAGATCACGCGCATTTTGACTTTAGAAAACTTTGCTACTTGAGCATCATTAAAATGGAAATGTAGGAAGTGAATTGCCGATGTCTTGCCGACCGAAGTGGTGCGTTCCACTTCATTTTCAGCTGTTGCATGGATAGTCTCTCCGTCAAATTCAAGGGCGATAGTATCTTCAATACCGCCAAGTTTGGAAAGCATTTCTGTGCGGCGGACCGGGTTTTCATATTCTAACATTAGCGTGCAAACCAACTCATTACCTCCGGGGATCATAGGTTGGTATGCCGCTAATTCGTCGGCTAATTGCTCAGCACCGCCGCGCTCGGTATGTAGCATTTCCTGCACCTGATACAGCATGGTATCAAAGCTCTCAAAATGTGCCGTGGCGTTGGGGCCAAGGGCCACGCGGCGGTCTTTTTTAAGGGCGATGATACGTTTGCGGTATGCGGGGCGCGCATCACGGTAAGTAGCATAGTCCATAATATCAGATTTTTCGATCGCACGTTTAGCTGTCATGGTTATTCCACATCATTTATTAAGGCCATATGCTTTGGCGAGTAACTGTATAGGGTGTTGATAATGCTTGATTTTATCAATGTTTCCTCCGCCTTCTTCAACGCCTTGCACAATATGCTCGCGGGCCAAGGGACACTCGGAAACTAGATAAGCATTATCATTTTTAATCGCTTGTTTAGCCACTGGTTTGCCAACTTTTAAAGCCACAGGGAACCAATTTTTCTTGACCCCCCAAGAACCACCATGACCTGAGCAACGCTCAATGGGCTTAACTTTGGTCTCTGGAATTAAGCACAGCATTTGGGTGGCTTTCTGGCCCATATTTTGGGCGCGGCTATGGCAGGATATATGCAGGCTAACGGGGCCGTCCAGCGCGATTAGCCCTTCAGCCAAGCCTTCATTTTTGGCAATATCCATAATATATTCCGCCGCGTCATAGCTGGCACTGGCTAGTTTCTTCACCATATCATTATCCGGTAACAGCAGCGGCCATTCGGACTTTAGCATGAGGGCGCAGGATGGTACCAAGGCGATAATATCATAGCCCTTATCTATCCACGGTGTCAGAGCGGCTGAGATATTCTCTGCCTTGCCAGCAACGCGCGCCAGCTCGCCGTGTTCCATTTGGGGCATACCGCAGCATTCGGGATAAATTACCTCGGTCTCCACGCCATTTTTTGCCAGAATGTTGAGCGTGTCCATGCCGATGTCAGTATTGTTATAATTGGCGAAACAGGTGGCATAAACCACCGCTTTGCGGCCATAAGCTGGGGCATCCATATTCAAGGGTGTCTGGCTCTCTTTTAGCTTTGCCTTGTCACAAAGGGTCACACGCTCATATTTCGGCAGTTCAGCATCCCGGTGGATGCCGATGGCCGCCTGCATCATGGGCCGGGTTAAGGCATTACTGCGCTTGGTTGCCCAATTAGTCAAACCGGGTGCTATTTTGGCAAGCTTTGCGTTGCGGTCGGTCTCACTTAACTGCTTGTCGGTAAAGCCGATGTCGCCTTTGCGGGCTTCCACCGCACGGTAGCGCAGCATAAGGTGCGGGAAATCGAGATTAAATTCATGGGGCGGCACATAGGGGCATTTGGTCATATAGCACATGTCGCAAAGCGTACAGGCATCAACAACGGGCTTAAAATCCTTGCTGTTTACCGCTTCTAGCTCATCGTCACCCGCTGCATCGACCAGGTCGAACAGGCGCGGGAAGCTGTCGCAAAGGTTAAAGCAACGGCGGCAACCATGGCAGATATCAAAAACCCGGCGCAGCTCAGCGTCTAGCTTTTCCTCGTCGTAAAAATCTTCATCCTGCCATAGGATAGGATGTCGGGTAGGGGCATCAAGGCTACCTTCGCGCATCGCATATCTCCCTCAGCTTTGGGTGCAACCAACTGTGATTGGGCGCGTACGCCCAATCCAAATTCATTATTAAAGCTTCTTAGGCAAAGATATTAAAGCTCGTCTAAAGCTCTCTGGAAACGGCCAGCATGTGACTTTTCAGCTTTCCCCAATGTTTCAAACCAATCAGCGATTTCGTCAAAACCTTCGTCGCGAGCGGTTTTCGCCATGCCAGGGTACATGTCGGTATACTCATGAGTTTCGCCAGCGATGGCAGCTTTTAAGTTATCATCGGTGTCGCCAATCGGCAGGCCGGTTGCCGGGTCACCGGTTTCTTCCAAATATTCCAAATGCCCGTGGGCGTGGCCAGTTTCGCCTTCTGCCGTGGAGCGGAATACCGCAGCCGTATCAGGATAGCCTTCAATGTCAGCTTTTTGGGCAAAATAAAGATAACGACGGTTCGCCTGTGATTCGCCTGCAAAGGCGTCCTTTAAATTTTGCTCAGTCTGTGAACCTTTTAGATCAGCCATTGGTTTCTCCTTATATATTTCCCGTTAAGGGCATGTTGCCTATTTTGATCTAGAAACTGATGCTAGATCAAAAGGGGCCGGTGATAAACTACTAATGCAATAGATTTGTTCGATTTTTACTATCACGGCTAGCCGGTGCTTTTCACACGCTCAACGGCCTCTGCCCATCCAGCTAAGAGGTTAGCACGAGCATCGGCGTTGAGACTAGGGCCATAGCTATGCTCAGCCTGCCAAAATTGGTCAATATTATCGATGCCGTCGATCAATCCCGCGCCGATGCCCGCCAAAATTGCGGCCCCCATGGCGGTACTTTCCCGCATTTTAGGCACCGTGACTTTCACGCCAGAAATATCGGCAAGGAACTGTGCGAACCAGCTGTTGGCCGCCATGCCGCCATCAATGCGTAGCTCGCTTAGGCTAACGCCGTCATCCTCCAGTGCTTTTAGCAAATCAGTAGTTTGGTATGCGGGGGCTTCCAAAGTCGCGCGGATAAGTTCTTTCGCGCCGGAAGCCCGTGTTAAGCCAAGGATAGCACCGCGTGCGCCTGGGTCCCAGTGCGGTGCACCAAGCCCCGCAAAAGCGGGTACCATATAAACGCCGTGGTCAGCGGGGACGCTGCGGGCGATGGCCTCAGCGTCGCTTGCCTGCTTGATCAGGCCCATTTCATCCCGCAGCCACTGAATGGCGGCCCCAGCAATAAACAAGGACCCTTCGAGCGCGTAATAACACTTGCCATTCAGGGCATAAGCGATGGTCGTCAGCAGTTTGTTCTTGGATAGCAGCGCCTTTTCGCCGGTGTTCACCAAAAGGAAACAACCGGTACCATAGGTGCTTTTCACCATACCAGGCTTCATGCATGCTTGGCCGATGCTGGCCGCTTGTTGGTCGCCCGCCGCCCCTAAAATGGGGATGGATGTGCCAAGAAGGTCAGACGTAATACTGCCAAAATTAGCAATATTATCAAGCACATCGGGCAATATCGCACGCGGTACATTGAACATGCTTAGCAGGTCATCATCCCACATGCCGGTCATAATATTATAAAGACTGGTGCGCGCGGCGTTGGTGGCATCGCTAACGTGGCGCTTACCACCGGTTAAGCGGAATATCAAAAAGCTTTCAATGGTACCAAAGGCCAGGCTGCCCGCTTCTGCTTTTGCTCTCGCGCCAGGAACATGGTCGAGTATCCAGGCGATTTTGGAGGCAGAAAAATATGGGTCGAGCAGCAACCCAGTGCGCTTGTTTACTTCAGGCTCCAAGCCCTCTGCTTTCATCGCATCGGTGCGGTCAGCGGTGCGACGGTCCTGCCATACGATGGCATTATAGATCGGCTTGCCGCTCTCTCGCTCCCAGACCACCGTGGTTTCGCGCTGGTTGGTGACCCCCGCAGCGGCAATGCGGTGGGCCAAAGCTGATGTGGCATCGCTGCAGACAGAAATTACCGAAGCCCAAATTGCTTCCGGGTCATGTTCCACCCAGCCATTTTCCGGGTATATTTGGGGAAATTCTTGCTGGCTACTAGCCATCACCGCGCCGTTCGCATCAAATACCATGGCGCGGCTGCTACTGGTGCCTTGGTCAATGGCAAGTATCAAATCTTTCATGTCTGGCCTCTGCCTCGTGTCGGTTTAATTGTGGGTAGCTTTGAAGCTTAGCCATAATTTATCTACACGCAAGGTATCTAATGCGCTTTGCAGGGTTGATGCATTGGCAAAAGAGCCTTACAAGGCTGGCTCCTAAGGTTTAACGATGTGAGATATTTATGCCAGTGATGGACCGTGGTGCAATTTGGGCTAGTCTTAACGAGCCAGCGGAGTCCGACGAGACCTATGACATGATCATCATTGGTGGTGGTATCACGGGTGCGGGTATATTGCGAGAGGCTGCGCGTAGAGGCTACCGCGCCGTGCTGGTCGAGCAACAGGATTTTGCCTATGGCACCTCAAGTCGCTCGTCAAAAATGGTTCACGGGGGCTTGCGTTATTTGGCGTCAGGAGACTTTAAACTAACCCATCATAGCCTTGTTGAACGTGAAAGGTTGGTGGCAGAAGCACCGGGATTGGTCACTCGTATGGGCTATTATTTTCTGGTTGATCATGCATCTTGGTTGATGCGCCTTGGTCTGAAACCTTTGATGTGGCTCTATGATAAAATGGCGGGCATCCGCGACCATCATCGGGTACAACTGTCTGATTTAACAGATAAATTCCCCGGCATTAATGTAAGTGATATCGCCTCCAGCTATTATTATAGCGATACCATAACCGATGATACCCGGCTGGTTTTGCGCGTGTTGGAGGAGGCACTGAGCGACAAATGCAAAGCGCTTAACTATGCCCGTGTTACCGACCTGATGATCAATGATGGCAAGGTGGTGGGGGTTAAGCTCACCGACCTTATCGGCGAAAAGGAGATAAACTTGAAAGCCAAGCTTGTGATCAATGCCACGGGGGCTTGGGCGGACCGACTGCGCCGCAAGGTGAGGGATGAAACCCGAGTGCGGCCCTTGCGCGGCAGTCATATTGCATTGCCAGCGACTAAATTACCTGCCGTGGGTGCCATAACCCTTTCACATCCCACAGATGGCCGAAAAATGTTCATCTACCCGTGGATGGGGGCGGCCATTGTAGGCACCACAGACCTTGACCACCCCGGTGACATGGACATTGAAGCCAGCATAAGTAGAAGGGAATTAGATTATCTACTGGTGGCAACCAATGCGTTGTTCCCACAAAGTAATATTGATGAAACGGATGTGATTTCTACATGGTCAGGTGTGCGGCCTATTATCACCGCTGAGCCAATATTGGGCAAAATAAAACGTCGCCCATCCAGTGAGCGACGGGACCATGCGGTGTGGCTGGATAGCGGCATGATAACCGTCAGTGGCGGTAAGCTAACGACATTCCGGCTGATTGCGCTCGACGTTATGGCCCGTGCAGAAGGCTTGTTGCCGGCGGCGCATGCTTTTTCAGATGACCGTATTTTTGCGGATGTTGCGCTATCTGGATCAGATATTTTGCCAAAGGACCCGGCTTTTGGTGATCTGCTCATTGGGCGCTACGGCGCTGCGGCTATGGCTGTAATTAAAGCCGCGAAAGCTGGCGAGCTGAGCCAAATATATGCCACACCCTTTTGCTTGGCCGATGTACGCCGGGCCTTGACGCATGAAGCGGTGGTGCATTTAGATGATTTGATGTTGCGCCGAACCCGTTTGGGGCTATTGCTGGCACAGGGCGGCGAGTCTGTGCTCGGTGATGTGAAAAAAATAGCTCAAGGTATGGGCTACTGGACGGGTGATGCGTGGGACGCAGAAGTGGCGCGTTACCAGCAAATTTGGGCAGCGCATTATAGCTTGCCGCAATAAGCAAAAGCATAAAAAAGGGCGGCACCCGATATGAAGTGCCACCCTTAAAATTCGTCTTAACTTTAGCTTTTTTACAGTATCGAAAAGCCGGTCGCGGCCCAATCTTTATCAAAACCCGCAAGGCCATTGGTGGTTAGCGGATGATTGAACAGCTTTTGCATCGCGCTCCACGGCATGGTGGCAACATCTGCGCCGATGCGGGCGCTTTCCAGAATATGCGTCGGGTGGCGGACGCTAGCGACCAATATTTCGGTATCAAAGCCATAGTTATCATAAATAAGCCGGATATCTTCGATCAGCTCCATGCCGTCAAAGCCAACGTCATCGTGACGGCCCACAAAAGGACTGATGAAACTTGCCCCGGCCTTGGCGGCAAGCAAGGCTTGGTTTGCACTGAAGCACAGCGTGACATTGACCATAATGCCGCGCGCGCGCAGGGCCTTACATGTTTTCAGGCCTTCCATGGTCAGCGGCACTTTCACGGCGATGTTTTTGGCGATTTCAGCGCACTTTAAGCCTTCAAGCAGCATGGTTTCATGGTCATGGGCCACGGTTTCAGCCGACACTGGACCATCAACCTCAGCGGCGATTTCGCTGATAACTTCAAAAAATTCGCGTCCGGCTTTTTTGATCAAGCTGGGGTTGGTTGTTACGCCGTCGAGCAAGCCTGTGGCATTGGCTTCACGGATTTCAGTTATGTCGGCTGTGTCGAGAAAAAATTTCATGGGGCTTAGGTTCCTTGTGCATTGGATTGGGCCATATCTAAATGGCTTGGGTCTTGGTACCGAAGATTAGCTATTGATGCAAGAGGCGATAATATTATGCCACATTGTCTATGGTCTATTGCAGCCAAGGCAGCGCATCATTAAGCTGCTGGCATGACGCATGAACAAACATCCCTTTTTGGCAATGATGAACCGGACACCCATAAGGGCGAGGTAGCCGTTGACGCTATTTCTGTTTTGTTACCGGCACCTCTGCCCGGGCCGCTTAGCTATGCTCTGCCAACCGGTGTTGCCCTGCCACCCCTAGGCACATTGGTGCGGGTAAATATGCATGGCCGCAAGTTGGTAGGTGCCGTTTGGGATGATGAGGAAAGCGGCACAAAGCCAAACAAGCACAAGCTGAAAATGGTTGAGGAAATTCTGGATGTGCCGCCGGTCACAGAAAGTCTGCGAAAATTCATCACTTGGGTGGCGGCCTATACCCTAAGCCCGCCGGGCATGGTGCTGCGGATGTGCTTAAGCGCGCCCGATATTGGCAAGGCATGCCGCATGCAAAACCTGGTGGTGAGCGCGGGCGCTGTGCCAGACGGCGTTAAGCTAACGTCTGCCCGCCAATCTGTGTTGGATGTCGCCGCTGATGGTGAAGCACGTTCTGTGAAGGCCATGGCGGAAAGCGCCGGTGTGTCTGACGCCGTGGTGCGGGGGCTGGTAAAATTAAACGCGCTGATCACCCTTCAAAAGCCTGTGGATAGTAATTACAAGGAACCCGACACCGATGGCCGGGCACCCAAGCTATCTGATGAACAAGCAGATGCTGCCAAAGTTATCGCGGATGCTGTATGGCAAGGGGGGGCCGCGCCCATTTTGCTCGACGGTGTTACGGGCAGCGGTAAAACCGAGGTATATTTTGAAGGTTTGGTCGAGGCCCTGAAGCAGCCCGGGACGCAGGTGTTGGTGTTGGTGCCAGAAATTTCCTTGACCAGTCAGTGGTTAGAGCGCTTTGAAGCTCGCTTCGGCGTCAAGCCAGTGGTGTGGCATTCCGTGTTGGGCCAAGCCGAGCGCCGCCGCGCTTGGCACGCAGTGGCAGAAGGCAGCGCCCGGGTGGTCGTTGGCGCGCGCTCAGCCTTGTTTTTGCCCTTCGCTAAGCTCAGTCTGATTGTTGTCGATGAAGAACATGACGCAGGCTTCAAGCAAGAAGACGGTGTGATGTATCATGCCCGCGATATGGCGGTGGTACGCGGTCATATTGGGGGCTGCCCGGTAGTGCTGGCCAGCGCAACACCGTCGCTGGAAAGTTTGGTCAACGCGGAGGGTGGTCGCTATACCCATTTGAAATTACGCGAGCGGCACGGCGGCGCTATGCTGCCGGATATGCATGCCATTGATATGCGCAAACACCCGCCGGCATCGGGTGATTGGCTATCGCCGGTGCTCGCGGCCCAAATCGATAAAGCCTTGGCGGACGGCGAACAGACCATCTTGTTCCTTAATCGCCGTGGTTACGCCCCTTTGACGCTGTGCCGCACCTGTGGTCACCGCATTGATTGCCCCAACTGTTCGGCGTGGCTGGTGGAGCACCGCTACCGCCGTGCTTTGCAGTGTCATCACTGTGGGTTTGAAGCTCCTAAGCCTAATGCCTGCCCTGAGTGCGATAATGAAGACACGCTTGTTGCCTGCGGTCCGGGGGTGGAACGGTTGGCTGAAGAGGCGATAAAACGTTTCCCTGATGCCCGTCTAGCCGTGATGACCAGTGATACGATGACCAGCCCAGATAAACTGGCGGCGATGATCGCGAATATTGAAGCGGGCAAGGTGGATATTATCATCGGCACGCAAATAGTTACCAAGGGCTACCACTTTCCCGCCCTTACGGTGGTCGGTGTGGTGGACGCAGACCTTGGCCTGCGCGGCGGTGACCTGCGCGCGGGGGAGCGCACCTACCAGCAATTAATGCAAGTGGCGGGTCGTGCGGGTAGGGCCGACCGGGCAGGGCGGGTATATTTGCAAAGTTTTGAGCCCGAACATCCCGTGGTGCAGGCGTTGCTGGCGGGCGACGGTCATGCTTTCATGGCGCAAGAGGCCGACATGCGGGCGCGTCATAATATGCCGCCGTTTGGTAAATTGGTGGCGCTTATTCTCTCCAGCCCTGATGTTGAAGCGCTTGGGCGGGCAGGGCGGGCGCTGGCGGTGAATGCGCCGACTATTGACGGCGTTCAAGTATTTGGCCCGGCCCCTGCGCCGATAACCCGTATTCGCGGCGACTATCGCTACCGCATGTTATTGCATGCGCCCAAGACGGTTAAAGTCCAGGGGCTGGTGCGTGATTGGCTAGCCCGTGCTGGGCGTCTAAAGGGCATAAAATTAAAGGTCGACGTGGACCCCTACAGCTTTATGTGATGGGATTTGCTGTCATTCTCACGAGACAATATATTGTCGAGGGAAGGGAATCCATATTTGATATCCAAGCTCAGTTGTCACCCTGAATTCAGTTCAGGGTCCACGGATACTGTAGTACTCAATGGGTCGTAAGCTTGTGCCCAAAACACAGGTGGATGCTGAAACAAGTTCAGAATGACGGATGATTATACCTGTCGTCATAGGCTGCATGGACCCTCTTCCCTCGCGTTGCTCGCCGAGGGTGACGGAATGCTTAAAGCCAATTAGCGAATTCTATGAGCAAAGCTTCATAAATATGGCGTTTAAAGCTGACGATTTGGCTTGGTAAGCTAGCGGCCTCAGCCCAACGCCATTGGCCAAATTCTGGATGGTCGGTGGCAATGTTAATCGCTTCATCCGTAACATCATCCTTTAAGCGCATTAAAAACCAATGTTGCTTTTGACCTCGGTAGCGCCCACCCCATAACTTACCCAGCAGATGCTCGGGCAAGTCATAGCTTAGCCAATTTTTGGTTTGGTTGAGGATTTCAACTTGGTCGGCTTTGATGCCAATTTCCTCCTCTAGCTCTCGCAAGGCTGCCGCCAATAGCTCTTCGCCGTCGTCGACGCCGCCTTGGGGCATTTGCCATGCGCCGGGGGTATCGATACGTTCCCCGGTCCAAACAAGGCCAGTTTGGTTGATAAGCATAATGCCAACGCAGGGGCGGTATGAAAGTGGGGATGAGTTTGTCACGGACGAATTACCTTAGCGAATGGGCTGACGGTCAGCCACAGCACTGATGGGAACAAGGATGAAACCTTTGCTTTCCAACGTTGTTGCCCAAGCATTAATAGCATTCACTGATACTGGATAGGGCCGCGCCACGCCGACCGCCACACCAAGGGTTCGGGCGCGGTTTTCAAGGTTTGTAAGTTGGCGAGCAATAGAAGATGCATTTAAAGTTTCGTCGATATAACCGTTGTTAATGGCCACCGGCACGCTTGATCCCCGAGCAATGGCGGCAGCCCGACTGAAACTGCTGGTGCGGGCATCAACAAACATTAAACCGCGTTTGCGTAGCTCCTGCATGATAGGGCGCAATTCTTCGCTGCTGGCGGTAAAACGGGAGCCCATATGGTTTATGACGCCAATATAACGGGTCATGGAGCCCAATGCTTCATGCAGCTTTTGCATATTATGGCGGGCACTTGCTTTGCCTGTTAATAGAGTAAGCGGCCCTGGGTCATTACGGGGATAATCTTGTGGCTCCATGGGGATCATCAACAGGGTTTCGTGGCCCATAGTGCGGGCATCATCAACCCAGCGCTTAGCAACCGAACCATACGGTGACAGCGCCAGTGTGATGGCGCTTGGTGTGTCTTGTATTGCCGCGTTTGATCGCCGCCCACTGAGGCCAATGTCAGTGATAACAATTGCAATTTTGGGCCGTGTATCACCGGTTGGATGCGGTCCGGCATAGGCTTTAAAAGGGGTAAGACCCGCTGATGAAACGCGTGGTAAATTGCCAGTATCTGTTTTCTCAAGCAGGGTATCTATCACCTCTTGTGATAGAGAATTTCTGGCAGCCTTTGGCGGATCTATTTTTACTGGGTCGGCTGCTTTTGTTTCAGCAGGTATTGGATCCGTATTTTGGTGGATATCATCCTCATGAGTGGCATTATCTGTAGTGTCTTCTGTCTTTGCATTAAGGCTATTACCCTCATTGCCAGCTTTGTTATTAGTTTCAGTTTCATGGGGGTCTTCATCACTATGGTGGGTCATTTCCAAATAGGTGACGCCGCCCACAATAATGATGAGGGTCAGCGCCCATGCGACCAATAGGGAATTAAGACTTGATAACACCTGATTCTCGATTTTTAATTTTTTAACCTGTTTTTAATTACTAGTTTGGGCCATATCAATCCGCGGTGCGGATTTCAAATTTTTCAATAGCTTGATTGCATGCTTGAGCTGAACATCAATATATTGGCCATTGTCATCTTTAATTGGTTCACTCGGCAGAGCGCTTGGGTCGGTTTCCCCCTCGCGCAGGACCGTATCTTGATCATTGATAATGGTGTTGCTCAAATCAGATTCTCGGCGCAAACGAATGGCCTGTGCTTCTTTTGAGCGCGGGGTTAAAACTTCGATGTCTGGCTCAATACCCCTTCCCTGGATGGATTTGCCAGAGGGCGTATAATAACGCGCCGTGGTCAAGCGTACTGCCTGGTTACCTCGTCGGCCCAGTGGTATTTCGGTTTGCACGGTTCCTTTGCCGAATGTCTTCTCGCCCAAGATGATGGCCCGGCGATGGTCTTGCAAGGCACCAGCGACAATTTCTGAAGCTGATGCCGAATAGTTATTCACGAGAACAATCACCGGAGCGCCGCCAGCAAGGTCGCCAGCTGTGGCATAAAGACGGCTGTTATTGCGGGCGCGGCGGCTGCGGGTTGATACAACCTCACCGCCGGACAAAAAAGCGTCTGAAATGCGTTGAGCTTCTAACAATAGGCCACCGGGATTACTACGTAGATCAAGAATATAGCCGTCAAGATTTTCACCGAGCTCAGTGCGGATGCTTTGAATGGCTTCTTCAACGCCCTCACCAGAATTCATATTAAAGGTCGAAACGCGGATATAGCCAATGGTGTCAGCCTCAACCCGATGGCGTACAGATTTCATCTTAATTTTTTCGCGGATAATGGTAATTTCTAAGGGAGCCTTTTCGCCTTCCCGCAGAACCGTAATGTCAATTGGAGTGTTGGCTTTACCGCGCATTTTGTCGATAGCATCATTCAACGTTCCGTCACTAACCGAAGCACCGTTAATGTGGCTGATATAGTCACCACCTTGGATGCCCGCACGGTCAGCAGGGGTATCATCAATGGGGGCAACAACTTTTACCAAACCCTTGTCCCAAGTAACTTCAATGCCTAGGCCACCGTATTCGCCCTGCATCTGTACGCGGATGTTTTCATAATCTTCTACGGAAAAATAATTGGAATGGGGGTCAAGGCTTTGCAGCATGCCGCGAATGGCAGCTTCAATAACTTCTTTGTCCTGAACCTCATCAACATATTCAGAGCGAACAAGTTGGAAAATATTAGCCAGAAGGTCAAGTTGCTCATAGGTGTCATCATTTTTATTTTTGTCGGCAGCCGACGCTGTTAAGCTCAGTCCAAGCAGGGCAATTGCTATAAATTTGATCATCTGTTTCATTCTCATTTCCGTTCCATTGCTGTCATAGCCGATCTAATGCCGGTATTCCACTATCACTATACACTGCCATAAAGGCGCTTTCTTAAATATTGCCTTAAAATATTGCTAAAAGGCAAATTTTTGCACAAATTTTCTTTTATATGGCTTCCTAACCCGTTGTTAACCAGCTTTTGGGGTTAAAGGGGCGGCCTTTACGCCTTAGTTCAAGATATAATTCTGGCAATGGTGAGGCAGAGGGCGACATTATTCCCACGGGCTCACCGCCCAGTAACCACTGACCTGTGGTTACATAAATGTTATCAATGCCTGCTAGCAAGCTGTGGTAGCCATCACCGTGGCGGATGATAATGAGTTGGCCGTAATGACGAAAAGGTCCTGCGAACACTACTTGGCCGTCAAAAGGTGCAATGACCTGCGCTTTGCTACGAGCTTTTATGCGAATGCCCTTCAAAGTACCAACCAATAGCTTTTTGCCAAATCGCTCACTGATTTTACCGCTGACCGGCTGAGGCAATTTTCCGCGCGCTTTCACAAAACGACCATTTAGAGGAATGGCCCCTCGGTCAACGGCTTGGGCACTTGCGGCTCTGGCAGCTTCAGCATTTAACTTTGCAATAAGCTCTTCAAGCGAGCGGGCCTCACGCACCATTTTGGCGACCCGTTTGGTTTCTTCGCTCACATTGCCACGGGCCTTTTTGGCCTCGGCTTGGCGAGCTTTCACAATGTTTTTAAGTTCAATGCGCTGAACTTCCATCGCCGCTAATTGATCCCCGTGCTTGCTGCGTTCCTCAATGAGGGATGCTTCCGCAGTTGCTAGGTCGGCTAGGTCTAATTTGATCAGGGCAATTTTTTTCTCAACTTCAGGAATTAAGCTTGATAATAACGATGCTGAACGCGCTGTTTTAATAGCTTCACCAGGCTGAAGAAAGCTCAGTGCAGCGGGTCTTGCTGCTAAGCGCTCTAGAGCTCCCAAAAGTTCAGCAATATCTTGGCGTCTGCCATCGAGCACATGGGTTTTAATTTCAACATCTTTTTCAAGCGTATCAACCTTGTCTTCTAAGGTTTCACTTAAAGCTTCACCGCTTCTTATCTCTGCGGTCAGGGCTATCATTTGTTGCCGGGTACGCTCGCTATCACTTTCAGCAGACCTTGCGGCAATTAAGGCTATTTTCTTGCGCTTCTGACTGGCTTCAATTTGTGCCTGAAGGTCCTTTAGTCGCTGCGCATTGCTGTCAACTTCTTGTGTAGCGGGCAGTGTGAAAGAGCCAAAAACCAGCGCTGCACCAAGGGTGACAGAGCAGATTAAGCGACGCTTCTTATGGTGATTATGCCTTTTAAGCACTGGCTATTTGGGCCGCTTGAATGCGGGCTTCTGGGTTTAATAGGTTTTTGCCTGTCATTAGTTTGGGCTTTGATAGCCCGAGTAGAGAAAGCATGGTCGGCGCAATATCAGCGAGGCAGCCATCATTGAGCGGCGTATCATTACCCACCATAAGCAATGGCACATCAAAGCTGGTGTGTGCCGTGTGGGCAATGCCGGTGCTTTGGTCGGTCATCAGCTCTACATTACCGTGGTCAGCGGTTATTAGGATGACGCCGCCCATAGCTGTGACCGCATCAGCGACGGCGCCAATAGCCTTGTCCACCGCCTCAACGGCTTCAATGGCGGCGCTTAAAATGCCTGTGTGACCAACCATGTCAGGGTTGGCAAAATTAACAATAATCGTTGCATATTGGTCGCTTTTTATGGCTTCAATCAGTTCAGAGGTTACCTCCAGGGCTGACATTTCGGGCTGCAGGTCATAGGTGGCTACATTGGGGGAGGGCACCAATATCCGGTCTTCGCCATTAAATTCAGTCTCAAGGCCGCCGTTGAAGAAGAAGGTGACATGGGCATATTTCTCGGTCTCCGCAATGCGTAATTGCTTCAGTCCGGCGTTTGAGATGACTTCGCCAAAGCTATCGTTGATATCATCAGCGGGGAATAGGGCGGGCATAAAGGCATCGAGCGCCGTGGAATATTCCACCATGCCAAGCTTGGCGGCAAAATTAACGACCTTTTGGCGTTCAAAGCCATCAAAGGCCGGGTCCACAAGGGTCGTTAAAATTTCCCGGGCCCGGTCAGCACGGAAATTCGCCATCAGGATACCGTCGCCGTCCTGCATACCTGCGTATTTGCCAACAATAGTTGGGGCAATGAATTCATCACTTTCACCGCGTTTGTAAGCGGCCTCTATGGCCATCATGGCACTGTCTGTGCTCTCTGCTTCTCCGGTCCCCATAACCATTGCACCATATGCTTTTGACACTCTATCCCAGCGTTTGTCCCGGTCCATAGCCCAATAGCGGCCAATGGTGGTGGCAATTAATGTGTCATTTAAGCCTTTGATATCATCAGATATTTTGCCAATGAAATTTTTCCCAGACTTGGGCGGTGTATCCCGGCCATCCATGAAGGCATGGATGCGAACCGGAATGCCAGCACCGTCTAATAAGCCTGCGAGCGCGGTAATTTGCCCTTGGTGACTATGGACACCGCCCGGGGACGAAAGGCCCATTAAATGCGCGGTGCCGCCTGATGCTTTCATGTCGCGTATAAAGTTTTTCAGCGCTGTGTTTTCAGCCAGCGCCCCAGTTTTTATTGCATCATCAATCCGGGGCAGGTCTTGCATAACCACTCGACCACTGCCTAAATTGGTGTGACCAACCTCGCTATTACCCATTTGGCCGTCTGGCAGGCCAACAGCTTCACCACTTGTAGCTAACCATGCCCGTGAGCCGTTATCCCAGAAACGGTCATAGTTAGGGGTGCTGGCCTGTTTAATAGCATTGTCAGCTATCTCTTCGCGGTACCCCCAGCCATCAAGGATACACAGTACGACCGGTCTTGGTGTTGTAGTATTTGCCGCCATGGCTGATTTCCTTGTTTTAACCACCAAATTAATCGCGGTGGTAGGGGTGGTTAGTGCCTATGGACCAAGCACGGTATATTTGCTCGCATAGCATAACCCGAACCAGCATGTGGGGCCAAGTTAGTTTACCAAAACTTAGTAAAAGATTGGCGCGATCCCTAACCGCGTCGCTTAAGCCATCAGCCCCACCGATAACGAATAGCAGGTCACGGATGCCATCCATGCGCCAGCCGTCTATCTTGTTCGCAAATTCACGGCTTGATAGGGTCTTGCCGCGTTCATCCAGTGCAATAACTACGGCGCTAGCATCCAATGCTTCTAGTAGTTTTTCACCTTCCAGCTTTTTACGCTCGCCGCTGCTGGCAGGCTGTTTTTTAAGCTCATATTCACGGATTTCAACGGGCCAAGGCAGGCGGCGAATATACTCATCCCACAGGCTTTGCTCAGGCCCTCGTGATGATTTACCTATGGTCAAAATTGTGATGCGCATAGATCATATCATCCCCAAAACAGGTAGTTGCCGCATTTTACCTTGTGTTTAGTTTAAAGTTTCACGGGGGCTACTATCATCGCTCATATCGGTGGCCCACATTTTATCAAGATTATAAAAGCTGCGCACTTCAGGGCGGAACAGATGCACCAGAATATCTCCTGCATCAATCAGTACCCAATCCGCTTGGGCTTTACCTTCAAGCTCGGTCCCTTTAACGCCAATTTCCTTCAATTTTTTAACCAAATAGTCGGCAAGCGCAGAAACTTGACGTGCGGAACGGCCGCTCGCAATGACCATATGGTCAGCGATGCTCGTTTTACCAGCCAAGTTAATTGAGGTGATATCTTCGGCCTTGTTGTCGTCAAGGCATGTTAGAACGGCGCTAAGGACATCATCAACGGATATCTGTGGGCTATTCTTGGTGACGCTGCGCGTCTCGTCATTGGGCTGCAACCCACTCTCCTTTGTTGGCATTAATGCCTATCTTATGCATCAGGGTTCTTTAAGCCCTTTTTAGCACGTATTTGGGTGGCCGAAGCGTGATGCAGGGGTATCTGAACAAAACACCAGGCCGGTGATGCTTTGCCCGTTAATTCTTCCGAGTCAACGCGGTTATCCGCATAATCATCAGCGAATCGACTGTTCAAAGCTCCTTTAGCGTACGTTGGTCTGTCAAAAATCGCAATGGGTATACAGGCAACAATTTCTTGCCAGCCAAACCATTTATCAAACTGTTGCATGTTATCCGCACCCATCAACCAGACAAATTTTGTTTCTGGCATGGCTTTTTGTAAGCTTTTTACGCTATCGAGGGTACGACATGTTCCCATTTTTACCTCAATGTCACAGGCAAAAACTTGGGGGTGACTTGCTTGAATTTGGGCGCTGGCATATCGGTCTTCAAAGGGTGCCATATCATTGCTGGGTTTTAGCGGGTTGCCGGGGCTGACCATGAGCCAAACAGCATTCAGCCCTATTATTTTGAGGGCAGATTCAGCGATATATTTATGGCCGTCATGGGCCGGGTTGAAGCTACCACCAAGCAAGCCAATGGTTTTCCCCCGCCAGCGGTTAATATCCGCATCTGTGAATGCGGTTTGTTTCATGGGCGGGTCTGCCCCGTTCCAACCACCCGGTATTTAAAGCTGGTTAATTGCTCCAAGCCCACAGGGCCTCTAGCGTGGATGCGGCCTGTTGATATACCAATTTCCGCCCCCATGCCAAATTCACCGCCATCGGCAAATTGGGTCGAAGCATTATGCATGACAATCGCTGAATCTACCTCATAGAGGAAACGACTTGCGATATCAGCGTCTTCACAGATGATACAGTCCGTATGGCCTGAGCCATACTCAGCAATATGCTCCATGGCATCATCTAAGCCGTCAACCACGCGCACTGAAATGATGGCACCTAAATATTCGGTGGACCAATCAGCTTCAGTGGCTGGAACAATTTGACTGTTTAAAGCACATATTTCATTGTCACCTCGAACCTCGCAGCCACTTTCCAGTAGAGTGGATATAATATTGTTCGCTAAATGTAAGGATTTACGGTCAATGAGCAAAGTTTCGACAGCGCCGCAAATGCCAGTGCGGCGCATTTTGGCATTCAGCGTAATTTCACAAGCTTTGATGGGGTCCGCGCCATCAGCTAAATAAATGTGATTCATGCCTTCAAGATGGGCGAAAACTGGCACCCGGCTTTCCTCCTGCACGCGGGCAACAAGGCTTTTTCCGCCGCGCGGAATAATAACATCAATCACGCCAGATGCTTTCAGCATCATACCAACGGCAGTGCGGTCACGGCTTGGCACCATTTGAATGGCATTTTCATCAATGCCAGCTATGCGTAGGCCCAATTGCAAGCAAGCATGAATGGCTTGGCTACTATGCAGGCTTTCACTGCCGCCGCGCAGGATAACCGCATTACCAGCCTTTAGGCATAGCGCCCCAGCATCCGCCGTAACATTGGGGCGGCTTTCATAAATAACGCCGATAACGCCTAGCGGTACGCGAACGCGCGAAATATTTAAGCCATTAGGCCGTGTCCAATTGTCCATGACCGCGTCCACAGGGTCGGGCAGTGCTGCGATTGCCTCTAAGCCGTCAGCGATAGCGCTAATGCGGTCAACGTCCAGCTTTAGGCGGTCGAGCATGGCGCTGGACAGGCCCTTTTCTTCTGCGAGGGTCATGTCAAGTCCATTGGCGGCCAAAATTTCGATAGTTTGAGCGCGAATGGCGGTGGCAGCAGCGGTCAAGGCCTGATTTTTACGCTCACTTGATAGTAAGCCGAGCTTGGCCCGAGCGGCTGTAGCACCCGAAAATATAGCATGCATCTGTGTGTCTATTGTTGTGGTATTATTCATAGCTGGGTTCCATTTTACAAAAGAACGAGATCGTCCCGGTGCATTAAAACTGATCGTCCTGAGTATCCCAGTATCTCGGCTACTTCTTGCATTTTGCGTCCGCAGATTTTATCGGTCTCTTGGCTATTATAGCTAACAATGCCTTGGGCGAAAGGTTGTTTATCTGCCCCCATGAGCGTTACCAGATCACCACGATCAAATTTGCCCTCTACTACGCTGACCCCGGCAGCTAGCAAGCTCGCGCCTTTTTTTATTGCCTCAATAGCACCACTATCTAATTGCAATAGGCCCGATGGGGCCATAAGGCCGCGTATCCAACGTTTGCGCACAGCGAGGGGGGATGATTTGGCGGGGAAATAGGTGCCGACACCTTTAAGACTAAGTTTAGCCAAGGGATGAGCGCCTGTACCACTGCAAATAATGACGCTGCAGCCGCCATCAGTGGCCATGCTCGCCGCCATTAATTTGGTTACCATACCGCCTGTGCCTGTGCCCTTTGTGGCAGCAGGGCCAGCCATAGCCATAATATCTGCATTCAACTCTGGCACCACCGGAATTAGTTCAGCTTCCTCTGTCGTGCGCGGGTCACGGGTATAAAGACCGTCGATATCAGACAGTAAAATAACCAGATCAGCGCCGCAGAGATGACCAACGCGGGCGGCAAGCCTGTCATTGTCCCCAAAACGGATTTCACCCGTTGCTACAGTGTCATTCTCATTAATAATGGGGATGATATTGCGGGCGAGTAAGGTTTCAACCGTGTTGCGGGCGTTTAGATATCGGGCGCGGCTTTCAAGGTCACCCAAGGTTAGTAACAGCTGGGCAACTATGGTGTCGTAAAGGGAAAAAACGGTCTCATATGCGCCAGCGAGACGGAATTGCCCGACCGCAGCTGCTGCTTGGGCTTCTTCTAGCTTATCAGGACGACTTTGCAGTCCCATAGCGCCAGAGCCAAGAGCGATGGCACCTGAGGATACAATGATAATTTCTTTGCCGGTGCTGCGTAGTGATGTGATATCTTCGGCGAGCGCGGCTAACCACGCTTTTTTGGCAGTAGCAGACGCTGCGTCAACTAGTAAGCTTGAGCCTATCTTGACAACGATACGATTGGCCATGCTAAGGGCTTGATATGTTGATTTTTCCATCATTCGTACAATTTAAAAGGGCGACCAAGCATCGGCAGCGGGGTTTTCCTCGACCTTTGGCGCATTACTTTCCTGACGGGCTTTAATGTCAGCTTTAACCACGTCCCATAACGATGACAGCACATCAGGAACGCCGTCACCAGATACACCAGACAGCGCCAAAACAGGGCTGCTGCTAGCTTCTTGCAGGGCAACGTGCTTATCTTTCAAATCATCACCGGCAATACTATCAAGTTTATTAAGGCCAATAATCATAGGTTTTTCCGCCAGTCCATTACCGTATGAGTGCAGCTCCTCCATGATGGTGTTATAGCTTTCCACCACATCATCTGCGGTACCGTCGATGAGATGCAATAGCACCCCGCAGCGTTCCACATGGCCAAGGAAACGGTCCCCAAGGCCAATACCTTCGCTGGCGCCTTCAATCAAACCGGGCAGGTCAGCCAGGACAAATTCATTCTCGCCGAAACCAACAACGCCCAATTGGGGGTGGATGGTTGTGAAGGGGTAATCAGCAATTTTTGGGCGCGCACGGCTGACACTGGACAGAAATGTGGATTTTCCAGCGTTTGGTAAGCCGACAAGGCCAGCATCGGCCATCAATTTCAAGCGTAAGATTACCCACATCTCTTCACCCTCTTCGCCGGGGGTGGTGCGTCTTGGCGATTGGTTAGTCGCTGACTTGAAATTGGTATTGCCAAGCCCACCTTCGCCGCCACGGGCAAGCGTTATGCTATCGCCTTCATGCAGCAGGTCAGCGATCATAAATTCTTGTTCTTCATCAAATATTTGGGTACCGACGGGCACCTTCATAATAATATCATCGCCGCCTGCACCGGTCATGTTTCTGCCCATGCCATGCTGGCCTTTGCGGGCCTTGAAATGACGACTGTAACGATAGTCTACAAGCGTGTTTAGACCGGTGATGGCTTCAACGATAATATTGCCGCCTTTACCGCCGTCACCACCATTTGGACCGCCGAACTCGACATACTTCTCCCGCCGGAACGACACACAGCCGTTACCGCCATCGCCACTTTTGACGAATATTTTTGTTTGGTCTACAAATCTCATGCGCCGCTCATAGCAGAAAGCATCCAAAGGGGGAAGCCGTGAAAAGCGGTTATTTTCACTGAATGGCCTAGATTTTACCGCTTTTTCAGACTTAACACTATTGGACTTGATAGTAGGGGTTAGCTGGCGACCAACTCTGCGGGGCTTGAGGTGCCAACTTGGCCCACATAACTGCTATCGCGCACATAAAGATTTGTCAGTGCTTCCTCAACAAAGTCTTTGGTGAGGCTGAGGGCTACACCTTCATATTTACAAGCGGCTTTCACCTGCTCAATGATAAATTTTGGCTGGTAAGCGGCCAGTGTTTTGCCAGAAACATGAATGATTTCATGGACGGTGAAATTATATATTTCTTCGGTTAATTCAAGGCCTGCTCCCCGTGCCACGGCTTCATAGATCGCCCGAAAGGCTTCTGGTGATGGGTCTTTGGTTTCCAGCTTATAAGGGATGCGGCGCAAGAAAGCAGGGTCCATCAGATCATCTGGTGACATATTGGTGGAGAAAATAACCAGTTCATCAAAAGGCACATCAAAAGACTTTCCAGAGTGAAGCTTCAAATAATCCACCCGGCTTTGAAGTGGTACGATCCAGCGATTCAAAAGTTCTTCTGGGCTGCATAATTGGCGGCCAAAGTCATCAATAATGAAGGTGCCGTTTAGAGCTTTTATATGTAATGGTGCTTCATAAAATTTGGCGATTTCGTTAAATTTTAAATCGAGCATTTCCATATTTAATTCACCGCCCGTTATCACCACAGGGCGGCGGCAAACCACAAACCGAGCATCAATCCGACTGCGGATAACAAGGCGGCGTTCTTTTTCTGGTATAATTTGTTCAATGGGCTCGTGCAGAGCAGGGTCAAATATTTTGATGATGCTACCATTCACTTCAATACAATAGGGGATATAAACAGCCGCTTCAAAGATATGTGCTACTTTTTCAGCAACTGTTGTTTTGCCATTGCCAGCGGGGCCATAAATTAAAATACTTTGGCCGGAGTTCACCCCCGGGCCCAAGCGTTTTTTAAATTCATCCGGTACTATTATATCAGCAAATGCCTGGTCAATATCTTCCGGTGATACGCGTTCATTCCCAATCGCTTGTTTGCGCACTTGTTCAGAAAAGGCGTCTAACGTGACGGGAGCAGGGCCAAAATATTGGTTTTGAAAGAGGGCATCATTGGCAAATTCCTTGCCCTGCTTGGACAAGACATATTTCATGGCACCAAAGCCTCCGGCACTGCTTTCCATACCAGTGGATTCGATCATTTGCCGATTGTTTAAGTCTTGCATTAATTTATCAATGATGGGACCAGGTATTTTCATTTCATCCGCTAATTGAGTGGAGGTTTCCAAATTTTCGAGGAACATTCCTTTAGCGATTAATTGCTGTAATAAAACAGGATCAGTATTGGTATCACTAAGATTTACAGGGGATAATGGCTCATAGCTCATATATTATGTCCTTTGCCGTAAGCTAGTTTGGGAATGTGTTCTCTTACATACAATAGATGCTGGTTATTAACTAGCTGTTACCAAGTGAAAAGCTTTTCAATTTCATGTTATTTATCAGCGGTGGCGCAATGCAGTTTTCAATTTGGTTTTAAGCTTGCTTAGCGTTATTGTTTGGCGTTAAAGGAAAAGAAAAGCTCTTTGAGGGGCGAAGAATATCCAGAAGGATAAGCCATGAAAGCTTTAGTAAAACAGCATGCGAAAAAAGGACTGTGGCTCGCGGATGTACCGACGCCTGAAATGGGTATCAATGACGTATTAATAAAAGTGCGGCGAACCGCCATTTGTGGCACTGATATGCATATCTATAACTGGGATGATTGGGCCCAGAAGACCATCCCCGTCCCCATGGTTGTGGGTCATGAATTTGTCGGTGAGGTTGTTGCGATTGGATCCAATGTTAATGACTTTGAAATTGGCCAATTGGTATCCGGTGAAGGCCATGTGGTTTGTGGGCGTTGCCGCAATTGTATGGCGGGCAGGCGGCATCTTTGTGCCCATACATCCGGTATCGGGGTTAATCGACCTGGGGCATTTGCAGAATATGTTAGCTTGCCCATGTCTAATGTTTGGCTGCACCGGGATGGCATTGATCTGGACATAGCAGCGCTTTTTGATCCTTTGGGCAATGCGGTTCACACGGCCCTTCAGTGGGATATGCTGGGTGAAGATGTGCTGATAACTGGCGCTGGCCCTATTGGCGCTATGGCGGCGGCGGTGTGCAAACATGCAGGCGCTCGTCATGTGGTTATTACTGATGTTATTCCGTCTAGGCTTGAGCTAGCTAAAAAATTGGGAGCGACGCGCACAGTTGATGTTCGCCGTGAAACCATTGAAGACGTTCAAAAATCCCTTGGCATGTTTGAGGGCTTTGATGTGGGGCTTGAAATGTCCGGCAACCCGGAAGCTTTTCGTAGTTTGCTGGCCAATATGTGTCACGGCGGCAAGGTCTCCATATTGGGCCTTCCTGCGGATGATACGGTGATCGATTGGAACACGGTTATATTTAATATGCTGACTTTAAAAGGCATCTATGGCCGTGAAATGTATGAAACTTGGTATAAAATGTCGGTGATGATTGAGATGGGTTTGGACATCGCGCCTGTTATTACCCATCGTTTAAAATATAGCGATTTTGAGCAGGGCTTCGATTTGATGAACAAGGGTGAGGCCAGCAAGGTTATCCTGAACTGGGACCAATGAGGGAATAGATAAATGTACGGCAAATTTCAACAGCATATCAGTGATAAACTGAGCGAAGTCCGCGATGCGGGGCTTTACAAAAATGAGCGTGAAATCACTAGCCCTCAAGGGGCAACGGTTGGTGTTTCTACGGGGCAGAAGCTGCTTAATTTATGTGCTAATAACTATCTTGGGCTTGCCCAACACCCAGAGGTGAATGCTGCAGCCAAAGAGGGCCTTGAAAATTGGGGATACGGCATGGCTTCTGTACGCTTCATTTGCGGCACTCAGACCCTGCATAAAGACTTAGAGCATAAACTTACAGAATTTCTGGGCACTGAAGCCACGATTTTATACCCTAGTTGTTTTGATGCCAATGGTGGCCTGTTTGAGACCATCTTAGGCCCGGAAGATGCGGTTATTTCTGATGCGCTGAACCATGCCAGCATCATCGATGGTGTGCGACTTTGCAAAGCTAAGCGGTTTCGTTACAAGAATAATGATATGGCGGATTTGGAAGCGCAATTACAGGCGGCGGATGCGGGCGGCGCGCGCTTTAAGTTGATATCCACCGACGGCGTTTTTTCCATGGATGGTTATATCGCCCAGCTCGATAAAATATGTGACCTGGCGGATAAATATGGGGCCCTTGTTCATTTTGATGATGCGCATGCCACGGGTGTTATAGGCAAAGGTGGGCGCGGCACCCATGAATATCGTGGCTGTATGGACCGCATTGACATAACCACTGGAACGCTTGGCAAAGCCCTTGGCGGCGCCAGCGGGGGCTATACATCCGGGCGCAAGGAAATCATTGATCTGTTGCGCCAGCGCAGTCGGCCCTACTTATTCTCTAACACTGTGGCTCCGCCTGTTGTTGCAGGGGCTTTGAAGGCTATAGAATTGGTTATGGTTAGCTCTGAGTTACGCGATAAATTGATGGAAAACACGCGTTATTTTCGCGCTGGATTGGAAAGCCATGGTTTTGATTTGCTGGATGGCGAGCATGCAATTGTACCGATCATGCTCTATGATGCCACGCTTGCCGCTAATTTCGCTGAAGCAATGCTACAGCACGGGGTTTATGTCGTGGCTTTTTCCTTCCCCGTTGTTCCCGATGGCCGCGCGCGGATTAGAACCCAAATGTCAGCAGCCTTAAGCCGTGATGATTTGGACCATGCAATTGCAGCTTTTGGTAAGGTTAAACTGGAGCTAGGCCTTTAACTACTGTCATAGACATAATATATTTCAGTGCTGCTTATTGTTGACCTGAATGGCTAATAGATGCCCAAGTGTTTAAAGTCTTATAAAAAGATTCTACCTGAATTGGTTTAGGGATATAGTCATCCATGCCTTCTTTGATACAGCGCTCTTTATCGCCTTCTAAGGCATTCGCTGTAATAGCAATGATGGGTATTGAGGCGTTGGCATGCTTGCTTTCTCTGATGACTTTGGTTGCCTCAAAGCCATCCATTTTTGGCATTTGTATGTCCATTAAAATAAGGTCGAAATTATCTTCCTCGGCAAGTTTTACAGCGTCTAGCCCATTTTCAGCCAAACTATAACGACAGCCTAATCTGTCTAAAAGTTTGGAGACCAACATTCTGTTTACGGGGTTATCCTCTGCTACAAGAATATTATGAGCATCAGTTGACCTTCTTGGTTTTGACATAGACACCAAACTAGAGCTTTCTGGCTCTGGTTGCGCTAAGATGGCAGGTAAGACTTTAAAGACCAATAGTGGCTCAAATATTACTGCATCAAATAGATCATTAAGGATGAGATCTGTTGTTTTGTTCTTCTCAGCAACTAATATCATCCGAGAACGATTTCTTTCATTCTCTAAACAATATTGTTTAATTTCTTTTTTGAAATGGTTTGCTGTTATTGAATCAAAGATCATAACATTATAGTCGTTCGAACCATCAAACCCTAATGATGCATCATTCATATATGCCGCTGATGGTACCATACCAAAAGCATTTAATTGGTGTGATAATGCTAAAGAATTGGTCGGGCAGCTGACGAATAAGAGCGCCTTAGTGCCTTGTAAATCTTGAAGATATTGTTTTGACCATTCCGGTTGATTATATAATTGCGTTTTTTCCAAGGACAATGTGAACCAAAAGCGGCTCCCGAAATCTTTAAAGGATTCGACATTCATTTCACCACCCATCATGTTGACCAGAGACTGTGAAATAGTCAGGCCAAGGCCGGAGCCGCCAAATTGCCTGTTATTAGCTGAATCTTCTTGGGTAAAGCGCTCAAATATGGAGTCTATATTCTCCTGAGAGATGCCTACTCCAGTGTCAGTCACAGAAAATTCTAAATATTTCGAGCCAAGTTTCAGATCACTCTTGGTCTTTATTTCTAGCAACACCCCGCCTTTGTTGGTGAATTTAATTGCATTACCAACAAGGTTTAGTAGAACTTGGCGTAAGCGCCCGCCGTCTGTAACTATCGTTTGTGGTACATCGGGTGAGATGATTGTTGCAAGTTTCAAGTTCTTTTTGCGCGCAGACTCGATTAAAAGCTCAAACACATTATCGACTGTTTTTGATAAATCGCTTTTTTGGAATTGAAGGTTAAATTTTCCAGCTTCAATTTTGGAAAAGTCCAACACGTCATTGATGATTTGCAAAAGAGCATAGGATGAAGATTGAACCGTTTCAACGAGATGGTTTTGCTCTTTATCGAGCTTGGTATCAGACAATAGGGTAGACATGCCGATGATGCCATTCATGGGGGTGCGGATTTCATGGCTCATGGTGGCTAAAAATTCAGACTTTGATTTTGTGGCCCGCTCTGCATGGTCCTTGGCCTCAAGAAGGTCTTTATGTTTTGAATCAATCTCTGAAATAAAATAACTGAAGGATCGCGCAATATCGGAAATTTCATCATTGCCACTGATCGTAATATCTTCAGTATTGCCGCCAACCCGACCTAGAACCTGCATGTTTAACAGCTGTAATCTTGTCACCAAAAATTTACTGAAATAAATTATGACGCCAATAGCTGTTAACAAGCTCAAAAGTGCCCCAATGGCTGTAAACTGTAATTGTTCTTTTAAGGAGCTATTTATGTTTGTTGCATCAGTCGCGGCAAGGTCACTTTTTTCAAGATATATTTTGCGGGAGAAACGGAGCAATTCAGCGCTAAGGGTGGTGGTTTGATTTGCAAGGCCTCTAACTTTACCCGCCATTCGAATGGACTGAATTTTAGATGCGAAATATCCATCCTTACCAATGATCAAGACTTTCAAGGCTGCTTCTTTTTGGTTGAACTGGTGTATCATTTCAGGCGGTAGACAGTCACAAAGAGGGTCTGGATTAGTGAAATGTTTTTTGGTGGCTCGTTCAAGTGACCGAATTTGTCTTAAGCGTGAAACATTTTGATTTTTGAAAATATCAAGTATTATTGCGTCATATTTACCTTGCCACTTGTCAAATTCGATACTCTGTTCTGGGTTCAAATTGGCTTTATCAATATCGTGCACTATGAGGGTGTTTTGTATTCCTTGGATGATATTTTTTTGCCGAGTTCGAATATCAATATATTCGGAAATTTGTTGGTTCAAACCATCAAAGGATGAACTGAGAGTTAGAATAAGGGCATCCAATGTTTCTGCGCCATCCACCGTGGAAATTTTTTTAATTTGGTCTTTTACTTCGTTAAGGGATCCATGGATTTGCTCCATAGTTTCACGCCTGGCGGCTTGGCTTTCGGCATTAGCTAGTTTTGATATATGACCTGTAGCCCGAAGTAAGTTTGTAGAAACCTCAGCACTAATCGTTGCTTGTTGCATATGTACGCCAGATAATTTGGCCATATTGTCGCTAAACTGGGACATATAGCTCAGCGCTAGACCAATTACGGAAGCACCAATAAGCATAAGAAATAATAGACTTATAAAAACCTTGACCGTCACCCCGCTCAGCAAAGAACGATTGTGATCCGTGTCGTATGTATTATTTGGGTGTTGCTCTATGCTCATATTGATTATTGTATCATTGATCAGGTTTGTCATCGTTGAATAGAATGCGTCCTTCAATTTTGGGACTGATAGATGTTCTGTCTAGAAGATATTGGACAAGAATATCACGGGTTAACAACTGTCTATTTGGTGGGATTAATGCAACTGATGACATTAAAGTTGTTAGCCCATCACCGCCGCTGGATAAAAAATCTGTGGTTGCTAATGTATATATCTTTTCTTTATCTATGGGTTTCCCACTAATCGAAATATTTAAAAAATTAGGGTCTTCAATATCTTTATCGACATTATATTGCACTATGATATTAGATCCATGCAGAAAACATCCGTTTTCGAGTATTTTGCAGCGATAACTGGCTTTCATAGCATCAAGGATTTGCTGACCAGTGATCTCGCTTTTGGTCACTGTATTACGAAAAGGTAATTCTGCTTGGATGTCACGGCGCGTAAGTATGTGGCCTGCTGGATATGTGGTATTCCCACGTATACTGCCGCCGTTTATTAAGGCGATGTCAGCACTCACAGCTTCGCGCATGCTGTCTGTTAATAGATTTGCAAATGCACTTTCCAGTGTGCGAACAACGGTGCGGCGGGTATCAAGTGTGGATGTTGACTTTACAATCGGCTTGTTGAGCAAGGATATAAGAGAAGCAACATGCGTCTGAATTTCCTGTTCAACAAGTTCGTCAGGGGCATGGTCCATAATGTTAACGGATCTAGCTTTTATTGATGACCTTCTTTGATTACTTCGGCTATCGACGTCTATATCAATTTCAATACTAAAAAAATAATTTGGGTCTTTGCCTTGCTGAACATAAAGGCCTGCGCCAACCTCTAAGATGGAATTTTCTTTGGAGTCTGTTCCTAAAATTAAGTCAACAGTGCCGTCTTTAAGCAAATTCAAAAAAGCTTGATCATGGAAATCAGCCATCAGTATGACGATTTCTGCTCCTTCTCGGCGCAAGCGATTGGCATTTAAAACGGTTTGTTCGATATGGGGCAAAACACTGGTTCTCACCGCCATATAGTCAACAGTTACTGTGGGTGATGTAATGCCCAGAATGCCTATATTTGTGTTAGCAGTAGACATGAGTTCACCAATCGAGATACCTGTAAAAGGTTGTCTAGTTGCCGCGTCAATGAGATTAGAAGTCATTAAAGGAAACAAGGCCTCACTGGCCCGTTGAATTAGATTGTCTTCGCCGTAAGTAAATTCACGCTTGCCGACCGACATAGCATCAATTTCCATGTCATTGAGCAAACCAATCATATGGGCCCCACGGTCCATTGAGGATAAAATGGATGGGGAGAGAGATTCGCCACCATGAAAAACAAATAAATCAGGGTGGATAACTCTTTGAGCATTTATGAAACCTGCGGCACTTGCGAGACCGGCATTGGTATTTGACTTTTCCATGTTTGGAAGTCTTGAAAAGAAAATAATATGAATATTTTCAGCCAAAGCTGGTGTGCTGATGCCTAAAAGAACAATCAGACAAAGCAAAATACGGCGGTTGGATCCCCTAAAAGCAGATAGCATTTTATTACCCAGATATTTGGTTAGAAATATTCAGTTTCTATTATTGAGTGTAAGTATGCGTATGAAGCCTTAAGAAAGTGATAAACTTCCATAATCCATTAATTTTACTTCTTTATTTCATGTTTATAAATTGTAGTGTCGTAACAATCCGCTTGTTAAATCATCGCCCTCCGGCGGGTAAATTTTTCAGAAAAAACTCTGTCTGCAATCGCATTAGATGCCGTGTGGTGTTCTTTCCTTCTCTAATGCCGTGGGTGCGGTTGGGGTAAGCCATAAAGTCAAACTGAATATTATGTTCAATGAGCTTGTTCGCCAAACGCTCGCTGCCTTGATAGTGAACATTATCATCGCCGGTACCATGCACGAGCAGCAGCTTGCCTTTTAGCTGGTCCGCATAAGTTATTGCCGCCGCTTTTTCATAATAGTCAGCATCTTCGGGCAGTATGCCGGAATAACGCTCTTGGTAGATTGTGTCATATAGCCGGAGGTCTGGCACGGGCGCGCGAGCAACACCAACCGAGAAAACATCACCGTGGCGGAAAAGCGCATGCAGGGTGGAGGTGCCACCGCCGGAATGCCCCCAAATGCCAATGCGGGTGGGGTCCATATAGGGCCGTTCCGCTAATAGCTTTTTGGCCGCTGACGCTTGGTCATCAACATTTATTAGGCCAAGTTTACGGTAGATTGATTTGCGCCATGCTCGACCTTTGGGGGTGGGTTGGCCGCGATTGTCGATGGTGGCAAAAATATAACCCTTTTGGGTCATCATAATGTGCCAAAGCATATTATTACCATTCCAACGGTCATTAGCGGTCATGCCCGCAGGTTCGCCGTACACAAAGAATATAACAGGGTATTTTTTGGCAGGGTCAAAGTCTGGCGGAAAGCGCATGAAGCCTTCTAGCTGCTGCCCATCATCCAAGGTAACTTGGAAAAACTCTTGCTTGCCTTTGGGGATAGCATCGTAAGCTGCTTGCTGTTTTTCGTTAGTGACAAAATTGCGTAGAACCGCATGGTCGGGCAGGCTAACCATTTCAATTTGTTGGGCTTTGTCACGGGCTGAGAAAAAGTGAAAGGCCCATTTGCTGTCATGGCTAATGGAATAACGGTGGGTACCACGCTCATTGCTCGGTGTTAAGCGCTCAGCGGGTTGATTGCCGTCCAGAGCCGTGCGGTATAAATACATACGCTGCGGGTCATCCGGCGAAGCATCAAAGTAAATATAACCGCCTTCCATATCAATGCGGCGAATGCGAACTACGTCATAGTTACCTGCGGTTATCAGCTTTTTGGCTTTACCGTCGCGGCTGACGCGGAACACTTGACGCCACCCATTATTTTCACTGACCCAGAGAAATTCGTTTCCGCCTTCAAACCATTTGAAATCGGTTACAGGGTCAAGCCATGCGGCATCTTGGTCGGTTAAAATATTTTTAGCAGAGCCATCGCCAGCATTCACCATCAATAGGGTGTTGGTATTTTGCCTGCGGTTTAGCTGTTGAACGATAAGTTCGTCGCTATTTGCGGCCCAATCCATCCAGGCGATATAGTTATTGCGTGGGTCCCCTTCAATATTCATCCATTCTGTATTGCCGCCAGTTGCTGCGACAACGCCGAGGCGGGCGGCAGGGTTGGTTTCACCCACTTTGGGATAGCTGAAGGTGGTGACTTTCGGGTACAGACTGTCGGTATTATTCATCAAAGTAAAATCGCGAACACCTGAAGTGTCTAGTTGCCAATAGGCGATTTTAGTGCCGTCCGGTGACCAACGGAAACCATCACGCAGGCCAAATTCTTCCTCGTAAACCCAATCAAACGTACCATTGATGATAAGCTCTGAGCCATCATTGGTCAGGCGGGTTTTTTCACCGCTGTCTATATTTTCAACGTAAATATCATGAATTTTACGTCCTGTTTTTTGAACGTAAGCAACCCGCGTTCCATCAGGGGAAAATTTTGCGAACATAAGGGATGAGGCTGGAAAGCCTTCTCCAAGTTGGCGGAAAACTTTATTTTCAATGTCTAATATCCAGTAATCACCTTGGGTGTTGCGTCGCCAAACGCGTTTGCTATTCGTATAAATCAAGGCTTTGCTACCATCGTCAGACCACGCAAAACTGCTGACCGAAATTGGCTTATCCTTACCCACAGGGATAAGGTCTGCGGCGTCGATCAGGATATCTTTTTCACCCGTTTTAGGGTTATAGCGCACCACATCGCGCCCACCTTCAACCAAGGCTGACTTCTCCGTAAGGGTATAGCCACTGCCATCCTTTAGCCAACGGGTTGAACGGAAGCGTTCACCACGAAATTCACTACTATTATAGATACGGTCGAGCGTTAATAAGCTTTGTTCCGGCCTATCCAAGCTTTCTGGCGTGGGCATATGCGATGCATTTATATTTTTACTACAGGCCGAAATTAAAAATATCACTAAGCTTGCCGTAAATATTTTTGGTGCTAAAAATAGACTGCGGGTCATGGATGTCTCCGTCGCTAATAGTTTGCCGGGAATAAGGGTTTGTGCGATGAAACACCGATCAGACACATATGTGTCCAATCGGTTTCGATTTTTTTATGAGGGTTGGGTCATGCAAAAAACATTGAGCTTATTTCCGTCAACGTCACGGAAATATCCAGCGTAGAATGTATCACCGCGTGGGCCAGCAGCCCCTTCACAGGTGGCACCCAATTCAATGGCTTTGGCATATATTTTGTCAACCATTTCAGGCGAGCTAGCGGCCAGCGCAACCATAGTGCCATTACCACTTGTTGCAGGTTTTTTGTCATGAGGTTTGATGATAGACAAAGCCGCTTGCCCAGGTGCGGGCGTCCAAGCGATGAAATCATCACCTTCCATCATGCGCCCTGCGCCAAGCTCAGCGAGCAAGGCATCATAAAAAGCCGCAGCCTTATCAAAATTGTTGGTACCTAAGGTGATATATCCAATCATGGGTCTGTCTTTCTGTAATTGCATGCTGTGCTGCGTTTTAACATTCGAGCTTTGTAAAGCATCTGACCGTCAGTTGGGTTGGAGCATAACACTGAAATTTGCGATGACAAATAATTTGAGCTCTATACAGCATTATGGCTATCCTGTTGATAAGTGTTTGGAGAAGGCCTCAATAATCAAGATAGTTGGTATCGCTGGAAATTCAGCTATAGTCCACATTGATTAATGGGTGAATGTAATGAATAGGGGTGCGGTGGATGCATGTAAAGGACGATAAATGTCCAAAATCTGAAATACCATTTTGGCCTAACATGTTGGGTGGATTGTTGTTTCTGGGCGTATTATATTTTATTGTTAAAAATGCCACAGCCCTACAAATGCGTGCGGAAGATTTGTCCGCTTTCTTAAATGTAAATATTAGTGCGCCGGTTTGGATCACATTTGCGCTCATGTTGGTTTGTGCTGTTCCTATGCTGGCGTATGACATCATCAAGGTTGTCGCCAAGAAAAAACGCCTTGAGCCATCGGAGCAAAATGGCGGCATACGCAGTCACCGCATATTCATAAAGATGATTGGTTTGATCGCTACCTATTCAGCCCTTGGCTTTGTCTATTGGCTTTTGCCCGAATATGGCTCTTGGTATGATCGCTTTTGGCAAATGCTGTGGATAGTGGTTCCTTTATGTTTAATCGTGGCCCCTTTTTATGTGGCCTATACAGACCGCCGCATGAAGAACCCAGAAGATGGCTATTGGCATATGGGCCTTTTGGTTCTTTCCATTTGGTCAACAGATGCGCGCGAAAAAATTTGTAAAGTAACCTTGGCTGAACATGGCCGCTCATGGATCATCAAAGGTTTTTTCATGGCTTTAATGGCCATTTTTCTCCTAGATGATATTGGCCTGTTTTTAGCCAAAGAGAATGCTTCTGTTCCCGAGGAGTTCAATCAAATATATGATTTGCTCTTCATCGTGCTTTATACCATGGATGTTGTTTTCGCAGCAGTTGGCTATGTTTTAACGTTGAAACTTTTTGACGCTGACATTCGCTCCAGTGAGCCATCCCTTCTGGGGTGGGTCGTATGCATAATGTGCTATCCACCCCTTTGGACCGGGGTTTTCATGCGGAGCTATTTTACCTATGATGATGGTGGTTATTGGGGGATGTGGCTGAAGGACACTCCTTATCTTTACGTTTCTTGGGGATTGGCGATTGTTGTTTGCATCGTCGTTTATGTGCTGGCTACGGTCAGTTTGGGGTATCGTTTTTCCAACATGACATATCGTGGCTTAACCACGACAGGCGTTTACCGGCTAACCAAGCATCCAGCTTATGTGTCTAAAAATATCAGTTGGTGGCTCATCTCTATCCCGTTCATTACCAATGTTGATGGGGCATCGGTTCTGCGTAATTGTTTGATGCTTCTAGGGGTTAATTTCATTTATTATATGCGGGCCAAAACCGAAGAGCGGCATTTGTCGCACTACCCTGAATATGTGGCTTACGCTGAATGGATTGACCGCAATGGTATTTTCCGTTGGGTGCCATGGATTTTGCCTTTCACCCGCTACTCAGCAAATGTGGCAAAATCTTATACGCCGCCGTGGTGGAAGAAATTGCGGCAAAAATATTCTCATGATGCTTAGAATCGCCTAGATAAGTATAACAGTGATGCCAGATCATTTTGATTGATGATATGTCCCGCTTGGAATCTATAGGCAACGCGCGCTTCTGCTGTCCAACCTGCAAACTGCCGAGAGTAACCAGCCTCTATGGCTTTCTCACGGCCAGAGGGTGCCAGAGATACTTTCTGTGCTTGAAATAGAATTTCACCGGTTACAGGGTTTAAGCCCGCACCATTCACCAAGGTCGCATAACCTTGTTCAATTCGAAGTGGTTGAAATATAGAAAAATACATCTGATCAGTTTGATGGAATAAGCCCTGATAAGATATGTCAAAGGAAATGCGGCTACTGAACAAGCCTGATACATCCTCAATTAGGCCTGTGCTGTTATGCTGAGATTGACTTGTCACGCCCATAACATTAGCGCTGATCTGCATCTTGGCTGTACTGTGCCATGTAACACCTAACGACAACCACTCACTGTAAGCAGCCTCACCAAAAGAAATGGCACCATTGGTTTTGGTGCCAAGCAGACTACCTTTTTCCTGCATTAAACCCACTGATACATTTAAATCGAAATTATCACTATATCTATCATAGCGAAGGGATGAGGTTAATGTGGATCTCTCTGCTGTCACCGCTATTTGGGTGTTGAGTTGGTCACTATCATCTTGGCCATATGCTATTCCAAATGAGATTTGGTCATTTTTACCTATAGGTGTGCCAATAATGATAAAGTTATTGTTCTGGGCTTCTGGCATTATGGAATTATGGTCTGTTAATGACCAATCGCGGTTTGATCCAGCTGTGTCAAAAGTATTTTTCATGGATGCACTTAAACTGCTGCCACGACCTAACCGCCATTCTAGGTTTCCTTTTGATCCAGCAAGTTCAAATGAATAATTGGGTGATGGTTCTAAATTTTGTTCAGCCTGAGATAAAAAAGGTAGAATTGCACGGCGGTGTTGGTCATAGGAAAATCCGAATTGTACCGTGAGGTTTCGGCTTTGAATTAGGTTTTGGCTCTGCCAATTTTGCCGGGCAGAGAGTTTATTTCCGACCACAATGTGGTTATTTTGGAAAGTTATGGCTGATGATAAATCAACAGCAAAGTCACGCTTAAACTTATCGGTTATCATAGTGTTTGAAAGCGCATCGCTTAACCTGATGGCATCTCCCATAGCGCCGCCAGAGACAATGGCTAGGCTTAAAGGAGAAACATTTAAGCTATTCCCAACCGTTCTAACCGCAACAGTAGTATTGCCTGATGGGGACAATGCCGCATTCAAGTTTAGAAGCCCATGACCATAAACTGCATCAACCCCCGCCTCGCCTAAGTCAGTTGCTGTCTCAAAAAGGATATTTCTAATGTCTCTTGCTGTCAGGGATGGCCAGCGCTCCATTAATACGGCAGCTGCACCAGAAACAAGAGGTGCCGCAAAACTGGTGCCACTTCCTACGAACAAGCCCGGCCCATTTTCATTTGAGTAAGGAAATATGACATCAACACCCGGTGCCACCATAAAATGATTTCTACTATCGCCGGATCCGGCATGGTCAGAGAAATCTGCGATCACATTGTTCTTGTCAACGGCCCCAACCATAATCATCGCGCCGGGACCAGAGTTAAGAAAACCAGCATTGCGTAACCTTTGCAGTGCTTCAAGATTAGACAGGGATGGCTCATTGTCACTATTATTTCCACCGGATGTTACAAGAAGTCCTCCGGCGAAAACGACATTAGTGTCGAAGTCTACAATGAATCTTTGCGAAACCTGCGGTGGGTTGGAAATGAAATCATCTTCATCAAACCCGAGAGATTTATTTACTATTCTTGCACCATTGTTGACCAGCCATGTCCAAGGGTCAGATAGTGTATTTGTGACATTGTTTTGGATTATCGTCCGGCTGTTTACGCCTGAAAAGAAGTCTACTAATAACACATTAGAATCAAAAGCAACGCCGTGTGTATCAATATCATTTTTGATGCCAGCAGCTGTTACTGCAACCGCATGACCATGGGGGCTAGAAGAAGCTTCCTCACCGATTTGCGCTTCATAAATAGCAACTATATCTGCATCAGCCCCAAGGCTTCGGGCGTCCACATTCAGCTCAGAAGTAGCTAAATCAAAGTTAAAGTCAACAAAGCCAATGGTTACGCCCTCTCCGGTGAAGCCTTTGGCATAGGCTTCTGCAGCATTAATAGCTTCCAAGGCCCAGTTGGCATTGAATTCTGCTGTTCTAAAAATATCAGGATCTACAGGAGGAGGTGGTGGAGGAGGGGGTGGTGTTACGTTAGCATTAGGTGAAATATTTGACACTGAACTGCCACCACCACAAGCAGATAAGCCTAGCAAAATAAGTAATGAGATTGATAAGTATTTTACAGCATTTTTCATATTTTGTTCCCAATCAAATATTCTTGATGCATATTCAACCGCGAAAAGCTTTAGTGGGTCAAATCAAATTTTGTAAATAAAGTTTGAATTTAATCACGTTGGCAGAAACAACCATGATTGAATATATTCAAAACCTTAAAGGGTAAAGGTCTCACTATGTCAGCGAAAGTCGTTCGAGAGTATAGCATTGGTGAAGAAATACTGCATGTGCTTAGCCACGGTGCCGGGGTGCTGTTCAGTATCGTTGCGTTAGTGTTATTGGGCGCAAAAGCCGCTGGGTCAAGCCACCCGGATGCACTGCTTGCTGCGGGTTTGTTCGGGTTTGGCATGATATTGATGTTTATGACCAGCACCCTCTATCATGCTGCATACAAGTCCCCTTTTCAGCCTTTTTTAAAGATGCTCGATCACGCAGCAATTTACTTGATGATTGCTGGGTCCTATTCGCCCTATGCCCTGCTTATTTTGGCCCCTGATGTTGGTATGATGCTGCTGATATCTATGTGGTCGGTGGCTGCTTTTGGTGTTGCCTTTAAAATTGTTATGTTTTTGGTGGACAAACAGCATCAGTTTAAATGGTTATCGCTGAGTATTTATCTTGCCATGGGCTGGGGCGGGGTGGTTGTGATGAAATGGTTATATGAATTGCTGCCCGGCGCTGGCTTCTTTTGGTTGGCAGCTTCTGGCATTTGTTACACCATTGGGGCCTTTATTTATGCCGCTAAATCGATTAAATATACCCACGCGATTTGGCATGTAATGGTAGTTGTGGCCTCTGGCTTCGCCTTTATTTCCATTTACGGCTATGTTTTATAAAGATATTTTATGTTTTGTTCTTAATTTTCGGAGATGACTTTCATGACCAATAATCCCTTGTTCACCCCTTTTAGCGGTGGTGGCATCGACCTGTCTAACCGTGTTGTTATGGCACCAATGACCCGGATGATGTCCCCCGGCAATGCACCGGGACCGAAAAATGTCGAATATTATCGGCGTCGTGCGGCGGGTGGTGTGGGGCTAATCATTACCGAGGGAACCTATATTGGCCACCCTGCAGCCAATGGGTACCCGAATGTGCCAGCGATTGCGGGTGATGATGCGCTTAAAGGCTGGAAACAGGTTGTGGAAGCTGTTCACGGTGAGGGCGGAAAGATATTCCCCCAAATTTGGCATGTCGGTGCCATTCGCCGTCCGGGCGTCGAGCCTGACCCATCAGTGCCGGGCTATGGCCCCTCTGGCATGGCAAAAGCGGGTAAAGTAACCGGCCATGTGATGACGGAAGAAGATATCGCTGACTGTATCGCGGCTTATGCCAAGGCAGCATCAGACGCAAAAGCATGCGGCTTTGACGGCGTGGAAATCCACGGGGCTCATGGCTATTTAATTGATCAATTTTTCTGGGATGGCACCAATGTCCGTTCTGACAAATGGGGTGGGGACCTTGCAGGCCGGTCGCGGTTTGGCTTAGAGGTCATCAAGGCTGTTCGCGCGGCTGTTGGCGCTGATTTCCCTATTTGCTTCCGTTGGTCACAGTGGAAACAACAAGACTATGTCGCGCAACTGGTGACGAACCCTGATGAAATGGAAGCTTTCCTTGGCCCGATCATTGATGCAGGAACTGATATTCTGCATTGCAGTACGCGGCGTTTTTGGCAGCCAGAATTTGAAGGCAGTAATTTAAACCTTGCTGGCTGGGCGAAAAAGCTAACAGGCGTACCAACCATGACAGTTGGCAGCGTAGGGTTGGATGATGATTTCATCGTCGAAGGCTCAAACGAGATGGGCGAAGGCAAAACTGCTAGCCTGGACGGACTTTATGAGCGCTTAAACGCTGGTGAGTTTGACCTTGTCGCCGTAGGGCGCGCGCTTATAGCCAACCCAGATTGGGCAAACAAAGTGCAAGCGGGCGAAATGGATAGCCTGAATAACTATACCAAAGAAATGCTGGGCAGCTTGGCTTAAACGGGCGCGGTAATATGACTTAGGCGGTTTTACGGTCTGACCAGTTGTAAAGGCCAATGGCTGTGAAGCCGCCGACAAAATGCCAGATACCCCATGTGCTAATGATCAGCGCGGCGCCGCCAAGCCCTTCAAATTGGCTGAGTAAAATCACCAGCCCCAAGCCGCTATTTTGAATGCCAACTTCAAAGGTTAAAGCTCTCGCTGATAATTTGTCATCGAGCAATGTTACACCGGCTCCCCAGCCAAGCAGAAAAGATGCGCTATTATGCAATATTACGATAGGTAGAATTATAGCACCATATAGGATAATTAAATGCCAATTAGTGCTTAAGCCAACCACAATGAGTAAAAAGATAATGAAGACGGAAAAACGAGTTAGCCAAATGTTTAATTTAGCTGCTAACTTTGGATAATATTGGGCGGTTAGCATGCCGGTAATAAGCGGCAATAGCAATATCAAGCTGGTTTGCAGTAAAAACATTCCAGCATTCAAGTCAATCGAGTCTATTAGGGCGTTGGTTGGGGCATAAATACTGGACCAAAATAATATGGCAAAAGGCGTATAAAGCGGGGCCAAAACGCTGGAAACTGTGGTTAGAGACACGGAATAGGCTGTGTTGCCTCCACTAACTTTGGTCAGCACGTTCGAAACATTGCCGCCGGGGCAGCAGGCGACGATAATCATGCCTAACGCCACACTTGCTGGCATATCCCATACATATATAAAGCCAAGGGTCAGCAGCGGCAGACCAATCATTTGGGTAAGCGCCCCTTTGACCACGCGCAGCGGAGATGTGCGAATAAAGGCAAAATGCTCTGGCTTAAGCCCAAGCGCGACCCCTAACATCATGATAGCAAGAGTGATGGCCAAAACCGTTTGGGTGCCGGGCTGAAGTTCTATGATTACGAGGTCGATGCCGTCCATATATTTTCTGTTCCAGTGGCTTTATTTTCTGAACCCTAGGGGCATGCCTAATATATTGCAATATATGTGTTTATTCGAAATATGCTTATTCGAAATCTTCAGGGCGGTTCATATTTTTCGCCCTATGGTCAAATTCAACGATGTCAGCGCAGTTATTGCGGATGAAGGGCATAACCCGTCGCTCGCCATTTTCGAGATAATCCCGCAGCAATGGCGCAATCGAGCGGTGCCAAAGGCCAATAACCTGCTGGCAATTGCCACAGAAGGAAGCGACAGCAATTGCGGCATTATTCACTTCAACAGACCGCATTAGGGCAGGCAGTAAATCAGCTGGTAAGTCGGGGGTATCAACAGGCAGGGTAAATAGCCAATCAGTCGCGCCATATTCCAGCCCAGCAAGAATGCCCGCGAGCGGTCCCGCATGATCCAAGCCTTCAGGGTCCGGTAAAATAGCATCTGCGCCAAGAGCGTCATAAATATCTGCGGGGCGATTGCTACTGATGAAAATTACTTCGGTTTGAGCGCGGGCGAATTCTAGCGTTTGAAGAATTAGTGGTTGTCCCTGCCACTTTATAAAACTTTTGTCTCGGCTTCCCATGCGGCGGGACTTGCCACCGGCTAAAATCAGGGTTGTTGTAGATGGCATATGATGCTTTTCTTCCTTAGATGAAACCATTTAACCCCGCTTTTATTTTAACTCTGCCTTAAGTAGCTATTGCCACTACACTTTATAGACGGATACTACCGAATACCAAGCACAAGCTTTCATTCAGTATGGGCTTTTGGTTGTTTTCACATTTTATTCTATCTCACTGATGCCCATGACGGCATACAGGATGCAGCTAGCGAAGGCGACTATCCGTTCTTCACGGCAGTAGACTAAGCGCAAGCACCGTTTAATATACCACGCGGCGCTATGACGCTGTTTGCGAATCTGAATGGGGCGTAGCGGAGGACACGCAGGGCTATATTACTACCGCGCCGACCTCCAGTTTACGTGTTTTCAGCCGTAACATCACTCAGCTTACGTGGTCCAGTCGTGGACCCTGTTCCCCACATCCCCAAGCGATTGATAATCCTCGACCTCCAAGCCGCCCCAATTAGCACATCAGATCAGAAAATGCAAAACAGACGGTTAGCTCAGCGACGTCAAATCTGTATACTTATGTGGCAAATAATCTTATGACGAATACCGGTCCGATGGAAAAAGGCGTAGAAATTGAACACTAGGATGGCACTGTAACTGATATAACTAATGAAAGAGTAAAAGAAAAAGTACCGAATGAACATCCAAAGGCTCCAGAGGGAAGTAAAACGCCTAAGAAGTTTGAGGACCCTATACCTGGTACAAAAGGTAAGAAACGGGAACCAACTGATCTGGAGAGAGAAATATTAAAGCGCGCCGAAGATAAGATTGAGGAAAAGTAGGTGAAAAATAACGTTACTAATGCAATCAACTGTTATCGAGCAGTTATTACAGCCGCATGGGCAGATATCACTAAAATCGCGAGTTTCGCTAAAACTGATTCATACTTAGATGACTGGCTGCAATCCAATTGGGAAATGATAGTAGAATGTAGTCTGCCTCCAGAGGCACAAGTCTTTCTCCGAGTCTATGGGGAAGGTGCGGATTGTAATGGCTCCAGCTCAAGGGTTTGGTCGCCTACAGCAGACGCTACCCATTGTGTGATTTGTAAAGTGTTAGCTAAAAAAATCCCAATAGATTTGCTGACAAATAAACCTGTACCCAGCCATGTGCCATTAATTTTTGACAAGTTTGTTGCCTATAAGGAAGGCTGGTATTATGGGGAGACCCCATTCGATTCTGTCTTTATTGATTGTGGCGTGGGCTATGTAATTCCAGTTCAAGGCTTGGATTTTGTCCTTCAAAAATTAGAGTGATAAAAATTTCCCATTTCACTCTATATTAAACACTTGGAACTCTAGGGATAAAGAGTAATTCAAGTAGGTTCATTATCCATAATGGGGTTAGGCTTGACTTGTTGGATACTGAATAGCGATGACATAGTAAATGTGTCTACTGCATTTGCACCAAAAGGAGTGCCATGAAAATTAATGAAATTGAAAAAGCTGTTTTGCTTCAACATTTAAAAAATATTGGGGTAGATTTGAATAACGAAGCTAGAGTTTTTGATGGCATAAGAGCGATTGATAGGTGGTATAGTGGTGTTGGATTTATTACCGAACTTGCCGAAAACGCCAATTTAAAAGTTGGAAAATGTCACGAAACTCATATAGGCGGTGAAGTGGGGGCTATGTTAAATTCCACGATTGATTCTGGATATTTATTTTACGTTAAAAATGGCTACCTGGAATCAATTGAAGGTTATACTTATACTGATCCTTGGCCAGATAAAATTTCAAAAATGGATGTATATAAGTTGGAGTTGGGATAATACGCGACATAAAGCTAAAGATTCTTAGAAATTTATCTAGCAAAAGAAAATCATCAAGTTTAATTGCGCGCCTTAACTAAAGATCCAAATTTTCAAAAGGCGATTGATAAAGGCTTAAGAATGTTGTCAGGAGGATAGTCATGAAATGTAATCGTATATTTACTCGTTATTGGAATAAACATTTTAAGGAGCAAGATTTTCCACTGAAGCCTGGCGTAGCGAAAGATGGCCATGAGTTCGATTTGTTGGAGAATGGTATTTACATTATGCGTGAAAATATGTGGGAAGGGGCATCATCAATATCTTTTCTCACTTGCTTCGATAAAAACTATAAACCGGAAGGTGATATGGTAGCGCGAGAGGCCAATGCAAACCGTGTTGACGTTCTTGGTAAGCTTGATGAGACATTTGTTTCATCTATCCATCTTTTACTCGGTATTTTTCTATCTTTTAATGCCAAATTTCCAGATAGGATACTAAATGCGGTTCTCGTTGGTGAGGAAGAATGGGATCTGACTAAAATGATTCTTTGGGTTTCTCATGATGGTATGCGCCCTTGGTCAGACGGACATGGTGATGGACCAGAACAAGCATATTTATGTATAGATTCAAACGATATTGACGCCTTAATTCACGGCAAAGTTAATTTTTAAATTTCAGTAAGTAAACTGAGCTGATGAAATTCACAAAATGGTTATGTTGAAAATTCTTGATGTATGGCATAAGAAAAAACTGCTTGTTATCCATGCGGCATAGCGCCAAATAAAGTTCGAATTTATCGACTTGACTGGCAATGGGGCAAGTTGGACGCTATAAAAGTTCCAAATGAGTTTTGGACATAAGGATTGATTGAATGTCAGATACGCAAATTCTAGAATCAGCTGTTGTACGCTTCGCCGGGGATAGCGGCGATGGTATGCAGCTTACGGGTTCTCAGTTTACCAGCTCAACTGCACTTGCGGGCAGTGACCTTTCGACCTTCCCTGACTTTCCTGCTGAAATCCGCGCGCCCGTTGGCACCACCTTCGGCGTATCCGCTTTTCAGATTAATTTTGGCGCTCGGGCGATTAAAACAGTGGGCGACCAGCCGGATGTTTTGGTGGCGATGAACCCAGCGGCATTAAAAGTGAATATAGATTTTCTCCGCAAGGGCGGCACGCTGGTTGTGGATACAGGCACTTTCACCAAACGGAACCTTGCCAAAGCTGGCTATGAGAGTAACCCACTGGAAGGCGATGGCCTTGAAGATTTTCAGGTCATTGAACTTGATATTTCCCGCATGACCCAAGAGGCTGTGAAGCCATTTGGCCTGTCCAATAAAGATGGTCTGCGGTCCAAGAATATGTGGACGCTCGGCCTGATGCTTTGGATGTTTAGCCGCAGCCGTAAACCTATCGCGGACTGGCTGGAAAATAAATTCGCCAAGCTACCCAATATTGCGGCAGCCAATGTGGCAGCGCTTAACGCAGGCCATGCGTTCGGCGAAACAGCAGAACTTAGCTCTTCGGTCAAGCGCTACCAAATTGGCGCCGCCCCGGTGGAAAGTGGCTTGTACCGTACTGTTACAGGCGCACAAGCTATAAGTTGGGGCCTTGTTAAGGGCGGCGAGCTCGCGGGGCTGAAAATTATGCTTGGTTCCTACCCCATTACACCAGCGTCGCCTATATTGCATACGCTTTCCAGCCTTAAAGAACTGGGTGTTATCACCTTCCAAGCCGAAGACGAAATTGCGGCGGTTTGCGCGGCCCTTGGTGCGGCTTACGGCGGTGCACTTGGTATTACCAGCTCAAGTGGCCCCGGCATCGCGCTGAAGGGGGAGGCCATGGGCCTTGCCATATCGACCGAATTACCGCTGGTTATTGTCAACAGCCAGCGCGGTGGTCCTTCCACTGGCCTGCCGACAAAAACCGAGCAGTCAGATCTGTACCAAGCCATTTATGGCCGCAATGGTGATGCACCGATGCCAGTGCTGGCAACGCGCTCTCCAGCGGACTGTTTTGATACCGCGATTGAAGCTTGCCGTTTGGCAGTTAAATATATGACCCCGGTCATGCTGCTCACCGATGGCTTCATTGGCAATGCCGCTGAGCCGTGGAAATTACCTGATCTGGATAGCTACGCAGATTTCAAAGTTAACTTTAAAGCAGGGCCAGACGAAGAAGGCTTCAACCCCTATGCGCGTGATGCCAAGACATTAGCGCGTAATTGGGCGATACCGGGCACGAAGGGCTGTGAACACCGCATTGGCGGTATCGAGAAAGATTATGACACTGGCCATATTAGTTATGACGCCGATAACCACCAGAAGATGACCGATGTGCGCGCCGATAAAATTAGCGGCATAGCAGATGATATCGCTGACCAAATTATAGAGCAGGGCACAGCAAACAGCCCCTTGGCGGTCGTCGGTTGGGGTTCAACCTTTGGGCCGATATCGGAGGCGGTGAAAATTGCCCGCAGCGAAGGCATTGATGTGGCGCATGTGCAGATCCGCCATCTGTTCCCGTTCCCAGCGAACTTAGGCGCGATGCTGGGTGGTTTTAAACATATTGTGGTGCCAGAAATGAACAAGGGGCAGCTAAAAACCGTGCTGCGCGATGTTTATCTGGTCGATGCTGAACCACTGAATAAGGTTTCCGGTATGCCGTTTAAAATTGAAGAAATTCTTGACGTTATTCGCGCCCGCGCTGGCGCTGAAGCTGCAGCTTGAGGGGACAGGACATGAATGAAATTATCCCAGAAAAGAAACTAACCATCAAAGACTTTACCAGTGACCAAGAGGTGCGTTGGTGCCCAGGCTGCGGTGATTATGCGATTTTGAAATGCATGCAGCGGACCCTGCCGGAACTTGGCGCGACAAAGGAAAACACCGTTTTCGTTTCGGGCATTGGCTGCTCGTCACGCTTCCCATATTATATGGACACTTATGGTTTCCACACCATTCATGGCCGCGCGCCTGCCGTGGCAACGGGGCTTAAAATTACCAACCCTGAGCTAGACGTTTGGATGATAACGGGCGACGGGGATGGCCTGTCCATCGGCGGCAATCATATGCTGCATGTGCTGCGGCGCAATGTTGATATCAATATCTTGCTATTTAATAATAAAATTTACGGCCTAACTAAGGGCCAATATAGCCCAACGTCCGAGCCGGGCATGAAAACGCCGTCAACGCCGATGGGGTCGATTGATCCAGCCTTGAACCCCATCAGCTTTGCCCTTGGTTCCGGTGCTCGCTTTGTAGCCCGCACCGTTGATACGGCACAGAAGCATATGCCGGGCGTTTTTGCTGCGGCGAAAAACTTCAAAGGCGCGGCCTTCGTTGAAATTTTGCAAAATTGTCTAGTTTATAATGATGATGCATGGTCGGACCTGACGGAGAAATCTGTCGTGAAGGACCGCCAATTGCTGCTCGAGCACGGCGCGCCGATGATTTATGGCAAAGAGGGTGATAAAGGCATCATCTTTAACCCTAAGACCATGCATTTGGAAGCCGTCACTATCGGCGAGAATGGGGTTACAGAGGCTGATATTTTGGTCCATGACAGCGGCAATCTGATGATGGCGCGGATGATCTGTGAAGTTGGATTTGGCGACGGCATGCCGGTGGCCATGGGCGTTCTTTATGATAACCCGGCTGATGTTAGCTATGATATTGCCGTTAATGACCAAGTTGCGGCTGTGGCGAACAGTGGTGTGACGCTTAAGGACATTATGCACCGGGGCCAGACTTGGACCGTTTAATTTAATATAGTAAAAATAGATATTTTTTGGGCTTAAGTGTGGGCAATTAAGCCCGCCTGTGCCCTTGTTTAATCAAAGATTTAAAGGATATTGTTATGGACGTGAAGGACCTTGGAGTTGTTGTTACGGGCGGTGCATCGGGCCTTGGCGGCGCTACTGCGGCAAAGCTGGCCTTGTTAGGGGCGAAGGTTACGATCTTTGATCTGAACGAAGAATTGGGTGCGTCCCATGCCGCCGCTATTGGGGGACTTTTCTGCCGGGTTAATGTGGCTGATGAAGCAGACGTTATCGCAGGCTTCGATGCCGCAGAAGCGGCTCATGGCACCACCCGGGTTCTGGTTAACTGCGCCGGCATTGCCGTAGCGGTGAAAACCGTTGGCCGCGACGGTGCCCATACGCTTGAGCTGTTCCAAAAAGTTATCAATATCAATCTTGGCGGTACTTTTAATTGCATCCGCATTGCAGCGGAGCGCATGTGCGCGGCAGGGCGCTTGGATGGCAGCGAAGAAGGCGGCGTTATCATTAACACAGCCTCTGTTGCCGCTTATGACGGACAAATTGGCCAAGCGGCTTATTCAGCCTCTAAGGGCGGTGTAGTTGGCATGACCTTGCCTATCGCCCGCGACCTTGCCCGGGATGGCATCCGGGTTAACACCATCGCGCCGGGACTGTTTCAAACGCCTCTGTTCCAAGGCTTGCCGGAAGACGCTGTGGCAGCGCTGTCGAAAAGTGTGCCGAACCCCGCGCGGCTTGGTGACCCAAAAGAATATGGCTCACTCGCGGCGCATATAGTTGAAAATGCTTATATCAACGGCGAAACCATCCGTCTAGACGGCGCTATCCGCATGGCACCCAAATAAGGGCGGGCAGCTCTACTTCTTCTTGGTTTCAGTGATATGGCAGCTAGTATTTGCCCCGATGAAGAGGGTATGTCGGGCACCTTTATGCGTATGGACTTGGATAGTGAATATGCCTCGATTGCTATCAGGATTTAGGGAAGAAAGATCGCTTATCTCAAGGATGACCTTGCCTTCTTGGTAGCAAACCAAGCTGGCGTTAATATCTTTTGCTATTTTCACGCGCTTCAAGGGCATCGTAGCCCCTTGTTGGGCCATGGATATGCTACTCAGGCCAAAAATTGCTAAGGCTGTGAAAGTTATAATGCGTTTCATGGTGTGATCCTCATGGTTATGTCTGTGGGTGCAGGTCCATCTATAGGCCATTTGTTTTCTTACCGAAGCCTGTCTTGCATGAAAGCCCTGATGTCATCGAGGAACTTAGCCCGTGATGCATCATGCAGATACATCATGTGACCGGCTTCATAATAAGTGAAATGAAGTTGATCTTTGACGATATCTTCTTCCGCCAGAGCATTTTCAGCGCCGAAGAAAGGCGTCGCGAAATCATAATAGCCGCTGGTGACCAGCACATGCATATCGGGGTTATTGCGCATGGCTTTGCCGAGTATCGGAATGACATTGATGAAGCGGCCACCATTCTGCGGCTTTTTGGTCATCAGCCAATTCCAGTCCCAACCCTTCATGGCGCGGGCATTGCTGTTATAGCGGCGCTTTTCAAGCTTCACGCCCAAGAATTTGCGCAAATGCTCGTTCATGCCGGTGGTGTAAGCATTGCCGACAGCGGCAAAAAATGGATCGCCTTTGAAAACTTCACCTGCAGCTTCACGCTCGGTGCCCGTATAGCGGCTGTCAATGCGGCCAACGACCAAGCCTTTGTCGCGCAAAAGTTCTTTGAAAAAGCGAAACACATGAATGCGGTTATTGGACGCCTTCAGGAAGCTTTTCTTCAAACCCGTATAGCCATGTAGCTTGTCGGTAATGGCTGAGTTTTCAGCCAATGTCGCTCGGTTGCCTTTGACCAAAACATTCAAATATTCAGTGCGGGCAAAGTCGCGCACTTCATCCAAAAACACTTCTAAATTCTCAGGCTTGTTTGGCAAAGCATCATGGTACCATGCGGTGGCAGCAAAGCTGGGCAGGAAGGAAACATAAGACATCAGGCTGCCTTCTTGGATGCGGCTGTTCTGGTAGTCTAAAACCGCTGAAATAAGGATGATGCCATTAAGCCCCATGCCCATTTGGTTGGTGAGAATATCACTGACAACTGCTGAGCGCACCGTGCCATAGCTTTCCCCGGCGATAAATTTGGGGCTGTTCCAGCGCTCGTTATTGTCCACCCATGTACGAATGAAGGTTGCGACTGACTTGCCGTCTTCCATCACACCCCAATGTTTCTTGGGGTCAGCGCCATTTAGGGGGCGGGTTAGACCCGTGCCCATGGGGTCAATGAAAACCAAGTCACTAACGTCGAGCAGCGTGTCGATATTATTTTCAACTTTGTATGGCGGGGAGCCATCATCCGCTGGGTCGCTTGGAATGTCCACCCGGCGCGGGCCAAAAACCCCCATATGCAGCCACATGCTGGCACTGCCGGGGCCGCCGTTAAAGATGAAGGTGACAGGTCTTGTGCTGCTATCCTTAACGCCGTCTTTAATATAAGCGGTCGAGAAAAAAGTCGCTGTTGGATTGCCATTTTCGTCGCGGATGAAGGTATCGCCTGCGATGGCTTTGTAGGATATTTTTGTACCATTAAAGCTGCCTGAATGCTGGGTCTCAAAGTGGGCTGGCTTATCAAGGGTGAATGTATCTTTTTTCGATTTTTTGTCTGGATTGTCGGCACTCACGCCGATCACGGCGAATAGACTAATCAGAATTGCTGTTATAATTTGTTTCATCTGTGTCCCTCCCAATATTTTATGTGCAGGCATAGTGGAGCTCATATAGGGGTATCGTCAATTCAAATAAGCTTTTATGGCCAAATGAGCTTTACTGAGCATTTTTGTGTAAAAAGCCGCACCTCGATGAGAGAAAGTTCGATATGCATTTAACTCTATAGTGGTGTAGAAACGCCGGAGCAATCAGAGAAAGATCTTTTCTGCGGTTGTAGACAGAGCATTACCTCATACTCGTGGGTATCTCTGCTGTGTATAAAAGCATAGGGGTTGGGACAGGAAATATCTGGTTTTACCATAATCTTTCAGGTAAATCTTATGCTAAGAAGTAGGCTTAAGCTCGTAGATAAATTTAGGTAATCAGGGGTCCGATATGAATTTTGAACTTACCGAAGATCAAAGCGCTATTCAGAATATGGCAGCTGCTTTCACGAGTGACCATATTTCCCCTAACGCCGAAAAATGGGACGCGGAGAAATATTGGCCCGCTGATGTGGCTCGCATGGCAGGGGCTCTTGGCTTTGGTGGTATTTATGTGGGTGAAGACATGGGCGGCGTTGGCTTAAGGCGAGTAGAGTCGGTGCTGATATTCGAGCAGTTAAGCATGGGATGCCCGTCTACGGCGGCGATGATATCGATCCATAATATGGCGAGTTGGATGATTGATGCTTTTGGGGATGAAGCCCAACGCAGCAAATGGATGCCGTCTCTGGCATCGCTGGAAACAATGGCAAGCTATTGCCTAACTGAACCGGAGGCGGGCTCTGATGCGGCGGCGCTGAAAATGAGCGCTGTGCGTGACGGGGATAGTTATATTTTAAACGGCAATAAAGCTTTTATATCCGGTGGTGGCACGTCTGACATATATGTGGTTATGGCCCGCACCAGCAACGATGGGGCGCGGGGCATCAGCTGTTTTGTCGTCGAAAAGGGCACAGACGGGCTAAGTTACGGCGCGCAAGAGCGCAAGATGGGTTGGCATTCGCAGCCCACCGCCGCGCTAAATTTTGATGATTGCCGTATACCGGCTGAAAATTTGATCGGCTGCGAGGGTGACGGCTTTAAGATCGCCATGAAAGGCCTCGATGGGGGCCGGTTAAACATTGCCGCTTGCTCACTTGGCGGGGCGCAGCGAGCACTGAATGAAGCGATCCAATATACCAAGGAGCGCAAACAGTTTGGCAAAGCTATCGCAGACTTTCAAGCAACCCAGTTTACACTTGCCGACATGGCTACCGAGTTGGAAGCTGCGCGGTTGATGCTCTATAGCGCCGCTTATAAGGTAAGTAGCGACACTCATGATGCCTCAACAGCGGCGGCGATGGCCAAGCGCTTTACCACCGATATCGGCTTTAAGGTCGTTGACCAAGCCCTGCAACTGCATGGGGGTTATGGTTATTTGCAAGATTACCCCATTGAGCGCTTGCTGCGCGACTTGCGCGTCCACCAGATACTTGAGGGCACCAATGAAATTATGCGGGTTATTATCGCCCGTGCTTTGTTGAAGGATTGACGGCGTGACGATAGACACAGATTTTGAGGATGTATTATGCGAGCAGCGAGGTGGCATCGGCCTGATAACGCTTAATCGTCCAACTGCCCTGAACAGCTTGACCCATGCCATGTGTGTGGCCGTTACAGAAGCCCTGAATGAGTGGGCGAAGGATCCATCCGTTAAGGCAGTAGTGATTGTCGGCGCAGGCGATAAAGCCTTTTGCGCTGGCGGTGATGTGCTCAGCGTAACCAAATCCAAGCGGGCGGGAACCAGTGAATGGCGTGATTTCTTTCACGACGAATATATCATGAATATAACCATCGCTGAATATCCTAAACCCTACATTAGCTTTGTTGATGGCATCACCATGGGTGGCGGCGTTGGTATTTCGGTGCCGGGTGATTTTTGGGTGGCAAGCGAAAAGACCCTTTTTGCTATGCCAGAAACGGCGCTTGGCCTGTTCCCTGATGTCGGCGGTGGTTATTTTCTGCCGCGACTGCCCGGTGAAGTGGGGATGTATTTGGCGCTAACAGGTGCGCGCATGAAGGCTGATGACCTTTATGCTATCGGCATGGCAACCCATATTATTGCCTCTGATCAAACTGAGGCCGCTGTTGAGGCACTCGCGGGTGCCGATATCTCGGGTGAAGCATCTGTGGCTAAAATTCTTGATGGATTTCACCGTGACCCGGAAAATGCCCCTATCGCTAATGTGTTGGACCAAATCGACGAGCATTTTTGGCAAAGCAGCGTTGAGTCTATCATAACGAGCTTGGAAATTGACAAATCTGATTGGGCGCTAAAGCAGCGGGACATTATGCTGCGCCATTCACCGACATCCTTGAAGCTAACCCACGCGCAGCTGAACCGGGGTATTGGGCTTGGGTTCCGCGAGAATATGAAAATGGAATTTCGTATGGTCAATCGCTGCGTTGAAGGCCATGATTTTTTTGAAGGTGTGCGGGCGATTTTGGTCGATAAAGATCGCTCCCCAAAATGGTCGCCAGCCAGTTTAGAGGGGGTTTCCACCGCAGACATTGAACAATATTTTGAACCATTACCCAATGATACAGAGCTTAACCTGTAAGTTTGAGAGGATTTAGTCATGACATCTATCGCCTTTATCGGCCTAGGGAATATGGGGCTTCCCATGGCCTTTAATTTGTTGAAAGCAAATTTCGATGTTTTTGGAACGGACTTAAACCCAGACTTTGTGGCGAAGCTGATGGAAGCGGGCGGTCATGGCTGCCCAAGCATCAAAGATGCGGTCGTGAAAGCCGATGTGGTTGTGACCATGCTGCCATCTGGCACCATTGTGAAAAATGTATATTTGGGCGAGGGTGGTGTATTTGAACATGCAAAAGCTGGCACGCTCTTCATTGATAGCTCAACCATTGATGTGGCATCCGCTCGTGAGGTGGCGGCTGCGGCGGCTGAGCGCGGGTTTGACATGGTTGATGCGCCGGTTTCTGGCGGCGTAACGGGGGCAGCAGCGGGCACGCTTGCTTTCATGGTCGGCGGTACAGTAACGGCCTTTGACCGGGCGGCCCCAATTTTGGACCCCATGGGGGCAAAGATCGTTCACGCAGGCCAAGCGGGCAACGGTCAGGCGGCAAAAATTTGCAATAATATGCTGTTGGCTATTTCAATGATTGGTACCTGTGAAGCTTTTAATCTTGGTCGAAAATTGGGGTTAGAAGACCAAATATTGTTTGATATTACATCGGCAGCATCTGGCCAAAGCTGGTCGCTTACCAGCTATTGCCCGGTGCCCGGACCCGTGCCCACATCGCCTGCCAATAATGACTATAAAGCGGGCTTTGCCACGGCGCTAATGCTGAAAGATTTAAGGTTGGCGATGGAAGCGTCTGAAACATCAGGCGCAAATACACCGCTCGGTGAACATGCCAAAGATATCTACACCACCATGAACGATCAGGGGCACGGCGGTGTAGATTTCTCCGGCATTATGAAAATGCTCGATGGCTCACTGTAGAGCTGATGTTGCAACTGCACGCTGATTAACAGTATAGGATGAATGCTTTCCAACTGCGCCAAAGCGGATAACAGCTTGGGTGCGATTTGAAACACCAAGCACCTTAAAAATCGCATGCATATGCGCCTTCACGGTACCTTCTGCAATCGTTAAGCGCGCAGCAATTTCCTTGTTAGGCAAGCCATCAGCGGCCATCTCCAAAATTTGTCGTTGGCGAAAGGACAGACGATCCAAATCAGCGTCACTGCAGAGCGTAATGGCAGATTTTGGCTGTGCATCATCTATTGCTATACGGATATTGGGCGCGCCCACCTCCTCAGCTCTTGATTTGCTCTGGTCAATATTCATCAATTGGCGAATGGTGTGATAAACTTTTTCAATTGATGCATTGCGCAAAAGTTTAACTACATTTGGATTATCGCTATTTATGGGCATGCTGCTATCACGAGTGTTCTCAAAGGCGATAATGCTGGCAGTGGGGTACAGTCGCTGAGCTAGGGAGAGAAAACTATCGCCACCTTGGCCAAGGGATTTGGGATGGATGATGATGAGATCTAACTGCCGCTCTTTGGCAGTATGGGTTAGAAAGTCATGTTCGTTATCGGCTTCAATAATGCTTGTGAAGGCACCAGAGACCGATACAATTTCTTTTAGGGAGACTCTATATATTTCTTCTGCGTCTACTATTAGGGCTTTCATATTATCCTCGTTTTTCTGTCGTTAATTCCATGATCTATGCTCTTTTCTGGCACGGTTTCTACCCATTGGAACTCGTAATAGAGTAAGCAGTAAACTTATTGATCGGGCCAATTCTGCGGTGATATGCCTCCCCCATGCGATAAACTGAGGTTTGATCACTCCTCACTGGCCTTATGATACTAAGGTGTTATATATTACGGTAGAAAAGAACATGAGTGCGGGATGTCTGAAACAGGTTTCAAATTGATAAAAGAAAGCTTTCATGGGCTGTCAAAACCCTTAGAGGCTTTAAAGGGTCAAGAGAAGGTAATGATCGACACAGTCATGCGCTGGTCAGCCATCAATAGTGGCAGCGGCAACATCAAAGGGCTTGCCTTGATGGAGCAAGAAATTGTTCATGCTTTCGCTCCTCTGAAAGCGGATATTTCTTTTATCGATCTAACCCCGCTTGAGCGTGTTGGCCTTGATGGTAATATAGAAGAGATACCTGTTGGGCGCTCCATATTGATCCGTAATAACCCCGGTGCAAATCGCAGAATATTATTGACGGGTCACTTTGATACGGTTTTTCCACCTGATCATGCTTTCCAAAATCCAAAGTGGCTTGAAGCGAACATTTTAAATGGGCCCGGTGTCGCTGACATGAAGGGTGGAATTCTAGTGATGTTGTATGCCCTGATGGCATTTGAAGCATCAGACGCAGCAGGCTCACTTGGCTGGGAAGTATTATTATCTCCTGACGAAGAAACAGGGTCAATCGGCTCCGCGCCCATTTTGGCAGAGCGCGCCCAAAAAGCACAAATTGGTCTGACGTTCGAGCCGGCCTTAGCGGATGGCACCTTGGCGGGTGCGCGCAAGGGCAGCGGTAATTATACCGTTGTTGTGAGAGGCCGCTCAGCCCATGCGGGTAGAGAGTTTAGCAAAGGCCGCAATGCTGTTGTGGTGCTCAGCGAAATTATCGGCGCGCTCGCGGCCCTGAGCGGAGAACGCCCGGGACTGACCGTTAACCCTGCGGTATTGTCCGGCGGTGTGGCCCCAAATATTGTTCCAGACTTGGCACAGTGCCGCTTTAACGTCCGCTTGAATAAACCCGCAGATGTGGCTTGGTTCGAAGCGAAAATCGCCGACATTATTGCCCCGTGGCAAAATCAAGAGGGCATTGAAGTCCGTTTGCACGGCGGCATTAATCGCCCACCAAAGGCCATCACACCTGCGGGGCAACTGTTGATGGATGCGATTAAGGAATGTGGTGCGCTTTGGGGTGTTGATGTTAATTATGTAGCGACGGGTGGATGCTGCGAGGGTAATAACTTAGCCGCTGCGGGCTTGCCGAATGTGGATACGCTCGGGGTGCGCGGCGGCGAAATTCATAGTGCCCAAGAATTTGTATGCACTGATAGCTTTGTTGAACGTGCGACGCTTTCCGCCACTATTTTATACGCTTATTCTAAAGGCTATCTTGATCCCATCTTAGAAGCGGAGCATAGCTAAAATAACAAGACGCTAAAGCGCATGGAAGGACAATGATGTGAAAGTAATAAGGCAGGTAGAGGCCCGCGATATAGATGGCTTATATGCTATGGCCATCAAGGCTGGCACTGGATTAACAACATTACCGCCGGACAGGGATGCTCTAAACGAGAAAATAGAAGCATCTATTGGGGCCTTTGCTAGTAAAGATGGCTTGGACCAAAAACACACCTATTTTCTGGTTCTTGAAGACTTGGAAAATGGCAAAGTTATCGGCACAAGTGCCCTTGTGGCGGGGGTTGGGCTTGATAAACCTTTTTATAGTTATCGCCTTTTTCATCTGACCCAAGTTAGTCATAGGCCTGAAATGCGGGTCGATACGGAAATGTTGCAGCTTTCAAACGACTATGTAGGAGCCAGTGAAATAGCCACATTGTTCTTGGACCCTGAATATAGAGGCGGCACCAATGGCCGCTTTCTTGCCAAGGCACGTTATTTGCTGCTCGCAGCGCATTCTGATCGTTTTTCAGAGACCATAATATCTGAAATTCGTGGTTGGGTGGACGAAAATGAGCAGTCACCTTTTTGGGATGCAGTAGGCAGGCATTTCTTTGGTATGGATTTTAAAGAGGCCGACGAGATTAATGGTCGGGGCAATAGCCAATTTATTTCGGATATGATGCCCAAATTCCCGATTTACACTGGGCTTTTACCGCAGTCAGCAAGGGATGTTATTGGCAAACCCCATGATAAAGCGCGCGCCGCGATAAATTTGCTGGAAAAGGAAGGGTTTCACTTCGCTGGGGCCGTTGATATTTTTGACGGTGGACCAGCTTTAGAAGTACATAAGAGCGCCATTACTACAGTGCGGAACTCCTTTGGTGGCCCACTGGCAGGTACGGTCGCGGGGGAGGGGCAAAAAGCCGACCATTTGGTTTGCAATGCCTCGCTGAAGGATTTTTGTGTGGTGCTTACAAATGTCGTGGATACTAACAGCGGGCTGTGGTTGCCAGAAAAAGCAGCTGAAGTGCTTAGGGTTTCAGCCGGGGATGAAATTTTATGTGCTCCGCTCGATAATAATTTGGTCAGATCGAGAGATAGTATATGAGCACACATTTCATTGGTGGCAAATGGCAGGCAGGTGAGGGGTCAGAACTGACCTCTCATTGCCCAGCATCATGTGAGGTTATATGGCAGGGTTTAGAAGCTTCTCTGGGCCAAGTGAATGCTGCGGTCGCGGTGGCAGTAAGAGCTTTTGAAGCTTGGTCGCTGACATCGCTTAAAGACCGTATGGCAATAATTGAAAAATACCAAAGCTTATTAGTTGAGCATAAAGTGGCCTTGGCTGAGCTAATCTCACAGGAAACCGGCAAGCCGCTGTGGGATGCTATGGGTGAAGTCGGTGCAATGGCGGGCAAGATAGCCATATCCGCGAAAGCCTACGATGAGCGTACAGGCTCGCGTGAAAGCGTTACCGGCCTGTTGCGCTCCAAGCTAAGTCATCGTCCCCACGGGGTTATGGCGGTTTTTGGGCCTTATAATTTCCCTGGTCATTTGCCCAACGGCCATATTGTACCCGCTTTAATGGCAGGAAATACGGTGGTATTTAAACCCAGTGAACAAACCCCTGCGGTGGCTGAGCTGATGGTTCGCTTGTGGCAAGAAAGTGGCTTGCCCGATGGTGTGTTGAATTTGGTGCAAGGGGCGCGGGACGCAGGTATAGCGCTAGCTAGCAGCGATGCCATCAACGGCCTTCTGTTCACCGGCAGTGCCGAAACGGGCCGGGCAATCGCACGGCAACTGGCGGATAGGCCAGAGATTATTCAAGCGCTGGAAATGGGCGGCAATAATGCGCTGATTGTTCATAAGGTTGATGACTTAGACGCTGCCGCAACGCTAACAATATTATCAGCCTTCATCACTAGCGGGCAGCGCTGCACTTGTGCGAGGCGTCTTATAGTGCCAGCGGGCGCTGAGGGCGATGCCTTCATTTCTGCATTGCTCCAAGCGATGGAGCGCATCCGTGTTGGGGCATGGGATGATGATGTCCCGCCTTTCATGGGGCCGGTGATAAGCACTGAAGCAGCACAAGCTGTAATGGATGCACAGGCGAAACTACTGGTTAAAGGTGGTATGCTGCTGAAGCCCGTGACCTGTCTAAGTAGAGGGGACGCTTTTTTGAGCCCCGGGCTGATGGATGTAACCAATATTGAAAATCGGCTAGACGAAGAAATTTTTGGCCCTCTCTTGCAGTTGATCAGAACAGAAACTTTTGAGGATGCAGTTGAGGAGGCGGGCAATACGCGCTTTGGCTTGGCCGCAGGCTTACTTAGTGACGACCGCGCTTGTTATGACTATTTTTATCCCCGGGTTCGCGCCGGTATCGTTAACTGGAACCAGCAATTAACGGGGGCCGCCAGTACAGCACCTTTCGGCGGTCCGGGATGGTCAGGCAACCACCGGCCTAGCGCTTATTATGCCGCTGATTATTGCGCTTACCCTGTCGCCAGTATCGAGCAGGCTGAAAATAAGGTAGCTGTTACGGCACCTCCCGTGGGCTTAGATCTGAATTATGATGCAAATAGCTAAGGAAATATGATGCAGTGGCATGAAGTTAATTTTGATGGTCTTGTTGGCCCCACCCATAATTATGCCGGGTTAAGCTTTGGCAATTTGGCGGCGACCAGCAATCAAGGCAAGGTCTCTAACCCGCTGAAAGGCGTGTTGCAGGGCCTTGGTAAAATGCAACATCTTGCTGGGTTGGGCATGAAGCAAGCTGTTCTACCACCCCATGACCGGCCGCATCTGAGCACGTTGCATGGGCTAGGCTTTACCGGTAGCGATGAAGAAATGCTGGCAGCTGCCTGGTCTAGCTCGCCCGAATTGGTGGCGAATATCATGTCTGCGTCCGCCATGTGGACCGCCAATGCAGCCACCGTTTCTCCCGCCTCCGACACAGCCGATGGCCGCACACATTTCACCCCCGCCAATCTCGCCAGCATGTATCACCGCTCCATCGAGTGGCCAACAACCGGGCGGATTTTGAAAGCTATTTTCCCTGAAGGTAATAGCTTTACCCACCATGACGCACTAGCCGGTGGCACTCATATGGGTGACGAGGGGGCTGCTAATCATAACCGTTTTTGTGCGACATATGGCGCGCGCGGTGCGGCGTTGTTTGTTTATGGGCAACCTGCTTTTGCGAAAGCGAAAGACCTGACATTTCCGGGTCGGCAAACGCTGGAAGCCAGCCAAGCCATAGCGCGCCAACATGGGCTTGACCCTGCCCGCACTGTCTTTGCCAAGCAACATCCAGCCGCCATTAACGCGGGTGCTTTTCATAATGATGTAATGGGGGTCAGTAACCGTACTGTCTTTTTCTACCATGAAATGGCTTTTGAAAACCCAGCACAGGTGGAAGCCGACATTCAAACAACCATGGGCGAGACACCCATGCAGTTTATCCGCGTTAGAGAAGCTGAGGTGCCGCTCGCGGATGCGGTGCAAAGCTATTTATTTAATAGCCAGCTGCTCTCAATGCCGAAGCGTGAAGGCATGACGCTTATTTTACCAAGCGAAGCTGAAAATATCCTGACCACTAAAGGCTATGTTGCTAAGGTGATTGCATCAGATGGACCGATAAACCATGCAGAATATATGGAAGTGCGCCAAAGTATGCGCAATGGCGGGGGCCCGGCTTGCTTGCGCCTGCGGGTGGTTTTGTCGGATGATAACTTAGCGGAACTCGGCGCTAATGTCATGATGGATGACGGGCAACATGAGACACTTTCAGCTTGGGCGCACAGGCATTACCGCGACCGCCTAGCTGTTGAAGACTTGGCGGATGCGAGCTTGATGCGTGAAAGCTTCACCGCCCTTGATGAGCTAACATCCATTTTGCAAATCGGTAATGTCTATGATTTTCAGCGTGGCTAGTTATGCGGGTTAAATAATCAAGTCATAGTGTCTAAAGCTATGAAATTACTATTTCCAATCATAACAGCCTGTGTCGTAGTCAAATCAATCGGTGGGGGCTGGTTTCACGGTGGTTGCTTCACAAATAGCTTTAATCTCCGGGTATTGTGCGGCAAGTTTGTTAGTGACTTTTAAAAAATTAGTCAATGAAATTGGGTCGTTTGCATCAATGCCGTATTTTTTCATAACCAAGGCCAGTAGTTCAGGGTCATCATTAAAGCCAGCAGCTGATGTATGGATGAACATGGGGTAATTCGCGCCAGTTCTTTTTTTAATTTCTGTCATTTCACAGCTGCAACGTTCTGTAGTAGCACCGGGATTTTCCATACACATAAGAAGTAAAATTTGCTCAGATGCCGCAATAGGGTTAATCGGCATTATTGTCTCTTGAGCATTGGCCAATGGCCCATTCACTATTATAAAAGCAAAAGCAAAATAGGTAATATTTTTAAGCATTATTTATCTCTTAATAGTTATTCACTGTGTGGCAGTTGAGCGAAGCACCATCACGGGGTTGTTGAATTCAAGGACCAATTCATTATGCTGATTGTAGGCGCGGCATGAAAGCGATACCAGCCCAATATTTGGCCTAGAGCTGCTGGTGCGTTTTTTGATAATCTCATTTTCAATCGTTAATACATCCCCAGGAAAAACGGGTTTGATCCAGCGTAATTTATCAATTCCGGGTGAGCCAACACAGGCAAAGCCTGTTTCCTGCATATTATCGACTATAACGCGCATGACTTTGGCGCAAGTATGCCAACCACTGGCACAGAGGCCACCAAAAGGCGTTGATTTGGCAAATTCATCATCAAGATGAAAGCGTTGAGGGTCATAATTTGTGGCAAATTCTATGATGTCTGCCTCGGTAAATTCTGTAGTACCTAATTTTGATTTAGTGCCAATAATGACGTCTTCGTAAAAAACTTTAAACATTTTTGATTTGCCTCGATGCTTTCTTCAGCGTTTACTGTGCAATCGAGGGATCTATAGGTCAAGAGGGATTGGAGTGCGGACAATTTTATGTGATCAAAAAATGTTGTTGGAGCGTTTAAGGGTGGCTGGAACAAGTGCCCTGATGGCTTTGTTTTTGTCGGGCACTATTTTTGCTGCGGACAAGGAACCCGTTGCAGACATTTTATATTTTTCTGAGGGGTCAAAACTATCAGCCGAATTTAAATTTATCTGGAAAGGTTTCGTCATTGGTAAAAGTAATACCAGCTTGCTTTTAGACAATAAGGGTTATGATATTCATGCTGATTTTGTCACCAAAGGGCCGCTGAGGCTTTTTGAAAAGGGTACGTCTGATGTTCGGTCTAGGGGTAGGATATTAAAAGGGGCGGTGCGGCCGGAATATTACCTGCAGGATGGCGTGTGGGGTGGTGACAGTTTCACTACTGAATTAAATTATGGCCCTGAAGGGTTGCTGGCGAATAGTCGATTTGACTGGCCAGAGAAAGACTTGGAAAAAGATAATCGTGAACCTGTACCGACCAACTTGCAAACTGGCCCTGATCCACTGTCTATTATGGTCAGCTTCATGCAAGCACCGTGGAGATTAAGCGACGACGGGCGATCTAGCAAAAATGTTTTTGATGGCCGTGCGGTGTATGAACAAACGCTTGAATGCATGCCAATGATAACGCCGGTTAAATCTAGCAAACATATGGCTTACAGTGGGACTGCCCAAGAATGCATCATTTCATTCAAGATGAAAGCTGGTTTCCGTATAGAAACGGAAAAGGAAAAGAAACGTAGGGAAAAGCGTCAAGCTAAAGCCTTGAAGAAGAAAAAGTCGAAGCGTAAACAAAAAGATAAGCGCATGCGTGTATGGTTTGCGCCACTAGAAGGGTCAGACCTTATGGTGCCTGTGAAGGCCCGCTTTCATTCAGACTGGGGGCTGGTGAAAATGTATATGTCAGATTTTAAAACTAGTAAGCCACTTGCGGCGCTATATGAAAGTAGTTCTGCAAATTAACATTTATACTAATGACAGCTTCTGCTTGCTTTACCTTAATAAAGTGACATGCTGTAAAAATTGATCATTGGGAAGGGTATAAAATGAAATTCATTATAAAGTTATTGGCTGCAGCCTTAGTGACTTTGGGTCTTACAACTGCATCATTTGCACAGGCAGATGTTGTGGTAATTCATGCGGGTGAGTTACTCGCGGTTCCCGGTAAAAAGCCGCTTCAGGAGCGTTCCATTGTTATTTCGGATGGCCGGATTTTAGAAGTTAGAAAAGGCTATATTGATCCTAGTGAAATTGCCAAAGGCGCAGCTCTGATTGACCTGAAAGACAGTTTTGTCATGCCTGGAATGATGGATATGCATGTGCACTTGCAGGGAGAACTTGGGCCGAATAATGACAGCCTAACTCTGCGTCAGTCAAATGCTGATATTGCTATGCAAAGCGTTGACTATGCTCGGAAAACATTACTTTCTGGCTTTACGACAGTGCGTAATCTTGGCGCATTGCCCGAGCAAATATACGCGCTTCGGGATGGTGTAGCACGGGGCTGGATTGATGGTCCGCGTATCATTGCTTCTGGCGGTGTTGCTGTTACGGGTGGTCACGGGGATGTGGACGGTATGCGGCCTGATCTGCTCAACAAATACACCTCCAAAACAATATGTGATGGCCCTTACGATTGCCGCCGTGCGGTGCGCCGAGCAATTAAATTTGGTGCTGATTTAATCAAAATTACGGCAACGGGCGGTGTGCTGTCTGATACCAACACGGGCACCGGCCAGCAAATGACCGATGATGAATTGCGTGAGGTGATGGATACAGCCCATTCACTGGGCCGTAAAGTGGCCGCCCATGCCCACGCCGCAGAAGGCATTAATGCGGCCCTGCGTGCGGGGGTCGATTCTATTGAGCATGGTTCCTATGCCAATGCTGAATCAATCAGATTATTTAAGAAAACAGGTGCTTATCTGGTTCCTACACTGCTGGCTGGGGATACGGTTGTTGCTCTGGCAAAAACCACCAATTTTATGTCACCCGCAATTCGCAAAAAAGCGATCCGCGTTGGAGCGGATATGACCGAGCATTTTAAGGCATCCCATAAAGCAGGGGTTAAAATTGCTTATGGTACCGACAGTGGTGTCTCCAAGCACGGCACCAATGCAGAAGAAGCGGTGTTGATGTTTAAGGCCGGTATGTCAGAGATGGCAATATTGGTTTCCGCTACAGTGAACGCCGCTGACCTGATTGATATGTCGGATAAGCTTGGCACCATTGAAGTGGGAAAATATGCCGACATTATTGCCCTGAAAGCATCGCCGCTTAAGGATATTTCCGTGTTGTTAAATGTCGATTTTGTTATGAAGGGCGGAAAAGTTTATAAAGATGATTAAGTTTAAATAGACCTATCGCTTAGCACATTTTGAGGGATAACAATGAAGTTAATTGTGCAGATACCCTGCTTTAATGAAGAAGAGACACTGCCTGCAACAGTGGCGGATATTCCACGGCGCATTGACGGTATTGATGTGGTCGAAATATTGATCATTGATGATGGGTCAAGTGATAAAACCACTGAAGTTGCTTCGCAAATTGGTGTCGACCATATTGTTGAGAATGCTCATAATTTGGGCCTTGCGCGTTCTTTTGCGCGTGGTTTGGAAGAATGTCTAAAACGTGGGGCCGATATCGTTGTTAACACCGATGGGGATAACCAATATTGCGGTGCTGATATTGCCAAGCTTGTTCAACCGATCCTTAAGGGTGAGGCCGAATTGGTCGTTGGGGATCGTAACACACAACGGGTGGAGCATTTTTCTCCCATCAAAAAGCTGTTGCAAAACCTTGGTAGCAGGGTAGTGCGCAATCTGTCGGGGGTGAATGTTGATGATGCGGTTAGTGGATTTCGGGCCATTTCCAGGGAAGCTGCACTTCGAATTAATATAGTTTCTTCCTTTAGCTATACCACCGAGATGCTAATTCAGGCGGGTAAGAAACAAATTTCTGTGGTCGCGGTGCCGGTAAAAACTAACAAGAAGACAAGGGAATCTAGACTTTTCCGTAATATTCCACAGTTTATAACGCAGCAACTTGCGACCATGCTGCGCATGTATGTCATGTACCGGCCGCTGCGTTTCTTCTTTGCATTGGGCGCGGTTCTTACATTAATCGGAATGCTGCCAGTATTGCGTTTTATGTATGCTTATTTCACCGTTGGTGGGGCAGGGCATATCCAATCCTTGGTGCTAGGTGGTACATTATTATTGATGGGCTTTGCCGCTTTCATCGTTGGGCTGGTGGCAGATATTATCAACTTTAACCGGCAATTGATTGAAATAACTCTCGAAAAAGCCCGTAAGCAGGAACTTTCCAGCCTTGATGATTGACCACAATACTGCGGTGAGAGGTCAACACGTCCCTTTCAGTCTTATTGAAAAGGCGCTCATTCTACTAATCTTCTCAACATTTGCGGCACGGTTTCTCGTTGTATCCTATCTAAATATTAGCTGGGATGAATTTTATTTTTTGTCACAGGTTTATGAAGCACGCGCGGGTAGCCTCGTAAGCCACCTGCAAACCCTCCATGTGCATTTTTTCCAGTGGCTGTCTTTGGTATCAGCTAATGAGGTCGATCAGATAATTGCTGCTCGTATTGTCATGCTGGCGCTGCAAGGGGGAACGGTTTGGCTTATTTATGGCCTCTGCCGGCGTGTGGTGGACCGGCAAGCCGGCTTGCTTGCGGTGCTGGCTTATAGCAGTTTTTCTTTCAGTCTTCTGGTGGGGTCAAGTTTTAGAACGGACCCCATCGTCACTATTTTACTCATAGGCGCCTTATATCAGCTGTTCCTGCGGGATTTCACCATAAGACGCCTTGTGTTTGCTGGTTTGCTTGTTGGCGTGGCAGCTATGGTCACCATTAAAGCGGCGATATATTTGCCCATATTTGCCGTTATGTTCCTGCTGCTTTTGACGAATGAATTCAAAAAAGGCCTAATAGCAACCTTCTGGTTTGGCGGGTCGACACTTCTAGCGATTACTATTATCTATCTTTGGCACAGCGCCACTATGCCAGCAGATGTAGCCGCATCCCAAATGGTGACAGGCAGTTTTAATAAAACTGTGTGGCCAAATGGCCTATTTCCGAGGTTTGATGTGCTGGTCTATACTTTGCTGAGCGATGTCTTTCTCTGGCTGATATTATTTGTCGGTTGTGTCAATATTCTTTCAAAATCAACACGGCAAGAGCTTGGGTATAATTGGTGGGCCATAGCAGCTATGATTTTGCCGCTTGGTGCGATTTTTATATACCGTAATGCCTTTGCTTATTTTTATCCTTTCATGATGGCACCGGCCATAGTGATCGTGGCTTTTGGTTGGACTAAAATCCGAAGTCTTTTGCGGCGAGCATTACAGACAATTGCGGTCATTGCTGCGATGTTAGTGATGATGGCATCGGTTATTTCCAAGGCGATTATTTTGCCAACCCAAGGCATAACAGCTGATGACCAACGCCAGCTCCTCGCTGAAATTCATAAAATATTCCCTGAGCCTGTCACTTATATCGATCGTAATTCAATGGTTTCCAGCTTTCCCAAAGTCGGGCCTTTTCTGAGCACATGGGGGCTAGAGAGCTACCGCGCTGCTGGTCAGCCTGTTTACGGGAATGTCATTACTGAGCGCCAACCCCAATTTTTGCTTTTGAACAGCCCCGCATTTGCTTTCATGAACGGGATTAATGATACTGTTATGGAGCAGTATCAGCTGTTGTCCAATGATAAGGACATTTTAAAAGCGACCTACATCCATCACTGGGGCCCGGTATATGTTCCGGGGATTTTATTCGACCAAGACATAGTTAAAGGCTCAACTGGTTTTATAGTTTCAATCTCTGGCGACTATGTGTTGGAAGGAAGAGGTGCAGCGTTGATAGACGGTAAATGGGTTGCGATTGGCGATGCCATTTTTCTTGACGCTGGTGAGCATGTAGTGAACTTTGGAGTGCATGAGGGCGGGCATTTGCTCCTACGTTGGGGCAAGAATTTATATAAGCCTGAAATGCCTTATGACATTCAAGATATATACGGCAGCAGATAACGGTAGATTGGAAAATTTAGTGGATTTTTTCAAAGGTAAGCGAGTTTTTATCACGGGTGCAGCATCGGGCATGGGCAGGGCGCTGGCGGTGGCTTGTGCAGCGGATGGCTGTCATCTGATGTTGTCTGACGTCAATATGCAGCATTTGGCCGAAACGGAATCGCTCTGCAAGGGCGCGGGCAGTGTTCATATCCACAAACTTGATGTAGCAGACCGCGATGCCGTTGAGGCGCTGGCTAAAGAAACATTGGATGTGCTTGGCGGCGTTGATGTGGTGTTTAATAACGCCGGGGTGGCGCTGGCCGCTGATGTTGACGCAACAAGCTATGAAGATTTTAAATGGCTCATGGATATTAATTTCTGGGGTGTGGTGCATGGCACAAAAGCTTTCTTGCCGCATATGCAGGAGGTCGGCGCGGGGCATATTGTCAATGTGTCATCCTTGTTTGGGTTAATTGGGGTTGCCAGCAACAGTGCTTACTGCGCCGCCAAGCATGCGGTCAGGGGCTTTACGGAATCGCTGCGCATGGAGCTGTTAGATAGCAATGTTCAGGTGCACAGCGTTCACCCGGGTGGGGTTGCGACAAATATTGCCAAAAAAGCACGGTCTAATTCACAGTTTGCGCCCGGCATTGAAGAAAAGATGAAATTAGAATTTGATAAATTCCTTGTTATGCCACCTGAGAAGGCCGCAGATATTATCCGCAGCGGCGTGGCTAATGGCAAAAGTCGTATTTTGGTGGGCAATGATGCAAAATGGGCGGACCGGCTAAATCGCTGGTTCCCAGTGTGGGGAAATAGCCGCATTGGCCGCATGGCTTTGAGGCGAAGAAAAGCTATCATTGATAGCTGACCAGTAAAAGTATTTAGGTATTAAAAAAGGGAGGCTTAGGGGCCTCCCTTTTCTTATTCTATGCGTCAATATTACTCAGCCGGTGTTTCGTCGCCGGCAGGTGCGTTTGGATTATAATCCCGTGGGCGACCCAATATCCGGTTTTTCAGGCGCAACGTCATGGCACCAATGTCTGCGCCAATTGCATACATCGCTGGCACCAAAAGTAAGGTGACGAAGAAGGCAATGAAAACACCAAATGCCAGCGCAATTACCACGGGCTGCAAGAAGGCAGCTTGAATGGAGCGCTCTAACATCATTGGCACCAGTCCAACTATGGTCGTGACTGTAGTTAACAAAATCGGCCGGAAACGGGCGACACCAGCTTCAACGATGGCATCATAAACGCCGATGCCTTTAGCACGCAATTTGTTGCAGTAATCTACAAGCACAAGGTTATCATTGATCACTACGCCTGCAGCAGCTGCTATGCCAAAATAGCTGAAGATGGCCATGACCTCACCCATCATAAAGTGACCAAGAACGGCCCCAAGAAAGGCGAAGGGTATTGAGATCATGATCAATATGGGTTGGCTGTAGCTTTTAAAGCCGATAGCTAACATGGCATACATGGCAAATAAGGCGAGGGCATATAGGCCGAACAGATCCTTAAAGAAACGCTTTTGTCCTTCAGCTTGGCCGATAGCGCCATTATCGATGCCAGGGTAACGCTTTTTCCATTCTGGGAAGAAATTTTCATCTAAATCTTCCATGATGTCATCACGCACTTCTTCGGTCAGGTCAGCGCTAACAATGGCAGCACATTTGCGGTCCCAGTGGATAATAGAATTGATCCCCGGAGCAAATTCAAGCGAGACAACCGATGTTAGGGGGACTTCACGGCCATCAGCAGTACGCAGGCGGAAATGCTTGAGGCTTTCCATATTATAGCGCGTTGAACGCGGGTATCGCACCATCACCTTGACGTCTTGACCGTTGCGGGCTAGGCGCTGTGATTCTGCGCCAAAATAGGCATTGCGCACTTGGCGCGACACATCAGCGAGCGTGAAGCCAAGTTTTTCCGCACCGGGCAGTAGCGACATGCGAAGCTCTTGGGTAGCGGCTTCCAAGTTATCCCGAACGTCAATGACACTGTCATAGGTGCGTAGCTGCTTTTTGAAGTCTTCAGTCGCCGCCATCAAAATATCCATATCGGTTGGATGATTGATGGTGAACTGAAGGCCGGGATCGTTATTATCCAGCTTATAATTCACCGACACTTCTTCTGCATCAGGTATTTCACCGATTAATTCGCGCAGTCGTAGGGCAATTTCTTTGGCAGAAACATTGTCACGTAGTTCCGGCGGCGCGAGCTTAACGATAGCGATAACACTGTCGCGGCGCGAACGGGTGTACCAATTTTCAACGATTTCGATCTCATTGTCGGATGCTTTTTTATATTCATCAATCAGCTTAATCTCAGCAGTTTGTAGCTGGTCAAGTACTTCCAGTGCCCGGCTATAAGGGGCGCCATCAGGCATCACAACATTAATGTTGATCTCATCGCTTTCAATTTCTGGCTGAAAGCCTGTTTTCACATAACCATTACTGAATAGACCAGATATGCCAATAAATAAGATGCCCATGAAGACGGCAAAGGTAATATAGCGATTTCTAATGCTCCATTGGCCAATGCGGCGGTAGCGGTTTTCTGCTACATTGGTTATGCCATCAGCAATTTTCTTCTGAAAGCGGCTAAAGCGGCCAAGATGTTTTCTTGGTTTCATCTTGGATAAGTGCGCAGGTAAAATGAACATAGATTCGATCAGCGAGAAAGAAAGTGCAGTGATAACCACCCAAGTTATTTGCCGGGTATATTCGGTCACAGGACCGCTTAGAAAAACCCAAGGAAGGAAAGCAATGATGGTGGTCAATACAGCGAATACTACCGGTTTTGCCACCATCTGTGTGCCAATGGTTGCCGCATCAATGGGTTTTTTCTGATAATGGCTCTCGGTGTGGATATTTTCTCCGACCACAATGGCATCATCAACGACAATCCCTAGCACTAATAGAAAGGCGAAGGTGGACAGCATATTCAGCGATATATCAAGCGATGGCAGCAGGATAAAAGCCCCTGCATAAGCCGTCGCAATGCCGATGGTAACCCACACGGCCACCTTGGGGCGCAGAGATAACAGAAGAACGGCCATGACAAGAAGAAGTCCTAAAAATGCAGACCAGCCAATAGTGCTCATTCGGCCCTTGAATTCAACGGCGTTATCATTCCATAGCGTGAGTTTGGCACCTGCAGGCAGAGTTTTTTCGCGTTCTTTGAGCCACGCACGTACCGAATTAGAGGCAGTTACGACATCCATAGTCTCGGTTGTCATCATTTGAATGAGAACTGATGGCTCACCGTTCAAGGTCGCCAAAATTTCTTCATCTTCAAATCCATCGTTGACAGTAGCAACATCGCCGATGCGCAGCACACCGCCGTCTGGCGTTTGGCGAATGATAATATTGGCAAAGTCTTCTGCTGTATCGGCTTGGTTGCGAACACTAAGATTTAATTCACCAGTATTTGTGCGTACAGAGCCGGATGATAAATTGATGCTGCTAGCACGGACCGCGTTTGCAACATCCGTGAAGCTGAGGCCATAACGGCGCAATGCTTCCTCACTTACCTCAATGGCTATTTCTTCACGCCGCGTGCCGAACAATTGCACCAGCGAAACACCTTCAAGATTTGCGACTTCTAGGCGCAATTTTTCGGCTAATCTTTTTAGTTTTCGTTCGCTTAAGTCGCCGTGTAATGCCACACGCATGAATTCATTGCGTTGAATACGCTGGGCAACATTCGGTGGTTCCATATCCCGAGGGAAGGACGGAATGCTTTCTACGCGGGTCTTGATGTCATTCATTAATTGGATAATATCAGCGTCTAAATTCGCTAGAATAACTACTCGGCCATTACTTTCCCGAGATATTGATCTAATCCAGTCAATATTATCAAGATCACTTACAGATTCCTCAATACGGGATACAATCTGCTCTTCAATCTCTTGCGGAGCGGCACCAGGCCAAGAAACAAATACTTCAATGAGCGGTATTTGAATGGTCGGGCTCATTTCCCGTTCCATGCTTGTAAAGCCAATGATGCCTGCAAAGAATATGCCTATCATCAACAAGTTTGCGGCTACGGTGTTTCGGGCGAACCAAGCGATCGGCCCTCTATCACTCCCACCAAAGGTGAAATGCTCTTTGTTTTGCATGATATTTCCCCTTAGCTGGCGTCTGAAGCGGCAGAAACATCATCTTCTGCATCAGCAACATTTTTGTTCTTAGCTATTGGGGTGACATCCATGCCAGCAACTGCCGAGCGGACCGATGAAGTTACGACTTTCTCACCCATCTTTAGGCCTTCACCGATAATGACGTTGTCGGATGTTGTTGACACCACTGTAACAGTGCGGATTTGCAGTTTGTTGTCGCCTCCAACCACATAAACGCTATTTTTACCACGCAGTGCAGCGCGAGGGATAATGAGTGCGTCTTGCACGTCGCGGCCTTTGATGTTGGCGTTAACAAACAAGCCAACCGCCATCGGCTGACCATTTGATGCACCGATACCATAGGGGTCTTTTAACTGTGCGGTAGCATAAAATAGGCGTGTGCTGCTATCAACAGCAGCGTCAGTGCGAACAATATAGCCGGTCCAATGTTGTTCAACCCCGCCAAACGTGGCACTGAAAGTAACCTTAGGGCCTTGCGTATAGGCGCCAGACTGATAACCAACAGGCAGGCCGAGGTCACCCATCTGCTCGTCTGACATCGGTAAGCGCACTTCAACCAGATCAGTAGCATAGGCAACGCCGAGTGATTGACCAGCAGATGCAATCTGGCCTAAGCCAACATTTTTTTCGCGGATACGACCTTGGAAAGGCACGGTGATGCGGGTGCGATCAAGGTTCAGTTTGGCTTCAGCGAGATCAGCCTGAGCTGCGCGTAGTTTAGCTTGTGCTTCCGCGACCTGTGGCTTGTTAAGTGCTAGCGGTGTTGGCTCGCCGTCTTGGACCCAGTCTTTCCACTGTTTTGCTTTAATGCGGGCATCGGCCAATTCTTGCTCTAGTCGAACACCACTTTCAGCAACGCGGGCTTCCGCGCGGGTAACCGCAAGCTTATAATTAGAATCGTCAATTTTAACCAGCAAACCACCGGGCGAAACGCTGCCACCTTCACCGAAGTTGTCAGCAACGTGAACAACACGGCCAGAAACCTGTGGCACCAGTTGAATTTCATCCCGTGGGCGCACTTCGCCTTGCGTTGTAACGCTCAGCGCAAATTTTTCTTGGCGAACCTCAGTTACAAAAAGGGAAACAGGCCTGTTGTCAATTTCTTTTTTTTCAGGGACGGGTTTATTGGCACCTAGTGCTGAAATCGCGGCAACACTGACGGCAATAACTGCTACAGGAGCAGCAATCTTCATAAATCTATTCATTTTTTCCTCGCGTGTCGTGCCGATCCTTTTTGGATCGATCATTTATATCACTTTTATATATATCATGCTGATATAGATATTCAAGACTTTATTGCTAAAAATATTTCTTAAAGATTAATCTTAAGACATAAATATATTGGCGGTAGTTATATGAGATAAGATGGTAGCATTATGGGGTGAGATGAAGCCTAATGCTATTTTTTCATCTCTCGTGCGATAGCGCGCCACCCAATATCTTTGCGGCAAAAGCCACCCGGCCAATTGATAGCTTCAAGCGCTTGGTAGGCACGGTCTTTAGCAGTGCTAACTGATTTAGCACGTGCTGTAACATTCAGAACACGGCCTCCAACTGCTAATAACGTACCATCCTGCATGGCAGTACCAGCATGAAATATCGTCACTCCTTCAATTTTTGCCGCTAAATCTAGCCCTTTAATCAAGGTGCCTTTTTTGTAGGAGCCCGGGTAGCCATTGCTGGCGAGAACAACGGTTAACGCCGTATCTGTATCCCATTCCGGCTTTAATTCATTAAGGCCGCCACAGGCAGAAGCAAATAACAAAGGCACAATGTCGCTTTTTAAGCGTAGCATCAGCACTTGGCATTCGGGGTCACCAAAGCGGACATTATACTCGATCAACTGTGGGCCATCATCGGTAATCATCAGCCCAGCGAACAATACACCCTTAAAGGGCGCGCCCATATCTTTCATGGCTTGGGCCGTGGGTTTGATGATTTTATCCATGACTATTTGGCACATATCAGGGGTCATCGCCGGGGCAGGGCTGTAAGCCCCCATGCCGCCAGTGTTTGGCCCTTTGTCGCCATCATAAACTTGTTTGTGGTCTTGGGCCGTGGCGAGCGGCATGATGTTTTCGCCGTCTAACAGGGCAAAAAAGCTGGCCTCTTCCCCTTCCATGAAAGCTTCCACCACCACCTCAGCGCCCGCAGCGCCGAATTCACCATCGAACATATGGTCGATTGCAGCTTCAGCCTCTTTGACAGTCTTTGCAATGATGACACCTTTACCGGCCGCCAATCCGTCCGCTTTGATAACTATGGGCGCACCCTCGGCCCGGATATAGGCTTTGGCGGGCTCTGGTGAAGTGAAGCGTTCATAGGCGGCGGTTGGAATATTATATTTTGCACAAATATCCTTGGTGAAACCCTTTGAGCCTTCCAATTGTGCGGCGGCGGCTGAGGGGCCGAAAGCAGGTATTCTCGCTGCGTCCAGCGCGTCCACTAGCCCTTCCACCAAAGGTGCTTCAGGGCCGACAACCACAAGGCCAATGGAGTTTTGTTCACAAAAGTTAATTACCGCCGCATGATCAGATGGGTCGAGTGAAACGGAACGGGCAATATCCTCAGTACCGCCGTTGCCGGGAGCGCAAAACAGGGTATCAAGCAGTGGGCTTTTCGCTATTTTCCACGCCAAAGCATGTTCACGGCCACCAGATCCAATCACTAATATATTCATGTGAGCATACCTTTTTTTAGTGTCTGCCAATTGAAGCGCTTGTCGTTGCCTGCGGCCCCTTGTAACATAGCTGAAAGTTCGGGCAAGGATGATTGCGTAAATATCAGGCCCATTGCTATGTAATTATTGAAAGCAAATTAAAAATGACGCTTGATGAAGCTGAACAGTCAAACAATGCTACTGAATATACGGTTTCTGAACTATCGGGGGCGCTCAAGCGCACGGTAGAGCAAGGCTTTGACTATGTCCGGGTGCGCGCAGAGCTTTCTGGGGTTAAACGGGCCGCTAGTGGCCATGTCTATATGGCCTTGAAGGATGATAGCGCAGTACTGGACGGCGTTATGTGGCGCGGGTCGGCGTCTAAGTTAAATTTTGTACCAGAAGATGGTCTTGAAGTAGTTTGCTCGGGCAAATTGACCACCTATCCCGCTCGCTCCAAATACCAAATGGTTATCGACCGGATGGAACCCGCGGGTGAAGGGGCTTTGATGGCCCTATTGGAAAAACGCAAGGCAGCACTGGCAGCAGAAGGCCTTTTCGCTGCAGAACGTAAACAAACTATACCCTTTCTACCCAATGTTATTGGCGTCATTACATCGCCCACCGGTGCTGTTATTCGCGACATTTTGCATCGCTTGGAAGATCGTTTCCCACGTACTGTTATTGTATGGCCTGTGTTGGTGCAGGGGGATGCTGCTAAAGACCAGATAGCCGATGCCATAAATGGCTTTAATGCCCTTGAAGAAAATAGTCCCATGCCAAAGCCTGACCTGCTTATTGTAGCGCGCGGTGGCGGGTCGGTTGAAGACCTTTGGGCCTTTAATGAAGAGGTGGTCATTCGGGCTGCCGCTGATAGCCAGATACCGCTTATATCTGCTGTGGGCCATGAGACCGATAATAGCCTGCTTGATTTAGTCGCTGACATGCGGGCACCGACCCCGACAGCGGCCGCTGAGCTCGCAGTGCCAGTACGGCGGGATTTGCAGTTTACAATTTCAGATCTTGAACAACGATTAGACCGCCAAGCGCTAGCGATGGTTTCGCAGCGTAGTGATAATTTACGGTTATTATCCCGCGCCTTGCCGACACCGAAAGATATTCTTGGTTTAGCTATGCAGAAAATGGACGAGCTAACGGCGCGATTACCAAGGGGCCTTTCGCAGGCACTGAGCGCAAAAGAAGCGTCCTTCGGACGGCTGTCGGGCAAGCTAAGTCACCAGACAGTGCAGCAAAAGTTGGCGCATAGTCAGCAGTCATTCAATGTCGTTGGGGCAAGGCTTAAAGGTGTATCAAGCCGCATGATGAAGCCGTACAGCGATAGTCTGTCCGCAACGACAAGGATGTTAGAGAGCCTGTCTTTTGAACGTATTCTTGACCGAGGCTTCGCTTTGGTAAGCAGTCCAAACGGCAAAGCGGTTACTCAGCGGGCTGGTCTGCAGCAGGGCGATGGTCTAACTATCACATTCAGGGATGGTGCCATAGGCGCTAAAGTAGATAGTGGCTCTGACCCCACCCGGCTAACCCAACCAAGCAATAAAGCGCCTAAAATAAAATCTAAGCAAAAAGAAAAGACGCTTCTAAATGACCCCCAAGGGACGCTCTTTTAATCTTTAGCCCTTTTTCTGCCTTCTTTTTGGGGTGTTTGCCTATATGGAGATTTTCATGAAGATACTATTAGCCGCTATACTGTTTTTTTCCGGATCAATCGCATCTGTCCACGCGCTGGAGCAGGATAGGGAAACTTGCGGCAACGGCGCGCAACAAGGGGCCCTTGTTTTGTGTCAGCTTATGCCATCGGACAAAATATGGTTAGATGGGCGTGAGGTCATGGTGGCTGCAAATGGAATGACGGTTTTTGGCATAGCCCGCGACCAATTAAGCGCTGAACTGCTTATAAAACGCCCGGGTCACGAGGACGTTAAAAAGCAATTATTGTTTGAATCTAGGGCGTATCAAATTGAGCGGGTGAATGGATTGCCACCCAAAACGGTGACGGTACCGGATGGATGGAAAAAGCGCCGTGCCATTGAGAATGGGCGTGTTGCAGCTGGCCGTGCCGTCGTTTCAGCAGATCAATATTGGCGCGCGGTTTTTTTACGCCCGGCTGAAGGGCGCATATCTGGCGTTTATGGTTCCCAGCGCATTTTAAACGGTAAACCACGTAGTCCTCATTACGGTCTTGATATTGCCAATGATGTTGGGACGCCTGTAAGGGCACCGGCCACGGGCATTGTGCGATTGGCGGCAAGTGATTTTTTGCTTGAAGGCGGCATCGTAATTATCGACCATGGGCACGGCGTCACGTCAACCCTTTTCCATATGGATACGGTAATAGTTAAAGAGGGTGATATAATTGATCAAGGAGACCCGATAGGAACCATAGGTGCCAAGGGTCGTGCTAGTGGCCCCCATGTAGATTGGCGGATGAATTGGTTGAATGTAAGGCTTGACCCAGGGCTTGCAATTGGTATTAGTGATGAAAAATCTGGAGCGATAGTAGATGAAAATAATTAATATCAGCCTTATGATTTTGTTGCTGGCTTCGAGCTCAGCACTAAAGGCCGATGATGATAAGAACTATGACCTAGGTGGTTCTGTTGGTTTTATAAGTGATTACCGGGACCGCGGATTTAGCTTATCAGATAAGGATATTTCTGCATTTGGCAGCCTAAGTATTTATTATAACAATGGCCTTTATGGCGGCATTATAGTCTCAAGTGTTGATGATCCTGATGACCGTAACTTTAAAGGTGATTTCTTTGTCGGATGGGGCAAAGAATCCGGAAGTTATATCTATGACTTTTCTGTTGAAGTTGGAAGTTTAGTCGGGGGGCCAAGGGAGCGCATATTCCCAGAATTTCAAGCGTCGATTGCCAGAGATTATGGCCTGCTTTTTGCAAAAATGGGTGTTGCATGGGCCCCTAATGGTCGTTGGTCCTCACCTGATAATGATACTTTTTATGGCTATTTTGATGGCGAAATACCTGTTCCCACAATGCCTTCAATTACCCTTCTCACTCATCTGGGTTATGACGTACGAAGTGGGCGAAAAAATCTATGGGATTGGTCTACAGGTGTTTCAGTTTTTGTAAAAAATACAGAATTCACGATTAGTTATGAAGACAGTTCTTCTCGTAATGCAATCGCTTCTGGTGCTGTAATATTTGGTCTGCGCCAGCATTTCTAATTGATGAGGTTGGTTAAAATCAAAATCAGTTGCAGCAGTTATATCCACATTTCGCTATCGGGATTGTCTTCCGGGGAAATGATGCGCTCTGCGGGTAGCGTTAAAATGGCACGGGTACCTTCCCCTAACTTTGATAGTATATCAAGGGTGCCACCCATAAGTTCTATTTGACTTTTCACAAGGGGCAAACCAAGCCCTGTGCCCTGTTGGTTACGTGTAAAAGCCGATTGAACTTGTTCGAATGGCCGCAGTGCCCGGGTGATATCCTTAGGGTCCATTCCGATACCGCTATCAACAATTTCAATTTGGATCGTCTCATCTGCCATTTGATTAGCTATAAACCCTACAGAGCCGCCGTCAGGTGTAAATTTAACTGCATTGCTGGCTAAATTTAAGAGCATTTGCTTCATTAAGCGATCATCGGTATTTACTTCGGGCAATGTCACGGAAATGTCTTTGGTAAGGGTAATATGCCTAGCCTTAGCACGAGCAGACATTAGGCGCATGGTTTCCTCAATCTGCCTTTTTAAATCAACATGAGAATCGTTGATTTCTACATGACCAGATTCGATTTTAGCCAAATCTAAAATGTCATTAATAATATGAAGTAAATGTGAGCCACTTTCATGGATGACATTAACATATTCTTTATATTGTGGGTTACCTAGTGGTCCTGATGTTTCATTTTTCATGATATCTGAAAAACCAATGACCGCATTTAGGGGCGTTCTGAGTTCATGAGACATAACGGCAAGGAATTCAGATTTAGCTTTATTTGCTCTGCGTGCTTGCAGGGTACTAACTTTTAAGGCCCGGCTGTTTTTAACCTGCATAACAATGGCCACCATTAATAGTGTGGCGAATGCCAAACTGGCGTATAAAGTTTGCTGTTGTAGTTTTACCTGAGCAACTGTAAGCGACTGTTTTGCTTTTTCTTCATTCAAGGATGCGGCATGGTGGCTACGCAGGAAAAGAACATCACGGTTCACTCGGTCTCGCATCAATGTCAGGTTTTCTTGATGATATTGGTCGATCAGATGCATGCCTTCAGAGAAATTACCTTCTGCAATAAGGATCTCTCCATTCGCTTTTTTTTGTTGTGAATTCACTTCGGGGGAAGCGAGATATGGAAATTTCTTTTGCAATGCTACTACATCTTCAAGTAATTGCTTAGCGGCACCAACATTTCCTAGTCGGGTCAAATTAATTGCTTGATGCTGTAATAGTTTGAGATTGAACCGCATGGGACCATCAAAATTATTTAGAGCGATATCAGCAGCTTCATGAGATTTTTCATAGTTGCCATCACTGTACCAAGCAAGTGCAAGGCCATACCATGCAAAAAATTTATTTTCCTCGACCCCACTTTCATCGGCCATTTTCAATAGCTCGTTGAAATAAGCCCGAGACTTTTCTGCGTGCTGGTGGCCCAATAGGGAAAAAGCTACATTATAAAGCATGGTGTCACGGTCAACACCTAAGTTGTTGAGCTCTGCAATATCCAAGCTAATTGTATAATTAGTGATGACTTCATCTAAAGACTTAATCTCTAAGCTTAAATAGGCAAGGCTGACATGAAGGAGCATACGTTCTGCATCTCCTTGGGCCGATCTAGGTATCAATTCTTTTATCGCTTTTAGGTTTTGGATATGTTCATAATTTTGACCAAGGTTTGCACCAATAAGACCGAGCAGGATCGTTGCATGCACTCTAACATCTTCAAGTTCTTTACTGGTGGTGGCCTCAAAGGCTTGCTTTAATTTTTCCCCACTCTCTTCCATTTGACCTGCAAGTGCATCAGCATAAATGAGATCAAGACGTGCAATCATTAGCTGACTTGAGTTGCCGTTTAATTCCGCCTGATGTGCCAGTAAATTAGCAAAGTTGCGGATTAGATCTTCTTGGTCAAGGGCGACTGCATATTGCAGGCCTCTTTGGTATAATTCGGCCCTAAAAATGGGGTCTTTTGTCGTTTTAGCTTGTTCCTTAAGTTGTTCAAGGACATTCGCAATTTCGAGGTGTTTCAGCGCAACTACCCGCTCTAACAATGCTTCAACTTTTATAAGTTCAGCATCTGAAAGTTTTGCATTTGCAGGAAGTGCCAAAAAAAACAGGGAAAAGAGGAACCCTGCTTTGATAATGGTGAACCATTTAGAAGCTGAAAACACAAAAAGTCCTACTAATTGAACAAAGATTAATAACCAATCCACTCTATACTATAAGTAGCGATTACTTAACGAGTTCTTAACTTCTAAGGCGCGACCGAAGTAAATTTACTGCGCCATTGACCAAGAGCAGGTATTACCTTATCCAAAACAGGTTCCTGTAAGGTAGGTGTTGTAGCAACTATGTGCTTGTGCATAGGCTTTTCATGATTAAATTCAAGTTGCCCGCCGTAACCTGTAGTAACCACTCCGCCGGCTTCCTGCACGATAAGGTCAGCGGCGGCCACATCCCAATCATTTTTTGGCCGTAGCGTTACGCAGCAATCAAATTGACCATCAGCAACTTGTGCCATCCTAAGAGCGATACTATTCACCCGTTCACAGTACATGTCATCTGGCCACGGGTCGGGCCAAAGAGTTTTGTTTTTAAAGGCATCGGGCATGCCCATCATGCGAACCTTGTCTAACTCGTTAGTTTCAGTCACTTTAATGGGATAGTCATTTTTGGTTGCTCCACACCCTATGCGAGCAAAATAAAAAGCATTTTTAACAGGGGCATAGAGCGCGGCAATCACCGGGCGTCTATTTTGTACTAAGGCAACTGATATGCACCAATCATCACCGTCTTGCAGGAAAGCTCTGGTGCCATCAATGGGGTCAACAATCCATACCCGGCCTCGGCTGAGCCGTTCAGGTCGGTCCATTGTTTCTTCTGATAGCCAACCATAACCAGTTCTGTTTTGCATTAAAGTGGTGCGCAGAAAATCATCAACTGCTAGGTCGGCTTCGCTCACCGGATTATTGGGGGATTTTTCCCATTTTGCGCAGTTGCGCATAAAATAATCAAGGGCGATACGGCCTGCTTCCAGTGTTACATTCTTTATCAGAAATTCATCATCATCCAACGTCCAGGGGCACATCAAATCTTCGTTGCTTCCCTCAAATATCACCAGCTTGGGCCCTTCATCTTGTCATTGTCGTTAAGCTTAACCGCCCGCGACCATCATGTCATTAATTCTAATCGATGGAGCGTTAACCCCGTATTTAAAAGCGAGATCATTTGCAGGAATTGCACGGGCAAACATATCCATTAAGTTTCCAGCAATGGTTATTTCACTGACAGGGTGGGTCAATATGCCGTTTTGAATGCGGAAACCAGCAGCCCCTCGGCTATAATCACCGGTCACTGGGTTAACCCCCATGCCAATAAGCTCGGTTATATAAATGCCGTCTTTAATATCTGCCATCAGCTCGCTTAAAGTTATATCCCCTGCCGCCATATAGAAATTGCTGAGGCCAATGCCGGGGGCGTTACAGGTGCCTCGGCTGGCATGGCCTGTGGTCTGCAAATCAAGCTGCTGGGCGGTAGCACTATTTAGGGTCCAGCTGGTCAGAACACCAGCGTCCACTAATTTTTTAGTATTCACTGTCACACCTTCACCGTCAAAGGGGCGGCTTTTAAGCCCGCGAACAATGAAAGGGTCATCGATAATATCAATGTCGGAGCCAAATATTTGTGCTCCCATTTTATCACGCAGGAAGCTGCTGCCTCGTGCAACAGAGGTACCGGATATCGCCCCAGCAAAATGGCCGAGCAGGCTGTTGGACACCCGGGGGTCAAATATCACTGGCATAGTGCCACTGGATAGCTTTTCAGGGTTCAAGCGTTTCACCGCGCGGGTTCCAGCATTGTGGCCAATGGTGGCAGGGCTATCGAGGTCGCTAATAAATCTAGCGCTCGAATAATCATAGTCGCGCTCCATGCCCGTGCCACTGCCCGCCACGGCGGATATAGAGGTAGAAAAGCTGGTGCCGCGATAATGCCCAGCAAAGCCGCCAGTGGTCGCCAGTGTAATGCCCCAGCTGCCAGCAGATGCCCCAGCACCGTCGCAATTGGTAACGCCGTTCACCGCCCGGGCGGCATCTTCGGCCTCTGCAGCCCAACTTTTCAGGGTATCGGTGTCTACGTCAGAACTATCCGCCAGTTCCAGCTCAGCGTTTGGGCCAGTGTGTAGCAGGGCACTATCAGCTAGGCCACAGTATGGATCCTCGGGCACGGCTTTGGCCATTTCTATGGTGCGCGTCACCAGCTGCTTCAGGCTATCCGGGCTGCGGTCACTGGTCGATACCATCGCTTGGCGCTTACCGATGAGCACCCGCAGGCCAATGTCTTGGCCCTCGCTGCCTTCCGCGTCTTCCAGCTTGCCCTCGCGCCAGCTCACACTGCGGCTTATAGCTTCAACGGCGACGGCATCGGCGCTGTCCGCCCCCGCTTTTTGTGCGGCTTCAATAAGGTCGGATAACAGATTTAGCGTTTCCATAGAAAAATGGGCCTTTATACTCAGTGAATTATCAATCTTATCCTAGGGCTATTATCTGCCGTATGCAACGGTGGGAGCGCTAAAAAATAGTCTAAATACAATAAAGGACAGGCCACATTTCTGTCGCTTGTCCTCTATTATTGGCCCGCCCTGCAGGACTAACATATATCATTAATATCAAAAGGCTAGAGTGGCTAACCTCATGCTTTGGTAGCTCTGTAATCATTTAAGTTTTCATGGGCTTTACTATTTATCGCCGCTTCATTGGAAAAAGGGCTCGTCATGTATCAAGCCAGAAATAAAAGATGCCCCTAGATGGTAAACCAGCTAGGGGCAGAAACTTTGCGGTATCTTTCGATACCTTACCATAACAACGATTCCGACACGGTTATGCTATAAGTTGTAAATTACAATAAAATATGTTCTTACTACTTGTCAAGAAATTTTAGGAGGGTTGAGCAATGCCATATAATCTTGGGGTTGATATTGGGATAGCATCAGTGGGATTTGCAGGTGTTGATTTAAATGCGCAACGAGTAGTCTGTTCTGGTGCGCATATTTTTGAAGCGGCGGAAAACCCGAAAACAGGGGCATCGCTTGCTGAACCGCGCCGTACCAAACGTGGTATGCGTAGAGTGACAGGTAGACGGTCGCAACGTAAAAGAGCTATTCGACGTTTACTTGCTGAACATGGTTTTGAGAATGTTAATGCTATTGATGCAAAAGGCCACCAGAAGTCTCCGTGGGACTTACGTAAAGAATCACTCGAACGTATTTTGACAGATGCAGAGTTTGCTCGCGTATTTTTTCACATCGCAAAACGTCGTGGCTATCAGTCAAATCGAAAAGGGGCAGAGGCGAATGATACCGAAGGTAAAAAGGCCTTAAGTGGTGCTATAGAATTACAAGAAGCTATGGTGCGCAGTGGTGAAAACACTGTTGGTGCTTACTTAGCTACTCAGGATAAGCAGCGTAATGGTCATGGTTCTTACGATAATTTTGTAACGCGTGATTTGTTGCGTCAAGAAGTGAGAGCAATATTCACTGCCCAACGGTTATTTAGTAACATCAAAGCCACAAAAGAGCTGGAACATGCTTACGCTGGCAATGGTGAGGCAGATAAGAAATATACATTAGAGGGCAGCGGTATTGCCTTTTGCCAGCGTGACTTACAATCCTCTATTAAAATGGTGGGGTATTGTACTTTAGAGCCATCCGAAAGACGCGCCCCTAAATTTGCTTATAGCGCCGAGCTTTTTGTGCTTTGGTCAAAGCTGAATAATACTAAAATACGCGATATTAACAGTATTGAACGAGAGTTATCCCAAGATGAAAAAAATAAACTTGCCGATTTAGCTCATAAAAATAAAAGCGGTGTGAGCTTCAAACAGGCCCGTAAAGCGTTGGCGCTAACAGACGATATGCGGTTTAACATGAGTTACCGTAAAGTAAATGATGCGGACGACACATGGGAAAAAATACGGGACAGAGCGGAAAGGTCCGTCTGGCTGCGTTTGCCGGGATATCAAACACTGAAAGACAAGCTTGCCTCCGGCAGTGATATTGATTGGCAACAATGGATTGGCTCTAAGCGTATTATTCTTGATGAAATAGCACATATATTATCTTTTTATGAGAGCGAACAAGAAATCAGAGACTTATTTGCGCCGCTTAATCTGCATGAAGATCAAATCCAATCATTACTGACGGTCACTAATTTTAGCAAAACGATTGATTTGTCATTGAAAGTTGTTCGTGCGATTTTACCGTTCATGCAACAGGGGCTAACCTATGATAAAGCTTGCAAAAAAGCAGGCTATGATCACAGCGGAAAAGATAATAAGGGCCTCACAAAAATACCTCCTTTTGAAGATGTGCGCAATCCTGTTGTAAACCGCGCACTGGCACAAACGCGCAAGGTCATTAATGCGGTTATTCGTCAATACGGCATGCCTGAGACAATCATCGTTGAAATGGCGCGGGAGGCAGGGCGTTCTTTCAAAGATCGTAAAGATAAAGAACGAGAGCAGAAAAAATATCAGGCATACCGTGAAGATGCCAAAAAACATGCGGCAGAAATATTGGGAATAGAGCCTGATAATGTGCGCGGCGGAGATATTTTAAAATATCGTCTATGGAAAGAACAAAAGGGATTTTGTCCCTATTCAGGTGTTTATATTGATCATCGGATGCTACGCGACCCAACGGCAACTCAAATTGATCATATATTGCCGTACAGCAGGTCATGGAATGATAGTTATATGAACAAAGTGTTGTGTTGCACAGACGAAAATCAGATGAAACGCAACGATACACCTGTGGAATATTTTGAAAAGCAGGGCAGGCCGTTAGAGCAGTTGGAGGCTATTGCAAAAGGCCTACCTAAAGCCAAATCCGATAATTTGTTAACAGCGCATTTTGACGCAGAAAAAGCTGAAAAGTGGAAAGAGCGTGCCTTGAATGATACACGCTATATTGCCAAACTACTTAAAAATCATATTGAGCAATCGCTGGATTTAGGTGAGGGCAACCGTGTGCAAACTCGCAATGGGGCGTTGACGGCCCATTTGCGTGGTGCCTGGGGTTTTCCTGATAAAGACCGTCGCAATGATAAGCATCATGCACTGGACGCCATTGTTATTGCTTGTTCTACCCAAAGCATGGTGCAAAAATTAACGCACTGGAATAAATATGAAGCCCGGCGCAAAAACCCTGAAAAGCGAGCCTTACCACCCTTGCCTTGGGAAGGCTTTAGAAAGGTTGCGGAGGCCGCCCGCGATGCTATTTTTGTATCGCGCATGCCTGCACGGAAAATTACGGGTCCAGCGCATCAGGAAACGATCCGAAGCATTCGCAAAAGTGACGGTAAAATCATTCAGCGTATCAAAGTTGGAGATTTGAAGCCTGCAATGTTGGAGAAAATGGTAGATAAAGAGCGCAATAGTAAGCTCTATACGGTTTTAAAAGAACGGTTGGATAGCCATAAAGGGGACCCCCAAAAAGCCTTTGCAGAACCTGTCCATATGCCGACCAATGACCCCGCCAAACAGGGGCCTCGCATTAATTCAGTGCGGGTAGAGACGACAGAGAAATCAGGTATCGAGATAAATGGCGGTCTTGCCAGCAACGGCGATATGGTGCGCGTGGATGTTTTTCAAAAGAACGGTAAATATTTCCTCGTACCTATTTATGTCCATCATTTTGTAAGTGGTGAACTGCCGAATAAAGCTATCATTGCATACAAACCTGAAGAGGAATGGGAAGTCATGGAAATTGATAATTTTCTCTTCTCCCTTTGTAAAAATGATCTGCTGTTTATCAAAAGCAAGAAAGATGAATATTTTGCATATTATGGAGGAACGCATCGAGGAACAGGTGCAATCACGGTTAAGGCTCATGACCGAGACCCATCTTTCGGCAAAAAAGGTGACGGCATAGAAAGCGTTGGCGTTAAAACCCTGCTTTCCTTTGAAAAATATAGCGTGGATTATTTCGGCAATAAATATAAAGTTGGCAAGGAGACAAGACTTGGCGTGGCGCACAATTCTCATCCAAAACCCAGCGAAGCTTAGACTGGTCAACGGGCAATTACAGCTTGAAAATGAAGATGGCACATATAGCTTGCCGCTTGAGGATGTGATCGCCCTTATATTAGAATCACCACAAATAAGCTTGAACGCAAGCTTATTGTCATATGCGCAAGATCAAGGGGTGGCGGTTATCACCTGTGATAAAAGCCATATGCCAAATGGTTTGATGCTGCCCTTTCATGCCCATAGCCGACAAAGCCGCGTCGCTTATATTCAACAGTCTTGCTCTGAGGCGCTAAAAAAACGATTATGGCAAAGGGTCATTCAATCAAAAATCTCTAATCAAGCGGCCTGTTTAAAGATATCGGGAAGGAAAGCCAAACGCCTTATTGCCCTCGCCAATCACGTTAAGCCTGGCGACCCAAGCAATATAGAAGCCCAAGCCGCGCGTTATTACTGGCAACGCTTAATGGGTAAAGGTTTTAGGCGTGGCGATACTGACCTTGTCAATGCAGCACTTAATTATGGCTATGCGGTTATACGGGCCTATGTTGCGCGGGCGCAGGTTGCTTATGGCCTTATGCCTGCTTTTGGGTTGCATCATTGCAATGAACTGAATGCTTTTAACCTGACGGATGACCTGATGGAGGTTTTTCGCCCCTTTGTCGATCACCATGTTTTTGAAATGAAAGGTCAGGGCTTATTGGATGAAGGGGACAGCTTGTCTATCGAATGTCGCCAGCATTTGGCAGGGGCTGGCACATGGTTATGTAAGATGGATGAAGAGACCCATACCCTCGCTAGTGTATGCGATAAAATGGCTGCAGGCCTGATGAGCGCCATGGAAAATAAAAGCCCTGCGCTTTTGCCGCTTGTCGGTTTTACTCTAGGGGAAGAAACATGAGTGCAACAAAGGATAGATTTATGTGGCTCTTTGTTTTCTATGACTTACCAACTCACACGAAATCAGAGCGCAAGACGGCCTCTCGCTTTCGTAATTTTCTTTTGAAAGATGGCTATATGATGATACAATATTCTGTCTACGCTCGTATTTGTAACGGTAAGGACCGAGTCGAAAAACATTTACGCCGTTTAGACAATATTTTGCCATCAGAAGGCAGCGTAAGGTCGTTAAAAATAACGGATAAGCAGTATGAACGGATGAAAATTCTTGTCGGAACACGCAAAAATAACGAAGAAACAAAGGCTGAACAGCTTGTATTATTTTAAACCATTCAGCCTTTTTCTTTTATTTTCAGACCTTTACCAGAAATCTACCATAGCATAACCGTGTCGGAAGGGAAGCTATGGCGTAAGGGCAAGGCATATTTTATTGAATTAAACCATAGCATAACCGTGTCGGAAGGGAAGCTATGGCGCGCCCGACATAGACCGCTCCCTCGGGTTTACCATAGCATAACCGTGTCGGAAGGGAAGCTATGGCTGTTCCAACCCTGCCCATTGAAGGTCATGAACCATAGCATAACCGTGTCGGAAGGGAAGCTATGGCGGTGCAGGCTCGTTTGTCGCTGCTGATGAGACCATAGCATAACCGTGTCGGAAGGGAAGCTATGGCCGGAAACCTTTTTTCTTCGGGGAGACTTGGACCATAGCATAACCGTGTCGGAAGGGAAGCTATGGCCACAACAAGCCTATGGTCGCCCTCCCAAGTACCATAGCATAACCGTGTCGGAAGGGAAGCTATGGCCCAGCAGAAGTCACTGTTACTTGTGTTAATACCATAGCATAACCGTGTCGGAAGGGAAGCTATGGCTCCGCTCGTATAGCTTATTGCATAAGTATCACCATAGCATAACCGTGTCGGAAGGGAAGCTATGGCAATTTCTATAAGCCACGGTAGTGTCCTAAATTCCGTGTAAGTGACCATTTGGTTATATTTCCAACATCAATATATTGATGTTGGAAAACGGTCATGGAACAGGACGGCGAATTGGTTCATGGCCTGCTTCCACACTCTGGGGGCCATTGTCCACTTT
>JAJFIS010000005.1 GCA_021774735.1 Alphaproteobacteria bacterium | reverse complement strand
TTGACGCCATGATTGCCCACCCCCAGCATGGACGCCCTTTCAGGCCCGAGATCACCTCGGTGATCGATGTATACAGCCGTAAAGTCGTCGGTTGGTCGGTGGCCCTGAATGAGGATACTTGGGGCGTGTTGGATGCCGCCCGCCATGCTTTTGAGCAATGCGGCATGCCAGACATTTGGTACACCGATAATGGCACAGGCTTTAACAATGAAAACTGGGATGACGCTTTGGCGGGCTTTCTTGCCAGAATGGGCATCACCAAGAAAAACAGCTTGCCGTACAACAGCCAAGCCCGCGGGGTGATCGAGCGCCTGCACCAGAGCCTCTGGGTACGCAGTGCCAAGTCGCTGCCCAGCTTTATCGGCCAGAGCATGGACGGAGAAGCCAAACGGCGGCATTATAAGCTCACGAAGAAGCAACTGCGGCAATCAAATAGCAGCGCTGGCCTGATGAGCTGGCAAGAATTTCTTATATGGGTGCAAGGCGAGGTGGATGCCTATAATGATCGCCCTCACAGCTTCTTGCCTAGAATGCGAGACGTCGTCACCTTTAAGCGCCGTCACATGACCCCGAATGAGCAATGGAAGGCGCATGCTATTACTGACGCAGCCCCTATTAAACTGAAGGACGCTGAACGCGATGATCTCTACCGGCCTTACACACGTCGCCGCACGACCCGGGCGCTCATCAGCCTGTTTGGCAATCGCTATTATCATCAAGACTTGGAAGCCTATCATGGCAGTGATCTTCTGGTTGGCTATGATATTCATGACGCCAGCAAAGTCTGGGTCCGCGATCTTGATCAGCGCTTGATCTGCATCGCCATCTTTGAAGGCAATAAAGCCAGCTTCTTCCCCCAGAGCGCCCTTGATCAGGCTAGAGAACAGCGAATGCAGCGGCAACTTACCCAATTGCAGGATAAAGCGGATAGCCTGCAAGAGGAGCACTTGGCCTTTGAAGAGGCGTTATATAATTCGCCTCAAGTGGACCAAAGTCCTGATCAATCTGCCGCTGCCCCTTCACAAATCAAAGAAACAGATGGTCGCCCTATATTTACCAGTGATCGCGATTGGCTCTTATGGTTGATATCTAACCCAACGAAGATCAATGCAGCAGACAGACAAAGCTTAAAGGATAAGCGCTATAGCCGCTCCTTTATGTTGCTTAGGGATAGTCTGTCTCTATCGGACCCTGACATTGAGGGGCTGATAGGCCTATGAGACCCCAGTTTGTCATGAATAGTAATGGCCATGCCTTCCTACAGGCGGTTGAAGCGCTAGAAAAACGCGGGGCGGCAGAAGCCTGCCTGATGATTGTCGACGGCGAGCCCGGCCTCGGTAAGAGCGCCTTTGCCCTTTGGTGGACTGTCAAGAACAACAGTATATACATCCGCGCCCTAAAGGCATGGAACCCGCGTTGGATGCTGCGCGATATCATCTTTGCGGCGGGGGCGGAGCCTGTATACGGCCTTGAGAAGATGTTCCGCCAAGCTGTCGCGTTACTTCTCCAAATGATAATGGAGGCCGAGCGCGAACAACGGATCTTGGCGATTGTCATTGACGAAGTGGATCATATCTCGCGTAAGAGCGCGCTTCTTGAGATGCTGCGGGATTTATCTGATACCCTTGAGATACCCATAATCCTTATCGGTATGGGCCGGGTGCGCAGTAACCTCACCCGTTTCCCGCAAGTGGCATCCAGGGTGGGTCAATATGTTGAGTTCAAACCGATAACACTATTGGAGCTCACTGAACTAGTTGAGCAAAGTCTAGAGATGGAACTAGACGCCCCATTGCTTCACTTCATCCACATAGCCACAAAGGGGCGGATGCGGGAGATCAAAGAGGCGCTCTCAAGCGTCGAGCGTTTTGCTAAACGTAATCAACGCAGCAAGCTCAGCCTTAGTGATATGATTGGTCAGACCCTGATCATCAATCGTCGCACCGGCAAGCCGGTTAAGGTCACACCAAAATGACCGGCGTTGCACATGTTCAGATGCGGCTACTTGTGGTCTTAAAAGGCAAGCCAGCAACCACTCTGACGGTGAATGCGATGGCGAAAGCTGCAGGTCTGCCTATGATTGACGCGCAGAAAGCAGCTGCCAAGCTTAAGTCGCGAGGATTGCTCACCCGGCCAGAGAAGGGGCATTACTGCGTTACCAATGAAGGCCTATCATTCTTGAAAGCGGATATAACTCTAAAAAGTGGCCCCAAAGCTAAGCTAACCGGTGCCCGGCGGCAACAATCGGGGACCCAGCGCCATAAAATATGGCAACTGCTGCGCACCGGCAAAGCCTTTACGCTCAATGAGCTAGCGGCGCTTAGCGCTAAAACATTGGATGATCCATGCTGCAGTAAAAGCAATGTTGAGCATAGTGTTGACCATCAAAATCAAGGCCGCCAATCTACCGATCTGCAGTCGATTGGTCGATATATCACCTATTTGGTTGCGGCGGGGCTAGTGCGAAGGTTTAAGCATCGTGCTAAAGCCAATGCTATCACTAGCAATGGTTATCGCCGCTATAGGCTCGTGCATGACTTGGGGCCAAAGGTGCCGGTGGTGCGATATGGGGGTAAAATGCTCTATGACCCTAATATGAAGGCTGAAATAGCTGTTAAAACTGTTCGAGCGGCGTAAAACCGCGAATAAGAATGCCCAGATGGGCAGCATACTCTCATGAGGGGGAAACCCTCTTCCCAGTCAAGGCATGCAGCCCGGGTTCTGCTCGAAGCACTTGGCGGGAGGGCACGGCGTCCGGGCGTCCGTACCTTGAGGTATTATGAAGACCCAAGTACTCTCAGACAAATGGGTGCGTTGGGTTGGGCTAATATCCATAAGAATGAATCATAATTGGCCCCAATATTTATTGGTAAGCCCTAAAAGTCATTTCTGAGGATGTATGCCGCTTTTAAGGACTGCCTATATCGGCCTAACCCCACCATTTACCTTAAAATAT
>JAJFIS010000040.1 GCA_021774735.1 Alphaproteobacteria bacterium | reverse complement strand
AAAGTGGACAATGGCCCCCAGAGTGTGGAAGCAGGCCATGAACCAATTCGCCGTCCTGTTCCATGACCGTTTTCCAACATCAATATATTGATGTTGGAAATATAACCAAATGGTCACTTACACGGAATTTAGGACACTACCTAAAGAGCAATTGATTCAACATATTGGTTATTATCAGCAAGTTTTTCAGCTTGATTAAAAATTTGCCTATAATCTTTCGACAAAGCTTCACTCCCCGATGTCATCTTCATCCTCTCTCAATTGCTATTTAGATCGATCATTTTCAATGGATTTCAAATACTCTTCCTGTTCTTCAGCCCAACAGTCATCGCCCCAAAGGTTATTTCGCAAACACTCATCGAACTGTTCAATAGTAACTTCAGACGGCCTTAAAATATTTTTTATTTTTCCTTAATGTATGATGCTCCTTCTTGCTTTCATTGGCAATTCAAAGCTTAGTGAAGACAATGACAAAGCTGGACTATTTGCCGCTCATGGGCTATGACCCGCAGAGTAATTCGTGCATATAAAATTACGGAGTTCACACCCCATGATCCCACGCTATTCTCGCAAGCAAATGACCGATATTTGGGAAGCTGAGACCCGCTTTCGCATTTGGTTTGAAATTGAAGCCCACGCCTGTGACGCCAACGCAAAGCTGGGGCGCATCCCCGAAGCCGCCGCCAAAGCCGTGTGGGAACGGGGTGCTTGGTCGGTTGAGCGCATCGACGAAATTGAAGCCGAGGTGAAGCATGATGTGATCGCTTTCTTGACCAATTTGGCCGAGCATGTGGGCGACGAAGCCCGCTTTGTCCACCAAGGCATGACCAGCTCTGATGTGCTTGATACCTGCCTGAGCGTGCAACTAATGCGGGCGGCGGATATCATCATTGACGATTTGGACAAGTTGCTGGTGGTGCTGAAACGCCGGGCCGAAGAGCATAAATATACCGTCTGTATTGGCCGCAGCCACGGCATCCACGCCGAACCCATCACCTTTGGCCTGAAAATGGCGCAAGCTTACGCGGAATTTGACCGCTGCCGCAGCCGCATGATTGCCGCACGGGCCGAGGTTTCCACCTGTGCTATCTCTGGTGCTGTCGGCACTTTCGCCAATATAGATCCTTACGTGGAAGAGCATGTCGCCACCGCCATGGGGCTGACCGTTGAGCCAATATCGACGCAGGTGATACCGCGCGACCGTCACGCCATGTATTTCGCCGTTATCGCGGTAATCGCCAGCTGTGTTGAGCGGTTATCGACCGAAGTGCGCCACTTGCAACGCACCGAAGTGCTGGAAGCGCAGGAATATTTCTCCAAGGGCCAAAAAGGCTCCAGCGCTATGCCGCACAAGAAAAACCCGATCCTGACCGAAAACCTCACCGGCCAAGCGCGGTATATTCGCGCCATGAGCATCCCGGCGATGGAAAATGTCGCGCTCTGGCACGAACGTGATATCTCCCACAGCTCGGTTGAGCGCTACATCGGCCCCGATGCGACGGTGGCGCTGGACTTCAGCCTCGCACGGCTGACGATGGTGATGGATAAGCTGCTGGTTTACCCCGAGAACATGACCGATAATATGAACAAAATGGGCGGGCTTCCCAACAGCCAGCGGGTGCTGCTCGAGCTCACCCAAGCGGGCGTTAGCCGCGAAGACGCTTACCGATTGGTGCAGGAAAATTCGATGAAAGTGTGGGAAAGCCGGGGTACGCTGCAGCTGCTCGACCTGCTAAAAGCCGACACTACTGTCACCGACAAGCTCAGCCACACGCAACTCGACGCGCTCTTCAACATGGACTATCACACCAAACATGTAGATACGATATTTGGGCGGGTTTTTGGTAGCTTCAAATAAAAACAGATAATTTTTATGTGGGAAAACACAAACGCTTGGCAAGTTTGGAATTTTTGTTTCACCCACATTTGGATTAGCGGATAAAAATTTTGCTTTGTCGCCAAATGATATTTGCCACCCATTAGCCCTCGCTATGTTGTTTGCGCTTATGGGCTAGAAAGTCATCAACGTCGAAATCTTCAACAATTTTGCTATTTAATCCCTCAATGGCGGCGGTTTCTAACCTTTTAATAACGGCTTCTCTTTGCTGTTCTTGGTCCATTAAAAGACGTAAACCTGCCCGCATAATCTCGCTAACGCTTTGGTAGCGTCCACCCTTGAGTAGATCGCCAATATCATTTTGTTGATGCTCGGTTAATGAGATACTTGGATTACGTGTCATTTGCCTTACTCCTTGCTTACATAATACAAATTGTAGCAAAAATTACTACATTTTGCAAACTGGCAACTAGGGCGCAAGCATTTCACCTTCACCCTGCCAGAACCGCTTGAGCAGCGCTAAGCGCCGCACCCGTATCTGCGCTATGTTGTTGCAAGTTCAGGGCTTCACCGAGAGCGCTTAAGCAGACGGTGATATTGCTGGCCCTTGCGGCTTCGCCCATCAGGCCAATACGCCATACCTTGCCTGCGAGCGGCCCAAGTCCCGCACCAATTTCCAGCCCGTAATGCGCAAGCAGATGCGCGCGCACTGCGCCTTCATCGACGCCTTCTGGCACAGTAACCACATTCAACTGCGGCAAGCGGCAACTGGCATCCACCAACATGGATAGGCCCATAGCCTCCAGCCCCGCAACCAACGCAGTGTGCATTAAGCGGTGACGGGCATGAACATTGTCCGTGCCTTCTTCCATATGCATGGCGAGCGCTTCATTCAGGCCGTACATGGCGTTCACGGGCGCCGTATGGTGGTAACTGCGGCCCCCTTCGCCGTCCCAGTAATTCATCACCAAGGACAGGTCCAAAAACCAGCTTTGCACCGGGGTTTTGCGGCTGCGAATGCGGTTCAGTGCTTTTTCGCTAAAACTAACGGGAGACAAGCCCGGTGGACAAGACAGGCATTTCTGACTGCCGCTATAAACCGCGTCTGCGCCCCAACCGTCCACGTCCACAGGAATGCCGCCAAGGCTGGTGACCATATCAACAATGCTCAAGCAGTTATATTTTTGCGCAAGGCCGCATAGCGCCCCGGCGTCGGCCTCAACGCCCGTGCTGGTTTCCGCATGCACAAAGGCAAGGACGGATGCATGCGGGTTAGCTTTCAAGGCATCTTCAACTAAAGCCATATCCGGCGCGGTACCCCAAACAGCGTCCACCACAATGACATTAGCGCCGCAACGTATAACATTTTCACGCATCCGGTCCCCGAAAACGCCGTGGCGCACAACAATTGCCGTGTCACCAGCCTCAAGCAAGTTGACAAAGCAGGCCTCCATGCCCGCACTGCCGGGGGCCGAGATGGGAAAGGTCAGCGAATTTTCGGTCTTGAACAGCGCCCGCAAATAGTCCTTGCTCTGGTCCATCATGCGCTGGAAAACAGGGTCCAAATGACCAATGGTTGGCATCGCCATAGCCTGCAAAACACGGGGGTGGACATCAGACGGGCCGGGCCCCATTAAAATGCGTTTGGGCGGGTAAATATTGGTCATTGAAAATCCTTTGAACTTAATTATGTCTATAGATAACCAGCCACGGCGGGCAGTGCCACAAAAATCATCTTTCCAATGGCGCTTTGCCCTGATAATACCGCCCCATGGAATATAAAACCGTCAAAACAGAAGTTAAAGAAGCCGACTATACCGTAACCCGTGGCGGTGTGCGTTATGCTGGGGTGCATATTATTATCGACCTGTTCGGCGCAAAGCGGCTGAACGATATCTCTTTCATTGAAAAAGTGATGCGGGATTGCATCAAAGCCTCCCGCGCCACCCTGCTGCATATTCACCTGCACCCTTTTGAGCCCAACGGTGTTAGTGGTGTGGCAGTTTTGGCCGAAAGCCATATCTCTGTCCATACATGGCCTGACGATGATTATGCTGCTTTTGATGTTTTTATGTGCGGCGACACGCTGCCTGAAGCCTGCGCCCCAATTCTGGCCAAAGCTTTTAAGGCGGAGCGCATGGAAGTGAATGAGATTTTGCGCGGCAAAGATATATGAGCAGAGACGCAGAATCAGAAGCAGCACTAAAATGGTGGCATGAGCGCAGTGACGGCATGGGCATCGCCCCCGCACTTGACGTGACCCTGCTGCACCGCGAGCAAAGCCCGTATCAGCTCATTGAGATATATAATCACGCGAAGTTTGGGCGGATATTAGTGTTGGATGGTTATATCCAAGCCAGCCAAACGGACGAATTTATCTACCATGAAATGGCGGTGCATGTGCCGCTGTTGGGCCGTGAGCGCCGCGATACATCGGTGCTAATCATCGGCGGTGGTGACGGCGGCATTTTGCGCGAAACCCTAAAGCATGACTTTGTCACCCATATCACCATGGCAGAAATTGATGCCCGCGTCATTGACTTGTCGAACGAATATTTGGGCGTTGAGGGCAACTACAGCGACCCCCGCGTGACATTATTCACCGAAGACGCCAGCAAAATTGTTAGCAAAGCCAAATATGCAGGTCATAAATTTGATGTAATAATATTAGACCTCACCGAGCCTATTGGTCCGTCAGCAGGCCTATTTACCGAAGAGTTTTTGACCAACTTAGTCGCGACACTTTCAAGCGGTGGCGTCATCGTCGATTCTGATAGCATATACCTAGATATGGATGGCGGTAGTTTCTTGCAAGAAGTATCCGGCGGCGGTGAAAATTTGGTCAGCGCCATGCGCCGTACTGGGCTTTTGCCCCATATGGAAATGTATCACACCAGAATACCATTATACCCGGGGGCGGACTTTGGCTTTTTCCTCTATAGTCATGATGGTGTCAGCTTGCGCAACCCCGTGCAGGACTTTACCGCCAAACATTATAACAGCGATATTCACCAAGCCGCCTTCGCCCTGCCCACTTGGCAACGAAAATGGCTGGGGCTGGGCAAGTAATTTTGGCTATATATTACCGGCACTAATACCGGCAATTTTACAGGCATTAATATCAATAATATCATGCTTGTTAATAACATAATTATCTGTTATATATATTTAATATTGCATAATCATTACCGGCAATAATACCGGCAATTTAAATGGTATTTTGAATGCCTCAAGATATAACATATATGGAACCAATGCTGCCCCCAACAGGGAACCGCGAGCTTGAGGACCTAGCCCTAACTTTGGCGACAAGGGCGGGTGCCCTTGCGGGCACGATAAATCCTGTGCTCCAAAAGTCTGTGGGTAATTTGGTGCGCTCCATGAATTGCTATTACAGCAACTTGATCGAAGGCCATAACACCCACCCAAAGGATATTGATGCGGCACTTGCTCAAGATTTTTCCGACGATATAGAAAAAAGAAACCTTCAACTTGAAGCGGTCGCCCATATTCACGTCCAGCAGAAGATTGACAATAATAAGTTCGGTGCCAACATCACATCGCCTGATTTTTTCACAGCAATTCACTGGGAATTCTATGAACATCTACCGCCGGAATTATTATGGTCTATAAACCCAAACACCAAAAAACATCTGGCTATAACGCCTGGTGAAATTAGAATGACCGAAGTCCAAGTTGGCAAGCATCTACCGCCAAAAGCGCAGAATCTTCACCGGTTTTTGCGACGGTTTGAAGAAGCATATATGCCCAATCGGCTTTCAAAAGTGCAACAAATTATAGCCGTCGCCGCATCACATCATCGTTTTGTTTGGATCCACCCTTTCATAGACGGCAATGGCCGGGTTGTACGATTATTTTCGCATGCCTATCTCCAACAGATTGGTATTGGCAGTAATCTATGGTCAATATCAAGGGGGCTGGCCAGAAATGTTATGGCCTATAAAGAACTTCTTGCTAGTGCTGATGAGCCACGTCGGGGAGACTTGGATGGTCGCGGTAATTTAAGCGAAACCGCTTTAACAGATTTTTGTGTTTTCTTCTTAAAATGCTGCATCGACCAAGTAGACTATATGGCTAAGCTGTTGGACATGCGTGAATTTCTTGGTCGTATTGAAAGATATATTAATGATGAAACCGCAGCGCGTCGATTACCAAAAGGGTCCTTTAAGCTTTTAAGGGAGGCCGTCCTTGCAGGGGAATTTAAGCGAGGTCAAGCGAGCGAAATAACGGGCTATAAAGAACGCCAAGCCCGCGATGTAATGGGTGCTTTGCTACAGGAAGGCTATCTGGTTTCCGACAGCGTCCGTGGGCCAGTCAGGTTGGGTTTCCCTGTGAATGCTATTGAGCGATGGCTACCACTTCTATACCCCATGGCTTAATATCAAACCATGCATTTGGAGTATAAACCCATTTTTTGTCAGTAACGGCCTAAGCTTCGCTCTCGATTTGCACCTTAGCGCGGGCAAATTCTTCTGAGAGGTGCTTTTCTAAGCGGTGCTCACTCATATCAATGCCTGCGGCATCAAAATCGGCTTTCACTTTACGGATGACATCCGCATCGCCGTCTTCTTCGAGGTCAGCAATCACAACGGAACCCGCATATTTATCAGCGTCCGCGCCGCTTATATTCATCTCACTTGCCGCCCAATAGCCAAAAAGCTTATTCCTGCGTGCGCGGGCTTTAAACATCATTGCCTCATCACGGGCAAAACGATCTTCATAGGCTTTTTCACGGCCTTCAAAAGTGGTCATCGGTAGTTTCTCCAAAATATTTACAAGCCTAAAGACTGATTCTTTTTATTCGCTTGCTAACTATCATACTTCCAAGGCCATTGGGGCAACTTTTTTGCATATTTTTGCCCCAAAAAGACCCGCCTGCTATCTTTTATCATATAAGCGGCTTTTATCGCGAAACAATGATTGAGAAAAAAGAATGCTTCGGCTATGTTCGCGGCGAATCTGAACGTCCAATTCCGTGTACAGGAACACTGTTATATGACACGTCGAACCAAGATTTATGAGGGCAAGGCCAAAATCCTTTTTGAAGGTCCTGACCCTGGCACAATAATCACCTATTTTAAAGACGATGCCACCGCCTTCAATGCCGAAAAAAAAGGCACTTTGAACGGCAAAGGCGTGATCAATAATCACATCAGTGAATATGTTATGACCGCGCTATCAAACATCGGCGTGGAAAATCATTTTATTGAGCGTACCAGCATGCGGGAACAATTGGTGAAAGCCGTGGAAATTATCCCCGTTGAAGTGATTGTGCGTAATATCGCCGCCGGCAGCATTTGTAAGCGCCTTGGCATAGCTGAGGGCACACCGCTGCGCGAACCGCTCGTGGAATATTGCTATAAATCCGACGAGTTTGGTGATCCTGTTATCTCAGAAGAACATGCGCTTAACTTTGGCTGGGCCACGGGCGAAGAGCTGGATGAAATGATGCATAACGCCTTGCGCGTCAATGATTTCATGTCCGGGCTGTTTCACGCAATCGGCATTAAGCTCGTTGATTTTAAGCTGGAATTTGGCCGTCTTTATGAAGGCGAAGAATGCCGGGTTATTCTGGCAGATGAAATTAGCCCCGATGGATGCCGCCTGTGGGACTTAAAAACTGGCGAAAAGCTTGATAAAGACCGCTTCCGGCGGGACCTTGGCGGCGAGATGGAAGCTTACCAAGAAGTGGCGCGTCGCTTGGGCATATTGCCCGAAGCGGATGTCACCAAAATTGCTGAACACCGTAAAAAGGACAGTTAAATGAAAGCCCGCATTCACGTAACCTTGAAAAACGGCGTTCTTGACCCGCAAGGCAAAGCCATTGAACTCGCCCTAGGCAACCTTGGTTTTGACGGCGTTAACAGCGCCCGCCAAGGCAAATATTTCGAACTAGACTTGGCAGAAACCAACCGCGAAAAAGCGCTTAGCGTGGTCGAAGATATGTGCAAAAAATTGATCGCCAATACGGTGATCGAAAATTATTCCGTTGAGTTGGAGTAAAACCCCATGAAAAATATGCTTTTTGGATTGACTCTGACAATGTTGTTTTTCCATTTTGGGACAACGAAAGCTATAGCAGAAACAGATACCTATATCTGCACATTTGCCTCTATAGAGAGGTCATTTTGGGGTAATACAAAGTTTATCAATACCTATAGAGTATCGAAATGGCCTTCTGAGATACCATCAGATAAGCGAATAGTGGATTTCCTTTCTCAAATAGAAGAAAAATGGAACTACAAAGTTAAAATTTCTTCTAAAACTAAAGGCAAGGTTAGCTATAAGGGCAGCAAAAAAAATACTAAGGTAAAAATCTCTAAAGAGAAAGCCTACAGCGAATTAGGTCGGACTTTTATATCTAAGTGGAAAAAGAGTAGAGGCCAATTTATTTTTTTGGCTGAGAAGAACATTCTCAAAATAGAAAATATATATACCGAAAATGGTAGAATAAAATATTCTTTCCGAAACCTAGTCTGCCAAAAAATTGAAGGCCCACTCAAGAGTAAACAGCCATGAAATCAGCTGTCATTGTATTCCCCGGCTCCAACTGTGACCGGGATATGGCTGTCGCGATTGAGAAGGTGACCGGGGTTAAGCCGACCATGGTTTGGCACCAAGAGTATGACTTTGACCCGGTTGATTTTATCGCCCTGCCCGGTGGTTTTTCTTACGGCGACTATTTGCGCTGCGGCGCCATGAGCGCCCGTTCCCACATAATGGGTGAAGTTGCCAAGCGGGCCAAAGCAGGCGTGCCAACGCTGGGGGTATGCAACGGCTTTCAGGTACTTGCCGAGGCTGGCTTACTGCCCGGTGCCTTGATGCGTAATGCGGGGCTAAAATTTGTCTGCCGGGACGTAAGCTTAAAAGTGGTCAACGCCGATACCCGCTTCACAAGTGGTTATGACGGGGGCCAAGAGATCACCGTTCCCGTCGCCCACCATGACGGCAATTATTTTGCCGACAGCGACACTATTTCCGCACTGGAAGATGGCGGCCAAGTGGCCTTTCGTTATACGGAAGACATCAATGGTAGCTGCAATGGCATCGCGGGGGTTACCAACAAGGCTGGCAACATCCTAGGCATGATGCCCCACCCTGAGCGCATGGTAGACCCTGCCCTTGGTGGCTTTGACGGTATACATGACGGTAGAGCGCTTTTTGAAAGCGTCCTTGCAGGCATTGGATAAGGTGAAAACATGTTAGAGCAAGAAATAACCCCAGAGATTGTTAAAGAGCATGGGCTGAGCGCGCAAGAGTACCAGCGCATCCTAGGTGCGCTTGGACGTGCCCCCAATATGACCGAGCTTGGTATATACAGCGTCATGTGGTCAGAGCATTGTTCCTATAAATCGTCCAAAATCCATCTTAAAAAGCTGCCTACCGAGCGGCCTTGGGTTATTTGCGGCCCCGGCGAGAATGCTGGCATTATCGACATTGAGGATGGCCAAGCGCTGATCTTTAAAATGGAAAGCCATAACCACCCATCTTACATTGAGCCTTACCAAGGGGCGGCAACCGGTGTCGGCGGCATTTTGCGCGATGTCTTCACCATGGGGGCGCGGCCCATTGCCAATATGAACGCCCTGCGCTTTGGTGCCCCCGAGCATGCTAAAACCCGGCATTTGCTGGCCGGTGTCGTGGAAGGTGTCGGCGGCTACGGTAACTGTGTCGGCGTACCAACTGTGGGCGGCGAAACCAACTTCGACGAAAGCTATAACGGTAATATTCTGGTTAATGCGATGAATGTCGGCCTAGCGGACGCTAATAAAATATTTTACAGCGCCGCCGCAGGTGTCGGCAATCCGGTTGTTTATGTCGGTTCCAAAACTGGGCGCGACGGCATCCACGGGGCCACCATGGCATCGGCTGAATTCACCGAAGACAGCGAAGAAAAACGCCCAACGGTACAAGTGGGCGACCCGTTTACTGAGAAGCTCCTCATTGAAGCCTGCCTTGAGCTGATGGACACGGACGCCATTATCGCCATCCAAGATATGGGCGCGGCTGGCTTGACAAGCTCTAGCGTTGAGATGGCCTCCAAAGGCGGGGTTGGCTTTTTGCTAGACTTAGACAAAGTGCCGCAGCGCGAAGAAAATATGCTGCCCTATGAGATGTGTTTGAGCGAGAGCCAAGAGCGCATGTTGATGGTACTAAAACCCGGCCATGAGGCGGAGGCTGAAGCCATTTTCCGCAAGTGGGAGCTGGACTTTGCCGTCATCGGCGAAATTACCGATAGTGGCCACTTAGAGCTTCAATTTGGCGGCGAGATTGTCGGTGATATGCCGATCAACAGCCTGGTGGACGATGCGCCCGAGTATGACCGCCCCCATGTGCCAACACCGAAGCGCCAAGCGGTCGAGGTTGCCGCACCAGATGATATCAACCAAGCCATATTAGATCTGATTGGCGGCCCGCATTTATGCTCGCGCCGGTGGATATGGGAACAATATGATCATATGGTGATGGCTGACACCATCCAGCGCCCCGGCGGGGATGCGGCTGTCGTGCGCATTCACGGCACAGAGAAAGCCATTGCCATCAGCACCGATGTTACGCCGCGCTATTGTTACGCTGACCCTTTTGAGGGCGGTAAGCAAGCGGTGGCGGAGACATGGCGCAATGTGACCGCAGTGGGCGCCTTGCCGCTGGCGATTACCAATTGCTTGAATTTCGGCAATCCAGAGCGTCCAGAAATTATGGGCCAATTGGTTGGCTGCTTGCAGGGTATTAGCGAAGCCTGCGAAGCGCTCGATTACCCAGTAATTTCCGGTAATGTATCGCTCTATAATGAAACCAACGGCACGGCGATTTTACCGACCCCTGCTATCGGCGGTGTTGGGCTGATGAAAGATAGCAGCAAAATGGCGACGGTGCCGTTTAAGCGCGACGGTGATGTCATCATCCTGCTCGGCGAGACCAAGGGCGAATTGGGTGTTAGCCTCTACCAGAAACAAATTCTGGGATTAGACGAAGGCTGTCCGCCTTCCATTGATTTGACGACCGAGCGCCGCAACGGTGACTTTGTTCGAGCGCTCATAGAAAATGGCCAAGTGGATACCTGCCATGACCTGTCTGATGGCGGATTAATCGCGGCGCTTGCTGATATGGCCATTAGCGGCAAAATGGGTGCGGTGATAACGGTTGGGGATTTAATCCCCTTGCACGCCGTGCTTTTCGGTGAGGATCAAGCGCGCTATTTGCTGGCGGTTGATGCCTCACTCGCTGAAACAGTGATAAATGAAGCGATGGACGCGGGCATCCCGGTTGCCAAACTTGGCACTGTCGGCGGTGACAAAATCACCGTGAATGATGGTGTTGTTAACATCGCGCTGGATGATTTGACCAAAGCCCATGAAGGTTGGATGCCAAATTATATGACGGCTGAATAGATAAATAGATGATTTTACGAATGCGGTCGGTCTAAACACCCAGCAATTTACGCGAACCAAGCTGATTGATCGCCATAAAGACATAATCAGGTTCGGGGTTCATCTCGATAATCATCGGGCCTGATTTGGTATAAGCAACATCAGCGCCGACAAAGCCTATATGGGGATAAGCGTCAAGGGCGCGACAAGCAAGGTCTTGCATTTCATCAAAAAATGGCAAAACGGCCCCTTCCAATGGGACATTTGTATCAGGATGGCATGCAAAGTGATTAAGCGATGGTTCCATAAAAACGCCCGCGTTCATCACCCCTGTTTCAGTATTAACATGGGCCATTATGCCGCCTGCAGTGGCGTTATCAACCACAGAGCCACCACAGCCAATTCTGAAAGTAGAGCCAACAACACCCGCCTTTCCATTTGCGCCGCGTAGAACCAGAACCCGCATCGTATTGACGCTTGTCGGATGAAATTTAGCGAGTTCGGCATGCTGTTCAACATAGCTCTCGATCACCATGCCAATATCCCAAGTAATGGCTTCTAAAAACTCGGGCACTAAAAATACAGCCCCATCTTTCAGGTTTTTGAGTGTTATATCCCCAGACTTTTCACTTATCATACAAGCCTTGAACCCTGAACCACCAACGCCTTCAACCGGCTTAAAACAAATAATTTCACCCAAGTGGTTCGCCAGAAGCATTGAAAGCGCCGCTGCATCTTTCAGACCTTCGCCCTTAGTTGTTAAACCATTTTGGGGGTGCAAATGACCCAGCAAGGGCGTGGTGGGGATGCCATAAGCCGTTAGCACTGCTTTCTCCAGCGCTTTATGCTGCGATAATTTGCGAAACAAGGGATCATTGATACGGTTAACCGCCCGGTGATATTCAGGTGCCCTCGCAAAACCAAAAAGATAGTCCCATCCCCTGTCCTTGCGCCCCATTTCTGCCAAGTGATAATAGCCGGGTCCAATGCCGCGAAGGGTAAATAAAACTATGATTTCAAATAGTTGCCGCGAAAAAGATTTAAACCCCGGCAATTTTGACCGGCCCTTAAGAAGGGCGACTGTTTTGCTCAATATATTCATTAGCCTGCCCTAAATTACCCGCGCCTTAAACATCTAAGCCATGGCAGGAAACCCGTAACTTCTGCCTCAAACTCAATATCGCTGACAGTATCAGCGTCTAAAAAACGGCGCAATAAAAATGGATTAACGCCAGGGTTATTCAAGCCCGCTTCACAGGTGGTGGCGCTTTTCACACCCATGTCCGCCAGCCACGGCAATTGTGGGGCTTCGTAATCCCCGCTTGGATAACAAAAATGCGTAAATTTCTTGCCCGGCAACCAAGCAGATAGCCTATCAATATTTTGGCTAATCTCAGATTTTGATTCAGCTTCTGATAGGCCTCCGAACTTGTGGGTGTGCGTGTGCAATTGGATATCTAATCCATCTGCAGCCATCTTGCGAAGGTCATCTGGGCTGGAAAAAACAAAGGCGTCGCGGCGCTCAGCCCATAAAGAACTAAGCCCAGCGTTCTCTGCTATGGCATCTAAAATATCAGTTCGATCAGGGGGTTGCAAAGTTGCCGCATGGTCCATTAAATCATCTTGGGCTCTCATATCTGTTGCCGCAAAAGATATTTCTTCGCCTAAGCCGTCTAGAAAAGTGACCTCCCCCAAGCCTTTCAGCTCTGCATGCCACAGCAGATAGCACAAGGCTACATTAAAGTTGGGCTCACCGCTTTCGACAGCTTCTGTATATACATATAAGGATACTGGCATGTCAGCTTGCCTGAACATAGGCCATGCAATGTCCTGAAAACTCTGCCACCCATCATCAATGGTAATTACTACAGAATTGGGTTCAATTGTGCCTGCCCTCAAGCGACTAACTGCTTCGTTTAAATAGATAAATTTATATTTTTTAGCTTTCATACAAGCAATGCGGCGGGCAAGCTTATCTACCGTTAGAAACAAAGTTGGGTTATATATATTTAAGTCATAAGCAGCAATAGCATGATAGCTAATTATCTTCACACTTCTCCGAGTTAGAAAGCGCGCTAAGAAGAACATGCCGGAGTATTTTGCTAGTATGAGTAATATTTTTCTCATTAATCCCATTTAAGTTGATTTAAAAGATTTACGACCACCTCAAATCATCAAGAACATTTCTCTATTATACACTATATGTGGTATTTATAAAATGGAAAGCGGAAATACATGCCTAATATTGCTTCATTGCGCGCAAAACATTCTATTCTTGTTGATCATGTTCAAGCACTGGGCATGATTGGGGTCGTGCGGTCGCTTGGCAGTGCAGGCTATGACGTCCATGCAGTCTCTGACAAGGCGGATGCTCTTGGGCTTAAATCTAATTTCGCTGCTCATAAAATAATTTGCCCAAACAAGGGTTCGGCTAATTTTATCCCTTGGTTGAAGCAATATATTGAAGATAACGACATCCAGCATATTGTGCCGTCCGGCGGGCTGATAAAAACACTGATGGCTGACATCGACTATTTTCTGCCTTTCTTCCCGCAGCATAATTCACCCGCCACCCTGCGGATCGCTTTTTCCAAAGCAGAAACACAGTCTGTATTTGACCGCGCTGAGGACCCTTCTGCGCGCATGAATGTGCCCTCTGCCTTGGTAGTCACTAAAAAACAGCCAAAAGACCTTGCCGCATACCAAAGCTTGGCCCTGCCCTGCTTTATCAAGACATCATCTGTTGACGCGCTCACAGGGGACGGGGATGACCTTGTTATCAAGGTCGTCACGCATGAAGATGCCCACAAACAAACCGCCGAACTGCTGGATAGCTACTGCCAAGTGCTGATCCAAGGGTTTGTGCCGGGGCGCAAAGCCTGCGTGAATGTTATTTTTTCCAAGGGCGAAATGCTGAGCAAATGCTTAACTATTGCTGACCATGAAACCCCCCATAGTGGTGGCTTAACCGTTTTGCGCCATACCTTTGGTGATGACTGGCTTACAAAAGACGCCGTAATGCGCCTGAAAGCCATGGGGTGGGACGGTCCTGCGATGATGGAATATCGCTATGATGATGCCAGCGGAAACTTTTACTTCCTCGAAGCAAACACCCGTTTTTGGGCAAATTTACATCTTGATCTTTTTGCGGGTGTCGATGCCCCGCGCATCCAAATGGATCATTGGACAGGAATTTCGGCAGAAAAAATCATGGACTATCCATTGAATCTATTTTGCCGCCAAACTTTCCCGGGCGAAATAGGGTATCTGGTTTCAGTATTGAAAGACCGCCAACTAAGCTTCGGGCGCAAAGTGAAAAGCATTTTGGGCTTTTTCCTGAGGTTCTTAGACCCCCGCCTAAAATCAGACTTGCTTTTTCCGGGTGACCGCTGGCTTTATCTGCTTTCGATCAAAAATTGGCTGAAGGGCTATTTTTTAAAATAATAATGCAATTGTTAGATATCAATAAAACGAGTATATCTTCTAGTGTGTTGTTAATGTTTGTTTCCATTTAAAAGTTTGATGAATATCTGCGGGAATTTTTTTATTGTTTGACTAATTTTTATCGCTTTAGAATTCATTGCATTCCTCCAATAAGATCTAAATGTTTTTGCATGCCCTTTAAATGTATTTAATTGATCTAAAAATACAGGATCCAATTTTTCAAAATATTGAAAATATGAATTGCTGACCTCATCGAATTTATAATTAAAGTCGGAAGAAGGACCTTCTCCATCTAACTCTAATAATATTTTATATAAGTCCACCACAAATGACGGTGAGAAATTATCAATAGGTACAATAGAATCAGAATGGTTTAAGCGCGTAGTTACAAATTTTGATCCCTTAACAATTTGGTCCTCTAAATTTCCTTTTATTGGTAACTCTAAGTTTTGCATGATGACCTTCAATGCCTTCTTAGGGTCTATAATCAAACTCTCGTAAGAAATCATTACCCTTGGGTACCCCCTAGAATAATGTTCAGCCGCGATTAGATATTTAGCCCAAAGAACAGACGATCTGTCGGATAGAAATCCATTTCGAGCATGTAATGATTTAGCCACTGAACAAGGGTTTCGAAACGGGACAACAAAGCACACCTCAATTTCCTCCTGAGCACAAACCTCAAGCCATAAAGGTAAGAAAAGGCACACTCTTGGGTCTTTAAGACCGCAACAGTTATGTCGCTTAAAATAGTTTAGCAAAATTTTGCGGATTTTTAGCTTAGAATCACAAAGAACTTGTTGGTCAATCTGAGCTAAATTCAATGGAAAAATATCATCCCATGAAGAAGGTAGTGACCACAATAAATTCTCATGCAAATCAATAAGAGCTATATCTTCTTTATACCCTTTTTCATTTATTTTTGTGTGCCCTTCAGCAAGAGTCCCACCCAACTTTACGCCAATGCCTTCCAGCGCACCTGTAAAAGCAGACGTGCCCGATCGATGCATTCCGGCAACTATTACAAGCTTTTTAGGGTTATCTAATGTAATTGCGATAGTTCCTTCTAAGTGGTATTAAGTCGCTTATCATATTGCTAAATATAATTTTCAGAAACAGTAAATGAAAACCATCTAATCTCTGACGAAAAGGCTTCGACTCTATGACAACTCATCAATTGCCATATATTAGTATTATATTGTGTGCATACAAATGTAAAAAAAAGATAATACCTACAATTAATTCGATATTAGGCCAAACATACACAAATTTTGAGCTTATCATAATTGATGATGCTTCCAACGATGGCACTTCAGATGTCATCCAAAACATTAATGACCATCGAATCAAAATAGTGATAAATGGAGAAAATATAGGCGTCGTGCATTCCCGTAAAAAAGGCATGAGATTAGCAACAGGAAAATACATCGCCCACTGTGATCATGACGACATTTGGAACCACCAAAAACTTGAATTACAAACAAATGCTATGGAAGCTAATCCAGACGTAGGTTTATGTGGCACCGAAATAAATATCGTCATAAACAACAAACTCAATTATACAACTAAATCAGCTTCCTACACTTCAAATTTTTTAAAATACCGTTTATTTCAAAGTTCTACGTTTCTTCATTCCTCAACAATGGCTAGGGCTTCAGTAGTAAAAAAATATAATATCAATTATTCTGCTGATCTCACCTTCGCTGACGACTGGGATATCTATTATCAATACGCTAAAGTTTCAAAAATAATGAAGCTGCCAGAGCCTCTAACCGACTACCACTTACATGGACAGAATTGGAGCATTAAAGCTACCGAGGAAATGACTAGTAATGGAGGCGTTTTATTGCATGGAGAGATTAATTTACTCACCGGTGGCAATTATGACCAATTATTAGTTAATCAATATTTTTCTATACTAAATGGCGGCAAAGCATCTCCTGATATTCAAACTTTATTAAAGGTTGGTGAATTAATGCATTCGATTTGTGAAGCATTCTGCACATCGTATAACCTTACACCAGATGAGTTGGTAGCCATTCGTCAGAATGCTTGTGAAAATTGGTGGCGTGCGATAACAATTACTGGGATTGAAAAGGGGTTATCAATTTTACAGATCTTCAACTCAACTACATCCCCCCACTGGTATAAACCAAATTTATTTAAATATATGAGTGCTACGATTAAAGTGCTTATTAAGTATTACCTGTCATTTAAATTTTTAAAAAAAGCATAAGAAATGACACCAAAGATCTATACCAAATAATGTGAATTTATCTAAATAATGATCAAAGGATAGTCCGCAGTTTTTTACGGCCTATTTCCAACACCCATCTCTCCGCCCCATCTGGCCGTCCTAATAAATTCCAAACTAATATGACGCCAATCACATAACTAAATGCACCAAGTAAAGCATTCAGAGCTAGAGTAAGAAAAGCGCTATCGCTTTGTATATAATCTCGAGACAATAAAATAATTCCAGCCATAAATACTGCTGCCATTACGGGGCGAATGATAATCATTAAAATTTGGCGGGCATCTATTCCTTGGTAATGGTGAAGAAGAGTAATGCGAATGATAGTCTCAATAATAACTATCGTCATACGCCAATAAATTATACCAATAATACCGAACAAATTAAATGCTGGCACTATTCCTGCTACCAATAATACACCGTTTATCACGGTGACTAAAGCTGGAAGCTTCATAAATTTTATGCCTATCCAATAGGCCCTTATAGGATTAGTAAGGGATATTACTCCTAAAATTAAGGCAAACCAAACAACATAAGGCACTGCCTCAAGCCATTGGGTACCGAAAACAAGCGAAATGAATGGCTCAGCTACCAATGCAAGCCCTATGTAGCAAGCAGATGAAATATGTGAAAGACCGCTTAGAACGAACAAAAATGCTTGAGATAAGCTCTCTCCTGCTTCAGATTTCTTGCTATATGCTGGCTGGATCACTCTAGAGAGTGGGGCCAAAAGAACTTCAAATGGTAAAGCCGCAATTTGTGCAGCAACCGTATACCCACCTAATTTATCAAGTGACGTAAGGCGCCCCAACATTAACCTATCAATATGCTCTGACATTAATATACCGAGATTTTGAACAAAAAGCCATTTGGAAACGCCCCAAAGGTCGTCGAAAGCTTTCAGTGAAAAGCGGCACATGCGGTTCCCGCAAATAAGATAGCTGATAACAACCTGGGCAATGCTTCCCGCAAGGTGACCATACAACAGCGCCCGGTAATCGCGCAGATAAAAAGCAAGGCCAATGGTTATACCAACCCGGATGACCGTCACCGAAGTGTTATAGGCGAAATCCTTGCCAAAGTGCATATCCTTTTGCAGGGCCACAACATAGCCATTTTCAAAAGCCCGCAGCAAAGTGCTGGCCCCCAGCACGACGAAAAGTTCAAAAACCGCAGGTTCATTGTAAAAATCAACCGCGAAGGGGGCGGCTATCAGCATGCCCAAACAGCAAAGCGAAGCCTGAATGATACCTATGGTCCAAAAGGTATGATAGTGCGTGTCAGTAGCGTGTGGATGGCGGACAAGGGCAATCCGCGCCCCCACATCCATGATGCCCATTAAAATACCCAGCAGCGGCAAAGCCAGCGCCACCATGCCAAAGTCATATGGAGCAAGTAGCCGTGCCAGCAATGCAATGTTAATAAAGCCAATTCCACGCATCAACCAACGCATCGCCACCATCCAAACGGCACCACGAACAACGGTTTGGCCGAGTGGCTTATCAGGGTTTTCAGTCACCTGACACCCTTTTTCTAGGCTCAACCCAATGCATCAAATCCCGATCCAGCAATGCTGACAACGCTTTCACTTCAGGAGTTAATTCCACGCGGAGCTGTTCATATAGCCAATCTGGCATGGCTTCTCTTTTGTGGTAAACGGTATTTTTCGCTCTGATAAATTTTTTCAATTTATTTCGGGCCTTTAAGGGAAATAACAGCTTTGCCGGAACTGAAATCCACTGTGGTGGGTCGCGGACAAAATTTGTCATAACCCATTGGTTCTTCATGCTTCTATTTGCATTTTGCCTGTCTTTGTCTGAAAGATCGATGAAGGGTTTGAACTCTGTATCTTTAACTCCTAAGAACTCAAGAACCGAGCCATAGATTTTTTCAATATCTGCTTTATAGTCATCAAAAATTGAGACATGCACATTTTCGCGGCCAAAGACATCAAAGTATCGTTTTACTTGAGTGGAAAAATGTACAAAATTTCGGTATAATAATATCTTATTTCCCCATGTTTTTGATCCGTTAATTAACTTTTTACGCCTATCTTCCTCTGCTATCGCTGCCTCAAAGCTTTCAATTTTTTCATATTGCTCAAAGACTAATTGACTGTGATGCGACGGTAAAACCTCTAAGGGATTGCGTAATTGAATTAATATTTTTGCGTCCGGATTAAAGCTTTTGATATCTTTAGCTGCTGTTGCAGAATAAAGGTAAAACACGCTAGAATCCATGATAAAGGGTTCTCCGCTCCATCCTTGAAAATGAGAAGCATATACAGCCTCGCTCAAAGACTTTGCATTTGGGGGGAAAAGGTCTCGACATAGGTAATTTGGTTCTTTTGCTGCAAAAATCTCTGGATGCATATGCAAAAAATCATTCAACGCAGATGTGCCGCATTTTGCCGCGCCCACTAAAAACACATTAGGTTTACATGGCATTTGCATATGAAATTTCTCCTTTCCGTCAGAGGACAATATTAAAGCGTGAAATGTCAATATATTATGTAGAAATAAATACATCTTGCATTGACCTGCCCGCCGTCCCATGCCAGTGATACTTTAACTTAGGAGACAGATAATGCCCATGCCAATTACAGAGCTTGAAAAGCTTATCTTAACAGGCCTGCCCGGTGCCAAGGTCAACATTGAGGACCTGCGTGGGGACGGGGACCATTATGCGGCCCATATTGAGTTCAAAGGTTTTGAAGGCCTTTCGCGGGTCAAGCAACACCAGATGGTCTATGCGACGCTGAAAGGCAAAATGGGCGGCGAACTACATGCGCTTGCCCTACAAACCAGCGTCCCCGAAGAACAATAACCTTTAAAATTCACTAAATTTCAATAAATCATACTATAATGGTTGGAATTTGCATGTAGCTCTATTACATGATGACTAACAGCCACACACATATGGAAATGGCTTCGTGCTTTTCCGTAGCAATAAGAGGTAAATTATGACCGATACAGCCACCTTTGACCGCATCGATACAATCGTTAAAAAAGACCCCGTCGTCCTTTTTATGAAGGGTACGCCAACGTTTCCTCAATGTGGCTTTTCCAGCACAGTAGCGCAAGTGCTAGCCCACCTGCAGGTACAGTATGAAAGCTATAATGTGCTGGAAGATGCAGAAATTCGTGAAGGAGTTAAAGCATACAGCGATTGGCCCACCATCCCGCAGCTATATGTCGGCGGTGAATTTGTTGGTGGCTGCGATATCATCCGCGAGATGTTTGAAAGCGGCGAGCTACAGAAAATGGTCACCCAATAGGCCTAAATGCCACCAAAAAAATTAGAGCATCATATGTTATGGTGCTTTAAAAATGGAATGAAAAGCGGATCAAGTCGCATGGGCAGAAACGCCTGATGCATAGAGATATTAGAAGATTCATTCGCTTCAACAACCGTAAAGCCATCCTCTAAAACAGCAATATCCCATCCAATAAATGGATTTTCCTGAAATTCTTTTGCTGCATGCAGACATGCTTTTTTTATGTCTTCCCAGAAGGGGATCTGTACTCTCGTTATTAAAGCGTTCGTCTGATCATGACAATCCGTTCTTTCCAATGGCTTACCATATCTAGGCAAGCAAACCTCACCAAGAACACCCGTTGCAAGATCAATATTGGCGAGAACACCTCCTTTTGTGACATTATCAACTGGACCCCTCGTGCCACCACCAAAACGGTGTACTGCCGCCGCAACATAGGGGCAATCCTCTTCGTAATCCCAAAGGGTCAACAGTCTGATTGTATTCAGGCATCTTGAATATATGTTTTGTGCATAAGAGTGATTCACTAGCTTATTATAGATCAAATATTTCTTATCCAAACGCGCTAACCACTGCTTAATATTAACCTCAGCACCACCCACCAAAAATTTCCCAGCCTCTTTTGTAACAATGTGGAGACCGTGTCCACCATGGCCTACAGCCATTTTGAAGACTAAATCACCATGATCGTCCAGCAATTGATGAACTCCAGTACAGGCATCAACCACTACACCGCCAATCCGCATCTCTTGGTTAGAAAACACGGCTAATAAAGGAGGCGTATTAATACTTTTTTCTTTTGCTGCTTTTTCAAAAATTTCTTTATCATTAAATATGTTTGGGTTACCTGCCAGAAACTGCATTGTATGCCCCCATACAATATCATTAACATAAGTTGACAGCGGATGGCTTTGGCCAACGCCTGAAACAGTCCTGCTTTCTGATGTAAACCCGCGAATTAGATAATATATGCGTGTCCAAAAAGGAAATGCCGCAGCGCTTTTATCATTGAATTCATTCCGCCAAAAATAGCGCCAAAAATAGGTACGTTTAAAAAGCCATTTTCTGAAATTCATATTTCCCCCTCATGCTTACCAAGTTAATAATCTAAAGAATCTGAACCAGAGAATTGTAAATATACATTGTCTCATGTCATACAAACTAATGCTAGACACATGGGTAAGTTGTTTCTTAATGTATTCAAGCTGTGTTGGTTTTTCAACAGCTATAATACTGACAGAAAGCTTAGATTAGTTATGTAACAAGGGTATGCACTGATGACGAAAATCCAATTGAACGACGCGGCACTTGAAGCCACCCAAGGGGGATCAGAGCTGAGCGCAATTTGGAACGATGAAAAAATATTTTTCCGCACATCAGGGCGTGTTATTCCAGAAAAGCGCGGTGAAATTTTTGTGGCACCCTTACTGTCTATCGCGATGTACCGGGGCTGTGATATCCAAATGCCCGATGATTTGCCGCTGTCCGCCACATTCGCAGAAAACCTGTCTGCCGTGCAAGATATCATGCATCGCTGGAATCCGGCTCTAACGCACATAAAAGTCCATGCCAAAATACAAGAGACCAAAGCCCATGTCCAAGGGGCGCTGTGCAATTATTCTGGCGGGATAGACGGGTCACATTCGCTTAATAAATATATGGATGAAATCAGCGATATTCTGGTGATCAATTGTTTTGACGACTGGAAGAATCAAGACCACTGGCCAAAAACCATTGCCCAGAAGCAAAAAGTTGCTGATCATTTTGGTAAGAACCTCATCACGGTAGAGACCAATATTCGCGATGTAACACATGATGCCGGTGTTTCTTGGCACCTTGCCCACGGTGCCGTCATTACGTCTTTTGGTACCTTATTTGGCCATGATATGAATATTATTTCGTCGGGCTATTCCTATGGTCATCTTGAACCAGACGGCAGCCACTCACTGATGGACCCGCTGTGGAGCACAAACCGAACAGAGGTTATTCATTCAGGGGCGGAAGTTAGCCGAACAGAAAAGACCGAGGCCATCGCAAGCAACCCATACCTGCTAAACGCGTTGCAAGTATGTTGGAAAAGCTCTAGCCATAATTGTGGGGCCTGCCCAAAATGTGTCCGCACAGGTATAGCTTTATACCTGCTTGGCATGGAAAGCCCCGCTCTGCCTTATGACTATGCAAAAATTGGACTTAAAATTTTAAAACCCGTGGAACATGCGGCGTTGGTGTTACTGGAAGACATCGTTGATCTGGCAAGACGTGTTGGCAACAGCGAGGTTGAAAAAATTCTGCTCAAATACCGCAAACGGTATCTGGTTCGCCATGCTTTTGATGAATTCATCAAAGCAATTTTGCCCAATTGGTTAGGCCGCAAACTGCGCGCTAGACAAAATTGGATGAAAACCGATGAAAAAATCAACTATACGCCACCAAACAGATTTTTATAAGCCCAGCTATTCTACCAATAAAAATCAATCCGCTTTGGTTTATTCTTTCACAAATTTATAAACAAAGCGGTTGGTCTTGAAGCGAAAGCCTTGCCGAAAGGGCGATGCGTCCGCTGGATCATCTGGATTATGCAAAATGTCACTTGTCTCAAGTAATCTAAAGCCAGCTTCCTCCATTTGTTTTTGAACAATAGCCGGATCAATCCGGTGCAAACTATTAATCAGTTCAGCGTCGCTGCCCTTGGGGCCAATATGGTCGATAATGATATAATGCCCACCGGGCTTTAAAGCTTTCAGGACTGTTTTGTTAATGCCGATGATGTCTTCCGGAGCACTGCGTGCCGGGTGAACATACCAATAGTCATGATAAGCAAGCGCGGCGATTGCCACATCTATGCTGCCCTCGGCTAGATCAATTTCCTCGCGCCCTGTATGTACCAAAGTCACATTACTAAGCCGCCCATCATAACGTTGCTTTATGTTCGCTTTAACAAAGTCCCAATATACACTGCCGTTATGGGCATAAACTTTACCCGCATCCCCCACTGTCACTGATAGAATTTCAGAATAATAACCACTGCCTGAGTTCACATCTAAAATTGTCATGCCAGGTTTGATGCCAGCAAAAGTAAGAATAGCAGCAGGTTTACGGCCAACGTCACGGGATACATCCGCCTTGGGCCGCTCACTACTATCGACCGCAGCTTGAATGTAAGATGGAATATCCTCACCAAACGCCTGCATCGGTGCAAATATGACTGCGACACCAAGGCTGGCAGCCAACATTGTTTTCTTTGTTAATTTCATAGATATATCTCCACTTACTTCTTTAAGAATAAATCTATGCCTTTAAGACCCATCCGTGCAAGCATGAAAACCACCGCTAAGTGAAAGTTTATTATATTACATCAGCCCCAAAGATTAATATGCATTGCTTCATTCCATCTAGACTGGCCAAGCTGAAAATGCGAAGTTTGTACATTGTGAAGTAAATAACGAGTTGAAAACTATACGTTATGAAAATAGTCATTTGGGGAACTTGTGATCTTGGAATGCCTAGGGCCCGGATATTGCATCAGGGCTTGCAAGAAAATGACGTGCAAATTCACTATTGCCACTGGAATATATGGGCTAGTGCCGGTGACAAAAGTCAGCTTAATTTTGCAAAAAAAACTTGGATTTCCCTGAAGTGGCTGGTTGCTATGCCATTGCTATCACTGCGCTATCTCTTCATGCCCAGCCATGATCTGGTCTTGGTGAGCTATCCGGCCCAATTTGATATGCCCTTCATATGGCTGTTGACCCGTCTGCGCCGCAAGCCATTGGTTTGGGATGCTTTCCTGTCGCTTTATGACACAACAATATTGGATAGAAAGCTAGCAGCACCAACCAGCTTAACGGCTAAGGCTCTATTCACGGCGGATAAATTTGCCTGCAAACTGGCGGACCACACCCTGCTTGACACCAACGCTCACGCGCAGTTTTTTGAAGATTGCTTTGACCAAAAATCGGATAGTATCAGCCATGTTTGGGTTGGTGCAGAATGTGAGAATTTTGATATAGCCCTCCAGCAGGATGATAAAGACACATCAGCCTATGAGGTTTTATTTTACGGCCAACTTATCCCACTGCATGGCCTTGCAACCATTTTGGCCGCAGCCGAAATATTAAAGCATGAAAATATACAATTCACCATAATAGGTGACGGTCAAGAGCGTATTATACTGGAAAGCGCGTTAAATGACCCCACCATGGCGGCCACTATCTTATGGAAAAAATGGATTCCCTATGAAAGCCTAAGCCAACAAATTTCCGAGAGTGATATTTGCCTTGGAATTTTTTCTGCTGGCGATAAAGCATCCCGCGTAATTGCTAACAAAGTCTTTCAGTGTTTGGCGACAGGCAAACCTGTTATTACACGGCAAAGCCCTGCCATGAATGAATTGCCGGATGACCTTTTAAGCAGGGTGCATCTGGTTCCACCGGAAGACCCTGAGGCCCTCGCCAGTGCTATAATAGCCGCTAGACAAGCCCCTAATTTGCCAAAGATTAATGACAAAGCCCGAGATCAAATCGCCCCCAAAGCAATAGGGGCGCAAGCCTTAGACGTTTTAAATATTGTTCTGTCCTCTAAGGCCAATACGTCATGACCCAAGTGCCAATCATTCCTGCCCCTGACAACACTAAGCCTATTTGCGCGGTGATGGTGACGTATAATCCGGACGCAGATCTGTCAGAGAATGCTGCGGCCATCCTCTCTCAGGCAGACCACTTAATTGTGGTGGATAATGGCTCAAGCGACAAAAGATTTTTCAATCAACCACCGCTGAATACTCTCAAATGCACACCTATTAAATGGCCTAACAATCGCGGCATTGCAGCCGCCCTGAATGCTGGCATTTCTAAAGCACAGCTATTGGGATATGAATGGGTATTACTGATGGACCAAGACAGCAAACTGGCTGATGGCTGCCTTGCAGAAATGGTCCGTTGCTGGGCAAGCCATCCATTATCTACCAAAATCGCCATGGCTGGTCCAAATTATAGTGGCCCTAACCGTCTGCAAGATGCGGTTCACAGCCCTTATGAGCACTGGCCAGATAGCGCAACGGTACCAGAGCTTATTACATCAGGCACGCTCATGGCGATTGCCCTGATGGATATCATCGGCCCCATGCGGGAAGAGTTTTTCATTGATATGGTTGATATTGAATTTTGTTGGCGGGTACGCCGCAAAGGGTTAAAAATGCTCGTGGCTAAAAACGCTCACATGCAGCACCAATTAGGGGTAACCCAGCCGATCAAATTTCTTGGTGGTGTTGCGGTTCACAGTCCCTTTCGCACCTACTACCGAAGCCGCAATGCGGTAAAGCTAATGAAAGAAGTAATATTCAAAGATCCTAAGTTTTTTCTTGCTCGCTTGCTGAAGTTCATATTTCTTGCGATGAAATTACTATTTCTTGGACGGCCATGGCTATTGCATATGAAATTGCTTCTCAGAGGCATTTGGCACGGCCTGAGGAACCGAATGGGACCTGCTCCTACTCCATAAAAGTCCATCAATCATGCCAAAAATTTGGACAAACTTCGGAAGTTTCCTATAGTGACTTCTGGGAGAAGCTATGACTTTACGAGAAAATAAACCTCACGATTTATATAGTGAAAAAGAAGCGAGCTATTTTGCAGGTGCACGCCAAGAAATACTGCCCATGTTACCCCCGCAAATAAAGTCTGTATTGGAAGTGGGCGCAGGAAATGGGGACACTCTGTGGTTTGTTAGCCAAAATAGGCCGAATGCCAAGACAACTGCTGTGGAACCCTTTAAAGCTGCCGCTGCTCTAGCTCGTAGCAAAGTTGATACAGTAATTGAAGAAAAAATTGAAAACCTAAAAGCTTCTGACTTTGATAATGCCCCATATGATGTGATTTTATGCATGGATGTTCTAGAGCATCTGCAAAATCCGTGGGCTGAAATCAAAAAACTGTCAGAAACTCTTGCCCCCGGTGGCATTATCATCGCCAGTATTCCCAATGTATCGCATATGAGTGTGCTATTCCCCTTATTGTTTAAAGGACGATGGGACTTGGTCGAGGAAGGTGTGTTGGACCGCACCCACCTGCGGTTCTTTGTACGCAGCTCAGCAATTGCCTTGATGACAAGCGGAGGGCTAACACTGAAAGATGTTCGCCCTGCCCGCTATCACGCCCGTGTATTTTCCTTTGTAAACAAACTTACACTTGGCCTAATTGAGCGCTTCATTACTCGTCAATATTTGGTCAAGGTGAGCAAATAAATGAATTTTAAAGAATGACTAAATCATAATGATTATAGATAACGCGTGAAATTATAGAGCCGACACTTGAAATCATCTGATGGAAAATATTTTATTGCGCTGGACCATGTTAGGGCTATAGCCGCTTTCTTAGTATTTGTATGGCACTTCATTCATATTGGGAATGGTCAATATGCTAACGCCCCCATTTTCCCTCTATCAATTTTCACCGAAGGCCATATCGGCGTATCAATGTTCATGACTTTAAGTGGCTATCTTTTTGCCAAATTATTAGATGGACGATTGATAGATTTTTCAAGATTTTTGTGGAACCGCCTACTTAGGCTTGCACCATTATTGCTAATATTATTCTTCATTGAAGGAATCATTCAATATCTGAACGGTATCAATCCCTTGTTATTTATTCAATTGTTGGTGCTGGGAATAATTCAACCCCTATGGCCAAATGGAGGTTGGTCGATAACTGTAGAAATGCATTTTTATATTTTACTGCCTTTTTTGTTAGCATGCTCCAAAAAAACATCTATATGGCTCCTGTTTTTTTTGCTGATATCCATTACTTTACGGTGGGTACTCTTCATGCAGAATGGAAGCATACAAGGCATTTCTTACTTTACAATCATTGGCCGGGTTGATCAGTTTTTACTTGGTATTCTCGCGTGGAAACATCGGTCATTATTGAATAAAAACCACATATTTGCCGTAATCACAGCTACCCTATTTTTGCTAGCACTATATTATTTTGATACGGTTGGTGGCTTCTATAATAACGGTAGTTTCCCCTCAGCTAGCCCTAATTGGATCATCATTCCGACGGTTGAGGGAGCAGCCTTCGCAATTCTAACTTCATGGTATGATAATTCTTTCAAGCATAGCAGCGGTATGGCATCCCAAGCTTTGGCAAAAATTGGTCGCTACTCATATTCTATTTACTTACTCCATTTCTTTTATGTGTTTCACGCGGCAAAATTTATTGATGAAAATATTATCTCTTTATCAAATATTTACATGGCAATTGCCATTGCGCCCTTAGCATTTATTGCATTATTACCAGTGGCGTATGCAAGCTACACTTATATAGAAATGCCTTTCCTAAAAACACGAAAACGCTATATCGTCCGCAGCTCAAATAGTAATTAATCTTTCGTTCTGGCCGACCATTCATCAAAACCGCTGCGCAAACATACTTTCGCTTGTCGCAACATGTGCTAGCATGCCTAACAATTTTGGTGTCAGTATAGTAGGGGCAGGATAATTTCAAATTACGGCATAGGTTCAATAATAAAAAATGGTTCAGCTTTGATGGGGAACAATCTCGCTGAATATGGGGCACGTGCGCTTTATATCATATTTTTAGCGCGTTACCTAGGTGTGGCGGATTATGGCCTTTGGTCCTATGCTTTGGCACTTTACACATTTTTGATGTCACTGATTAACTTTGGTATGGAAAGCTTGATGCCCCTTCGGGTTGGCTCTGGCAAGGAAGGCGTGGCAAGCTATCTGAACGAAACCCTGTCCATGCGGTTTGCCTTGATAGCTATTATAGCAATACTCATGGTACTTTTTTTATTGGTTGCTGATGTACCAACAGCTTCTCCTTTAGTCCTACTATGGGTGTTACCTGCCTTCATAGGACGCTCAATCGCCCTTTGGGTGCGTGTATGCTTTACCGCCCATGAGAAGGTTATTAAATGGCTCCGACTTTCAATGCCGTTGGCAATCGCTGAACCTCTTTTCGGTATTGCACTGCTTATCAGTGGCACAGAATTAGCCTTTATTCTGGCACTCCACGCCGCTATTTGGTGTCTACATGGCGCTATAGGCATGTGGATGGTCCGTCAGCAACTTACACCAATCAAACTAACCTATAGCATTGTCCCCATAACCCAGCATTTACGAGCTGGTTTACCCTTAGGTTTCTCTGGTGCCTTAATGATGTGGCTGATGGCTTCCCCTTTGTTGCTTCTCGCTCACATCAGCGGTGACACAGGCTTGCTTGGCATATTCGCCCTACCTTTCAATATAGCTTTATTGCTATATGCCCTGCTCCAAGCGTTTCTGGCTGCTGCACTGCCGGTTCTTAGCCGCGCCAATGACCGTAAAGACCCAAGGCTGAGGAGTTACGGGCCAATTATTTTACTCTGCGCTGGAATTTCCATGGGCATCGCAGGCTTTATCGGCGCACTATACGGTGAATTGGCATTCACCACGATCATCGGCCTTGAATTTGCTTTGTCGGGCCAAATCATTGGCCCGTGCATGCTGCTAACGGGCATCTTACTTGCCCCAGCTGGTTTTGAGCAGAGTCTCACTTTACAGGCACGGGTTCCCTATATAGTTTTGGCAAATTTATTGGCTGCAGTCGTGCTTGCTGTTGGCTTTCTTGGCTGGGTAAATCCTCAAGAGATCAATAGTGTACTTTATACTATTGCCATCGCTTGGGGCGCACGGGCTAGCATTCTAATCATTGCCGGTGTGCTTTTCGCGCATAAGAGCCCAACGCACAAAAGTGAACCGCTCTAAGGAATGTAATCATTCCCTTGGGGCCTAAAAAAAGGGTGCCCCGTGAGGCACCCTCTTCATTCTTAAGAAGTCTTGTAGCTGCTTTTTAGAAACTAGCGGACAGGTTCACATAAGCCATGCGGCCACGTGGGTCATGGGTGCGGCTCTCGAAGCCACCATTAGTGAAGACCTGTGGTGGGGCTTTGTCAAAGGCATTGATCAGGCCCACGGTAAGCGAAATGCCTTCACCGCCGTCATAGAAAGCCGACATATTCAAACGGTATTGAAGATCAACCGTTGTCATGCTGCCAATCCGCGTTCCAGGGTTTTGGTCATCATCCATGCCGCCAATATAGCGCACAAAGCCTGCAAGCTGCATGGTTTCGCCGCTCCATGTAAGGCTAGCATTACCGCGTAGTTTGGGTGTTGGTGTACCAAAGTTAGCAAAGTTACGCTTGCCCGCACCACTGATTTTACCAGCTTGTGGATCATCAATGTCATAGCTAAAGACCCGAGTAGCATCAATCGCTGGTGTAATAGTGCCAGCTGATGTTTCCATGTCATATTTCAGGCCAAAGTCAACACCGTTAGTTTTAACGCTTGAGGCATTAACCCGGTCAACAAGTACCATTAAAATAGAGCCTGCTGGCGATCTGATCACCCGGCTAGAATCTTCAGAGAAGGCATCAACAACCGCTTGGCTGTTTTCAACGATGATGGCATCAGAGAAATTATAGTTCCAGAAATCAACAGAAATCGCTACGCCGTCTGATGGTTCCCAAGAAATGCCAAAGTTAAAGGCTTCTGATTGCTCTGGCGAGAGATCACGCCCACCAGCCGGGGTTGGAAGACCGCGAACAGCCGCGAAAGCCGCACCGCCATTACGTGGGTCAGCTACTTGCTGCAAAGAAGTGCCATTGCCCTTTGTTTGGAAAACACTTGGGGCACGGAAGCTGGTTGAGAAGCTACCCCGCAGAACCACCGTATCATTGGGGCGGAACATTAAGGATATCTTGGGATCAATCGTGCTGCCGATATTGCCGCCGTAATCCTCATAGCGTAGCGCCGCAGACAGATCCAATCTTTCGGTTAGCGGAATGCGGGTTTCAATGAAAGCTGCTTTCACATCTTGGGTGGCCTCAAAGTCTTGGTCACCAATGATGAAGGCAAAACAGTCCGCATTGGAGCAATCATCATAGTCCCTGCCCCATGTTTCATCGCGGTATTGGAAACCAACCGCCACACCGATATCACCCGATGCCGTTTCACCTACGGTTCCGGAAAAAACAGCATCCAAAACTGTGAGGCGTGATTTACCGGTAATTACCTGTGTGCCGGTCACAAAGTCTAATATGCCCTGCGAGTTTGGTGCTGTTGTAAAGCTAGTGGAGAATGGGTTGAAATATTCACAGCCATTCGCCCCCGGCACACCCGCCGCTGCATCACAGCCATTACCACCAAAACCAAACAGTGCAGCTTGGAAGTTGGCGGTTACTGTATCTTGGGTCGAAACAATATAATCATTGCTGGCGCGGGTCGCAGATACTTCCCACGACCAACCATTAGCAAACTCACCGTCGAGCGTAGCGTTTACCCGCCAAGTTTCGCTTTCAAATGCATTGGGCGATACTTTGCCGCCATTACCGCTAGCGCGGCCAAAGAACACTGCCGCTGGCTCACCGGTTAACTGGAAGGCCAGTGGAAATTCAGGGTGCGTTGCTGGCACAACGGCACTGCCCAATTGCAAGAATGGGAAAGTTGGTGAATTGCCGCGACTAGCTTCATTTTTAGCGTATGAGGCCTCAAGGCGCAGGTTCGCAGTTTCACCCATTCTCTGGTTCAATACTGCAATACCTTGTTTGCGCTCTTCCTCTGGCACCAAGTTAAAGAAGTTGCCGAAGTCAAAACCACAGAAGCCCGGAGTTATGGAAAGAGGCCCGATCGGAACATCCCCGCCCAAACGGGTCAAGATACCGCCTTCACTCTCACAGCCTGTTGGGTCAACAAATGGAACACCTGCTGGAAGCCCGCCACCACCGGTTAGGAAGAAAGCACCCGGATTACCCAGCACTGAGCTATCATCTTGGATGCGAGATAAGCGACGCTCTTCTGTCGTAAGCGGTGTGCGGTCATAATAGCTACCCGCAATCATGAAATTGGTGGTGTCATTACCCCAACCAAATTTCGCTTCGATAAGAAGGTCCCGCTGTGAGCCTTGGTCGGTCACAAATTGATCTTTTGCATTGATCGCGACGCCTTCAAATTTATCGTCGGTGATGAAGTTAACAACACCCGCGACCGCATCGGTGCCATAAATAGCCGCAGCACCGTCCTTCAAAATCTCAACGCGCTGAATGGCGATTTGCGGTGTCAGCGAGCTGGTATCAACAAAAGCAACGCCGTCATTGGTAACGGTACCGGCAGAAACCTGACGCTTGCCATTTAGCAGTACCAACGTAGAGGCAACACCAAGGCCGCGTAAGTTAAAGTTGGATGTGCCGGTTGTGGCATTTTGGGTGAAAGCATCGGGATTATTTTGCGCCCCATTGTTAATGGTTAGGCTTTGCACCAAATCAGCGATATTGGAAGCACCCATTTTGCTAAGGTCATTTGCACCAATAACGGAAATGGGCGATGGGCTGTTAAATTGGGTTTGGCCCTTAATGAAAGAGCCCGTAACGACAATTTCTTCCAGCGATACATCAGAATCACTTTGTGCGTCATCTTGTGCAATGGCGGCGGGGGCCACTATCAATGCCAAAGTGCCTGTTGCGATCGCTGTGGATGCGATAAATTTCCTAATCATGTAAACTCCCTCAATTCTTAAATATTCCTCATTCGCCTGCAAAAATGAATAGGGGCGCAGACGTCCGCCTCAACCCTACGCTCTATATTGCTATGGTCAAGGGCTAGCTGATTTAGATAGTTAGCAATTTATTTAAAATATGAAATATAGTTGCGATAATAACACATTCTTTATCATTATCTTATGAAAGGGCTGAAACTTAGCAACCACCAGAAAATTTGAAAAGCTCTTGCCTATAGTGCGAAACAAGAAAGCTTGTTTGCGGGGTTTATCAGCCTTTGATACCCATCTCCCTATTTTGTCTTTCTGCCTAAGCTTCTTGCATGCCCATGGTTAAGCGCGCTTTTAAGCCAAAATATCGCTGCCCTAAATAGCGCAATTACAGTAAAGCAAACTTTGTGCATATTTAGCGAAAAAGGACCTTGCACATAAGGGGGAAAGCTATTACACCATGCCAACCGCAGCCCAAAAGGCATGCGCTCCACTTGACGCGGGATGGAGCAGCCCGGTAGCTCGTCAGGCTCATAACCTGAAGGTCGTAGGTTCAAATCCTACTCCCGCAACCAATAAAAACAAGGACTTAGCAGAAATGTTAAGTCCTTTTTTAGTGGAAAAATCAAAAAAGGGGTAAAAAAGGGGTAATTGGAAAAAACTTTTCTTATTATTTACCTTTTTTCGAGTCATTGCTTTTTCTTTTTTGAAACTTTTGTTCATGCTCAACTTTTGCCTAATATACTGATTTTCAATAGTTTTATCTATCTTTTGCCAAGGTGATATTTTGCTAAAAACACTCACATAACCACTCAAAATCCTCCCATTTTGGCCATTTCCATAAAGTGTTATCAACTAAAAAGGAGAGGGTTTGTCATGTGGGTTCTAATAATGAGCATAGTGGTGCTGCCTATAATAAGTCTTATGGTTTGGCTATGGTGGTTTGTTGAGCAAGGGCTTTATAGCAAGGACGTGCTGTTTGTTGTGATGGCTTTATATGGCGCTGGGGCTGGGTTCACCTTCTGCGCTGGCCGTCTTTGGAAGTGGCTTGCTGATATGCGGATAAGCATTTTAGGCACAGCGCGCTTTGCTGGCATGGGTGAAGCCAAGGCATTTGGGTTGTTAAATGGTGAAGGCGTTTTGCTGGCAAAGCAAAGTGGTAAATATCTGCGCTTTGGTGGTGCGGGGCATATAATGACCATCAGCCGCACCCGTGGTGGCAAAGGGGTTAGTGCGGTTATTCCCAACTTGCTCGATTATAAAGGCTCAGTTTTTTGCATTGACATAAAGGGCGAAAATTATGCGTTAACTCATAAAGAGCGCAAAAAATATGGCAACGTCTATGCCATCGCTCCTTTTGAGAAGTTCTCAGCCCATATTAATCCACTTGATTTTATCCGCCTTGGCCAAAATGAACTTGATGATGTGGCGCTCATTACAGAGCTTATGATAACACCTTCAAGCAGTGATAACGGCTTTTGGGAACGAGAGGCCAAAAGCTTGCTTGTTGGACTTATCTGTTATGTCATCCGCCACAGTGAAAACGATAAACGTAACCTTGCTGAGGTACGGCGTTTGCTTACCCTGCCCCCTGAAAAGTTTGACGAATTATTACAAGGAATGGCCATAGCTAAAGAATGGTGGATACGCCGCGCCGCCACGGCCTTTATGCAAAAAGCCGATAAAGAACGAAGCGGCGTTATCTCCACTGCCCAAGGCCATACACGCTTTTTAGACAGTGCAAGGGTGCAAGAAGTAACATCATGTAGTGATTTTAACTTCACAGCGCTTAAGCGTGAAATAGCCAGCATTTATTTAATCATCCCTCCCCATCAAATGGCTGTTTACAAACCTTTCATGCGGTTGATGGTGGGGCTTGCTCAGGCCAGCATGACCCAAGCCAAGCGTAAAATGCCCTATGAAGTTTTGTTTTTGCTTGATGAGTTCCCAAGTCTTGGCAAAATGCCCATTGGCGGCTTTGCTTATCTTGCAGGATACGGCGTTAAGCTTTGGGCTTTCACCCAAAGTATTGCCCAACTTGAAGCCGTTTACGGCAAAAATGCAGGTCTCATTTTATCAAACTGTGCAGTCACACAAATGTGGTCGGTAGCACCAACTGATGTGGCCACGGCTGAACATCTATCAAAAACACTTGGTGATAAAACAGTGCGCACATTTAGCAAGTCTCGCAGTAGTAATGTGCCAATTGCTGCGATGCACAAAAACTATTCTGATAGCGAAACTCGTGCCACGCGCCGCCTTCTTACGGCAGATGAAATACTCTGCCTACCCAATACTGTTATGCTATTGATGATAGCGGGATCACGACCATATCTTGTAAATCGCATTATTTACTATAAAGATAAATGCTTTGCTGGCCAATTTGGTAATTGGCAAGGGTGATGGAGGTGTCCTAATGACTAGACCAATTAGAAACCAAAGCAGGCCAAGGCCAATTAAAAAAGAGACTAATTTCTCTGAAGAAGAATGGCAACAAGCAGAGTTAGCAGCGCAAGCAACAGATTTATCGTTTCAAGCTTTCATGCGCATGGCTGTGCTCGCGCAAAAAATTAGGCCTAAGCGTCACCAGCAATCACAAAACCTTGTTTTCGCACTGTCAAAATTAATGGCTGAGCTTGGGCGCGTTGGCGGCAACATTAATCAACTAGCCAAACAAGCAAACCTTAGGGGCTACGCGCAAGACACATGGGGGCTTGAGGAGGATAGAGCCGAACTTAAGCGTTTGCTTGAAGCTATTGGCGAAACTATTAAAAAGGTGTGATTATGTGTAATAGTTCCGACCTTATCTGACAGTTACCGATTTTTCAGTTAGTGACTGTCAGTTTAAATCTGGTCTACAAATTTGTCTTTCCAGATTTGTTTCCCGTCAAGAAGCGTCTGCATAGGCGTTCTGCCTTGGCATCGTT
>JAJFIS010000039.1 GCA_021774735.1 Alphaproteobacteria bacterium | reverse complement strand
CATTTTGCGTTTAATTTAGGACAAAGCATTGCCTTTATGTTGGTGCCGCAATCACTTTTAAAGAGGTCTTTAAATGCACTTTAAGGCCTCTTTAATGCACATTTAAGGGGTTGTTCAAGTTTTGGAGCAATCCGTGACCACATTAGATCTACCCTAAGGACAAACCGTTTCACCGAGCAATGCGGTTAGCGAACCTCTAATGGACAGAAGTAACTATCTTTCTCAAACAGCATTATTTGGGGATACCTATCATAAATGCCGTGTTAGTAAGTTGTTGATTCGGTCCATTCATGGGTTTCCCCACCGTCAAAGGCCTGTGGAATGAAGCTTCACTGCCCTTAAAATCACTGATACTATTGCGGTTTATAATTTTATCCAAGATTGCACTTGAACTCTAAGGGTGTGGGTGCTCTATTTCAGCTATTCTTTGCACACGGGGGGCAGAAATGGGCATCGCTGACTTTGGCGATTATCTGGTTGAGGCTGGGCGTTTAAGCGCTGATGGCTTAGAGCGAGTACGCATGGCCCAAGGGGTTAACGCGGTTTCGCCTGCACGTTTGCTAAGCGACCTAGGTCTCATTGGGGCCGATGCTCTCTTCAATGGGCTCGCTGACTTTTACCAGCTCGATATTCTGGCGGCGACTGATTTCCCAAGTGAAGCCTGTGAGGTTACTCTTAACCCTTCTTTCCTTCGAGCCCACAGTATTTTGCCGATAAAATCATCTGATGACAGCCTGTGCTGCGTTCTCTCTGACCCAAGTGATCATTGGGTAAAAACTGCGATTGCCTTCGCGGTTGAACAACCGGTTATTTGGGCCTTGGCCCGAGAAGCGGATATTGCTCAAGCTATTGAAAGTCTTTATTTCAAAGTGAATGACGAAGAGCCGGTACAGCATCATCTTTTTGAAAGTGACGCTGCGCGCCTTAAAGAGCTGGCGAGTGACGCGCCGGTTATCCGATATGTTGACCGGCTGATTGATAGCGCTTCGGGTTCCGGCGCATCTGACATTCATTTAGAGATGGCCGAGACAGGCTTGAAGGCAAGACTGCGTATCGACGGTGTTTTAAGGGTCGCCACATCGCCGACAGCTGCCCTTTCAGCAGCAGTGGTTTCGCGGGTTAAGTTGCTCGCGGGCCTTGATATTGCGGAGCGTCGTTTACCGCAAGACGGCAGAATGCGCCAAACTGTGCGCGGGCGTGATCTTGACTTTCGGGTGGCGACGGTCCCGGGCGTGCACGGAGAGGGGGTCGTTATCCGGATATTAGACCGCCAAAGCTTGCCTAAAGACTTTATCTCGCTGGGCTTTGACACAGAGACGGAAGCAGCTTTCAAGGCGGCCATCAGCCAGTCTGAAGGTATTGTGTTGGTGACGGGCCCTACTGGTAGCGGTAAGACAACAACACTTTATGCGGCGCTCAACCAGCTTAATGATAACGCGTGCAAAATTCTAACGGTGGAAGACCCGATTGAATATCTGTTGGATGGTATCGTTCAGGTGCAAGTGGAGCCTAAAATTGGCCGTACTTTTGCGGGTACCTTGCGCAGCTTCTTGCGCCAAGACCCGGATATTATCATGGTCGGTGAAATCAGGGATAAAGAAACCGCCGAAACAGCCATTCAGGCAGCGCTTACGGGTCATTTGGTCCTCGCCACCCTCCACACCAATGATGCGCCGTCAGCGGTAACTCGGCTGCGGGATATGGGCATTCCGGGTTATTTGCTGGCCTCTACCCTGCAAGCGGTGTTGGCTCAAAGACTGGTGCGACGCCTATGCCCTGATTGTTGTGGGACGCAGGAGCAGAAAAGCACTTCTTGCAAGACATGCTCAGGCTCGGGCTATTCGGGGCTTTTGGCCTTAACCGAAGTTATGACCGTGGATGAGACCCTAAGGCCCATGATCATGGATGATCTTTCAGCGTCTGCGCTCGCGAGTGCCGCAAAAAACCACGGCTTCATTACATTGAAGGAAGCGGGGGAGAAGGCGGTGGCTAAGGGCCTGACGAGTCATAGCGAAGTCCTGCGGGTGACAGGGGGGTGATGGCAAGATGGCAAGTTTAAAATATAGCTACCAAGCGCTAGACGCAAACGGCGAAGTGAAGAACGGCGAGATTGATGCGCCGAATTCTGAAGCTGCGTTTAGTCTCATCCACCGCTCGGGCCTGACCCCAATTGAGATACGCCTAATGCGCACAGGGTGGCTCGAGTTTTTAACGCGGGATATGTCCTTTGGACCGGTGCTTGGGTCTGAAGCTAAAGTTACTTTTTTGCGTGACCTTGCCACGTTCTTGAACGCGGGCTTGCCGCTTGATACGGCCCTGTCGCTCACCCGCGAGACCTGCGAGAAGGACCGCGCGGAAAATCTCATAAAAAGCGTTCAAACCAGAGTGCGTGAAGGGGCTAGCCTGGCAGTAGCCCTTATGGCCCAAGAGGATACGGGCATAACACAAGCCTATATTGCTCAGATTGCTCTGGCAGAAGAAAGTGGCACCTTGGGCGATACGCTTCAGCGCCTCGCTGATGAGGAGAAGAGGGCGCAAGATTTTAACACGCGCCTTCGTAGCGCTCTGACCTATCCAGCGATATTGATGATTGCCGTTGTGGCCGCCTTGCTGCTTGTTGTTCTTGTGGTGATGCCTGAGTTTGAACCTATGTTTGAGGGTGCAGGTACAAAGTTACCTGCCTTGACCCGAGCAATGATGGGCTTTGGGGCATTTTTGGCCAAAGTATGGTGGCTTATTCCGTTGTTCGCGCTCGCAGTACCAGCAATATCTGTTTGGGCGAAAAAATCAGATGTGAGGCGGCTACAACTTGACCGCTGGCTATTGAGCCGCCCCTTTGTGGTGCAGATGCTAATTATGCCAGACTTCATTCGTTTTGCGCGGTCGCTTGGCTCGGCCCTTGAAGGGGGTCAGGCATTGGACGCGGCCATGGCAGGTGCTATCGCCGGCCTGAAAAACCATGCCCTTAAGGAAAAGCTGAACAAAGCTTTAGAGGCAATCAGAAACGGTGGCCGCATCGCGGCTCAAATGAGTGACCCAGTATATCCCGTGGTCTTGCGCCAAATGACGCTTGTCGGTGAAGAAACCGGTCGATTGGGTATCATGCTGATGAAGGCCGGTGATCATTTAGCGGAGAAATATGAAACACGCCTAGAGCGCTTCTTAGCGCTGCTTGGGCCAATTTTGACCTTGGTGAGCGGGGCGATCGTTGCACTGCTCATTGGGTCCGTAGTTATGGGGATGATGTCCGTCAATGATTTTACGCAGTAAAGATAAGAACAAAGAAAATGGTGAAGCGGGCTATACCCTGTTGGAGCTGCTTGTAGTGTTGGCCATTCTTGCGCTTATTTTAAGTATCGCCACCCCAATGGTGATGAAGCAATTTGGCAAGGCCAAGTCGGATACGGCGCGGGTACAGGTCAGTGCGCTTGCGACCAATTTAGAGTTTTTCTTCATGGATGTGGGCCGTTACCCGACCGTGGACGAGGGATTAGACGCCCTGATCACTAAGCCCACGTCGGCGGCTGGCTGGAATGGCCCCTATGTTGCGAGGGCGTCGTCCTTAAAGGACCCATGGGGCGCGCCCTATGGCTTTAAACGCATGCAGGGTGAGGCGAGGTCTTTCGAAATTTATTCGCTGGGGGCTGACGCTAAAACCGGCGGCGAGGGTGAAGACCGGGATGTATCCAGCCTTGAATGAGCCAGTCTTGAATAAAAATGGTGAACATAATTCTGTCTCAGAAGATGGTTTCTCTTTGCTAGAGGTCGTCATTGCGCTGGCTATTTTTGCGCTGGCTTTCGGCGGGCTGTCACAGATGTCCGACTTTGCCATCAAACGTAGCCATACTATGAGCAGCCGCTTAGAAGCGCTGACTGTGGCACAAAGCTTGATGGAAGAAGCGCTCGCGGCCCCTGATCTTGCGGAAGGCAATAGCGAGGGGAGGGTGACAGCTCCAAGTCAACTGTCTTGGCAGCGCTCGGTTGAAGTGTATGAAGAGGGCGCAGATCCCCGTAAAACAGATGGCGATAAATTGCTCCAAATTACCATTGAGGTGGAGGTGCCCGGTGCACCTGTTGTCTTGCAGGCTCTCAAGCGGCAGGAGGGTAAGCAGTGACTAGCTGGCCCATTCAAATGCCGCCACAGCTGCAACAGCCACAAGATGATGCTGGGTTTACATTGTTGGAACTAGTCGTTGCACTGGCGCTGTCATCAGGATTAATGCTGCTGAGCTATAATAGCTTATCATCCTTCATCAAGGTGCGTAGCTATGTCACTAGTTCCATGCAAGTAAGCCAGCAACAGATGGCTTTTAGCCAGCGTTTAACGCGGCTGATCGGCGGTGCACAGTTATTTGATGCACGGCGAAGCTTGAACCAAAAACAATATCCGCTTTCGGGCGATGACCGCAGCGTCAGCTTTTCTGCACAGCCGCATGCTGAGAGCCCAGTGATGCGCTACAGATTAAGCCATGACAGCATTGATGGGAGCGTTCATCTGGAGAGCTGCTATGACCTGCCTGGTGAAAATATGGATAGTTCAGATGAATGTAGTGATGAAGTTTTGGCGACGAATATCTACGCCTTAAATCTTGCCTATGCGCAGAAACTAGCCGGGCGGCTTAGCTGGCGAACTAGTTGGTTGCAGCAAGATCAATTGCCCAAAGCTGTGCGGGTCACCCTAAGGGATGAATATGGGCGAGCTTCAAGCCAGCGTCTTACAATTCGGCTTCTAAGCGAGCAACGGGCACACTGTAATTATGATCCCGTTTCTAGGCGGTGCAGGTGATGATTAAGGCTTTGAACTTACAGCAAATATCAGATGCATTTTTTAACCTGACCACTAAACTTGCCCATTTTTTTGCTTGGTGGAAAAGCGAGCTCGCTTTCTTTGTGCCTGCAAGTATTCAAGCAAAATTTACCGACCGTAACATCCAAGATATTACCCTCGGTGAATATGATTGCATCAAGGACGGTGACCTTATTTGTCTCAGGCTGCCAGAAACCGCTTTGCTCAGTCAGGTCATTAGCTTGCCGCAGGGGTCCGAGACTAGGCTCGCCAAAATCATCCCGCTGCAAATCCAAAAGATATCACCGCTGATGCCGGGTGAGACCATTTATGGCTGGCATGTTGATGCTGTTGAAACTGATGCTGTTAGGGTGAGAGTGCTCATCGCCAAAAAGCATGAGATTGAAAGTGCCATCGATCAAGTTCATAGCAGGGGCGCTACTATTATCAACCTGATGAGTTTTGACGGTGTCCTGCTCGCCTCCGACAAACTCCAACAACAACAAAGACTGCAGGGCTTAAAAAGCTTGGGCCAATATAGCTTTATCATTGCGGCGCTTATGATTGCGCCTTTCATCTTTCTTGGCCGCATGGACATTTACGCCAGCGACCTGCAAGAAAGTGCGGCTTTAAAGCGCGCTGCGGCTGCGCCCTTTATATCTGCACGGCGTGAGTGCGCAAAAAGCGTCCGTAAATTAAGAGCCCTGATAGGGCATAGCGACCAGCCTAAGGTTACTTATGTGCTGGATTTACTAACCATGAATATCCCCAAAACGGCATGGGTGAGCAGCTTTAGAATGGAAGAAAACCGGGTCATATTAAGCGGGGAAGCGGATGATGCTGCCGCTTTGACCCTGCAATTGAGCAATTTGACCTTCTTTCAAAAAGCAACTTTGATGCGGGTAGTGCCCGCCAGAGACAGCCAGGCTGAGCAGTTTGAGATAAGATTGGAGCTGGCCCAATGATCCGATCGCCGCTCATCGCCCGCACCCTTGCGCTTTTGTTGGTTTTTTTAAC
>JAJFIS010000038.1 GCA_021774735.1 Alphaproteobacteria bacterium | reverse complement strand
TTCTGTCACCACGTAAAGCGGCAAGGGCAACTTTCTTCTTGAAGGCTGTCGACAAGGTCCGTCTCTTCGTCATTTTATGTCTCCGATTCTATGCTCGGATACACCTTAACAGACTGTACAGTTTTTTAGGACCAGCTCAGTGATAACCTTTATCGGTTATCTAGGACAGCCCCATCATAAATATTAGTGAAGCTGTGGTTTACCCACATGCAATTTACCACTTTCTGCACTGATGACAACGCGGGTGTCCGGCATAATGTCGCCGCTCAGCAGTTGATCCGCCAGTGGGTTTTGCACATATTTTTGGATCGCTCGCTTCAAGGGTCGTGCGCCATAAACCGGATCGTAGCCCGCTTCACAGAGCCAGTTTCGCCCTGTTTCCTCCAGTGCCAGCTCAATTTTTCGGTCTGCGAGCAGCTGTCTCAATTGCGCCATTTGAATGTCGATGATGCCGCCAATATGGTCACGGCCAAGACGGTGGAACAGGATAGTTTCGTCTAAGCGGTTCAAAAACTCTGGCCGGAAGGCTGTTCGGACAATTTCCATCACTTGACCGCGCGCATCTTCCACATCGGCTCCGTCGGGTAGGTTGGCGATCACCTGACTGCCCAAATTGCTGGTAAGAATAATCATGCAATTGGTGAAATCAACCGTCCGGCCTTGGCTGTCGGTCAGGCGGCCATCATCCAAAACTTGCAACAGAATATTAAAGACATCCGGGTGGGCCTTTTCCACCTCATCAAACAAAATAACCTGGTAAGGGCGCCTTCGCACCGCTTCGGTTAAGGCCCCACCTTCGTCGTAGCCCACATAGCCCGGGGGCGCGCCGATAAGCCGTGCCACCGCGTGTTTTTCCATATATTCAGACATATCGATGCGCACCATAGCGCTTTCATCATCAAACAAAAATTCCGCCAGCGCCTTGGTCAGCTCGGTTTTTCCAACCCCCGTTGGGCCTAAAAATAAGAAGCTGCCCAGCGGACGGCTTGGGTCTTGCAGTCCTGCTCTCGCCCGGCGAACACTGCTGGCAACTGCGGTTAAAGCTTCACTTTGACCTATCACCCGCTGCGCCAAGCTCGCTTCCATATCCAAGAGCTTATCCCGTTCGCCTGAGAGCATTTTGTCAACCGGAATGCCGGTCCAGCGCGAGACCACACCGGCAATGTCAGCGCTGCGCACTTCTTCCCGCAGCATAGCGCCATCTTGGGCCGTCACCACTTGATCGATTTTTTCGGTCAGCGACGGTATTATGCCGTGCTGAAGCTCGGCCGCCCGGGCAAGGTCCCCGCGCCGTTCAGCCTGTTCCAGCTCAAGGCGGGCATTCTCTAGCTTTTGTTTCAGCTCTTTATCACCGGCAATCTTAGCTTTCTCTGACTGCCAAATCACCGTTAAGCTCGCCGATTGTTGTTCCAAATCCGCCAGTTCTTGCTCAATGTCCGCCAGTCTTGCTTTTGACGCTGCATCTCTTTCCTTCTTGAGCGCTTCACCTTCAATCTTCATCTGAACGATCTTACGGTCAAGTTCGTCAATTTTTTCAGGCTTTGATTCCGCTTCCATCCGCAAACGGCTGGCGGCTTCGTCCATCAGGTCAATGGCTTTATCGGGTAAAAAACGGTCGGTGATATAGCGGTTCGATAGGGTAGCCGATGATACTATTGCCCCGTCGGTGATCCGCACTCCGTGGTGTAGTTCATATTTTTCCTTGAGGCCGCGCAATATCGAAATGGTGTCCTCAACCGTGGGCTCTTCCACCATAACCGGCTGAAAGCGCCGCGCTAATGCGGCATCTTTCTCGACATATTTGCGGTATTCATCAAGCGTTGTAGCCCCAATGCAGTGCAGCTCACCGCGCGCAAGAGCAGGTTTCAGCAAGTTGGAAGCATCCATGGCACCATCAGACTTGCCAGCACCAACGAGCGTGTGCATTTCATCGATAAATAGGATGATATCCCCATCCCCGTGGGCTACCTCCTGCAGCACGCTTTTAAGGCGTTCTTCAAATTCGCCGCGATATTTTGCCCCCGCAATCAAAGCCCCCATATCAAGGGACATGATCCTTTTATCATTCAAGCTTTCAGGCACGTCGCCGTGGGCAATCCTGAGCGCCAAACCCTCAGCGATGGCGGTTTTACCGACACCGGGTTCACCGATAAGCACCGGATTGTTTTTCGTGCGTCTGCTTAACACCTGCATCGTGCGGCGAATTTCTTCGTCGCGACCAATAACAGGGTCTAGCTTGCCGTCACGGGCGACAGCGGTAAGGTCTTGAGCATAGCGTTTGAGAGCATCATAGGCATCTTCGGACGATGCCGTGTCGGCGGTGCGGCCCTTACGCACTTTGTTAATAGCTTGGTTCAACCCTTTGGCGGTCAAGCCAGCACCCAACAGTATTTTACTGGTGCTGGCATCCTTGGTCATCAACAAGCCCAGCAACAAACGTTCCACAGTGATAAATTTATCGCCAGCTTTTTTGGCTATTTTCTCCGCTTCACCAAAAATTTTTGCGGTTTCAGGTGCCATATATAACTGGCCACCTGCGCCCGTCACCTTGGGTATTTTTGCCAGTGCAGCCTCAACGGATTTACGCGCTTTTTCTGGCTCACCGCCCGCTGCACTAATCAAGTTAGCAGCCAAACCTTCGCTGTCGTCCAGCAACACCTTCAATAGATGCTCGGGCATAAATTGCTGGTGGTTTTCCCTTAGCGCCAACCCTTGCGCAGACTGAATAAACCCGCGTGTGCGGTCCGTATAATTTTCTATATCCATCAAAGCTAAGTCCTATGCTCCAAAAGCCCTCAATTGAGCGGCCTAAATTTTACACAAAACAGCGGCCCCGGGTAATGTTTGAATGAACCAAACCCTTATGGGCACCGCTTGTTAATATTGATATGGGGGTTTTTTTACCAATCACAAGACTGCAGATGCGAAAACGGCGACCCTTGGCCGCCGCAAATTACATATTTAAGTTATAAATTAATCAAGCTGCGGTATCACCTTGCGGTGTCACTTCATCCGTTTTTTCCACAGTACCCACTGTGGTATCTGGTTTAGCTTTTGGACGAGCAGGTCGACGCTTGGGGCGCGGTGCTTGTTCTACACCCGCTGCATTATTGTCGGGCTTACCATCTTTATTCGCTTCACTTGGCGTGTCTGGTTTACTGTCTTGTTCGCCGCCATTTGAAGTGTCACGCGGCAGCACGACTTCTTTTTGCTTGCCGTCATGAACGCTAGGTTGGTCCCCGTCTCCCCCATGTTTGGGTTTCCGGTCACCTTCATGGGCTTTTGGACGCATATCATTAAACAGCCGCTGATAATGGTCAGCAAATTGATAATAATTTTCTGCCGCAATACGCTCCCCTGCTTGCGATGCTTCACGCGCAAGGGTCTTATATTTCTCTAAATGTTGTTTCGGATTACCACGGACTTTTTGTTCAGTCCGGTTACCCGCAGAATGCCTACCATTGTTTTTCTTTTGAGGCGCTCGCCCACGACCACGTCGGGGATTATTCGTTTGTTTCATGCCCAAACCAAATGTAATTGAAATGAATATCCGCAATCTTGTCTGGCTCACCCAGATCAAGTTTATCCATATAATTTGCGGATCTATAACCCTATAGAGCAATACTCTTTATTTCGGGTTAAGTCACCCTAGCCGCTGCTTCTCCTGCTGCCAAGCCTTTTTTCACCTTTGCTCATCAATTTACCCACAAGTGGCAACAACGACCCTGTCTTTTGTGTTTATATCGGGTAATAACGTCACATTCCCCCAGCCAGACTTTAGCATTAAATCCACCACCAGCGATCCCTGGTCATGGCCAATTTCCATGGCGACAAATCCACCGGGCTTTAGTATAGCGGCTAAGTCTCTGGCAAAAATTCGGTATATATCCAGTCCATCATCACCGGCAACAAGCGCAGTATCCGGTTCATAAAGACGTATATCATCGGCCAGTTTTACCATGTCGCCCTGCTTTATATAGGGTGGGTTAGAGACGATAATATCAAAGCCACCAGAGGGTGTCTTGACCCTATCCAGCCAATTAGAGCGGACAAATTTAGCGCGGTCTGAAAGCCGTAAATTAACAGCGTTCTTGCGTGCCACATCTATGGCACAAGCAGATATATCAACCCCTATGCCGGTCATGCCCAGCCGCTCAGACAATATGGAAAGTAAGATACAGCCACTGCCCGTGCCGAGATCTAACACATTGCTATTACTGTGTTCTTCAACTCTATCCAGCACAGCTTCCACCAAAGTTTCAGTGTCCGGGCGGGGGATTAATGTATCCTTCGTCACATAAAAATCATGCTGCCAAAAAGCTTGCCTGCCGGTGATATAAGCCACAGGCTCACGGCACAGGCGGCGCGTAATGCGCGCAAGGAGTGCCGCCTTTTGTTCCTCCGACACGCTTTGATTTGCCTCAATATATAAACGGGGAATTTCTAGGCAGAGCAGATCACTGAGAAGAATTTCAGCGTCGCGGCGGGCGCCGGACAAGCCGCCATCTTCCAGCACCTGAATGCCCGACTTCAGCAAGCCTAAATAGGTCATTGCTGCGCTCAAAGCACATCTTCCATCGCCGCCAATTTCTGGGCACGGTCTTCAGCCATTAAGGCGTCAATAACCTCACCCAAGCCAGTACCCGCCAGCACTTGGTCTAATTTATGCAGCGTTAAGTTAATTCGGTGGTCGGTCACCCGCCCTTGGGGGAAATTATAGGTACGAATACGCTCAGACCGGTCCCCCGACCCCACTTGGGCCTTTCGGTCCGCAGCACGTTCACTGTCAATCTTTTCACGTTCATGCTCAAAAAGCCGTGCGCGCAGCACCTGCATTGCTTTATCCCGGTTGCGGTGTTGAGACTTTTCGCTCTGAGTGACCACAATGCCGGTGGGCAGGTGGGTAATGCGCACAGCGCTATCCGTGGTATTCACATGCTGCCCGCCAGCACCGCTGGAGCGCATAGTATCAATGCGGATGTCCTTATCTTTTATCTCAATATCAACCGTGTCAGGCTCTGGCAGAACCGCAACTGTTGCGGCTGAAGTATGAATGCGGCCCCCTGATTCGGTAACCGGCACCCTTTGGACCCGGTGAACACCTGATTCGAATTTCATCCGGGCAAAAACACCTACCCCCTTAATGCCCGCAATAATTTCTTTGAAACCACCAACATCCGCAGGAGACTGCTCCAAAATTTCAACTTTCCATTTTTGGGATGCTGCATAAACTTCATACATTCGGTAAAGGTCACCGGCAAAAAGCGCTGCTTCATCACCGCCGGTGCCCGCACGAATTTCCAAGATAGCCGACATCTCATCGGCGGCATCTTTGGGCAATAACTCTAACGATAATTGAGCACCCATTTCAGGAATGCGCGCCTTCAGCTCCATAAACTCTTCTTGTGCCAGCTCTTTCATTTCTGGGTCGCTACTATCGGCGACCATCACCGCCAAGTCCGCAAGTTCACTGCGAGCATCCCGCAAAGCGCTAGCTCTTTCCACGATAGGGCCAAGATCTGAATATTCGCGGCTTAATTTCACAAAATCCGCATTGGAAAAATCATCTGGACTTCCCAGTGCATGGCTCAGATATTCAAATCTAACCATTAATTGCTCAATACGTTCTTCTGAAATCATGGAGGCTTATCCTTGAGCCTTTAAATGCTTGGCCAAGCCATCTATTGATATTTGTTGCTGGTCACCACTATCAAGGTTTTTGACCATAATGGTGCCTGCTGACAGCTCGTCATCACCTAATATTAGCGCTGCCCGTGCAGATGCTTTATTGGCGCGGTTCATGCGCTTGCTAATATTACCAGTTCGGTCGGCAATAACTGTAATGCCCGCACCGCGTAGCTCTTCGCAAATTTTAAAGCCTTCCAGCAAGGCCGCATCCCCCATGGGCAAGAAAAACACAGGCCGCACGGCAGTTGGGGTTTCCGCCAGCATCATGGCAAGGCGCTCAATACCGCCGGCCCAGCCAACACCAGCGACCGGGGGCCCGCCGAGCTTTTTGATCAGGCCGTCATAGCGCCCGCCACCAATAACGGTACCCTGCGCACCCAGTATCTCGGTGATAAACTCAAAGGCTGTATGGGTGTAATAATCCAGCCCCCGCACCAAGCGTTCATTATGAACAAATGGTACCCCAGCGCGCTCAAGGCCGTTGGTCACTGTGCGGAAAAAATCACGCGATTGGTCATTTAAATACCCGCTAAGCTTCGGCGCGCCAACCACAATGGCTTGGTCACCTTCAATCTTGCTGTCCAAAATCCGCAGGGGGTTAGTTAAAAGTCGCCTTTGGCTATCCTCGCTCAAGGCATCTCTGTGATCAGAGAAATACTCCACCAATGCAGACCTGTATGCATTTCGGCTATCAGGGTCACCTAACGTATTTAAATTCAGCACTACATCACCTGCCACACCGAGCTCCATGAGCGTGCGGTAACCAAGGGCAATCATATCCACATCGGTCGCTGGGTCACTGGGGCCAAGGCATTCGGCATTCAGCTGGTGAAATTGGCGGTAGCGGCCTTTTTGCGGACGCTCGTAGCGAAATACGGGTCCCCAGCTCATAAAACGACAAGGTGTGCTTTGTTGCATACCGCCTGAGATGAAGGCCCGCGCAACTCCAGCCGTAAACTCTGGCCGCAATGTCAGTTCTTCATCGCCCCGGTCCCGAAAACTATACATTTCTTTCGATACAATATCGCTTGCCTCACCCAAGGGGCGCTTAAACACCTCGGTAAATTCAAAAATAGGCGTGGCCAATTCTTCAAAGCCATAGGTGCTAGCGACACGGGCAAAGGTTTCCACCACATGGCGCATGCGGCGGGCGTCATCCCCATAAATATCGTGCGTTCCCCGAACGGGCTGCAATTTGGACATAGCAATTGGTCCTTTAATTTTTTAGCTAAGAATTTTTGGCGGCCATCGCATCAAGCTCAGCTGCTTTTGCTTCTACCAGCTCAACGATATGATCGACAAGCTTATCATCGGTAATTTTATGGTCAGTGACCCCCGACAAATAGACCATATGGTTGCCGTTACCGCCGCCAGTTAAGCCAATGTCGGTTTCCCTTGCTTCCCCAGGTCCATTAACCACACAGCCAATGATCGACAGGCTGAGCGGCGTTGATATATGCGCCAAGCGCTCTTCTAAGGTTTCAACGGTTTTAATCACTGGATATGCCTGCCGCGCGCAGGATGGACAGCTTACGATACGCACCCCCCGGTGGCGCAAATCAAGCGCCTTAAGCATGTCAAAGCCTACTTTAATTTCTTCCACAGGGTCCGCTGATAGGGAAACACGGATGGTATCGCCGATGCCGGCCCAAAGCAGAGACCCCATGCCGATGGATGACTTGACCGTTCCAGCCCGCAGGCCACCGGCTTCGGTAATGCCCAAATGCAGGGGATAGTCACAAGCCTCTGCGAGACCTTGGTAGGCAGCAACGGCCAAAAAAACATCCGATGCTTTGACACTGATTTTAAAATCGAAAAAATCATTGTCTTCGAGTATACGCGCATGCTCAAGCGCGCTTTCCACCAATGCCTCGGGACATGGCTCGCCGTATTTCTCCAACAAATGCTTATCTAAGCTGCCTGCATTAACCCCGATGCGCATGCTACAGCCATTGTCTTTAGCGGCTTTCACCACCTCCCGCACTCGTTCCGCTGAACCAATGTTGCCCGGATTGATCCGCAGGCAAGCCGCACCGGCAACAGCGGCCTCAATCGCGCGTTTATAGTGAAAATGGATGTCGGCGACGATGGGCACATTAGAACCACGGCATATTTCAGCCATGGCAGCGGTCGATTCCACGTCCGGACAAGAAACCCGCACAATATCAGCGCCCGCTTCTTCCAATTGTCGAATTTGGTCAATCGTGGCAGCTGGGTCAGACGTCAGCGTATTGGTCATGCTTTGAACCGTGATCGGTGCGCCGCCGCCAACAGGCACATCACCCACCATAATTTGGCGGGACTTGCGGGCATATATATCTCTGTAAGGGCGTAAGCTCATCTATCAAAGGTCCGATTAACAATGGCCAAAAGAAAGGCCCAACACGGTCATTCGCGCTGAGCCTATTCATGATCAAGCTGCCCTAGAAAGGCAAGGAAAATCAGGCTTTCATCAAGGATGTTGTTCGTTTTCTGCCACGCGCTTACCAAGTTGGCTAAGATCAAGCGCAATATCTTCCACAATGACCCCACGCCCACCAAGGCTCGGCAGGGCATTTTCGTCAAACGATAATTGCAGGCCGCCAGCATTGCTGGTTGTCAGCAATACGCCGCCAAGCTTGCCGCCATATACCTCACCGGCTGCAAGAACCCCATTGAATATCAATTGGCCCTCAGCCCCTTGAAGCTGCAACCATGTCTCTTCGCTGGCCTGCAATTTCAAAGCTGGCGCTGAAGCTGCGACAAGAACAATATTGGCTTTCGGTTCAGCGCTTTTAGTGAGACTAGCGATAGGCGTCTGCGCGGTATCGCCAAGAGAATTATCAGATATATCTTCAGCCACCAAAATGGCGGGATCACCACCAAAGCCACTGACCATATCTATCGCCGCGATATTATTTGATGATGCCATTGCCAACCAACTTACAGCCAGCCCAATTGGGGCTATAAGGGTCAACATCCACGACGGCATAAAGCGGCTGCGTGGTTTGACAATCACCCCTGTGAAGTCTGGCATATCAATTGATTGTTCACTGAATTTAAGTTTAAAGGCTTCACTTGCCCTGTGACCATCCATGCCAACCGCGCTTGCGTAAGCTTTTACAAAGCCTACAGCAAATGTCCTTTCGGGCAATGCCTCTCTTTTACCTTCTTCTATGGCACGAAGATAACAAGGACGCACACAAATCTGTTCAGCAATATCGCTGATCGACCTACCGCTTGCACGGCGCGCCTTTTTTATCTCTGTTCCAATATGGCAAGTATCCGTCCCAGCCATAAACAGCCCTCCTAGTGCAATATGCAATCGCTCCCCCAACTGCATAGATAGGACACGATCGCAGCTCGACACGCGCATGTCCTAGAAATTTCCGGCAGGCCATTTTATATAGCTTCTACCGAAAGCATTTCAGAAATTTGTTTCTTTTGTTCAATGCCTGTTTTTTGCTTACTAACTAAAGAGCCAGTATTTCAGACTGAAACGCAACAAATGCCTGTCATGCAGCGGTCAGTTCAATTTAAGAATCAACACTAACCGCATAGAGTCAAAAAACATTTAAGGACTAGAGTCAATTAAGATCTATAATTAATGAATAATTAATCAATTTTTCATGAATTATTCTAGTATTATGCCATGATCATGCGCGTATAGGTTTATTCTATCGCGCAAGCTATGCTCCGTAAAACCAATTGATTCTTGCATGAATTGCTTCAGAGATGACAGATTCATACTACGGATCATGCGCTTAACTGGACCGATGGCCGCTGGGGAAACTGAGAAGCGCGTCAGGCCAATTCCAGCTAAAGCCATCGCCTCAAGGGGACGGCCACCCATCTCACCGCAGAGCGTAACAGGAACATTTGAGCGATGGCAAGCTAATATCGTTGACTGTAAAAAATTCAATACTGGCGGGCAAAGCAGATCATAACGACCCGCTAACATTGGATTGGAGCGATCACAGGCAAAGAAAAATTGCATCAGATCATTAGTGCCGATCGAAATAAAGTCAACTTCTTTCAGCAGCATATCCATTTGCCACGCTAGAGATGGAATTTCCAGCATGCAGCCTACCTTGATGCTGTTCGGCCCTTCTTTATCAAAACGTGTTAATCGTAAAACCTCCGCAGCCAATAGCGCCTTCACAGCTTTCATTTCCGAAACATCCGCTATCATCGGGAACATAACATGCAAGTCACGGCCAACTGTAGCGTATAAAAGCGCCCGCAGTTGATAGCGGAGCAAAGCAGGCCGGTCGAGCGCCAAGCGAATTGCCCGCCAGCCCATTGCGGGGTTTTCTTCTTCCATTCTAGGTAAGAAAGGCACCGTTTTATCACCGCCAATATCAAGTGTTCGAAAGACCACGGGATGCTTGCCCGCCGCTTCCATCACATCGGCATAAACTTTCCGCTGCTCTTCAACCTTTGGCAGGGTTGGGGAGACCATAAACTGAAATTCAGTCCGGTACAGGCCAACCCCTTCAGCGCCGGTTTGCTCAACCATCGACATATCAGCGCGCATACCCGCATTGATCAAAAGGCTGAAACGCTCGCCGTCTTTTGTAATGGCCGGGTAATCACGCTCAGCGGCATATTCGGCGAAAAGTTTATGGCGTGCATCAATGGCATGCTGCACACTTTCCACAACATCATCAGAGGGGCGAACGAGCACATGGCTACTAGCAGAATCGACCGCTACTTGATCGCCACCATCAATATGTTGAATTAATCCAGGAATACGGCCAATGATTGGAATGCCCATTGCTCGGGCAATGATTGCCACATGGGCAGTGGGGGACCCTTCTTCCAGCGCAATGCCTTTGAGCAACGTCCGGTCATAATCCATAATTTCAGCCGGGCCCAACGAGCGGGCAATCAAAATGGTATTTTCTTGCAAGCTTTCATGGGCAACGAAAACGCCGCCCCCTTGAATGGTGCGAATTAAGCGATTAGCGATGTCATCAAAATCACCCAGTCGCTCCCGCAAATAGGGATCCCGGATTGTTTGCATGCGGGCTCGGTTTTCTTGCTGAACTCGTTCAACCCCAGCTTCAGCAGTCAGGCCCGCACGAACCGCGTCCTGCATTTTACTGTGCCAGCCTTGGTCGTAAGCAAACATGCGGTATGTTTCCAAAACCTCCCGATGTTCGCCGCCTTGGGCCAGATCAGGGTGCGATATCATCTCGTCTAGTTGCAGCCGCAGTGCCGCAATACCGTCTTCAAGGCGCACAAATTCTTCATCAACATCGTCAGCAACCTTAATGCGCACTTCAGCGCGGGGCTCATGGAAAACTGCGACACCAATACCAATACCATCCGTCATTGGCATGCCGGTGAGCGTTACAGGTTCACCGGTAATGGATGCGGCCTCACTTAGCTCGTCCATCTTAATCAATGCACCACCACCAACCAATTCTGCCAGCACCATGCCAATGGTTTGCAGGGCTTCAACTTCTTCTTCACGGTATCGGCGTGGGGCAACATTTTGGACAACCAAAATACCATTGACCCGTCCGCCATATAATATGGGTACCCCTAAGAAACTATGATAGAGTTCTTCGCCTGTTTCCGGGCGATATGAAAATCGTGGATGGCTGGGTGCTTCAGATAAATTCAGCGGCAAGCCGCGCTCAGCAACAAAACCAACAAGACCTTCCCCTACTTGCATACGGGTTTGGTGGACGGCTTCTTCTTTCAAGCCTTCGGTAGCAAAAAGTTCAAATATACCGCCAGCCCGCGCCAGATATATCGAGCAAACCTCAGCAACCATATTTTGTGCGATAGCCTTAACAATCTGGTCAAGCTTTACCTGAGCACGGTCATCACCCGCCATCACCCGGTGAAGGCGGCGCAATAACAAGCGTGGTTGGCTTATATGATCGCTCAAAAAAACCTCCTAAAACAAAGCCACCTGTGGCCATGTATACCTTCAACCCATCTATTAATATTATCGTCTTATGACTTGTGGCTTTTTTAGTTGTTGCCTCAATCAACTGTCCCACCAACCCGCATGACATAGTGTCTAGAATTTTATATTCAATGATTTAAATGCTCTACAGCTTGTTGGACAAGCTCATTGATTATATCTGCAGCTGGTTCTTCTCGCTTGACCATGCCAACGCTTTGTCCTGCCATTACGGAACCTGTTTCCACATCACCGTCTTGCACCGCCCGGCGCAGGGCACCACCCCAAAAATGTTCAATCTTCATTTGGGCCTCATCTTGCAACATTGATCCGTTATTATATCCTTCGATCGCTTCGCGTTGGGTAATCATAAAATCAGTTGTAGCATCATTTTTTAGCGCCCGCACGGGAATGACATTAAACTTGGGATCTATTTGGGTTGACGCTACTGCGTCACGCGCTTTGCCGCGAATGAAGGCTTTTTTAAATTTTGGGTGGGCAATGCATTCTTCTGCCACCACAAAGCGGGTGCCAAGCTGAACCCCGCTAGCGCCCATTTCAAGGTAAGCACCAATCGCGTCGCCGCGCCCAATACCGCCTGCAATAAAGACAGGCACGTCCTTAACAATTGGTAGAATTTCTTGCGCTAAAACCGAGGTGGCCACAGGGCCAATATGGCCGCCAGCTTCTGTGCCTTCGATAACCAGAGCGTCCACTCCTGAGCGCACAAGTTTTTTTGCCAGCGATAACATGGGTGCAAAACAGGTCAGTTTGGCACCAAAGTCTTTGATCTTAGCAATCGACGGACCACTAGGCAGCCCACCGGCTAACACCATATGGGAAACTTCTTGTTCCCGGCAGACATCAATAAGGTTATCCAAGTCTGGATGCAGCGTTATTAAATTTACGCCAAAGGGTTTATCGGTCATGGCCCGCGTGGCATCAATTTCAGCGGCGAGCAAATCAGGGGTCATACCTCCACAGGCAACGACGCCGAAACCACCAGCATTGGAAATGGCCGATACTAAATTGCGCTCTGATACCCATGTCATGGCGCCGCCTAAAATAGCATGCTCACAGCCCAGAAAGTCTAAGCCGCGCTGCCAAAGTGCTTTTAGCCTTGCCTCGCCTACTGCTGTCTCGCTCATATCTTTCATAGATACCCTCTTAACCTGTGACCCATTGTGGATAAAATGCTACTTGCCAGCCAACAAATCAAGCTTTGTCGGCATCGAGCCCGTATGCTGTATGCAAAGCCCGCACAGCAAGCTCAGTATAATCGGCCTGTATGAGCACGCTTATTTTAATTTCTGACGTTGAAATAACATCAATATTGATGCCCTTATCCGCCAAGGTATCAAACATAAGTTGGGCCACACCAGCGTGACTACGCATGCCAACGCCAATCACCGACAGTTTAACAACATTGTCATCGAACAACAAATGGTCATAGCGGATGCTCTCTTTATTGGCTTCCATAACTTGGACCGCGCGTTTCAGGTCTTCCTCTGGCACAGTGAAGGTCACGTCCGTAGACGCCCCATCCCCTGAAATATTTTGAACGATCATATCAACATTAATATTGGTCGCCGCGAGAGGGGCAAAAATCTGCGCCACTTTACCGGGCCTATCTTTAACGCTGACCATGGTTACTTTTGCTTCACCGCTCGTGTAAGCAATGCCGGTTACAACTTCTTGTTCCATAATTTCATCCTCGCCTGCTACTAGTGTGCCGGGCACATCTTCAAAGGAAGACAGCACACAGACCCTAACGCCATATTTCATCGCCAACGCCACCGAGCGGGTCTGAAGGACCTTAGCTCCAAGCGATGCCATTTCTAGCATTTCTTCATAAGTGATGCCATCCAGTTTACGTGCCAAAGGCACAATCCTTGGATCGGTCGTATAAACCCCGTCCACATCGGTATAGATGTCGCAGCGATCGGCCTTAAGCGCCGCCGCTAACGCCACCGCAGACGTATCTGAGCCTCCGCGACCAAGCGTTGTTAAGCGGCCATCAGCGCCTATGCCCTGAAAACCAGCAACAACCGCCACCCGGTTTTCTTTAAAACATTGCTCCAGTGCCGCACCTTCAATTTCTTCAATTCGAGCAGAACCATGAATGCTGCTAGTTTTTATCGCCACCTGCCAGCCGAGAAATGACCGTGCTGGAACCCCAATTTCTTGCAAGCAAATAGCCAGCAGACCTACCGTTATCTGCTCACCGGCTGCCACAACTGTATCATACTCACGAGCGTCATGCAGCGATGAGGCATCCCGACAAAAATCTATCAGCTTATTTGTGGTGCCCGCCATGGCCGAAACCACCACAGCAATCTCATGGCCTTCATCGTAAGCTTTTTTAATCCGTCCAGCCACATTGCGAATACGGCCTATATCACCAACGGATGTTCCACCAAATTTTTTGACAAGTCTCGCCATTTAGAAATTCCGACTTCCTGAACGCTTTTGGTGTCTTAACCTAGTGACACCGCCGCGTGAATATATAATAATGCCTGCAAACACCGGACGGCGTCTTGTTTACGGTGTCGCTTGGCCTTACGCAAGCTTTGTAACTGATAATTTATAAGGAAATTGCTCCCATGTCATCGCCTGAGATACAAACTGATACAACACCCAAGAGGGATGACATCGGCGTAGTAGCAAGTGGCAGCACTGTTGACATAGATGAAATTGCTTTTTTTGCCAAAATCGCCGACGAATGGTGGGACGCCACCGGGCCTTTTAAGCCACTGCATGAGCTCAACCCAACCCGCTTGGCCTATATTCGTAACTGTCTTGTGGACCGTTTCAAGCTGAAAGCCTCCAGCTTAAAGCCCCTAAAAGGCATAAAAATACTTGATATTGGCTGTGGTGGCGGCTTGTTGAGCGAACCCTTAGCCCGCATGGGGGCAGATATGACCAGCGTTGACGCCAGCGAGCGCAACATAAAGGTCGCAGCCCTGCACAGCCAACGTTCTGGCCTTGCCATAGATTATCGTTGCACAACGGCAGAGGCATTGGCCGATAGCGGTGCGAAATTTGATGTGGTGATCAATATGGAAGTCATCGAGCATGTGGCCGATGTAGGGCTCTTCCTTAATGCCTGTCGCAACTTAGTGAAAGCAGACGGCGTAATGTTGGTTTCCACCTTAAACCGCACGGTAAAATCATTATTGATGGCTAAAATTGGCGCTGAATATATTCTGCGCTGGCTGCCAAAGGGTGCCCATGACTGGGATAAATTTATTACACCAGATGAAATGGTAGCGCATTTAAGCAGCGCGGACTTCGACACCTTGGATATGACGGGTTTTGTTTTCTCGCCCATTCGCTGGGATTGGCGCTTGGATCCGGGTGATTTGGATGTCGGCTATGCCACTTTCGCAGCGCCCAAAAAACCTGCTTAAAAAAATCTGCTGTTAAGCATCTGACCGACGACTGCCGGGTAGCGGTAAAACCTGGATGCCTTCGTCGATCAGCTCAGCGGTTTCATCTTGGGTTGCTTCGCCGTAAATGCCGCGCTCATCACTTTCGCCGTAATGAATTTTACGGGCTTCATCGGCGAATTTATCCCCTACATAATCACATTTTTTGCTTACCTCGGTGCGAATACGTTCCATAACTTTATCTAAGTCCCGGCGAATCTCTGGGGGCAATTGGCCGCCCGCCACTTGGGGCGCGGCCTGCACAGGGGCTGTGTTTTCCGCCACAGCACTGGCGGTACTAACTGTTGAGCTTTGGTTGGACTTTGATGTCACATTAGGGGCCATGACCGCCTTAGAGACATGGTTAGAACCACATTGAGGGCATTCAAGCAAAGCGCGTTTACGCTGATCTTCATAAGCTGCACTGGAGCCAAACCAACATTCGAAATGATGGCCGCCACTACATTTCAAATCAAATACTATCATGGGTCTTTGCTCCAAACTTTGGGTGCCGACAATGGTTTTGCATGGCTTAGTGATGGCATCTTTTGCCGGACTGCTGCGACTTTTGCAAGGTCCAATTCAGCCAGTACAATTCCCGGTACCTTTCCTGCATCCGCAACAATCTCGCCCCATGGGTCAATGATTAAACTATGGCCGTATGTTTCCCGCCCTGTGGCATGAAGCCCCATTTGGGCCGGTGCCAAAATATACGCCCCCGTCTCAATCGCCCGCGTGCGCAGCAATGTATGCCAGTGGGCTTGGCCAGTGGGTACTGTAAAGGCAGAAGGCACCGTGATGATAGAAACTCCAGCCCGTCCCAGCAGGGTATAAAGCAATGGAAAGCGCAGATCATAACAAATGGTCATGCCAATATCGCCGAAAGATGTGCGGGCAATGCTTGGGGTGTCTCCGGCGTCATAAAGTGCCGATTCGCGGTAACTTTCACCGCCGCCAAGGTCGATGTCAAAAAGATGAATTTTGTCATAACGAGCGGCAATTTCCCCGTCAGGCGCTATGACATAACTGCGGTTGAGCAAGCGGTCTTGTGTCTTTTTGATGATCAATGAGCCTATCAGCAACCAAACTTTATGCTTGCTCGCTGCACCCCTTAAGGCTTTCAGGCCAGGGTCATCGGCTTCAAAATAGGTAAGGCTAAGCGCTTTTTCGCGGCCCTGTGTCATCAAATGACTGGTTTCCGGAGTGCATATTAAACCAGCCCCCTTGCGCGCAGCTTGGGCAATAAAATTTGTCAGCACCGCAATATTGGCGGGCATGTCATCACTGGATGTGATCTGAATAAGGGCCGCAGTTAACTTCATGGCGCGCTGATCACCTTGCCCTGTTGAAATAAAGCTCGTTAATAAAATAAGCCACAAATTATGTGGGTATTATTTTAACCAGCTTTTAATAGCCCGTCTAGGTTTCCGTCACTTTCTAGCGCATAAAGGTCGTCGCAGCCACCTATATGTCTGCCACCAATAAAGATCTGTGGAACACTATTGTTGCCTCCCGCCTTGGCCCGCATTTCAGCGCGAACACTGGGCCGCATATCAACAATGATTTCTTTGTACGTCATGTTCTTTTGCTTCATCAAAGCCTTAGCCCGATAGCAAAAAGGGCAAAGGTTAGAGCTATAAATTATGACTTCAGACATTCGACCAGATCCTTTCAACATGTATAACGTTCATGCTGGTGCGACCTTACCCGAAAAGCCTCTAAAGTGAAGTAAATAATCCGTGAGACAGTGAAACATTTTCCCCCTGCTCAGGGCCGGGTAAAACGCGTGCTAATGTTACCACCCCAATTGACGCCGGCTTAGCCTTTTTAAGGGCCTTGCAGCAAGCTTCAATGGTCGCGCCTGTGGTCATTACATCATCGACCAAAATGATATGTTTGTCTTTCAAGGCTTCTTTGTATTTTGGATCAAGCTTAAAAGCACCACTAACATTATGCCAACGTTGTCGGCGGGTGAGGCCGGCTTGGCTTGGTGTATTGCGGTGACGACTAAGCGCCAATGGCAATGCCTCTGCACCTATGAGCGGCGCTAAATGACGGGCAATTTCTGCTGATTGATTGAAGCCACGTTGAAAAAGCCGCCGCGCATGCAAGGGCACAGCAATACATATTTCAGGCTGGGCATCTTTTTCCTGAAGCAATCGAACCAAAAGGCGCGCAAAATGGGGGGCATTTTCCAGTGCGCCCGCATGCTTCAAGCGCAGAATAGCTGCTTTCGATATTTTGTCATATGCCAGCGCCGATGCCGCCCAATCATATAGTGGGGGAGTGCCAAGACAGGCACCACACATGGGGTCGTCTTCCACTACTATGTCAAAGGGCATGCCGCAGCTCACACATTTAGGGGCAGCAATAAAATGTAGCCCTGCAAAGCAGTCGCCGCATAAATGGTGATGATCGCTGGTGCGACCTTTACAGGATGGGCACCGTGGCGGCAGGATAAAATCCAACGCCACTGCCAACCATTTTTTGACCGCCTGAATAACCGTCTGAACAACAGTCTGAATATATGACGCTGACCCCTGATACATAAACCGGTTATAGCAGCAAAGTTGCCTGTCGCCAATATTTGCCCTTTCCACACATGGCCCAGTCATGGCATAGAGCCAAACATTATGAGCGCAGAAAATAGCATAGAAATTTTTGACCACCAATTGGTGCGCCGTCACCGCCAGCGCGCGGCAATAAATTTTAACAAGTTTAGCTTTTTGTTTGATGAGGTTGCTGATCGTCTAAAGGAACGCTTAGAGGAAATTAACCGGCGCTTCCCCGATCAACTTTGCCTCGGAAATTCCATGCGAGCCCCTGAGAATAAAGCAGATATACTGAATTTTACAGGAAACAGCACTGATAAAAACTACCCCGCTGGTATTGAATTTGACGAAGAATTGCTGCCCTTCAAGCCCGCCTCCTTTGATCTCATCACCAGCAATCTCGCTCTCCACTGGGTCAATGACCTACCGGGGGCCATGATCCAAATGCAAAGAGCGCTTAAGCCCGACGGGCTTTTCCTCGCTTCCATGTTTGGCGGTGATACGCTTACCGAACTGCGTCATAGCTTGATGCAGGCAGAAGAAGAAACCACCGGCGGTGTTAGCCCGCGGGTCTCTCCCTTCGCGGATGTGCGTGACTTGGGTGGACTATTGCAGCGCGCGGGCTTCGCCTTGCCGGTTGCTGACAGTGACACCATCACCGTGCATTACGCAGACCCTTTTAGCTTGCTTGCCGACCTGCGCGGTATGGGGGAAACAAATGCCCTTCTCAGCCGTAGCCGTAAGCCCCTGCGCCGCGATACTTTGATGCGGGCGGTGGCACTGTACCGTGAAAAATATGGCCGCGCCGATGGCAGGGTACCCGCCACCTTCCAAATTTTATATATGACCGGCTGGCACCCCCATGATAGCCAGCAAAAACCCTTAAAGCCCGGCAGCGCCACGACCAGCTTGGCCGACGCTCTAGGCAACCTAAGTTTCAATAACAAAGCCCCTTAAATAAAATCGCGGAGCATGGCCACTAGGGGTATGTCGGCAGGTGGCATGGGGTAGTTTGCCAGCTCACTGGCGCGCACCCATTTCAAGCGCTGACCCTCACATGGGGTTACAAGCCCCTTCCATTTACGGCACAAGAACAAGGGCATCAGCAAGTGAAAGTCTTCATAAGAATGGGAGGCAAAGACAAAGGGAGCGAGACAAGAAGCCGAAATATCGATCCCCAGCTCTTCCTTCAGCTCACGCACCAAGGCTTCTTCGGGCAGTTCACCTGCTTCAACCTTGCCGCCAGGAAACTCCCACAGGCCCGCCATGCTTTTGCCCAAAGGGCGCTCGCCCAGTAAAATCCGCCCGTCAACATCCACCAGCGCTACCGCCGCTACCAACACCACCGGCAGGCCAGCGGCTACGCGCACTTGTGGATTTGGGCATTCAAATTCATCGTCATCCATAACTCAGGGGGTATCCTAATCCTATATTCCAGTTTTCATTCGCCGCAATTTTATCTGAGTTATCTGGTTACGCTTGCGACCAGCAATTTCAAACTGAAAGCCATGAAAGCGGAAGGTCTGCCCAACGATGGGGATATTTTCCACTTCATAAATCACTAAGCCCGCAACCGTAATGGCATCCTCATCGGGCAGGTTCCAATCAAACATGCGGTTAAGATCACGGATCGAAACCGACCCTTCCACCATCACAGATCCATCGCCAAGTTGGCGGACACCTTGCAATTCAAAATCATGCTCGTCGGTAATGTCACCGACAATTTCTTCTAAAATATCCTCAAGCGTGACCAGCCCTTGGATGGCACCATATTCATCCACCACTAGGGCAAAGTGACTGCGGCGCTCAAGAAAAGCATTAAGCTGCTCCCGCAGTGATGTTGTTTCAGGTACAAACCATGGCTTGGTCATCACCCGGCGAACATTTAACCGCGACACTGCCCCGCCAACCACCCGGGTGGCGCGCAGCACGTCTTTGGCATGCAGGATACCAACAATATTATCGGCATCGCCGTCAAACAGTGGCATGCGGGTATGGCTGGAACGAACTATCTTGCTGACAATCTCTTCTGGGTGGTCAGTTATTTCCAGCATTTCCATTTGGCTGCGATGGACCATCACATCTTCAACCGTCACATCATCCAGATCAAGGATCGAGCCCAACATATCCCTATCTTCTTTAACAATGCCGCCCTCATGCTTATGCAGATCAATAGCACCCCTGATCTCATCAGCAGGGTTTAACACGCCGCCAAACCTCGAAATATCGACACCAAACAGTCGGAAAGTGGTGCGCACAATTGCCCGAACCAATGCAACAATAGGCGCAAAGAGCCAAACAATAACCGTTATAAAACTTGAAACACCCAGTGCCATCCGGTCCGGGTTTGCTATTGCGTATGATTTGGGCAAGACTTCGGCAAATACTAGTACCAATATAGTCATCACCAAGGTTGCCCAGACCACCCCTGTTTCACCGGATAATTGGATAAACATGCTGGTAGCAAGAGCAGAGGCCAATATATTAACGAGATTATTGCCCAGTAAGATAGCACCGATTAATCGTTCTTTGTCTTCCATCAACTTGGCGACCCTAAGGGCTTTTTTGTGCCCTTGCTTTTGCATCTGGTGAATGCGGGCCTTTGATGCAGCCGTCAGTGCCGTTTCAGAACCTGAAAAAAGCCCCGAAAGCATCAGCAACAAAAAGATCACTAAGGAGGTGATCCAAATTTCAGCATTTTGATAAAAACTTTCCAGCACTGTGGTTCTCATCCCAAAGAGGCCCTATTGCCCTTGCTGCCCATGATCCAGCAACATGCGCAATTGATCAAGCGAAACGTCACGCCGTACTTCTGCCGCGCCTATTGCACTGGCTAAAACAAAGACCAGCTTACCACTTTCAACCTTTTTGTCTTGCATCATATGGCTGATCAAATCATCAACTTTGAAATTTTGAGCCAAGTCAGCAATTGCCACAGGCAAACCTATTGTTGACAAATGCTCGGCTACTTTCAGGCTGCTACCCTGCTCGCAAATTCCCATCGCCTCAGACATTTGTAAAGCTTGCACCATGCCTATAGCAACCGCCTCGCCGTGCAATAAACTGCCGTCATAGCCGCATTCAGCTTCTAGAGCATGACCAAAGGTATGACCCAAATTCAAAAGTGCTCGTTTGCCCTTTTCCAGCTCATCTTCCGCCACTATGCGTGCTTTTGCCCGGCAACAAACACTAACCGCATGGCCTTGTGCTGCTTTATCGCCAGCGATCAAGCTTTCACCATTTTGCTCTAACCATCCAAAAAAGCCGGGATCATCGATTAGGCCGTATTTGACCACTTCGGCGTAACCCGCCTTCATTTCGCGCATGGGGAGGGTGTCAAGCGTGTCCAAATCAGCGACCACCAAGGCGGGTTGGTGAAAAGCACCAACCAAATTTTTACCCTTTGTGCTGTTGATGCCGGTTTTTCCGCCGACCGAGCTATCAACTTGGGCTAGCAAACTGGTGGGCACCTGAATAAAGCCCATACCCCGGCGCAAGGTCGCCGCCGCAAAGCCGGTCAGGTCCCCAATCACACCGCCACCCAGCGCAATGATGTGGTCGCGTCGTTCAACGCCTTTTGTCAGTAATTCGCTGGTTAAATGCTCGAAACTTGCAAAACTTTTGCTCGCCTCTCCCGCCGGCAGAATAATCGTTTCGCAGCTTATGCCGCTATTTGATAAGGCTTCAGTTGCTGGCTGCAGCCATTCATCAGCAACATTTTCGTCGGTAACGATAACCGTGAATGGCCGCGCTAACAAAGGACTGATCAGGGTTCCCAAACGAGAAATTAGCCCATTGCCAATGACAATATCATAACTGCGTTCACTCAATTCAACAGAAATGATGTCTGACACATTCTCCACTATTTTATGGCCCTCTTCACTGATCATATATTTGAACCTACCTGTTGCAATTTTGCTAGGACCGCCTCAACCACGTCATTATGTGCCCCACCTTCACTTGGCACACGCAGGTCCGCTTCAGCATAAACCGGATTACGCTTTTCAGCTAGTGCTCGTAAAATCTCTTTGGGGTCACCTTGCTTCAGCAGGGGTCTTGTATCGCGCCTTCCTGTGCGCTCTACCAGCACTTCAATATTTGCGTCTAACCAAACCGACAAGGCCTCTGTTTTTATAAGTGCCCGGGTCTCAGGGTCCATGAAAGCGCCGCCCCCTGTCGCAAGCACTACCGGGTCACCGCTTAAGATACGCTCAATCACCCGGCGCTCAAGAGAGCGGAACTCAGCCTCACCGTAAATATCGAAGATATCGGCAACTTTTAAGTTTGCCGCTTTTTCAATCTCTTCATCAGAATCAACAAATTTAATCTTTAACCGCCTTGCCAGCCGCCTACCAACCGTCGTTTTGCCGGCTCCCATTAGGCCGATGAGCACCAATGTACGCTGGCCAAGGTCTATCCCACCGCCTTTATCCCCCCGAGAGAGACCACCATCATTGATGTTATCTGTATTTTCTTCACTGTCCATAGAGGAAGTCTTTAGCAATATGCATCTTATGTGGCAATAAGCAGTCAGAGGAAAATATGTAATAGGCCTCACTTTCAAGGCTTTTTGGCCACAAACTGCCGCGCCTATATATAGCTTAATAACCCTTTAATCACGCTTGTGCCATAATCGGTCAGCACAATAGCCTGCGTCAAGGCTGGACTTGAAGGGCTTGATGCGCCTATAACCGCTTGGAAACTGGTTTAAATTGAGACGAGAAGTACCTAAATATGGCCAAAATCATAACCATCGTTATTTTACTGGCAATCGCTGCCGGTGCTATATTTCTGATGACTTGGGATATTCCAGCACCAGAAAAGCAAGTGAGCAAGACCCTGAATGATGATCGTTTCCCAGGATAAAGCGCCTTCAAGGCCATCTTTACGCGCTGTGTCATCGGCTGTGCTAGCTATAATGCTTTTTGGTGCCCCTGTTAGTGCCGTGCAGGAAGTAAGCCCTGAAGCTCCAAAAGCATCTCAGGGCAAGGAAGCCCCTTCGCCAGCGGACAAGAAAAAGAAAAAAGCAACTTTCCATGTGGGCGGCAAGCCCATTGTTGCCCGCACGGCCATGCCAGAACTGTCCGTCCCCAGCAGAATCATCCCGCAACCCTTCATGCCCAAGGGCAGTATCCAGCCACCAAAGTTTTCAGAAGCTGAAAAACAAGCGGAAGGCCAAGATAATAATCCATCACGTGACCAAAACATTGCAGCGGCACAAGAAACCCCAGACCAAACATCTGGCATCGTGAGCCAGAACTTAAAACGGCTCGACCCCAGCATTGTGAGCGCATACCGCCTAGATACTACACCGCTTTGGCAAGGGCACGAACGCAGCGAAATAATTCGCCAATTAAACCTGCTTGGAGCACCGTCCCAGTCGCCAACGCTGAAATATATGGCCGAGTTGTTATTGCGCTCCCCATATGACATTACCAATTACACCGATGAGGAAGAAGTATATGCTTTGCTCAGCGCACGTCTAAGCGGTTTGCACCGAACTGCGGACCACGGGGGATATACGGCCCTTATCCGCGACCTGCCGGGAGATTGGGATTTCAGGGGGCTTGTTAAAGAACGCACAATCAGTGCGCTTTTAACCAGTGATTATGGCAGTGCCTGCAAATTTGCCGCCACAGAAAATGGGGATAGTAATTTTTGGCTACGGCTGAAAACCCTATGTCATGCCATCAACGGTGACGCAAACAGCACTGATTTTCATTTGGGTCTTTTGGAAGAATTACAGGCCGCCAGCCCAGCTTATTTACAGCTGATTGACCAGATTAGTCTTTTGGCACAACAGCCAAATAGTGAGGGCGAACCCTTCATACTATCCGACCCCGTAAATGTTGATGTCTTAACCGCTGTTGCCATTGAGCTTGCAGCGGCCAAAGTCACTAAAATTAACCGCAATAATATTGACCCTTTTGCACTTGGACTATTGTTGGATTATTCCGGCCTTGATGTTTCTGCACGGCAAGCTTTGCTGGACCATGCTGGGTTAAATGGCTGGACCACCGCTAAACAATTGCTGCGTTTCGCTATGTTGGGCGATGCTGGGTTAAGCCCTAAAGCAGGCGGCGAGGACGGCGCAGATGACGCCCCAACCCCTTGGCCTGAGACCATTAGGCAGATCAAAAGCGCTTTAGCCGAAAAAGATGTTGAAGCCCGCCTTACACAGTATGTACCCCTTTGGCATCAAGCTTTGCTTGGTGGTTATCTTACACCGGTGTCTGGGGCATTGGTCCAGATGTCACCAAATGCTGAAACTATTTTAGAAGCGCCCGAATTAGCCGCCATTGTGGTCCGCGCGGCAATGTTAAATGGTGATCTAGCCTTAGCCCAAGCATGGACACAAAAACTGCGCAGCTCCACAGCTGGCGCAGACGTGGATATTGACGAAGCTCTCATAGCCCTGTGGCCTTTATTGGTAACTGCGGGTTTTGACACAGACTTACACCTTAGTAATAACCGCTATGCCATATGGTGGGCCGCAGAAGGTGACCGTGATGACCGCTTTGAGCGTGCAAGTTTGTATCTTGGCCTGATCGAAGCCCTTGGTATTACGGTTGACGAAAATATTTGGCGGAGCCTTGAAAATGGTACTGGTGCCTTGAGTGCCGCAGCGGCAAGCCCGGTGGCGTGGCGGGCTTTGGTGAAAGCCGAGGCCGATGCTGACACCAGCCGGTTATTTGCCTCGAGTGTGGCACTACTTTCCGGCACGGGCCTTGATAATGCATCACCCGCCGCCACCATCGCGGTGGTGGGTGCACTTTACCGACAGCAGCATATATATTTAGCGCGGCAATTGGCGATAGAAGCATTGGTGCTACGCGGTTTTTAATCTTTGAACCTTGAGGCCCCACATGCGTGACGCCCGGCTTATTGATCAATATCTGGAAATGCTCGCCGCCGAGCGAGGGCGGGCTCAAAATAGCTTAGACGCTTATCGACGCGACCTAGGTGACCTGAGCAGCTTTTTAAAAAAATCTCTAGCTGATGCAGATAGCGAATCTCTGAGAGCATATATAGCCGACTTAAACCGGCGGGGCATGGCTCCCAGCACCGCCGCGAGGCGTCTATCAGCCATTAAACAATTTTATCTCTTTCTATTCCGAGAGGGTCTGCGGATTGATAATCCTGCTGTTTCGCTATCTGCCCCCCGCAAAGCACAGACCCTGCCCCATGTATTGAGCGAGGTTGATATTGATAAGCTTTTGAATCAAGCCGAAGCAGAGGCGGCTGAGGGAACACAGAAGGCCCTGCGCATGGCCGCCTTAATGGAAACGCTATACGCCACGGGCTTGCGGGTAAGCGAGCTTGTTAGCCTGCCCCTGCGCGCCATTGGCGTTGATACGGTTATGATCCATATTCGCGGCAAGGGTGGCCGGGAACGTATGGTGCCGCTTAGCAACAAGGCCCGCACGGCGCTAAGGGCTTATAGGATGGCTATAGAGAGTGATTCTCTCAAGCCTAGTGGCTTTTTGTTTCCATCCCGCAGTAAAGAGGGCCATATAACCCGGCGCCGGATTGGGCAATTGATCAAAGAGCTGGCGGTGCGGGCTGGGTTGATGCCGTCCCATGTCTCCCCCCACAAATTACGCCATGCTTTCGCCACCCATTTACTGGCGCACGGCGCTGATCTCAGGGCTGTCCAGCAGGTGCTGGGCCACGCAGATATCTCAACCACCCAGATATACACCCATGTTTTAGACGCCCGCATGCAGGCCTTAGTGCAGGAAAAACACCCCCTTGCACGGTGATAGTTCAACACAATCAGGTGCTTGACAAGCCGAGCCGAAAGGGCCAATTTGCGCATTGATGCGATTCATGGTTATAGTTATTCCATGAAAAGTCAGAAAAATACAAAGTCTCCGCCGAAAAGCGCAAAGGGACTTCGGGACCGGAAACAAGAGGAAAAGGCCATGATGACATTTCTCGAGTTTGAAAAACCTATCGCTGAACTTGAAGGCAAAATCCGTGAACTGCGTAGTTTCGCAAGTGGTAGCGGACAAGTTGACCTGACAAGCGAGGTTGGCCAATTAGAAACCAAACTTGATAAGATGCTGCGGGAAACCTACACTAAATTGGGACCATGGCAAAAAACCCAAGTGGCCCGCCATCCGGAACGCCCCCATTTTTCTGACCTGACCGACAGCTTGTTTAGTGACTTTACACCGCTCGCTGGTGACCGCAATTTTGGCGATGATGATGCCATCCTTGGCGGTCTTTGTCACTTTCGCGGCAAGGCCTGTGTGGTCATGGGCCACGAAAAAGGCTTCGATACCGAATCGCGGATCAAACATAATTTCGGCATGGCCCGCCCTGAAGGCTACCGAAAAGCCATCCGCCTGATGGAACTGGCTGAGAAATTTAACTTACCTATAATAACCATGATCGATACCTCCGGCGCTTATCCGGGTGTGGGCGCTGAAGAGCGCGGCCAGTCCGAGGCCATTGCGCGCTCAACAGAGAAATGCTTGAGCGTCAAGGTGCCAGTGATTGCTTGTATCCTTGGCGAAGGTGGTTCTGGCGGCGCGGTGGCCATTGCGGCGGGCAATAAAGTACTGATGATGGAACATGCTATTTACAGCGTTATATCACCAGAAGGCTGTGCCTCCATACTATGGCGCACGTCTGATAAAGCCAGAGATGCAGCCCACGCGCTTAAGATCACCGCGCAGGACTTACAAAAATTAGGGGTCATTGATAGTATCGTGCCAGAGCCACTTGGCGGTGCCCACCGGGACCCAACCCGCGCCATAGATATGCTTGGTGATGCCCTTGAAGCGGCGCTGCAGGATATGGACGGCATTTCACCCCCGCAGTTGAAAGCAGCGCGCCGGGAGAAATTTTTAGCGATGGGTGATTCGGGTATCGCTTAAAGCTAAAGGCGCAATAATTTTAAATTATTTTTTAGCCTATTATATTTTTCCATCTTGCCAAGCGAAAATGCCGGTTTTCCTAGTGATTCTTCCACAAGTTATCCACAGGACTTCCCCAGTTTTTTACACAATATCTAGTGGTTAAGCCTTTTTATCACCACAGCATCTTGACGCATGATGCGCTTCTACATAGTATGGCCTCTGTTGTGTGATCAAGGGGTGCCCGCCTATATATTGGCGGATAGGATTTGGTCTAACAGCCCCAAAAATAAGACTTTATTTATCTTTGTTCTTTTTTTGTTCTATAATCGAACATGATGGTTCTTTGTTTTCAAGGTGATTGATGGATTGCCTTCGCCTAAGCAAAATTGGACAAATTTAGCTTTTTGGGAGCGTAACGCAGAGCTGAAATTAGGTATCATATTATAAGCCATATTCAGAAATAGCGGAAGGGGGAAACAGGTTGGAAAGTAGGTCATATGTTTGAGGTAACACATTTTGAGCACGGCGGTGCAGTGAAGGTTGATCGCAGCCGCGATGCGCTTTTGACCGATTTTGGCAAAGAAACCCTGAAAGACCGTTATTTAATGCCAGGCGAATCATACCAAGATATGTTTGCCCGCGTGGCCAGCTATTATGGTGATGACCAAGAGCATGCCCAGCGCCTATATAATTATATGTCGCAGCTATGGTTCATGCCTGCTACTCCCGTTTTATCTAATGGCGGCACTCACAGGGGTTTGCCCATCAGTTGCTTCTTAAATGAGGCGCAAGATAGCTTAAATTCTATCGTCGGCCTGTGGACTGAAAATGTCTGGCTGGCCTCCAAGGGTGGCGGCATTGGCAGCTATTGGGGCAACCTACGTTCAATCGGTGAGACGGTTGGTGGTGTTGGCAAGACCAGCGGCATTATCCCTTTTGTGCGCGTAATGGACAGCTTAACCCTTGCCATCAGCCAAGGCAGTTTGCGCCGGGGCTCGGCGGCGGTTTATTTGCCCGTTAGCCACCCTGAAATTGAAGAATTCATCGAAATGCGCCGCCCAACCGGCGGTGACCCAAACCGAAAAGCGCAAAATTTGCACCACGGCGTACTTTTGTCTGATGCTTTCATGCGCGCTGTGGACGCGGATGAAGACTGGGCCCTGACCAGCCCCAAAGACGGCCATGTGGTTCGCACCCTGTCTGCACGCAGCATATGGATACGCTTGCTTCAGGCCCGCATTGAAACTGGCGAACCCTATTTGATCTTCTCTGATACCGTGAACAATCAAATGCCTGAACATCATAAATTGGCAGGTTTAACAGTTAAGACATCCAACCTATGCGCCGAAATAACGCTGCCGACAGGGCTTGACCATCTGGGTAACGAGCGTACCGCTGTTTGCTGTCTATCCTCGCTAAATTTAGAACATTTTAAAGATTGGCAAAAGAACAACCAATTCATTCCAGACATCATGCGTTTTCTCGATAATGTTCTACAGGATTTTATCGACCGTGCCCCTGATGATATGGCCAAAGCGCGCTATTCTGCCATGCGGGAGCGTTCCGTTGGGCTTGGTGTGATGGGCTTCCACAGCTTTTTGCAGAATAATATGGTGCCGTTCGAATCTGCTATAGCCAAAGCGTGGAATAAGAAAATATTCAAACATATTAAATCCGATGTCGACCAAGCATCCCACGATTTAGCCATCGAGCGTGGCCCCTGCCCCGACGCGATGGACTATGGCATGATGGAGCGTTTCTCCAATAAAACCGCCATCGCCCCGACCGCATCAATTTCAACCATCTGCGGTGGTGCCAGCCCGGGCATAGAGCCTATAGCGGGCAATAGTTATGTCCAAAAAACCCTATCAGGCAGTTTCAATGTCCGCAATGCCGCTCTGACCAAACTGCTAGAAGAAAAAGGTGAGAATACTGACGAAGTTTGGAGCTCAATCACCACGCGCGAAGGATCAGTGCAACATCTTGAGTTTTTAACCCAAGATGAAAAAGATGTTTTCAAGTCTGCCTTCGAACTTGATCAACGCTGGGTGATTGATCTGGCCGCCGACCGCGCGCCCTTCATATCTCAAGCGCAGTCGATCAATGTATTTTTGCCGGCCGACGTGCATAAGCGCGACTTGCACCAAATCCATTATCAAGCCTGGAAAAAAGGGGTGAAAAGCCTCTATTATTGCCGATCTAAATCCCTGCAGCGGGCCGAAGTGGTATCCAATATTGCTGCTGTTCAAGACAGCCAGCGGCCAGTGCCATCACCTGAAGACTTGACCTTACCATTAGCCGCCGCGCCCGCCGCTTCACAATCTGAAAATTATGAAGAATGTTTGGCCTGTCAATAATGAGAATATCATGGTCGAAGATGCTTGGCCCAGATGGAATAGTCACCCTATAAATAAGGCTGGATGATGTTGGCAACACCCGAATTACCAGATGATCATAAGCCACAGACGTTCTTACATATAGCTTCAATCGGAATTTTGCTGGGTATTTGCATTTTTTATACAATGCAGTTTGGTGTTAGGCAGTTAAAGGCGATCTCTGTGGCCACAGATTTCGTGTTTTTCTATCCCATCATAGGAATGCTGATCCTCTTGACGGGCTTCATCAATGGATTGATGTTTTGGCGCAATCATATGTTATGGATATTAGGCTTTGGCCTTATCATCGCTTTGACCTATGCTACAAAACTCGATACTAGCTTCATGCTCATTCGTTTTTTAGCGGACCCCATAAGTCCCAATGTTTTATTTTTTGCCATTATAATATACGTATCGGCGCAAATGAATGCGCATCATAACATCAACAATAACGCAAAAAACAACTCGCTTATATTTATTTTAACTACACCGTTCATCCTGCTTCCAACCATTTTTGCTGACGCCTTTATATCCCTATTAGCTGCGATTATTGCTACCGTTTTCATTCTGAAAAATATACGCCAAAACCAAATAAAAAATAGCAAAATGCACTTGATATCAGGCCTTCTTATCGGCGGGCTATTTGCTACAGCGTTCATCTCATTTGCCCTTAATATGAACAGCACTGAAACACTTGCTGGGATGACTTTTCTAGTTGTTATCGCCAAACTATTGACCATAAAAGGTGCGCAAAAATACAAATTTGGCCTGTTGGCTTCTAAGGCATTTCTTGTTGCTACAATGACCTTATTAATCGCTTTTTGTTTATTGTTATTTATCTCAATTCCAACTGTAAGCCCTATCTTAGTTCTTATTATTAGTGGTATTTTCTTAGCCCTCTATTTCAATAGCATGGGGAAACTTACACGAATAATGTTCGTCAGTTTGATACCTATATTCATCATATTTTTGGGTGTCGGCGGCCAAATAAGCTCGCCATCGATGTTTCAAGCGGAATTAGCCCTGATGCAATCGCGCCCCATGGGGATGCCAGATAATGTCCAAAATGCTCCTCTTTATGTATGGACAAAAATGAAGTCGGCAAATATGAGCTCAACAGTCGAGCATGATGCAAGCGTCCATGTGGCTGGCACCAATAGCTATATGTTTTTTGGCGCTGACACCCACGGAAAAGATAGCAATAACAATGTTTCACGCTTTAATTTAGACAATCAAACATGGGGCATTGATCAACCCTCGTCTCCTTCCTGGTTTAAAGCTAGAAACTTTGAAGTCGGTCAATTTGTGCCCGCACTTCGGTCAGCTAATCAACGCCCGGTTGCTCAGCATACTTACGGCCAGACAGCATGGCTGAAAAGTGAGAAATGCATGGCCGTGCTTGGAGGAAGTTTTCACCATTTGCCGATGGCTTTCCTACCAAACCGGCCACAAGTTACTAAGCTATGGTGCTATGATCCTGTTAAAATAAAATGGCGTATATTAGATCAAGCTAGAAATGCACCCAGGCTTTTTAGCGGCAGTTTAATCGCTAATACTAATGGTGATACACTATATGCCCTTGGCCATATCAATACAGAAAATGGTTTGTTGCCCATTGGCGGTGAGAGTAGCCAGCTCCGGCAAGGGCTCTATAAGTGGCAACAAAGCGATGCCAGCTGGACACCAATATTACCTGCCTTAGACATTGGCCCCCAAATAACCAGTCTGTTTGACACCAAGATAAACCAAATAATCACCATTGAGAAGGGTGGCCGGGTAATCCGTTCTATTGATCCGGTCACTAAAATAATAACTACATTAGCTTTGAATGAGAAATGCGTCCAAAGCCATCCATATCCGCCCATTACTGCAACAAAGGGGGAAGCTGGTGAAATATATTTCTTAGTGCGTAGGGGTAAAAACACACTTCTCTGTCTGATAAATAAAGCCAAAGACATCGAATTTATAAAATCGATCCCAAAAGCGCTTTCTATGAACTTCCATCTCCATTATATTGGCCAGTGGAAAAGCTTGTTGATCTTCCAATCAGATTCTGACAAACCAAAATACCGCACGGCTTGGATTATGCGCGTTAATGAAATCACCATGCCTGTAGAATAACAGCAAACCACCACTAAAGGATGCCCATGTCACTTCTTGAAGAACGCCACGTTTATAAACCTTTTCGCTACCCTTGGGCCTATGAAGCCTGGCTGCAACAGCAACGCATCCACTGGCTACCGGAGGAAGTGCCGCTGGCCGAAGATGTCAAAGACTGGAAAAACAACCTCAATGAGGCGGAGATTAATCTGCTAACGCAAATTTTTCGGTTTTTCACCCAAGCGGATATCGAAGTTAATAATTGCTATATGAAGCATTATACTAAGATTTTCAAACCCATTGAAATCCAGATGATGCTGGGGGCTTTTTCCAATATGGAAACAGTACATATTGCCGCCTATAGCCACCTTTTAGATACCATTGGGATGCCAGAAACTGAGTATGCTGCCTTCTTTGACTATAAAGAAATGAAAGATAAGTTCGACTATATGCAGCGCTTCAATAGCGATGATATGCGCAGTGTTGCTATTACGCTTGCAACGTTCGGCGCCTTCACCGAGGGCCTGCAGCTTTTTGCCAGCTTTGCCATGCTGCTTAATTTCCCGCGCTTTAACAAAATGAAGGGCATGGGGCAGATCGTAACATGGTCGGTCCGCGATGAGAGCCTGCACTGTGAAAGCATAATTAAACTGTTCCGCACGCTTGTCTCTGAAATGCCAGAACTGTGGGACCAAAGCTTACAAGAAGAGCTATATTCCATCTGCCGCACCATTGTTGAGCATGAAGATGCCTTCATCGACTTAGCCTTCGAGATGGGGCCTGTGGAAGGGATGACGGCCCATGAAATTAAAAGCTATATCCGTTATATTGCCGACCGGCGCTTACAGCAACTAGGGCTAGACCCAATTTATCTGATTGAAAAAAACCCAATCCCTTGGATAGACACCATGCTTAATGCGGTTGAGCATGCTAATTTCTTTGAAAGCCGCGCCACAGAATATTCCAAAGCCGCGACCCAAGGAACTTGGGATGAGGCTTTTGGTACATAAATGTTAGCCAAAAAATTTAGGCCCGCTCATTTCTGGGCGGACCTTATTATTTAACCTCAATGCGCCATTAACGTTTGTGGCGGTTTGAGTTTCCACTACGATTCCGGTGCTTATTTTTACGCTCACGCTTTTTTTCGCTCCGGGCCTTTTTCTTTTCCCGATTACCCTCACTACTGCGTTCATTGTTGCTATCATGGTCGCGCTGTTGACTGCGACTACGTTCGCGGCGGCGATCTCGGTTGCCATCATTATCCCGCGTGCGTGTGTGGGTGCGGGTGCGATCACCGTCATTATCCCGTGTGCGTGTACGGGTGCGGGTGCGATCACCGTCATTATCCCGCGTGCGTGTACGGGTGCGGGTGCGATCACCATCATGGTCCCGTGTGCGGGTGCGCGTGCGGGTGCGATCACCGTCATTATCCCGCGTGCGTGTACGGGTGCGGGTGCGATCACCATCATGGTCCCGCGTGCGGGTGCGCGTGCGGGTGTGATCACCGTCATTATCCCGCGTGCGGGTGCGCGTGCGGGTGCGATCACCATCATGGTCCCGTGTGCGGGTGCGCGTGCGGGTGCGATCACCGTCATGGTCCCGTGTGCGTGTACGGGTGCGGTTTCTGTCCCTATTACCATCATGATCACGGTAATCACGGCCTGTGCGTTCCCTGCTTCGTTGCCGGTTGCTATCACGGCCATTATGCCACCGCGATGTAGCAGCGTGATCCCGGCGATTATGCCTTACGCGGTCGCCGTCATGACGTCTGCTGTTGTGCCGAGAGCGATGTTTCGCGTAATTATGGTCCCGGTAACCGCTGCGCGCACGGTGCTTGCGAAAATGAGATTTTTTATAATAACGATGAACCGACCGATGGTTGCTGTACCAGCCATAGCCAACATTCCAGCTAAAATGGGTCCGCCAACTATTATTGTTATAGCCCCAACGCAGACCACCAAACCAATAAATAGGCGAAGGTGCGGTATAATAACGATTGTAACCTCGGCCATGGTCATACCAATAGCTCTGTCGGTAATGGCTATAGCCAGCATCGTGACGGTAAGGTAAATACTCATTCAAGAGTACTTGCATAGCCGCCAAATAGGGCAGAACCCTAAGGCTGTTTAGTTCGTCATGATTGAGGTAATAATAGCCATAATCACCAGCATCAAAACGAAAATATGTGTCAGCGCGATTATGTTTGCCGCCATGGGCTTGCGCCCCACTGGCAAAACTGAAGACGATTAAGGCCGAAGCCAATATGGTTTTCCAACGAAACATCACTATTCTCCTATAAACTAAAATCACCATAAACTGAACCTATTGTATGAAACGTGAGAGCTTCATTCATGGAAGGTTCATCAAGATGAATAAAAAACGCCCGGACAAATACTTCAAAGCAGTCCGGGCGCAAGTATATCGACGGTGGTTCTGACACAAGGTGCATGGGCGGTGGCAGCGAGGTAACTACCGGTTCAGCCTTTCCCAGAGTTACGGGGGGGGAGGAGAGGCAGACCCATGATCCTTCATGTGTCAGTCATATCGTCGACTAGGCTCGCTCTCAGGCAATAGAGCAAGCATCCCAAGTAACCCGATATACCCTAGCTGCTTATAAGAACCACCAGAGCGGTACGAATAAGCGTCATTTGCATTATAATATTCTTGTGCATAAGTGGCTGTTGCACTCCGCAATGATTGGGCCAAGCGACGGGCAACATCGCTGCGCACTTCCCGGCGTATTTGACGGCGGTATGAAGGCGACCCCTTTTCAAAAGCAACGGAAACCTTTCTGCTTGGGTAAACATCCACCGACCGGCGGCCACAATTTGTATCAGCCGTCAAATTTTGGGCGTAGCGAAAGCGCTCACTTTCCCGGCCATTCACGTTATAACTATAATTATAGCCATTGCCGTCACGTACCCTGATATCAAAGTTGAAGATTGCGGTGCCGCGCGCAGTTATTTGGTCATAGTAAGCGCGCTTATAATAGCCACAGGTGCCGCCTTGATAGCGATTGCGGGACTTATATTTTTTAGACTTACGGTCCCGGTCCACAACCGAGAAATCGAAGTCATAATCAGTTTTGCGCACTTTCAAGATCAGGTCAGCGCGCCTTTTATTGCGGGTCAACTGCACATTGGCAGGAGCGTCATCTTTGAAATAATAACGTACCAGATCAGCAAATTTTTCAGCCCGTTGCGAATTGCCATTACGGCCACGGCGAAAATTAGCGTCAGAACCTTCGCCGGTGAACTTTAAATAAACCTTGAAAGGCCGCTGTTCACCGCGTCGCTTTGAGCGATAATTACGGTTGCCATACTGATTACTGCGATCATCTTCATAACCCCCGCGACGGTCATTGCCGCTGCGGTCCTCATGGTCAAAGGCCACCAATGCCGATGTTCCAGATAAAAGTAGGGCGGTTGCAGTTGACGTTAATATTGTTGTTCTAAGCGACATAATGTCCTCCTTTGGCTTGTGTAGCGTAGGAAGAACTTTAGCTTACTGCAGCTGAGCGAAGTCTGATAGCTTCGTTCATGCATGGTTCAGTTATATAGAAATTCGAAAATAACAAATTAACTAATTGATATTATTACTTATTTTTAACCATTTTTGCAAAATCTGCATAGGGCTTACTGCCAATATCTGCACTATTCGCAGCGGTGCGGTCTTTAAGCGAGCGCTCTAAAATAGTGCTTTTTCGCTCTGAATAAGCAGATTCGTTACTTGGCAAACCATGGCTGAAGATAATGCGGTTCATCAAATTAAAAAGCCCCGTGACCAGAACCGCTGTATGTAGGGCCTCGCCGCCCCAACCAGCAGCCATCACACTGTCTACATCACCCTGCACCATCTTGGACGGCGTCAGGGTAAGCTTGCGGCAATATTTCAAGATAGGCTTCAACTTTTCATCAATGGGCGCACTGTCCACATCAGCAATCAGAGCGTCGAAGACATTTTCGTCAATACCAAAAGAAACCGCATAAACCTTATGGGCATTATAGCAAAACTGACAATCATTGCTGGCGGATACAAAAGCAGCTATCAGTTCGCGCTCAGCGATGGTCAGCTCGCTTTCCCCCCGCAGAATATCATCGTGAAAAGCGGTAAGATTTTCCAGCCCCATGCCAAATTTCTTAAATACATCGGTTAAGTGTGAGCCCTCTTCAAGTCCTGGAAAATATCCCATATTATTTCTCTTTCAGAAATTATTTAGATAATTCACTATTAATATATGTGTTTAATTCATTTCCCAAATTATGATTTTCTTCCTCATAACAGTAAACACGTAAACTTTGATACGAAGATTCTCTAAGAATATGAGAGATAGTGCAAGGGTCATCTACTAATAATGTACTTTCTAGAGCATCACTACTTAGTATACGTATTAACTGCCCAGATTGATCGTCAACACCCTTGCTACTATCTTCTACCGGAATTTGTGTGCGGTTACGACCCCCCATCTTAGTAATTTGGAGAGTGACATCCCAAACAAATATGCATTCTTCCCTTAACCCTTTTTCCGTAATAAAAGAATCAACAGCTGCCTTAACAAGATTTTTTTTCAGTTTATGGTTTTCTCTATCTTTATCATCTTTAGATAAATTTTCGACTGACCATGCTAACTTAGCAGGCTGCCTTTGAAGAATTGCATTAAAATGCAGAATGCTTCCATCCTTTTCTAATTCTCTAGCATTGTCATAGAATGTCGTTCTAAGTAGGGTTATCATTTTATCATCGGTAAAATTATACCAATCAGAATTAACTATCATTTTAGATATCTTTTCTGACGAACAATCTAAAATATCCAATTTTAACAACTTTTTTATTGCCATCTCTAGCGCATATTCTAAAGCTACTACGGTTTTATTGAATGGTCCTTGGGCGTAGTCAAAATACCTCGATGTCAAAAAATGGTCTGCCGATTTTTTTGCTCTGTGTGTCAGACAAAGCTGATCTTTACTATCTAATGCGCACTGAGAAATAATATAGTTTATATCAACATTACCAAATGGATTTCCTGTATGAAGAGCCGTCCGCATTAAATAATCTAAACGATCACAATCCAAATCTGAGCTTATTATAGCAGATAATACACCTGGCTCTTTGGGCCTAAAAATATTTTCTATTGCTTGTGGGTCAATGTCATGTTTACTGAGTATTTCTATTATGTGTCTATCTGAAATTAATATTTTAGCCCCTACTTGCTCATGATCGAAAGCTGTAGATACGTTATTTTCACCCCCATTCAAAAGATTTGAATTATTATAATATTTTTTTAAAGCATGCTCAAATGTATGAGAAAAAGGGTAGTGTCCTATGTCATGTAGCAAAGCTGCAATTCTATATTCTTGCAATTTTTTTTCATCAATTTGTCTCGAGCTTTCTAACTTCCGATTAATTGATTTAAACATCTGCTTCGCAACATGACATGCGCCTAATGAATGCGAATGTCTTGAGTAGCTTGCTGTAGGAAAGACCAAATGTGTAAGGCCTAATTGACGTATGTTATGAAGCCTACGAAACGTAGGAGACGAAATTAAATCAACCTCAACGGGCGTCAGCTCAATAGTGCCATGGACTGCATCAGTGACACATTTTTCAACTTTCAATCTATGCATAATTATCTATTTAGAGGGAGAAAGTTATTCAAATTACTATATGCAGTATCAAAATTCTTTATTAAATGGTTTTTTTGTTCAGTAATCGTTTTTTTAGTATCACCTTTTGTTTTATTCGAAGTGGTCATCAAAAAATGTATACTGCATAATAATTCAAGCCAATCATGAGACTTCATATCACTTGGTTTGTTTGTGGTAAAAAGCACCTTTAGGCTTCCTAATTTTTCCACAATATCACTCCTAAGCGATTTCCCATTTGTCACATCTTGAATGTTGTCATAAGCTTCAAGTTCAAAATAATCTTGCGTCAATGCTGGGCTATATGGGCCTCTCAAATACCAACTATATTTATAGCCCAAATCTACTTTTTGTTGACCTAAGTAAACTGCTTTTTGGAGTGCTTTGCGATGATTAACTGACTCAATATTAAACTCGAGCCCTAATCCATCTATGAAAAGCTTTAACACGACCAAATGGTTATCCATGATTGCACCCTTTCCAATTCAAATATCAACTACCATTGAATCATATACAGAGTAAATACACAAGTTTTCCATCAAATGCGTTAGATCGCGCCGTGGCAATGCTTATATTTCGTGCCCGAACCACAAGGGCAGGGTGCGTTGCGTGAAACCTTACCCCAGCTTGAGGGGTCATTGGTGTCAATACCGCCAGAAGCCATTTCATTTTCACCAGTTTGCGGATTAACATGTTCTTCTCGGCCAACAGGTTTGCTGCGCTGAAGTATAGATGGATCAGGCGTTTCCGCTTCGAACTGAATGAGCGCAAGAACTTTGGTTACTGATTCGCGAGTATGATTCATCATGCCCTCAAACAGGCTGAAGCCTTCTGACTTATATTCATTCAGTGGGTCGCGCTGACCGTATGCCCTAAGCCCCACGCTTTGGCGCAAATGATCAAGGTTCGATAAGTGATCTTTCCATTCCTGATCGATCACTTGTAGCAAAAATGACTTTTCCAAATGGCGCCAATACTCTGGGCCACAGGTTGCTAATTTCGACGCCATCATTTTCATCGATGCGTCTTCTAGGCGTTCCGTGATGCCTTCTTCGTCAAGGCCTTCTTCATCGCCCCATGCAACAACGGGTAAATCCATGCCTAATTGCTCAAGCACATCTTTTTGCAGACCTTCCATGTTCCAATCGGCCTTAAAGGCTTTCAAGGGTATATGGCGCGCAACCATACTTTCAATGACGTCGCTACGCATATATTTAATTTCTTCCTCAACGCTCTCCGCTGCCATAACATCCCGGCGCTGTTCATAGATCACTTTGCGCTGCTCGTTCATCACATCGTCATATTTCACGAGATTTTTGCGGATGTCATAGTTCCGCGCTTCCACCTTGGCTTGGGCTTTTTCAATCGCTTTATTAATCCACGGCGAAATTATAGCTTCACCTTCTTCAATGCCCAGGCGCACCAACATGCTGTCCATGCGCTCCGGGCCAAAAATGCGCATCAAGTCATCTTGAAGGGATAAGAAAAACTTGGTCCGCCCCGGGTCCCCTTGACGGCCTGAGCGACCACGCAGCTGATTGTCGATACGCCGTGATTCGTGGCGTTCCGTGGCAATAATATACAGCCCGCCCGCCTCAATGACCTTTTCTTTCTCGGCGGAAACTTCGCTGCGAATACGCACCTCTGCTTTGGCACGTTTTCTTTCATCGTCCACCTTAGCCAGCTCATCCTCAACCCGCATATCAGGGTTGCCGCCCAGTTGAATGTCGGTACCGCGACCAGCCATGTTGGTGGCGATTGTGATGGCGCCGAAGCGACCAGCTTGCGCCACAATCGAAGCTTCCTGGTCATGGTAGCGGGCGTTCAGCACTTGGTGCTTCAGCTTGGCTTTTTTCAGCAATGATGACAAATGCTCTGATTTTTCAATCGATACCGTGCCGACCAGCACCGGTTGGCCGCTGGTTTGGCATTTCCCAAGTTCTTCAATGATCGCATCATATTTTTCATCCGCCGTGCGGTAAAATTCATCATTTTCATCAAAGCGTTGAACAGGCACATGGGTCGGTATTTCCACCACGCCCAACCCGTAAATTTCTCCAAATTCTTCTGCTTCCGTCAGCGCTGTACCGGTCATGCCAGAAAGTTTTGGGAACATGCGGAAGTAATTTTGGAAAGTAACCGACGCCAGCGTTTGGTTTTCTGGCTTAATATCGACCCCTTCTTTGGCTTCAATCGCTTGGTGCAAACCATTGGAAAAACGTCTGCCCTCCATCATCCGACCGGTGAATTCGTCAATGATAACAATCCGGCCCCCGTTGACGATATAATCCGTATCGCGCTCGAACATGGTGATGGCTTTCAGCGCCTGCTCAACATGGTGCACGACGGCAACATTTTCATAATCATAAAGATGGTTGGTCGCCAGCAAACCTTGCTCGGTCAAAATTTCTTCTATCCGACTAGTACCTTCTTCCGTCAAGGTGACATTTTTAGATTTTTCATCTTTCTCATAGTCATCGTCGCTCAAGCTTTTGATGACCTTATCGATAGTGACATATAGCTCGGACTTATCCTCGGTCGGGCCAGATATGATCAAAGGGGTCCGAGCTTCGTCCACCAAAATCGAATCTACTTCATCGACGATGGCAAAATTAAACTCTCGCTGGACCATATCCTCTTCTTGGAATTTCATATTGTCACGGAGATAATCGAAGCCGAATTCATTATTGGTGCCATAGGTAATATCAGCGCCGTAAGCTTCCCGGCGCTCATCATCTTCAACACCGTTAACGATGACGCCTGTGGTCATACCAAGAAAACTATAAACACTGCCCATCCAGTCAGAATCGCGGGTGGCCAAATAGTCATTGACCGTCACCACATGACAGCCTTTACCGGACAGCGCATTCAAGTAGGCCGCGAGCGTTGCCACCAGCGTTTTACCTTCGCCGGTTTTCATCTCGGCAATACTACCATCGTTGAGAACCAAGCCACCAATCAGCTGAACGTCATAGTGCCTTAGGCCAAGTGAGCGAACTGCGGCTTCACGAACCACGGCAAAAGCTTCAACGATCAGATCATCTAACGTTTCACCTGCTTCTAAGCGACCACGGAATTCAACTGTCTTGGCCTTAAGTGCCGCGTCGTCGAGCGCCTGCATCTCGCCTTCAAGTGCATTAATGGCGTCCACAGTTGGCTGCAGTGTCTTCAAATAACGTTCATTTGCAGAGCCAAAGAATTTTTTGGCAATTTTGCCTAGTCCAAGCATGTCGTTTCCCCGGCCCCAAAACACTCAATCCCCCGGGCCAAACTTAATGGGCCACCCTGTCCCGGAAATATTTACTAATTAGTATCAGACAGATAAGCAGCCCCACCTGCAGTGTCAACCTATCCAACCAATTAAAGCGTCTTAAGTTGGCTGGATTTGGCCTTTAATCTGATACACCATTAAAATTACTTGCCAAGGATCAGTAGTATCCGCACACTACTTTCAACATGAACCTTAAAATTATTAAAGATAGCTGCTCTATGACTGCGTCACCCAAATCGCCCCTAGCCCCTAAGTCTTTTCCCAATTTATTGCCTATCGCGGGGCTTGAAATGGGGGCAATAGCTGCAGGTCTGCGCTACCAAGGGCGCTTAGATTTAATGCTGGCGGTTATGCACCGTGACACCGTTGCTGCGGGTGTCTTCACAAAGTCGCGATGTCCGTCCGCGCCGGTTGATTGGTGCCGCGCTTCGCTTAAAGACACTGGCGGAAAATATGTTCGGGCCTTGGTGGTGAATGCCGGTAATGCCAATGCCTTTACCGGCAGTGCAGGCCTACATGCTGCTCGCGCCACTGCTGAGGCAACAGCGGCAGTTGTTGGCTGTGAGCCCGAGCAGATCATGCTGGCCTCCACCGGAGTTATCGGAGAGCCTTTGAACGCCGCTCCCATAGTTGACGGCATAGCGCAGATTAATGCGGCACTATCCGGCGCCAAGTGGCAAGACGGCGCCGACGCCATTTTAACCACCGATACCTTTGCCAAAAGTGCCTGTGAAATGGCTGAAATTGACGGTGAGCCTGTGGCGATAAGCGGTATTGCAAAGGGATCCGGCATGATAGCGCCCGATATGGCAACCATGCTGGCTTTTATTTTTACCAATGCAAATCTTAGTCCCAATGTATTGCAAAGCCTGTTGCAGGAGGCCACCGAGCTCACTTTTAATTGTATTACGGTTGATAGCGACACCTCCACCAGCGATACCGTTTTGGCCTTTGCAACGGGTCAAAATGTACGTCACCCACAAATAACCGACCCAAATGACCCGCGACTTGATGATTTCAGAGCCAAGTTTATTACGGTCAATCGCAATTTAGCCCACCAAGTTGTGCGGGACGGTGAGGGGGCTAGCAAATTTGTCAGCGTCACAATAGAAGGCGCCGAAAATGACCTAGCTGCCAAAAAAATTGCCCTGTCAGTGGCCAACAGCCCGCTGGTTAAAACCGCCATCGCCGGCGAGGATGCCAACTGGGGGCGGATAATTATGGCTATCGGCAAAGCTGGTGAACTGGCTGAAAGAGACCTAATTAGCATTTGGATAGGGGAGACGTTAATAGCAGTTGATGGTGCCGCCTGCCCAAATTATGATGAAATGCCAGTTCAAGGCCATATGCGCGGAAATGAAATTGATATTCGCGCATATGTAGGGATTGCAAAAGGCCGTGCCACGGTCTGGACCTGCGACCTGACCCATGGCTATATCAGCATCAATGGTGACTATCGTAGTTAAGCCTTTAAAGCTGCAAACTTTGCCTGTACATCGGCATTCCTTGCCTTAAAACATACTATTTTTTTGATATAGCATAAAATAACTCAATAATATCAATATGTTAATTTATGGCATAAAAATTGAATTGTCTTGTGATGCCATGGGTAAAACACAGGAGTTAACAATGCCAACCGTCGATCTTGAATTGCAGCTAGCCTTTTTGAACCAGCTGAATGAGGCATTAGATGAAGCCTTAGTGCGCCATAAAGATGAGCCTAAAACCAAGCTGAATGAACTTACGTCAATGAAATCAGAAGTGCGCAAAGCCCGAGTAACTGTCGCCGCTAAGCTCAGCATTAATGAAGCGATGGAAACTACACCAGCTGAATACTCAAACTCCCCAGTCACCATGGCTGGAGCATAAGTGCTCTAATTAAACGCGGACGTAAGCCCTGTTTCCACAGTGGTAAACAGGCTAACAACTTGGTCCGCCACGCCGCCAACAGCCGCAATTAAGCCGATTGCTATGATAGCAGCGATCAAGCCATATTCAATGGCTGTCGCCCCAGATATTGATCGCCGAAACAACTTTATCCGCTGAAATAATTTTCCATGCATAGACAACTTCTTGCCGGTCAATGCAGCCTCCTTAGGTGTCTGGTACCCTACTATAGCAAATTCAGCATCCTTGGTGGAAATTAATATTTCATTAATGCTAATATTTGAATTAAAATTTCAATTTATCAGCTTAACTCTATATTTTTAAACTATGCTGCCTGACATAATAACCGACATCCGTGCGGCAAAAGCTGCTGGGTCATCAGGGGTTTCGCCTTCCAAAATCCGCGCTTGATCGTATAAAAGTTCAACTTGTTCACTAAGGGCTGCAATAGCACCGTCTCCGCTCGCGCGTTCCGCCATCGCCTTCACCAAGCTATGAGAGGGGTTAATCTCTAAGGCCCTTTTGCTGAGGCCATCAAACTGGCTATTTGCTTTCAGCATCCGCTCAAGGTGGATATCCATTCCGCCTTCATCGGCCACTAAGCACACCGCCGTTTCAACCAACCGGTCCGATGCCCTAACGTCCGATACCCGGTCACCCAGCTGTTCTTTAATCAAAGTTGTCAAAACAGTTAAAGTACTGTCCGGAACCTTATCTGCGGTGTCCTTAGCAGTATCACTGCTATCAATGCCGCTTAAGTCCGCAGCACCACGGGTAATAGATTGAAAGGCTTTACCGTCAAATTCAGTTACCATCTGCATCCAAAAATCATCAACCGTATCTGATAGCAGAAGTACTTCGATACCTTTGGCCTTAAAGCCCTCTAACTGCGGACTTTTGCGCACGGACACTTCGTCAGCGCCGGTAACATAATAAATTTTGTCCTGTCCCTCTTTCATCCGCGACACATAATCGCTCAATGTCGTCCAACCCTCAACACCCGTAGAGCGGAACATACTGATCTTGAGCAGCGCATCCCGGCGGTCACTATCTTCATAGAGGCCTTCCTTGATCACAGCGCCAAAATTTTCCCATAAGGCTTCATATTTTTCTGTGTCTTTACTGGCCAGTTTTTCAAACTCGCTCAATATCTTATTGGTCACGCCTTTTGAAATGCGGGCAAGTACAGGGTTATTTTGCAGCATTTCTCGGCTGATATTCAGCGGTAAGTCTTCACTGTCGATAATCCCATGCATAAAACGCAGCCAACCGGGGAGCATTTCTTGGGTCTCATCAGTAATAAAGACCCGCTTCACATATAGCTTCACCGGGCTTTTGCGGTTCTCAAACAGGTTCATTGGCCGTTGACTAGGCACAAATAAAAGCACGCTATATTCCTGCATGCCTTCCGCTTTATAGTGAATGGTATGGGCCGGCTCATCATAAGCATGCCCGGTGTGGCGGTAAAATTCTGTATATTGCTCTTCCGTAATTTCTGACTTTGTACGGGTCCAAAGCGCCGAGCCTTCATTGGCAATCAGCGGCTCTTCTGTCTTTTCGTCGTCTGACCCAACAACCGCAAGGCTAATGGGCAAAGCAATATGGTCAGAGTAAGTTTTGATGATTGTTTGCAGGCGTATTTGCTCGAGATATTCTTTGGCGTCTTCTTTCAGATGAAGAATAATTTCAGTGCCGCGAACGCTGTCGGCGTCAGCCGGGCGCATGGTGTAGCTACCTTCACCGTCCGAGCGCCACTGCCAGGCTTCATCGTCGCCAGCGCGACGGCTAGTAACAACAACATCGTCAGACACCATAAAGACCGAATAGAAACCAACGCCAAACTGACCAATAAGCTGAACGTCTTTTTGGGCGTCACCGGTGAACTGATCCATGAAGCCTTCTGTGCCCGAGCGCGCAATGGTGCCCAGATTACTGATCAGGTCATCATGGCCCATACCAATACCATTATCGCGAACGGTCAGGGTTCCCGCTTTTTTATCGGCGATAATTTCTACGGTAAAGTCGCCGCTGTCTTTGATCAGCTCTGGCTGGGTCAAAGCTTCATAGCGTAATTTGTCACAAGCATCGGACGCATTAGATATTAATTCGCGCAGAAAAATTTCCCGCTCACTATAAACACTGTGAACCATCAATTTCAGCAGCTTGGCAACTTCGGCCTCAAAACCGCGTTTTTCTTCGACTGCTTCGCTTGTACCCTGACTATCGGTCATATCTAAACCCCGTTAATGGCCGCAGATTTATAGTATCGCGGCAAATTTCTTGAACTGTTATTGAAAATAGGAAGACTAGCGCCGCCTTCAAGGGGCAAAGGCGCAAGAATCATGCTTTTTTATGGTAGCTTTTACCTTTTTAGCTCCCCGCAGCAGAACCAACTGTTGCTAGCTTGAAAAACCAGCCCGACCAACGGGTATTCAAACGGGCGGCTTCTGCGGCACCGTCAGCTGGGGCGCCGGGCAAAACTACCGCATTACCTTCCTGAAAAATATCATTCTCATCATAGCGCGCTTGCAATTGAACCCAGTGACCATCGTCCATGGCATATTCGGCCATAATCACCGATAGACCATCAAATGTTTGCATTTCTATGGTCGCGGCAGGCCCCTTCAAAGGATTAGATAGGGCCTTGACGTCACTGAAAGATAAATTGGAAAAGTCAGTGACCTGCGTTGATAACTCTCGAGGTGTCTGATCAGACCCTTCCATCACCCATGGTGCTGTGGGCGATGCACGTGACATAACTTTACCCTCTGCCAAAGCTAAGCTGCGAATTCGCTGAGCTGCTATGGGGGAGATTCTACTATCTACCCAGCTGAGAAAATTAGGGCTAACCTCGGGCAGGCTTGTCACCAACCATGCCCGAGCATCACTAGGCTTATAGGCATAACTTAAACTACGATCACTGCCAATTGCCGCCCTTTTGCCAAGCTGAACATCCACAAGTATTTTTTTGCCCATACCCATGATGCGCAGAGTTACTTGTTTATCGCCTAAACCTAATTTGGCAAATTTACTTTTGTCCGCCGTTTTGGGATCCCGACGCTTGCTATTAACCAGCCCCCGCAGCAAGGTGCCAATGCGGGCGGGATCCGCCTTGTAGCCATCTTTTTCGCCGATGTGCCACTGGCCGTCTTTGTTGGTTAAAGTCAATTGCCTGTCAGCATCTTCAATGGTGATTTTCTCAGCTCCATTGATCTCACTCGCTAGCGATGGGAAAAAGGCTTCTCCCCTACCAACTGTTGGGGCTGACGGGTCCTCACCAAAAAATACCCATGTCAATGCTAGCACCGCCAGCAAGGTTAGGAACCCAAGAATGTTAGTCCATTTTTCAGCCATAGCCCTGATAAATCCATCTAATATATTGAGCTGTTTTTCAGCTTCGATGCCCTTTTACGCCGCCTGACCATTTGGCGCAACAAAACGAATAAAATAATCAACCCCGGGATGCCTGCAATATTTATGATGGCTAATTTAGTCCCTAATTGGTTGATGTCTTGCTTCAAGCGCCGGTTCACTTCGCGCAGCGCTTTGCGGGTGGCCAACAGCTCATCGCGGAACCTAGATATAGCAGCTTCTTGTTCTGGTGAATAAGCAGCACCAACCGAGGCGTCTGACCCCTCCATTTGAAGCAGCCTTGCCTCCACTTCTTGCATACGGGCCTGCAGACGCTCTTCTTCGTCTCTATAGCGGATGTCGGCTTCCCTGCGCAGGGCGGCCACTTTTGTGAAGGGGCGCTGAACCACACCGCGACCCCGCAACGATAACAGAGCCTCAGACCCCGCCAAATGATCCAGCAAATTCAGAACAAAGCCCCCGTTGCCCGCGTGGGGGGTCGCCACTTGTTGGCCCATTTCATCTTCCACCCGCACCCAAAGGCGATCGGCAAACAGATCACTATCCGCGGTCACGACAAGCTGGATATTGCCCTCGAATAATGCATTTGTGTCAGAGGCCAGTTTATCAGGGAATGCTGAGCGCACGTTACCTTGCACCCTTGCGGATAGCGTGTAAGCCTCCCCGGTTGGCTGCAGGTCCCGCAGGAGCAGATCAGCGCTCACTACCCCGCTGGCCCGGGTGGCATCAAAGGGCATAGCAATGGTGCTGGAGCTAACCAGCGGCGTAAACTCAACGGTGCTGTTTTCTATTTTGGACAGTGACCCCACACTTGCCATATTCAGCGAACCCGTGGTGCCCGTTACTACATCGTCCAAATTCAAATGGATTGGACCAAGGGCTAACCAAAGAACAAAATCTTTAATATCAGGCACGCCGTAAGCCCCGCCCATATTCACTCGCTGGGCAGCCTCCACATCTCCTATGACCTTGCTGGAATCAAAATTAACCCCCCAACTGGCAAGCAGCGGGCCAAGATTGCTCATCGACGGCTTGCCGATGCTGTCGCCCATTTGCGGCATGCTTTCACTGTGGGGGTCCACGAATATAGCGGCCCTGCCCCCTTTTAGGACATATTGGTCGATAAGATATAATTGATCATCACTTAAGCGTGGCGGTTGGACGATGAGCAAGACATCGGTCTCTGCGGGAATTGCCGAGAAATCCGCATGAATTTCACTTACGCGGAAAAACTCACGGAATTGCTGATAAAGCACATAAGGTTGGGCTTGTCCTTGAATGGCGGCTTCTGGGCCACCATCACCGTAAGCCATGGGTAAGCCTGTTAACAACGTAAGGCGCGGCATGGCCGCCACATCCAGCGATAATATTAACTTGACCAGATCATACTCTAAAAATTTTTCCCGATCTTGGGCCAGGAAGGGAATGGCCTCCGCCCCATCAGTTTGGTTGCTCGCATACAGGCCAAAATAGAGGCTTTCACCCCCGGGCAAGCTGGCTCCGCTAAGACCCGCTGCCACCGCGTCATCTTCCGCTTGCGAGAAGGCTTCAGGCTCAATGATATTCACCTGAATGGTAGCTGGTGATGTGCGGGCAAACTTACGCAATGTCTCTTCAACGCGCTTACCGTAAGCTAACAGATTGGGGTAACCGGTCGCCAAGCTGCGCGAAAAATAAAAATCAAGCCGAACGGGCTCGTCCAAATCGCGCAAGAGCTTTTCCGTACCCGGAGATAGCGTATAGAGACCCTCCGATGTCAGATCTATTTCATAACTGCGCAGGAACCTCTCTGCTAAAACAGACAGGCTTAAAAGCAATAAAACAGCCATAAGAACAACAGCAATTGGGCGGTTGATAAGACGCTTAAACATTTACCCTGCCTCCCTTTGCTGCTCGATAATAGCCCTAGTAAGCCCGAGCCAAAAACCAATCACCGCGATATAGAAAACCACATCTGCCAGCGACAATACCCCCTTTTGCAGGGCGTCAAAATGGCTCAAATAGCTCATGCCCGCGACCATAACTGTTACTTGGTCAAACCCTATAGCACTGACCCCGTCAAGCACCATTGGTAAACCAAGTATGGTGAATAGGAAGCACAAAGCCACCGACGTGATGAAGGCAACCACTTGATTATCTGTCAGCGCTGACATGGCGGTGGCGACACCCAAATAGGCACCGGCCATAAGCAGGGATCCTATGTATCCAGTTATAATCACGCCGTTATCCGGCTCGCCTAAATGGTTTACCGTCAGCCATATGGGGAAGGTTAAAGCGAGCGCCAGAGCTGCAAAACAGAGCGCCGCTAAATATTTACCCATAATGATAGAGCCGGGCGACAACGGCAGGGTCAGAAGCAATTCCATGGTACCGCTTTTGCGCTCTTCTGCCCATAAGCGCATGCCAATGGCGGGCATTAAGAACAGATATAGCCAAGGGTGAAAGCTGAAGAAGGCAGAAAGGTCCGCTTGTTCGCCCTCATAAAAGCCCCCGACATAAAAGGTGAAAACCCCTTGTAGCATCAGAAAAATAACGATGAAGACATAGGCAAGTGGCGTGTTAAAATAGCTGGAAAACTCGCGCTTAAATATGGTGAAAATATTATGTCTCATCCGCTATCACCCTTTCCACTTGCGCTGGTTAGCTTGCGAAAAACATCTTCAAGCCGACCGCCTTCAACCGCAAACTGACTGACGGTCCAGCCTTTACTTGCAGCAAGTTCAGCGACCCGATTAGCGATAACCACTTGCCCGGCTGGCACAACGGTCAAGCGCATCTGTCCACCTTCGCTGGCCATTTCAACCGAGGCCACCCTCTCTAAGCGTTTCAGGCCAATGGCGATATCACTGGCTTCATGTGAGGGCACCAGCATATTCACTGCGTTCAAATATTTCGACTTGGCTTTTAGGCCAGACGGCGTTTCATCAGCAACAATTTTACCACGGCGAATAACCACCGCACGGCTGCACAAGCTTTCAACTTCTTCCAAGATATGGGTAGAAATGATGATCGCGCGCTCCGCAGACATCCGCCGGATCAAATAACGCACCTCATGCTTTTGGTTAGGGTCAAGGCCATCGGTCGGCTCATCCAGGATCAGCACGGGCGGTGCGTGAATTATGGCCGCTGCAATCGCGACTCTGCGACGAAAACCCTTTGAGAGAGTAGCGATGCGTTGGTCCAGAACGGCCTTGAGATCAACGGCTTCGACCGCCCTTTCCTGAGCTTCAGCGCCCCGTTTGCCGTGCATTTTATGACAGCGAGCAATAAAAGACAGAAAGGCCCGTGGGGTCATGTCACCGTATAGCGGTGCCCCTTCTGGCAAATAGCCAATATGTCGGCGAGTGTGAGCATTGCCACCCGTAATCAGTTCACCGCAGACCTTCGCTGAGCCGCTGCTTGGGCGCATAAAGCCTGTTAGCATTTTCATGGTGGTGGTCTTGCCAGCACCATTTGGGCCAAGAAAGCCCAATATTTCACCCTTTTCAACAGCAAGACTAATGTCATCAACCGCCATTTGGCCGTTGAAGCTTTTACTTAAACCTGCTGCTTCCAGCATCGCTGGCATGCTGCCCTCCAAAGATCAATATCATTAACTTTCAGATTGCCGTGCATCCTGTGTCTTGTCGAGGGAAAGCTGCATCTATAGGATAAAAGAGATAAAAATTCTGGCCCGGACGAAGACCAGAGGGGTTGAGGGGGCTAGGGGTAACAGACCCCCCCGCATGGTGCAACGACCGGACCAGATGAGGCCAACAACTATAAAGTTGACCCATACTATGGTCGGCCCCGGGCAGAATTAAGGCTATTTCAAGGCAACCCCAGAAATCGCCTAAACTATTGTCTTGCCTTTAAACCTAAAGCTTAATGGGTTGAGAGGGAACCTGACCCCATACCCGTGCTTTTTATGCTATCTGGCTTGCCGTAAATATCCACATCGCCTGACCCGAGGATCATTACCTTGGCACTTTTAGAAGCATGGGCCGATACATCCCCCGAACCGGCAATTGAAACATCAGCGGCTTCACATTTCATACCTCTGGCATCGATATCACCAGATCCTGCGAGCTCAATATCTACGCTATTGCAAGTGCCTTCGATGGTGATATCGCCAGAGCCCGCAAGCTCAACTTCAACATCACCGTATGGGCCATCACCGATGATCATAATATCGCCAGAGCCCGCAAGCTCGACCCCAAAGTCACCCGACGCCCCTTCAACTGAAATATCCCCCGAACCGGCAAGGGATACATTCTTCATGAATGGCATGGTGACGGTTACCAATATTTTGCCTTTATACCGTGAATGTCCACGCTCCATTTTGATCTCAAGAGCATTGCCATCACGCTCCGTTATCACACGGTCAATATATTTGCTGTCAGCTTTCACGGTTACCGAAAATTTTGGGCCAACTTCAATTTTCGCATCCATGGAACCAGCCAGCTCAACTGATGTAAAGCCAGTTACATCACGCATTTGCTCTTCAGCGAAGGAGGGGGTGGTGATGGCCATGCCAAGAACAGCAGAAACCACGGCAACTTTATATATCTGTTTCATTTTTTACCCTAATCTGAATGGATATCAATTGAGCCAAAACCACCCTTATGCTTGTTGACCTCTTTAGGGTTGCCGTAGACATCAATGTCACCAACACCAGAAAGCTTAATATCAACAGACTTTCGTGCAAAAACAGATACATCCCCAGCGCCATCTACCCGAACATCGACGTCATCACATTCTAGCTTGCGGCTACTAATGTCGGCAGCGCCAGATATTTTAATCTGCATAGATTTACAGTTACCTTGCATTTTCAAATCCGCTGCTCCGGCGATATCAATGATAATGTCTTGGCCCGACAGGCCAGATAACTTGCCATCAATGGCACCACGCACATCAATAGCGGTGAATTTCGATAATACCATCGTCATCTGTAGATCAGCGTTTCTCCAGAAGCGTTTGCTCTTTTGCTTGGTCATATCAATGACCAGTGTGTCACCTTCCACATGGGTATCAATTTTGCCCATATGCTTTTCGTATGCTGAAATGTTTACCGACTGCGTATCCCCTATTTCCAGGTCAAGTTCGACCGCACCGCGCACTTCAATTTTTGAAAATGCTGCAAAGTCACGGGTCTCGTTCACGCGGTCCCCACGCTCACCATTGTTATAATCTTCGCGGTCATAATCATCATCCGAAACCCGAACATTCACCCGGTTATCATCTCCAGAATCATAGTCGAAAATATTATCAGAAACGGCAGACACCGCTACGATGGCTGCAATGGCACCACCAAAAACTAAATTTCTTACCAGATTATCTCTATCCATTTTATCCTCGCTTTATTGTTTATTTTTATAGTTCCGTATAATTATATCACTTTGATATATACCAAATCAACATATATCGTAGACTTGTGTCAGTAACAGATGATATGTCCGGTTTATGTAACATACGATCTGTCCGGTTTTAAGATGCCCTTTAGGAGGGGCGCTTATGAGACGGACAGAGATGTTACAAGGAATCCGAACAATGAAGTTCGAGGAGATTTATGAT
>JAJFIS010000037.1 GCA_021774735.1 Alphaproteobacteria bacterium | reverse complement strand
AAACGATGCCAAGGCAGAACGCCTATGCAGACGCTTCTTGACGGGAAACAAATCTGGAAAGACAAATTTGTAGACCAGATTTAAACTGACAGTCACTAACTGAAAAATCGGTAACTGTCAGATAAGGTCGGAACTATTACAAATTATACATAAATTCCGTTATGTTCCGCAATATGTTGACGGTAAGCCCGTTGATAAGGAAGGTGTGCGCTATAGGTTCACCTTTAAGCTGGCTGGTTAATGAGCCTCCCAGAAGCCGCTTTAGAGTAGCGCTTCGATATGGGATGCAATGGAGGACGGCGTATCACGGCTGCCGAAGCGCTTTACCACATTGCCTTTTTGATCGACGAGGAACTTGGTAAAATTCCATTTGACATTTGCCGTGCCCATAACACCTTTGGCCTCGCGCTTAATGAATTTATAAAGCGGGTCCGCCTCCGGTCCGTTAACCTTGATTTTACTAAACATCGGGAAGGACACGCCGTAATTTATCTGGCAAAATTCACCAATTTCATCGCCCTCACCTTGCTCTTGATTACCAAATTGATTGCAAGGAAAGCCAAGAACGCTGAAGCCACGATGCTTGTAAGTTCTGTAAAGGTCTTCCAATCCTTCATATTGCGGCGTGAAACCACATTTGGAAGCGGTATTAACCACCAAAACTACTTGGCCTTTATAGTCTGCTAGCTCTTCGGCTTTGCCGGTCAGGCGGTCACAGGTGAAATCATGGATCGTGGTCATGGTGGATGCTCCCTTAAATATGCTTCCCGCATAGTCTAGGGTAATATATATTGCGCCGCAAGATAAATTGCCGCACTGCAATAATTATTTCTTATCGAGCAAGGTCGCGACCATAATCTCCAGCCGTTTGATCTCCCGCGAGGTGGTTTGGCGGTGCATATCCATCCAAACCCACATCTTCAACATCCCCACCATGGTCATGCCCAGCAGGAACCAAACCCCCCAAAATATTCTGGCATTCGCGTCTACGGCCTCCCAAAAATTGATACCGGCCCATACGCAACCACCAAAGATAGCAACCGACAGAATGTAAAAATAGATCATCCAGCCGCGCATGCTGCCTTTAAAGCCGTTCATCATCATGGCGAAAACACCCTCGCTACCCTCCAGGCTTTCCAGCATTTCGGCGTCTTCGGCTGCAAGTGCTTCCATAATACGGTCATCAATATCGGTCATTTTTTATCTCCTTCGCTGTTACTCTCATTGTTTTCACTCGGCACTTGTAGCATCTGTTTAATCGCCTCTCGCGCCCTGAATAAACGGGTTTTTATAGTGCCCACCTTTAGCTCCAGCATGGTCGCAATCTCTGGCACGCTGTACCCATCGCTGTAAAACATTTGCACGATCAAACGTTGGCTTGGCTGCAAAAGTGCCATCGCCCGCTTAACACTGCTTATCTCGGCCACCTCTTCAGGGCTAGGGTCTACAGAAGCTAGACCCTCATCCAAAATGCTATCTTTACCAGCTCGCTTGATATGGTCGAGGCTTCGCCAGCGCACCAGTTGGTAAGCATTGGCCATAAAGGCGGCAGGCTCGTTTATTTTACGCAACCTACGAGCCATTTTCAGCCATACATCTTGGCAGATATCTTCCGCCGCCGCCAAATTGCCGGTCACCCGGTAAGCCGCCATAATCAACTGCTTGTTGGTCTTGGCGTATAACGAGGCGAAAGCGTGCTGGTTGCCGCGTTTGGCCGCCAAAACCAGATATTCCACCAGTGCCTTGTCGCTCGACTTGGCCACGCCTTTGTCCCTTTACTGTCGCAACCGGACGCTAGTGCCCCTATTGCAAAGCCTATATTCATTCAGGCTACAGATATTAAGACGGCTGGCACAGGGAAAAGGTTCCCAGAATGTTTTAAATATCTAAGTGAAGCATGCCGGATAGGACCTCAACTGCGGTGCCCGATATAGCAATGCGGTCACCAGAGAGCTTTAACCATAGGTCGCCAACGCGGGCGGAAATTTGCTGGGTATAAAGCTCCTGCTTACCGAGCTTGTCGGCAAAATAAGGCCCCGACAGACAGTGGGCCGAGCCAGTAACCGGGTCTTCATCGATTGCAAAGCTGGGCGCGAAAAAGCGCGAGACATAGTCAGGGCTTGTCTTAGTACCCCCAGCATTATCCCCCACTGCGCAAGCGATATAACCATAACGGCCAAGCTTTTTCAGGGCCACCATATCGGGTGTCAGCGCCCGCACGGTCGCGGCATCGCTGTATATCAGCAGATAGTCCCGCACACCTTGGTGCACCTCCAGCGGTGCGGCACCCATAGCATCCGCTAGGCCCGGAAGGGGGGTATCAAGCAAGCGAATGTCAGGGTCTACGGGGAAATCCATCACCATTTTACCGTCTTGCTTGGTTACGGTCAAAACGCCCGATAGGGTCGTGAAGCGCACAACCGTGGCCGATGGCATAACATGGCTGAACAGCATATGGGCCGCCGCCAGCGTCGCATGACCGCAGAGGTCAACCTCGGTCGCGGGCGTGAACCACCGCAGGTGAAAGTCGGCGTCGTCGCCTTCGTGCGGCACCAGATAAGCGGTCTCGGACAGGTTATTTTCCACCGCTATCGCCAGCAACAGATCATCCGCCAGCCAGGCATCCAAGGGGCATATGGCCGCCGGATTACCGCCAAAAGCATGGTCGGTGAAAGCATCAATTTGAAAGAGCGCGATATCCATCATTATTTTCCTAACTTTAGCGCCAATGCCGCTTGGTCAGCCGCCGAAAAGCCCAGTGCCCAACCGTCCGCCAGCCGCCACACCGGGCGCTTTATCAGCGCTGCGTGGGCTAGCATTAAGGCCGCCGCCTTGGCTTCGCTTATGTCTGTTTTATCGCCCTCATCCAGCTTGCGCCATGTGGTGCCGCGCTTGTTGATAAGCGCCGCGTGCCCTAACGCTTTGATAAATTCCGCGACCAGCGCCGCATCCAGCCCGTCTTTCCTGAAGTCATGAAATTCATGCGAAATACCCTCCGCCTCCAGCCACTTCCGCGCCCGCTTGACCGTATCGCAATTTTTTATGCCGTAAAGTATGATCATGGTTTAATGCTCTTAGTATATCGATAGTAACAGTAAACTAGGTGAAAGGTGAATATTATATCCACCTTCTATAATAAGAGTTCTTCTTCACACCAACTGTCTGGGCGCACAATTAGCACTCCATCCTCTCCCTCAAGTTTTTCAGGTAATAATGACTTTCTAAGGCGACTGTTCGTAATTCTTTTAACGGAGCTGCAAGCTCTTTCTAAGTCCCGTGGCACATTGTCCCTTGGCGAAACAAGCACAACGACTTTTCCCAACTCTTCGACTACTATCCTAATTGGCTCCACTAAGTCAGCATCGGCAGAAACGACGACTGCCACCTCAAAATTATCTAAATATCCATCTCGCAGTAAATGAGATGCTAAATTCACATCACTTCCTTTTTCCTCTATTTTATAAGCTTTGACCACCTCCACATCTGGTGCATTTAAAGGAGGCTTTGGCTCTGGTTTAACCTGCAAAGGAGGTACTATATGTATCCACCTATCGGAGATTTGGAATTTCCCAAAATGGACGAAAAGATTAGGGATAGTATTTAGTGCGTTTAAATATACTTTTTGATTTCTAGGGGATTTTTGATCAAATTGACCAGAAACTCTGGCTGTGTAATAATTGACATGGCTAATAATATTATTGCTGCTAATACATGATTCCACCAGTGAAAATACGTTCACCCAACGAGCCCAACGCCGCCCCTTTAATTTTCTATGATAGAGATTAAAGCCATCAATGTATGCAATAGTTCTCAAATTATTCCCATCAGATAAAGCAAAGGCCGCGAAGAAATTAATCCTCACAGCCCTTGAACTAATAGCATGCTACTAGCGAGTTCAGTTTCTTACTATACACAACAAACATAATTGCAACAACTTAATTCTATATTGTGTGTCAGTAACAGATGATATGTCCGGTTTATGTAACATACGATCTGTCCGGTTTTAAGATGCCCTTTAGGAGGGGCGCTTATGAGACGGACAGAGATGTTACAAGGAATCCGAACAATGAAGTTCGAGGAGATTTATGAT
>JAJFIS010000036.1 GCA_021774735.1 Alphaproteobacteria bacterium | reverse complement strand
ACCCGCTTCGACGCGAAAACCCTGATCCTCACCTTCCAGTCGCCCCTAACGGGGCTCCTTCCAGGTGAGGATCAGGGCAAATAACAGAAGCGGACAATTGATATGGTACATAAACCGGTCAATTCAGAATGTTATCGACATTTTACAATGCTCCATCTTGCGCCAAGCGTGCTGGATGGTTAGGCTTGTTTAAAATAATGATCTATAAGGGGCTCCCCATGAAATTTCGACATTTTCTATCCACCGTTCTGCTGACCGCAACATTACCGGCGGCGGCGCAGGATGCCGATAAGCCAGCTTGCAACCAAGGTACTTGTGAAAGCAGTTGGGCAAAGTCAAGCGACGATCAAAACCAGGCCGTGATGGCTTATGCAGACGATTATAAGTCTTTCATGCAGACCTCCCGCACGGAACTGATGACGGTGGCGTCGGTGAAGGCGATGGTGAAGGCCGCTGGCTTTAAAGCCTGGAAGCCGGGCGATGCCATCAAAGTTGGTAGCAAATATTATTATATCAACCGCGACAGGGCGATGGTATTACTCATCGGCGGTAAGAAAAAAGCCATCCAAGGCATGCGCATTGTAGCCTCGCATATAGATAGCCCGCGTCTTGAGCTAAAAGGCAGGCCCCTATATGGCAGCCAAGGTTTTGCGCTGTTCCAGACCAATTATCACGGCGGCATCAAAACATACCAATGGACCAATATTCCGCTGGCACTTGTTGGCCGCGTTGACCGCAAAGATGGTACTATGGTTGAAATATCAATGGGCCTAAACGCAGATGACCCGATTTTAATCATCCCAGACCTGAGCCCCCATGTGGCCCGTGGTCAGATGAAACGAACTGCGCGTGAGGTTGTTGCCCATGAGGAGCTAGACCCCATTGTGGCCAGTGGTAAACACGGTGAGCTGGATGCATCGGCATGGGTGCTCAGCCACCTTAAGGAAGCTTACGGCATTGACCCCGCTGATCTGGTTTCGGCTGAGCTTTCGCTTGTGCCCGCCATGCCGCCGCGTGATGTGGGCTTTGATCGCCGTTTGATGGCCATATACGGCCAAGATGACCGCCTTGCGGGCTTTGCCAGCGTGCGGGCAGCGATGGATATGGCGACCCCTGAGCATACCTCGATTGTGCTGCTCGCGGACAATGAAGAATCTGGTAATAACAATGTCACCGGTGCATCGTCTTCCTTCCTTGTCGATACGATCAGCGAGATACTCCTGAAAGAGCAGGGCAGCAAGTTTCGCCAACCCATGGTCGGTCGGGCGTTGCGGCGCTCAAAGGCGCTATCCATTGACGTGAACCCCGGCGTGAACCCCATGTCAGCGGCAGCATGGGAAATGGGCAATGCACCTAAGCTTGGTTACGGTATTAACATTAAGCTTTATGGTCGGGGCTTTGACGCCAACAGCGAGATGATTGCATGGACCCGCGATGCGCTCGACACTGCTGGTGTGCCTTGGCAAACCACCACCTATAAAGTGGGCCGCGCCGGCGGTGGTACATTGGGCAATGAGCTTTCCCAGCAAAATATTGACACCATCGACTTCGGTGTGCCTGTCATGTCGATCCACACGCCCTATGCGGTCAGCGATAAACAGGATGTATGGTCGCTAAAGCGCGCCATTGAAGCCTTCATGCTGCATGAGCGGTGAGGGGGAATAAAGTCACTAAGGATATGATGTGGCTTTAGTTGGCAATGGGGATGGTCTTCACATGGGCCTCAATGGCCGCTGAGATATTTTGGGCTATGGGCAGTGATTTTTTTGCCTCGCCCCATAGGTCGTGGAATTTCTCGACCGTTTCTCGCGCCGTATTTATGACCATGGTTTCTGGTAACCGTGCTTCTGCCGCGAATTTGATGAAGCTCTGCGTGGTTAGGTCCGTGAACTTTTTTGGTCCCCGCCGATAGAGATTAAGCGCCATGCCAGTGTCGCTCATATAGGGAAGGGTTGATAAAAAATCATAAGCAGGCGCGATGTTAGAACTTAAGCCATCAGGGTAGATCAGCGACCAATTTTTCATATGCATATCACCGTTGCCGATAAGGGCATTAAATACTAAGCGCCTGACAAATTCTTCGATTGCACCTTCACCGGCGCGTGCCCAGAGCACTTCAGCAATATTTTTATAATTGCCTTTGGTGTATTTCTCCTCAGGGTAAAGGCCAAAAATTTGGGCGAAATCCTCAATGTGAACCCTTCCACCGCCGTCTAAGCGATCAAACCTTTTCACGGCGAGCGCTTTACCTACCATGTCGCCAATGCCTTCGGGTATGCCGCCAATATCTTTCATGTCAACAAGGCTCACCTCGGGAACATTCATGCCCATAGTGCGGGCTAACGACATCATGGCATATTCATTTTCTGGCACGCCGCGCCACCGGCCTGAGGGCAGCTTGACAATCCATGACCCGCCGTCGCCTCGTGCAGGAATGGTTAGACCACCGGATGCACCTTGAAGGGCAGAGAATTTCAACTGCACACCGGCCAACGAAAACCGCATAGCCTGTTGTTGTTTCCTGGCGGCTTCCGCCTTGCTTAGGGTCTTATCCTCATTTGGCGGCCAGTCTTCACCACCCGCAGGTCTAATGCTAACATTGCCAGATACATCACGCCCTAATATCCACAGCAGGTTAAATTCCCTGACATCTTTGATACCAGCCCGCTCCGTGAGGTAACTTCTCAAATGTCCCTCGGGCAGTAAATTAGAAAAGAAAGGCTCTAACTTAGTTTGGGTGACATTTCTATCTGTCAGCGGTTCCCCATAAATATCTAGGTAAGATAAGCTGAGTATAGGGCGTTCAGAGCTCTGGGTATATGCGTCAGTGAAGGAGAAAATCGCTCTATCATGGGGCAATAGAGTGATTACCCCAGCATGCATGGCACCAATAAAAATATCAAGGTGAGCTATCTTTTCCATGCTTCAATCTTCCTTATCTAGCTGGAACATTGATTGTTGCCCTATTAAGGATGGCTCATTTTTCTTTGTAGCTTTTATGACTTGCTGCGTCGTCTTCGTGGCCTGTTTTGGCACTAACATTAATTCTAGGTCTAAGACACGCGATAGCTCTATGAGGCTGGAAAGTTGCAGGTTTACGGCCCCATTCTCGATCTTAGAGATATGACTTTGGGGGATGCCGACCTTCTCGCTTAAAGCGCGCTGGCTTAAACCTTTGTCCTCCCGAGCTTCTTTTAGCTGTTCAGCTATATGTGTTATCGACCTGTGCATGATATGCTTTTATATATCAAAAATTATTTATGCTCTATGGTACTATATCATGTTAAGTTAGATAATCAATGACGTAATATAGTTTAATATATCATACTATTATATTGATGTGCTTTAGCCTATCAAATTCAAGTTTATATGATAGGCTACATCTGTAGCTTTTCCATAACAGTGAGGCGCTCCCGCAGCCGTTCTAGCTGGCTGCTAACCTCATCAGACAGATCTTGTCTTGCTTCAAGTGCAGCAATGGTGTTTTTCATTAAAGCTGTATCATCGGAGTTAATTGTGAGGGAAAGCATCATCACTGTTTCATCACTGTCTTTTGCAAAACTTTCCCAATCACTCTCAGCCAATTCGTTCTTGAGCCAGTTGGTATTATCTTGCTGAATTTTGCAAAATTCAGGGATGCCAACTGCAAGCATTAATGTGAGGCCATGATCCGATCCGATATTTTTATCAATTTTGTTTTTGCGGATAATCTCCTCGAATTCTTGAACTTTCTCTCCCATGAAGCTCCGGCGCATAATTTGAATATTGCTAGCCTTTCTGGTCGCCTTAATGGTGCCGTGCTTGAGCGCGCCCATGACATTTCTATGCATACCTGTAATAAAACCAAAGGGTTCAACATATTTTGTTTCATCGCTTATTGCGGCCAGAAAATCAAAATGATGGGCAAGAAGATAGCCCTGTCCATGATCGATACATTGCTGGTGGTTACCAATATTGTTAATATTAATAGTAGCTTGCCCAGTAGCACCCAGTATTCTAGTGCGTTGGCCTTCGGCCCAAACACGCAGTTCAGCAAGCTCTGATTTTGCCCCTGCATCCTTGAACCATAATGTACCGAGCCTATCATCAAGGGGTGAAACCGACCCGTCCTTTAGGCCAGTCAGTAATGTTGCTGCATCTAGTTTTTCTCGTATAGCAAAGGCACCTCCATCATTAAGGCGCTGGATGGCAGTTTGAACACGGTCAAATTTTGAAAAAGGAATGCTGTGACCAAGGCCCGGAAAGCTCTCGATATGTAACTCGCTAACGCCGGTCAGTGCCGCTTTGGCATAAGCGACATTTTCAAAGGGGACTAAATCATCCGCTTCACCGTGGATAATGACCGTGCGTGTTTTAATAGCCCCAAGCTTTGGCGCTAAGGCTTTCAGCTCTTTTTTGAGCGGGATAAGCTCTTCGTTGGCGATCCGCCAGCCATCCTCAACAAAACGGGTGAAGGGCCATATGTTGCCAAGGCGTTGGACGAACCGGACCTTCTCTAATGCAGGGTCGAGCCCGGTTGACAAAAGTATCATGCCCTTGAGCTTGCTGGGGTAATCTGCTGCCACTTGTACCGCCACAGGCCCGCCGTAGGACCAGCCGACAAGAATGACAGGATCTCCGTTTGATGCATCAAGAAACGGCGCAATGGCTGCGCCTTGGTCCTTTAAACTCTCATACGACCTTACAGGTGTCGTGAAGCCAAACCCCGGGCGGTCTACCGCAATAAACTCATATCCTTCAGGTATTTCATCAAGGTAACGAATCCAGTCAGACGATTGGCCGGGTGAGCCATGAATGAAAATGACCCGCTGTCCCATAGGGTCGCCGACCCGGATATAACTAATTTGCATGTCTTCTATGGTTGGGTGGGCGACATAAAGCCGCTCATATTCTCGGCGTTCTGCCCAGTCTGATGTAGGGACTGTCGCTGTTTTTGGCCATTCAAGAAAATTCCCAGCTCCACAGCCAGAAAGAAGAAGTATCGTCGCGGTCAAGATGACCACCTGTAGGTGCCGTGCTGTCATGTTTTTTATCCCGCTTTTATTTTCTTGCTTTTGATTGCAAGTTTAAAATCGCCGTTAGCTTAATACAGTATTTGCAATCACAAATAAGTAAATATAGGTAACTTAGTTGAGAACTCTCCCTGTATAGCGCAGGTATAATTGTGACTATGTTCAATATTAGCCATACAAAAAAACTGCCACCCTCATTACAGCGGCATATCGTCATGCACAAATAAATCCTTAAATATTTTACTTTTTGGTTAAATGCCGCAATCTTGCCGAATTTTCTGTTATAGTGCTCTCATGAAAAGATTATTGACCATCACAGCCTTAATTTTTGGCCTCAATACCATAGCGGTGGCTCAGGAGGAGACTGATATATTCATCCCGCCTCCAGCCTCAAATATTGACTTTACCAAACTTACCAATTGTCCGGCCATCACGGTGGCAAAATGTAAAATGCTACCTGAGGATATTCAGACACATAGGCTATATAGCCGGAGCTATAGATCCTATTATGATAGTGGTAGCATTCGCCGCCAAGGGATGGTTGCAGGTGCCATATGGGGCGGGCTGCTTGGTAATGAAATTGCTGGTGACGGCGAAGGTCTTATCGGCATTGCCCTTGGCAGCATTTTGGGCGGGGCTCTTGGCTCTCAAGCGCGGAGGCCAAAATATGACCTTTACAAGCGCCTTGACGAGGAGCGCATGAGCGGATCAAGAGTTTCTTACGACCCCAGCAGGCCGCTTCCAGCCAACCCTCATTACCTTGGCAAGCACCGCAAGGGTAAATAATAACAGTTGCTATCTCTATCGTATTTTCTCGTAAAATATTTGAATCTTCTTAAAAAGCCAAATCTCTGTTATCATAGCTTTAACCAGATCTGTGCTAATGACTGGAATGGTGTAAAAATTAACGGCGCATAGCGCTTAGTATCTTTGGGGAGACGTGAGCGTAATAGAGCCTGATATAGTAATAATATTAGGCTTTCCTAGAGGCGGGAAAATGGGACAGAGAGACACAAGTTTGGACGGATATATCAGCGAGCGGGTTGCTGCTGCCGATATTGGACAACCTGATGCGCTTTATGACTTAGGCCTTTTATATTCAACAGGCCAAGGGGTTAGGCGCGATTATGTGGCGGCCCATAAATGGTTTAATTTAGCCGCAATGCGCGGCATTCGCCGGGCAGAAGTGGACCGCACTGAAATAGCTGGCGATATGACCGACAGGGATGTAGCAGAGGCATTGCGCCAAGCGAGGGCGTGGCTTGAAAAACATTAAGTGACTTGCATTATAGGTATTTTATTTCGAATATGAAGCTCCGCAAAGCGGGGCTTTTTTTAATGGGAGCTAAAAATGAAAACAGTCAGCGGTAAAGCCTATCTTGTAACCGGAGCCTCAAGGGGCATTGGTGCGGCGACGGCGGGAATTTTGTTGGAGCAGGGCGCAAGGGTTATCGGTAGCTATGCTAGCTCCATTGGTGCAATGGAACTGTTAGGTGAAAAATATGGCGCTGATAACATCATTGCCCTTCAAGCTGATTTCACCAAGCTGGATGCAGCGAACACTCTATTTGATCAAGCATGCGAATGGGCTGGTTCAATAGCGGGTGTTGTAAATAATGCGGGGGTCATGCCAGAAGCGTCCCCTGAAGCGCCACTGGATGAATGGCACAAAGCATGGTCAGAGGTAATGCAGGTGAATGTTCAGGCAGTGGCGGATATATGCAAGCTGGCGGTCGCACACTTTAAAGGCAACGGCGGTGGTGCATTGGTCAATGTGGCCAGCCGAGCGGCCTTTCGCGGTGATGGGGCTGATTATATGCACTATGCCGCCAGCAAGGGCGCAGTGGTGGCCCTGACGCGGTCAATAGCCCGTGCCTATGCCCGTGACGGCGTCTTTGCCTATATCATCGCCCCGGGCTGGGTGAGGACCGATATGGCATCGGTGGCTTATGAGCCGGGGAATGATTGGATGCTGGATGAAGTGCCGCTTGGCCGGGCGGCAGAGCCAGTTGAGGTCGGTGAGATGATCGCCTTTCTGCTATCCGGCAAGGCGGAAAGCGCCACCGGAGCCACCTTTGACATCAACGGTGCCAGTTATGTCCGCTGATATAACCCTTTTTCTTTTCCCATAAAAAATGGCGCCCCCATCCATAGGGCCGCCATTTTAAATTGCTTATATCGCTATTGGCTTAGCCTACGGCCAAAGCCTAATCAATCGCTAACGCCTTATCGATGACCAGTGAAAGGTTATCGCGGTGGGCGCGGGTTAAGGCGTTACCACGACGAGACCAGCTACCCATCCAGCGGCGCACTTTGCGGATCATGGCCAAGCTGTTTGAGCGCGACACATAGTCAAGTTTGTTGTTGTTATATTGTGTGATCAACATATTGACATAAATGATCTGCAGGTTTTGACGCATACCGTTAACATCGCCGCGCATGTCAGCGGCAAAAACCGCATCGGTCAGGTCGCTAAGCATGCTGTTGAGGTTATATGTATTGCCGTAAAGGCCTGAGTTGTTGATCCGCATCATGGTGTTTGTATGTAATAAATGCGCTAGAACGCCCCCTTGGATGCGGGCAACCCGTGCATGGATATCGGGGTCTTCAGCCTGATTGAAGTGATTAAAGCCACGGCGTTGAATAGCCAAATGCGAGATCAACTCACCAGGTGCGTCAAAGGCATCAGGGGCGAAGAAATGCTCGGTTAGAACCGCCATTGCTTCCCTTTGGCGTACTTCCGCAACAGGTGTATAGGGCGTTCCGCTGCCTGTTTGGCCGGCAACAGAGCGGTCGATCATCACACCGCCAACATAGCGCGAGGTAACCGCAGCTTGGCGGGCCATGTCAGTGGTAACCACCACATAAGCATTGCGGAGTTTTTGGTAGCTTTCACCCTCAACGGTTATTTTATCTTTCAGTGATGCCATGATGCCTTTGTCTTCGACTAAGCGATCACGAGCATATTTTATGGCGTCATCGGAGAAGTCATAGATATTAACCAGAGGATCCATGCCTTTGCCGGGGCCGCGCATATCATCAGCGTCATTGCCAAAACCGTGCCCTTTTTCGTTGGACTGAGCCAAGAGAGCCGCCCGCTTAGCTGGGTCTTCCATCTCCGGGCTATAGCCGAACTGGATCGCCCAAATATCATAGCTGCCGGGACGCATGGTGTAGTAATAAGCTTGCTCTTCACCTTTTGGCGCGAAGTTAATGGCAGGATAATCCATCACGGAGCTAACAAGGCCTTCGCTTTGCTTGGATTTATCATGGGCTTCACTATAAGCGCGTGACTGGGTCGCTTTCATATTATGGTTGAGGCCTAGCGTATGGCCAACCTCATGCAGCATTAAATAATATATCGACTGCTCAACGAGGTCCTTGGTGGCTTCTGGGCCCATGTTATGGGCAGCGGCAAATGTTTTACCGAGCATATTATTCAGTTGCAAATGACTAGCTAAGCCACAGAATTTTTCATGGGCAGCAATGCGGTCCAAATGCATTTTGGTTTCACTATCAGCATTCTCTAAGAAAGCTGTGTCAAACACTTCGCCAGCATTAATCCGGTTGGTCAGGAAGCTATATTCAAGCATGATATCCGCACCCAGAATTTGGCCGGTACGCGGGTTCGTGAAGCTTGGGCCATAGCCGCCGAAGGGAACGGTGGGGCTAGAAGTCCAGCGCAGCACATTATAGCGCACGTCACCAGCGTCCCAATTGGCATCATCAGGCTGAGTTTTCACAACAACAGCGTTTTTAAAGCCTGCAGCTTCAAAAGCGATATTCCATTTCTCTACCGCCATCTTAATGGTGGGGCGCATTTCTAATGGCGTTGTGTTTTCGATCCAATAGGTGATCGGCTCCACAGGCTCGGACACGGTAGCCTCAGGGTCTTTCTTGACCAAGTTCCAACGATTGATAAGGTCGCGCCACGGGGTGGTGGACCGGTCGGTCAGGTCCGTGACCGTATTCATGAAGTAACCAATTCGGGCGTCATCGATGCGAGGCTTGAAATCATTATCGGGCACTTCGATCAGGTTATGAATATATTTAACCGTTACACTGCGGGCATCTGTAATCTCATTACCTTTGCCAAAGTTAGCGGGTGATGGATTGTCGTATACATATTCAGTCTTGATTAGCGTATTTTCAGGGTAGTTCCGCACTTCAGCAATTTTAGATTTGCCGCGACTGAGTTTGCCAAGGCTAAAGTTCTGGCCAGGCTTTGCCCGTGGGTTGCGCGGGGGCTTCACGATTTGCATGGCTTCGCTCATGAACAGGCCATCGGCCTTGAACAGCATATTGCCGCTTTCTTTATCGGTGGCTTCAATTTTCAGCGTAGCTAAAATTGCTGGGCTAATATTGGCGTCTTTGGCTTTTGTTATGGCTTGGTCAGGGTCAAAGTAAAAGCTTGTATTTTGCTGAACCACTTCGACCCGGTTATAATATTTTACAAGTTTGAAAATCTTCTCGCCGCGATATTGCCCGCGAAAATGGCCGCCTTCTAGGATGCCGTCAGCAACTTGTGAGAAATAAATATATTCTTTATCAAGTTGGTCGGGGGCAATTTCCATCCGCAGGGCACCAGATTTTGGGTCGCGGTAAAAGGTAAATAACCCTTCGCTTTTTTTATGATCTTTGGTGATCTCAGCGATTGTTTTTTCTTTTTTCTTCTTTTTCTTATCGCCGCTTTTCGCTTTGGCTTTTTTATCGCCCGTCTTGTCAGCTTTCTTTTCGTCAGTTTTTTCCGTTTTCGCTGCTTCTGGTTTTTTACCGTCGTCCTGCGAAAAAGCAGGTGCTGCGACAATCACAAAAGCGCTAAGCGCCACGGATGCTAGTAAATTACTTATTGTATAGGTCCTATCAGCCATCGTTGATCTCCGTTAAGTTTGTTGACCTCATGTTGCTATGTTGATGTTGGCACACAACAACCTTTGTGGCTAATGAGCCACTTCTTATGTTTTTGAAAAAACAGTTTCGTTATATAGGACGGTGGCGTCAACCAACTATTGCATCACTCGTCTTGTTTTAGGCACGGTTCACCGCAAAAGCCCTATGAGGCAGGTCGTTAAAAGCTAGCGCTTCTTAGGGCTTGCTTTAGCATCAATTCAATTTTAGCGCAGTCTTTGGTGGGTTTCTTTGAACTTTCGACCATTAGCGAATCTTTAAAAGTTATTCGGGCGACCACTTTTTCATATTGGTCATTGGCCGTAATGGCGATTTGCGCTTCGGCTTTGGTCATATATTCTTCAACCAAAATACTATCTAATTTACAGTATCGGGCCGCACCGCCCAGCTTTGCAAGCTCCCTAGCATAGATCACAGCTGCAGGTTCAGGAGGTAAATTGCTCGCACCAGGCTGCTCTTGCGCCGATAATGTTTGCGGCGTAATGAATGACATGGCCATTGTTAAAAGGGCGATCTTTTGCACAGGTGTCATTGGGTAAACTCCATATTGTCTTAGGGTAAGATAACCTGATGATTGTGGCAGAACAAGGCCACTAAAGTTTGTTTTTAATTGGGGTCAATTTTCCGCTGTAATGAAATCTAAAAAGGCGCTTCGGTTATCGGCGTGGATATCCTCAGCACGTCGCTTGCCACCAACAACACCCATAACCGTATTTACTTGCCCCGGCATGACGCCAACAAACATCAGATTGCTGACCAGCATGCTTTCGGGGGCCTTGGGTAAATTAGCTTCAAGATAAGCAAATACGGTCTGTCCTTTGAGCTCTAGCCCAATATAGTTCAGCTTCACGGGGGTGCGGCTATCATCCACCAGAATAGTAATATCGCTTAAAAGTACTTTACCCGCTGCCTCTTGCAGGCGCTCGAAACTATTATCATCCAAGAAGCTGATTTTTTCGCCGACTTCAAGGGAGAATAATATTTCAAGCTCGTGGCTATGGCCTTGCACAATTATTTCAAGCGATCCATCGCCGTCGTTCCATTCTATTGTCGTGAAAGTGGATGAAATGGAATGGGCAAAGACAGCGCCGTTAAACCAAAAAAGGGCTAAAATAGCAATAAGAGAGCTTTGAATTTTAAGATTTTTTAACGTCATCTGATGGGTGCTTGTGGTTGCTTCTATATGTAACGGCCAAGGGAATATGTTTTCCCCTTGGCGAAATATTTATATATCAGTCGAGTTTTTGACCGTGCATTATTCAACGTCTTCACTTGAAGCTTCAGCTTTTTTAGCAGCAGCTTTCTCGGCTTTTGCCTTTTGCTTTTTGGCGTCCAAGTTATGACGGCGCATTTGGTCAGGACGGCGGGAAGATTTAAACAGCTCAAGCCGTGATTTATGCGCTTTGGCTGGCCAATCATTGTTGGCAAGGTCTGCATCAGCCGTTTCATTGTTCGGGTCAAGCGTGATGGACGTAATTAATTTCTCAGAAATGATAAGCTTGCTGACATTCTTTGCGTTTTTGCGCCAAATTTCAGCAGGGATACGCATTTCTTCTGATGTGCCATCAGCATATGAAACATTCAATATGATTGGCATAACCAGCCCGCCAATATTCTCAAAGTCGATATAATAGAAATTACGGCCTTCTTTCGCCAGTTCCTTTTCCCAGTCTTTTAGCTTAGACATTTTGCCCGCATGCTTGTCACGGTCGCCTTGCAGGGTAACGAAAGCATCATTGTCGTTATAAAAGTCTTTCAGCTCAGGGTAAGTTTCCGTGCGTAGCGTTGTGCCTATAGCGCGGTTCTTGCCGTCTGCCACATAGGCGTTCTTCTTGGTATCTTTTGCCCGTGCAGCTTCGTTCTTGGCGTCTGGCTCACCCGTATGCAGCACCGCGTGGGTAACGCCGGTGATGGCAACATCAACATGGTCAGTGGTATAGAACCAACCACGCCAGAACCAATCAAGGTCGGTGCCTGATGCATCTTCCAGTGAGCGGAAGAAATCAGCAGGGTAAGGGCGCTTAAACATCCAACGCTGCGAATATTCCCGGAAGGCAAAGTCAAATAGCTCACGGCCTACAACAGTTTCACGCAAAATGTTAAGTGCCACAGCAGGCTTGGTATAGGCGTTAGGGCCATAGCCAATAATGCTTTCTGATTGGGTCATGATAGGTGTTTGATTTGGACTGATCATATAGGGCACAGCATTTGTTGGGCGGCCATAACGGCTAGGATAATTCTCTTCCCATGAACGCTCAGAAACGCTCTGAACAAAGCTGTTTAGGCCTTCATCCATCCATGCCCAATTGCGCTCGTCACTATTGACAATCATTGGGTAATAGTTGTGACCAACTTCGTGAATAATCACAGAGATCAAACCATATTTTGCCCGCTTAGAGTAAGTGCGGGTGCCATCATCATGGATAACAGGCATGGGGCCATTGGAGGTGATCATTGGATATTCCATGCCGCCGCCAATTGGACCTTTTACCGACCAAGACACAGGGTAAGGATATTCGAAGCTCATGTCCGAGTATGTTTTAAGCGTGTGGTGAACGGCGTGGGTCGAATATTTATCCCAAAGCGGCGTTGCCTCCTCAGGGTAAAGCGACATCGCCATTACGGTCCGGCCAGATGCAGGGTAGGTGTAACCCATGGCGTCCCAAACGAATTTACGGCTGGAAGCAAAAGCAAAATCGCGTACGTTTTCAGCTTTGAAATGCCAAGTTTTGGTGCCTTCTGCGCGGGTCTTTTCATTTTCCAACGCTTCTTCTGGCGTTACAATAAACATTGGCTTTTTGGCAGTGCGGGCGGCTTTTAAGCGTGAGCGTTGCTCGCTTGTTAGCACAGCCTTGGGGTTTTGCAGTTCCCCGGTTGAGCCAACCACATGATCTTTTGGTGCGGTGATTTTTACATCATAATCACCAAACTCAAGGGTGAACTCACCGGTGCCGATAAACTGTTTATGGGCCCAGCCCTGCGCATCGGTATAGGCCACCATGCGCGGAAACCACTGCGCCATGAAGAACACATCATTATTGTGACGGTCATATGTTTCATAGCCACCACGCGCAAAAATAATACGCGCTGCAACGATGTTGAAATTCCAGTCAATGTTGAAGCTGAAGCTGCTGCCGGGCTTGAGGGCCGTTGGTAGGTCAATCCGCATCATGGTTTCATTAATTGTGTGCTTAAGTGCATTGCCGCGCCTGTCAGTAACTTTTGTAATATTATGACCACCTTGATGGCGCTCAACTTCACGCAAGTAACGCAAGCCAGCAAAGCTCATCTTATCACTGCTAGGGGCCTTGCTGCTGCGGGACATATTGCCCAGAGAATGCTTTTGGAACAGGTTTTGGTCCAACTGCAGCCACAGATATTTCAAAGTGTCAGGGGAATTATTGGTGTAAGTAATGGTCTCACTGCCCGTGATGGTGCGCTTGTCTTCGTCTAAGGTGACGTTAACTTTATAGTCCGCCTTTTGTTGCCAGTAAGCATGACCAGGAGCGCCAGAGCCGGTCCGGTAAACATTTGGCGTTGGTAAAATTTCTTCAAGCTGGCGAAATTTATCTTTAAATTCACCTTTGGTTTGTTCAACCGACTGTGCGTAAACACCAGTGTTGGCACCAAGCAGCAATAGTATGGCGAGCAATAATTTATTCATGAGATCTACCCTATGGAATGCGAAATATTAATATTTTCAGGCACAGTAACGAAAGCCCATAGGCAGCGCAAGGGAGCTGGCTTAAAAGTGAATGTTTAATCTTGTTTAGCGACAAGCCGTTTCATATTTGCGGTAAAGCGAATGCATGACGGCGAAGGGATAGGGCTTTTTCATGCGTTATACTGATATAATCAAAATAGGAGACGATCAGTGAAGAAAATCTATCAAGTAATGTTTTTGAGCAGCGTCGCTGCAAGCATGTCCATTTATAGCGCCTCAGCAGGCGACGAAAAAGCTGTACAGGGCGCTGATACTAACGGCGATGGTGTTTTAACGAATGCCGAGGTTATGACGGTTGCTACTGCTAAATTTGATGCATTGGATAAAAATGGTGACGGCACGCTTACTCTAAGCGAATTGCCAAAACAGATGCCTATGGGCGAGATGCGCGCCAAACGCATCGCAAAGATGAAAGAACACCGAGCCAATAACCCCGAAAAGGCGGCAGAATTTAAAGCACGGCGCGAGGAAAGCCGCATGAGGCGACAGTCACGCATGGCTTTCATCGCCCGCATTGATGCGAACGGCGACGAGCAAGTTAGCAGGGAAGAGTTCATGGCACCGGTGGAGCGCCGCTTTGCCCATGCAGACGCTGACGGTGATGGTGAGGTAACAGCTGAGGAACGTAAAAAAGCGCACAAAAAGATGCGGAAACACCGTAAGAAACGGCACCAGAAGAGTTGATTTTTCTTACTAGATTAATATGTAATAGTTCCGACCTTATCTGACAGTTACCGATTTTTCAGTTAGTGACTGTCAGTTTAAATCTGGTCTACAAATTTGTCTTTCCAGATTTGTTTCCCGTCAAGAAGCGTCTGCATAGGCGTTCTGCCTTGGCATCGTTT
>JAJFIS010000035.1 GCA_021774735.1 Alphaproteobacteria bacterium | reverse complement strand
GCGCTGGTGGTGCCGCAGTTGGTGGCGGTTTTTGTTGCATTGCCGCTGGTGTCATAGTCAATAACGGTGACCATGCCCATGGCATCAATGGTGCGGAAGGGTTGACCAGAAGCATTATAGGCAAAGCTGTAGGTAGGCGCCTTGTTGGTGCCTGTGACCCCGTCGAGCACCGTGGGGCGCACGGCACTGGTCAGGTTACCGCTTGCATCATAGGCTAGCGTCGTGGTGCCGCCCATAAAGTCCGTCACGCTGGTTGGCTTCGTCGGGAAGCTTGCGTTTGCGTATGTGGCGCTTGCCGTTCGCGTCGCGCTGCCATCCTTGGATATTCTCCGCATGGCGGTGACGTTATTCAGGTTATCATAGTCAAATTCTTGGCGGTTACCCTCAGCGTATATGCGCCGTGTTACCCGGCCAAGGTCATCAAACTCGGTGCGGACAGTAGCGCCCATTTCATCCATGAAGGTGCCATAGTCGGTGGTGCCGTCATGCTGGCCGTAATAAACATTATAGCTGTTGCCAAGCGGGTCAACCCGCTCGCCGCGAAAGCCCTCCGCCACTATAAAGTCAAAGGCATTGCGGGTGCCAAGGACAGCTTCTGCGTCCTTGTATGATGCGACGCTATCACGCGAGAGATAGTCAACATCAAACATGGCATTCAGGGTATCATGCGGACCATAGATTTTATCCAGCAAGGGATAGGGCCAAGCCCCAACATTGCCGGTATAGGCATAATTAAACACCGTGGCATCGGGCATGGTGACGCTGGATATAATCAGGCCGCGATCCCCATAATAGGTGGCGGTGCCATCGGGGCTGGTGTTTTCAGCGTAGTTCCACGTGCTGGTGGGTTGGGTTGTGCCACTGCGGCCATAGGCAAAGGACGCGGACCGGCCTGTCGTATCACTAACTGCGGTGATAAGCTCAAGGTTTTGGTAGGTCCCCCAAGTAAAATTTAGGCTACGGCCAAAATTATTACTGACCGATTGTAGCTTGGGCGATTGCCCGGCATCATAAAAGCCACTTTGCGCTGCATTATCATAAGCAAATGTTAAGCTTTGCCCCGACGGGAAGGACCAATTAGTTGCCGGGTAATAAGCCGCCGTTGAGAAAATAGTTGCGCCAAGAGTGACGCCGAAATAGCCATTTTTAAGCCGGTTACGCTGGGCAAAAGTGATGGTGCTTTTGTCTGACCCTGTGAAAATATAGCCCACATTGCCGTAGCGATACTGCAGGACAGAATTATAGGTGCTGGGCACAATATTAAGGGTTCTTACGCCCGTTTGCACGAGGGTCATATCTGCATTTTGCGGGCCACTGAAGCTGCCATCCACTTTGCGGACAAATTCGTGGCTCTGGGTGCCAATGCGCACCGTAGCGGTGTTATTGGCCAGATGCTGCCGCCACCAATCATTGATTAAAATAGTATAGAGCTGTTTGTGCAGGTTTGCCTCAGATGATTTATATAGATCTTGAGCGATAAACATTGCCACGATCGAGGGGATAGCCTCATCCGGCTGGCCCCGGCTGCCCATAGCTTTTTGGCCTGAACTGCCACCTGAGACATTAATGTCATAATTATGGGTCCAACCATCGGGCAAACCCGGGCTTTTGCCGCCACCTGAATTAAAGGTCCGCTGGAAATCAAGCGACTGCGGGAAACCACCTGAGCCGACGCTTATGTCAGCCGCTGGCGAATAGGATAGCTTGCCCGTTGCCAAGCTAACGCCGTGTAAATTAGAGCGGTCCTCAAAGGTGTCATTTAAAATATCAGCTGCCTTTAAGGGATCAAATTCAGCTGCTTCTTCAGTTGTCGCGCCCGAGCCACTGCCCTTAAAATTGCCCCACATGTCAGAAACAATATGGGCGATCTCACCTGTATCTGGCTTTACGGCGATGAGCGCGAGCCCGACATTCATGCCTTCCATGGGGTAGGTATTAAATGTTGGATTTAGTTTTCCAAGCGGGTGGCCAGGCCCTAATTGAGCATGCTCGGTTGCAACCACATCATAGCCCGCAGCCATATAAGCCGATACGGTATTTGCAAGCGAACCCGAGGCTGACCAACCACCATTGATATAGCGCACTAACATGTTATTTTGCGCTGAGGTTAAACAGCTAGCGCCACAGCCCGCATTGGCCGGAAACCAGAAAAACTTTGAAGAACCCGTTCCCCAACCAGGAAAATCCCCTTTGTCGTTTAGGTTTGCCCATGCCATTCTGGTGGCAGTAGAGTAGGTAGCGGGGGCATCATTTTGCTGCTCAAAGACGCTTCCTTCCAGTGTTGCAGCGCCTGCTGCAATGGACTGCGCCACTTCTTCCTTCAAGCCATCACTACCGCTGCGGCCCGAAACACTGATGTCGGAAACGATGCTCAAGTGAATGACTTCATCGCCAATGGCGGTTATTTCACCCTCGCCGTTACCAGGGCACCATGATGTGCAAGCAGGAGGGGTCTGTACGTCAACATGGCTTCTACTAAAGGAAACACCGAAGGACCCATGGTGCTGCGCCACAGCATCACCGATGCGGGCATTTAAGTCCATCATACGGCTAAACTGTGCCAGCCACGTCGCTGCCACTTGCGTTTTTACATGCTCTGCAAAAGGCTGAGGCGTAAAATTCCCCAGCTCATGAGTATCATCCCACCATGTGTAAATGGGTTTCACCAATCTTTGGCCGTATTTCTCTGGTGAAAATTTGGAAAGTAAACTTTCTGAAACTTCTCCCCATCCATGCACGATCGTAAAGCTGGTTACATAATCAACGCCGAAGCCTTGAGTGCGGTCCAAATATAGCCCGCCCTCTGCTGCATAGGGGTAATCAACTTCAAGGTCTATAGTGCCTAGGCTTCGGTTGGTTGGGTGCGCACTATTGCTGTAGCTTGCAATGGATGTTCCACCAGCTTTCAATTGCAAACTCATTACATTCATGTCTGGGCTTGCCTCAACCACAAGTCTGCGGCCATAAATGTCATCAACGTAAAATTCTTTAAGGAAAATTTGAGTTACGCCGGGCAAGCCACCTATATTATCATGAAAATCTAACTTCAGAACCGTTCTATAAGCATTTGGTACACTAGCCGTGAGGGAATGGTTAGCGCCAACTTGATTTGGCAAGGAAGTCTGCCGTAACGGTGAACCTGAATGCGATATAATTTTCTTCCCGCCGATTAAATCGTCAAGCGTTTTGCCTGTGAAAAATGTATTGATTGAATTCTGTAAAGTCGTTGATCGCGCATTAAGAACATTCGTTAACGCCGTATCGTTAACATTTTGAACATATGCCGTACCATTCATCGAAGAGGCCGTCATATTATTAGAGACTTTTGTCACAAAATTGGAGCGGGTATATTGCATCAAATTACCAAGGTCCGCTTTAGCCTTCCAGCTATGCCTTTTTATACTGGGGTCGAAATAATATTGAACGCTATTTATCGTTGCTTGCACCCAAGCTGAGGTCATAACAACGGCTGATACATTGCCACTAAGCGTGCCGCAGTTTGTGCTGCCATTCACTGTTGCCGGTATGCCTCCATTAGCCAGCATATAACAAGCGGCTTTAGCTTCGGTGATGCCATATAAGTCATCAAATTCTGTGCCATTTAAACTGATGTCGCCAATGACAAATTTTGGGTTATAGGTTGTTCCGCCTTCAGCGTCTGAAACTAAGAGCAGTTCGAGCATCAGATGAGCCTGATCAAATGCTGTGCCGTTCCCATCAAGCACAACACCAGCTGCGCCTTTTTTTACGCCAAAAGTCGGCAGAGTATCAACGGTGTCATGAACATACTGAAATATTGTGTCTACGTTATAATCCAGCCCACGCGCTAAATTATCTACTTCTACAATATTTGATAAGGTGGAAACACAATTAACCCCACATGGTGCCGCTAAACCAGCATAATAACTTTGTGCATCGCTCGGGTTATGCAGTGTTATTTGCTTGCCCACTTTAACCGACGGCAATTCATTAGCGCTGAGGCTAATCGGACCAGCGAGGAACGAGCTTGTCATTACTGCGAGGGCGAGAGCGGTTTTCTTTAGAGCTTTCATGGGTGTGCGTCCTGCTAATGGTTTTGCCGTGGTGGTGTGATTTGCCATATTCGTGTGATGTGAGGGGGTGACCGCCCTTGAGCGGCCATCTTCAACTGCTAAATATTGGGTTTGTTTATCTGTCATTTTCTGCATTTCTCATTCCCCTAAAATAGAAACCCACCACCGCCACCACAGCCCGAGACTGTGACGGTCACGGTGGCAGTGTCAGTTCCGCCTTGGCCGTCGCTAATGGTGTAGCTAATGGTGTGG
>JAJFIS010000034.1 GCA_021774735.1 Alphaproteobacteria bacterium | reverse complement strand
CACTACACCCACAGTGCAAGACAGTACCTATGAAGACGCTGAACAGCTATATTTGAACCTTCAAAACCCGCTGCGGGCAACCATCGCAGAAGCGACAGAAGAAGTGCGCATTTATAATGATGACGCGGCGCCAAGTTTTGCCGTCAATAATGTTGCCCAAGCCGAAGGTGTTAACTTAACCTTCACCATCACCAAGACCGGCTCCACAGAAAACAGCCACAGTGTCAACTATGCCACGGCCAACAGCAGCGCCGTGAGTGGTAGTGATTATGTTGCCAAGTCGGGCACCCTGACCTTTACCTCAGGCCAGACCAGCCAGACGGTGACGATCACGGGTGTTGAAGACACTGCTTATGAAAATAACGAGATCTTCTATGTTAATCTATCAAGCGCCACGGGCGGTGCGACAATCAGCGATAATCAAGGACTTGGTACCATTACCAATGATGACGGCACCCCCACCTTTGCCATTAGCGATGCTACGGCAATAGAAGGTGATAATATCCTCTTTACATTGACCAAGACGGGCTCAACAAATTTAACCCATAACATTAGCTTTGTGACCGCCAATGGAACGGCACTTGCTGGCAGCGATTATGTTGCTAAGTCTAACACTGTCAGCTTCACGTCGGGCCAAACCAGTAAAACAGTAACTATTACTGGGGCTGAGGACACCGCCTTTGAAGCTAGTGAGACCTTTTATGTCAACTTATCGGGCGCGACCAATGGTGCCACTATCAGCGACAGTCAAGGGGCCGGCACCATCACCAATGATGACGCAGCGCCGAGCTTCACGATTAACAATGTGACGCAGGCGGAGGGTAACAACTTAACCTTCACCATAACCAAGACCGGCGGCACAACGGTGAGCCATAATGTTAGCTATGCCACGGCCAACAACAGCGCGGTGACGGCAAGTGACTATGTCGCCAAATCGGGCACCCTGACCTTCACCTCGGGTCAGACCAGTAAGACGGTGACGATTACGGGCGTGGAAGATACTGTTTTTGAATATAATGAAAACTTCTTTGTAAATCTGTCGGCTGCCACGGGTGGCGCGACGATCAGTGACAGCCAAGGGCTGGGTACCATCACCAATGATGACGCTGCGCCAAGCTTTACGATTAACAATTCGACCAAAAGTGAAGGCACAAACTTAACATTCACCATTACCAAGACCGGTAGCACCAATGTGAGCCACAGCGTCAACTATGCCACGGCCAACAACAGCGCGGTGACGGCAAGTGATTATGTGGCCAAATCGGGCACCCTGACCTTTACCTCAGGCCAGACCAGCCAGACGGTGACGATCACGGGTGTTGAAGATACTGTTTTTGAATATAATGAAAACTTCTTTGTCAACTTAAGCAGTGCCTCGAGTGGTGCTACGATTGCTGATAGCCAAGGCCTCGGCACCATCACCAATGATGATGCGGGCCCGAGCTTTGCCATCAGCAATGCTACGGCGGTAGAGGGCGATAATATCCTCTTTACATTGACCAAGACGGGCTCAACAAACCTGACCCATAACATTAGTTTTGTGACCGCCAATGGAACGGCACTTGCTGGCAGCGATTATGTTACTAAGTCTAACACCGTCAGCTTCACCTCGGGCCAAACCAGTAAAACAGTAACTATTACTGGGGCTGAGGACACCGCCTTTGAAGCTAGCGAGATCTTTTATGTCAACTTATCGGGCGCGACCAATGGTGCCACTATCAGCGACAGTCAAGGGGCCGGTACCGTCACCAATGATGATGCGGGTCCAAGCTTTGCGATCAATAATGTGACGCAGGCGGAGGGTAACAACTTAACCTTCACCATAACCAAGACCGGCGGCACAACGGTGAGCCACAGCGTCAACTATGCCACGGCCAACAACAGCGCGGTGACGGCAAGTGACTATGTCGCCAAGTCGGGCACGCTGACCTTCACCTCAGCTGAGACTAGCAAGACGGTGACGATTACGGGCGTGGAAGATACTGTTTTTGAATATAATGAAAACTTCTTTGTCAATCTGTCGAGCGCCACGGGTGGCGCTACGATTAGTGACAGTCAAGGACTTGGTACCATCACCAATGATGACGCGGGTCCAAGCTTCACGATTAATAATGTGACGCAGGCGGAAGGTAACAACCTGACCTTCACCATCACCAAAACTGGCAGCACGAGCCTAAGCCATAACGTAAACTACGCTACCGCCAACAACAGCGCGGTGACAGCGAGTGATTATGTGGCCAAATCGGGCACCCTGACCTTCACCTCGGGTCAGACCAGTAAGACGGTAACCATCACCGGTGTGGAAGACACTGTTCATGAAAATAATGAGACCTTCCATGTTAATCTATCGGCTGCCACCGGTGGTGCGACGATCAGTGACAGCCAAGGGGTAGGCACCATCACCAATGATGACGCAGGTCCTAGCTTCACGATCAACAATGTGACCAAAAGTGAAGGTACTAACATAACCTTCACCATCTCTAAATCAGGCAGCACGGCGAAAAGCCATAACGTGACTTATGCTACGGCCAACAGCAGCGCGGTGACATCAAGTGACTATGTGGCCAAATCGGGCACGCTCACCTTCACCTCTGGTCAAGCCAGCAAGACGGTGACGGTAACTGGGGCCAATGATAACACCTATGAAGGCAACGAGAGTTTTGTTGTAAATCTGAGTAGCGCCACCAGCGGTGCAACGATCAGTGACAGT
>JAJFIS010000033.1 GCA_021774735.1 Alphaproteobacteria bacterium | reverse complement strand
ACATTGCCAAGCTCTTCGGCCAAATTTAAAAGTCCGAGCTTGTGTTTAACGATTCTGTCATTAGAATTTAACATGTGAGTTACCTCTTTGGTTTTGATGGTTGATTCAACACCAACATCAAAATCGGTAACTCACATCCTTTCAACCCTTTTTAATTTCAACGACTGTAAGATCATGTCTGAACTAATATATATAAAGCTTATTTAGATCTAGATTTTAAAACTCTCCAGACCCCTCTGGTTTAGGCGGTGTATCAGTGCCCTCATCAGGTTTTAGCGTCTCTAATTCCTTTTCTTTCTCCGCCTTCTCTGCTTCAGCTTTTTCTTCAGCCTGCTTTTGCAGCTTCTCAACGCTACCCTTTTTGCCCTCAAACAACATACGGAAAATGCCGGGCGCAAGACCGGATAGCGCGTTGACATTAAATTCTGGGTTTTCCATCTCGCCCTTGATCCGGTATGAAAAAGCGAAAAGCCCCTTGCCTTCACCGCCCGTAAGTATTGTGCCTAAGATGGGAATATTTCCAAGCAAACTGTTCAAGCCATAGGCGGGCACTAAAACCCCATTAACATTTATAACCTTTTGAACCGTATCCAACTGACCTTCAAGCGTAATGCCAACCGATGAGCCATTAGCCCGCATGGCATTAATATCCACAAAGCCGCTTTTAAAAGAAAATGGCATCTGCAAGGTGTCGAACTTCATATCTTTGTCACCGAGATAGCTATCTATGCCAGATATCGCCCCGCCGTCCTCAATATTTTCCAAACGCGTTGAACTGCGGGCCAAAAAGTCATTTATTTGAATGACACCATCGATCGCTAAATTGGACCCCCATCCCGCTATGCGCCCATTAAAATCAAATTTTCCATCAATGAGATGCGAGAAGATACCAAGTCCTCTAAATAATCCGCCAGCATTTTCACCAGATACCTTTAGGGCTTTTCTAGGATGGTTTATGTCATCACCAATCCGCAATTCAATTGGTGAGCCACCCTTCGACTTGCCAATCAACAGGACCTCGGACATTTCATTATTTTCACTTTGCATATCCATCAAAAAATCAGAAATATATTCCCCGTTTAAGAAAAGCACCTTGCTCGCAGCTACTTTCAAGTGAAGTTCATTAGGTTTAGAATCTGTTTTTATAGCCCCATCAGCCACCAATCCACCGGCAATAATTGGCCTAATATCAATGGCTTGCGCCGTCACATTAACATTCAAAACGCCATTACCAGCTTGCTCAATTGTCGCTTCAAGTTGATTTTCTCCAAGCTGGCGGGCAGCAAATTTAGCCGAGAAATTGCGATTCTTAGACTTTAAATCTGACCAATGAAAATCTGCAACAGCATCAATCTTTTCCCCTGTTAAAATTAATGGTTCAATGTCCATTGCACCATCATCGCGAAAATAAATCGAGCCCGTTACCATCCCAGGTAGGCCGGGTTTTTTATCCCAATTCAGCTGAGGCACCATGAGGGTAGCGTCGCTTACATCTGCGGTAAAATGCCCTTCAATAAATTTTTGTTTTTTGGCTAAGAACGTTACTTCAGCATTACCCGCTCCAGCGTAATAATCGGATATATCAATATTAAAGGCGGCTAAAAGGTCAGGTGAGACGGCACCAGACACAACGTAAGTTGAGGACGTTTCCGCACCGCGCCGACCTGCGACAAAATCCTCACTCCAGCGGATATCCAGCGGAAATCCCCCAATTAAAACTGGCCCTTCTACCGTCATATCATCATCAGTTATACGCGCTGTTACTTGGCCTTTAGTAATGTCAATGTCATTGAACACACCAGTAAAGGACAAATTCATGACTTCCCCTTCCACCAATATTTGCATCTCATCTCTTTTCACGCCCTTACGCAGTGGCATAGAAATTGACGTTTTGGCCTTGATGAAACCGGCAAAACGATTTGGTTCTACCTTTGATTTTTGCATTAATTTTAAGGGTGGATTGTCAACGAGCTTCAGTGCGGCAAGTAAATCACCTGAAAGATTTAAGGATATATCTGCATGCGCCTTACTGCGGTCTCGTAAATGGCTCAGCACTACTCTGCTCTGGTCGACGGCGATACCTTCCACCACCGCACTTGTAACACGAATATCCATCATATCACGCGTTAGCGAAGCATAGCCCTGCGCCAATATAACAGGCGGCATGCCAGGCAAGAATTGTGTATCTAAATTTTCAAAATCAAACTGCAAAAGATAAGGACTACCCTGATCAAATTTGCCCTTACCGTTTGTATCTGTTCGTACTTTAAAAACTGCATTCTTACCCTTTAGAGAATTAATATTATTTACCACCCATAATCGACCTGTGGCTGGTTTGCCGTATTTATTCAAAAGCTTAGGCCAATAATTTATAATATCTACAAGCTCTGCTTGATCCAGTTTGGCCATCAGGTCCAATGTTGGATACTGGCTATCTGGGGCTAGTATAACTTCACCAGATAAAATTATAGACCCATTGAGTAAACCAATCTCTGCCTTCTCAATTTGGAACATATGCGCCGAGGGATCATAGGCTATTTCAGCCATGGCAAAAGTAATAGATGGCTTTGAGGGGAAGCGCTTTGGATGATATAAAATACCTTCACTAACATCGACGGAAAAAGCAGCGCCGGTTAATCCGGTTTGACTATCGCCCAAAAATTGGCCGGATAGAGAAAGTGTTGCATCTAAATCACCAACACCTGTGGGCAAGTTGAATGTATCAGCCAATTCTTTGAGGTTCAGCCCACTTAAGCTCGCGTTTATTTCTGCCTTTTCACTAACAGGATTAACCTGGCCGCTTACAGTGGCGCTAAGGCTAGTGCTTTCAATAAGCGTGTGAACCGAGGCCTCAAAATGCAAATCAGCTTCACGTCGGATGAGCACCGCACGGCTAAGCGACAGGCTTATAGCTTGCGCATCTTCATTGCCGCCAAAAACAACTACGCCGCCTTCAATGTTTATTTCGTCTAATTCTTCACCGGGCTTTAATAAACGCCTGCCAAACCGTGATGCCGCCGCCACAAAGGGCTTTAAAAATGCAGCTGTCGGCCTCAGAGCGCCACTTTTGGTCGGTTGAAAAATATTCCCTTCAACTTTGCCTTCATTGGCATAACCTTCATAATTCATAATGGATACTTTTGGCTTGGTCAGCGTTACCGCCCGAACCCCAAATTTGCCACTGAATATCGCTTCCCGAGACAAGGCTATATCCACAAAAGGCATGTCCGCCTTCATACGACCCCGCAAGTCAATCACTTGAATATTATACAGTTTTGCCCATGGCCGAACATTTTCCCAGTCCCATCCAATTTCAGCGTGCTCATAGGAAAATTGAACATCGGGGGCTAATCTAGCTACCTCCTCAGCAATCATCTGATTTGCATAGGGCAAATCCATGGGGGCGTATAAAATACGCAGGACAAGGCCCGCAAAGACCAGCACAACCACTATCCCCACCGCCACTAAACCTTTAACAACTGATTTAACTTTGTGCCTCAAATTAAATATCCAGATTAATTAGCAACATAATAATTGCTTTACGCTCATAGTTGTCGATAAGCTTCCTAGCCCATGGCTTTGCATTTGTATCCCTTTTTGGCAATTAAATCTGGTTGATATCAGTAGAAATATTATGAACAACGCGATTCAAAATGGCCCAGAGCCCTATGATACACACAAAGCTGACGAAATTTGGGCAATTTTGACATCAGAAGGCCATTGCAACCCAGAAAGTCTGCCGCACCTTCAAAAAAATAAGCATATCGCGGATGCAATAACAGGCAACAGCCCCTATCTCGCTAAATCTATCGAACGTGAACCGCGCTATGCGACCGAAATTTTGACCGGCAACACAACGGAGATGCTGGAAGCTATTTTAGCGCCTTTACGCAATTCTCGCCCCAGTGGGGAGACGATGGCTGAGTTGATGGCTATCCTGCGCTCTGCCAAAAGCAGATTGGCGATGTTAACCGCAATCTGCGATGTCGCCAAATGGTGGGATCTGGACCAAGTAACCAGCGCCCTTACCCGCTTTGCTGATCTTAGCTTAACCTTGGCCGTGGCGCATTTGCTGCATAACCGCTTCATCCAAGGCGAGCTTAAATGGGCAGGCATGCAGGATGCCCCTGTAAATCCAAAAATGGCCATCGATTGCGGTTATGTGGTTCTGGCCCTTGGAAAGCAAGGAGGGTTTGAGCTAAATTACTCATCTGATATTGATTTAATTATTCTCTATGACCCTGACAAAGTTACATATTGCGGTAGACGTTCACTCGCGGACTGTATGGTCCGCATGACCCAAGACTTGGTGCAAATTATGGATAAGCGCACTCTGGACGGCTATGTCTTTCGTACCGACCTGCGTCTTCGCCCTGATCCCGGAGCCACAGCCATTGCCATCACCATGGATGCCGCAGAAAATTATTACCATTCTGTAGCGTTAAATTGGGAACGCTCAGCAATGATAAAAGCCCGTCCTGTTGCTGGTGATATTACTGCGGGTGAAAATTATTTACAAAGTTTGTCAGGCTGGATATGGCGCCGCCATCTAGATTTTGAAGCCCTGCGAGACATCCAATCTATTAAAAACCAAATTGGTAGGCACTATGATCAGCAAACACTTGGCTTTGAAGGTTACGATGTAAAGCTTGGCCCTGGTGGTATTCGAGAAATTGAATTTTTTGCCCAAATTAATCAATTAATTTTAGGGGGTAAAAACTATGCCCTGCGTGGCAGGCGCACCACAGATACCCTTGATACTTTGGTGAAAATCGAACGTTTAGACGCTAAGGTTTGCGACCATCTGAAAGAGGCATATGTTTTTCTCCGCACTTTGGAACATCGCTTGCAAATGATCCAAGATGAGCAAACGCATACGATACCAGAGAGCCCAGACCATATTGCTCGTCTGACCGCATTCATGGGATTTACAAGTCCTGATACGCTGAAAGCAGCCTTGATCTATCACACAGGACGCGCAAAGGATTACTATGACACCCTTTTGCCCGGAGCACCGGACGACAGTATTTTAAGCCTTGCCTCCCTTACATCGCTGATTGAGACCTGTGATTTCGCCGACAAAAAAGCCGCCATTACTATTATCGAAGGTTGGAGCCGTGGTCGCTATAAAGCGTTAAAAACAACCCGCGCTAGGCAGTTGCTTTCCCAGTGTTTAGAGGGTTTGTTAACAGCCTTTCATGATAGTGGTGAACCCGACGCAGCGCTGCGGCGCTTTGATGCTTTTATCGTCAAATTACCGGCCGGTGTTCAATTATTCTCTCTGCTGCAATCCAACCCTGCCCTATTTGGCCTTGTTGGTCGAATAATGGGCGTTGCACCGGGGCTTGCGGATCAACTGGCCAAACGGGCGACCCTGTGGGAAGCCGTGTTAGAGCCCCATTTTTATGACCCACTGCCAGATATTGCCGCATTAAATGAAGATTTAAACGAAGCCCTAAAACCGGCTATAGATTACCAAGATATATTAGATTTCAGCCGCAGGTGGGTAGCTGAAAAACGCTTTCAGGTCGGCGTACAAACCCTTGAATCAATTGCCGAGACCTTTGAAGCTGGTCAAGCTATAACCCGCATTGCTGATGTGGTTGTGAAACGTATGTTAGTTGAAGTTGAAGCTAATTTTCAATTGAGCCACGGCAAGCTTAAAGGCGGCGAGCTGGCAATTTTAGCCATGGGCAAATATGGTGGTTTTGAGCTAACATATACATCAGACTTGGATGTTGTTTTTCTCTATCATGTTGATGATATGCAGAGCAAATCAGACGGCGAAAAAGCGCTAAGCCCCAGCCATTATTATTCGCGTCTTGGCCAAAATATTATCACGGCAATAACAGCCCTAACGTCCGAAGGGCGCTTGTTTGAAGTAGACACTCGGCTCAGGCCCAGCGGCAATCAAGGCCCCCTTGTTGTCACGCTTGAAACTTTTGCCAATTATTACCGAGATGCAGCATGGACATGGGAACATATGGCTCTAACCCGCGCGCGCGTGGTTGTTGCGTCGCCTAACATGGCCAGCAAACTGCATGATGTTATCAGGACAACACTGGGGGGAAAACGTGACCGTAGTGATTTATCAAAAGCGGTCCTTAAAATGCGACAGTTACTCGCTAAAGAGTTTAACCCAAAAACCCCATGGTCGATTAAGCATGTTCGTGGTGGCCTCATTGACATGGAGTTTATTGTTCAATTTTTACTGCTGCGGGAAGGGGCGGAAAATGCTAGGCTATTCACTGCTAACCTTGACCTCGCAATTAAACGATTACAAACAGCTGCTGTACTCAGTGAAAGTGCAGCAAGCTGCTTAACGGATGCCCACCATCTTCAACAAACTATACAATCCCTCCTTCGGCTCTGTCTTGGGGACAACGAAATCAAAAAGGCAAGCTTTCAGCCCGGGTTAGCTGATGCATTATTAAAAGCTACTGGTCAAAAAAACTTCAGTGCCCTCACTCAAGCCCTTGAGAAAAGCCAAGCTGAAGTGTATCAACTATTCAACAAAATTATCGTTAGCTGAGGGTTATAATACCCACATAACTCAGCACCAATTAGGAAAGTATTATGACACTAGCAATTGGCGATCAAGCCCCTCAATTCTCTCTGCCCGGCGATGGAAATAGTCTTATTTCGCTCAAAGATTACGCAGGGGAAAATCTTGTGATCTATTTTTACCCTAAAGACATGACCCCCGGCTGCACCACCGAATCGATCGATTTTTCAAGCATGCTGGGCGCATTTAAGACCGCGAATTGCAATGTCATCGGCATGTCAAAAGATAGTGTAAAACGCCATGATAAATTCATTGCAAAGCATGATTTAACCCACCGTTTAGCCTCAGACGAAGAAGGTGCCGTCATTGATGCTTACGGCGTTTGGGTTTTGAAAAAACTTTATGGCCGCGAATATATGGGTATTGAGCGCGCAACTTTTCTTATCGGGCCAGACGGTTTGATAAGAAATATTTGGCGAAAGGTGAAAGTGAAAGGCCATGCAAATGATGTGCTAGCCGCAGCGCAAGCGCTGTAATGCCGTGACCACCCCTGCCATCATAACAATTGCTGATGCATGCCTTGCTGTTTTAAACACGGCAGAAGCGCGAGAAAAAGCTGATATTGCGCAACAAGTCACAGCGAATTGGCAAGCAGGCCAGTATGATTATGTCTTTAATACATCGCCACCCATGCGCCCCGCCCGACCAAAAAAGCCAATATTGCTTAACCCCGGCCAAACACCAAAGCGGCGTAAAGCTGGCTCCAATGGCAACCGTGCGGCCTTACTGCATGCCGTTGCTCATATCGAATTAAATGCCATCGACCTTGCCTTTGATATTGTCGCACGTTTTGGAGGCGGCATGCCCCGTGCCTTTACCGATGATTGGATTCAAGTTGGCGGCGATGAAGGACGGCATTTTAACCTAATAGAAGACCGCTTACACGAGCTTGGTTTTCACTATGGCGACATGGCCGCCCATGATGGACTTTGGCAATCAGCCGAGGCAACAGCACATATGCTTGCAGCGCGTTTGGCCGTGGTGCCAATGGTGTTAGAAGCCCGAGGTTTAGACGTTACTCCGTCAATGATAGAGCGCTTTGAGCGCGTTCAAGATAATGCCTCAGCTGAGGTGCTTAAAACCATCTATAATGATGAGATATCACACGTTGCTGCGGGACAGCGATGGTTTACATATTTGTCAAAAATAGAGGGTGAAAATCCAGAAAGCTGGTTTCAGAGCCTAGTAAATGAATATTTTGCAGGAAAGCTCAAAAGACCATTTAATGTGCAAGCCCGTGAAAAGGCTGGACTTTTCTCCGCATTTTATGAGCCTCTTGCGGGCTAAACTGCTTAAAATGAGTTTACACTTGACCTTTGCGTCAAAAATTTGTCGAATGCGGGCAAATCTGAGGGGGTGTGTCAGGCTTAAATGTTGGGCTGCACCATAGTGTAACGGGATATAAACCCATAGTGTAACGAGATATAAACGTAGAGTTAATTTGGCTAAGAAACCTTCCATATTTAATCGCTTTCAAGCTTTTCAGGAAACGCATTTTCCTGAGCGCCAGATATTCCTGCGCAGCGAAGGCCGGGTGCGATTTGTCACACTTGGAGGTAAGGTTCAAATGGCGGCAACAACTGGCCTTCTAACCTTGGCAATATGGACGGTCATTACAAGCTTCAACTTTCTGACCAAAGATGCTGTGCTCGAAAATAAAATAAACCAAATTGCAGCTCTCAGAGCCGAATATAATAGCTTGAATAGCGAATTAAATGCCCTTGAGAATGATGTCATCAGACGGACCGAAATTTTAGAAGCCCGACAGCGGATTTTGGAAGACTTGAGCGGTATAGAGGTGCCTAAGACTTCGCTTATACCTGCGGCATTAGATTTAAACAGTGATGAAACTGAAATAAAGCCTAATCCCAAAAAATCAGTTGAAACCAGTTTCTTGGACCGCGTTATAAATAGCAACGCGGCCTATGCAGTGGCGCTTAGCCCTTCGGAGCGCCGGGATGGCTATCTGGTAGCCATCGGTCGGCTAGGATGGCGGCAGAATAAAGTCTCTAGTCATTTGCTTGCTGAAGTGAATGATCAAATAAACCATATTGATAAGATTTTGTCGGCAGCCAAGCTTTCAACCAGTTTGCTTATTGACAAAAGCACCCAGACAACCACACCGAAAGGTACAGGTGGTCCTTTTGTTCCAGATATTTCTATGATGCCGCTCTATGAAAATGAACGATTGGATAATCTTTCTGGCCTAATAGATAAGAGCCAACGCCTTCATCTTGCCACAATACTTTTGGATAGTATTCCATCGGGTGAACCGGCTGCGAGCTATTATGTTTCCAGCCGATTTGGTCGGAGGCGTGATCCAATGACCAAAAAATGGGCCCAGCATAAGGCGCTGGACCTTGCCGGTTGGCCGGGCACTGCCATTCAGGCTTCTGCGGGCGGCGAAATTGTAAAGTCAGGTTTGTGGGGGCCATATGGTAATATGATCGAAATTGACCACGGCAATGGCTTTAAAAGCCGCTACGGCCATATGCGAAAGTTAAAAGTTAAAAAGGGCGATTTTGTTGTATCTGGCCAAGCTATAGGCGAAATGGGCAAAACTGGCCGAGCAACAAGTTCACATCTGCACTTTGAGGTGTGGTTTGACGGGAAAGTGGTTGACCCTCTCCCCTATTTGAAAGCAGGAAATGATGTTCTCGAAATCCAAGGAAGAGCCAGTCGTCAAGCGGACGATAAAGCAGACAGTTAAAAAAACAGGCAGTATGAAAGCGACACAGCAAATGAATACAACACCATCCATCATCGGTTCTGATGTTAAAATTACCGGTAATATCACTACATCTGGGGAACTTCAGCTTGACGGTTCGGTTGAGGGTGATTTGAAATGCGGCAGCATGACCATGGGTGAAAGTGGTGTTGTCACAGGTTCCATCGAAGCCGACAAGGTTATTATTCGCGGCAAAGTGAAGGGTGAAGTTCGCGCCCGTTCTGTACGGCTTGAAAATTCAGCTATTATTGAGGGTGATATTGTCCATGAAAGCATGTCGGTTGAAGCTGGCGCTAAGCTAACGGGTCGTTTTACCCACACCAATAACCCTGTACAAAAGAATCCAGCAGCTGCACCGTCTGCAACACCGGTGCAATCAGCACCAAAGACAGCTACGGTTATTGAAAAAGCAGCACTTGCCAATAACAACCGTTAAAAATCTTCCAAAGTGATATTCTGAAAAGCCCGGCTGATGTCGGGCTTTTTTATTCTTATAGCTGTGCAACTTGATATCATTGATTGATTACAGTAGCCTATAACCATAGGGACATTTGGGATTTATTTTGCATAGAAAAATATCAAAAAACAATAGATTATGCCTTCCATTACTGGCAGCAATGTTATGTGGGAACATGGCAGCAATAGCCACAGACCAAAGTTCAAAGCCTGAGGCAAAAGGGCTAACCATATTGCTTGACTTTACTTGGCGGTCATCCACTAAAAAATGCGCCTATGACAAGCCAAAAAATGAACTGCAACTCATGCCCCGGGGTATTACCCCTACGAATTTCCCAATATGGTTAGAAAATGAACGCATCAGCAGCCACTATTATCCTGCAGGATTTTTTGATACCGGCTGGCAAGTAGCGGTAACATTGGACAAATATTTCAAAACCCAATGTGGTGTTTTTAACCTTCTTAAATTTATAGGAAACATGACTGAAACGTCACCTACTATTTCACGGAAATTAATGTTTTTAGCCCGCAAAACAGATTCTGTCTTCATCAGTGAAGCAGCGTTAGATATTCTGGTAAAACGCCATAATAAACTGCCCAGCACGCACGAACATACGCTGATATTTATCGCTAAATATCCAAAATTGCAGGAACGATTTGCTGAAGCATTGTTAGTGAATAGCTAACCAGAGAGTGTCAGCTTAAATCCTCTCAATGTACAGAGAAAGGAAATACCCATGATCCTGCGTAAATTCATGAAGCATGTCCGCGACCAAAACTGGTTTGCCGTCACCCTTGATGTGATTGTAGTGATCACTGGTATCTTTCTAGGTATGCAAGTCACGGATTGGAACGAGCAACATAAAGAAGAAATTGAGCGTAAAATCAAAATGAAGCAGGTCATTCTTGCGATCAATAAGGATCTTATAGACTTTATTGAAGTGACAGAGTTATTTTCCGAGCATATTTCCAAGGGTTTAGATGAATGGGAAAAGACTAGAGCCCGAGGTGAAATGCCGTCCCCATATTATTTTCGCATCAATGGCTCCGTAAGGCCCCCAATGGCCGTTTGGGAGGTGATAAAACAAGCCGAACTCGGAGACATTTTGAAAGCGGAAACCCTGTTTACCTTGGGGTATTTTTATAATGAACTGTCAACTTTTGGCGAACATTTTGTACGCTATTCTATTTTCTTAGAAAACGAAATATTGCCGCTTTCAAAAGAAAACAATCTAATTTTTTATGACCAAGAGAAAAGCGCTTTACGGCTAAAATATAAAGCCAATATGGATCGGCTTAGGGAACTTGATGGTTTCATGTCAGATTTAAGAGCTATGGCACGATGCATGATAAAGGAACTTGAGCAAAATGAAGAAATACGTTTGTCTTGCCGCACAGGGGTGGGCACACGCCCCCTCATTAATAGCTAAAATAGAGTTATTCCAAATCCCCGACATTATCAGCGCCGCCGTTGATGCGCGCCGCTAGGGCCGCAGCCAAGAAGGGGTCAAGGTCGCCGTCTAACACGGCCTGTGGCTGGCTACTTTCTTGGCCCGAGCGTAAATCCTTTACCATTTGGTAGGGCTGCAAAACATAAGAACGGATCTGGTGGCCCCAACCAATTTCCGTCTTGGATGCCGCTTCAACATTAGCTGCGTCCTCCCGGCGGCGTAATTCTTCCTCATAGAGGCGCGCCTTCAGCATCTTCATAGCGGTTGCGCGATTTTTATGCTGGGAACGCTCTTTTTGGCACTGCACCACCACTTTGGACGGCATATGGGTGATGCGCACAGCACTGTCAGTGGTGTTAACATGCTGGCCACCTGCGCCAGAGGCTCGGTAGGTATCAATTTTCAAATCAGATTCGTTGATGTCAATTTCAATCGAATCGTCCACGACCGGATAAACCCAAACCGAGACAAAGCTGGTGTGTCGGCGGGCGTTAGAATCGAAAGGTGAAATACGCACCAAGCGGTGCACCCCAGATTCAGTTTTTAACCAACCATATGCATCTTCGCCCTTAATATGGATAGTAGCCGATTTAACACCGGCTTCGTCGCCAGCCTGATATTCAACCGTTTCCACCTTAAAACCACGCTTTTCTGCCCAGCGCTGATACATACGAAAAAGCATGCTGGCCCAGTCACAGCTTTCTGTGCCACCAGCGCCCGCATGAATTTCAAGGTAAGTATCATTGCCGTCAGCCTCGCCAGATAACAACGCTGCAAGCTCAGCCGTACGGGCACTTTCACTTAGGGTAACCAAATTGGCTTCACCCTCGGCGGATAGCTCTGTGTCACCTTCTTCGTCGGCCATTTCGATCAGCTCGACCGTATCAGCTAGGTCCGTTTCAATTTCTTGAACTGCGCTAATAGAATCGTCCAACTTGGTACGCTCCCGCATCAGTTTTTGCGCATTTGCCGGATCGTTCCATAGGTCAGGATCTTCAGAGAGTGCGTTTAGCTCTTCAAGCCGTAAGATTGCCTGATCCCAGTCAAAGATGCCTCCTCAGCAGTGCTAGTGACTGCTTGAGTTTATCAACAGATGCTACGGCTTCCGCACGCATAAATATATCCTTTAAATAGCGAAATAAATGGGATCGTTTCGGCTCGTCAGTAAATTCCACCCGAGCCACGACGAACCGAACCTTCCTTCTCGCCGATTGGCAAGCTGCCGTCAAGTACTGCGAGCTGCCCGACCCGGGGTTCGGTGCCGGGGATGTAAGCTTCCAAAATGACGTTTTTGTCACCAATGCGCGCGGGCAAGCCGGTTTTGGCGTTGATACGCACTAAGCGTACGCCTTCGGGAATGCGAAAAGGAATTTTAGGGGCATCTTTTAAGGCTACTTTCATGAAGTCGCGGAATATTGGCACCGCAACGCTGGAGCCTTCTTCAAAGCGCCCAAGGGAGCGTGGCCGGTCAAAGCCGACAAAAACACCGACCGTCAAATCGGGAGAGAAGCCAACAAACCATGCGTCGGCTGCATCATTAGTGGTGCCGGTTTTACCGGCGAGTGGGCGACCAAGTACACGTATTTTCCGCCCAGTTCCCCTTTGTACAACGCCTTCCAGCATAGAAACAATTTGGTAGGCTGTGCGACTGTCCACCACTTGCTTGCGATTGTCACTCAGCGTTGGCTCGCTTGTATGCAGGTCCCATGTTTGATCGCAGTCGAGACAACGGCGCTCATCATGGCGGTAAATTGTCTTGCCGCGCCGGTCTTGCACTCGGTCGATAAGGCTTGGAATTATTTCTTTACCGCCGTTAACAAGCATTGAATAACCCGCCGTTAGTTGCAACAAACTCACTTCCCCTGCGCCCAAGCTCATCGCCAAATGGGGCTGCATGTTTTTAGCTAAGCCAAAATTACCCGCGTGATTAATAATTTTGCGCATACCGATATTTTGTGCAAGACGCACGGTCATCAGATTGCGGGACTTTTCCAAACCCAAACGCAGTGTACTTGGCCCGTAAACCTTGTTGGAGCTGTTCTTGGGCTTCCATTTGCCGAGACCCTCGCCTTGATCGATAACAAAGGGGGCGTCCAACACCAAGCTCGATGGTGTGAAGCCACTTTCCAGCGCTGCCGTATAAACAAAGGGCTTGAAAGCGGAGCCCGGTTGCCGCTCGGCCTGCTCTGCGCGGTTAAACTGGCTTGTCTGATAGTCAAAGCCGCCAACCATAGCCAGCACCCGGCCTGTGTGCGGATCCATAACCACTAGCGCACCTTCGACTGCCGGAATTTGCCGCAGCGCATAAACCGCTGCCATGGGTTCAAAATCAATGTCCTCAAAAACCAAGCTTGTAATATCAACCCGCGCGGCTTTGGCTAAGTGCTCCACCACTATAATATCGCCAATATTTAACACTTGGCCTATATCTTTAACCTTGCTGCCAATCCGCTCACCAACCAGCCAATTCCGCGCCCATGTCACTTCTGCCAGCGGAATGAAACCAAAGCTGCCATCCTTAAAACCGATAAGGGCACCCTCTTCCGCTAAATTCAGCACTAACGCGCTTTCCCATTCAGTAATGCCGAGCGCATAGTTAGACTTGGCTAAGCTCTTGGCCCAATCATCACCGATTGCTATATGTCCAAGCGGGCCGCGCCAGCCGTGACGGCGGTCATAGGCGTGCAAACCCCGGCGCAGGGCAACTTCCGCTGCTGCCTGCAAGCGTGGCTCTAATGAGGTATGAACGCTCAGGCCCCCTTCATAAAGGGATGCATTGCCATAAGTTTTTTGGATTTTGCGGCGCACAGTCTCGCCGAAATATTCACCGCGAAACAGCGCGTGGCCACTGCGGGCCCGCATCAGTAAATCTTCCGCCACACCTACATCATGGGTTGCTTGGTCAATATAGCCCAGCACCAACATGCGCGACAGAACCCAATTGCGCCGGCCAATGGCGCGGGCTTTCTTGCGCACCGGGTGATAATTATTCGGGCCCTTGGGCAATGCAGCAAGATAGGCCATCTCAGCGATGGTCAGTTCGTCCAAGCTTTTGTTAAAATAATGCAGCGCCGCCGATGCAACGCCGTAAGACCCGCCGCCTAAATAGATTTCATTCAGGTAAAGCTCTAATATTTCATCCTTTGAGAAAGCCCGCTCCATGCGCAGCGTGATGATCATTTCCTTGATCTTACGGTCGAATTTCTGATCTAACGTCAGCAGGAAGTTCCGCGCCACTTGCTGCGTGATGGTCGAGGCACCGACCAAGCGCCGCCCGCGCGTCACATTGGCGACATTGGTCAAGGCCGCGCGCACAATGCCTAAATAATCGAGCCCTGTATGGTCGTAAAAATTTTTGTCTTCAGCAGAGATGAAAGCCTGCAACAGCTCCTGCGGCATGCTGTCGATTGGCATGAACAGACGCTTTTCCCGCGCAAATTCGGTCAACAGAGACCCATCCCCCGCATGGGTGCGGGTTATGACGGCGGGCTCATATTTCTTCAGGTGGCGATAGTCCGGCAGGTCACTACCATAATAGGCGAAAGCCCAAAAGACGGCACCAACGGCAACAATCAGCCCGGTGACCGCACTTATGCTGCCCCACACAAGCAAGCGCCGCAGCCACTTGCGGGGTTTACGCGCTTTGCTGCCCTTGCCTTTTTTGCCAAATTTTCTCAGCTTTTCAGCCATTGTTACCCTTAAAAGACCGTGATTGGACCTTGCTCAAATGATTTGGCCGAAAAATATGGTTTTGACAAGGCAAAGTCCAGCTTTAGCGCATAATAGATGAAAAATTATGGGATCTGATCCAGTTCATAGACAAAGTGAAGTGCTTTTCTTTTCGATAGAAGCCAAAATATAGTGCAGGTTTTCTGTTCACTTACTGATTAACGAGGCAATATTTTGTTGGCTTTTTTGCGTAACACCGGCGTTCCTTGCGTGTTCAAGCCAGTTTATTACCGCTATATACACTTGATCAATAATATTTTTAGCGTCTGATTTACCTATACCAAAGCGAGCCGCCAATTTTTGCAAATGGTCTTGCGAGGGATATTTACCTTCCCCCATCACCATTGTGCTATGTTCACCCGCTGGGCCATAAGAAAATGTTAGATCATAAGCGGGTGATAACTGCCATTCATTTTGCAAGTTCAAAATATAGGAAAAATTTTTGCTATGATCATCCCGGTTATGGGCAAAAACATTGAAGCAGGCGAGCCTGAATGCCTTTCTCACCTCAACCATGTTTCTGCTCAATAGTTGCGTAACTTTTAATACCATTTCATAGTCTAAACTCGGGCGGCGGAAATCGGCATGAATTAGGCCACATAAGCTGTGTGTATGAACCCGAATGTCTCCAAGCCTGTCAAAACGTTCCACGCCGAAGTAGCCTGCTCCTCCTGACTGTTCAAACAGATGAACCGTAGGCATTACTATGCCCGCTTCTTGCGCCATTTGGGCATATGCATATTCAATAGCACCAATATCGCTTGGGTCATTTGACGCGGCAAATTTAACCATCCAATGAGAATAGCCCTCTTGCAGCCTATTACGACCATGAATGATAGATTTTTTATCCTTGCTCACTTGCGCGACAATTTTCGGCCTTGCGCCAGCTGACGAACCACTTAATTGCAGCAATTCTTTTATCACACTTTCGCCGTCGCCAGTAAGAACGACCTTGGCATCTTCGAATAGTTTATCCAACTGTAATGGTGGGATATCCTCCGCATATGTTGAAAAATTTGGTACATAAGACAATGCTCCCATTCCAGCATTCCCCACGTAAGCCAAGCGATCAAGTGCTGAAATCTGCCTGCGGTTAATACCCGCAGCCTCAACAACGCGGTCGAGCAGTAATCGCCCCCATCCATCAGGTAAACTGTCATTGAACAGACCAAACAAACCATCAAATATGTGGTCATCGCACTGTTGTACGCCCGGCTTTAATGGCACCATGAATGGGGAAAGTTGAATAGCTTGTATCAAAAATGTGGGGTCATACTCAAACAAAACGCGCCTTTCTTGATTGGCTAACCGCCCTACAAGCATCGTCTCACCACCGTGATGGCTATATACAGATATAAGCTCTGTCGCGGTATAACTCATGTAAGCGATCCCCTGCTTTTAGCCTTTTTAGTGCCCCTTTTGATGATTTCATCAAGGCTATAATCAGTAGTATAATTTTCCATTTGGGTGATTTTGTTAAAACCATCTAAAAGATCAAGAACTAAAGCTAATTTCAACAAGCTTTCAAAGGCAATCTTTCCCGAAGACTCAAACCGTTTGAGCGAGCCTAAACTTACTCCAGAGCGATTGGCTAAACCTTGTTGCGTTAAGGACATTGCCAACCTGTTCTTTTTAAAAGATCGTGCCATTTTCATTTGTAGTTCATTTGGGGAAATTAAATTAATAGCCAATATATTATCCATATAATTATTTTTCTCTCATTGTGGATAATATATTATCTGGTATGGAAAAACAATATTTTAGCAACTACTGCAAAAAACATTAGCTTTAGCGCATAATAGATGAAAAATAATGGGGTTAGTCCCTAGTCCATTACCCTTACTCAACTTCTGTACCTACTGCTGCATGGCGCTGAGTTGGGCGAAATAACGGTCAAGAGCGCGGCGAACTGCAAGGGAGATTTTTTTACGCCCTGCGACACTGTTGAGCATGCGCGCGTCTTGGCGATTGGACAAGAAACCGCTCTCCAACAACACCGATGGCATCTCGTGCGATGACAGGACCCTAAGTTTTGCACTCCGGTGAGGGTTCTTCACCATCCGCACCTGGCTTTTCATCTCTGGCACCAGCAGCTCAGCAAATTGGGCTGAAAAATTCATAGTCTCGCGCTGTGCAAGCTCAATCAGGATACCAGAAACATCATCGTCGACCTCAGATAGCTCAATCCCCGCTAGTAGGTCTGATTTATTTTCCCGCGCCGCCAGCTTTGCGGCTTCTTCATCGGAAGCTTTTTCAGACAAGGTATAAACTGTGGCACCACGTATTTTCTTGTTAGCATGACTGTCCGCGTGCACTGAGATAAAAATATCAGCCCCAAGCCGCAAAGCAATGCGGTAGCGCTCCGCCAGATTTATATAAATATCTTTGCTGCGGGTTAACCGCGCGTCATAGCGGCCGGTGGCATTCAGGCTATCGCGCATTAATTTGGCAATTTTTAGGGTTATGATTTTTTCATGGACGCCGATGGAGCCCAAATTGCCAGGGTCATTGCCGCCGTGACCAGCGTCGATAACCACCATGCGTTTGCCAGGCGTCTTCTTTTTAACCACAGGCTTGGAAGTTGTTACCCTTTTACGAACGGGCACGCGCATTTTAGACGTAGAGGCCACTTGCTTTTTGAAAGCAGCGTCGCCCGTGGGTTTTAAATCCAGCACAAAACGGGGAGAATTTCCACCTTTGCCCGCCAAGGTGAAGGAACGGTGGATGACCGCAGGTGCTTTCAGGTCCAGCACGATGCGATAAACATCATCGCGGAACAGGCCATGGCGAAAGCGCTCAATAACACCTTTGCCGTCCATACTATCGCTCGCCGACCATTTGGCCGCCGACATATCAATAACCACACGGTAAGGGTTAGCGAGAACAAACACCCGGGGTTTTTCACTATTGTTAATTTCAAGCACAAAGCGGGTAAGGCCACCGCTCTCGCCCAAGCGTACGGCCGAAATTTCCAGCCCATCCTCTGCGTAGGTCGCAATTGAAGCCGAAATTAGTAAAATTATGAGGCAGACCAACTTGTTAAAGTGGCTGAATATACCCAGCATGAAAACGAGCTACCTTCCTGTTTTGCCCTTTTGAGGCAAACTGCAACTAAATTACCCGCCCCTAATATTTCAAATTTATTATGAATAGTCGGTTAACGCCTACTGTATAGTGCCTTTGCCGTGAAATAAAGCACTCTTTATGCAGGTTTTTTGCCTTTATAAATCATTTACCATTGTAACATGTAAGTCTTACCATTAGATTAGCAGCACAAGTTTCAGTCTGAGCGGCAGAACCGCCGGACGACACGCTGGGAAATTTCAGGCATTCAGCTTATTTGTTTTGAATTTTGCCTTCTTCTCGGTGCGTTAGAATATGGATAAGAACCAAAAGATGGCGTATTTAATTGCCGCAGAGGATATTTATCGGGAACAGACAGCCTTGTTGGCTGTAACTGTCCGCCTTGCGTTTTTGAGCCTTTTTCTGGGGAGCTCCGCCCAATTTCAACACAAAAATAGCAAATACTGCGCGCCTCGCACTGACCGCATCATGCGTGTTACCGAGAAGACCGCGCAGCTGATTTCGCTATGGAGAGACACTTTATGTCAACGCGTATGCTTATTGACGCGCGCCACTCTGAGGAGACGCGGGTCGCAATTGTTAAAGGAAGCCGGGTAGAAGAACTCGATTACGAATCAGCCTCGAAAAGACAGTTAAAGGGAAATATTTACCTCGCGAAAGTTACGCGGGTTGAACCCTCGCTGCAGGCTGCATTCGTTGATTATGGCGGTAATCGCCACGGTTTTCTGGCCTTTAGCGAAATTCATCCTGACTATTATCAAATACCAACGGAAGACCGCGATGAGTTGATGGCTGATGAAGCCGAAGCCGCCCGTGCAGCCGCCGTTGAACATGATGAAGTTGAGGAAAAACCCGATAGTAAGCCTGAAAAGGTAAAACGCTCTGCTCGGAAAAGCAAAAAAGATGAAGATGCAACTGAGGGCGAAGACGCTATTGAACCATCTGATGCTGACGGCAATAATGACTCTGAGGATGGCGATAGTGAAAATGGTAACGGCAACGATACTGAGGTCCAACAGTCTGACGAAGACGATAAGGACGAAGAAGTAGAAAGCGCCGCACAGTACCGCCGTAACCTGAGGGCGATGAAACGCCGCTACAAAATCCAAGAAGTTATCAAGCGCCGTCAGGTTTTGCTCATTCAAGTGGTCAAGGAAGAACGCGGCAACAAAGGCGCGGCGCTCACCACCTATATATCATTGGCCGGTCGTTACTGCGTTTTAATGCCCAACTCGACCCATTCCGGTGGCATTAGCCGCAAAATATCGAACCAATCTGATCGCCGCCGTTTAAAAAGCCTGATCAGCTCGCTGTCACTAACCCAGGATATGGGGCTGATTATCCGCACGGCGGGCATGCAACGCACCAAAACCGAAATTAAGCGCGACTGTGATTATTTGCTGCGCCTATGGAATGGTATTCGCGAACTGACCTTAAAGTCGGTAGCGCCTGCCTGCATTTATGAAGAAGGCAACCTAATTAAGCGCACCATTCGCGACCTTTATAACCGCGATATTGATGAAATTCATGTGGAAGGCGAAGCCGGGTACCGTACGGCCAAAGACTTTATGAAGCTCTTGATGCCGAGCCACGCCAAAAAGGTCCAGCATTACAGCGATACTATTCCGCTGTTTCACCGCTATCAGGTTGAGGGCCAATTAGAGGCCATGTACCAACCTGTGGTGACCTTGCGTTCTGGTGGTTATATCGTCATCAACCCAACAGAGGCTTTGATCTCCATTGATGTGAACTCGGGCAAATCAACCCGTGAACAAAATATCGAAGAAACCGCTTACAAAACCAACCTTGAAGCCGCTGAAGAAGTAGCACGTCAGCTGCGTCTGCGCGATATGGCTGGTCTTGTGGTTATTGACTTTATCGATATGGAAAATAACGGCAACAATCGCTCAGTAGAGCGCAAAATGAAGGATTATCTGAAATCTGACCGTGCCCGCATTCAGGTGGGTAGAATTTCAACTTTTGGCTTGATGGAAATGTCGCGCCAGCGACTGCGGCCTAACCTTATTGAAGCGGCTATGGAAACCTGCCCACACTGTAAGGGGGCTGGTGTTATTCGGTCAGTGGAGTCCGCTGCGCTTATGGCGATTCGGATGCTGGAAGAAGAAGGCATTCGAGAACGTTCCGCGCTCATCAGAATGGATATGAACCCAGACGTGGCGGTTTATTTACTCAACCAAAAACGTTCCGCGCTCCATGCGATTGAGGCCCAATATAATTTGCAGATTGAAATATTGTCGCGCAGCACCCTCAGCCCTTCTGATATTGAGGTGAACCGCGAAGCTATGACTGCCGAGCAAAAGGCGGCCCCCGTTTCTGTTGTTGTTACCCCGGATAGTATCATCGCTGATTTGGAAGAAGAAAGCGAAGACGATCAAAGAGAGAAAGCTGAAACCAAAGTAGACAGCCCCTCTCGCGCTAATAGTAATGAACAGAGCGAAGACGGCAAACCCAAGCGTAGACGGCGGAGACGGCGGAGACGGCGTGGGGAAGATGATGGCCAAGCTAATAATAATACTGGTGACAGTGAACAAGCGGATAATGCGGAAGCTTCAGAAGATAAAAGCGAGGCAAAAAGCACGAATAATGACGATGGAGAAAGAAACCCACGCCAACGTCGTCGCCGTAGAGGTGGCCGCCGTAGAGGGGGCGACCGCGCTAACCGCCAAGAGGATAATGGTGCCCAAACTCAATCCAGTGAAAATGCTGAAGCTTCCTCTGATGGAGACAAGAAAACTAACGATACACCTGCTGAAATTGTTCAAGCTGCTTCTTCAACCACCGAGACTGAAAAGAATGACGATACGCCAAAGCGCCCTCGTCGTCGTCGCAGCCGTAAAAAAGATACAGATGAAACGCCTGCACCAGAAAATGCGGCTGGTGATGATAAAGCCGAGAAACCTGCTACCCCAGCCGCTGACGGTAACAAAGACGGCGAAGTGACGCCCAAACCACGGCGGGGACGGCCACGGAAAAAGCCAACTGAAACTGCCGTTGAAAAACCTTCTGATAAAGGTGCCAAGGAAAAAGATAGTGCCCCCAAACCAGCTATAGGCAAGGCAAGTAAAGATGCGCCAAAAGCTGAGCCGAAGTCTTCGCCGAAAGCGGCAAGTGAAAAGCCTAAAACAGCTGAAACCCCTGCCCCACCGAAAATCACTGAGGGTGTTCAGGGGCCCGGTGGACCGTCGCGCAAAGGCTGGTGGCAGCGCACATTTGGGTAATGACATATTGGTGACGGTGACTTGATTAGCCGCCGTCACTTTTTTGCCTTAGGGTTCGACTATAAGTGAGCGGAATAAATATAGCGCACTTTAGCCTGTTCATTACCGGTTCACGGGCAATTGAATAGTCTGATAGAAAATGGAGGCATATGTGAAATATTTCACCCGCACTATAGCCGCTCTATTGCTTGTATTGACCCTCGCCACTTTACCGGCTCGGGCGCAGTCCATGTTGCGCGACGCGGAAACCGAAGCTTTTCTGCGGGAAATATCTGATCCAATTTTCGTTGCTGCCGGCCTAACACCCCAGTCTGTTCAAATGTATCTAATTGGCGACCCAAGCATTAATGCCTTTGTGGCAGGCGGCCAAAATATTTTCATATTTACCGGCCTTTGGGATGAAGCCGATGATGTGAACCAGCTTCTGGGGGTTATTGCCCATGAAACCGGCCACATTACCGGCGGCCATTTAGCCCGCATTGGTGATGCATACGCAAAAGCTGGGTCATATTCCATATTATCTATGGTGCTGGGAGCCGCTGCGATGATTGCAGGCAGCCCAGACGCAGGCATGGGCATTTTAATGGCCGGGCAAAATGCTGCCCAGCGCAGTGTACTGGCCTATAGCCGGGTGCAAGAAAGCAGTGCCGACCAAGCTGGGGCTAGTTTTCTGGAAGGCATTGAAGTCTCAGGCAACGGTCTGATTGAGTTTTTTGAAAAATTACGCCAACAAGAGATATTATCTCAGATCAACCAAGACCCCTATATTCGCACCCACCCTTTAACATCCCAGCGAATTTTAAGGCTCCAAGGCAGGGTCGAAACATCCCCTTATAAAGACACACCTATCAGAGCCGATTGGCAGGATAAATTTGAACGTTTAAAAGCTAAAATGAAAGGCTATCTTGATCCGCCTGTCAGAACGTTGCGTACTTATCCACTCTCTGACACATCCATTACCGCACGTTACGCGCGGGTCTATGCCTACCACAAGCAAGTGAATTTTGATCTGGCCTTTGCCGAAGCTGAACATTTGATTGCTGCGGAGCCCAATAACCCCTATTTTTATGAAATATACGGGCAGATTTTATTTGAAAATGGCCGGGTTGTCGAAGCGCTTGTGCCCTTTGAAAAGGCTGCTAGCTTGGCACCAAATCAACCGCTAATTCTGACCGCTTACGGCCAAGCTCTTATCGCCCGTGATGATCCGGACAATATGACCATAGCCCTGCCAATTTTGGAACGAGCCACCAGACTTGACCCAAGCAATACATTCGCTTGGTTTAATTTAGCCAGAATTTATGCATGGAAGGAAATGCCTGCAATGGCCGACCTAGCAACGGCAGAGCGTTTCTTTGCAGCAGGCGTTGGCGGACAAGCTATGATCCATGCTCGCCGGGCCTTAGGGGGCCTTAAAGTTGGGACCCCGCAGTGGTTGCGCGCCCAAGATATCTTAGCGGTTACTGAGCCAATTTTTGAAAAACAACAACGCAAGCAAAGGCGCAAACGTCGCTTTTCCTTCACGACCGGGACCAATATTCAATGACTTTAAGTAATTTTCTACGCAGCATATTAACTATCCTATTTTTAACGGCTGTCGCCATTCCTGCGGCCCAAGCAATTGATGATGCTGACCAAGATATATCTAAGGCAAAGATCGAAGAAACGATAAGGAGCTATTTGCGTGAGCACCCCGAGGTGGTTATTGAGGCCATTACCGTTTGGCAAAAACGACAACAACTTGCTTCGATGTTACCGGCCATTGAAAATTACCGTGAATTTCTTGAGCGCGATGACCGTACCCCTGTGCTAGGCAACCCGGACGGAGACGTAACATTAGTTGAGTTTTTTGACTATCGTTGTGGCTTCTGTAGAAAACATTACGGGCTTATCAATCAACTAGTTAAGGAAGACGGCAATATTCGTCTGATCATGAAACAATTCCCAATTTTAGACCGTGAGGGTGTACCTCCTCACTCTAGGCTTGCTGCAGCGGCTGCCCTTGCTGCCCATAAGCAAGGTAAATTTGAAGAATTGCACCATGCAATGATGACTAGTGAAACTGCAGTGACAGATTCTTTAATATTAACTTTAGCGGCCCGTGTGGGGTTGGATGTATTGCAACTGCGCACGGACATGAATAGCAAGCAAATCCAGTCATCGCTTGATACCAGCCTATATGTAGGCCAAGACATCGGCTTTAGCGGCACCCCAGCCTATGTTATTGGTCAAGATGTCATCGAAGGCGCGGCGTCATATGAAAAGATGAAGAAAGCCATTGCTACCGCGAGGCAACAGAATAAAAGCCTTGCACAACAGAAGAGTGGAAGCGGAAATTAACGCCGCTCTACACCTTCTATCTCTTAGCAATTAAATTAGTCCTGCAAGCGGTGATGATGGATCAGCGTAGCGCTTTTTCGCCATCCTACCCGCGAGATATGCAAGACGGCCACTTTCAACTCCGAGCTTCATCGCGCGCGCCATTGCGACAGGGTCAGTGGCTTCAGCAATAGCCGTATTCATCAAAACACCGTCGCAGCCTAGCTCCATTGCAACAGCCGCATCAGACGCCGTACCAACGCCAGCATCCACCAGCACAGGCACGGAGCATTGTTCAATAATTAGCCGAATTTGAACTGGGTTTTGAATGCCAAGGCCAGAGCCTATTGGCGCGCCCAGCGGCATGATGGCTACGCAGCCCATATCCTCAAGCTTCTGCGCCATTATCGGGTCATCACTGCAATAGACCATCACCTGAAAGCCTTCTTTGATCAAGGTTTCAGCGGCCACAAGAGTTTCCACCATATTGGGGTATAGCGTCTTTTGGTCACCTAAGACTTCAAGCTTTACCAAGTCCCAGCCCCCTGCTTCCCGCGCTAACCTTAGGGTGCGTATGGCATCATCAGCCGTGAAGCAGCCTGCGGTATTGGGCAAGTAAGTGATCTTTTTAGGGTCTAAATAATCCACCAGCATAGGCGCATTCGGGTCTGATACATTCACCCGGCGCACAGCAACGGTCACAATTTCCGCACCAGAGGCTGTCACGGCTTCAGCAGTCTCATCAAAATCTTTATATTTTCCCGTGCCGACAATCAATCTTGAGCCATATGATTTGCCTGCTAAGGACCAAGTATCTGTCACGCTGGTTATCCCCCACCTATAAAATGTACAATTTCTAAAATATCACCTTCCATCAAGGTGGTCGTGCCATGTTCTGACCTTGGCACTATGATGCGGTTTCGTTCCACAGCAACTTTTTTGCTGCTAAGTTCCATCGCACTCAGCATCATGGTAACATTCATACCTTGGTTCAACCGTTTGACCTCGCCGTTTATGGTCAAATGCATCATTTTTGGCTCTTGCATGGGTCAATTGTCCAATCAATAGTGCAAAAAATATTCAATTTCCAGTGGCCTAAGGTAAAACAAGGCTTTCCACTCTCTGGATATGGCATTATACAGTAGCCTTCAAGGGCTGCCTTGAGGAAAAAGCAAAAGAGGAATGAATTTTAATGCCGAAATGCATAATTCATGTCTTGAACGGGCCTAATTTGAATTTGTTGGGTGAACGTGAACCGGGTTTATATGGTTCGCTGTCCCTGAGCGATATCGAATCAATGGTGCGCGCCCAAGCAGAAGTCTTGGATGCGACCATCATTTTTCGCCAAAGCAATCATGAGGGTGACCTGGTCAGCTGGATACAAGAAACAGCTAAATCTGATGAACCAGCGGGTTTAATCATAAACCCAGCCGCTTATACCCACACATCGGTGGCGCTGCGTGATGCTATAGTTGCATCCAAGACGCCTTGCATTGAAGTTCATCTTAGCAATATTCATAGCCGCGAAGAGTTTCGCCATAAAAGTTATATCTCTGGCGTTTCCCTCGGTGTAATATGTGGGCTTGGCGCAGAGGGTTATTTGCACGCACTTTCATCAATGGTCAGCCACTTGGCTGGTAATACATAATTTAATAACAAAGGTAGGATGGCTTCATGTCTAAAATTAAGGACTATAAAGAGCTAATTCACGATATTGCCGAACTTCTAGAAAAGTCATCATTGACGGAAATTGAAGTGGAAGAAGACGGTTTTCGCATTCGCGTTGCCCGCGAAACCAATACAGTTGTCAGCCATGCGGTTCCTGCTGCGGCCCCTGCGCCTGCGCCCGTAGCTGCTCCTGCAGCTGCCCCTGTTGCAGAAACACCCGCCGGAGAAGACTTGACCAATCACCCCGGCGCCGTTGTTTCCCCCATGGTTGGAACAGCTTATACATCAGCCTCACCTGATTCTGATGCTTTCATCAAAGTTGGTGATACGGTGACAGAGGGACAAACCCTACTAATCATTGAAGCGATGAAAGTAATGAATAACATTCCCGCCCCCAAGGCCGGTACGGTTAAGCAAATATTATTTTCCGATGGTCAGCCGATCGAATTCGGTGAAGTTCTCTGCGTGATTGAATAGGATATGTCCATGATCAAGAAGGTCCTGATCGCAAACCGGGGTGAAATTGCGCTGCGCATTCACCGCGCTTGCCACGAAATGGGCATAAAAACTGTCGCCGTTCATTCCTCTGCTGATATTGATGCGATGCATGTACGCTTGGCCGATGAAAGCGTTTGCATTGGTCCGGCAAATTCGGCTGAAAGCTATCTGAATATTCCCGCAATTATTGCCGCTGCTGAAATAACCGATGCAGATGCTATCCACCCCGGTTATGGTTTTCTATCTGAAAATGCCAAATTTGCTGACATCGTTGTTGAGCATGGTATCCGCTTCATTGGGCCAACCGGTGACCACATCCGTCTAATGGGAGATAAAATCTCCGCCAAAGAAAGCGTCAAGGGCCTTGGTATTCCAGTGGTTCCTGGTTCTGACGGCGGCGTAACTGATCCCGAAGAAGCCGCTAAAGTTTGCAAAAAAATTGGCTATCCCGTTATCATTAAGGCAGCCGCTGGTGGCGGTGGCCGTGGTATGAAAGTGGTAAATAAGGCCAGCGAGCTTAGTGACGCTTTCAACACTTGCCAAAAAGAAGCCAAGACAATTTTTGGTGACAGCTCGGTCTATATTGAAAAGTTTTTGCTAAAACCACGCCATATTGAATTTCAAATCATGGGGGACGGGCAAGGCAATTGCATCCATTTGGGTGAACGGGATTGCAGCCTGCAACGACGCCACCAAAAAGTGCTGGAAGAGGCCCCCTCCCCTGTTATTGATGAGAAAACGCGCAACGAAATGGGCGGCATTGTCGCAAACGCGATGGCTGAAATAAAATATAGCGGCGCCGGTACTATTGAATTTCTATATGAAAACGGTGAATTTTACTTCATCGAGATGAATACCCGTTTGCAGGTCGAACATCCGGTAACCGAAATGGTCACGGGCGTGGACCTTGTCCGCGAGCAAATCAGTGTAGCTGCGGGTAACAAGCTAAGCTTTACCCAAGACGAAATCAAAATATCTGGCCATGCGATTGAATGTCGGATTAACGCTGAAGACCCTTTTACCTTTATGCCCAACCCCGGCTTGGTGACCGGATACCACCCAGCGGGCGGCATGAACGTTCGGATGGAAAGCGCCCTTTATGCCGGTTATAAAGTGCCCCCCCATTATGACAGCATGATCGGCAAATTGGTTGTTTCCGGCCAAACAAGAAAAAGCTGCTTGCTCCGCTTGCGGCGTTCACTTAATGAAACGGTTATTGAAGGCATAAAATCAACGGTACCTTTGCATCTTACGCTCATAGACCAGGAAGATTTCATCAATGGGGATTATGACATTCACTGGCTGGAGAAATTTCTAGGGATATAACGCTTTTGAGTACCGAAGCACCGACCATAACTCCCGACCTGCTGTTGCATGCATATGCTTCTGGCGTCTTTCCTATGGCAGAAAGCCGCGATGACCCCGACATTTTCTGGGTTGAGCCTAATGAACGCGGCATTTTGCCCCTTGATAGATTTCATCTGTCCAAAAGCCTGCGCAAAACGGTGCGTAGTGATAAGTTTTCGGTCAGTATTGACCGTAATTTTCGCGATGTTATGGTTGCCTGCGCAAAAGCGGCCCCTGACCGGGAGAGCACATGGATTTCCCACCGCATTGAAGACCTTTACAGCGAATTACACCAACTTGGCTTCGCCCACAGCATTGAATGTTGGTTAGACAACAAGCTGGTTGGCGGGCTTTATGGTATTGCGTTGAAATCAGCCTTTTTTGGGGAAAGTATGTTCCACCAAGAAACTGATGCATCAAAAGTAGCCTTAGCGCATTTGGTAGCGCGGCTAAAGCTTAGTGACTTTAGCCTGCTCGACATTCAGTTTCAAACCGAACATTTAAAGCAATTTGGCACAAGAGAAGTCCCATCCTACGAATATCAGGACATTTTGGCCGCTGCCATGCAAAAAGAAGCGGATTTTGAAGCAGCCGGCACTAGCATGAGCGGCGCTGATGTATGTATACAACTGGATAGTGAGACCAGTACGCGCTAACTTAATTTTCGCTATCTGAACTCGCTTTATTTGGTGTGTTAGGGGCTATGACAGGGGTTTTTACATCCACCTCTTTGCATCCTATTACCCAAATATCATAAACTGGGTGCTCGAGCGCGTTCCAACCGGGGCTTGAAGCTATCATCCAACCAGAAAAAACTTTTTCAAGCTCGCCGCCACGCTTTTCGTCTATAATTTCCAGAAAAGCAAAAGTTTCGGGCGGTTCAGCTGGGGGGCGGGTGCGGCAATAACGCGGCGTGATAATAAGAGAGCCAAAATGACCATCAACGCCTATGGGAAGCTCAAGCAGTTGAATGCGCGCTGTTATTTTGTCTAGCCCACGCAATATAACCCGCGTTTCGATCGTAATTTCATTTTGTTGATTTTGCTGACCAGTGGCAGCATTTCCAATAAAGGAGAAAGCCAAGGAAAGAGAAAACAGTGCTTTATAGGGCCGACGCATTGCGGTTATTTCTTCTCGTCCGCAGAGTCTGCACGATCACCATACATAAAGCTGCCAATCAGCCCCATTAGGTCAATAGCATCTTGGGTCTCTTCAATTTCGTCGCCCCCAACAAGATATTCTTCCATACCACCGGGCAAGATTGATAAATATGTGCCGCCGAGCAATCCTTCCGATGCCACGGCGGCGGCAGTATCTGTTGGCAGTTGAACGCCTGCATCCATAGTGAAATAAACGACAGCTTGATAGGTTTCAACATCGAGAACTTGTTTGACCACTCTACCAACCTTTATCCCTGACATGCGTACATCACTACCAACGCTTAGCCCGTCAATCTTATCAAAACGGGCAATCAGCTCATAAGCAGCACCGTCGCTATGTTCAGTGCGTTCATAAGCAAACATTAAAAACCACCCTGCAACAGACAGGACAATAGCACCGATAATAGTTTCAACGAGATTATGTGACATAAGTTATGCTCTATGCTTAGATTAAGGCAATTTAGGGGCGCCAGGCTTCATAATCGCCCGATGATGGAGCACGTTTGCCTGTCATGCCTGCAGGCAAATAAGCAGCATCTGAACCCGTATGGTTTTTCTCATGGTCGCGCTCCCAGTTTTTGCGTGGAAGCGGCAGTTCACTAGGCGGTGTATCGATAGTGTAATGTAGCCACCCATGCCAATCTGCCGATACGCGGGAAGCTTCAATCTCGCCTTTTTTACTATTGTATATTACCCAGCGGCGTTGGCCCTTCTTTTCTCGGTAATAGATATTACCCTCCTCGTCTTCACCGACTTTAATGCCTTTGGTTGCGGTAAAGAACCGAGTTCCGAAAGTTGCACTGTTCCACCATGTAAATAAGGGGGAAGAAAAAAACTGCATTATTGGATTAGCCATATTGAGAAGCCTACTTAGATTCGAATTCAAAAAACTATGCTTGCGACTATAAGTGCAGCGCAGCAAACGGGCAAGCCAAAAGCAAGGGCAAATTATTTTTTCACATCAATTTTATCGGATTAAAAAGTTGGTTTAGTTGCGACTCGCCTGATCCATTGGGCTTGCTAAAAGTTGTCTGGCTTTCAAGACAAATGTCTCGCGCCTAGTCTCATAATAATTTCAAAAACGACTTGCTGAATGATCATTTGCTTACTACACTTTGGGTGTATTTGGGTCGTCACCCCTATATATAGCAATATATGGGGTCTGGGGTTCTAGGGAGATACCATTGCAAAATGCATAGGCACCATGGTGCCACATATATTTTGTACGGAAAATGTTGGCATAAAATAAAGCGTAGTAAAAGCGCAGAACGCCTGTTTGCAATTCCTTTGGTTCTTAACCACGGTCCATTTGTGTAAAGTTTAAGTCCAGGGAATTCAGGAATGCAAATACAACGCCATCTTACCGCTTCAGGCCAATGTCCATATGATGCTATTAATTTTCATGCTCTCGCCAGTGAGATTCGCAATCCCGATGGGTCTTGTGTCTTCCATATGGAAAGCGTTGAGGTGCCGGACAGTTGGAGCCAAGTGGCGACCGACATTATCGCACAAAAATATTTCCGTAAAGCTGGTGTGCCGATGGCGCTTAAACCTGTTGAAGAGGCTGATATTCCTTCATGGTTATGGCGTAAAGAGGCTGATTTAGACGCACTGGAAAATATGGCAGAAGACAAACGCTATGGCAGCGAAACCAGTGCAAAGCAGGTTTTTGACCGTCTCGCTGGCACTTGGACCTATTGGGGCTGGAAAGGTGGTTATTTCGACAGCGAAGCCGACGCACAGACTTTCTTTGATGAAATGCGCTTTATGCTAGCGTCCCAAATGGCAGCACCCAATTCTCCTCAGTGGTTCAATACCGGCCTGCATTGGGCTTATGGCATCGATGGTCCTGCCCAAGGCCACCACTATGTTGATTTCGAGACCGGCAAGTTGGTTAAATCAAAATCATCCTATGAGCACCCGCAGCCCCATGCTTGCTTCATCCAAGGTGTATCAGATGATCTGGTCAATGAAGGCGGCATTATGGACCTTTGGACCCGTGAAGCACGGCTGTTTAAATATGGCTCAGGAACTGGTTCCAACTTCTCTGATATCCGTGGTAGCGGTGAGCCATTATCTGGTGGCGGCGCATCATCAGGCTTAATGAGCTTCTTGCGTATTGGTGACCGTGCTGCTGGTGCTATCAAGTCTGGGGGTACCACTCGACGAGCAGCAAAAATGGTTATTGTCGATATCGACCATCCAGACGTCGAAGAATTTATAAACTGGAAAGTTATTGAAGAACAAAAAGTTGCAGCTCTTGTCTCAGGCTCTAAATTAAATGAAATTCACCTGAACCGTGTCATGCGTGCAGTGCATCAGAAGATCGATGAACTGGGTGATAGCGCCTATGATCCACGCGAAAACAAAGAGCTGAAAAAAGAAGTGATCGCTGCTCGCAAAGTGATGATCCCCGAAAATTATATCCAGCGCGTAATTCAATTTGCTCGCCAAGGCTATGCATCGATTGACTTTAAAACCTATAATACTGACTGGGATTCAGACGCTTACTTAACCGTTGCAGGCCAAAATTCCAATAATACTATCCGCGTGACTGACGAATTCATGGCGGCTGTAAAAACTGGTGCCGATTGGGACTTGATCCAACGAAAAGACGGTGCCATTACCCGCACACTGAAAGCTGATGAGCTATGGGCTGATGTTGGTCATGCTGCATGGGCTTGCGCTGATCCGGGCATTCAGTTTCACACTACCATTAATGATTGGCACACCTGCCCCGCGTCTGGCGATATTCGCGCCTCCAACCCATGCAGCGAATATATGTTTCTTGATGACACTGCGTGTAACTTGGCATCCCTGAACCTGATGACCTTCCGCAAGGAAGATGGAAGCTTCAATATCGACAGCTTCACCCATGCGGTGCGTCTGTGGACCATGGTTCTCGAAATTTCCGTGTTGATGGCCCAGTTCCCAAGCAAAGAAATTGCGCGTTTGTCCTATGAATTTAGAACATTGGGATTGGGCTTTGCCAATATCGGTGGCCTACTGATGAGCTTTGGCATGTCCTATGATTCCGACGAAGGCCGGGCACTATGTGCTGCCATTACCGCCCTCATGACCGGTGAAAGCTATGCCACTAGCGCCGAAATGGCTGGCGAACTTGGAGCTTTCCCTAAATATGAGAAAAATGCAAAGCATATGATGCGGGTGATGCGCAACCACCGCAGGGCGGCTTACGGCCATGACAAAGGTTATGAGCAACTGCACACCAATCCGGTACCCCTTGACCATAAAAACTGCCATGACACAGCTATTGTTACCGCTGCGACCAAAGCGTGGGACCGAGCATTAGAATTAGGTGAAGCAAATGGTTTCCGCAATGCTCAATCCTCGGTTATAGCGCCAACTGGGACTATTGGCTTGGTGATGGACTGCGACACCACGGGCATTGAACCTGACTTTGCTCTGGTTAAGTTCAAAAAACTTGCAGGCGGCGGTTATTTCAAAATCATCAACCGTATTGTACCGCAAGCTTTGGAGGTTTTGGGCTATAGCGAAAGTGAACGCAACGAAATTGAAGCTTATGCTGCGGGTAATGCCACCCTAAAAGATGCTCCTGGTGTTAACCACGATCTGCTGCGCGAAAAAGGTTTTGACGATAGTCAAATAGACGCCATTGAAAGTCAGCTAGAAGCCGCCTTTGACATTAGCTTCGTCTTTAATCAATGGACATTGGGCGTTGAATTTTGCACGAAAACACTGGGCTTAGACGCCGAAAAGCTAAACGACTATAACTTTAATCTGCTAGCTGCCATTGGTTTCAGCAAAAATGATATCGCGGCGGCCAACCTACATTGCTGCGGTGCCATGACGCTGGAAGGTGCACCACATTTGGCAGAAGAGCATTATAATGTTTTCGACTGCGCCAACACTTGCGGCAAAAATGGCACCCGCTCGTTGAGCTGGAAAAGCCACATACATATGATGGCAGCGGCACAGCCTTTTATCTCTGGTGCAATTTCAAAAACCATTAACATGCCCAATGACGCAGAAGTCAGCGAATGTACCAAAGCCTACGAATTAAGTTGGTCACTGGCATTGAAGGCTAATGCACTATATAGAGATGGCTCAAAACTCAGCCAGCCGCTGAATGCTTCACTGCTTGATGAGGCAGACTTGGATGAAGCGCCAATCGCTGAAAAAGCAACTGTGGTAGCGGAGCGTATTATTGAGCGCATCGTGGAAGTGGAGCGCTCCGGCACCGCAGCCCGCAATAAAATGCCAGAGCGGCGCAAAGGCTATACCCAGAAAGCTATGGTTGGCGGCCATAAGGTTTATCTGCGAACCGGTGAATATGATGACGGCAGTATTGGAGAGATTTTCATTGATATGCACAAGGAAGGCACTGCCTTCCGCAGCTTGATGAATAATTTTGCAATTGCCGTCTCCATCGGCCTTCAATATGGTGTGCCTTTGGAAGAATTTGTTGACGCCTTTACCTTCACGCGCTTTGAGCCTTTTGGTCGAGTGGAAGGTAATGAAACCATCAAAATGGCGACGTCGCTTCTTGACTATATTTTCCGCGAGTTAGCAATTAGCTATCTTGGGCGCGATGACTTAGCCCACGCAACGCCAGCAGACCTAATGCATGACACTACGGGCCGTGGTGACAAACAAGATAGTCTTCCAGAGAGAAATGTTGAGGTGGAACAAGCGCTTGAGCGAGTTCAAAAGCTGGCATCCACTGGTTATGTACGCGGCAGTAATTTGGTCGTACTGAAAACCGGCACCGACGGCAACATCACTGGCGACATCCAACATGAAAGTGTAGCAACCGTCGCAGTAACGGCTTCTAGCGAAACATTTTCAATGGGGTCTGCCATGACAAACGGCTCCACTGATGCAACAGCGAATGCCCGGGTTGCGGCCCGCATGAAGGGTTATGAAGGCGATGCCTGCGGCGAATGCGGTAACTTTACTTTAGTGCGTAATGGAACCTGTATGAAATGTAATACCTGCGGCAGCACAAGTGGCTGTAGTTAAGAAATTCACCATCTGCCAATCCCGTCCCGGCGGATGGTGTTATCTGGGGAGGGAGCTAGCCTCCTTCCCCCTTTTTTTGACAAACGAGTAATTTTATTATTTTTTACGACTTGTTTACTTATTATTTACTCTCGACAGGCAATATTTACGCTCGGAAATGTATAAAATACTGCTTGAGCCACAAAGCGTAAGAACAACAAATGGTGGGATATATTGTCAAACTTTGATACCAGCGCTGCCCTAGCCATGGTTGCGGGTCATGATCCGAACGATAAAAATGTCGACATGGCAGATATCGTTGACACTTTACCCTTCGGGGTCATTGTCTTTGCGTTAAGTGAAGATCAAAATCCAATCATCGAATATATTAACAGCCGCGTTTATGAGCTTTTTTTACTTTCCGAAGAAATATCCATGCCCTCCCAGCTTTCTGCACTAAGTAACAGTGTCGATATTAGCCAGCTTCAAGATAAAATACATCAACAGCTCAATACGGGTGAACAAACATTTGTCTCATGGAATATCCATTCTGGCGGCCTTGAACGTTTTCTTAATTGTCAACTGATCGCCCTACGCAGTGAAGATGCAAAAAAAAACCAGTGTGTGTGCATTATCACAGACAACACTGCAGAGAAAATTGCTGAGCAAAATCTGCTCCACCATGCCTTCCATGACGCGTTGACCGGCTTGCCAAACCGAGTTCTATTCCGCACTAAATTAGAAGAGGCCGTTTCCAACAACTCTCAAAATAAATCTTCAGAAGCAGGATGCGCCGTCATAATCATAAATATAGACCGCTTCCAAAATGTGAATGAAAGTTTTGGTCACAGCGCGGGAGACCGCTTTCTCGTCTCCATTGCCTCCACCTTGCGTCGTTGTATTCGCTCTGTTGACACGCTTGCGCGTTTATCCGGAGATGAATTTGCTGTTCTTGTAACTTCATGCCTTGATATTGGCGAAGTGGAAATGGTGGCTGACCGAATTCATAATGCTTTCTTGCTGCCGTATGATCTGGAAGATAATAAGGTTTATGTCAGTGTTTCAATTGGTATTGCCACCAGTTTAAGCAGTAGTGCCCATCCTGAAGATTTAATTCGTGATGCTGATTATGCGATGCATAAAGCGAAAATGAGTGGCAAGGCAAGAACAGAAGTTTATCTCCACCAAGGCAATATGAGCGACCGCAATCAGTTCCATCTTGAAACCGAGCTTCGCCGAGCGATCGAAAATGATGAAATGGAATTGCACTATCAGCCCATTATTGATTTGAAAACGATGGAACTTAGTGGCTTTGAAGCTTTAGCGCGCTGGACCCATAGTGAAAAAGGCTTTGTTTCACCCGCTGAATTTATTCCGCTTGCCGAAGAAACTGGTATTATTGTTGCCCTTGGTCGCTGGGCCATGCGAACAGCCTGTGAGCAAATTGCTGCTTGGCTAAAGGTTGCTAATAACCCTGATAATATTAAAATTAATGTGAATGTTTCAGGCATTCAATTTGCCCGCGACAACGTCGCTGATATGGTTGAAGAAACGCTCAAGGAAACGGGGATTGATGGCAAACACCTCAGAATAGAATTAACTGAAAGCTCGATCATGGCGAACCCCACTCAAATTAGTGATGAGCTACATAAGGTTCGTGAGCTTGGTGTCACCGTGGCCCTTGATGACTTTGGTACTGGCTTTAGCTCTCTAAATTATCTAGTTCAATTCCCACTAGATGTTATCAAAATAGACCGTAGCTTTATCGCGCAGATGGAAGTAGATAACCCTCAATATGAAATCTTGCGAATGATTTCAATGCTTGCAACCTCGCTTGGGCTGGAAACTGTCGGTGAAGGGCTAGAAGATTTAGCCCATGTAGACATGTTACGCGATCTTGATTTTGATTTTGGTCAGGGGTATTACCTCGCCCGCCCAATGCCAGCGGATGAAGCCACTCCACTAGTTAATCATAAATTAGACCACTGGAAACTGTATTCACAGTAAGGCTGCCCCATTTATGGTATTTATATAGGCCTATCTGCTTGTATGGATGCTATAGCTTGAAAAAATGAAAAATGATCTTACATATTCTCTGTAACAACGAACAATATAATAATATATGAGCGAGGAAAATAATGGCCAACCCTAAAAGTGCCACTGACAGTGAAAAAGTAACCAAGAAGCCTAACGCTTCTACCAAAGCTAAAACTGTAAAAAAATCTTCACCTAGTGCAAAAAAAGCTGCGGTGAAAAAGCCTGCTATGAAAAAAGCAGCTGCGAAAGCTACGACGAAAAAGCCCAACCAAAAGACAGCAGCTAAACCAAAAAAACCGACGCAAAAGTCCGAATCCACAAAAAAGGCGACAGCAAAACCAGAGGAAAAAACCATGAGTGCCCATACAGAAAGCCCTAAAATATCAGAAGCTTCAAATCAAGAAAGTAATGACTTTATTGATGAGTTGAAAAACCGTAACTGGGGCGAAATTGTTGTACGCGGGCTTTTTATGATTGTCTTCAGTCTCATTGCCTCATTTGCCATTCAAGTTGTACTATTATTAGTGCTTATCCAATTCATCCTTGCAGCGTTAACCAGCAAGCCTAGCAGCGAAATTACTGGCTGGATTAGCTGGACTGCTAAATGGTTGGTCGATACTTTGAATTTCTTGTCCTACAAGACCGAAGATAAGCCCTTCCCGTTAAATTGACGGTATATGGTTTAAGTTGATAAGGGACTGCTTTGGCGGTCCCTTTTATTTGAGTTTTTCTGGATGCAGCAATGCCACCGCCGACTGAGTAAAGTCAGTAAAAACTCCGTCAACACCCATCGAAGAAATCGCTGCCAACTCCGCCTCAACGGTTGCAAACATTGGTGGCAGCGCGTCATCACGAACAGTCCAAACATGCACCTTTAACCCCAAAGCATGTGCCCGTGCCACAATATTCGACGGACTCCCTTGCGCAGTGGCCAACAACAGCTTGTTGATACCAACTCCCGCGAACTGTTTAACATTATCCAGCGGCACAGCAGGGCTATACAGCGCCTTGCCACCATCATCTCGCGCACTATCGATTAAGGCGATCAGCGGATAATTTGTTTGTTTTTTCATGGCGGCTAAATAGGCATGATCGAAACACTGGATATAAACGGGAATATTAGGGTATTTTTGCAGCAAACCATCAACTGCCTTCAACAACACCCCCGCTGGGTTTATACCTGCTTGGGCGAAAGCCGTCGGGTGTTTAAGTTCTGGGTAAATGCCAACTATGCGGCCAACGGCTGCAAATTCAGCAACAAGCGCAATAATTTCATCCAAAGTTAACACTGTGTGCAGGCCGTCATGGTCTTTACTGCGTCCTTCCCTTGGCTGCACAGCGCGCAAGCTTTTAACTTCCGCCAGCGTAAAATCAAAGATAAACCAATCGGTCTTACCTAGGAACTCTCGTTTACGATCAGCAAATTCTGGATGAGACGCCACATCGGTTGAACCGGACAGATAGACATCATGCCGCGCCACTGCGATACCGTCCTTGGTAAAGACAACATCCGGCTCAATAAAATCGGCACCTTGTTCCACTGCCAGTTGGTACGCCGCCAGCGTATGTTCAGGCAACAGACCGCTCGCTCCCCGGTGGGCAATGATGATCATTTTTGTTTCCTGCTTGGTCATTTCTTGTGCTATCCCACGAGGAAGAGAATGATTGCTCGTTATAAGCACCATCATTGAAATGACTATATATTTTAAATATCTCTGCCCTAGCATAATTACTTCCTATAGCGAAATTTATAAAGCGTGATCATAACTTGTTTAATATCAATTTTCCCATAGCATAAATTCGTACTATTATGGACTGGCAAGTACCGTTAAAAAAACGCATGATAGCTTCATAAAAAATAGGTGCGATAAAAATATGGCAAAACTTCTTATTCTTGCAGGTTCAATATTAGGCATTGCATTGCTGGTGGTCATGGCGAAATATTTATGGCCAAGCAGATCAGCTCTGTCTAAGGAACATGCGCTGCGTCGCTACACCCACGAAAACCCTGATGATAAAATTTCACAGACCATCGTCAGCAATGATGCAGGGGCCTGTCTGTTTTTGCTGGAGGATAGCCATTATCTGGGTCTAGTCTATCTTATGGGGGATCGGTTAACTGTTCGCCGAATACCAAGGTCTGATGTCTCAGGAGCACTGGTTAACGACAACAACATAGCGCTTACCTTAAATGATTTCACCATGCCCCAAATTACCTTCACCCTAGATAGCCTAAGTGACCGCCAGGTTATCGCAGGGCTTGCCTCAGATGCAATACTGCATGCGCAAAACAAAGAAGTACAAAATGCCTGACTTACCCCAAAATATACTTGATTTTGCCGCGCCCTTTTTTATCGCCTTGATCATCTTAGAAATGTTCTTAGGTCGGCGAAATGGTAGTGTTGTTTATGATGCTAAAGACACCGCCACATCGCTGATAATGGGCCTCGGAAGCACAATATTTCCTGCTCTTTTCGGCGTGATTGTTGTAGGTTCATCGCTCTATCTGTATGAGAATTTTAGACTTTTTGATCTTGGTTCTGGCTGGCTGACCTTAATTGTCGCCTTCATCATGACCGACTTTTTTTATTATTGGATCCATCGTTTCGGCCACCGCATTCGTTGGTTTTGGGCCTCGCATGTGATCCATCATTCATCCCAGCATTATAATCTTTCCACGGCCCTGCGCCAAACTTGGACCGGGCCAATTTCAATGGGCTTTGTAGTTTATATGCCATTGTATTTACTGGGCTTTCATCCCTTCATTGTATTTTTCATGCATGCCTTAAATCTTATTTATCAATTTTGGTTCCACACCGAAGCGATCGATAAATGCCCAAATTGGTTTGAAGCCATTATGAATACGCCCAGTCATCACCGGGTGCACCATTCGACCAATCCAGAGTATTTAGACGCCAATTATGCTGGCGTATTTATCGTATGGGATAAATTATTTGGCACTTTTGTACCTGAAGATAAAAGCAACCCATGCCGCTATGGCTTGGTGAGCAATCTGGGCACCTTTAACCCTATTCGGGTAGCGCTTCATGAGTGGGTCGCTATTTTCAAAGATTGGCGCCATGCCAAAAACTTGAAGGAAGTTATGCTTTATGCTCTCGCGCCTCCGGGGTGGACACCCGATGGCAGTCGCATGACCTCTGATATGATCAAAGCCGAATGGCGCGAAAAGCAATTGGCTATCGCAAATGAAAAGAAAGAGGAAGCTTAAGCGTCTGGCTCGCTATCACCACTGGCTTTTTTATCGAGCATAAAACCAAGAGCAAAACCAATGGCACCACCTAATAAAGTGCCAAAAATCATTGTAACTATGGTGGTTAAAACGCCTATTAAAAATCCTACAAAAAGCCCGATCATTAGAAAAAATCCGATACGTGTATTCATTGTCAAAGCCCTAATTTGCTAAAGGTTATATTTTGTAGACCTAATTTGGTGCAACACAGCTTGTAAAACACCCTTTTCTGCATTAAATCAACCTTCATATTATAAAAAAAATCTGATGCCTTCGCATTGATCTAAACCTTGGAGAGAAAAATGGAACAAAATTCTGTTGTAATCGTCGGCATGGCGCGCACACCAATGGCTGGACTTCTTGGAGACTTTGCCACAGTTACCGCCTCAGATTTGGGTGCCACTGCCATCAAAGCTGCGGTTGAAGATGCTGGTATTGACGTGGGCAAAATTGATGAAGCCATTATGGGCTGTTGCCTGCCAGCGGGCCAAGGCCAAGCACCAGCGCGCCAAGCCATGCGCAAAGCAGGCCTAAAGGATAAAACCGGTGCTGTTACAATTAATAAAATGTGTGGCTCCGGCATGAAAGCCATGATGCAAGCCCGTGATGCGCTGGCTGCGGGTAGCGCCGACATGGTTATTGCAGGCGGCATGGAAAGCATGACCCTTGCACCACACGTAATGCCAGCCAGCCGCACCGGCGTAAAATATGGCTCGACACAGCTGATAGATTCGATGGCCTACGACGGCCTAACCGATGCTTATGGCGGTGAGCCTATGGGGGTTTACGCCGAAAATTGCGCCGAACATTACCAGTTCACCCGCGAAGAACAAGACGCTTACGCTATCGAATCGTTAAAGCGCGCCCAACGGGCCATCGCAGACGGCGACTTCAAGGATGAAATTGCCCCTGTGACCATCAAATCACGGCGCGGCGACACTATGATTGATACCGACGAGCAACCCGGCAAAGCCCGCTTTGACAAAATACCAACCCTTCGCCCTGCTTTCAAAAAGGATGGCTCTATCACAGCGGCAAATGCCAGCTCCATATCAGACGGGGCTGCTGCACTGGTTATGATGCGGCGCGCAGACGCTGAAGCGCAGGGCTTGAAGCCTATCGCCGTTATCCGCGCCCAAGCAACCCACGCCCAAGCGCCTGAATGGTTCACCACGGCCCCCGTGAAAGCTATTACCAAGGTGCTCGATAAAGCAGGCTGGACCGTGGATGATATTGACCTGTTCGAAGTGAATGAAGCTTTCGCCGTTGTCGCCATGGCTGCGATGCGAGAATTTGGCCTCGACCACGCCAAAGTGAATGTAAACGGCGGCGCTTGTGCGCTTGGTCACCCCATCGGAGCCTCTGGTGCGCGTATAATGGTAACCCTCATCAACGCACTGCGCACTCGCGGCCTTAAAAAAGGTCTCGGCACCCTCTGCATTGGCGGCGGTGAAGCCACTGCCATGTGCATCGAAATGCTAGATTAGGATAGATGCAATGCAATTAAGCGAAGAACAGGTGATGATTCGCGATATGGCACGGGCTTTTGCCCGTGACGAAATTGCCCCAAAAGCCAAAGAATGGGAAAAAGCGGGCCAAATACCAACGGAATTCCTTAACCAAATGGGGGCGCTTGGCCTGATGGGCATGACGGTGCCCGAGCAATGGGACGGCGCTGGCACCGACTATGTCTCCTATGCACTTGCCCTGATGGAAATCGCCGGTGGTGATGGTGGCTTGTCCACCCTAATGAGTGTCAACAACGCCCCCGTTTGTGCGGCTATTCTCGGCTGCGGCAGCGATGAACAGCGCGAAACATATCTAAAATCCCTTGCTCGCGGTGAGATGATTGGTGCTTTCTGCTTAACCGAACCCCAAGCTGGCTCTGATGCCTCAGATTTAAAAACCAGAGCCGAGCGTACCAATAGCGGGTGGGTTTTAAACGGCACCAAGCAATTCATCACCTCCGGCCGTATCGCCAGTGTTGCCATTGTCTTTGCCGTTACCGACCCGGATGCTGGCAAAAAAGGCATTTCAGCCTTCTTGGTTCCCACCGACACCAAGGGCTATATCGTCGCAGTAACGGAAGAAAAGCTCGGCCAGAAAAGCTCGGACACTTGCCAAATTACCTTCCAAGACATGGAAATTGATAGCTCCTGCCTGCTTGGCACTGAGGGCGAAGGTTATAAAATTGCCCTGATGAATTTGGAAAGTGGCCGCATAGGCATCGCGGCTCAGTCGGTTGGTATGGCCCGCGCCGCGCTTGATTATGCCATCAGCTACGCCAAAGAACGCATCACATTCGATAAACCCATCATGCAGCACCAAGCGGTGGGCTTTCGCCTTGCGGACATGGCGACAAAACTGGAAGCCGCTGAATTGATGGTGATAAATGCTGCACAGTTAAAAGATGCTGGTAAACCCTGCTTGAAAGAAGCCTGCATGGCTAAGCTTTTCGCGTCTGAAACCGCAGAAGATATATGCTCAGCCGCCATCCAAACCCTTGGTGGCTATGGTTATTTAAGCGAATATCCGGTCGAGAAAATATACCGCGATGTGCGCGTCTGCCAAATTTATGAGGGCACCAGCGATATTCAGCGCCTTGTGATTGCGCGGCAGCTTTAATCTATTGCAGTTAGGCAGCCATTGCCGCTTCTAATTGCTCGACAATTCCATCCATAGCAACATTTGCTGACTGCCAACCAATATCAATAAGCTCGTCCGCACGGGTGAAATCTACCGCGTCCACATGGCCAAGTTTTGGCGTTATAATAATATCTGCACCGTCCATCTTCATTTTGGCTTGCCCCAGCGCATGCAAAGTTAAGCTCAAGCTCGCGCGGGCAATACGCACCGACTTGCCAATATATTTCGCCTTATCTTCGCTAATACCAAGGTTTTCAACGCGCGCGGTATAGTCCCCTTGCAGGTCAACTGCGATCACCACATCGGCGCCAAGTTCACGGCATAACTTCACCGGTACAGGCTCCACAGTGCCGCCGTCCACGAGAAAATGACCAGTATCACGGTCAATAACCGGCTCTAATATCCCGGGAACTGCACTGCTTGCGCGCAAGGCATGCACCACCTCACCGCTGGTAAAGTTACGCGCCTTACCATCATAAAGGTCAGCGGCCACCGCACCGAAGGGAATGAGCATTTGCTCAATCAAGTCATGATGAAAATGATCCCTTAGAATCTTTTCAATCTTACTGCCACCCAGCACCGCACCTTTGCCCCAGCCAAATTCGGCCATTGAGAGCATGTCTTTTAACTTTATCGAGCGGGCTATATCTTCGAGGTCATCCATCCGCTGTGCAGCATAGCAGGCACCAACGATAGAACCAATGGAACAGCCGGAGATCACATCAGGGGCAATGCCTTCTTCTTGCAAGCGCTGGATGACCCCAATATGAGCCCAGCCAAGCCCCGCGCCGCCGCCAAGTGCCAATCCTAATTTCTTTTTCACTGATTCGCGGCCTTCCTGCACCAAAAACTCCTACAACCGATAATTATCACACAATTATTCTTCTCGTTAATCGCTACTTAATGCTGGTGCGCTATAATTACAATGGAAAGCATGGGAAAAGGTTGAAAATCTGCGAATAATAAAGTTGCGGACTTGGATTCAATTCAGTTTTCAGCCTAAGATATTAACTATATATAAAAGTGAAGATTACGGGACAAATTATGAGTGTATGGCGGAGACCCATTGTTGGTGTCATGGGGTCTGGAACAAGTACCCAATATAGCGAGCGAGCAGAAGAAATAGGCAAATTTATTGCTGAAGAAGGTTGGCACTTGCTAACCGGCGGCGGCAAAGGACTTATGGAAGTTACAGCAAAAGCCTTTGTTGAGACCACAAATCGCAAGGGGCTATCGCTCGGTATTATTCCAAGTGAGACCCTCTGCGGTAATGAAGTGCGAGCCGATTACCCGAATGACTATGTTGAAATGCCCATCATGACCCATTTAACCATTGGTGATACCCCAACCGATATTACCAGCCGCAATCATATTAATGTGCTGACATCAAACGTCATTATCTTCCTGCCGGGCTGCAAAGGCACTGCAGGTGAGCTTGCCCTTGCGCGTCAATATCGCCGCCCACACATTGCTTTCATCCCCCAAGGGGCAAGCATTGGCGACGAAACATGGTCACAAGTGCGCCTACACGCTGATGACACTGACCATTTTGCCGACGTAAGAACCTTCCTCTACGCCAACCTTGGCGCTGAAACCCAAAAAATGGCTTGTTAATAACCCGCGCTTAGTAGCCACTTAAAATAAACCCTAAAGTTGAGGTCAAGCTCTCTTTAGTTAACTCCCAAATTGCTCCATTTTGAAATACCTAACACCTTCGGCCAAACCAAGCCGAGTTTATATTTTAATAACTTATATGAATTAGACTGCCCTAGATGTGAGGTGGTCCTGTTTGTTTGGACAGGTTGGCAGCTAAATTAAGGTGTATCCATTTTATGTTATGCTGCCAGTTCTAGTATTTCAATCTCGTTTCGTGATTGCCAGTAAGCCTCATGCGGGGTGGCTCCGTCAAGCGATGAATGCGGACGAACCGTATTATAAAATTTCATCCAGTCGTCAATCACGCGTCTTGCCTTGAAGCCATCACTCATTTCGGTGAGGTAAATGGCTTCATATTTGAGGCTGCGCCATAGGCGCTCAATAAAGATATTGTCAAGGTAGCGACCGCGCCCATCCATTGATATAGCCACCTCTGCATCCGTCAGAACCTCAATAAAAGCGCCGCAGGTAAACTGACTTCCTTGATCAGTATTAAATATCTTTGGCGGACCATATGTATCAATTGCCTCTTTGAGCGCCTCAACGCAAAAGTCAGCATCCATGGTGTTAGACAGGCGCCAAGACAGCACATGCCTTGTCGCCCAATCCATCACCGCAACCAGATAAAGAAAGCCTTTCTGCATCGGAATATACGTGATGTCCGCGCACCAGACGTGATTAGCCTTGGTGATGGGCAACTTCCGCAGAAGGTACGGGTAAATCTTATGCTGGGGATGAGGGTCACTGGTTCGCGGCTTGCGGTAGATCGCCTGTAGACCCATAACCCGCATCAGACGCCGCACACGGTGCCTGCCGATAGAGATGCCTTCTCGCTGCAAGCAATTCGTTATTTGCCTGCTTCCAAAGAAAGGATAAGCCATAAATAGCGCATCCATGCGGTTCATGATAGCCAGTGTCTCAGCGGACGCTGCTTTAGGCTGGTAATAAAAACTGCTGCGGCTGATACGCAGAACCTTACACTGCTTGGCTATGCTGAGGCCATCAGGCACAGACTTCACCATCGCTTTGCGCTCACTATGACTCATTTCTTCAGTACGCTTTCCAAAAAACTGTTGACCATAGTCAGCTCCCCTATCTTAGCGTGCAGGTCCTTAACCTCTGCGTCAACATCACGTTTACGTTTGTCAGACTTGCTATCAAATACACTGTCTAGACTATCAATCACCTGGCGCTTCCATGTGCTGATCTGCTGGGGATGGACCTCATAATGAGCCCCCAACTCTTGAATGCTTTTATCACCGCGCAAAGCAGCTAGCGCTACTTTCTTCTTAAAGGCGGTCGTAAGTGTGCGTCGTTTTGTCATTTTATGTCTCCGATTCAATGGTCGGATACACCTTAGCAGACTGTACAGTTTTTTAGGACCAGCTCACTATGGGTTTGATGAAAAGAATAGGTCGGTTCGACTTGGCTTCACGTTCATTAGCCGTGATCATTGGGGAACGCCGACTAATGGGCAGATTAAGCAGCTATTATTAGAGTATATTTTTCTATATTTGGACAAGGTCTATTTCGATATTGGGGAGGATAATATTCGCTCGCAAAAGGCTACCGAAAAGATAGGGGCTGTCAAGCAGTCGGCCCTTAACAATGGCAATCTTGTTTTTCTGCTCGATAAGAAAAACTACCATATTTCATAGAATTTAGCCGTCGCATGACCAACATAGAATTCGAAACTTGTTGATTTCAACAGCCTCGTGCGGCAGTCTATTTTTTTAAATATAGAGAGGGGTTATTTTATGACAATGGTTCATTGTACGGCTTGCGGAAAAGAAGTTGCAGAAAATGCAGCGGCTTGTCCGAATTGCGGCGCACCGCAGATGGGTGACCGGTCAGAAAAAAGCTATGTTGCAACATTATTACTGTGCTTTTTCCTAGGTGGAATTGGTGTTCACCGCTTTTTTGTTGGTAAGATTGGTACAGGAATTTTAATGCTGCTAACATTGGGCGGCCTTGGAATTTGGACGTTGATTGACTTTATCGTCATTGCTATTGGCAACTTCACCGACGGTGAAGGCAAGCCAATCAAGTCTTAAATATTTCGAGAATATGATTATAAAAGGGGTTTAGGCCCCTTTTGTTCGCATGAGCAGGAGATGTGATAATGGCAGATAAATTTTGTCGGGCATGTGGCGCTGAGGTTATATATGGCCGGCCTTCATGTCGTAATTGTGGATATGAATTTGCCTCAATCGCGCCGCCTATGAGCAATAAAAGCTTTGGTGTTGCGCTTAGCCTGTGTGGCGTTTTTGGGGTGTTAGGCCTACATCATTTTTATCTGAAAAACTGGTTGCATGGTCTTATTGATCTCGGCTTATTCATCAGCAGTTTTTACCTAATATTTTCCGCCCAAGAACCAAACTTGGTGATGTTGGGTATTTTCCTGCTTGTTTTGGATGCCCTTCATTCGCTTTATGTCATGTATATGCTGGTCACAGGCCGCACTTATGACGGCGACGGAGTTCTGGTCAGCGTCCCTTCCTCGTCCAGCTAAACTATCAACTTGTCGTTAGTGCGTTGTCTCGCTTGGGCCCTCATGTTACAGGGGAGGGAATATTCTGTAATTCGACTAGGAAGCCCTTATGTCAACGACCAATAAAAATGAAGATATCAAGTTATCGCCTGTTGTGCGCCGTCGTACCGCGCGCGACATAGCCCTGCGCAAAGGCAAGGAGCCTATTGTATCGCTGACCGCTTATATTACCCCCATGGCGGCGCGACTTGATGACTACTGCGATTTTCTGTTGGTTGGTGATTCGGTTGGTATGGTGCTTTACGGTATGGAATCCACTGTGGGCGTTACGCTGGATATGATGATTGCACACGGTAAAGCGGTTATGCGGGGGGCGCGTAAGGCCTTGGTGGTTATGGATATGCCCTTTGGCACTTATGAAGAATCTCGTGAGCAAGCCTTCCGGAATTGCGCCCGCGTTTTGCAAGAAACCGGTGCCGGTGCAGTTAAGCTGGAAGGCGGCAAAGAGATGGCGGACACCGTCAAGTTTCTCGTCGAGCGCGGTATTCCGGTGCTTGGCCATGTGGGGCTTAGGCCACAAAGCGTGAATGTTTATGGGGGTTACGGTGCCCACGGGCGCAGTGAAGATGAATGGCAGCCTATCATTGATGATGCCCACGCAATCGCAGCGGCGGGCGCTTTTGCAACAGTTTTGGAAGGGGTGGCAGAGCCTTTGGCGGTCAAATTAAGCAAGGAAGTTTCCAACCCAATCATTGGTATTGGGGCATCGGCTGAGTGCGACGGTCAAATATTGGTCACCGAAGATATGCTTGGTTTATTTTCTTTCAACCCGAAATTTGTCAAGCGTTACGCCGAAATTGGCACGGGTATCGCGGCCGCAATTGAGCAATATGCAGCGGATGTTCGCGCCCGTAAATTCCCCAGTGATGACCATACATATAAGATGAAAAAGAATTAAATTTGCCTTCAAAATGGCCTTGCCTGAATTTTGCCGCAAAAACTAATGCAAATAAGCGTATAAATGCTGCCTTCGTGTTTGCTTTGCACAAGACCTTTGTCTATGGTACCGGCCAAATTAGAAGAAAATTCGCTAAGAATAATATTTAGGAGTTAACAGGTGTCAGACCCTAATAATGACGCAATGATCCAAGAGGTTGACGATGAGCTGCGCAAAGAGCAGCTGACAGCGCTATGGAAATCTTACGGCAAATATATAATCGGTGTAGCTGTGACGGTCGTTTTGGTGGTGGCCGGAAGGCAAGGCTGGGACGAGTATCTTAAAACCACACAAGAAGAAGCCAGCACGACCTACCAAGCAGTGGTTGACGCAGCAAAAGATGCCGCAAAGGATCCGGTGGTTATATGGACTGACGGCGTTAGCGCCTTAAAAGGTGGCTATGGCAGCCTAGCGGGTATGCAATTAGCAGCAGCAAAATTGGATGCGGGTGACATGGACGGCGCTATCGCAGCCTTTGACGCTATTGCAGCGCAAGCGGGCGGCGACCCAGACCTGAAGGGGCTTGCGCAAATACAAACAGCAATGATCTATGTGCAAAAGTCTGACTATGCAGCAGCGCGCGGAAGGTTAAGTCTGCTTAGTGGTATTGGCAAACCTTGGCACCATTCAGCAACAGAACTTCTGGCGCTGATTGACGTGGAAGAGGGCCTGTTGGATGACGCTATGGCGAAATATACTTCGCTCGCCCTAGCAACAGATGTACCAGCAACTATCAGTGAGCGAGCAAGTAAAATGCTGGCTTATGTGGAAGCCCGAGTAAAAGCTGAAACCGCAGCTGAGGGTGTCGTGGCAGATGATACAAATGCTACCAGTTCAACTATAAGCGAGGGCAACCAATGATGAATATGTCAGCAAGTTCAGTTCTACGTGGCTTTGTAACTATTTCTCTGGTGCTGGTTTTGGCTGGATGTTCATGGTTTAAGGGCTCTGGTAAAGACAAAAATGCCTATGATGATGAAGGCAAAGACCGGCTAGAGATTTTAAGTTCTTCGCGTATTTTAGAGGCGGACGCTGTTATTGCGGGTCAAGCTGTTCGACTGCCTAGGGCTTATACGAACCAAAGCTGGACCCAAGCAGGCGGTAACGCTACGCATGCGATTTACCATCTGACCATTGGTGACCGGCTGTCCAAGTCATGGTCAACCAGCATTGGTGACGGCAATACGAAATACAGACGTATGGTTTCAGGCCCCATTTCGGCGGGTGGTGTTGTTTATGCTATGGACGTTAATGCACAGGTTTCTGCGGTTACATTGGCAAGTGGTGGCACACGTTGGTCAGTAACCCTTGATGACCCTGATGAACGTAGCAAAGTGGGTTATGGTGGTGGCCTCGCCTATGACAATGGTACCGTCTACGCCACAACCGGCTATGGCTTTACTGTGGCGCTGGACGCTGACAATGGCCGTGAAATGTGGCGCCATGCGGGCAAAATACCCCTGCGCGGTGCCCCAACTGTTGCTGAAGGTAAGGTTTTTACCATTACCCAAGATAACCAGATTATTGTATTAAATGCCGATACTGGTGAAGAAGTATGGGATCAAGTAGGCATTACAGAAACCGCCAGTATGCTTGGCGCAGCATCCCCTGCCGTGGATGCAGGTGTTGTCTTGCTTGCCCTGTCTAGCGGTGAACTTATCGCCATGGTAACGTCCAATGGACGGGTTTTGTGGCAAGATTCGCTGACCAGTTCTAAGCGCTTAACGCCTCTTGCCTCACTGGCAGACGTGGATGGTCACCCGGTTATTGACCGTGGTCGTGCTTATGCTGTTTCTCATGCTGGGCGGATGGTCGCGATTGATATGCGCACGGGTGAGCGATCATGGGAAGGCGATGTTGCCAGTGTTACAACACCTCTCATTGCAGGTAATTATGCCTTTGTGGTTACAATTGAAGGTGAGATCGCCTGCATTCAGCTTAGCGATGGCCGCATCCGCTGGGTAACCCAAGTGCAACGCTTTGAAGATCAAGATAAACGTCGAGGCCTGATCAAATGGAATGGCCCAATATTAGCGGGTGACCGTCTGCTAGTTACTTCATCGCATGGGTATATGCTGTCTATATCACCCTATACCGGTGAAGTGCTTTCAGCTGAAAAACTAGCAAATGGTTCTTCAACAGCACCGATAGTTGTTGACAATACGCTTGTTTATCTTGATGACAGCGGAAACTTGGTTGCTTACCGATAAGCACCAAGCGCTTAATGAGAGAATGAGATGACCTTTACCCTAGCTATTGTTGGGCGCCCCAATGTGGGCAAATCAACACTTTTTAACCGATTGGCGGGTAAGAAACTGGCTATCGTTGACGATACGCCGGGCGTTACCCGTGACCGCCGGGAAGGTGAAGCAACGCTATCTGATCTGAAGTTCACAATATTTGACACTGCCGGCTTTGAAGAGGGTGACATTGAAAGCCTATCAGGGCGTATGCGCCGCCAGACCGAAGTTGGGATGGAAGAAGCTGATATTATCCTGATGCTATATGATGCCCGCGCCGGCATTACGCCATTGGATGAGCATTTCGCTGCTATCCTTCGTAAAATGAAAAAGCCTGTCATTTTGGCTGCTAATAAATGTGAAGGTAAATTCCATGTTGATGGCATTTATGAGGCTTACGGCCTTGGGCTCGGTGATCCCATACCCCTGTCAGCGGAGCACGGTGAAGGTTTGGCTGATTTGTACCAGCAAATGGTGGAAGGCCTGCAAGGGGCTGGTATAGACCCATACGCAGGTGAGGATGACGGGGGCGAGAAATTATCTAATCGCCGTGACGGTGACCCGGAAGAGGGCGACTTGGACTTTGAGTTTGAAGACACCCAAGAAGACATCAGTGATGATAGGCCATTGCGGCTGGCAATTGTTGGCCGGCCCAATGCAGGCAAATCTACCCTGATCAATTATCTCATTGGTGACGACCGTTTGATTACAGGCGAAGAGGCTGGCCTGACGCGCGATAGTATTTCCGTTAATTGGCAGTGGGAAGACATGCCGGTTAAGCTGTTTGACACGGCGGGTATTCGCAAAAAGGCACGGATTACGGAAAAGCTGGAAAAGCTATCAGTGGCAGATAGCCTGCGGGCCATTCAATTTGCCGAAGTTGTGGTGTTGTTGTTGGACGCCGAACTTGGCATTGAAAAGCAGGATTTAAAAATAGCGGAACTTTGCGCCCGTGAAGGCAGGGCATTGGTTATCGCCCTCAACAAATGGGACGTGGTGGAAGATCGCTTGAAAGCCCAGCGGCAATTACGCGATACGCTCACTCGTTCTTTTCCGCAGATGAAGGGCATTCGCATTGTCAATATATCGGGTCTAACTGGGCAGGGTACCCAGTATTTGATGCCAGCGGTAGCCGAGACTTATGAAACCTGGAACGCCCGCATCAAGACAGCAATTTTCAATGAATGGCTGGCGGATACGATGGAACAGCACCCGCCGCCAGCGGTTTCTGGTCGGCGCATTAAAGTGCGTTACGGCGCACAGATAAAAACTCGGCCACCGACATTCTTGCTGTTTTGTAACCGCCCTGCGGATATCCCCGAGAGCTATAAACGCTATTTGGAAAATGAGTTGCGTCGGGATTTTGAGATGCCCGCAGTGCCGATAAGGGTATATTTTAGAAAAACTGATAATCCTTATGATGGCAGACGCAAGCGCCGCGAAAAATAAGTGAGAGACCAGCTTTGTATTTCAACCAAACCAACGATAAAGATCGAATTGCTGTAGCTACTTGGCTGTTCTTCATCGCCTTTTTGGTTTTTGCTATGGTCATGGTTGGCGGGGCCACAAGGCTGACGGAATCAGGCCTTTCGATGGTGAATTGGCGACCCGTTACGGGTTTTCTGCCACCGCTTAGCGATGCAGCATGGCTGCAAGAATTTACTGATTATCAAGCGTCACCCGAATATAAGTTAAAAAATATTGGCATGAGCCTCGCTGAATTTAAAGGCATATATTGGTGGGAATGGGCACACCGTCTGCTTGGTCGTCTAATCGGCGTTGCCTTTCTGGTGCCAATGCTTTTCTTTTGGGCGAAGGGCCGTATTCCGGCAGGCTATAAACTCCGCTTGGTCGTGCTTTTTGTCCTCGGCGGCCTGCAAGGTTTGCTCGGCTGGTATATGGTCAAGTCGGGCTTGGTGGCTGAACCTGAGGTGAGCCATTACCGGTTGACGGCGCATCTTATGTTAGCGCTGCTATTGTTTTCTGCTACTTTCTGGACTGCCTTAGATTTAGTTCGACCTCATCCTAGCACAATTGCCAAGCCCATAAAGATTTTGACCCATGTGGTTATGCTTTTGCTGGTTTTGCAATTAGCAATGGGAGCCTTGGTCGCAGGCCTGAAAGCTGGTTATTTCTATAATAGCTGGCCACTGATGGACGGCAGCTTTGTGCCGCCGGATATGCTGGTGTTAAGCCCCATATGGCGCAATTTTACCGATAACGGTGTCACGGTGCAATTTGATCATCGCATTGGGGCCTATCTGTTGTTCACCTTGGTGTTGATTTTATTCTTCAAAGCCCGCAAGCGTGCCGCCACTGCGGTTAAAAAAGCGAGCAGCTACCTGCTTGCTGCTATTATGCTGCAAGTCGGCCTTGGGATAACGGCTTTGGTAAAAATGGTGCCTGTTACTTGGGGTACAGCGCATCAGGGTGGGGGTGTGCTGGTGCTTGCCGTGGCAATATACTTGATGCATGTGCAGCGCACTAAAAGTGCAAAGTGATATTCAAACTCAGCTTTAAAAACAGCCCCTCAATGCAGCGAGGGGCTGTTTGTATTTTTACTCGTCAGCGACTTTGACGATCATTTTGCCCATATTTTTACCCTTGAGCATATCAACAAAGGCATTTGGGGCATTTTCTAAGCCCTCAACAATCGTCTCACGGTATTTCAGTTTGCCTTCTTTCAGCCACTGCGCACCAGTTTGAACCCATTCCGCACACTCTTTGGGATATTGGCTGACAATGAAGCCTTCCATGCGGGCACCACGGCCAATTAATATCGGCAGGTTACGCGGACCGGGGGGCATATCAGCAAGAGTGCTGTTATAGGCTGAAATATAACCGCAAACAGCAATGCGAGCTTTGAAATTGAGCACATTAATAACGGCTTCCAAAATATCGCCGCCAACATTCTCGAAATAAACATCAACACCATTCGGACAGGATTCTGCAACAGCTTTAAACAGATTAGGTGTCGCTTTATAATCAATAGCGCCGTCAAATCCTAACTCCCGTAAATAAGCTACTTTATCAGCGCCGCCCGCACTGCCAACTACATGGCAACCCATGTTTTTGGCGATTTGACCAACGACTTGGCCAACTGCACCAGACGCGCCCGATACAAATACATTTTCGCCTTCTTGCAGGTTACCGATCGCTTTCAGACCTACCCATGCGGTTTGGCCGGGCATCCCTAAAATACCAAGATAATAGGACAGGGGAGCAATGTCAGGGTCTAACTTATACAGTTCCTTACCATTTGTCGCGGAGACGAGCGCCCAAGGTAAGCGTCCAAGGACGTAATCTCCTTCGCTTAGGCCCTCAAACCGGCTTTCAATTACTTGACCAACGATGCCGCTATCGATCGGACCGCCAATGGCAAAAGGAGGGACATAGCTTTTCGCATCATTCATGCGGCCCCGCAGGTATGGGTCAACGGAAAGATAAACCGTCCGCACCATAACTTGCCCCTCACTAAGCTCGGGAACATCGCAATTGTCGATGCCAAAATTTTCGTTTGTGACCCAGCCTTCAGGCCGAGATTTAAGAAGTATCTGCCGGTTTTGCATATCATTTCCATTCACTGATTGTGCTAAATTAGTCGTTCAAACTTAAACTAAGGCTGATCGGTGAAAATACCAGCATATTTATTACTAAATATTATGGGGTATTATATTACCTATATTCTAAGGCATTGTTTTTATGTATTATTCTTTGTTTTATGTGTTATTTTGACTGTTGACAGGATGCAAAACATCTATATAACCAGCGCCACACCAAGGATGAAAGGCCCCGTTTGTTAAGGCCTGAGCCTAGTTCTAAGGAATTGAACGATGAAAACCTATTCGGCAAAAGCGTCGGAGATTGAAAAAAAGTGGCATATTGTCGACGCTGATGGCGTTGTGCTTGGCCGCCTTGCTGCGATTGTAGCCAATGTTCTGCGCGGAAAAACTAAAGTGACATATACTCCACATATGGATTGCGGCGACCATGTTGTCATCATTAACGCAGAAAAAGTGAAGCTGACCGGCAAGAAACGAACCGATAAAGTATTTTATCGTCACACTGGTCACCCAGGCGGTATCAAGGAAATTACAGCTGGTGAAGAGCTGGACGGACGTTTCCCTGAGCGTGTTCTGGAACGTGCGATCAAGCGTATGATCCCTTCTGGCCCTCTTGGCAGTCAGCAAATGCGTAACCTGCGCATCTATGCTGGCACCGAGCACCCCCATGAAGCACAGTCCCCAGCAATTCTGGATGTGGCTGGCATGAACCCAAAGAATAAAAGGTAAGCATCATGGCTGATTTGCAAGATCTTAAAGAAATTACCGGCGTTGCTTCTGTTGAAGCTGTCGGAGAAGCTGCACCTGTTGTGCGCGAACCTGTTCGTGATGCGCAAGGGCGTACTTACGCCACTGGCAAACGTAAAGACGCCGTTGCGCGTGTATGGATCAAGCCTGGTTCAGGCAAGATCACGGTTAATGGCAGGGACCAAGAAACATATTTCGCCCGTCCTACTCTGCGTTTGATCGTTAACCAACCTTTCGGCATTTCTGACCGCACCGGCCAGTATGACGTTATAGCAACGGTTAAAGGTGGCGGATTGTCCGGTCAAGCTGGCGCGGTTAAGCATGGCATCTCCAAAGCGCTGCAACTGGCAGAACCTACCCTGCGTGGTGGCTTGAAAGCTGCTGGCTTCTTAACCCGCGATAGCCGCGTTGTGGAACGTAAGAAATACGGCAGAGCCAAAGCCCGTCGTTCTTTCCAGTTCTCGAAGCGTTAATCCGCGAAGCTTTTCAAAGCTTACAAAATTCAAAAGGGCTGCACTCGGTGTGGCCCTTTTTTATGATTAGCGGCATGGTAAGCCATGAGTATTCCCCTAGCTTATCCAGTAATAATCACGTGAAAGAGATTATTTTGACAATTTATAGGTGTTGTTTTACTATATTATAAATATTATCCACTTGGGGCTGATATTACCGGTGAAAAATCTACAAGATATAATATACACCGCAGAAAATAATCTGTGCTCATCTACAATATTCAATGCTATGGCAAAAGATATTGTTGAAAAACTTGAGGTTACTTTAATTAGTATTTGGGCGTTTGATAATAGTCTTTCAAAAATAACCTGCACCTATAGTTTTGATGTATTCCATAAGTTAAATATGTCAGGCGCTGAATTAACAAAGCAACAATATCCAAGATACTTTAGTTCTATTATCGAAAACATCAGTATTCTCGCCGATGATGTTTACACAAATTACCAAACCAAAGAACTAGTTGAGGACTATTTTGAGCCCAATAACATCAAATCCCTGCTCGATTATGTAATTTATAAAGATCTAAGGCCCCAAGCTGTCATTTGCTGTGAAACCGTAGGAACTAAAAGAGTTTGGAAAACATCAGATGTTGAATATCTACGGGCTTTGACCGTGTTAGCTGGATCAAAATTGAGCTTTTGATGAAGTGTGAATTTACTATCATGCTTGAAGGTAAACAATATTAGGGGTCGTATATGCTTATTCTTGCCAGAAGTTTCTTTCTTGCCATTATTTTGACTACACCATCGAAGGCCGATAACTTTGATGATCGTATCTTGGCCTTCCTGCACCAGACAGGTGCCATAGAGGCCGCGGTAAATGGCCTCGATGAAAGCGAGCGTTCCCTCAAGAGGACACTCACGCGGCAGGTAAAGTCTTATTTTAAGAAAAAAGGGAAGTCCGTCAGCCGGAGACAAATTAAGGACTTTGTAAACAGTTATCTGCCCCGCGTCCTGAAACAGATGAAAGCTAATGTTCCGGGGCTGATGGTGGGGGAGTACCGTAAAATCATAACATCAGAGGAACTCGCCGCTTTTGAGAATGCGCAAGGGGGGCCTGCACTTGATAGCTTGGCGCGCAAAATGAAACGCGTTACTGCGGCGATTGGTGTTGCAGGGAAGGCAGCGGGCAAGCGCATTGCGGTCGAGGTTCTCACGGAGATGATGCAAACCCATCCTATTTTTAAGTAAGGCTCCATTTTCAAGGGGATGCACAACGATTTATTAATGGAAGACTTGCGTATAGGCCTAATGTTATCTTATCATTCCGTTCGTTTTGTTAAATTATTTTGGGAGAGATATTATGCGGTATTTAAAGCAGTTTTTTATTATTTATGTGGTTGGTTTTGCGTCCATCACCGGTCCTGCTGTCGCTGATGAGTTTGAAGAGCTAGCCATCGTATTTCTTCACGAATCTGGTGCTTTAGATGAAGGTATTACCGCTCTCCACCAGGCCTTTGCCCAGCAGCGAGGTGTGTTAATTGAGCAAATTGGTCAAGCGGTGAAAATGTCTGGAAAAGATCCAAAGCCAGCCATGGTGGAAGACTTCGTTGATGTTTTTATTTCTAGGATAACAACTGATTTGGAAATTAACCTTAGTAATTTGATGATTGTTCAATTGCGTAAGGTCTTTACACTTGAAGAAATAAAGACCCTTGCCCATGATTCCGAATCTCCAGCTGCGCTATTGCTCTTACCAAAAATGGATGGAATGGAAAAAGAGGCTGAAAAAGCGGGCAGGGCTTATGGCATGGAATTGGGACAAAAAGTGATGATGGAATTAATGCAAAGTCATCCGCTTTTTAAGTAAGCTGATAAAATTATCCACTTTATACCCTCAGCCATTTTGCAGCATTCTCGCCCGCCTGCCGTCCCAGTGCAAAGCATGCGGTTAGCAGATAGCCACCGGTTGGAGCTTCCCAGTTTAACATTTCACCGGCGACAAACACACCGGGCAGGGTGGTCAGCATTTGGTTGTTGTCCATAGCAGTTGATGCAATGCCGCCTGCGCTACTAATCGCCTCCTCAACGGGGCGCGGACTGACAATATCAATCGGCAACGCTTTAATGCCCATGGCGACGGTTACCGGCAGAGCAAATGCGTCTTTTGGCAAGCATTCACGCAATAAGCTCATTTTCACCCCCTTGATGCCTGTGGTACGCCTTATATGATCGGACATAGATTTCTTGCCGCGCGGCTGAGCAAGTTTTTGCACTAGCGCGTCTTGAGAAACATCAGGGGCCATATCAATAGTGAGCTCTGCAGGCGTGGATGACTTGAGCATAGCTCGCAGTTGGCGCGATAAAGTATAAATTGCGCTGCCTTCAACGCCGTAATCACTGATGACAAAGTCACCCTGAACGCTTTTGTCGCCCAATGATAGCCGACAGTTTTTAACCGGATGCCCCGCGAAGCGCTCCCGGTGAATAGTGCTCCAGTTCACGTTGAAGCCCATATTAGCGGGTTCAAAGGGGGTAATATTTACGCCGTGGTTTTTTAGTATATCCACCCACGCTGCATTGGAGCCCAGGCGCGGCCAACTGGCACCGCCGAGCGCCAGAATAACGGCATCGGCTTGAACTTCAATAGTGCCAGAAGCTGTCTCAAAGGTGAGGAGGCCCGCATCATTCCAGCCGGTCCAGCGATGACGGGTATGAATTTTAACGGCCTTTTCGCCAAGCCGCGTCAGCCATGCCCGCAGCAAGGGTGCTGCTTTCATGGCCTTTGGAAAAACGCGCCCTGATGAACCTGTGAATGAATTGGCCCCAAGCCCATCAGCCCATAGGCGAATATCGGTTGGACTATAGGCATCTAAGGCTTCGCTCAGGTAAGTACCATCGGCATTATAACGTGCTTTAAAGGCATCAAAATCTTCGCTGTGGGTGATGTTCAAGCCACTTTTGCCCGCCATCAATAGTTTGCGGCCCGCAGTTGGCATCGCTTCATAGATTGAAATGTCGAGCCCAAAATCGCTCAAAGCTTCAGCTGCTGAAAGGCCCGCTGGTCCCGCACCAATAATAGCAACTTTTTTCACCATGCGCTTCAGTCCACCTGTAACATCATTTGGGCTTATCTAACCTCTGCTGCTTATAATGTCCATGCTGCCAAATAAGGGGATATAATTAATATCACATCTGATTATCAAATTCTGACCAGAATGTGATAACTGCATGCGTTGGAGCATGTTATAAGCGGGCAAATTATTTACTCAAGGGATTACGCTTTGATTTTACGGACTTTATTTGCCTGTGTGTTTTTAACTTTTTCTGCCCATTCAGCAGATCACAGCACAGTTAAGCAAGACAATAGCATTGCCACGCTTGTTAGCGAAGTGGATAGCATTGCAGCCGGAAAACCTTTTTGGTTGGCGTTTAAAATTGACCCTGTTGAAGGATCACATAGTTTATGGACCAATCCGGGTGATGGTATTGCGGCGAATAAGCTTACATGGAAATTACCCGAAGGCTTTGAAGCCCAAAGTCCTCTGTACCCAACGCCGAAAACCATTACATCTGGCCTGAATATCCATTACGGCTATGATGAAAGCGCCATATTACTTGTACGTATTTTGGTGCCGAATAGCCTTCGTTCTGGCTCGTTAGACTTTGACTTAAAAGCTGAATGGCAGGTCTGCGCCGAGACATGCGTAATCGAATCCGGAGAATTTGAGCTTTCACTGCCGGTGGGCGACGGGGCGATTGCCAGTGATGACACAGAAATTTTTGCCAATGCTCGGGCAGTATTACCTGAGATTAACTTTTGGGATTCCAGTTTAACACTTGTTACATCCGGGGCATCGCTGAATGTTGTTATGGATATGGGGCAAACAGATAGCATTGAAACAGCTTATTTCTTTCCAGACCATAGCGGAATAGCCAAATATACAAGTGACCAATATTTCGCTAAAAGTCCTGCAGGCATTAGCTTGCAATTTATACGCACTCAGGGTGTTGATACACCTGCGAGCGGCAATGGTATTTTGCTGTTAACCAGCACTGATGGTTCCAGCACTGGTTACCGCCTTGAAAATGTTAAAGTTACTGACGGCATAGGAAGTGGAGAATTTGGACTTTTAAATGCAACGGATGTTTCCATGCCGGTGTGGCAAGCGCTTTTGCTAGCATTTTTGGGTGGCTTAATTCTTAATTTAATGCCCTGTGTATTTCCAATTCTTTCCTTGAAAGCCTTGGCACTAGCATCAAGTGGCGGCTTGAGTGTTTATGCAAGACGTATGGAAGGCTTGTCTTATACTTTGGGTGTGGTTATTTCCTTCGCGGCAATTGCAGCTGTATTACTGTTTCTGCGCGCTGGCGGCGAGGCAATAGGCTGGGGCTTTCAATTGCAAAGCGCAGGCTTTGTTTCTTTTCTAGCCGTAATTATGCTGTTGGTTGGGCTTTCTTTGGCGGGCCTATTTGAAATAAGCTTTGGTGCTGAATCCACGGGAAGCCAGCTCGCTTCATCGGGCGGCAATAAGGGTTCCTTCTTCACAGGTGTTTTGGCAACTCTTGTTGCAACACCGTGTACAGCACCTTTGATGGCTCCGGCACTTGGTTTCGCTCTCGCTCAAACAACAGCAACCGCACTGCTGATCTTTGTAACGCTTGGCTTTGGTATGGCCGCGCCATTTTTGTTGCTAGCCTTTTCGCCTAAACTTGGCAGTTTGTTGCCTCGACCCGGTGCTTGGATGGATAAATTAAAGCAAGGTCTATCCTTCCCAATGTTCTTAACGGCGGCGTGGCTCGTTTATGTGGTTATCCAACAAGACGGCGGTGCGGCAGGCTTTGTTCTACTGGGTGGTCTAATTATAATCAGCTTTGGTGTTTGGCTATGGCAACAAAGTAATGGAAAAATTCTTCGGTCTATCTCTTTGCTCATCATGTTGGGCACCTTTGTCGGGCTTACTTACCAACCTGCACCAAGCGAGAGCGACCTAGCCATTGAAGAGGTTATAGAAGGTGAGATATTCTCAGAATTGAAACTGGCTGAGCTTCGGGCTGCCAATAACCGTGTCTTTGTCTATTTTACTGCTGACTGGTGCATCACTTGCAAGGCAAATGAAAAGATAGCTCTGCAACGCCGTGAAACGGTTGATTTTATGTTAGACAATGACATCCACATTCTTAAGGGCGACTGGACTAACAAAAATGATGAAATTGCTGAGGTTCTGGCCCGCTATGGCCGGGCAGGGGTTCCGCTTTATCTATATTTTCCCAAAGGAGCAGAAAAGGCAGTATTATTGCCTGAGCTTTTAACTGTTGATATGCTTCTGGACAATCTTCGCTCTGCTAATGACAGTGAGGGTTAATGCTGGGGCATAAATGCATGTGCTTCCACGACAGCCTCGAGTTTGTTAGCAGAGAACTATTGTTATCCAAGCGTACACAAAGGTTTATCTCTGTTTAACACTTGACTGAAAATAGTTTCAAATTAAAGTTTTCTTAAAGCTATTGCTTGATCATCTTGCATGGTTAACAATAGCCTTTGTTATTCAGGCTTAATTTTAATTTGATGAACGGATCAGGCATATATGTTCGTTGTTATTGGCTTAGCAGTTGTTTTGGTTATGGTCTTCGGTGGCTTTGTTTTAGCTGGCGGTAAGATGGTTATGATCACAAAAGCTCTTCCCTTAGAGCTGATGATGATTTTTGGTGGTGCAACGGGTGGAATGATTAGCGGCAATTCTAGCGGCGTTCTTAAAGGTGCGATGGGTGGGATCATGGCAGCCTTGAAGGGCAATAAATGGAAGCCAGAAGACTATAAAGACCTGCTATCACTTTTGTTCCTGCTAGTAAAAACCATGCGCACTAAAGGCGTTGTTGCGGTTGAGGCCCATATTGAGGACCCTCACGAATCTAAAATATTCCAGCATTTCCCTAAAATTTCTGAGGATCATCACGTTGTAGAATTTATTGCTGACTATTTGCGCATGATGACCATGTCCTTTGAAGATGCCATGCAAATGGAAGATGCCATGGTGATGGATTTGGAAAAACATCACAAAGAAGAACACGAAAATCAACATGCCTTGCAGACCATGGCCGACGGCTTGCCCGCGATTGGTATTGTGGCGGCGGTTCTGGGTATCATTAAAACCATGGGGTCAATTAATAAGCCCGTTGAAGTGCTTGGCGGCATGATTGGTAGTGCACTTGTTGGTACATTCCTTGGTATTTTCCTATCTTATTTGATCGTTGCACCTATTGCGCAACGCTATAATCAGGTTTTGCGCGAAGACGGTCAATTTATGGAAATCATCAAGATTGTGCTCATATCTTACCTGAATGGCAACGCCCCGCAAATCGCGGTTGAGCTTGGCCGCCGTAATGTACCTTCCCACCTGATGCCCGCTTTCTTGGAGCTTGAAGAGCATTTAGCAGAGCTTCCGCCTGACCTAGTTTGATCCTATTTCTTTTATTCTCCGATTTTAACAATAATTGACAATGACATAGATGCGTCCCTTGTTAGAATAGGGCGGCGAGCAGTGATTCACTATTGTGCAGAAGTAAGGAAATGCAAATGAGCACTCAATCAAACCCAAAGGTACGTGTGGGCATTCTCGGTGCAAGTGGTTATACGGGGGCTGATTTAATTCGCTTGCTGCTATGTCATCCAAATGTTGATATTGTCTTGTTAACAGCGGAACGCAAAGCAGGAATGACGGTAGATGAGGTATTTCCGCATCTCGCAGGCTATGGATTGCCCGATTTAATCGCAGTATCTGATATTGAATGGCCTGCAGTGGAACTAGATGTGGTTTTTTGTGCACTGCCCCACGCCACGAGCCAAGAAGTTATTAAAGGCATGATGCATACGACCGGACACGGCTTGCTGGATGAAATGATAGTAGAAACGAACGCTGATTACGCGGATATGATGCAAGGCGATGTAAAAATCATTGATCTTTCCGCCGATTTTCGCCTGACCGACCCGAATGTTTATAGCCAGTGGTATGGTCGGGAGCATAGCGCGAAAGATTTGCAATCACGCGCAGTCTACGGTTTGCCAGAGCTTTACCGAAATCATATTAAAAAGGCGCATTTGGTCGCCTGTCCAGGGTGTTATCCAACTGCTGCATTGTTGGCATTAGTACCTCTACTCCACGCGAAGGTTATATCTACAGAAGATATAATCATTGATGCAAAGTCGGGTGTTAGTGGGGCAGGGCGGTCCTTAAAAGAAGGCAATTTATATACAGAAGTTGCGGAAGCTATGCATCCATACGGCATTGCTCACCACCGTCACATGCCAGAGATTGAGCAAGAGCTGACTTTAGCGGCAGGTCGAAAGGTTACAATCAGTTTCACCCCGCATTTAGTGCCAATGAATCGCGGTGAACTGGAAACGATATATGTAAGGATGTCAGACGGTCAAAAAGCCGCTGATATCAAGCAGGTTTGGCAGGATATTTACGCTGAAGATGAATTTATTCAGATTTTAAGTGGTGACGTCGCTCCGGCCACCCGTATGGTACGGGGATCCAATCGTTGTGTATTGAACGCCTTTGATGACCGCCAAACAGGCCGCGCTATTATAGTTGCTACCATTGATAATTTGGTCAAAGGCTCTTCGGGTCAAGCGGTGCAAAATATGAACTTGATGCTGGGCTTGGATGAAAGAACTGGCCTTCAGCAAGTGCCGATGTTTCCGTGAGCCTGCTGAAGGCAGACAAATTTCATGAATAGAGAAAATTATCATCAACATTGTATGACGTTAGTGAAAGCTGAGGACTATGATCGCTATTTGCTCAGCCTATTCATGCCGGAAGAAAAACAAGCTGGTATTTGGGCCATTTTTGCCTTCAATATAGAAATAGCCAAGACACGCGAGCAGGTTAGTGACCCTATGCTTGCTGAAATTCGCCTTCAGTGGTGGCAAAATGCGCTGAACAAATTGGCAGACGACAAAACGGAAGATCACCCAATTTGCCAAGCGTTGGCTGGGGCAAAAAAACAAGGCACTGTTAGCTTCAACCTTTGCACTGATATGATTAAGGCTCGTCAAAATGATCTAAGCGTTGCAACATGCAGTAGCCTTGAGCAGTTAATCAATTACACTTCAGCAACTGCGGGCGCCTTGCATGAATTTGCCCTGAGATATTTGGTGTCAGAACCCAGCATTGATACCCTAAAAGCGACAAGACAGTCCGGTACGGCTTGGGGTTTAATTGGTATAGTGCGCGCTATTGGGTTTCAGGCTCAGTTAAACCAAAATGACCTTCCCTCTGAATTACTTGCAGAAATGGACATTGATGATAGCACCGTGTTTAAGGGTGAAATGTTGCCTGCATTATGGGATGTTGTTGATAAAATGTTAGATGCGGCGGAAGGTTTGATTAATGATAGCCGAGTCCAAAGAAAATCCGTTGATAAGAATGCTATACCGCTATTGGCAATTAACCGATTGAGTGAAGCTTATATAAAGCAACTCAGGAATAGGGCACTTAACCCTTACCAGCAACTAGCAACACATGGGGCAGGGCCAAAGGCTATGTTCAATTTATTATTAGCAAATATTTTCGGAAAATTTTAAGTAAATTAAGGCTTAAATACGGTTAAAGCCTGCGTGGTGTGCAGGCTTATGAAAACAAGTCGAGAAAACCTAAATCTTTAGGCTTCGATATCTACGTTGTTACCAACATCACTACCGGTAGAAGAAGGCTCAGCCTCTTTCCGCTCGATTGACGAATCAGTAGCTTCACGACGTTCGGAAGCAGATGATTCCGTAGACCCTGTACGGCCAGCAGCAAATACTGCTTGCGTCGAAGCGTCACTAGCGCCTTGAATATCCATATTATTTCTCCTTGGTTCCGATCAGACAAGATGTCTGAAATACCCATAGAAACCTAACTCAATGTAGATATTACACCCATTTGCAATCTACACCTAACTCTAATCTATATTCTTTTTGTAAAAAAAAGGTTAAAATCATTGCGTAGCCACATTTAGCCCTTCATCATGGATGGAATTATAGAAGGGTATAGCTAATGATGCGTTACTTGCTGATGATATTGCTTGCTTCCATGCAGCTATCTTTAACAGGGTGTGAAACCACGGCAGGGGGAAGCCGAGCAAATGATAGTGCTGGTCCTATTTCTGCCAGAGCGCGTAACAGCATTGCATCAAAAGGCCCCGAAGCTATGGCTAAAATTGCCCGCAGCTTTGAGCAAGGCGGTGACCCTGGTAATGCCCTAAATATGTATTTGCAAGCGATTGCTGCCTACCCGACCTCTGTTGTTCCAAAGATGGGTGCCGCCAACTTATATTCAAATGCAGGTGAGTTTGGTGCAGCACGGCGTTTATTGCAGGCCGCGCTTATCTCAGAGCCTGATAATGATGATGTAAAGTTAATGCTGACTTCGGTCTATCTTATGGAAGGGGATAGCGGTTTAGCACGGAATCTTTTGGGGAGTCTTAATCGCACAGACGCCAATAGGGTGCGCATTGATACACTCTTTGGTTTTTCTTATGATATTGAAGCTATGTTTGAACTGGCTCAAGGCTATTACTTAAATGCCCTTGATATTCAGCCTGATGCACCGACGACATTGACAAATTATGCTTTATCGCAAGCTTTATCAGGGCGGTATGATGTTGCTGTTTCGGCCATTCAAGTAAATTTGAATCGCACAGCTACCCGCGCTGATGCGAGAGAAAATTTAGCGCTGATCTATGCCATGTCAGGGCAAACTAAAGCGGCGGTATCCATTATTGAAACTATTTTAACACCTGATGAAGTTCGTGAGAATGCCTTATTTTATAACCTTTTACCGCTTTTAACTGACTTAGAGAAAGCAAGGGCAGTGTTTTTGCGCAAAATACCAGCTGGGGTTTTGAACAGAGCAAATAGAACACAAAAGAATGACGCCGTTGCACAGCCAGAGCCTGTTAGTTCAGGCGTTCCCAGCGTTTCAGAAGGCGAAAAAAGAGAAGGTGTTAAGCCTCTCCCAGTCAAAACGCCCCCCGCCAAGGTTGTCGCTGATACCAATGAGCCAGTGTCGAAACAAAGTAAGACCATTCAACAAGCTGAAGACGAGAGAGTTGAAGCTGAAAAGGCCGCTCAAGCTGCTAAGTTGATAGAAGCGACATCAACTGACCAGTCCGAGGAAAAAGAGGATTCCGCAGCACCAGAAACACGAGCTGACAACAAGGTTACCGGCGATGGAGCTGATATTCCCGTGAATGTCATTCCCTCAAACGAAGATGGGAAGCCCCAAACTCCTGACCATGATGAATCAGCTGATGATATTTCAGCTCCAGTTAAGGCGGATATTGAAACATCGCATGAAAATTCGGAACCAGAAGAAGTTACAGCCATGGAAAGCGAAGAAGCCGCTGACTTATATCGTATCCAATTGGTTTCTGTTGGCTCATTGCTATCAGCGGATAAGGAATGGTGTCGCTTGCATAAGCGCATTGAACAGTCGAGCGCGGACTTGACACCCGTCCTCAGGCCAGTGGACCAAGAAGATGGGTCCAAGCGCTATAGGTTATTGCTGTCTGGCTTTGATATGCATAGTGATGCCCAATTCAGGTGTGATGTTTTACAAGAAGACGGTGTAAATTGTTTTATCGTAAAAGGTGGAGGGGTCTTGCTTCCTCTCGCCAGCAAATGTATCACTGCATCATCAGAGACACCAATTCAAGAAGATCAAGTGATCAAGGATTAGTTGCGTGAAAAAATGTAGCTCGATGGCGGAAGTAAGGACAGAAATTGACCGAGTGGACCAGCTGATGGTGCCACTGCTTCTGGAACGCTTAAACTATATTGAACAAGCCGGTGAGCTTAAAGCAGACCGCGCTACAGTGCGAGATGATTGGCGGGTTGAAGATGTTATAGCCAAGGTTATTTCTGCGGCAAAATCGGCTGGAGGCAATGTTAAAATGATTGAGGACATATACCGTCATTTAATCGAATGGTCGATTGCGCATGAGTTTGATGTTTTTGATGCACAAGAATCACATGAAGATCAAGATTCAGCTGCGTAAAAATATTCTTTGGGGCTGACCCAGATAACTAATCCAGTTTCTCTTTAACCCACTGTTTTAATTCTTTTAATTGAAGTGCTGGATCACTGTTATTGAAACGCCACTCACATTCCTTCAAAAATAGTCCAAAATGCTCCTTGGGTACACCA
>JAJFIS010000032.1 GCA_021774735.1 Alphaproteobacteria bacterium | reverse complement strand
ACATTGCCAAGCTCTTCGGCCAAATTTAAAAGTCCGAGCTTGTGTTTAACGATTCTGTCATTAGAATTTAACATGTGAGTTACCTCTTTGGTTTTGATGGTTGATTCAACACCAACATCAAAATCGGTAACTCACATCCTTGCAACCCTTTTTAATTGCAACGACTGTCAGATCATGTCTGAACTAATACATATAATTCTTAGAGCCTCAACGCCAAAACTGTTAGACCCTTTTGTTTCAGTTACAACAGGGTCTTTAACAAAGCCATTATGGTCAACTGTTAATGTCACCTCTGCCCATCCTTCAATGCCGCTTATATTGGCCTGTCGTGGATAGGCAGGTTGCATGAGATAAATAGGGCGCATTTCTGAATTTGGCTTTTGCTCGCCCATTTTGCCGATGGCTTGGCAGTGTATCGTTGCTTCGTCGCGCTTGCCTTGCTTTTCCAACACTTGAACTAAGAAGGCATGATTGGTTCGTAGAGGGTCGCTACCGGGTGCATGTTTCTCATACATTTCAAGGGATTGTTTGAAATAGTCTTCAGATTTTGTAAGCTTATTTTTAGCGAGATAAAACTTTCCAAGCCAGAATTTTGTCTTCGTTAGGCCTGCAACATCATCATTGGCCTCAAAAATGTCTCTGGCTAGTTTGAAATATGACAGTGCTTTTCTGCCGTTAGCCTTAGTGAATAATTTCTTTCCAACTTCAAGATATACTCGCCCTGTGCGCCCGGAATTATCTTTATAACTTGCAGATATTTCTATTGCTTTTAACCATGCATCAAGCGCTTTTCGCTCTTTGTAGAAAGTAATGTATGTGTCTCCCATTAGGAAGTAAGTTTCGATAAGCTGCTCGGACATGGGCCCATCTCGAAGTTTGAGAATCTCTACTTTTTTAGAAAGGTACGTTATGGCTTCTTTATGTTGACCATTAATAAGCAGTGCGTTGACATAGTTATCGGTCAATTTGATCCTGTTTTTTGATGTTGGGGAATAGCGTTTGTCACCAAGGTCATATACGGCCTTGGCAGTTTTCAAGATATTCTCGTAATCTCTTAATTTTACTGCAGCTTTATACTCAGCATATGCCGTTTTAATGGCCACTTTTTCTAATGCCGCGTCTTCGGCTTTATCGAACGAATGAGCTGTGAATGAGATAGTCAAAAAGATAGCTATCAGTGATGCAAAAATCTGCATAAACCCCTCCCAATGCTTGTATTTAGATACTATAGAGTGAATAGAGGTCAAATTTCAAGGTTGTCTGCATAGCCCTCACTTCTCCATATAGCGCGGCATCATATCGACGAAATTGCAGGGGCCGAAGCGGCTATCAAGCTGGCTGCTTAAAATATCATCCCACGCGTCTTTAACCGCGCCGGTGCTGCCGGGCAGGGCGAACATTAATGTGCCATTAGACAGGCCCGCCGTGGTGCGGCTTTGAATGGTGCTGGTGCCGATTTTCTTATAGCTCAGCATGCGGAAAAGCTCGCCGAAGCCGGGGATGGCTTTGTCATAAAGCGGCTCGAAAGCCTCGGGTGTAACATCGCGGCCCGTCAGCCCAGTGCCGCCGGTGGCGATAATAACTTGAATATCGTCGTCATGGGTCCATGTTTTTAGTTTGGCCTGAATGGCCTCTATAGTGTCTTTAACAATCTCATAAGCCGCTAATGTATGGCCATCCGCTTCCAATCGTTTGATCAAAGTGGCACCTGAGGTGTCGGTTTCAGTAGTGCGGCTGTCTGATACGGTCAACACAGCTATTCCAATGGGGATGAAGGGTCGGTCAAGCGTTGTCATGGGTGTTTAATCCTTTGCGGCAGCTTTCGCGCCGGAAAAATGGGACCGACTAGCGGCGGCGGTTATTTCAGTATCTAATATTTCAATATTGGGCCAAGCGCCAGCGGCAACAGCTTCAAGCGTTGGTGTATCCTGGCCCAGGCGCATGCGGTATAGCCACAGGTTCAGCATAACTTTTTCAATGTGAAGCCGGGTTTCATAAAAGGGAATTGCCTCAATGAACAGCAATGGGTCGCCGTGATATTCAACATTTTTTTGCCAACGCATCAAACTGCCCGGCCCAGCATTATACGCGGCAAGCAGTGAAAATAGGTCTGCCTGAACATAATCCTGATCAAGCAGATAATCGATATATTGCTGGCCGAGTGCCATGTTAAATTCGGGCAGATATAATTTATCCCGTTGCCGACGGTAAAGATTGCGGTCTTTGGTCAGGTAGGACGCGGTGGCGGGCATCAATTGCATGAGGCCATGACCGCCGACATTGCTTTTCGCCCGGGCCTTGAAACTGCTTTCTTGGCGGACAAATGCGAATAATATGGCCCGGTCATAAATAAAACCGCCAACAGGTTCCCAGTTAGGCAGGGGATAGCGCACCGCAGGCGGCATGGCACCAGAACTGGTATCACCCGTGCGGCCTATGCGCAGCTGAATGGCAGGTAGGCCCAGCGCCACGGAAAGCGCCAAAACATCACTTTGGATTGCGGTGCCTTTGCGCCCCCAAAATAGGCGCAATTCTTCGTCAGCCAGCGCCGTGTGGCCAACTTGGGTAAGGGCGATGGCACGGGCGGCAGCAGGATAGGTCATCATGCGGACATGCGCTTTGGGGCTATAAACCGGCGGCGTCCAATCAAATTGAATGTTGAGGCCTAATTGCTTGGCGGCCAGCAGACCGTAAAAGCTTTCCCTGTGTTGGCTGGCATGGGCCAATTGCTCCCGGGCAGCGGCGGGTTCATGGATTTGGTTTAATGCTCTTGAGGCCCAAAAACCACCAGCGGAGGCCAGCCACCGGTCAGCGCTATTATTTTCACTAAGGGCTGAGAATTGTTCAGCAGCAATATCATATTTGCCCATGCGCCAAGCAGAAATACCCGCAAGCCAGTGGTTTCTGGCGACATTGGCACCGTCGATGCGGGCGCCAAATACGGCTAAGGCATGGGCCTTTTCATCATCGCCGTCAGAGAAATAATAGGCCGCTATTTTGGCTAAAATGCCGGCGCGTTCATATTCTGATAAAATCTCGCGGCGCTCCATGGCCCAAAAACGGCGCTCAGCCCGTGCAGGCCTACCTCGGCGTAGTTCGCGCCGAATGAGGCTTTTATACTGGGTGACGACCTTGTTTAGGCTGGCTTTACGCCTTGGCAGGGCCGGGTGAGCAGGGGCCGCTTGGCCCGTAACACCGGGATAATTGGTTGCCACCGGTCGGCGTGGCATGCTCGCTTTACCACGGCGGCGTAGGGCTAAACGGTAAATGCGCCACGCATCAGGGTGGTCCGCGTAATGCCGCATCCAACTTGCAAGCTCAGAATATTTACTGCGATATTTTGTCGGATGCATATAACGTTGGTAAAGCACATGACCCAGCAGCAGCTCATTATCTAATTGTTTGATCAATCGGCTTGCTTGTTGCCATTTGCCTTTTTCTTGCAAGGCAAAAATGCGGGTGTAGCGGCCCAAATCTTTTTGGCTTAAAACGGCCATTTTGGTGGGTTCAACCGGCGTCACCACTGCAGGTTCGGCCACGGCAGACACAGTACCCCCGCCGATGAATAGCCCAATGATGACACTGTAGAAAAATTTACGCATTAAAACTGTTCAGTCTTTCCTTAACGGATAAAATATCTTGCCACGCACGGCCCTTTTGGGCGGGTGTGCGGATTAAATAAGCTGGGTGATAAGTGGCGATTGCGGCGAGCTTGTGACCATCAAAGTCCAGCTCATGCCAGCGGCCCCGCAGTTGGGTAATGCCTTTGTCACTGTCGAGCAAGGTTTGCGCCGATGTGGCACCCAGCATCAATAATATTTGGGGCTTTGCAAGTTCAATGTGGCGACGGGCAAAGGGCAAACACATGGCGAGAACATCCTTGCCGGGCTTGCGGCTGCCCAGTTGCCGCCAGGGCACTAAATTGGAAATATAAATATTATCATCGCGGCTCATGTTTGTGAAAGCCAGCATTCGGTCAAGCAATTTGCCCCACGGCCCAATGAAGGGTTTGCCGCTGCCATCCTCTTCCGCACCGGGTGATTCCCCCATTATCATAATCGGAGCGCCCCGCACGCCGTCAGAGAAAACGGTGTTTTTGGCCGTGCGTTTAAAGTGGCCACCATCAAAATTTTCAAGGGCTTGATATAATGCGTCCAAATCATTGCATTGCTGCGCTACTTTGCTCGCTGCTTCTGGTCCCGCCCCAGTGGCGGCTTGTGCTGGCCGTGCTGCAACGGGCTTTGGCATATGGCTAAAACTTTGTGGCGAAGTGGCGTCCCGCATGGAATTTTGAGCATTTTGGCTATTTTGTCTGGGCACATTTACGCTGGCGGTTTCATCCGTAAGTGCTTGGGCTTCTTGGACGGGAGCGTCGAACCGATTGACCGTATCATGGTCAATAGTTTCATCAACGCCCATAGCAACATGCCATGCCAAAAGCGCTGCACTGTCCATCTCAAGGTTCGCCAATGTGATCTCCAACGTGATCTCTACTGTGATCTTTTACCCATATTTAAGGTCACTATAGCCATCCCGCGCAGGGATGTCGAAAGATAGTCTTAAAATAAGCTCAAAAATGAGTGATTTTTGCCGGGCACTGTTGCAGAGCACCAACTAGCCTTTGACCGGCCCCAGCAAGTGTGCCAAAAAGTTATCAAGCGGGATAAAGCACTGGTGATAAGCATGATAATAGATGCGGCCTAGGGAAATTGTTTAAGGAGTTTGTCGTGGAAAGAGAATCCATGGAATTTGATGTGGTCATCGTTGGTGGTGGTCCAGCAGGCCTGTCAGCAGCTATTCGTCTGATGCAACAGGCGCAGGCGCAAGACCAAGAGCTGATGGTCTGCGTCATTGAAAAAGGGTCCGAGATCGGTGCTCATATATTATCCGGCGCGGTGGTTGACCTCATAGCCTTAAACGAGCTGATTCCTGATTGGCAAGACAAGGGAGCGCCGATGGGCGTAGCGGTGAGTGATAACCAGCACTGGATTTTAAGCGAGACAGGCAAAAGCAGTTTCCCTCATTTCATGTTGCCGCCGCTACTGTCCAACAAAGGCATGCATACCCTGTCGCTGGGCAATTTGAGCCGCTGGCTGGCCGAGCAGGCCGAAGCGATGGGTGTTGAAATTTACCCCGGCTTTGCGGGCGCAGAGGTGCTGTACCACGATGATGGTCGGGTGAAGGGTGTGGCAACTGGTGATATGGGCATTGGCCGCGATGGTCAACCAAAGGCTGGACATGAGCCGGGCATGGAATTACACGCCAAATATACTTTGTTCGCTGAAGGTTGCCGGGGCTCTCTCACAGGTCAATTGGAAGAAAAATTTGCCTTGCGGGAGCATTGCCAGCATCAATCATATGGCATCGGCATTAAGGAACTTTGGGATATAGATCCCGACAAGCATGTGGCAGGCCGAGTGATCCATACCCAAGGGTGGCCGCTGGATAATATGGCGGGTGGTGGCTTTATTTACCACCAGGAAAATAACCAAATTGCCATCGGTTTCGTCGTAACGCTCGATTATGAAAACCCAAATCTTTCCCCTTTTGATGAAATGCAACGCTTTAAGACCCACCCGGCTGTTCGCAGTATCTTAGAGGGCGGTCGCCGGGTTTCTTATGGGGCGCGGGCTATTAACGAAGGCGGTCTGCAATCGGTGCCGAAGCTTTCCTTCCCCGGCGGCGCGCTTATTGGCTGTGCGGCGGGTTTTGTGAATGTGCCGCGCATTAAGGGCACGCATAATGCCATGAAGTCTGGCATGCTGGCGGCGGAAGCGGCCTTTGATGCCATCAAAGCCGGGTCAAACGGTGATGTTCAATTAAGTGCTTATGATGAAGCTTTCAAGGCAAGCTGGATCTATAAAGACCTGCATAAAGTGCGTAATGCCCGCCCGGCACTGTCCAAATTTGGTATGAGCCTCGGTACGCTATATTCGGGCATGGATATGTGGTTGCAGTCTATTGGCCTTGGGTTTCTATTTGGGTGGACGTTCAAACATGGCCACAAGGATAATCTCTCGTTGGTGAAAGCCAAAGATGCTGCACCGATTGCGTATCCCAAGCCTGACGGCGTGGTGAGTTTTGATAAATTATCATCGGTATTTTTGTCGAACACTAATCATGAAGAAGACCAGCCGGTACATCTGACCCTTAAAGACGAGACTGTGCCGCTGATCGTTAATTTAACGGATTACGACGGACCTGAGCAACGCTTTTGCCCGGCTGGGGTCTATGAATTTATTGAGGGCGAAGACGGGGATAAGCATTTGCAAATAAATGCCCAAAACTGTGTTCACTGCAAAACATGTGATATTAAGGACTATAGCCAAAATATCGTTTGGGTGGTGCCGGAAGGTGGGGGCGGCCCCAATTACCCCAATATGTGATTATTTTTGGAACGCAATAATATGTGACCCCACAATCGACACAAATGAGATAGCATAATTGCTGGATATGATTTGGATGGAAATTAACTGTTGATGATTAAACTTTTGCCAAAAAACGTAAAAACTATAGGCAGCGCCGCCCTAGTTTCGGCCTCTATGATGCTCGTGGCATGCTCTGGCCAAGTAGCGTCGCCCTATGCTGACAATAATGGTGCACCCGATGATGATGTGGCCCAGTCTTATGCTTACGGTGAGGGTGCATACGGTGCCTTTATGGCCGGTGCCCTTGCCCAGCGGGGTGACCGTCATGAAGACGCTGTTGATTTTTATCTTGAGGTTTTAAAGCGCGACCCTTCCAGCCAATTGGTGTCAGAGCGGGCATTCGCTCAGTTGTTACAGTCGGGGGATTATGAAAATGCGATCAAACTATCCCGGCAAATTATTGATGATACTGAGGCCACACCAAGCAGCCTGATAGTAACAGTTTACCAACTTGCAGCTTTGCGCAATGGCCGTTATGAGCAAGTGCGGACCCATCTGGTCAGTACCAAGCAGGGCGGTTTTGGCTTTGTCCTCGCGCCCATACTGGAAGCTTGGTCCCATGCGGGTGAAGGGGACAAAGATGCGGCTTTATTAGCGATCGAAAAGATGGCCTCAAACAAAGCATTTGTAAGTCTTGCTAAAGAACATAAAGCCTATTTGCTGGATTACTTAGGGGATGTGGTGGAAGCTGACGCCCTATATAAAGAAATTGTCACTAGTTCCAAACTTTCAACTTTTCAGCCGGTTGTTGCTTATGGTGATTTTTTATACCGCCAGAAACGTAAGCAAGAAGCCAAGATATTTTTTATTGATCAGCTGAAGCGCTTTAATAATAACGGCTTTTTGCTGCGCGAAGCCCGGCGCATTGATGCGGGCATCGGCCCAACCAGCCGCGCGGCAGAACCCATGGGGGCGGTAGGTCTGTTCTTCTTCCGCCTTGCCTCCGAGCTCGGCCAAGGACGCTCCATTAATGCTGCTATTTTTTATGCACGGCTAAGCTCGCTCAGCACTCCAGACAATCCAGATGGCTATATAATGCTGGGTGATCTTTTGGAAAAAGTAGAAAATTATACGGGTGCCGCACAGGCTTTTGCATCCGTTGGCGATTCTAGTCCGTTGGCGATGGCGGCAAAGTTTAGATTGGTGGAGGCCCTGCGCCAAGGAGGGGACATTGATGCTGCAAGGGATCATATTTTAGCATTGCTGGCAAATAATGCAGACGATAGAAACCTGAATGTTGCACTGGCTGATCTTTATCGCGGCGAAGAACGCTACAGCGAAGCCTTGCCGCTTTATACCGCTGTTTTAGGAGACAAGAAACCGGGAGCCAATGATTGGTTCATCTTGTTCGCGCGCGGCGTTTGTTATGAACGGATGGGACAGTGGGCAGCGGCTGAGGTTGATATGCTGGCAGCGCTGAAACTGAAGCCAGACGACCCTACTATTTTGAATTATTTAGGCTATAGCTGGATTGACCAAAATGTCCATCAAGACAAGGCCAAAGCGATGATCGCACGGGCGGTGGAGCAACGACCCAATGATGGCTTTATCATTGATAGCTTGGGCTGGGTCCACTATCTAACTGGCGATTACAGTGAAGCGGTCAAGCAGCTTGAAAAGGCGGTGCGCCTAGAGCCCTCTGACGCGACAATAAATGACCATCTCGGCGATGCTTATTGGCAAGTGGGACGGCGTTTAGAGGCCCGTTTCCAGTGGCAATATGCGCTGCAATCGGGCCCAGAAGAGGATGAGCGCACCTCGATTGAGCATAAATTATCTTATGGCCTGGATATTGAGCAAGAAAGTGCAAGTGAGCAGGATAGCTAGATTATGAGCAATGATGTTGGGGCTTCCGTTGACCAGCCTATTAGCGTTATTGCACCCGCTAAGTTAAACTTGTTTTTGCACATCACCGGCAGGCGGGATGACGGCCTACACCTGCTGGAAAGTCTATTTGTTTTTACCAAGCAGGGTGACCGAATTATCCTTAAACCAGCGGATGATATCAGCCTTGAAATCATTGGACCTTTTGCGGCTCAGCTCGGCGGGAATATGGCTGATAATCTGGTAATGAAGGCGGCCCGTGACTTAGCTAAATCAGCAGCTATTAACAAGGGCGCTCACATCACTTTGGTGAAAAATTTACCGGTGGCATCGGGTATCGGTGGTGGCTCTGCGGACGCGGCGGCGACCCTCAATGGTCTTTGTGCTTTATGGGGCCTCTCGCTTAGTGGGGAAGCCCTAGCCGCACTGGCGCTAAAACTTGGTGCAGATGTGTCGGCATGCCTTTCTGGTACACCCAAATTTGTTCGCGGTATTGGCGATGTTATTTCGGCGACAGAAATTCCCAGCGCTATGGGGGTTGTTCTGGTGAATGCGGGTACCGCGCTTGCAACAGCTGATGTTTTTAGGGCTTTTCGAGAAAACAAAGCGCCTTTTAGTGCCAAGACCCATAAATTTGAAGCCACCAGCTTGGCGGATCTCCCACTGTTACTGAACCAAACGAACAATTGTTTGGAGGAGCATGCAGTCCACTTAGTGCCAGAAATAGCGCAGGTTTTACAAGCTCTTGAAAATGCAGCAGGGTGCCAGTTAGTTCGGATGTCAGGCAGCGGGGCCACATGCTTTGCTTTGTTTGCGGGCTTAGAGGAAGCCCAAAATGCAGCGAAAGAAATACAAAGAACCCAGCCGAAATGGTGGGTAAAAGCCGATGAACTGCAAGCGATTTAAAATTACGGCAAATATTTATTAACTTTCGCCACCTAGTGTGCTCTAAACGGGAAAAGTTAACCATAAAAAGGATGAAATTATGGGCGCTGCAGGTATAAGCAATTATAAAGTGGCAGTAGTTGGTTTGGGCTATGTGGGATTGCCGCTCGCCGTGGCTATGTCTTTCAAGATTAACACGTTAGGTTTTGATATCAACCGAGGGCGAGTGGATGAGCTGAAAATCGGCCATGACCGCACGGGTGAAGTTGATGTTGAGCGGATGAAAAGCGCGCCGCTAGGCTTAACCTGTGACACCGCAGATGTGGCCGACTGTAATGTTTATATCGTGACAGTACCAACACCGGTTGACGGGAATAATCAGCCTGACCTTGGCCCCGTCAAAGCCGCCACCCGCACGCTCGCCCCCATGATTGGTAAGGGCGATATCATCGTTTATGAAAGCACGGTTTATCCGGGTGTTACCGAGGATATCTGCGGGCCGTTGCTCGCTGAACTGTCTGGCCTAACCTGCGGTACTGATTTCTTCCTTGGTTATTCACCAGAGCGCATCAACCCGGGTGACAAAGAACATACGGTTGACCGCATCACCAAAGTTATCGCGGGTCAAACGCCGGAAGTAACCGAGGCACTGGCCGATATTTACGGCGCGGTGACAAGCGGCGGTGTTTTCCGTGCGGCATCGATCAAAGCTGCCGAAGCGGCAAAGGTTATTGAAAATGCCCAGCGCGACATTAACATCGCTTTCGTCAATGAGATTGCCAAAGTCTTTCAAGAGATGGACTTGAGCGTTTATGATGTGCTGGAAGCGGCTGCCACCAAGTGGAATTTCCTGAATTTCTTCCCAGGCCTTGTCGGTGGTCACTGCATCGGCGTTGATCCTTATTATCTCGCGCACCGCGCCAAGGAACTAGGCCACCACCCCAAGGTTATTCTGGCAGGGCGCCACACCAACGATTCGATGGGGGATTTTGTCGCTGAGAAGGTAGCAAGCCTGAACCTGAATGGTGGCCGGGCATTAATGCTGGGTCTTACGTTCAAGGAAAATATTCCCGACCTGCGCAATTCAAAGGTTATTGATGTTATTAGCGGACTTGAAGCGCGTGGCTTTAGCGTTGATGTGCATGACGCCCACGCAGATGCTGCAGAAGCCAAGCATGAGTACGGCGTAAAACTTTTGGATGAGCTTGACAGTGAATGCGCGAACGGCCCGGTTTATGACGTGATTATTGCGGCAGTTTCCCACGATGAATATGTTGCCTTGCAAGGGGAGCAATTGCGTGGCTTGCTGAAAAGCGGTGGGTTGATTGCTGATATTAAAGCCATGTGGCGGGATAAGATATTCCCGGCTGATTGGCGGCGTTGGCAGCTTTAATTTTAAGCCATTTTCTAATTTATTCTTGCTCTAACTTGGTCGGCTCAGCTGGCCATAGGCTATCTGTTTTGCCGGTGACGCGGTAATAGATGAGCCCGACATATTCGTGGAACGCAAGATCTGTGGCCGACAGGTTAGAGCCAATGGTGAGCGTTGGCCAGTTGGCTAGCAGTTCCTCGCGCGCAATAAATCCCGCAGGGGATGGTTTCACAGCAGTTAAGCCGACCGCTTGGAAACTAGCTAGTGAACGTGGCATATGAAATGCTGAGGTGACCAGCAACCAGCCTTCGCCGTTTTCCACGCCTGCTAAGCCCGCTACACCTGTGGCATTGCTAGCGCTGTTGAAGGCTTGGGTTTCAAGGGTCAGGCGCGCTAACGGCATACCAGACGCCTGCCAGAATTGCTTGAAAACGCCAGCTTCGGTTAATTTGCTCGCATCCTTCACCATACCGCCGGTGAAAATAACTTTCGCTGCGGGATATTGGTTCGCCAAAGCAAGTGCATGGGTCCAGCGATGGGCGTAGCGATTGGGCATGGCCTGGCCAAAATCTTCGCTAAGGCCGACCAGCTCTGCCCCACCGAGCACAATGATACCTTTAACAGGGGTTTCAACTCCCACATGATGGTAAGGGCGCTCCAGCGTCCATAGCAGCCACCGACCAGTGGGTAGGATGCCTATTATGAGCAATAAGGCTAGCAGGGACCCCACAGCGCGGTTTCGCCATATAGCCTTCTCGCGCCAGTGCAAGATGATTGCAGCTACTCCTAGCCACACTATCCAGCTTGATGGCTGAAGTAAGCTCCATATCAGGCCGGTAATAGTCATTGCTAAGCTGCCTTAAATACCGTGGTAAGATTTATACCAATCGATGAATTTGGGAATGCCAACCTCAATTTTCGTTGTCGGCTCAAAACCCAAGTCGCGCTGAATTGCGCTGATGTCCGCCGAGGTTGATGGCACATCACCGACCATCATTGGTTCCATTTGCTTCTCTGCCTTCATGCCCAGAGCATCCTCAATCACGCCGATCATATCCATCAGGTTTTCAACATTGTTATTGCCGATATTATAGACCCTGTGGGGGGCTTCTGAGCCGGGTGTATGCAAGGTACCATCTTTTGCGGGCGCATTGTCACAGGCTGCGATAACACCGGTTACGATGTCGTCAATATAGGTGAAGTCCCGCTGCATATTGCCGTGATTAAATACCGTAATTGGTTTGCCTGCTAAAATAGCCTCAGTGAAGAGCCACATAGCCATATCGGGCCGTCCCCAAGGGCCGTAAACGGTGAAGAATCGCAGGCCCGTCTGCGGCATGCCATACATATGGGAATAGCTCTGACTTAACAGCTCATCGGCTTTTTTGGTTGCAGCATAAAGAGAGACAGGGTTATCAACCCGGTCATCGACCGAAAAGGGTTGTTTTTTATTGCCGCCGTAGACCGAGCTGGAACTGGCATAAACCATATGCTCGAATGTATCCTCGTGGCGGCAAAACTCCATAATGTTTAAATGACCAACAAGGTTGGACTGCATATAAGCAAAGGGGTTGGTCAGCGAATAACGCACTCCAGCCTGTGCCCCCAAATGGATCACGCGTTTTATACCAAGTGAGCTTAGGGCATTGCGCAGGGCCTCAAAGTGCGAGAAGTCAACTTTGATAAAACTAAAGTTTGAATGGCGGTGTAGCCGAGAAAGCCGCGCTTTCTTTAACTCAACACTGTAATAGTCGTTCAGATTATCGATGCCGACCACGGCTTCACCGCGCTCTAACAAGCGTTCGCAAACATGATAGCCAATAAAACCGGCGGCACCAGTTACAAGAATAGTCATAAAAATACGTCCCTCATTCCAATTTGAGCAGAGGATACCCAACTTGGTGGAATTTACAAAGGGTCAAAGGCATTTTGTTGGATATTTTGATGTTTGGGCATTCTCATAAATCTTAATCCATATAGGCTTTTGGCATAATATTGCTTATTTTTATCATCAGTACTCGCGTAAAATTACGGAAGGTAAACCATGGAAACCGCATATGGTGGGCGCAATGGCGAAAAGGTCTTTACAGTGCGCACCGCATATGCTTTAAACCCGCTCCACAAGGTCCTGATGGGGCGTCGCCAAGCGGTAAGGCACTGGTTTTTGGTATCAGCATTCGCAGGTTCGATCCCTGCCGCCCCAGCCACCTTGTTTCTCTTATTAAAAATACTAACCGTTCAGGCCACTATTTTGCTTTAAGTTGAAGTGAATTGGTTCTGCGGTAGAGCTTTATAAACAACCTAAAATTTTAAGTAATATTTTTTTAATAATTACCAGAGTAATATGAATGCTATTTTCAGCACGCCTAGGGGTCGGTATGTGAAACTACTGTGGCATATTAATACTAGATATTATGCATTTGAAAATTTAGTAAAGTTGAAAAAACCGTGTCTAATAACTCTGGATTAACTAGCCATCAAGCACCAGCATTAAGATCTATTTTTCTAGCCATTATTTTGGTGCTGGCTTTAAGTGTTTTTATTGTTCCTAAGCAGAACTCGGCGTCTGCATCATCTTATGGCGTTCCCCATGCAGATAATTTAACCACGATCATATATAATCCATCTGAATCTAGTAAATTCAATAGTAGCTATTTTTTAAGTCCAATTAAAAATTTCTTATTTAAAAATATCTCTGTTGATGCTCAGCTATCACGTAAGAGCTCAAGCAGCTCTCCTACTATCTTTGGTACCGGAAGATTGTCGACAGGTGTTTGGGTTGTTATATTAGGTTTATTTTTTGGAATATTATTATTAATTTTTCATTCATATCGACTTTCCCTCAAAGGGATAGAAATAAAAAACACCTTTAAAGGCATCAATGCCTTGATCGATGAGGCGCCGGATACAGTTATCTATGTGGATGAAGACGGCATTATCGTTCGGGCAAACAACCGCATTAAAGCGCTTTTCGGCTATGAACCCGATGAGGTGGTTGGTAAACAGATCGAGTTTTTGGTGCCACGTGAACATAGAGCCAACCACCATAAATATAGAGAGAAATATGTCTCGGGCCCTCAACCGCGCTCAATGGGTGAGGCAAGAAGCTTATTTGCCTTGACAAAGGATGGACGAGAGGTCCCGGTAGCCATATCGCTTAACTCTATTAAAATGGAGAATAAAACGCTGTCTATAGCGGCAGTGAGGGATATGTCATTGGAGCGTGAATATACGACTGTTTTGCAAGAAGCGCGCATTGAGGCAGAAAAGGTTAGTGCTTTAAAGTCAGCCTTTCTCGCTAATATGAGCCACGAGATTAGAACGCCGCTGACGGGAATTTTAGGCATTGGCGACTTGCTCCGGCAATCAGAATTGACCGATGAGCAACGCGGGCATGTGGACACGATGAAAGATTGTGGCAATTTTCTACTTGGGATCATCAATGATATCTTAGACCTTTCAAAGCTGGAATCTGATAATTTTATATTAAGCGAAGATGTTTTGGATATTGAAGAGCTCGGAAAGAGCTTAAAGTCCTTATATGGCAACCTTGCCCAAGATAATCAGGTGAAGCTATCGGTTGACTTTACTGGGTCTTGCCAAGGAAAAAATTTGACTGGGGACCCTGTACGTATCCGTCAAATTTTGCTTAATTTAACCGGTAATGCCGTAAAATTCACCCCTAAGGGAAGTGTTGAGGTCATTCTGAATGTAGCCGACAGTGATTATAGTAATTCAGCAATCTTGACCATGTCGGTAAAAGATACGGGTATTGGTATTCCCATTGATGAGCAAGAAAGAATCTTTAATCCTTTCATTCAAGTGGAACGCCGCCGGAGTCATTCGAGCAGTGGTACGGGTTTGGGTTTGTCCATATGCAAACGCTTAGTGAATGCAATGGGCGGCGATATAATGGTAGAAAGCAAGCTTGGCGAAGGGGCATTATTCAGGGCCACTATACCGGTAAAAGCGGCAAATGTGATTACCGAATTAAATGAAAATAAAGTAATAAGGCCAACACATGACCATGGAAATTTAAGTATATTAGTTGTGGATGATAATGACCTAACGCGTAAGCTTGTTATGAAAATGTTAGAAGCCAAGGGTGTGAAGATGCTGGACTGTGCAGCGGACGGCGAGGAAGCTCTGGCTAAGATACTCGCTAAAAATTATCATGCCGTCTTGATGGATATTCGCATGCCAAAATTGGATGGCGCTGAGGTCATTCAACGTTTAAAAGCGGTCGCCCCCCATAAAGTGCATAATATTATCGCCTTCACGGCCAATGTTATGGCGGACCAGATCAAAGAATATGAAGATTTAGGCTTTTCAGCGACGGTCTCTAAGCCTATTGATTGGCATGAATTGATGACAGCGGTTGGTATGGAATAATATCAAAACTGATATTAAAATATCCATTGAAACGCTCATTTCTCATACTTCGATCAAGCTTTTACATTTTTCTTTTATCGCTTGTGGCAAGGGGGCTGACCTGCGGGCTGCGCGGTCCAAATGCACGGCGACCAGCTCGGTCCGTGCCACTTCCGCCTCTGTTTCAGCGTTAAACATCATATGCACGAACGTGATGCTTTTATTGCTGACTTCGATGACTTTTGACCTGATGACGAGCAGATCCCCGGCGTGGACCTCGGCTTTATAATGGGTGGTTTGCTTCACCGCTGCCATGCCCATATTATTATCTTTAATATAATCGGTGGTAATGCCGACGCGGGAAAATAAATGCCAAGTTCCCTCATCAAATTTGCCCGTGTACCACTGAACATTCATATGGTCCATATGGTCTAACTGGTGCGGGTAAACAACGCCCCGGTAGGTCTCAATCATCTTTGTGGCTCCTGATATTATGGCTCTTAATGACCCTCACCCTATGATCATAATGCCGTGCTCGCAATTATCAACAGAGTTGGTTAATCTCTTCATTATAAATTCTTGATACCCCCAATGACGGCCCCTAGACACCACCAAAAATTGTAGCTACATTCCCTATAGGGAGAGAGTGTTTGCACCACTGTGTTCATGGCAGGAATGCGTGAGAGCAATTGATTGGGGGCTTATGCGGTTTATTTATTATCTAACGATTGGAACACGGGTCCTGCGGAAATACTGGGTCGGCAATCTGTTGAGCCTGATGGGCCTTGTGGTGGGTTTTTCCCTTGCCATGGTTGTCGGCGTACGCTTCTGGGAAGCATGGTTCGAGAATAGGGATGTGCCCGATGTTGAGCGGATTTATACAATCAGTCAAAAAGGTACTTTACAAAATGGGGATGCTAATGAGTGGAACAGTTTCCCTGTCGAACTTCTTGATAGCCTAGAGACTAGCATGTCTGGGATTGAAAAAATCAAATGGTCAATTTGGGTTGGCCAATCAACTTGGGTACCTGATGAGGGTGCGGCACAATCAATTAATATAAGCTTTGTGTCGCCCGACCAAGATTGGTTTTACCCCGGTTGGAACGAGAGAATGGGCGATGTACCAACATCAGGGGACAAGCTTTCCATGACTTATGATCAGGCAGAGGCCATGTTCGGCACCCGTGACGCCATTGGTAAAACCATGCTGATCAAAAATGACCTAGGGGAGCGCTTATATACCGTTGCAGTTTTACAAGAAAATACGGCTAACGATGCGCGAAAACAGCGTTTTTCGACCCTTACAGTAACTAGTGGGTTGGTCGATGGTGATTTAGAAAAATTAGTGAATGATTTTAATGGTGCTTCGGTTCGTATTAAACTGACCAAAGGTACTGACCCCAAATTATTTGGAGAGGTCTTAAATAACTGGGTCGATAGCAAGGTCAAATTGCCAGGTTGGTTCAAGTCTAGGCAGTTTAGTTTAAAACCTATCAAGAATGTTGGTCTGGAACGGCTGTTAAGTGAAAGAGCTCTTGAGAGTAGCTTAGGCCTTTATATGGCCGCAGCGCTGATGTTGCTGACCGCGGTGATAAATTTTGTCGCCATGCGGTCTGCCATAGCCGCCAGCCGAACGCGGGAAATGGCCCTGCGAAAGGTGGTTGGGGCGACCAAAAGTCAATTGGCCCTGCAATATATCAGCGAAACCATGATCTTAATCACGCTTGCTTTTGGTCTGTCACTGTTTCTGGCGGGGTGGATGGATACCCAGCTTTCCTACATGCTCGGTAATTGGTCGTTATTCTTTATAAAAGGAAATATTCCCGCCTTCTTTATCGGCTATGGGGTTGCTCTCCTCATCGGGTTGCTGGCGTCGACCATCGTGATCTTGCAGATAACTAGGGTTAAATTATCGGCACTGATAAGCGCCGGGCAGTCTAGCTTTGCGGGTGGCGACAAAATGCGCAAGCTTCTGGTCGGCGGTCAAAGCCTGATTGGTTTTGGGCTGATATTTGCTGCCAGCACCATCTATGCACAGAACCAATTTATCATGAACCAAGACAAAGGCTATCAGGTCGAGGGGTTGATGTTTCTTGAGTTTCCTTTTCGAAGTGAAGTTGAAGGCCTTCATATACCCAGACTATGGATGGTAGACCAAATTGAGAAATTGCCGGGCGTCAAGGGCGCGACCTATTCATCAACCGATCCAGTTAACAGCTGGGGCGGAAATGATATCGTACATCCCCTGACGGGGGACAAAGTAAAAATTGTAAGCGGTCACTTTGGTGAAGGTTTTCTTGAAGTCATAGGGCTCAAACTGCTTGCTGGTCGGGTGCCCGCCATTCCTGAAGTATTATCAGCGGAAGAGCTAAAGAAGTCTCAGGAAGATAAAACTCTTCGACAAATTCCTGTGCTAATCAATGACCGAGCATGGCGAGAGTTTGGTTATGAAAGCGCGGAAAAAGCGCTAAACCAGTGTCTATATTACCGAACAGTTAAAGAAGCAGCCGAAACCAATCGTTCAAGGCATTGCTATCTTATTGTAGGGATAATAGAAAATATTACCAGCTACAGTTGGGAAGGCATGCCTCTTATCCGCCCCATGATTTTCAATCCCTCCATTCAATATGGTCTCTATATTATCGTACGGCTAGATAGTGATGATTTTACTGGCACGATCGATAAAATTGGCAAATTGTGGCGTCAGCGCTTCCCTGAGACACCTATGAAAATCTCCTTTGCTGATGAGAAGCTAGCAAATTCCTTCCGCGACATGAAAACCTTTGGCATGCTCTATCTGCTCTCGGCTGTGGGGTCACTATTCCTGACTATCATCGGCCTCTTTTCCCTCGCGCGCTTTATGGTCGCCAAGCGACGGCGCGAAATCGCCATCCGCAAGGTCCTCGGTGCTAGCCGTATGTCAATTTTAATGCTGATGTTGCGCCAATTCACCCTGCCGCTTGTTATCGGCGGCGCTATTGGTTTGCCCATCGCATGGGTTCTCATCGGCGATTGGTTGACGCGCTTTGAGGTGCGCATAACGGTAGAGTGGTGGTGGCCCGTGGCCGTCGGCCTTGTCTGTACCGCTATCTTCCTCGCGTCCATCACAACCGAAATTTTGCGAGCACTAAAAATCCGCCCCGCTGAGGCACTGCACTATGAATAGGTGTGAACCCATAGAATTTTTCATAGCTGACCGTTTTTATAGGACAGTAAATATAGGAAGAAAGCATGCCTTAAGATCAAGTCTGATAGTGACGATCGCATGGGTTCGATTGGCATATAATATATGGTCATTGTGCATTTTGAGGAATACCCGGATGCTTACACAAATCCGAGCGTGAAAACACTGTTGAGGAAACTGTGCAAGTGACCAATTGCATATGAAGCTAATGTCAGAAATTCAATATAAAATTGACTTTATTGGGGAAGTTTTATTAAATGCTTCTGGCTGTCCCTTTATCCGAACGGAGAACATAATGTCACTTTCAATACCCCAAGAGGCCCTGCTGAAAACTTTAGCTGCTATGACCCACGCTGATACCAATATTCAGCAAATAGAAGTTGAGGCTGTACAGGAAATAATGAAAGCTGAACTCGGTGTTTCTGTAACATCAGCAGATGTTCGGATGGCGGCACATGCGGAATTTATTGAAAACCGTCAAATCCATAAATATTTGAAATCGGTTTTAAGCCAGCTTGAAATGGCGGATAAAACCTTGATTCTACGGACATTGAGAAAAATAGTTCTTATCGACGGGAAGGTCGATCCGAACGAAGTTGAAATGTTCAATAATGTGGCCGCAGCCTTAAAGCTATCCGCCGCCGACCTCGTCCAACTTTAACTTTTGCGCTATAACGCCAGAAGACTATAGGCTCTGCTCTCATTGGGGAGTGGACTTGTGGCGGGCGCTCTAGGCGCAATACAGCGGGCCTATGCTTGGTTTCGTGGTCCAATACATGGACCCAGCTCCGCGCTCGCACAAGCGATGGTCATCCTCGCAAAAATGCATGAAAATGGGATCGGTGGCTCAACAAGCCTAGGAAAGCAGCAAAATGGTGTAAATGTCCTGCATGGTCCCGGCTAGTCCCGTGCGTTTGTCCTAAAGTAACCGCGCAAATGTCCGAAAGCATTTAGCGCGTAACTGTAAGGAGCTGCCTATATTAGGACACCGATGTGCGGGATATAGCGGGACTATCCGGGATATAACGGGATAAGAATTGGCTTAATCGCTGGCCTTCAGCCCTAAAGGGCAAAAAATAGCAGTTAAATATCTCATTTGCTTGATTTAGGACACAATGAACAATTATTTCCCATTTTGCGTTTAATTTAGGACAAAGCATTACCTCTCTGTTGGCGCGGCTGACATACTTTTAAATACTCTTTAAGCCCACTTAAAGGCCACTTTAATGTTCGTTTAATTTGAATGTTAATGGCAGTTCTGAATGAAACCAACCCTCACAATCTGGTTGCGTTATTGTCAACAATGTTGTGAGGATTAGACGCTTGCTCTTATCTCAAATGTGAGACAAAATGCGGATAAGCATCGCCATTAAAATGACGAGGGCCGGCGGGCTTATCGCTAACAATATACATTAAGTAAGCTATTGTTATTAATAAGAAAAATTTGGATTTATAATGACAAATAACAGTTCAAAAAACATCCAATCCAGTACCAAGATATCAGAAACTCTTCGAGATATTCCTCGTGGCAGTGGTAATGTGTCTGAGAATTGTAATGCCGCGCCTTCAATAGCGCCTGAAGCGCAAAAAATCTTGAACCTGATACATGCCGCCCCCTCTGTTGCTTCCATGTCAGCTGATGAAGCTCGGGACTATAGAAAGTGCAAAGGTAACCCCTTTGATTATGACAACCCGGTCTCTGTTTTGCGGGAAGGTATCACCATCCCCACGACAAGTGGTGCAATAGCCGCTAGAATTTATAGACCCAGTAATTTGGGAAACAAAATAGCACCTGCGCTTGTCTATTATCATGGGGGTGGGTTTGTCCTAGGTACTGTAGATTCTTATGACAACTTAGTTGCTCGGCTGGCAGAACAGGCAAATATTGTCATTATTTCTGTTGAATATAGGCTGGCACCCGAATTCCCATTCCCGGCCCCCGTGGAAGATACCCAACAAACATTTTTGTGGGTAGTAGCGAACGCTAGAAATTTGCAAATCGATCCCAATAAAATAGCCATTGGCGGCGATAGTGCAGGGGCGAACTTAGCGACTGTGACTTGCATGCTGAATAGGGACCAAGGTGGCCCTATGCCAATTTTCCAATTGTTAATTTATCCCAGTACCTATGCCAATAATATGACGCCGAGCCGGGAATTATATTCTGAAGGTCTGTTACTGACCAAAGAAGTCCTCCGCTGGTATCACAGCCAATATATTCCTGATGATCAGGCCAATGACCCGCGTTTCAATATTTTGGACGCCGAAGACCACTCCAATCTTCCCCCGGCCTTTGTGTTAACAGCAGGGTTTGACCCTCTCAGGGATGAAGGGCATGCTTACGCCGAAAAGTTGCGGCGCTCTGGAGTGGCTGTCAGAACAAGCTGCTATATGGATATGTTTCATGCATTTTTAAGCATGGGTAGCCTGCCGCAGGCCAAAGTTGCCTTGGCGGAATGCGCCTCTATACTCTCTGCGGTTTTGACGTGCGAAAATGATGATAAATAAGGGCTTTTCACTTTGATCATGGCTTTATAGGGAATTTAATATGGCATCATTTGTTATTAATGCACCAAATTCTCTTGCTTTTGGCGTGGGTGAGGTGCGCAGCATCGGCCAGCATTGCCAGAAATTAGATATGTCAAAGATATTAATTGTTACCGACCCTGGCATCATTAAAATTGGATTACACAAAGCCCTTGTTGAAAGTCTGAAGCAGGCTGGTCTTGCGCACCATATATTCAGTGATGTATGCGCTGACCCACCTACGGCTGTTGTTGATAAGGCGTTAAAATATGCCCAAGATAAAGCCATCGACGGCATTGTCGGCCTTGGGGGAGGTAGCTCCTTAGATGTAGCAAAATTGATTGCTGTATTGAAAGATTCTGATCAGTCGCGGGCTGATATTTATGGGATTGACCAAGTTAAAGGACGAAGGCTGCCGCTTATTCAGGTGCCAACGACAGCAGGAACAGGCTCTGAAGTTACACCAATCTCCATTATTACAACTGGCGAGACAACGAAAGCCGGCATTGTATCAAGCTCATTATTGCCCGACTTGGCTTTATTAGATCCTGAACTAACGACCGGTCTGCCACCGCATGTGACTGCAGCCACGGGTATTGATGCCATGGTGCATGCTATTGAAGCTTACACCAGCAAGATAAAGAAAAACCCATATTCTGATATGTTAGCCAAGCAAGCCTTGATCATGTTAGCGGGTAACATAAAGCAGGCCGTTATGGACGGTGCGAATATAACCGCGCGTTCAGAAATGTTACTTGGTGCCACCCTTGCAGGCCAAGCTTTTGCTAATGCGCCGGTTGCGGCAGTTCATGCCCTTGCTTATCCGTTAGGGGGCCATTTTCATATCCCACATGGGCTTAGTAACTCTTTAGTACTGTCCCATGTTATGCGGTTCAATGCCCCAATAGCCGCCGAACTATATGCTGAATTAGCGACCATCATAGTCCCAGCTGAGAGTTTATATGGGGATACAGCATCAGATGTCACAGAAAGCCTGATACGCTATCTGGATAGTCTGACCGCGGATCTAAATTTACCCACTACTTTGAAAGATATGGGCATCAAGGAAGATGATTTACCCATGTTAGCATCTGCGGCCATGGAACAGCAGCGATTGTTGGTCAATAACCCCCGTGAAGTGAAGTTAGAAGACGCTCTAGAGATATACCAATCTGCTTATCAGTAAATGAGAAGACTTGGGTGAGAAGGGCAGTCCTTCAAACACAACACCGGCTTTGAATGGTACTAGCTATGCAAATTCTTTGATATCCATTCTGCAACATAGTTTAATCCTTGCATGCCTGTATCAATAGCTCCTGGGAAAGACAAAAAGCCGTGGATAGTGGTCTCAAAGCATTTATATTGAACAGGTACATTTGCCAGTCTAAGCTTTTCTGCATAAGCCTGTGCTTTGTCTCTGAGTGGGTCAAAACCTGCGGTGATAATAAGGGCGGATGGAAGGCCGCTAAAATCTTCTTCCAAAATGGGAGATACCGCAGGAAACTGAGCTTGGCTAGGATCGTCAAGATATAGATCTTCAGTCCATTTAATGCTGGACTGTGATATAAAATGATCCCCGCCGCCAAAGGCATGAAATGACTTAGAAGAATTCGCATTTCCGGCTGATAAAACAGGATAGAGAAGAATTTGATGTGCAATATGGATATCTATATTTGACTGAGCTCGATGGGTCACGGCCGCTACAAAATTAGCACCTGCGCTATCCCCCATTAGTGAAATATTTTCATTATCAGCCCCCCACTGTGAAGCCGTTTTAAAAAACCATTCAAAAGCGGCGTAACAATCATTTAGGCCCGCGGGAAATTTATGTTCAGGTGCCAGCCTATAATCCACTGAAACGACGATCACATTTGAGTTCTCGCAAAAAAACCGAGCAAAATTATCATAGCTTTCAATGTCCCCAAGAGACCAACCACCACCATGAAAAAATATTATAGCGGGTAGGAGAGTTTTATCAGATTGCTCTGGTTGGTAAACAGCAACAGGAATGGTTCCTATTGGTCCACTTACCGTTAAATCTTCTCTCGTGACAGTTTCACACCTAGGTGGTCCCGCAGCCAACATTAGCTGCTTCATGCTCTCACGAGCTTCGGTTATGGACATATCCTCTAACTGAGGGCCACCTGCGGCTTTACCAGCTTGTAGAAAGGCATTTGTCTGTTCATCTAGCTCTATTATTGTATCAGCTGGTTTAAAACTCATATGCTATCTGAAAACCCCATGTTCTTGGTGGGGCGATAAAGCCTTCAGGCTTTCCAGCTTCAACACCCGATTCAAGAATATTCAAGAAATAGGTTTCATCAAACAAGTTTTTAACAAAAAAGGCTAATTGCCAATTTGCATCAAATTGCTGTATCGCTAGCCTAGCATTCACAATGTTGAAGGCTTCTTGGGCAGAAAGATCACGGTTAAAGGGTGTAAAAAAGCTCTTGCTTTGATGCTGATAATCAATCTGCAGAGTTGCTGTACCCCAATCAATTATTTCATGGGTGTATTTTCCGCTAACATTGGCGGTAAACTCTGGTGACCGCGTAAGCTTGTTGCCGGCAAGGTCAATTGTGCCAAGCTGCGGGTTGCTTGGATCTTCTGTCAGGAATGTATCAAACTCAGCATTAAGGAAAGACAGTCCCACATTTATATCTAAGTTCTTGCTTGCTTTGGCAACCAGCTCAATCTCACCGCCCCAAATGGTGGCATCGGCAGCATTTGTAATGACACCAGCATTATTCTCAAGTTTTGATACCTGAAGGTCAGTATAATCGTAATAAAATGCAGAAAGATTGGCAACCACACGCCCTTCAGCAAACCGACTTTTGATGCCGCCTTCATAAGCCCAAACAAATTCAGGATCAAAATGGGATTGGAACCCGTTGAATGTAAAACCACCTGATTTGAAGCCACGTGTTGCACTTAAATAAAGCATGGTGTCGTTACTTTGGAAATATTCTAGAGCAAACCTCGGTGTAAGTGCATTAGCATCTTGGCTTAGGTCTTGTTGAATTGGCGGAATAAAACCAAAATCAGAAAATTGAGTGGCATCTTTAGATTCGTCACTATACCGCAGCCCTGCCGTAAAACTCAGCTTGTCGGTAAAGGCGTAAGTTGCCTGACCAAAAACCGCATAGGCATCAGTTTGTATTGTCGAGTTATGGAGAATATCAAAGCCAAAGCCGGGGATCGGGATAAATATTTCTTGCTCCCCAGAATCATTGAAGTAATAAAGCCCGAATATCCAACTTAAAGGGCCATCATTGTCATAGGATAATTGTAGCTCTTGCGTGAATTGCTCTGATTGGGAATCATCGGCAAAATTTTGAAACAAAATATCAACTGCATCCCCATCAAAAGCCGCGAAAAAATCAATGTTACGATAGGCCGATATAGAGGTTAGCTCTAGATCACCCATATCCACTGTTATTTTCCCCGTAAGACCATATTGATCCTGCATTTCCAAAACTGGGGAATCTTGAGATACCCTGCGAAGACCCTCTGGGTCAAAAGCGCCATTCAATCCTTCGAACAATTGTGAGAACTCCAGCTGCTTAAAAGGCGCGGGGCTAGAATTGTCTGTTGAGAAATCAGCCGTAATGTCAATGGTCACTTGTTCAGATGCTAGGATTTTTAACCCTAGACGACCCATTGTTACATCTTCAGTATCCAAGTCTTGATTGGTAAAGAGATTTTCTGTGAAGCCGTCACGGTCACTTTTAACAAAACTTGCTCGGGCAAATATATTTTCTGAGAGTGCGCCGTTAATCGTACCAACAAACCGTCGTCGATTGTAATTACCAAATTGGGCCTCAACGCGGGCATAAAACTCCTCTGATGGTGCATTGGAGATAATATTGATGGAGCCGCCAGTTGCGTTCCGGCCATAGAGGGTACCTTGAGGGCCGCGCAAGACTTCAACACGCTCAACATCAAAAAGGTCAAAGTTAGCAGCAGAAGTACGTGCCACATAGGCACCATCCACATGGACAGCTACTCCCGGGTCGCCGCCAATGGTCAAATTTTCTGTGCCAATACCGCGAATATATACTTTGCCAACAATTTCTTTGTTCACGATAACACCGGGTGTGTATAGCCCTATATCATAGACATCTTCAATCACGGAAGAACGCAAATGGTCTGATGTGAAAGCTTTCATGGAAATTGATGTGCGCTGCATATTTTCCGACCGCTTTTGAGCAGTAACAAGAATTTCCTCTACTGCTAGATCTGATACGGTTGAGCTTTGATCTTCGTTGATCGCATCATTGGGCTCGTCCACGTCTTGATTATTGGAAGTATCATCTGCATCTTTTGCTGGCCTTACTTGAAGAATGTAAACTTTTTCAGATGCTTTGCGGAAGGTTAGGTTTGTTCCAGCGAGGATTTTATTCAAGGCCAATTCTATAGTCATCTCACCTGAAATGATGGGTGAGTTTAAGGATGCCGTCAGCGTCGGCTCGAACATAATTTGCACTTTGGATTGTTCAGCTAAAATCAAAAGTGCGGAACTTGTTTTTTGCGCTTTTAAATCAAAATTTATGTTGGGGCCTTGGGCATATGTTATCTGCGAAAGTGCCAAAACAAATGCAATGGCAATGGTTACTAAATAATTTCTGGATGATATGAGTGTGGATGGTGTTTTTACGAATGAAAAGTCAGTCATAGCAAACTCCCTGTGGCCATTAACGCCGACCTATATATTTATGCTCTCTATTTAGGATTACGCAAATACTTCTGATGTCCTCCATTTTATTATTAAAATACCCAACCTAATTGTCAGTAGGGCAGAAGGAGTTATGCATTAATCATCACTTGAGATAGCCGCAATGAGAAACATGTCGCTTGTTTCAGTGATGGCAACGGGCAACATCATATCTAGGCCTGTTAAGATGCCATCCATGTCATCAAAGTGAAAAACGCCACTAATTTTTAGCTCAGCAATTTCAGCATCAACAATTTGTATTTTCTTAGGGGCATAACGGTTTAATTCTTCGACAACGAGAGCAAGTGGACTATCGTTAAACTTTACGATCCCGCCACGCCACACTTGATAGCTTCTGGTGTTGGTCTGCTCAATATTCGTAAATAAATCTGCCCCTTTGACAAAAGTTCCTACCGAGCCAGCTTCCAGCTTATAATGTTGAAAATCCCCCATCAAAGGGTCATTAGGTGTTTCTATAAGCTTCCGCGCATTCGCTTCTAACAGTTCTGGAACAATATTATCATGAACAATCACTGTCCCCTCTACAACCGCAACAGTAAGTTTTGAGCCATCTCTATGGACATTAAATTTAGTCCCTAAAACCGTGACTGATTTTAAGCCTGCAGTAACTACAAAAGGTCTGGTTGGGTCTTTTGTGACCTCGAAATAAGCTTCGCCGCTGTCAAGAATAGCCCTGCGCATGCTGGTGCTAAAGTCCACATAAAGTCGTGAATTAGTATTTAGGGTGACCGAGCTGCCGTCTTGAAGCCCAACGGTTTTAGATTCGCCAACGACAGTAGCAAAAGTCTGAATAAATTGTGTTTCACCGGTCGGGGATTGGGGCATCATGAATGAGACAAAAAATAGTATGAAAGATGCTGCGATCCCTGTGGCCACATATTTAATCAAAAACCTAGACGCTCTTCTTTCAGTAGTAATATCTACATAATTTTCATCTTGGTTTTCACCGGCTGTACAACAATCATCTTCATTTGCAGCAGCTATATCCCAGGCGGTCATTGCATAATTATATTCACTGGCGTGGATAGCTTCAGCAGTTAGCCACTTCTGCAATGTTTCTTCATCGGACTGACTTGCTTGACCAGAATACAGTTTTGCAACCCAAGCAGCAGCTTGTTGTTTGATCTCGGTAATATGTGTTTTACTATATTCTTTTTTCATAACTTTAACTCTAGGCGTATCGCTAGCAATACCTTTGATATATATTTCTCAACTGTACTAATGGAGACAGAAAGCTCATTGGCTATTTCGCGGTAACTGCGACATTCAACTCTACTCAATTCAAAAGCTTTTCTATGGCGTTCTTTTTGCCTTTGTAAAATTGAGCGAATAGTTAGCATATTCTGTTTGTTTACCAGCTCAGTTTCTGGGTTTGGGCTGTCCTTTAAAAAGATATTTTCATCAAGCTCAACATGGTTTTTATATTCTCTTACCGTTTCTTGCCTTATCCAATCTCGTATAATATTGCTAGCAATAACAAAAAGATAACTTCGCAGTGTATCTGGGCTTTTGGTCAAGCGCTCGGATAAATCATGCAGCTTTGCTAGTTTTAAATATACTTCTTGCAGCACATCTTCTTGTAGATGCACATTCAGTTGGCGCATCCTTAAAAAGCGTCTTAAGGCCCTATCATGTTCTTCGCGTACAGCAATGAGCAATCTGTCACGCTCTGACTTTTCGTGATCGGGAAAAAATAAAATATTTTTATTTGTGTCAACCAAACCACTTCCTCGTGGCAATCCACTTCTTCATGGATGTGTAAAGTTCAAACAGCCTACATTACTTATACGCGCTTTAAAGCCTCACCCTCCATTTTTAATTTTAGATAGCTTTTTAAAGAGTTCTAATTTTAAATTTGGAAATGACTGTAAATATAGGGCTGACCCAGATAACTATCCCATATTAAGTTTAACCCATTGTTTCAGCTCTTTTAACTGAGATGATGGGTCACTGTTATTGAAACGCCACTCACATTCCTTCAAAAATAGCCCAAAATGCTCTTTGGGAACACCATTAAATTTGCGCATATGACGCTTGGCTTGGTTCCAGAAATTCTCGATGCCATTGATATGGTTTCCTTTGTCTGCAAACAGCTTGGAGTGGTTGATGCGAAAGTGCTTGAACTCACTAACATCAAGCACATTATAGCCGCGCCAGCAATCACTGTAGACAATGCTGTCAGGGATAACCTTGCGCTCAATGATTGGGTATAAAGTTGCTGAGGAGGCATCCGGGATGATCTTTGTATAGACCTTGCCGCCTCGCTTCAACAGACCAAACACCGGGACTTTCCCTGCGGCTCCCCGTCCGCGCTTGCCTTTGCGCCGACCACCAAAGTAACTTTCATCAACTTCTATTTCTCCGCCAAAAGTAACACCCTCCTCTTGCTCAAGCTGCTCAGATATCAAGCGCCGTAGACGGTGAAAATAATAGATGGCCGTTTTGCTGTTGATGTCGATCAAAGAGGCTGCACAGCGTGCTGTGGTGCCCGCAACAAAATGCTCCTGCAATCGAGCCTGCTTCATTTTACTTAATCTGCTCTTCCTCATGTAAACCCCTATAACACATTTTATGCGTTATCTGGGTCAGCCCCTAGAAATAAAGAATAACCGAGCGGCGTAAAACCGCGAATAAGAATGCCCAACGGGGCACCATAATCTCATGAGGGGGTAACCTCTCTTCCCAGTCAAGGCATGCAGCCCGGGTTCTGCTCGAAGCACTTGACGGGAGGGCACGGCGTCCGGGCGTCCGTACCTTGAGGTATATTATCTGGTGCCAAGCTCTTTCAGGAAAATGAGCGCGCTGGGTCGGGCTTATATCCACTAAATTTACCTCCCATTAGGCTAATTTACATAAGTAAGCGTTTAAGCTGCTTGTAAGGCTGGTGTCACTTTGGTGGGTGTACTTAGCTAAATGCCATTAACTTCCATGTATATGCTGTTGCAGGGCAACATACAGCGAGTTATAGCTACCATTCACCTTGAAATACTTCGAAACCATATCGGCAAAATAGCGTTACCGTCCCGCCTAGTCCTGCCT
>JAJFIS010000031.1 GCA_021774735.1 Alphaproteobacteria bacterium | reverse complement strand
ACCCTCTTCACCCAAAAGGTCTTCAGGGTTTTTGTAGTCCTTCAATAGTTCATCGATAACTTCTTGCTTGATAGCCATAATAAATCTCCCTTTCATGGAGTATATCATGGCCACTTACACAGTTAAAAAGATAGGCTCCAGGGTTATTTTTTACCAATATCAGCGATTAACTTATTAATGTCTGAAAGCGCAGCAGGTGTCATGCTCCCGCAGTCTATCAAATCATGGGCACTGGTGTCCGCGACATGATCATCGCTTGGCTTCTGTTCTACAACACCTAAATTATGAATATTTTCGCCAAGTGATATATCTATTTTTTCCAGCAATTCTCTGCGGTTAACTGGTTTTGTTACCACATCATTCATGCCAGATTCTTTAAAGCGCTTAATCTGTTCCGGAAAGACATCCGCCGTACAGCCAATAATGGGAATTGATACATTCATACCATCCGTTACCCTTATCCATTTAGTAACATCAAGACCACCTAAAATAGGCATATGAATATCCATTAAAATTACATCAAACTCTTCCTCTTCAGCTAATTCGCTGGCATCTGCCCCATTCTCCGCCATAACCACCTCATGGCCAAGAGATGTGAATATTTTATCGAATATGATTTGGTTTATACGGTTGTCTTCAGCAATTAATATGCGCAGCGGCCGCGTTATTTGGATGTCAGGTAAAGCAATATCAGAGGTCGGTGTGCTAGACACCTCAGCGGTTTCCATAGTGCCAATTTGGCACTTAAAGGTGAACCAAAATACAGAGCCTGCCCCTTCAACTGATTCAACGCCAATTTCACCGCCAAGCAACTGACATAACTGCTTACTAATTGCCAAACCAAGCCCACTGCCACCATATTGTTTGGTTGTGGATACATCAGCTTGTGCAAATTTGTTAAATAGCTTTCGTTGCGCATCTTGGGAGAGGCCAATACCAGAATCCTGAACCTTGGCCATAATCCAATAGTCATTACCTTCATGGCGCATCAATTCAAAGGACAGATCTATGCTGCCTTCTTCTGTAAATTTAATAGCATTGCTAATTAGATTGAACAGGATTTGGCGAAATCTAGTTGGATCGCTCATAATTATAGGAGGCAGATTTTCGTCCATCTTGAGTGATGTCGACAAGCCTTTTTCATTTACCTTCGGTGCTAAAAAGTCCATTGCTTCATTAATTATGTGCCGTAAATCAAAAGAGCTAATATCAATCTCAACCTTACCAGCTTCTAATTTAGAGATATCAAGAATATCATTAATGATCACCATCAAAGAAGCCGATGATTGCTTCAAAGTACTCGCGAAATAGGCCTGATTGTCATCCAGCTTGGTATCAATCAACAGATCAATCATACCAACGATACCATTTAACGGCGTTCTAATTTCATGGCTCATCATCGCTAAAAAGTCACTTTTTGCCGTGCTAGCGAGTTCAGCCGTATCGCGCGCTGTACTCAGCTCATTGGCAAGCTTCGTAAAAGCACGGTGCTGCACCTCTAATTGCTCCGCTAATTCATCACAGTCTTCTGGCTCAGAGGCAGTATCAATTATTAAGGTGTTGGCCAAATTACCGTTTGAATTTTGAACCAATAAAATATGCAATATGACCCCTAATGTGCCACCTGCCGACGCCGCGAGAACAAGAGAGATAGGATCAACGCCTTGTCCCATAACCAAATTAATAAGAAATAATGTGTTTGCAAAAAAAACAGCACAACCAACAACCAAGCCAAACAGCGTTCGCTTGGTCGTACCCACTTTATTTACAACCCCCACAGGTTTGTGCATCAATCAATACATCCAGTTTTGTAAGACCACATTCATAATAGTCAAAAAAAGTGAATAAAACATAACTTTTATGAGTTTTAGCTATCAAAGCTTTCTTCTGTTTTATCTCTAAGCACCCGCCGCAACACCTTTCCAACAGGTGATTTAGGCAGCTCATCAATGAAGCGAATGTCTTTTGGAACCTTATAGCCAGTCAAACTTTCCCTGCAATATGCAATTATTGCTGCTACATCTATGTCTTCCCCTTCTGACACAACCACCCATGCCACTAAACGCTCCCCAGTATCAGGGTCAGCCACGCCAGTAATCGCAGCATCAGCGATCCCCGGCATGGAAACTAATATCGCCTCAATATCTGTTGGAAAAACATTAAATCCCGAAACAATGACCATGTCTTTTTTACGGTCCACAATGCGCACCCAGCCATCACCATCAATCATACCCACATCGCCAGTTTTTAACCAACCATCCAAAATAGTGTCCTCGGTTGCTCGTGGATTACCTAGATACCCTTTCATAACCTGTGGACCACGAACCCAAATTTCACCCGCTTCACCATGGGCAACGTCAACACCATCATCATCAACAAAGCGGAGTTCCGTACCGGGCAAAGCTTTGCCGCAGGTACCGCGTATTGGGGCCTCATGAATGCGCTGCGATATTACAGCACAAGTGCCTTCAGTTAAGCCATACCCTTCGTGAATTTCGACGCCCGTTAAGTCTAGCCATTTTTTAGCAGTTTCCACGGCCAGTGGGGCCGCGCCTGACATGCAAAGCTCCAGCGTTGTTGGGGGATTGTCTGTGAACCATTTTTCTTTCATCAATGCTAAATAAAGCGTGTTAATGCCCGGCAGAATATTAATATCAAAGTTTTCAAAAGCTGGTCTTAAGTTGGAAATTGGCCGTGGCGATGGCACAAGAATGATGTGAAGCCCCATCCGCAAGCCATTTAACGCCCCAACGGCCAATGCATAGACATGGTAAAGCGGCAAAATCAGCAGAATAGACTTTCCTTTCTGATCACCGTCATGGTCATTATGCTCATTGGCTTGCGAAACATTTGCGACCACATTATAATTGGTCAGTTCAGCCCCCTTTGAACGCCCTGTGGTGCCACCCGTATATTGGTAAAGAACAACATCATCCCTAGATATTTTCGCTATTTGAGCGGCCAGATCATATCCCGCCTTTAAATGAGATTCCCCCTTTTTAATCGCCCGAGATAAATCGTCAGTGATATCCGCTGAAAAATCTGGCACTAATTTCTTCAAATGCCGCATGGCAAAGCGTAGAAAAGTTTGTTGCGCCCAAGGATAAAAATTTACCAAGGACATCCGCACTACATGGGAAACCTTGGTTTTCTCAATAGAAGTTGCAACCCCAGCACCAAAAATATCCATCACGAACAGAACCTTGGCACCGCTATCACTTAACTGGTGCTGCACTTCGCTTTCGGTATAGAGCGGATTAATGCTGGTAAGGGTCAGCCCCGCTTTAAACACACCAACTGCAACTACGGGAAAAGCCAAAGCATTCGGGGACTGCAGCGCCACCACATCGCCGTCTTTCAGTTCAAGTTCGCAGCGTAAATAAACGGCAACAGCATCCGATAATGCCCCCAGCTTACTATAGCTCATTGTCGCTGATTGGCCTGAGGGCAAAATCATCGAAAAAGCAGGTGCATCACCAAATTGATTTACGCTATTCCCTACAATTTCAGCTAGGCTCTCCCCCAGCATATGATCCCCAGTGAAATGCCTATCTGAGCGGTATATGGTGCCATCGGTCATCGTTTGTTTTATTCCTCGTCAAACTTTTTCTAATCGGTCCATCAAAAGCCCATGATCTGATGTAAGCTCTGCAAATTCATCAGCTAACCGCTTTCCTTCATCCACCGTTTTACGCCAAAAAGCTAAGCGCACATCATTTTCCATTGCCCGAAAGTTACTGCGGTCAGGGATTTTGCCTCCCAAACTTGTATCAACATACCCCTTCGCAGGACAGGCAAGCAATATGTTATCAAGTAGATTTGATGGCGTACGTCTCCATGGCAATGATTTATCAAACCAACCCGGTACAAGATGATCATAAAAATGCGGATAGAGCATGATGCCATCACCTGTTTGCCAATCTTCATCGAAATGATAGTCAATCACGCCGCCATCGCGGTAAACGCTATTTTTATCGGGCCCACCAAGGTCTTTAATAGCCTCGGTAACAAAAGGAATAGAGCCCGACGCCAAAAGGGCTGCATGTAAGCGGTCAGGCCTTAAGTGAATGTCACTCCGGTTAAAGTCCTGCAAGGCTTGTGTGCCATGCTCAAATGAATGCAGTATAACCCTGTCATAGAACATAGATAGGCTTGACCGACTGATACCATTAAGTGTGGCCGCCAACAAGGTGGCCCCCACTAGCGGTACTATGTTAGAGCTTCCCGTTCCCGCCTTGCAGCGAACCGCAACGATATTAAGATTGCGGCGCGGATTGCTTAAAGCTTCAACACATTTATCAGCGGGTAAAATATACTCTAACATTTCATAGGATAGCGCTGTTACTTTCGCCGGTGTTTCCGATTGTTCATAGCGATAGTCAAAATAAATTTCTTCAAAACGGTCAAAGGCTTGCGAAGGGTCCTTCAGTGCAGCCAATGTCATCCGCCAAGCACCAATGGACGACCCAATCAGATCAAATGTCTGCTTTGCTTGGGGCAACCACTTACCGAAAATATAGCCATCTAAGCCGCGAAGCACCAACCATTTAGGGCCACCAGACGCACCAATCACACCGCGAATAAGCGCTGGCGTCAGGCCATTATTTTCTATTTTTTCATAGGCTGATTTACCAGCTAACATCCGCAGTGCTTTCATTCCACGGGGCTTCCTTCATCAAATTTTACCGATATTTCACTATCATATAAACGAATATATCATTTACAGGACTGATTAGTATGATAATATTAATCTTTCAATTGCTTTTGTAAATTATGGCATAATTGGACATACATATGCATGATATGGCAGCAGAGTTCACGACGGACTTTACCTATGAATATTACCCGCGCCAATGGAAACAAGCATGGCGAGGTCTTAAGTCCTTGATGGCCGACAAAGAAGATACCGACCAGGTTTTTGTTATCATGCGGGCGCTAACAGGGCGGACCCAATGTCAGCAGTTTGAAAAATTAATCAAGCATGAGGATGGCCGCGCCATTATCAAACGGCGTTTAGACCTAATCGATACCCTGCGTGACCGTGAGTATCTTGCAAGCTTACCAGAAGGGTCGTTAGGGCGTGTATATCTTGATTTTATTGTCTCCGAGAATTTAAATGCTGATGCGCTTGTTACCGCAAGCGAAGGTAAAGGTCGGGATATAGTGAGTAAAGATTATTTGCGTTATCTGACCCGGATACGCGACGTACATGACCTATGGCATGTTATCACCGGTTATGGCCGTGATGGCCTTGGTGAAGCCTGTCTCGTTGCTTTTTCCTATGCCCAAATCCGCAGCATGGGTTTCGCAGCCATTGCCATATTGGCAATGCATAAATTTCGCCAATTGTCTAATGAGCGGGTAATTCGCGCCGTATGGCAAGCATATCGTCAAGGCAAGAAAACCAATTGGCTGCCCGCTGTTATTTATGAAGACATTTTAGCGGAACCGCTTACTAAAGTACGGCAAGACTTAAACATACCGGTGCCTTTGGCCTATCTTGCATGTCCTGAAACAATAGCTATTTCAGCAGCTTAATTAAATTTTCTTATCTATTGAATTAGGGTATATATTATATGCCACGGCTATGTTTTTCTGCCCCTGTATCAAGGTAAGGATCAAAGCAAGCGGCGGCATTGCGGGCGAAGGGACGGCCCCTGTCGGTCATTTTTATCAAATAGCCTGACCGTGTTAACAGGCCTGCCTTTTCAAGACCATCCAACTTTTTACACGCTTCATCAAGGTCGGTCACATCGCGCATGAAATGGGTGGCAACTTCGTGAAGATCCACCTGCATATCGCACATGATACGGGTAATGATGGTGCCGATAAACTGATCCTCATCCGATATTTTAACCCCTCTAACCGTCGGTAATTGGCCGTCATTAACCAACCTGTGATAGCGGCCAAGATGCGTTTCATTCTGGGCAATGCCTTGTGGGAAATTGCTAATAGCCGAAGCCCCAAAGCCAATCAATGCAGTCGCTTGGTCAGTGGTGTAGCCCTGAAAGTTACGCTGTAGATTACCTTTTTCCGCTTGCACGGTCATCGGATCATCCGCCAGAGCAAAATGGTCAAAACCTATTTGAACATAACCCTGCGCTGTCAGCTCTTCTGTAATGGCTGCTGCTTGCATTAAGCGATCAAGAGTGTCTGGAAGCGGGCTATTTTCTAATATTTTTTGGTGACTTTTAAACCAAGGTACATGGGCATAACCAAATACAGAGAAGCGATCAGGCTTCATGCGCACGGCCACACGCGCTGTCATCCGTACACTATTTTCATTTTGGCCCGGCAAGCCATATATTAAATCGAAACTGATTTTCTCAATGCCTTTTTTACGAAGATCTTCAACACAATTCTCAACGAGAGCAACAGGCTGAATGCGATTAACAAGCTTTTGAACTTCCGAGTTAAAATCTTGAACGCCAATACTCGCACGGTTCACACCTGCCTTTATTAGGCCTTTAAGGCGGCTTTCATCTATAGTTCTAGGGTCGATCTCCACCGCAATCTCAGCGTCAGATGCAACATGAAAGCCTGCCCGCAAGGCATCCATTATGCGCACAAAGTCAACCGCTTTAAGGAAAGTTGGGGTGCCGCCACCAAAATGAACATGCTGAACTAAGCCCGCATTACTTGCTGCTGCAGCCTTCGTTTCTATCTCAGTGATCAGGGTATTTACATAAATCGCCACACGGTCATAGCCATTGGGCACCGTAGTATGACATCCACAATACCAGCATAAGCTTTCACAAAAAGGCACATGAATATATAGCGATATGCTATCACTAGGGCCCAGTGCTGACAGCCATTCATGGCACATATTGTCGCCCACAGCATCGCTGAATTGAACGGCGGTTGGAAAGCTGGTATATCGGGGCAATCGTGCTTCCGCCAGTTGGACTATTTCCGATTTGATATTTTTTTCGATGTGCATATGGCAAGTATAAACACTGCATTCATATTAAAAAATGCGGCATGCTGTCGCGCCTATGCGTTAGCCGCGCTTATATGTTGGCAAAATTCCTCGGCTGAAACATTGGCTCCACAAAGGATAATGCCAATATTTTTGCCCTGAAGTTTAGCGGCTAGCGGGCCTTTTAGGGCTGCCATTGTTGCAGCACCTGCGGGTTCAACGGCTATTTTGAAATGTTCCATAATAGTAACCATTGCTGCCCGAATTTCATCCTCACTTACCAACATAATATCTGCTAAATTATGGCGGCATATGCTCTGCGATGGTTCGGCGGTTAAAGGCGCACCCAAGCTGTCCGCGATGGAGCTAGGCAAAGGTACAGCTGTCACCCCGCCTGCCTTAAAGGCCAAATACATCGCTTGTGCCTTTTCTGGCTCCACACCAATGATGGTCGCATTGGGGTATAACCCTTTGATTGCGGCAGAAAATCCAGCAGCTAGTCCGCCACCGCCAATGGGTAATATCATAACGTCAATGCTGCCGCCTAATGCGGCCACATCTTCGCCGAACTCTAGCCCGCAAGTGGCAGCGCCTTGCATCATTTCTATATCGTTGAAGGGATGAACTAAAACACGGCCTTCAGCAATGCGGATAGCTTCGCAGGCGGCAAAGGCCTTGGAGACATCCTCAACAAAGACCATGTCAGCCCCAAAACTAGCCGCTATATCAGCCCTATATTTACTGGCTTTGCTCGGCATAACAATCTTGGCCGATATACCCAGTTTTTGCGCTGCATAGGCAACCGCAATGGCATGATTGCCCGCCGAAACAGCCGTCACACCGCGTTCTTTTTCAGCCGCAGTTAAACCCGCCATTAAATTTAGCGTACCCCGCACTTTAAAACTGCCCGTAACTTGCAAGGCTTCCTGCTTGACAAATACCCGGGTTCCCGCGCCAAAAAGCGCCTCAACTTCGGCGCCTTTCCACTCTTTTGTCGGGGTATATTCAATTTGCCCCTTAAGCCGCTCGGCAGCTTGTCTAATTTCAGGTAACGTTAGGGCATCAGGCAATTTATCCATGGGAACCTTTCAGGGTCAATTTCTATGGCGTATTTAAGCAGAAAACTTTCTATTGGCCAATTAATTACCAAAATCCTCCAAGGGTATAGTAATTACAATTCAAATATATTACATTGGATAGAGATTATCTCATAATGCGGCACCAATTAAATAGTTGGAGAATAACGATGAGCAATAAAAGCGAAAAGCCTGAGAATTGTGGAAACATTCCCCCTAAAAACATATCTTTTGGCAAAAAACAAGGCGGCGCAGTGCCACCACGATCCATTCCTCCGAAGACCAAGCCAAAAGAGTAGTAAATATGGATAAAGATACCAAACAACTATACTTGGACCTATACAAGGAGAACCAGACCTTCCTCAATAAATCCTTATTTACATTATCATGTGCTGCTTTGCCGCTAATTTTAAAACTGGGCGAGAAAGCTGACGGCATGGATAGATTAATTGTGAATATTTCTTTGTTTCTTTTTTTCGTGATCATATGTTTACATCTTTATACACACTACATTGCTAAGGAAGGTTGTGATTTAGCCCTAAGTGAAGAAGATGATAAAATTGAGAAAGCTACAAAACATTTCGATAGGGTTAAAGCCGTTGAAAATTGGAAATATGGTTTATTTATTGTGGCACTAGTCTCATTTTTGATGATTTAATTACCTAAAAAGGATATTGACTTGAAAAAAACAATTATTAGTAACCTAACGGAAGGCGCAGTTCCTCCTAAGACAATTACGAATAGGGATACAAATGCAAAGGTAAAAACCACACTCTCAAAAGTAAAAGTACGTTCCAACCCTATTGTTGATAAAAAATAGCATTCAGGAATTGATATCATGAGTATAAATGTGAAAATCGCTGATAAAAATGGAAATGTTAAGAACAATTTACAATTGGTCTCTGATCCTGCCGATATTGATATTATTATTGCTCTCGGTGGTGAGGATACAGTTCATAATACACATATATTGTCATCTCGAGATTGGGAAATCCATAGGTTACCGTCTGGAAACGGAGACTTATTAATAATAGGATCACCTCCTAAAATTCATGACTCGATAAAAACACGAAAAACATGCACATTAACAAACAACCAAATCTTTAACCTATGTAAAAATGTGGTGCCAAACTGATCACTTACAAGACTAAGGTTTCAATCTTGCTTTTTGATATTACACTCATATCATTGACAAAAATTGGATGCTTCCATGACCAAAACAGCTGGCCCCCAATATTATACCAATAACCATTTCATGTCGGCGCTCAAAATTTTTGTTTATGGGGCCTTGGCCATCAATGCATATCTGTTTTTTGCTGAAGAGAGCCAAGTCATAAATGTGGCGGGCGGAAACCTTGATTTGGCCGAGCTAATAACCTTTATGTCTGCGACGACCGATACCGTCGCATGGCTTGTGCTGGTCATTATCTTTGAGCTTGAGACCAGTCTGATTGAGGACCATCATTTCACACCCGCCTTATCGCGCAGCTTGGAAGTGCTCAGAGGGCTGTGTTACTTGGCCATTCTCTATGCGCTTTATGGCTATATCAGTAAATTCACCACATGGATCAATATTAGCGATTATATTGGCCCTGATATTTGCGCTCGGGTCGGGGAGCAAATTAATATCATGCTGGCTTACGAGGAGTATGTGCCCTTAACCGCGACAAATTGCGAGCAGTTCTCAGGGGTCGAACTTGTTTGGCTGGAAAAATTACAGCTCGTCACCACCCCTGACATGGCCACCGATGGCTTCCGTCTTGCTTTCATTGATGTGCTAAATGCCAGCACATGGGTAATTGTTGTGGTATTGATTGAAGTTGAGATGGCAATGCAGAGCCGCAAAAATATTGATTTTGCAAAATCAAGCACTTCCAAAATATCTAAAGCTATTCTGTATCTCACTTTGTTTTTCTGCTTATTGGTTTGGTATATTTACGGAGACCTGCTCGATATTTGGGACGCTTTCCTGTGGCTTTTTGCCTTCTTTATCATTGAGCTAAATATTCTCGATTGGGCGACCGAGATCGAGGAAGAAAAAAGACCGAGCGTCAGCCCAGCCTAATTTAGTTAGGTAATTAATATCCTAGAATGCTACTCGGCTTTGAAGGCCGCTTTAATCTCAGCGCCTTTTTCTTGGGCCGCACGGCGCAGTGCCTCACCGTCAAGGGTGAGCACTTTACCGTTTTGCATCAAGACCTTACCATCAACAATAGTCGTTGTTACATCTCTTGAATTAAGCACATAAACCAAATGAGAGACGATGTTATAAACCGGTGCAGCTTCAACGCTGTCAAAGCGAATTTGGATCATATCCGCCTGCCTGCCGACCGTAAGCGACCCTGCAACGTCACCTAAGCCGACCGCCTCAGCACCGCGCCAGGTGGCTAGCTCTAATGCCTGATAGGCTGGCATCTCGGTGGGGTCGCCAGAAGCGTTTTTATGGATAAGGGCAGCAAGGCGAACCTCTTCCCACATATCCAAATTGTTATTAGACGCCGCACCATCCGTTCCCAGGCCAACCCGCATGCCTTTTGCGATCATCTCTGGGACCGGGGAGATACCAGCTGCGAGTTTCAAATTTGACGTAGGGTTATGAATGGCTCCCACTTTCTTAGAGGCCATCAGCTCAATTTCTGCACTTGTTGGCCAAACCATATGGGCGGCAATCATCGGAACGTCAAACAACCCTTGTGCATCCGCGTGGCTTGCCGGTGTAGTGCCAAAATTCTTTGTTACATAATCCACTTCAGAGCCGTCTTCAGCAATATGCATGGAAATAGGCACACCAAGCTCTTTGGCCTTAGATGCCACAGCCTTCAAATGCTCGGGGGATACGGTGTAAGCCGCATGGGGGGCTAGCGCTGGCGTAATGCGACTATTGCGGCCTTTCCATTTGTTGACAAATTCAACACCCGCAGCAAAGCTATCATCCCAGCCTTTAAAGCCAGGGCTTGGGAAATCGATCATCGGCGCGGATACCACCGCCCGCATGCCACATTTATCAACCACATCAGCGATGGTGCCGGGGTAAAAATACATATCAACATAACTAGTGGTGCCGCTCCGGATCATCTCATAGCATGCTAGGCTGGTACCTAACCGGATGAAATCAGCGTCAACAAATTGGCCTTCTGATGGGAAAACATATCGGGTTAGCCAGTCCATCAAGGCTAGGTCATCCGCCATGCCGCGAAAAAGGGTCATCGCTGAATGGCCATGACCATTGACCAAGCCCGGCATCAATACCTTGCCTGTGCCGCTAATGGTTTTTGCGCTAACATAGGTCGCTAAAATCTCTTCCGATTTGCCAACGGCAATAATTTTGCCGCCTTTAATGGCGACCGCACCCGCTTCAATAATGTCAGCGCCCACCTCCATCGTCAGCAAATAATCACCTTGGACTATCATGTCAGCTTGCATTTTTTTATCCTCTGCACAGGCGGTTACGCTCAGAAAGCTCATCAAAACTCCTGCGATTGCTATTTTCTTTCCTTGGTTAAACACCGACATGTCTCAATCTCCGCTCATGTATTCTCAATAAAGTTAATCATCTTATCCGCAATTTCTGCGCCTTTGTCATCTTGCAAGAAATGACCGCCGTCTTTTATTATCTCATGGGGCTGGCCTTTGGTGCCAGGAATACGCCTTAACATCATTTTTTCACCACCTTTGGTGATGGGATCTCTATCGCTGAAAAGCGTTAGAAATGGTTTTTCCCATTTATCCAAAACATTATGCCATGTGGCATAGTTCCGGCCCATTTCAGATGGCACTAGCCACGGAAAAGCCCGCGTTCCTGCCTTATAGGTAGCATCAGGGAACGGTGCATCATAGGCCGCGACTTCAGCCGCGCTAAGACCGCGAACAATACCATTGCTGACCAAATCACCAATATCCAATTCGTCAACCGTTTGCGAATAGGCAACCCATGCTAAAAAATTGGGCTTCTTCTCAAACTCTTCTTTTGTAACGGTGCCCATGGAGCGAATTTTCATTTTATATAACAAATACTTGATTGGCGCAGTAAGTGGATGGCTATCGGGCAAGCCTGTGTTGCCGGCAACAATGCGGGCGAAGCTATCCGGCATTTCACCGACCACCCGCAATCCAATCAGGCCACCCCAATCTTGGATGAAAAGATTAATGTCTTTCAGGCCCAAAGCTTTGATAAGGCCCGTAATGCTATCCACATGCATTTGGTGGGTATAGCTATCCCGCGAAGCGGCTTTATCAGAGCGACCAAAACCAATTAAATCAGGGGCGATAACCCGGTAACCTGCAGCTGCAAAAACCGGCATCATAAAGCGGTAAAGATAGCTCCAGCTTGGCTCCCCGTGCAATAACAGCACCACATCACCGTCCTTGGGGCCATCTTCATACCACGCCATGCGGTAATCACCATGTTGGTGATATTTGGGTTCATAAGCAAAATCAGGCAGGTCCGCAAATGCCTCATCTGGTGTCCGCAATATGGTCGATTTTTTTGCCTTCGGTGGCATGCCCAAAAGATAGACCCATGCAATTATCGCCATCACTATGGCTGTATATATCATTAAAGCCTCCCTGCTCTCACTGTATTCTTTACCAATATAGCGAGTGGCGCTTACACGCCAGCAAAAGCTTTCTCAAAATAGTGAATGACTACCAGCACCACCAATAATTTAGAAACTATCCTAGACAAAAGCCTAAATTGGAATTATTATTCTAATTCTACAAAAGGCCTAATCGGCTTTTTTAGGAATGCGTAGGCACATTCTACCTAAAATCAGGCCCCGGGAGAGTCCAAAATGGACAAGGGTTATGTATATGAAAGTAGAATGGAGTACCCCATGATAGCCAATGAATATGGCATGAAAAACCCGGTGCAAAACCGGAGCAAAAAATCCCTAGATCTGATTTTAAACGCGGCATATTCCCTTATGGAAACAACACCGTTTGATATGCTACCGATTAAAAGCATTATTAATGAAGCGGGGGTACCAACCGGCAGTTTTTATGCACGCTTTAAGGACAAATATAGCCTGCTAGCTTATCTATATGAGCATTATTTAGATGCACTAGAGGACCAAGTAGGTCATTTGATTATGGCAAAACCCAGCGAGACAGTCTCGGGGGATATTTCACGGTTAGTATCTGCTATTAGCCATATATATGAAATTCATGCACCTGTTTTACGGTCTAGTTATCTACATCTCAGGAACAGTAAATGGGAAGAATACTCCCTTCGTCCTTTTGATACACGCTACTGGAATAACATTGAAACGCTGAGCAATTTCTTGGTCTCTTCAGCCAAAAAAAATGACTGGCCCGGCATTCCAGAACATGTCGATCATGCGCTAATTATGTTCTTGGGCAATTGCCGAGAACATATATTGTTCAAAGAGAAATACCGCGCCAAAGCCTTCAGTAGAGACTATTTCCACCGCGAGATGGTCTATCTGCTTGAATGCTTCCTGCAACGTGAATAGCAAGATAGCCTAACCATTATTAATGTCCGGCCAATTCCTTAATGATGATTGTCCAATGGTCTAATCCGCCTTGAAATGACTTCTTGGGCAAGCGTTCATTAAGCCCGTGGGCAAACATATCACTAGGTTTCATGAAAATGCTGGATATGGCCAAGGTGGGAATGCCTGCACGGCGAAAATGCATGCCGTCTGTGCCGCCAGATTCCATATAGCCCATCACGGGGATATCACCGTATCTTGGCTGGATGGCTTTCTTAACCGCAGCAACCACATCATCCCGTACTGGGGAAACAGGGCTGGCGACCGGCTCATCAAGCGTGACAAATTCAACCTTATCATTACCCACAAGCTCTTGCAGTTTGTCGCGCACAGTCGCCACTTCAATGCCGGGGAATATACGGCAATTAACCGTTGCCGTTGCCGATTGCGGCAAAGCATTTTCTGCGTGTCCGGCCCGCAACATCGTCGCAATGCAGGTTGTGCGCAGGGAACCAACAAAACTTGGATCCTCAGCGATAATCTCAGCGGCATCTATATTGTTCGGGTTATCTGCGAAAGCGATCATAGCGGCGCCTTCTTTACCGCCAACCTTTTGGCCAGTTGCACGAAATATTTGTCGGGTCAGGTCATTTGACATAATCGGAAAATGATAGGCTTGCACGGCTTTCAGCGCGTCTACTAACTCGTAAATCGCATTGTCTTTGCGCGGGCGAGAGCTATGCCCACCGGCGTTGCGCACTGTCAGTTCAAAGCTGACATAGGTTTTTTCTGCCGCCTGCACCCCGTAAAGGAGCGCTGCACCCTCAGGGCCAAGATCACCGCCACCAGCGTCACTGTTCAGGGCATATTCTGCGTCGGTTAAATCCCTGCGGTCATAAGCTAACATCCGAGTGGTAATCATGCCGGTTTCTTCATCGCCAGAAAAAGCAATCACCAGATCACGGGTTGGCACGAAGCCAGCCTTTTTAAGGCGTATGAAAGTGGATGTTAAATTGGTAACCCCCATTTTATTATCCACAGTGCCACGGCCATAATAATAAGTGTCATCTTCGGTCAGGGTAAAGGGCGGGCGCACCCAATCGCTCTCAAGGGCGTCAACTACGTCCATATGGCCAATGAACAAAATGGGTTTCTTATCCGCTGAGCCATCACCCCGATACCGCACAACCAATGCCGCGGTCTTGCCTGAGGGTAAAATATGAATATCATCATCCGCGAAGCCCGCAGCCTTCAGCTCAGAGGCTAAATAGGCGGCCATTTTGGGCACATTGCCCTGCCCCTTTGCGGTACGCATGCCAATGACGGTTCTATAAATTTCTAATGTTTTTGCTGCATGGTCAGATTTTTCGTCCGCTTGACTGGCTGCAAAGCCCACACCAGACAGCACCATAGCCGCCAAAACGCCCGATACATTACGTTTAAAATTACCCACTTGATGTCCCCTTATTATGTTTCCAAAACAATCATGCCCAAATAGAGCATGTCACTCAACGGAAAAATAAACAGGGTAAATCCTTATATGACTATTCCGCGCTTTCCAAAGGGGCTTTTGAGCGTGGAACCCGTTGCCCCGCTGCCATAAAGCTCCTGCGGCGGGTTAACCAAAGAAAAGCTGCTGGGGCGAAATAAAAACTAACAATCATCGACAGCAAGGCGCCGCCCGCAATTGCCACGCCAAAAGGCGGCCACATTTTGCCCGAAGTTAAAATAAGCGGCATAAAGCCCCCAACCGTGGTCAGCGTCGTACTTAGAATATGACGGCCTGTCGCCATTACACCACGCACCACGGCGTTCATATCGCCGCTGCGTGCATCAGCGCGCCCCCGTAATTCTGACAATATGACGATCGTGGCATTGATTGCTAAGCCGATGAGGCCCATCAGCGCCAAAATAACAGGGAATGTTAGCGGCATATTAAAGACCCAAAGGCAGAAGAACCCAAGGGCCGCCGCTTGGATAGCTGCAGTGAAGGTTACCCCCGCCATGCGAAAGCTATTAAAGGTCACCACAATCGCCATCAACATCAAAATAGCCAGCAAGCCTACGGTGCCAAACAAATTACCCAGCGCTTCATCGCGCTCTTCGCTCTCACCGCCAAATTCAATGCGGTAACTGGGGCCGAGTTCTGCATTACCCGTGACAAGACCAGCATCATCCAGCGCAATTTTCAATTGCTGAAAGGCGACCTCGGGCAAAACGCCTTGGGCGGTGAAACCAGATATAGTATTTATCCGCTCGCCATTACGGCGCTGAATGGCACCAACACGCGCTTCAAGCTTTACATCAGCAATCGCCGACAGGGGCACATCGGCAAAGCTGTTGTCTTGTTCCAATTCACCAGCACCTCCTTTAAGGCCAAGATCGCGGATGTCGCCAATATTGGCGCGGTCCGACCGTTTGATGATAAGGCGCACAGGCACAGCATGCGTTTCTTCGATCACATGGGTGGCAACAACGCCGCTGGTTAACTGATTAACCTGGTTCGCAAGGCCAGACAAACTCATGCCCGTAGCTGATACTTCGTCTTCAAAGGCTTGCACAACAATTTGTGGGCGGCCAACCGCAAGGCTTGCTGTGGTGCCGGTAACCACGGGCAAAGATGCCATTTTGGAACGCACCGCATTGCCAATGCGCTCTAACTCACCCAAGTTGGGGCCAACAATGCGCACTTCAAGCGGCGCGCGGATCGGCGGACCGGTACCAAGCTCCCGCACCAAAATCATCGCTTCTGGCATGTCTACGTCCAGAATATCCTGTAACTTTGGAATGATTTGTTTGATCAATTCATAATTGGTGACCGTAACCATGGCCTCCGCCGCTGAAACCACACCTTCTTTATCACCAAATAGATTATAATAAAATTTGGGAGCCTTACTGCCTGCATACCAATAAGCGGATGTCACGCCTTCTGTCGCTAGAACAATTTCGTGGGCACGCTCTACCGCACGGCGTGTATCACTAATGGACGCTTGGGGCGGCATATTAAGCTGAATTTGAAACTGATTTCGGTCGCTGGTGGGGAAAAATTGTTCGGTTAACTGCCCCATTAGTAAAAAACCCATGGCTGGTACGATCATGGCAAATAATATTGACCGAATTGGCCGTGCAAGTGACCACCTTAAAGACCGCTCAAACATGCGCGACAATGCACCCCCCGTAAGACCATCTCGCCACCATGTGCGGACGCTTATATCACTGCCCGGTGGGCGTTGTTCGATCGCATGGCCTGCAAGAGCAGATATAATGGTGAAGGCAATAATATAACTTGCTACCAAGGACGCGATCACACTCGCCGGCACCCCGATCATAAAGTCCCCTGAAGGACCCGGCATTAAAATAAGCGGCATGAAGGCAATAATGGTGGTCAGGGTTGAACCAAACAGCGGCATCCAAAGTTTTTTGATGGTCTCGGCCACCGCTTGCGACCTTCGCATACCCGCGAGCAATCGATGTTGAATTTCATCGGTCACGACAATCGCATTATCAACCATAATGCCTAAGGAGACGATCATGCCGGTGATAAGCATTTGCTCAATGCGCAATCCGAGTGCCGAGACAATCGCTAGCGCCGTTAACAAGGTCAAAGGAAGGATCGAGGCAGAAATTAAGGATGCCCGCCAACCAAGCGAGAAAAAGAGCACGGAGACCACCACAAGTGCGCCTATGCCTAGGTTGGTCAAAAGGCCATATATTCGACTATTAGCGTATATTTTCTGGTCAAAAATGCGCTCAAGCTCGATGCCGCCGGGTAATGTTTTCTCAAATTCACGCAATAATACCGCAATATCATCAGACCAATGGTCGATCCGCATGGTTTGCAACATCCGCACAGATACCGTTACACCATAAGTACCATTTAAATAACCAAAAGCAGAGGGAGGGTCTTCAACAGCCCGCTCTACCTTGGCAACATCACCCAGGCGTAGCGCCGCGCCAGACTGCTCAAAGCCCAGAGGAATGGAGCGGATACGTTCCAGTGTTTCAAGTGCGCCGCTAACCTCAACAACAAACCGGTTGCGGTCGCCCGCCACAGTGCCACCGGCACCCCGTGCGTCAGACCCTTTCACTCGGGCAACAATATCATCCGTGGTAAAACCGTGAGCCGCCAGCAATGCCGCATCCAGCGTTACTCTTATTTCTTCTTTCGGCAGGCCCGAAATATCAACAAAGTCAGTGCCCTGAACATTTCTAAGCTTGCTTTCAAGCTCCCGGGCATGACGGCCAAGAATGGCATAGTTTATCGGTGCATCTGAACGCCATTTCAAAGCAATGATTGCAGAATGGGCATAAACTGACTTTTCATTAAAATCAGGTGCAAGTGTTCCCGGTGGAAGGTCCGTCACCTCACCAACCTTATCCCGCAGTCGCGCCAGAACCTCTGCTGCGTTATCAACGCGGTCTTCAAGTTCTAAATTAATTAAGCTGATACCCGGGCGAGAGGATGCGTAGATATTTTTAATCTCAGAAATTTCCCGCATTTTATTTTCAAGTTTTTTGGTGACTTCTGCCTCCACCCGTTCAGCGTCAGCACCCGGGTAAAAGGTCGAAACCCGTAAAAAACGGCTTTGCAGAAACGGATCTTCAAGCCTCGGCATTGTTTGCAAGGCATTAAAGCCAGCAACAATGATCGCGATTAATAATAATGCAACGATCCGAGGGTGGTTATAAAAGGAAACTTTCACTGCCGTGCTGCCTGCGCTCTATTGCTTTCAGCGGCGTCTATTACCGTCACATGCTGCCCCGGGGCCAAACGATTAATGCCGCCTGAGATAATTATGTCGCCGTCAGCCAGTGAACCCGTCACATACACTCGGTCGCTTTCGGTGTGCAACAGTTGGATATTTTCATAAACAACCGTCTGGTTTTCACCAACACCCACCACCTTATATACTCGCCACAGACCTCGCACATCTGCGGAAATGGCCCTGATGGGCAACCATGCCCCAGTGGCCTTCTCTTTCTTCCGCGTCCGAACATGAATGATTTCGCCATCATATACCGCATCGTCATCAATGGTAAAAACAACTTTCATGGTTCTTGTTTGACCGATGATGGAAGCCACAATGGCTTTAAAGTGACCAACTACCGGCTTTCGCTGGCTATTTAGCAATATATAATCGCCGCCGCTGGCAATGACCTTTGCGTCCTTAGGGGCGACCCCAACATGAGCTTCCAAAGTGGCCGCATCACGCATATGAAATACAGGCGTTCCAGCAGCCACCACAGCGCCTTCATCCAACAAGCGTGAGATGATTTCACCATCATAAGGGGCGTAAACATTCGACTTTTCAAGGGCGATATCAAGTGTTTGCTCGGAAGCTGCTAAGCGCTTAACGCGTGCTTTCAGGCCCATCAAATTGGCTTCCATCTCGTCAAGGCGCTGTGCTGACACATGACCTTGGGCAAAGGTTTTACGAGCACGCGTAAGGTTTTTTCCGGCCAATGCTACATTCACCGCCAACTCTTCACGCTCAGCCGATAGCTCACTTTTTTGCGCATTCAGCCGATCTGTATCAAGACGTGCTAATAGCTGACCTGCCCTAACTTTTGCCCCTTCATCAACCAATATTTGGGTTAATGTTCCTGCTTGCTCAAAAGCTAATCGACTTGAACGTGCGGCCACTGCCCTGCCCGTATAGGTGTGCCAAGTCGAATATTCTTGTTCCAGCTTCACCGCAGAGACTGAAACAGGCAATCGCTTAATTGTTATTTGTTCCTCTTCGCCTACCGCCATGATGCGAAAAGCGAAAAAAATAACCAGCAAACTTGCCGACATAAACATGATGGCATTTCGCAAACCGAATTCGGTGACCTTTGCAGGGTGATGGGTCATCTGTCTATCCTCGCTGTCCAATGTCAGTATAGCATATACCAAACCTAGCTAGTCGGAGAGGTTGGACCTTCAATTAGATTAAGAGAGGGGGAAATCCAATTGAAGGCCCTAGAGGGGTTTCTCGCTATGTCGACTCGGGCATTATATAATTCATCTTCTTTTAACATACTAGACGGTATAGTCCAGTAAATAATCATTGCATTTGCTATCGTCAAGGGGATAGAATAAAATAAATTGAGTAATAGTAATTTTGAGGACTGCCCTGTGACTAAACTTGCCTTTAAAGTTGGCGAAGACTGCTGCGAAGATGCGCGCAAAATGCGTGGTCGGCCTCGCTGTACTGAAAAGAATGACGCCATTCGTTTAGCTGCAGGCGGTTTATTTCTTGAAAAAGGCTTCGATGGCACTTCCATGGATGAAGTTGCCCGCCGGGCAGAGGTCTCAAAGCAAACAGTATATAGTCACTTTTCCTGTAAAGATGATTTGTTCATTGCCGCGATCCAAGCCCGCATAGACGAATCTATGCCCGAAAATACTATTGAAGATCTCCATAATGTGCCCCTTAAAGAAGCTTTATTTGGGGTCGCATCACAATTTGCTGACTTGTTATTAAGTGCCGATTCAGTCGCCGTTTTTCGCCTTCTTGCTGCGTCTGCGGCTAAAGGCCCTCATTTGGCAGAATTATTTTATCATGGGGGTGCTGAAGCAATTTCACAAAGGCTTGAGAGATTTTTACAGATTAGAGCTGACGCTGGTGAATTAGACATAAAAGACGTTCATGTAGCAGCGACGCAGTTTATTAGCCTATTGAAAGGTGAATTACACTTTTGCTGGGCCATTGGGCTGATTGACAGCATTGGTGAGAAAGATTTAAAAATTCAAATTGATCAGACCGTGGACGCATTCATGCGGATATACGCCTGCAAATAAATAACAAGCACCATATTAGCCAATATTATTCAGGCGTAGGTACAGCGTCGACGCCTTCTGGATCTTCCATACCTTTACCCTTGGCTGGCATGCCGCTGTAAACAGCATTTTCAGGGTCACCAACAAGGCCGCTCGGCAATTCTGCTTCTTGGGCTTTAGTTAGCGGGCCAACGCGCTTATCAAAAATTATAAGATCGCCTTTGTCTCCACAGCTAGCAAGGGTCAATACCAACAAAGCAACTGCTATCATTTTCATGTCGTAATTCTTCCTTATGGCAAAGCACTGCGCTTAAGGGCGCACCCTGCCCCGAATTTGCGGTGTAATCAAGGCGAAAGCGGTAAAAAATTCAGTTTACTTTTCTTGACCTCAGCTTAGGCAGGTGTATTGTGCGCGCTGGCAGATGGCTGGATGGCCGCCGCTCGCATGGTTGACTGTGTGGGGGGAGGAAAGTCCGGGCTTCACGGAAACACGGTGCCGGATAACGTCCGGCGAGGGCAACCTTAGGGAAAGTGCCACAGAAAGCAAACCGCCTGTGAATGCAGGTAAGGGTGAAAGGGTGCGGTAAGAGCGCACCGCGAGCTTGGCAACAGGGTCGGCATGGTAAACCCCACCGGAAGCAAGGCCATATAGGAACACGCGTTGATGCCGCCTTCGGGTGACGTTAGCAGATGGGTTTTCGCATCGATGTTCGGGTTGGTCGCTTGAGTGCCTTGGTAACAAGGTGCCTAGAAGAATGGTCATCACTGCGCAAGCAGTACAGAACCCGGCTTACAGGCCATCTGCCACTTAATTAAAAGGTGTTAAGGCACTCTACTCTGGCATTAGTGCGGCTGCTTCGGCCAAGCCCCTAGCCATATTGTCATCATCTTCCATCGCCCGCACAATGGTCAATGTCAGGTCAAGCTCTTGCATTTTATGGGCAATTTTCAATAACCTAATCCGCGCTTCATCCCGTTCATAAGCGCTATCAATATCATCCAGCGCAGACAATTCACTTAGAACAGCTGCTGAAATATGCTCATTGGAAATACCCTCAGGGACTATGGCTTCCATATAAAGCGCTTTTTCATCATGGCTTTCAAAAAACTCAAGACGATCAATGGCATTTTTAGGGTCGCTTAATTGCAGTTCCAGCGGCGCAAACATGGTCGCGAAAACCATCTTTTGATCTAGTGATCTTAAGCGAGAACCCCACAAAATAGCGGTGGCAACATGAGCGTCCAAATCTTCAGTGTCTTCAGCAAATGCAATATAGGCCATATGAATGGCCGACAGTGCCCGCATTCTATCACTCTGGGCAAAGCCAGCGCCTTCAGTCAGCTTCAATTTCATACGCACGAAGCTTTCACCCTCGCCTAATTGCAAGTAGAGAAGCGCCAACCGACGATAAGTAAGCAAACGTTCGTCATAAGCATAATCATCATGAAAATTTGCTTCATACTCCCGCCCTAGCTGAAGGGCTGATTGTGGATTATTTTGTGCCAGTTTTTCGAGAAAGCCTAATGTTTCATAACGAGCCAAGCGAGGGTTTCTAATCATAGCAATCGCACGAGAACCTTCAACAGCCATGCCAGCAGAGCCGAATATTTGTGCCATTTCACCATAAACGCGGTTTTTGACAGACCGAATAGTTATGCGCTCTGCAAGTGAAAAGGCCCCCTCTGCGTTTCTGGCGTAGGCATTTAAGGGAGCGAGCTCTTGAAGCTTAATTTGTACAGCAAAGCTGATGCCAATGCCTTCCACTTCTTTTAATGCCATATCCAAGGTTTGGGCGGCGCGGTCTAATTGGCCTAAATCAACAAAAGCTTGCGATAGTCCTGCCAGAATTTTCGCCCGCTCCATATTCAGTTTTTCATCTACAACTGTTTGCAAAGAAGCCCTAAGCGCACAAGCACGGGTTGGTGCATCAAGGCAGGCTAAAAGCAGTTCACTTGGCTTGTGATCTTGGATAAAATCTTCACGGGCAAAGTCCCTGTCCTGTGCTGTTGCGCCCATGGCAACGAACGTCAGTAAAAACCATGGCAATAAACGTCTTTTCAATTTATCTTCCTTCAATCATCATTGTCTTAAGCGCTTTAAGCGCTTGGTACGTGCCTAGATCAACCTTGCCTGTTACAGCAGACTGCCGCCAATGTTGTTGAAAGGCAACTATGGCATCTAAGGTTTCACTACCATAATGCGTTGTTGATGCCAGCTTATAGCCAATTTCGATCAACAGTTCGTGTAGCGAGATGACCTGTTCACCACAATCGCCAAACTGCAAATAGGCAGAAGTGTCATTGTAAGGGTCCTTAAGACTACATCCCACCCCTGCAGCCGACAGTTTGTCCCACGGAAACAGTTCCCCTGGGTCCATCTTGCGCCCAGGGGCAATATCACTGTGCCCTAACACCCTTTCAGCCGGAATAAAATAACGCGTAACGAGCCACTGTGATAATGCTGTTAAGGCTGTTATTTGCTTATCGGGAAAAGGCCTATAGCCGAACTCATGGCCCGGGTTAACAACTTCAATGCCGATCGATATATCATTGATATTATTAGATTTATGCCAAGCACCTACACCCGCATGCCATGCTCTATCACTATCCTGCACCAATTGAAATATTCGCCCATCTTCCTCAACCAAATAATGCGCTGAAACAGCAGCATCAGGATCGCATAGACGGGCAAGGGCCTCCGCACCATTTTTCATCCCCGTATAGTGGATCAGCAAAAGATCAATTGAGGCTCCATCAGGCCTATCGCCATAATTTGGTGAAGGATGGTCAATGATATCGGGCTGTATCAGCGCATTAAGCATCATGCATTACCTTTTTATTTTCACCCCTAATCTGACGTTTATTATTACGCAGAGTGATAATAGCGACACCAAGCAGGGTAAGGCCGCCACCAAGTAGCATTCGGCCTGTTATGGCCTCGCCCATGATCATAACGCTACCCATAACAGCAAAAACAGGCATTAATAAGAAGTACGGCGTGATAACGGATACTTCATATTTCCGCAGCAAATATGTCGTGCCGCCGTGGCCAATGATTGTTGAGCCAACAGCGCTATAAAGCAGGCCCAAATAAGCTGCTGTTTCTGCAGTTTCAAATGCGCCCATTTGGCCATTTTCAAAAACAGCGGAAATTACCAGTGACCCAATTAGCCCCGCCACGCAAACCCAAGCTTGAGTGGTAAGGGCTGGCACAGCATATAAACGCCTCAGAAAAACAGTACTTAAGGCATAAAGAAAAGCCGCGAGCACCATTAAAAGCACCCCAGAGATATAGCCAAAAACTTTAGGGTCAAAACCTATAACCAGCACACCAATAAAGCTGACGGTTATAGCCGCAACCCTGCGCCATCCCACTTTTTCTTTCAGCCAAAAGACGGCGAGAATAGTTGCAAAGGGCACATTCAGCTGACCCGCGATTGCAATGGGTCCAATATCATCTGCTTGGCTCATCGCCACCATCATGGCACCAAAATGAAAAACTCCCAGCAATAGGGCGGTGAACAACAAGGTCCCCATTTGGCCACGAACGACCTTCAAGAAAGGTGATAATAAAAGAAGCGCAATGCCAAAACGCAGCCCATTAGCAAAAATGGGAGGAAAACTTTCTAGGCTATAAACCATGGCAATGAAGTTTAGACCCCAAACCAGATTAACCAGTATGATTAATAGTGTATCACGCAAATTCAATGACTTAACCCTTTTTTGGGCTAGCGCTTTTGCGGCTCGCTAAAACCGCATCATAGGCTGCATTGATAGCCGCTAGACGTTCTGTTGCTACAGCAATAAATTCGTGCGGCACCCCCTCTGCAATCAGCCGATCCGGGTGATATTCTTTCACAAGTTTGCGGTGGTGTTTTTGCAGGTCTTTATCGCCAATATCCACTGAAACGCCTAAAATGGTATAGGGATTGTCAGCATTTGGCCCCACATGCCGCGCCGACAGCATTTCCCACTGTGCGGCGCTAAGGCCAAAAATATGAGCGACTTCTTCGAGAAACGCCAACTCTTTGGGATGCACATGACCATCAGATTCGGCAATATAGAACAACCCTTCAAGCAGATCCTCTAGCACTTGCGGGGAAGAGCGAAGCAAATTAGACAATTGCCTTGCATAAGACTGAAAACCCGCCGTGCTTTGGCGGGCGCGGTCGAAAACTTTCCCCACATTGGCAATTTCAGCGTCTGGAACTCGGAAAACCTGTTTGAAAGCGTCAACTTCCTCTCGCGTCACCCTGCCGTCCGCTTTTGCCATCTTCGCTGCTAAGGCAATAACCCCGATGGTAAAGGTGATCTGGCGGCGTTCATCTTCGCTTGGGCCAGCCGCTTCTATGCCCGCATCAAGCGCAGCGCCAACGCCGACGCCAATGAGCGCGCCAATAGGCCCGCCGATTGCCATGCCGGATACACCACCAATTATTTTTCCCCAAATGGACATGGGGCCTTACTAGCACATGAAAGTGGAAAATACACACAGACAAGTGCAACTATTTTTAGGCTTATAGAAAAGAAGATTTGAGGTATGTTAATAAAAACTCTATTACTGTGCGTCAAATTTGATAACCTGAACCGCATTCGGTTTTACCATATGGAATATTTATGACAGATATAGTCATCTCAGGCACTGGCATTTACCACCCCAAAGATAAAGTCAGCAACGATGAACTTGTTGTCGCCTTCAACAAGCATGTGGATATTTTCAATGCTGAAAATAAAGCTGATATTGATGCGGGCCGGGTGACGGCGAAACAATATTCATCCAGCGCCTTCATTGAAAAGGCATCGGGCATTAAAAGCCGGTATGTGGTGGAAGCTTCAGGCATCAAAGACGAGAACCGCATGGCCTCCCACTTGCCGGATGACGCACTGGGCGACGATGAAAACCCGTCCATGCAAGCGCGGTGGGCAATCGCCGCCGCCCAGCAAGCCTTAGACGCAGCGGGTCTAAAGGGTGAAGACATCGACCTTGTTATTTGCTCAGCGGCAGTATTACAGCGTTTCTTCCCTGCCCTTTCCATCGAAGTGCAAATGCATCTGGGCACCAAGGGCGCGGCATATGATATGGTTGCGGCATGTTCCAGCGCCACCTTTGGCATGATCAACGCCGTATCAGCGATCAAAAGTGGCATGGCAAAACGAGTACTTTTGGTTAACCCCGAAATTTTCACAACCATGGTCAATTACCGTGACCGGGATAGCCATTTTATATTTGGTGACATATGTACAGCTGTAGTGTTGGAGAGCGCCGATATTGCAAAAGCGCCTGACCAGTGGAAAGTGCTCGACACTAAAATGCAGACTAAATTTAGCAGCAATATCCGCTCAGAGTTCAGCCCGCTGACCCGCTTCATTGAAAATGGTTTAGACCGTCAAGACATGTATTTTGAACAAGAAGGCCGCAAAGTTTTCAAAGAATTGTTACCCCTTGTCTGTCGCTTCATCGAAAACCAACTAGACGGTGTTGATATGGCCATTGAAGAGCTTGAGCGCATGTGGCTACACCAAGCCAACATAAACATGAATATGTATGCGGCAAAAAAACTGTTAGGCAGAGAGCCAACTATAACCGAAGCTCCTGTTGTGCTCGATGAATATGGCAATACCGCTGGTGCAGGTTCCGTCCTCGCCTTCCATTTCCACCGCGCTGACCTGAAAGCTGGTGACAAGGGCATTATATGTTCCTTCGGGGCGGGGTATTCCATTGGCGGTTTGATTGTCGAAAAGCTGTAATTAGTAAAAAGAAGAGAAGCCCGTGACTAAAAATATTGAAAAAAACATCGCTATCACTGGCACGGGCCTATTCGTTCCTCCTTGCGCCATTAGCAACGAGCAGTTAGTTAATTCCTACAACGGATATGCAGAACAGTTTAATGCTGACAATGCTGAAGCTATTGAAAATGGTGACCTAGAAGCGATGGAAATGTCCGATGTTGCTTTTGTAGAGAAAGCCAGTGGCATCAAAAATCGTTACATGATGGAAGGCGAAGCGGTCATTGACCCTGCCCTGCTCCGGGCCCGACTGTCAAAGGAAGCCGACGATGATATTTACGGCGAACCAGTATCGCTGAAAATGTCACTGGGTGCAGCAAGAGAGGCCATGGAACAGGCGAATATTTCCGGTGAAGATATTGATTTGGTGATTTTTTCTTCCTCTGTTTGGGAGCGCATAGTGCCCTCCATTGCCTGTGAAATTCAAAATAAACTTGGCACAAAGGGCTTTGCCTACGACATGGCGATGGGATGCTCATCAGCTACCTTTGGTATGTCTGCCGCTATGGACGCTATTATCTCTGGCATGGCGAGCCGGGTTTTGGTCATCACCTGTGAATATATCACCCCGCTGATGAACCACCGTGACCGGGACAGCCATTTCATATTTGGCGATGCCGCCGTCGCCATGATTGTGGAGGACGAAAGCATAAGCCAAGCGCCTAATCCATTCCGGGTTATCAGCCGTAAATTATTCACTGATTTTTCCAAGAATATCCGCGCGGGATTTGGCACCCGCATGATGGCGGAAGAAGGCGATGATGTGATGGAAAATCCCGACTGGCGCTTCTCCCAAAGTGGCCGCACGGTCTTCCGTGAACTTATCCCAGCGGTAATAAACCATGTTAAAACGCATCTTAGCGACGAAGAGCTGGAAGTGAGTGACCTTCGCCGCATGTGGTTGCACCAAGCCAATATCCATATGAACCAAATGGCGGGGCGCAAACTGCTTGGCGAAGAGCCTACTATGGATACAAGCCCTGTTATTTTGGACGAGTTCGCCAACACTGCCGGTGCTGGTGTCATTATTGCTTTCCACAAACATCGGGCCGACTTTAAGCCCGGAGAAGTAGGCGTTATCTGCTCCTTCGGTGCTGGCTATTCCATCGGCAGTTTGCTTGTAAAGCGGATTTAGCAACCATATAATCATTTGGACAAGTTGGCTTGGGTGGTTAGACTATCGTTTTTCAGCCAGCGAGGTCTTTATGCGTTCCATTTATTGTATGCTATTCATCCTGCTCAGCCCTGTTGCTGCCGCGCAGGAAAGTCATGACCCTGTTGTCATAGATATCCTGCCGATGAATGAGCGCGCAGAGTTACGCGATAGTTGGTTAAAAGATCGCTTGGATACGATCGTTCCTATGTTGATGGAGCGCGAAAATATCGATATGTGGGTGCTGATTGCCCGTGAATATAACGAAGACCCGGTGGTTAAAACCATGCTGCCAGCAACTTGGCTAAATGCCCGGCGACGCACCATATTGCTTTTCTCGCGCAGTTCTGATGGCAAACGGGTTGAGCGTTACTCGGTTAGCCGCTATGCGGTGGGTGACTTTTTCAAAGCCATGTGGAACCCAGAGAGTGAACCTGACCAATGGAAACGTTTAAGCGCGCTGATTGAAGCCCGCGACCCACGTTACATTGCGATTAATATATCAGATGGTTTTGCGCTCGCTGATGGCTTAACACAGTCGCAATATCGGGGCCTGCGCACCGCCTTGCCGGCAAAATACCAAGACCGCCTGGTCTCTGGCGAGCGGTTAGCCATTGGATGGTTGGAGACCCGTATTAAAGCAGAGGTCATGCAATATCCCGCTTTGGTGCAAACCGCCCATGCCATTATCGCGGAAGCCTTTTCAAACAAAGTTATTACGCCTGGAAAAACCACCGGCGACGATGTGGTTTGGTGGTTGCGGGATAAAGTAACATCGCTTGGCTTGGACACTTGGTTTCACCCCAGTATTTCGGTCCAACGTGAGCAATTCTCAGCCCAAAAAATGACCGAGTTATTCGGTGAAAACGATAATATTATTCGCCCCGGTGACCTATTGCATGTGGATTTTGGCATTACATACTTGGGCCTGAACACCGACACGCAGCACCATGCTTATGTGTTGAAAAAAGGTGAGACCAAAGCCTCGGTGGGATTAAGAGACGGTTTAAAAGCAGCCAATGACTTGCAAGACATTTTAACCGGTGAATTTAAACTTAACACCAGCGGCAATCAGCTTTTAGCCCGCGCCCGTAAAATCGCTATTCAAGCGGGCTTGAACCCCACCATCTACAGCCATCCACTTGGCCTCCACGGCCACGGAGCGGGGGCCACCATCGGCATGTGGGACAATCAAGACGGAACCCCTGTGCGCGGCGATTATCCGGTCATGGCCAATACAGCATGGTCGATAGAGTTGAACATAGAGGCAAGAATTTCTGAATGGAACAATCAGCCTGTACGTTTCATGCTTGAGGAAGATGCTTTTTTTGATGGTGAAACTGTAAGATATTTTGATGGGCGACAAAATAAGTTCCATCTTATAAAGTCAGATTAAACCAGCGGGCACTGATGCTGCTGAAATAAATAATTTCTTATCAAACTCACGAGGTGACACATGGGCTATATCTTAATTACAGGAGCCAGTTCGGGCTTGGGCAGTGAATTCGCCCGCCAATTAGCAGCAGAGGGCCACGACCTTATCTTAGTGGCTCGAAGACGGGACTTATTAGATGCGCTTGCCGCTGAATTGATCACCTTGAATGGCATTATGACCCGGTCCTTCACCGTTGACCTTTCTGACCTTGATGCTGTGGCTGAACTTGCGAAAACATTAAAGACAGAAGGCCTTGAACTTGACGGCCTCATCAACAATGCAGGTTACGGCCTTCTGGGTGATTTTAGCTCTATGCCGCTGGAAGGCCAATTAGGCATGATCAATTTAAATGTGACAAGTCTTATGGCGGTTACCCATCATATGTTGCCCCTATTCACGCAATCAGCTGGCAATTTTATCATCAATGTCGGCTCCGTTGCCTCTTTCATCGCCATTCCTAGTTTCGCCGTATATGCAGCCAGTAAAGCTGCCGTTTTAAGCTTTTCCGACGCGCTTGGCACAGAACTTTCAGAGCGCGGCATTAGCGTTTCCACGCTTTGCCCCGGTGCCACTGCCACTGAATTCATGGATGTTGCCAAAATCCCCAAAAAGGCGATGAAAGGCACAAAATTCATGACCTCTGAAGAGGTTGTCAAAGAATCTCTTGCTAAACGCGATACGGCTATAGTCGTCACCGGCGGTAGCAACCGAATGCAGGTGAATATGGCGAAATTTATGCCAAGGTCATATTTACGGCGCAAAATGGCCAATCGCCGCAAAGGTATATTGAAAAGAAAAACAGCAAAGGCGTAAGCTTATTCAAAGGATGGCTGCATTAATGCGCCATTTATGGTATGGTGGCTGATTCCTGCCACATTTCTGCCGTGGATTTGACGCGATGCCACAGCAATATTCTTTGACAGCAATATTCTCTGCAGGATGGGGTAACCGATTACTAAGGCCAACTTTGATGAAACATCTATTTTCTTCCGAAACGAGATTACGGGCACTGTTGTTATTCACCAGTGGCATGGCAACCAGCTTTGCGGTCTTCTTTATCTTGTAAAAAAATGGGGCGCGCTAAAAAAGCCCGCCCCTGATATCATAACATTTAGCTTTTGGTTACATCATTTCCACCGCAATCATTGCCATGCCAATAACGCTGATTAACCAAGCTACTGGCCGTATCATTGGCCACCCGGCAATATAAATCACTGCATGGGCAACCCTTGCACCGACAAATATTTCAGCGCCTAAAACGGTATTATCGCTGTGGACACCCGCCGCGTGGGCAACCAATACCAATGCCGTAAAAAGAACCATATTTTCCTGCATATTACCCGCCAAGCGGTTCATCCGTGCCCGTAAAACTGATGGTTCTGGCATATCATCACGCGGGCCACCCTGTGCCTTGGCACCATTGTCGCGAATGCCGAGTGCCGCTGGTATCATAATCAGCAAAAAATATAGCATCACCGCCCAGAACAACATGGTTAGTTCTGCCGTCATAGCTCCCGTTAAATTCATACCCATTTTAACTCTCCCTATTTTGTTGGAAATCGACCCTAAGATATTTTTCAAATTTTTGCAAAATCTGTATATCTAGCGCTTTAATTTTTGCACATGATTCTCTAAGGCATTTAAGAAATTTGAACGATTGCTTTTACTAAAAGCAGCGTTATGGCCAGATATTTCACCCATATCCCGCAGATCAGCCTTCAATGACCGCATCGCCATAGCCATACCGATATTGTCTGTTGTAAAGGGCTTGCCATTGGCCCCTAGCACTAAGGCACCAGCTTTAAGACACCGTTCAGCCAGCGGGATATCGCCGGTTATAACGATGTCTGACCCACCTGCCCGCTCGGCGATCCAATCATCTGCCGCGTCAAAGCCGTCAGAGACCACCACTTTGTTAACCTTGGGGCCAACCGGCAGGCGTAACCATTGATTAGAGACAAGATGGACCACAAGGTCATGGCGGTAAGCAACCTTCAGAATTTCTTCTTTCACGGGGCAAGCATCACCGTCCACATATATTTCAGCCAATGTCTTACTCTCCATACCCACATTGCTATTCACTTATTTTACCAAGCTATTGTCTTTTCCTAATGTCTATGGCTCAATTAGACAAGCTAAGCATAAGGAAAAAATATTGAGCCCGTCAGAAATAGTAAATCATGAAAATAAAAAAATCACTATTCGGTCCGCATGCAAAACAGATGTGCCGTTAATTCTATCTTTCATTAAAGAGCTCGCGGCTTATGAAAAAATGGCAAGTGATGTGGTTGCGGACGTTGACACATTGGAAAAGTCCTTGTTTGGCAACATCCCTTACACCGAAGTCATCATAGCCGATTTAAATGATGAACCCGTTGGGTTTGCGCTTTATTTTCATAACTTTTCCACTTTTTTAGGTAAAAGAGGACTTTATTTGGAAGATCTTTTTGTCCGTGCGAGCGCAAGAGGACATGGCATTGGTAAAGCTTTGTTGCAGGAGTTAGCGACCATTGCCTATAAGCGTGATTGCGCCCGCATGGAATGGTGGGTGTTAAATTGGAATAAACCCGCCATTGACTTTTATCAGAGCCTTGATGCTGAACCTATGGATGAATGGACCGTATATCGCTTAACCGGTGACGCCCTTATTGACATGGCCAAAAAGGATGAACTGTGACGGAAGCCTTGAATATACGCCCTCTAGCGGCAAACGATATCTCTGTATTATTACCGCTGGCACACGGTGCCTTTGTTGCGGCATACGGCGCGCATAACAGCAATGATCTCATGACCGATTATGCCAACGCCGCCTTCAGTGTACCCCAATTTGAAAAAGAACTTTCTGATCCCGATAGCTATTTCATTGGTGTATTTGAAAATGAGCTTTTGATGGGCTTCGTGAAATTGAAGCATAGCACAGCGCCCGGCTGTGTTGAGGCGGCAAAAACCATTGAAATTGAGCGCATTTATACAGCTGCAAGCGAAACAGGGCGCGGTATTGGACATTTATTAATGGAGGCCGCCGTTGACTGTGCCAAACAGCTGCAACAGGCTGCCATTTGGCTTGGTGTATGGCAAGAGAACAGCCGCGCTGTTGCCTTCTATGAACGCGAAGGTTTTGCCATCAAAGGGGAGAAGGTTTTTATGTTAGGCTCTGATGCTCAGCGCGATCATGTGATGGTAAAATACATATAAAAAAACACCCCGACGCTCTCACGCCGAGATGCTCGTAATTTAAAAAATTTACATGATGTTCATGACGAGGACAACCAAGCTCCAGAGTAGCATTACGACAAAGGCTAGAAAGCCAATCATAAAGCCCATGGAGCGCTTGGATGGGTCTTTCATATATCCCATGGAATATAAAATTCGGCCAAGCACCCAAAATGAAGCCCCGATGGCGGCATACATATCACCAACAAAAGCGGCGAATATCCATAGAACTGGCAAGAAGATTATCACCTGTTCAAGTGAGTTCATATGAACCCGAAAGGCACGTTCAAATTCTGCATGACCCGTTGTTGCAGGCGCTTTAACATCATGTTTTCCACGCATTTTTCCAACTTGGAATGAGAATAAAAATATCACGAGTGAAATAATCACCGTTGCCAGTGAGGTATATAAAAAATCCATAACTTTTCCCTTAAAGACTATTATTGTCAACCATACGATCAACAACAATAGTCATGCCTTAGGCATTGTCACTATTTAAATTTGAATAGATGCTATTCATACTCTATCAAATTTAGGTCATGAATTACTGGTTACTATCGTCGGCCTCCAGCTCATCAACCGTCACTTCGCCCTCAACATTTCTTTTGCGTTTTATCAGCTCTTCTTTTTTCTTCTTTATGAAGTCCATCACATGGGGCGGAAAGCGCATATTATCAATACTAAATTTTTGCGCTAATCTGATAAAATTATCTGAGACATCACCATCTTGAGACTTTACCGAACCCAATAGTGCTGCAAGATTAGTATTCGAGGAATTGCCCCTAGACATTGTGCCTTCAAAAAGATCCGCAATATACCAATCATTGATCTTAGCTCTAAACTCATTGGCATTAGTTATTTTCTCTGCATAATCACCATTACTATGCCGTAAAAGGTGGTTCTTCAAATCCGTATCAAAGTTCGGGAATAGTTCCCGGTTAACAGTGTAAAAATACGATACCCTCATTTCACCAGAGCGCCAAGAACGTGTGCCTCGGTTTGAATTTATAAATTCTTTCGCATTCTCTTGAAGCTGCTGATATATTTTTTTACCACGATAAGCCTCGTTCCTCAGGTTTGGACCACCAATAACACCTTGAAATAGACCGTACATAACCAATGGGTTCTTATATTCAGGGATCAGTATTTTATGCTGAATATCATTCAGTGACAGGGCTATACCGGCCACATTCAGGATTTTTTTGTCCAAAATACCCATGCGTTTTTCACTGCTCACAAGAAATTTACGCAGTTTTTTCTTAGGGTAAACTTCAGCGATTTCCCGAACTAATGTAACATTATATAGATTTAGCCAATAGGCTAACTGCTCTTCTTTCGATAGTTCTCTCAGTGGAAGGTTGGACGGGATAGCTTCTAAATTTTGACGCACCCGCAGCAAAACAGCTAAATTATCCGGGTGGCTCAAAGCTTTAAAGTCAACCCGATTACCCTCAAGACGATACTTGGAATTGCTACCACGCAATACCCTAGAGTTAGCCGGTGGATGAGCCCTAGTTGTTACCGCTCTCCCCATATTGCCCATATCAAGGACGGTTTTGCGATAAATATAGTCTAGGTCGTCATATTGCAGATAAAAATTTGATTCCGCCTTAAACCCTTTAAAAGCAAGATTAATATCTTGCGATACCCTTGCCGGGTTATCAATTTGCTGCCCTAAGTCTAAGTTGCGATCAGATGCCCCAACGCTTAGCGAAAATGACGCGATTGAAACGATCAAGCCCCCAATAATTACCAACTTAATTTTCATTGTTTTTCTCCTTTTGCTATCCCCAACTCATCAACCGACACTTCGCCTTCCCTTTGTCGCGCTTTCATTTCAAGGCGTTTTTTGCGCAGATATTCCATCACATGGGGTGGAAAGCGCAAACCCGTTAATGTAGCTTCCTGCAATTGCGCCGTTAGCTGGGTTTGCATATCGGCGACCCCTCCCGTACCATCAGCACTAAAGATGCCACCCCCAGATGCCCTGAAAGCGCCCAGCAGAGCTGCATTATTAGTATTAGCATTGCCACGGCTGCTGTTGCCCTCATGCAGGTCAGAGATATACCAAGCACTGATATCGGGTTTCATGCGAGAAGAAATGCGCACTTTCCGCTCATAATCACCTTTAATATAGCCCAGTAAATGATATTTTAAGTCGGTGTCAAAGTTAGGGAACAATTCTCGGTTTACGCCATAAAAATAGGAAACACGAAATACTCGGTCATCCCGAGACTTGGTGCCACGGCTAGAATTTATAAATTCTGATGCATTATTTTTCAGCTGCCCAATAACCCGGTCACCCTTATAGGCCTCAATGCGCAGGTTAGGGCTACCAACCACGCCTTGGAAAAGGCCATACATTATAAGTGGGTTTTTAAATTTCGGGATCAAAATACGGTGCTGAATGTCATTAAGCGACAATGCAACGCCCGCTACATTGAGAATTTTTTCATCTAATATTTCTGACTTGCTACCATCACTTGGAAAATATTTCCGCAAGCTACGGGCAGGATAAACCGCAGCGACACGCTCTAACATCGTAATATTATAGAGATTTAACCAATAGGCTAATTGCTCATTTTTAGATAATTCATAAAGTGGCACTTCATTTGGTACCATCTCTAGGCTGTTGCGGGCTTTCCGCAGAATTTTAAGATTTTCTGGCTGGCTCAGGGCCTTGAAGTCAATACGGTTGCCTTGAAGACGAAGTTTCGAGCGATTACCCATCACAATACGACTTCCTGGGCTCGCAGTAGCTTTACCAGACTTCGTGCGGCCTGAAGGGCCAAGGTCCAAAACAACTTGTCCCAAAATTATATCAATGTCTGAATACATCAGGTAAACTGGTGAATCTGGATCATCACCGCGAAATGGCACCGGTATGACATTGTCCGAGTTCGCACCAATATCTGTATTTACATCATAAATATTAGCGTCACTTGAAAGTGCAATGGATGAAATTGACCCAATAGAGATTAAATATATGGCTAGAATCTTAAACATGGAATCACTCCCAAAAATTATGTGATCCAAGTTATGATAGTAAAAGTTCTTTTAAAATGAAAGCCTAGTGTAAAATATTACTCCATGGCATCAAATAACGGCCATTATGTCGCATTGACCAATGGGCATGTTTCGAAGCACAATGAGCATCAGCGCAAAATGGAAAGGGGCATTTGTTGGAAGCACTTATACAGTTAGCCATTATTTGGGGCGTAGTTTTTGTTGCTGCGTTTGCCGCGCGTAAGACCAAACTCACGCCTGTTTTATACTATCTTTTCTTTGGTGCTGTGCTTGTAAACTTAGGCGTGCTACCGAGTGAGAGCCACGAGTTTATCCGTGGCCTTGGTGAACTGGGCATCATTATCATCATGTTCGCCATAGGCTTTGAAGAAAATACTGCCAACTTCATCAGCGGCATGAAACGCAGTTGGGGCATCGCCTTTTTTGGTGCTCTTGCCCCCTTCATACTCGCCTATTCTATCGCTGACTATTTTTGGCAAGATAGCAACTTATCCCTGATGTTCGGCCTAACCATGACCGCCACCGCCGTATCCTTAACACTTGTTTCCCTGCGCCAAGAAGGCCTGCACAAGTCACCTGCCGCCACGGCTATCATGACCTCGGCGGTGCTCGATGATATTGGCTCGCTGGCCCTTGTTGCTATTCTGGTTCCCATCGCCACGGGTGATGTATCGGTTAATATCGTTGATATTTTCTGGATTGTAACCAAAGCCATTTCATTCTTTATCGGCATTATTTTTCTGGGCCTTTGGATATTTCCCCATAACCCCAAAGGCATTATCAGACATATTCCTTTCATTTCAAACATTGGCGTAAAACATGTTCTGTGGTTAACGCGCGGCCAACATACAATTCTTACCGTGCTGCTTATAGCGCTATTGGTTGGCCTTGCCGCCCACGCCTTGGGCTTTCACCCTGCTATTGGTGCCTATATGGCAGGCCTCGTGTTAAAGGATGAATATTTCCAATTGGCCGGACATGGTGGCTCTAAGGATAACCCTGAAATTATTGATCAGGCCGAACAAACCAAGGAAGCCATAAACAGCGCTGCCTTTAGCTGGATTGGGCCCATATTCTTTGTTGGTCTGGGTACCAAAATCATTCTGGATATGGATATAATCATCGCTGTATTGCCGCAGACAATTATGCTGGCTGCTGGCTTGATTATAATTCAAACAGGGTCTGCTGCCCTTGCTGCGCGCTTCACAGGGGGCTTCCGCTGGCCAGATGCGTTCCTCATAGGCATTGGTATGCTGGGCCGAGCAGAGCTGGCTTTTGTGGTGATCGACATCGCCTATGTACAAAATTCTATTCTGAACGAGGAAGCTTTCTACACCTTAATGTTCGCAGCTTTCTGGTTGAATGTATCGGTCCCTATTCTCATCAGCCTATGGAAATATAAATTTTCCGCAAAAAGCTCATGATAGTTTTTCCGACCCCATGTCACTGATTTTGTGGCTGGTTAAATAATAAGCCACACCAATAAAGCCAACCCCACCAATGATATTGCCAACCGACACAACAAGCAGATTATAGAGCATATTGAGCATTGTGACACTATCACTATGAGCACCAAGATAAGAGATGGTGAAGACAGTCATATTGGCAACACCATGCTCAAACCCCGCCGCGACAAAAGCAAACAAGCACCAAAAAATTAAAATACATTTGGCCGTGTCATTATTGGTCCGCGATGCCATCCAAATAGCCAAGCAAATCAACCAATTACAGATAATCCCCCGTGCGAGAAGCTCTACCACTGTGCTGTTGATCTTGTGGTCTGCAATTGAATGGATAAGCGCTTGACTATCATCCGCCCATCCGCCACCGCCGCCAAGGATGAAAAGAACCGACAGCATAATCGCGCCGAGCAGATTTCCCCACCAACAGGTTGTCCAATCGCGAATTGCTTCAAAAAAACGGACTTTCCCGTGCAAAAATCCAAAGGTCATAAACATGATATGTCCTGAGAAAAGTTCAGCGCCTGCGAATATCACCAAAGTTAGTGTAATGCCAAAAAAGCAGCCCATAATAAGTTTCGCTGACATTGGATCAGCTTCATTGCCCAATGTTAAGATCAAAATAATGCCGATCCCAACATAAGCACCGGCCATTATGGCTGATAGCAAAAATCCAAGCGGATTCACCTGTAAAAAATGGAATTTTTTTGCGGCTCTATCAGCAAATTCTAATGTCGTATCTTTATACATCTAGGTATCCCCCACCTTATTTCTCAGTTATGGTATATAAACGCACCAAACAAAAACATGCGGCACATTGTCCCATAAATCCGAAGACTATCTAGGTTTGATCAAACGATCAAGACGCTCTAATATACTATTGTTAAATTAAAAGGACCCTAAATGTTTGCCAAGACCCCAGCCCCCTCCTATGTCGCCGTAATATTTACCAATCAGCGAACCGCAAACGATGAGACCGCTTATGCCTTAACCGCCGAGCGCATGATGGAACTCGCAGCCGAACAAGACGGCTATTTGGGCGTTGAAAGTGTTCGCGGCGCTGATGGCTTTGGCATTACGGTCTCCTATTGGCGCGATACAGCTTGCATCAAGGCCTGGAAATCAGTCGGCGAACATATGGCTGCTCAAAAAAGCGGCAAAAATAAATGGTACAGTGCCTTTAGCAGCCGCATTGCTATCGTTGAGCGCGATAGCCATTTCACAAGCTGATCCAGCATAGAATCCCTTGGTTTTATTATTTGTTGATACATTTATTAATAAAGCTATACTCCCTTTACTGGACTGGGGGGTCCTATTATAAATTAAGCAAAGGGGAGTTACAATTATGGATGGATCGCAACCAAACACAAAGCGAAAAGCCCGCCTGAAAGACATTCCCGGCGAATATGGTTGGCCCATACTCGGCAATACGCTCAAAATATTGAAAAACCCATCGGGCGAAGGTCGGCGGATGTATGAGACTTATGGTCTGATTAACCGCAACAGTTCTTTTTTTCGTAAACAAGTCAGCCTCTATGGCCCTGAAGCCAATGAGCTTGTCTTAATGGACCGCGAACGTGCTTTTTCAAGCGAGCTAGGTTGGGCACCTTTCCTCAAAAAACTTTTCCCGCGTGGTTTAATGTTGATGGATTTTGACCATCACCGCGCTCACCGCAAAATTATGGGTGTCGCCTTTAAGCCTACCCCGATGAAACATTATATTGACGCCTTGAACGAAGGCGTTGCTGAGCGGGTAAAAATATGGGCGGCTGACGGCAAGGAATTTCACTTCTATGACGCGATGAAGCAATTATCACTTGACCTAGCCAGCACTGTATTCATGGGGTTAAGCGACCCTGACACGACCTTGAAAGTCAACCGTGCGCTTACTGATATGGTCAATGCCGCCATTGGCGTCGTTCGCTATCCCCTGCCCGGCACCTTGATGGCTAAAGGGGTTAAGGGCCGCAAATATATGGTGAAAATGCTGCTTAGCGAAGTGCCAAAACGCCGGGGTAATGATGGCAAAGATATGTTTAGCCAGCTATGCAATGCCACCGATGATGAAGGCAACCAATTTACTGACATGGAGATCGTTGATCATCTAAATTTTCTCTGGATGGCTGCTCACGATACAATCACAAGCTCTGTTAGCACTCTCGTTTATGAGCTAGCTCGGCACCCTGAATGGCAAGAGAAATTAGCTGACGAGATCAAGTCTCTTAGCTTGAATGATGACAATCTACCTTACGACAAAATGAACGATCTGGTTTTAAATGAATATGCCTTCAAGGAAGCCCTGCGCATGAACCCGCCGGTTCCGGGTATTCCACGGGCAACGGTTAAAGATGTTGAATTTGGTGGCTATGTTATCCCAAAGGGTACCATCATTGGCATAAACCCAGTTTTCACCCACCGCATGGAAGAACATTGGCCTGAACCGTTTAAGTTTGACCCCATGCGCTTTTCCGCAGAGGGCGGCGTGAAAGAACGCCACAAATATGCATGGATCCCCTTTAGCGGCGGTGCCCATATGTGCATTGGTCTGCATTTTGCTTATATGCAAGCGAAAGTAATTATGGCACATATTTTACCGAACTTCCGCATTAAGGTTGATGAAGGCTATGAAACAGAATTTCAAATTTTACCTCTTATTAAACCCGTCGACGGCCTACCCGTTCGCCTTGAACCTGTAAGTAAGTAATGTATGCAAAATAAAAGCTTTGATTATATTGTCGTTGGTGCAGGCTCGGCAGGTTGTGCCGTAGCAGCGCGGCTAAGCGAAGATGCTGGTGTTTCCGTTTTGCTGTTGGAGGCCGGAAGCCGCGACACGCGCACTGACATTCATATGCCCGCCGCTCTGATTAACTTAGTCAAAGAAAATAAAAATAACTGGAATTATTGGACTGAGCCACAAGAAAATTTGAATGAAAGATCACTTTTTTGGCCGCGCGGCAAAGTACTTGGCGGGTCATCATCCATTAATGCCATGCTTTATGTGCGGGGTCACAAGGATGACTATAATCAATGGGCGCAGTTAGGCTGCACTGGTTGGTCTTATGATGATGTCTTGCCCTATTTCATCAAGTCAGAAGGCACAGAGCGTCCTTTGGACGAATATCACGGTAAAGATGGACCTTTGAAGGTAACGACGCGCAGTTCTGAATTATCGCTTAACGACCATTTTCTAGCTGCCTGCAAAGAAACGGGCATCCCCTTCACGGAAGACTTTAACGGTGCGGTTCAAGATGGCTGCGGCGAATATGACCAGACAATTTCTGGTGGACGGCGAATGTCCACAGCCCAGACATACTTAAAACAAGCCAAAGGCCGGAAAAATCTCACGGTTCTCACCCACGCCCTTGCCCGCCGGGTATTATTAGAGGGTAAACACGCTGTAGGCGTTGAAATAACGCGCAAAAAGAAAATTGAAACTTACCATGCAAGCCGTGAGGTTATTCTCTGTGGAGGTGCCATAAATTCACCCCAGCTTTTACTGCTATCCGGCATCGGTGACCCAAAAGAATTAAGCGCTGTAGGCATTAAAACACTACATGCACTGCCGAGTGTGGGTAAAAACCTGCAGGATCATTTAGATATCACGGTTAATGTTAAGTCTAAGCAAGATAATACTTTTTACCGCTACCAGTCTATTTATCATGGATTAAAAGAAACTATCAAATGGCTGATGGGGCGCAAATCTGCACTCGCTGATGTTATCACACCTGTTGGAGCATTTATCAAAACCGACCCCGCCTTGGATATATCTGATATCCAATTGCATTTAGTGATTGGTTCTGCACCAGTTCCCCATGGGTTTGAAATGATGGTGGACCACCGTTTTGGTATCCATGCATGTCAACTGCGCCCACAAAGCCGGGGGCAGATACGCTTGAAATCTGCTGATCCCACAGAGCATCCTGCCATTGAGCCAAATTATCTTAGCGCACAAGCGGACATTGAGGTCATGAAAACAGGTATCCGCATGGTGCGAAATATTTTGGCTCAATCTTCCTTTGAAGCAACGGTCGGCGATGAATGCTGGAATATTTCCGATTGCGACGGCAATGACGATGCCACATTAGATGCCCTAGTGCGCGCCCATGCAGAAACCATATACCACCCAGTTGGCACCTGTGCGATGGGGCCTTCTGACGCAACGGAGAGTGTTGTCGACCCACGCTTAAAAGTTATTGGCATTGACGGATTAAGAATTGCAGATGCATCAATAATGCCACGGCTTATAGGCGGCAACACTAATGCACCCAGCATAATGATTGGGGAAAAAGCGGCTGATATGATCAAGCAAGATGCTGAGTAAGATAGCAAAATAAGTTTACTGCGCCCGCTGCGTCAAAACACCACATCCACTCAGCCTTGTATTCGGTCAATCTACCACCAATATCAAAGGGTGCAGATGATCTTTTAATCAAGGAGAAAAACCATGAGCAAGAAAGTATATTTGGTTGGCGTTGATGGCAGTGAATGGAGCGACAGGGCCACTGAACGCGCAGTGAACTTAGCGGCTGATACAGGTGCTGAAGTGCACCTTATCCACGGAATAGACTGGTCCGCATATCAGCCCATGCCTATCAGCGAAATTGCCACACGCCCCGCTGACAAAAAAGAAGAAGCCCGCCAAGCCGAAGAATTTATCCTTAAACCGCTTCTAGAAAAATATGCGGACAAAGGCGTTAATATTCAAAGCGAATTTGATTGGGGACATCCGGTTGAAATTATTTCAGCTGCGATTAAAGATCAGAAAGCCAACATGGTATTTATGGGCCGCAGAGGGCGCTCACGGATTGCCGATATGTTGCTTGGTAGCGTCGCTAACCGGATTGCTCACAGAGTTGGCGTGCCGATAGTTTTGGTGCCATAACTGTGATCAAATGACTATAAAGTGCTACTCATAGCTCTAGACAGATGTTGGCTCAAGCGCGGTTGATACCATAGCAAAAAGGTCGGCGGGCTTAAATGGTTTGGTAAGATATTCATCAACACCGCCCTCACGAAAACGCTGTTCATCATCGGGCATAGCATGGGCTGTTAGGGCAATGATTGGAATATCTTTTTCTGATCCTTGCATATTACGAATAATGGATGTTGCTTCTAAGCCATCCATTACGGGCATCGAAATATCCATAAAAATCAGGTCAAATTTTTCGTCTGAATTAATATGATCTATGGCTTCTTGACCATTATTGGCTATGGTAATTCTGTAACCGGCTTTTGCCAAAAGGGTTTTTAATAATAACTGATTAACCAAATTATCTTCGGCTACCAAAATATGTTTTTCTGATGAAGCTTCATGGGCTTGCTCATCATTAGAACTCTCAGAAGCCTCACCTAGCGTACCTTCTGGTTCAAAGGTTTCTTCTATAGTATCATGGGGTAACTTAAATGGCATAGAAAAAGTAAACGTTGATCCATCCCCAAGCTGGCTATCTACTCCTAAGTGACCACCAAATAAATCAACAATTTCTTTGCAAACCACTAAACCAAGACCTTGCGTACCGACCTGCCTATCTGTAGCTGTTCCTGAGGGCGTGAATTTTTCAAACAATAACATTTGCATTTCTTCATCAATGCCAATGCCGCTATCTTGAATTGAGAAGAGCAGAGATGGACTATCTTCAGAATATTCAAGAATAGTCTGAATGGTAATATGACCATGATGGGTATATTTGAAAGCATTGCCGATTATATTGAATAATATCTGTCGCAGTCGTGACGCGTCACCCATTACATTTTCAGGAACATCGTCTGCAATGGTAACATTAACCTCAATGGGTGAATTAACCACCGTATTAGTGAATAGCTCCATCACGTCATTCATAACGGACTGAACTGACATTTCAGCAATTTCTAACTCTGCTTTATCAACCTCAATCTTTGATAGGTCGAGAATATTATTGACCAACTTTAATAACGAATGGCCAGAACTAGTCATCAATTGAACGAAAGATTTTTGCTCGGGGTCAAGTTCTGTTCGCTTTAGAAGTTCCGCAGTACCAAGAACACCATTTAACGGTGTTCGAATTTCATGGCTCATCGTGGCTAAAAAATCTGACTTTGCCTTATCAGCATTTTCAGCGCTGACCCTTGCTTGTTGCAATACAGTCTCACGATTAAAAACATTTGTACGATCAGAAATCTGCACAAGGCACCCTGATTGGCCGTTATCTAATAAAATTTCTGAGACATCAACTCTTTGCGGCATCATTTCTTGACCGCCATCCTTGTCCTTCAAAATTGGCAATAATGTAGAATTTAATCGATATGAAAGGCTTTCAGCTGTGCCCTCTTTCAAGCAAGCACTAATCGCCTCTAGTAGCTTTGACCCATTCATTTCAGGGTAAAGCTCCGTTATAGAAGATCCCACTGCTTCTTTGCTAGAAATGGCACTATTATGCACAAGCCAACCATTCCAGCCCAGAACCGTATAGTTCTGATCTAAAACGAGAATACCAAATCCAATGTCTTCAACAATACGCTGAAACAATGAACTTCCAATTTCCATATTTACAACCCCAAGATTACAGTATGCCATCGAGATATTAATAGATAAAAGTTAACGAATACAAAAGTGACAAGTATATCTGTTCAATTGCTAAAATGGCATACGGGCCAAAATTAGTTAAGCCCAAACTTAATATACTTGATTATAATTTAATATCCCGCCGCCATTCCATCTTTACGCATTTCACTTGCTCCCCAATAAACGCCTGTTTTAGGATCCCGCATGATGGCTTGGTAACCACCAAATGGCCCTTTGGTAATCCGAATGACATGACCGCGCGCTCTCAACTCCGCAATAACTCCGGATGTTACACCTGTTTCCAGCTCAAGCACGCCGCCGTCTTCCATGCGTCCGCGCCATGTTGGCTCCGTGGACCCAGTGTGGTGGAAACGCGCTGCATCGCCTGCTTCTTGCACATTCATGCCAAAGTCGATCATGTTAATAACGATTTGGGCATGCCCCTGCGGCTGCATCGCGCCGCCCATCAGGCCGAAGCTCATAAAAGGCTTGCCGTCTTTGGTAATGAAGGCAGGAATGATGGTGTGGAAAGGTCTTTTACCCGGTGCATAAGCGTTTGGATGCCCTTCGATGAGCGAGAACTGCGCGCCGCGATCTTGGAATATAAAGCCAAGGCCGTCAGCTACCAAGCCCGTTCCCATACCACGATAATTAGACTGAATAAGCGACACCATCATGCCGTCACTATCGGCGACGGTCATATAAATCGTGTCCCCTTCAAGCAGCTGAGCGTCCCCATGGTCAACTTTGGTGGCAGCATGCTCAAGGTCAATCAGCTTGCGACGCTCAGCAGCATATTCCTTAGATAAAAGCGGCTCAAGCGGCACATCATAATAATCAGGGTCCGCGTAAAAACGAGCCCTGTCTTCAAAGGCTAATTTCTTGGCTTCCACCATAATATGCAGGTAATCCGCCGAATTGCTGCCCATGGAAGCAAGGTCGTAGGCTTCAACAATGTTCAATATTTGCAAAGCCGCAATGCCCTGCCCGTTCGGCGGCAATTCCCAAACATCATAACCTCGATAATTAACGCTGACAGGGTCGATCCATGTGCTGCTGTGGTTTTCAAAGTCAGCTTTACGGAGCGGTCCGCCAATACGCTTAAAATAGGCGTCAATGGTATCAGCGATCTCGCCCTTATAATATACATCACGGCCACCCTTGGCTATTTTCTCTAGGGTATTTGCTAGATCAGGATTGCGGAAAATATCGCCTTCTGTTGGTGCTTCACCATCGATCAAATATGTCGCGTTGAAATTATCAATTTCTTCAATGATGCCCTCTTTGTGCAGTCGGTTAAAACCCTTGGCGGACAACCCCATATAATGGCCAATAAGCTGGGTTACCGGAAAACCACCCCGCGCATAGGCAATTGTAGGTGCCAAATTATCTTCCATGCTTAAGCGGCCAAATTTGCTATGCATTTCAAACCAGCCATCAACGGCGCCCGGCACGGTTACCGGCAATGCACCCCAATTGGGAATTTCAGTAGTAGCCTCAAAGACTTTGCCGGTGCGGCGAGTAATTTCAGCTTTTAATTCGTCTAATGTTTGGCCGAGCGGTGCGCGGCCTGAGGCATTAAGTCCGTGGAGCTTGCCTGTTTTTGGGTCCCAAATGATAGCGAACAAGTCACCGCCCATACCATTGCCGGTGGGCTCCATTAGACCAAGTGCGGCATTGGCAGCAATGGCGGCATCCACCGCTGAACCGCCTTTCTTAAGGATATCAAGCGCTATTTGTGTTGCAAGCGGATGGCTGGTTGCGGCCATACCGCCACTAGCAATAACGGGGCTTCTTGTTGCCCAAGGCGCTCCTGTTACCCGCGCACCGCGATTGTCACCCCTAGTTTTTATTTCACCATTGACTTTTTCCGCAACATCGTCAGCCACGACCCTCTGTTCTTCATTAAACATTATGTTGCCTCCGAGCAAAAATAACGACAGCAGAAGTGCCCTAAGAATTAAAATCTTAACTTTATAGACCTGCTGTGACATCACTCTCTCCCAAATAAAATCCCCAGTACAATAGAGCAACACCGGCCTAACTCTTGTCAAGCAATTGAGGTAGAACCATAGACTGCCTAAAGACAAAAAAGGCGGAAATGCCTCTACATTCCCGCCTTTCACAATTATGTGTAGTTCAAGCTTATTTACTGGCTAATGATCTCCCAGCTGCCATCTTCTTGCCGACAGGCAGTGCCATAACCTTGGTGCTTCTCGCCGCCAATCCATATATCTTGAGTATATTCGCGGCAATAACGACCCTCTGTATTTTGGTATGCCTCTTGTGGTTCATAGCTGCCATGGTTGCCACTATCAGGATTGTGCCATTCGCTTGCATTGCCACTGGGCGTATATTCAAGTGCTTGGTAATAGGCCTGTTCCATTTGCATACGGTCAGCTTCATCAAGACGGCGCCCAACACTGGCACCAAAACTTGCGCCAACCGTGGTCCCAATAACAGCACCAATAACGCGGCCATCACCGTGACCGCCAATTTCGGCACCTAACCATGCACCAAGGCCAGCTCCAATAAGAGTGCCAACGGTTTCATTCTCATTCTGGCACCCTACAAGACCTAAGCTTAGCATGCCCGCTAAAACAATTGCCTTAAAAGGAGTGTGTTTAATATTCTGTGAACTTGCTTCAACTGCGCCGCTCATTGGGTATCTCCTGTTCTTATGTCTTCGCATAAATAATAATCTATAATTAATTGCCTGAACATTAGCTGAATGAAATGTGGCAAAAGCATGATTAAGATTTAAACCCTTATGTTAACGAGAGGCTGTTCTAGGCAGAACCAGTGAGACCTTTAGCCCGCCAAGCTTGGAATGATCAGCTGAAACCTGCCCGCCGTACATTTCAGCAATATCGCGAACAATTGCTAAACCAAGACCCGTTCCAGGGACATGTTCGTCAAAACGCATACCACGCTCGAACAATAAATCTAATTCTGAAGATGACACTCCAACCCCATCGTCTTCAACAATAAGCTCAAAATATGGACGCCTCGGACTTTCCTTTACGATAAGGGCGGTTACGCGAAGGTAGCTGTTGGCCCATTTCGCCGCATTATCCACCAAATTGCCAGCTAGTTCATTAAAATCCTCCAGCTCACCCGCGAAACTGAGACCTTCTGGAATATCACAGTAAAATTCTAACTCCTTATCGCTATGAATAACCGCCATAGCGCGGACTAATTTGTCGATAACTGGTTTTACGGCAACCCCAGTGCCACGCCCAGCGCCCGCAACCCGAGCTCGCTTTAGGTGATGATCAATATGGCGACGAACTTCGTCAACTTGGGTCACCAGAACGGTCTTTTGATCACCGTCGTCCATGTCATCGCATTCATTTCGGATCACGCTCAAAGGAGTTTTCAGCGCATGAGCCAGATTGCCCACATGGGTTCTAGCCCGCTCGACAATCTTTTCATTATGGTCAATCAGCGCATTTATCTCGGTTGCCATCGGGTCAATTTCCCGTGGCCATTGGCCTTCAAGACGATGCCTGCGGCCTTCCCGCACATCACTTAAGCGCTGACCAATAGCGCGGATGGGTTTTAGCCCAAACCAAAGCTGGCTGATAACCCCTAGAACAATGGTTGCAGCAATGGCCGCAAGGGACAAAAACAATATCCGATCAAAATCATCGATGGCGCTTTGCATCTGCGCAGAATCTGCAGCGGCCATAAAGCGATATATCCGCTCTGATTCCGGCAGAATTACATCTAATTCCATCAACCTAAGTTGCTGACCATCCGGGCCTAGCGCACTGCGAACATTTAAGCTAAAACTGCGGTTGCCCATGTCCACATCTAAGGCGTGATCCCACAATGAGCGTGAGCGAAAAGGCTCTTTCCCCTCTTCTGAAACCTGCCAATACCAACCCGAGTAAACTTTTTCAAAACGCGAATCAAATACACGCCTTGTGAAAACCAAAACCCCATTGGTGTCAATTTGGCTAACCCCAACCATGGTATCAATAGCCAACTCGAGGTTAGTGTCGACTTGCTTTTCCACATAGCTTTCAAAAGCATAAGAAAATAACCACCCACCAACAGACGTTGCCGCAGCCGTCCAAAAAACAGCCGCGAACAATAAACGTCCAGCTAAGGATCCAAACAATCGGTTCAAATTAACCCTCTATCATGTCCAATTGATACCCAAGCCCGCGCACTGTGTGCAAAATATTCACGCCCAGTTTCTTGCGGATACGATTAACAAAAACCTCAATGGTATTGCTATCTCGGTCAAAGTCTTGGTCGTAAATATGCTCGGTTAATTCAGTGCGCGAAACCACCTTGCCTGTATGGTGCATCATATAGGCCAGCAATTTAAATTCCTGGGCAGTGAGTTTTATTGGTGAGCCGTCAACCGTAACCCTGCTGCTGCGGGTGTCGAGCATAACAGGGCCGCATTCAAGCTGGGCACTGGCTTGTCCTGCGGCGCGGCGGATAAGCGCCCTGAGCCGCGCTAGAAGCTCTTCCATCTTGAAAGGCTTGGTTAAATAATCGTCTGCACCCGCATCCAAGCCTTCAACCTTATCGGTCCAGCTATCCCGCGCGGTTAAAATTAGAACCGGCATGACTTTACCATCACTGCGCCATTTCTTTAGAACACTAGCGCCGTCCATAATCGGCAGACCAAGATCCAAAATAACAGCATCATACGGCTCTGTATCACCCAAAAAGTGACCCTCTTCACCGTCTTCTGCTGCGTCCACTGTATAGCCCGCATCATCCAAAGCGCGCCTTATTTGGCGTGAAAGGTCATCGTCATCTTCCACCAATAAAATTCTCATACATATCCCTCCGCATTTGGTTTCAGCATTATCTTCTTGCTATTAATTTTCCATTTTTCGCACTAAATATGGCGAAAATAACGCGACCTTTTTTGTTTCTAGCTCTAAACTCATAGACCCAACCTTGGTTGGTCCGCCGCAGTCTTTCGCCCACCACTTTGGCCTTTAATTTTTTTTCGGCAATCTTACGGACTTTTGAATAAGGTAATATTTCACCGGCCCGAATGGCCTTTAAGGCATCATCCTGCTCGTCTACATAAGCAATGGGCACATAACCGGCTGATGCATTCACAATTGGAGCCGCAAATACCGGGGCAAACCAAAGCGGTTGCGCCACCATTATGCCGACGAAAAGGCTCAAAACTATATATAACTTCTTATTCATAGTGCTAAATCTACACTGCATTGACTGAACAACCGATTAATCATCTATTTTGCTTTGCTCAATATTCCACTAGAATATATGACACACTAATAAAATGTATCCTATTTGAATGTTTACGCATCCTTTGTTATCATGACATCGGATATAGAGGAAGCGGAGGTGCATATGCTAAATTCACTATTACTGCCTATGACAAGCGCAACCAGCTACGAGAGCGCCACAAAAGTGGCAATTTCATTAGCCAAAGCCCATAGTGCTAGGTTGGAAATTTTTTATATTGCCCCTGACCCCCGCACCGCCGTTCCTTTTGTTGGTGAAGGCTTAACCGCCGATGTCATTCAAGATATATGTCGAAATGCAGAAATCAACAGCAGTAAACATATTGATGATGGTAGGAAATATGCAGAATCCTTAAGCGAGAAAGCCTCCATACCCATGACGGATGGCCATAAGCGCTGTGAAGGCGGTTATATCAGCTTCAACAGCGTAAGCGGCGTCATAAGCGAACATGCGGGCCGTCGAGCGCGCTTGGCTGATGTATCCGTGGTTGCCAAACCATCAGCGGATAATAATCCTGATGCCCATGATTTGCTGGAAGATATATTGTTCCGCTCAGGCAGGGCTGTTTTGATGGTACCCAGTAATTATGAAAGCACTGTTGGGCGTCATATAGTAATTGCATGGAATGGCAGGGCTGAATGCGCTCGTGCCGTCGCGGCTGCAATGCCTTTTCTGCGAAATGCATACAAAATCACCGCTGTGCAAATCGGCTCAGATGACCCATCAAGACCATCCGTGGACGACCTTACTGCCTATCTGAATGACCATGACATTGAGGCCACACCAATTACAACGCCGAATGATGGCAGCATTGGTGCTACTTTAATTACGGTCGCAAATGATGTACGCGCGGATATGATGGTCATTGGGGCCTATAGCCATTCCCGCTGGCGAGAGATGATTTTAGGTGGCGTCACCCGCCATATTATTGAAAATACAAATTTACCCGTCTTTATGAGCCATTAAGCTGCCTTAATCCCGCTTGTTTCGCATCAGAACAAATTCCTCAGCACTTGATGGATGCACCGCAACGGTGGCATCAAACTGTGCCTTGGTCAGGCCCGCTTTCACCGCAATACCAATTCCTTGGATAATTTCAGCCGCATCAAGACCAATCATATGCGCCCCAAGCACCACATCGCTCTCACTATCGACCACCATTTTAGTATAAGCGCGCTCTGACGACCCACCAAGCGTGTGTTTCATCGGCCTAAAGTCGCTCTCATAGACATCAATGCTATGCCCTGCCGCAACAGCCTCAGCTTCGCTCATACCAACTGTACCAATAGGTGGCTGACTAAATACCGCTGATGGAATTGCGTCATGCTCGGGTGATGTTAACATACCACCATAAACGCTGAGCGCAAAGGCATGGCCTTCCTTAATCGCCACAGGGGTAAGCTGCACCCGGTCCGTAACATCGCCTACTGCATAAATATTATCCACATTGGTCTGGCTGTAGGCATCTACTTTAATGGCGCCATTCGGTGCCAGCTCAACACCTGCTGTCTCAAGGCCGAGACCTGCCGTATTAGCATGGCGACCCGTGGCATACATCACAGCACCAGTATCCATTATGCTGCCATCGGTCAGGCTCAGCCGAACACCGCCGTCCGTTTTTTCGATCAAAGTAACATTGGTACCCACACGCAGATCAATGCCCTTAGCGACCATTTCTTTCGCCAGTCTGTTCCGCAGGTCATCATCAAAGCCCCGCAGAATTTGTTCACCCCGATAAAGCTGCGTAACAGCAACGCCCATACCTGCAAAAATACCCGCGAATTCCACCGCAATATAACCACCGCCGACAATGACCAATTTTTCTGGCAAGTCAGCGAGATGCAGCGCCTCATTGGATGTTATGGCATGTTCTATCCCCGGCACATCCGGCATGCTAGGCCAGCCACCAACAGCCACCAAAATGCGCTCAGCCGTAATGGTTTTTCCAGCGACCTGAACACTATTAGGGCCAGTTACGACCGCGCGGCCATCGATCATGCGGACGCCAGCACCTTGCAGGGTTTTAATATAGAGGCCGTTCAGGCGGTCAATCTCTGCATCTTTATCGGCTATAAGCTTTTGCCAATTAAACGACCGCTCGCCGACTGTCCAGCCGTAGCCTTCCGCAGCTTCAAAGTCTTCACCGAAGTGCGATGCATAAACCAGCAGTTTTTTGGGAACACAGCCACGGATGACGCAGGTTCCACCGATACGGTACTCTTCCGCCACCGCCACACGGGCACCAAAGCTAGCGGCTATCCTGCTAGCACGCACCCCGCCAGAGCCAGCACCGATAACAAACAGATCATAATCATACGCCATAAATAATACCTTTATTCTGCCGGTGCATCTGCACCCCTATAGCCCCAAACGACTTCTTTGCCCGGCGCGGGTGACCGTGGAACATTTAACGCCAATACCAAGGACACCGCCGCCATAGCCGATCCTGCCCAAAATACTAATGCGGGTGAGATTGTCCATAAATAGGTGCCAAAGAGAACCGGAATAAAAACCGCCGCGATATGATTGATGGAAAAACTCACACTTGATGTAGCGGCTATATCTGCTGGATCAGCAATTTTTTGCAAATCACTTTTTTGTGCAATGGCAAAGGAAAAAAAGACATGATCAATAATATATAGCGCCGCAGCAACCTCTATGCTCTCGGTTAAGGCGTAACCCATGAAAACTATAATCAGGCCAATATATTCTATGATCAACATTTGTCGCTCGCCATACTGCGAAATCCATTTACCAAGCATGGGAGCAAACCATGTGGTGATACTATAATTTACCAGAAATAAGAGCGTGATATTTTCTACTTTGAAACCAAATTTTTGTACGAGCAAAAATCCTGCGAACACGACAAATATTTGTCGTCTTGCACCGCCCATGAAGGTCAATGCGTAAAAAAGCCAATAGCTTTTCTTGAGGATGATTTTCTTGTGCTGAGCAGTATGACCTTCAATTTTGGGGATGGTTACAGCGATGTAAATAACAATTAGCACCGTTACAGTGCCGCCAAATGCATATAGAGCCGCATAGTCCAAGCCCAAAACTGTCAGCCCTGCATAAACCACTATATATGAAATAATGCTGGCAACAGCTCTTGCCGACATTTGCTGACCAAGTGACTTCGGGGCCTCATCCTTTGGCAACCATTGCAGTGACAGGGACATCTGCATCGTTTCAAAATAATGGAAGCCAATGCTCATTAGAACTGTTGTTGCATATAGGCCATATTCAGCAGGGAAATAGCCTGTCAAAGCAACGCCTGTGCCCAATAAGGTCAGCGCTATCAGCGCCATCATCTGCTCGCGTAGTATCAGTAATATAAAAACTGCCGTGAAGGCCAGAAAACCCGGTATTTCACGCAAGGACTGTAGCATACCGATCTCAGGCCCACCAAAACCGGCAACTTCGACCGTGAAATTATTCAGCAGCGTCATCCATATAGAAAAACTAAAGGGCACGGCTGCCGCCATCAAGATCAAGCAGCGCCGACGTAATTTAAGGTCACCAGCATGGGTATCAACGTTATTTGACATATTTTCCATGGCTACTCTCTAACAGTAATTCTTGCTTGCTGAAAATAGCTTTTGCATTTTAATCTATTCTTGACTAAATAGTCAGCTTATAAAAACCTGTAATTATGATATGGTGCTAGACTTGTTTTAAATATTAAAGTGGCTAATGATGGTTGAAAGACCATCTTTGTAGCGGGCAAAGAATATTTTCAGGGGAGAGATATATGACTGCCACCACTAAAAATTCCGGTGTTAAGACAATGGAAATAGTTCCAACAGGTTCAGGTATTAGTGCCGAAATTAACGCTGGCTTTGCTTTTTTCCTCGACTGTGTCGTCAATCTTTTTGTCATGGCGGGCATTTTAATCTTTGCTTTTGATTTCCCAGCAGAAATTGTCTATGGCCGCATCATTCCGGGCTGCATAGTTGGTATATTGGTTGGTAACCTGCTGAATGTTCAGTATACCCGCTCGCTGGTCGCTAAAACTGGCAACAAAGGTCTTACCGCCATTCCCCTCGGCATTGACCTGCCCACCATCATCGGTGTTTGCTTCTTTATCCTCGGGCCCCAATATGCCAGCAACGTTGCTGAAATGGGCGCAACAGAAGCTGGCTTGCATGCATGGAAAATCGGCATTGCCGCCACCGTGTGGCTGGGCTTGATTAAATTTGTCCTATCCTATTTCGGTCGCGCTATGCAGAACGAGCTGCCGCAAATGGCGCTGGTTGGTACCATGGCCGGCATCGCCACCGTATGGCTCGGCGCTAATGCCATTCTCGGGGCCTTTACCCTGCCAGAAGTTGGCTTAATATCCTTAATAATTATGGCTTTTGCGCTTATCGGCGGTCATAAATTACCCCTATCCATGCCCGGTGCCGTTATCGCGATTATTGTCGGCACCATCGCTTATTATCTCTTCGCTGTTGCTGGCTACGGTAATGGTTATGAGCTTAAGGACATACCAGAGCTCACCCCTGCCCTGCCTATGCCAACGCTAGCTGGCTTTACCGGCATTGGCGGCGGTGTAACCGCTTATTTGGGTATTATTTTCCCCTTCGCGCTGCTTATTGCCGCCAGTGCGGTGAATGTGGTGGCGGGTGCCAAAATAGTCGGGGATGATTTTGACCCCCGCCGTACCGTTCAAATGGACGCAGGTACTACGTTAATCATGGCACTATTTGGCGGCACAGCTCAAACCACACCATACTTTGGTCACACGACCTATAAGCGGATGGGCGCGACCAGCCATTATTCTTTAGGCGCTGCTCTGCTTATTACCGTTGGTGGCTTTTTCGGCGTTGTCGCCTTTGCCAGCCAGCTTATTCCAGCAGGGGTTCTAACGCCTATCTTGGTCGTTGTAGCAGCTGATATTTTACGCCTTGCCTTCACAGGCGGCGATGTCCACCGCGCCCCAGCCCTGCTGTTTGCCATCATCCCCGGTATTTTATATTATACCCACACCAAAATTGGCGAGCTTTTGAATGCTATTAGAATGGGTTTGCAAGATAGCGGCATGACGGTGGAACAGGTTGTTGGCTCCACTTGGCTCAATAACCATGCCCTGCTTGGGGCCTTGTCCAGCGGCTATGTGCTTACCAGCCTCATCTGGGGCAGCATGATCGTGTGGATATTAGACCGCCAGCTTATCCGCGCGGCGGGTGCTGCCTTCTTTGCCGCTATTGTTGCCTTCTTCGGTGTGATACATTCGGTGCTATCAAGCTCCGGCATGTATTTACCGTGGAATTTGGTGGCAGCAGACGGTGCCATTCAGCTGCCCTATCAATTCGCCACCGCCTATCTAATGGCTGGCCTATTGCTTTTGTTTCTACATTTAATGCCAAAAGAAGAAAGCTAACGGATGACCGACCTAACTAACCATCCTCATGAAAACCCCGGCACACCATTCAACCCCGATTGGATTGATAGCTTACGGGTGAACAAATCTGCGATTGAGCGTCGTACGTCATCCCTGATGACCCGCAGGACGGTTAAAAAAGAATGGCAATCCGCGTGGCACCTAAAAGCCGTTAGCTGCATAGACCTGACCAGCCTGTCGGGTGATGACACCCCAGGTCGGGTGAAACGCCTGTGTGGCAAGGCTGCAAACCCTGTTCGCCCTGACATACTAGAAGCGCTTGGTGCATCGGCTATGGGCCTGACCACAGGTGCTGTATGTGTTTACCACGAAATGGTACCAACCGCTGTTGCTGCCCTTAAGGGAACCAGCGTTCCCGTGGCGGCGGTATCAACCGGTTTTCCAGCGGGCCTAGCCCCTGTTGAAACCCGGTTAGAGGAAATCCAACGCTCCGTCGCGGCAGGAGCCAGCGAAATTGATATCGTTATTACCCGCGCCCACGTGCTTACAGGTAATTGGCAAGCATTATACGATGAAGTCAAAGCCTTCCGGGCTGCAAGCGGTCCCGCGCGGATGAAAAGCATTTTAGCGACCGGCGAACACGGCAATTTGGCCCAAGTCGCCAAAGCCAGCATGGTCGCAATGATGGCGGGCAGTGATTTCATCAAGACATCCACCGGCATGGAAGGGGTGAATGCAACCCTGCCCGTGTCACTGGTTATGATCCGCCAAATCCGCGATTATTTTGAGCGCACAGGTATTATGGTGGGCTATAAACCCGCAGGCGGCATTAAAACCGCAAAAGATTCGCTGGCTTACCTCACCTTGATTAAAGAAGAACTTGGCCGTGATTGGCTGGACCCAAAATGGTTCCGTTTCGGGGCTTCCAGCCTACTTGGCGACTTAGAACGCCAGCTAGAATATCACGCCTTTGGCCGCTATTCGGCAAATTACAGACATGCAGCAGGATAGAAAGATGACATTGATGGATAAGTTAGAGAGCATGGAATATGGCCCCGCCCCTGAAAATGGAGCCAAAGCACAGGCATGGCTTGCGGGCCATGGTCGCTCATTCAGTCATTACATTGGCGGTGCTTGGCAAGCGGGCACTGGTGCGGTTATCGCCAGCCACAATCCGGCAAATGGTGAAAAGCTCGCTGATATCGCCGCAGCGTCAGAAGCCGATATTGATGCTGCTGTCAGTGCCGCCCGCAAAGCTCAGCCCGGTTGGGTTGCCCTCGGCGGTCATGGTCGTGCGCGTTATCTCTATGCACTTGCTCGCTTGGTGCAAAAGCACAGCCGGATATTATCGGTATTAGAGAGCCTTGATAACGGCAAGCCCATTCGCGAAACCCGCGATATTGATATTCCGCTTGTCGCCCGTCATTTTTACCACCATGCAGGCTGGGCGCAGGTTATGGACGCTGAGCTGCCAGACATGGAAGCGCTCGGCGTTGCCGCACAGGTTATTCCGTGGAACTTCCCACTGTTAATGCTGGCATGGAAAATTGCACCCGCCATCGCAGCCGGTAACACCGTGGTTATTAAACCCGCTGAATATACCTCATTATCAGCCTTAATGTTCGCCGAAATTTGCATGGAAGCTGGCCTGCCCGCTGGCGTGGTTAACGTCATCACTGGCAAGGGCGACAGTGGCGGCATGCTAACCGGCCATAAGGGCGTCAACAAAGTAGCCTTCACAGGCTCCACCGGCGTTGGCCGCATCATCCGCAAACAAATTGCCGGTAGTGGCAAAAAACTTACGCTCGAGTTAGGGGGTAAATCGCCCTATATTGTCTTTGAAGACGCAGATATTGACAGCGCCGTTGAAGGCTTGGTTGACGCTATCTGGTTCAACCAAGGCCAAGTATGCTGCGCGGGTTCTAGGCTTCTGGTGCAAGAAGGCATCGAAGAACGCTTCATGACCAAGGTTAAAGCCCGCATGGCAAAGCTGCGCATCGGTGACCCCTTGGACAAATGCATCGACATTGGGGCGATTGTTGACCCCATTCAACGCAAACGCATCGACGATATGGTGCAAGCGGGAGCCAGTGAGGGCGCCACCGTTTGGCAGCCTGCGCTTGATATGCCGTCCACCGGGAGTTTCTACCCGCCGACGCTGATCAGTGATGTCGGGGCAGACAATATTTGTTACCGCGAGGAAATTTTTGGGCCTGTTTTAACCTGCATGAGCTTCCGCACCCAAAAGGAAGCCGTGACACTGGCGAACAACACCCGTTACGGCCTCGCCGCGACCATATGGAGCGAAAGCTTGGGCCGCGCACTAGAAGTAGCCCCAGCCCTGAAAGCTGGTGTTGTTTGGATTAATGGCACCAACATGTTTGACGCGGCCGTTGGCTTTGGCGGCATGCGCGAAAGTGGCTTTGGCCGTGAAGGTGGCATGGAAGGCATGATGGCTTACATGAAACCAAAATATGAAGCTGGGCTTAAACCATCAGCCAGAATTGCTCTACCTGAGGCTAAGCCCGCTGCCAGTGCATCTGGTTTGCAAGCGATTGATAAAACCGCGAAGATGTATATTGGCGGCAAACAAGCGCGTCCTGACGGCGGCGACAGCTTAAGCGTGCTGGACCACAGTGGCAATGTCGCTGGGCTTGTTGGTGACGGTAACTATAAAGACATCCGCAATGCGGTGGAAGCTGCTGGCAAAGCCTTTGGTGGTTGGGCCGGTGCCAGCCAGCACCTGCGGGCGCAAATCCTTTATTATATTGGTGAAAACCTATCCGCACGGGCCGGTGAATTTACCGAGCGTTTGGTCAGCTTAACGGGCGCGAGCAAAAAGGCCGCAGCCCAAGAGATTGAAGCCTGCTCAGATCGCCTGTTTAGCGCCGCCGCGATGGCCGATAAATTCGAGGGCCGCATTCACCAGCCGCCTATTCGCGGTGTGGCTCTCGCTATGAATGAAGCCATTGGTATATTGGCCATTACCTGCCCTGATGATAACCCGCTGCTGGCTTTTGTAACGCTTACCGCCCATGCGATTGCTATGGGTAATACAGTTGTTGCACTGCCAAGTGAGCGCTATCCGTTGCTCGCCACTGATTTCTATCAGATACTAGAAACGTCTGACCTGCCCGGCGGCGTGATTAATATTGTCACTGGCAAACACGCAGACTTGGTGCCGCCACTTGCGCGCCACCTAAGTGTAGACGGCATATGGCATTTCGGCGATCCCGCACTGGAACAAGATATTGAGATTGAAGCCGCAGAAAATATGAAGCGCACATGGCTGGCAGGCAGCAAGACCTATGATTGGTCGCCTTCAGGCACGCTTTCAGCCCGCAGCATCTTGAATAAAGCGGTTGAAGTGAAAAACATCTGGGTGCCTTACGGCGACAGTAACTTGCCAATGACCGGTGGTGGCTATTGAGGATCAACTAATATTGTGTTTACTCGGCTTTCTTGACGAAAGCCTTGATCAGCGACCCAAGCTTTTCGCCAGCGATCGCACCAAACTCCATGACCTCTTCATGGTTCAGCTCTTCCGCCGTTATGCCTGCTGCATAATTGGTCATGGTCGAAATACCACAAATCCGCAGACCGCAGTGATGGCCTGTAAGTGCTTCTGGCACTGTTGACATACCAACCGAACCACCACCCAGCATTTGCCACATGCGCACTTCAGCGGGTGTTTCAAAATTCGGTCCCCGCATAGCGACATAAACCCCTTCAAACAGTTTGATGTCTAGCGCCTTTGCACAGTCACGGAAAATATCGTTATGTGCAGGATCCCAAGTGTAGGTCATATCCTTAAAGCGCGGTCCAAAGCGTTCATCATTCATGCCCGCAAGTGGATTAAGCCCCATATTGTTTATATGATCAGTAATCAGCATCAAATTGCCCGGTCCTGCCTCAGGGTTTAAGCTGCCAGCTGCGTTGGTCAATATCAAAGTCTCAACCCCAAGCGCCCACATAACCCGGGTCGTATAGCCCAGAACATGCTCGCTATGGCCTTCATAACCATGTGCCCGGCCCTGCATGCAAATAACACCGACACCGTCAAGCTCACCGATATGCAGCACCCCCGCGTGGCCCTCAACGGTGGGTTTTGGGAAACCTTCAATGTCAGCGTAGCTGATGCGAACCGCACCCTCTAACTCGTCTGCGAGTTGGTTGAGACCACTGCCCAAAACCATGGCAATTTTAGGCATTTCACCACTGACTTGTGCGCGTATCTGTGCAGCGGATTCCATCACTTGATCATACATATCTTTGCCTCACAAATCTAAATCAGGCAGGTCTAAGCCTTTGTTCTCAAGTATTTCTTTGCGGCTTAAGTCCGCAAGCTCATGGGGGAAAACCAGCCAATCATCGGTTTCTTCCATGTAAAAATCTGGCACTATATCAGTGACATTTTTATTGGGTTTATAATAAACCGTGGCAATTTTAATGACCTCCGGTGTGTTACGGCGGCAGCGCGTATGAAGTTCATCAATAATCGCTTTAACCGAGCGACCACTGTCAAACACATCATCAACAATCAGCAGGCTATCTTCAGCGTTAATATTGCTAATAATATATTCAAGTCCGTGAACCCGCACCTCTTTTTGCTGGCGCATACCTATATAACTGGAGGTACGAATCGCTATGTGATCGGTGTGAATACCGTAATAATCTAGCATTTCCTGCACCGCGATGCCGGTTGGGGTTCCGCCTCGCCACACACCTACGATAAATTTGGGGCGAAAGCCGCGCTCCAAAATTTGCAAACCAAGCTCAAAGCTCAGTTTCAGCAAGGTTTCCGCCGAAATATATTCTTTATGCACGTCTGTCACTTAACCACCCTCTATTGATTTATCTGCCAAATTTGCTTTTGCATTGGCATGGCCTTAGTTAGCCTTTAAACTAAAGCACCAACCTAAAACCACAAGCCTTTATGTGCAAGGAACAGATATGCCACGAACTTTAATTCTTGTCCTCGATAGCCTCGGCATTGGCGCTACCCCTGATGCCAGTAGCTTTGGTGATGTGGGTGCGGACACTTTAGGCCATATTGCCGATTGGTGCGCCGGTGGAGGCACAGGCCCAGACCGCCCTGCACCGGGCATGCTACATATCCCCAATTTATGTGAGCTTGGCCTTGGCAGAGCATCTGAGCTTGCCACCAACCGTCAAGCACCAGGTTTGAGCCATAATGGCCCTAGTAAAGGACGTTTTGCAGCTTGCGCAGAGAAAAGTTTTGGCAAAGACACCCCTAGCGGCCACTGGGAAATGGCAGGATTGCCCGTTGCGTTTGACTGGGGCTATTTCGGGCAATCGGATAATAGTTTTCCCAGTGAATTGCTTGATGCTCTGTGTGCTGAGGCTGATCTTCCCGGTACACTCGGCAATAAAGCCGCCAGTGGCACCGATATAATCAATGAATTGGGCGACGCGCATAAAATAAGCGGAAAGCCCATTTGCTATACATCCGCTGATTCGGTTTTACAAATCGCTGCCCATGAAGAAACCTTCGGTGTAGAGCGACTATACAGGGTCTGTGATATCGCTAGAAAACTGGTTGATGACTATAATATTGGCAGGGTCATTGCGCGGCCCTTTTTGGGTAATGATGGCGATTATAAGCGCACAGGCAACCGCCGAGACATTGCAACGCCGCCGCCGGGGCCAACTTTGTTGGATATAGCAGCAAACGCAGGGCGCGAGGTTATATCCATCGGTAAAATTGCTGATATTTTTGCCCACCGTGGCCTAACTAAAAAGATCAAAGCGACCGGCAATCGAGCCCTGTTTGATGCCACTTTAGCCGAGACAGAAACCGCCCCTGACGGCGCTATTATCTTCACTAATTTCGTTGATTTTGACCAAGAATATGGCCACCGTCGCAACCCCGCAGGCTATGCCGTAGCATTAGAGCGCTTTGATAGAAGCCTGCCGAAACTTACAGCCAAATTAAAACGGGATGATATTGTGGTTATAACCGCCGACCATGGCTGCGACCCCACCTGGCCGGGTAATGACCATACCCGCGAATATGTACCCTTTTTGCTCTTTGGTCCTTCAATAACCGGCGGCAATATGGGGGTTAGAGATAGCTTTGCTGACATTGGGCAGACCATTGCCAGCTATTTGGACCTACCCGAACTCGCTCACGGTGTCGCTGCGGATATTACTTAAGTCAGCCACTAATTTTTACCAGCAATCGTTGCAGAAAGTCCCACCCTGCCTGCAATTGAGTAAGTTCAATATATTCGTCCGCAATATGGGCTTGGTCAATGGAGCCGGGACCGCAAACTAAGGCTGGAATATTTGCGTCACGCTGAAAAAGTCCAGCCTCAGTTGCGTAAGAAACAGCAGCCACATCATTGCTGAGGGCGAGTGCCATGACAAAGGCCTCGGCTTCGCTGCCGCTATCAGCAATTAATGGCGGTGTATTGGCGATATCTTCGGTCTCTATGACAAGCTCTGCACCTTCAATGCCCATCTGAGGCTTTAGCTCACTTTCCACCCAATCTTGCATCTGGTCTTTTACCCATTCAGCATCCCCGCCGGGCACGGTGCGATATTCCCACAGAATTTCAGCCCGCTCAGCAATTATATTAATCGCATTCCCGCCCGACACTTGCCCTACATTGATGGTGCTATAGGGCGGGTTAAATCTCTTGGCCTCACTACTTGGTTGCGCGCCAGCTAATTCCTGTTGAAGCTGGTCTAGCTGCGCAACAAATTTTGCGGCAACTACAAGGGCATTTATGCCATCAGCTGGCTTTGATGAATGACCAGCCTTGCCTATAATAAAGGTCCGCAAGGCACGAATGCCTTTATGGGCATTCACAGGTTTCAGCGATGTAGGTTCGCCGACAATGCACAGCTTAGGCTTTACTTTTAGCGTTGCCATATGGTCCACAAGACTACGTACGCCGCTGCAACCAACTTCTTCATCGTAAGATAGCGCAATATGAACTGGCATGGTTAAGCGAGCATCCACCAGCTGCGGCACCATTGCTAACATTAGCGCGATAAAGCCTTTCATATCACTGGTACCGCGACCATAAAGCTTGCCCCCATCGCGGCGCAAAACAAAGGGGTCAGATGACCATTGCTGTCCGTCTACGGGCACCACATCACTGTGGCCACTTAATAAAATCCCCGGCAGGTCTTTAGGCCCTATGGTCGCGAGAAGATTGGCTTTATCCCCTTCTGGGTTCATGAATAATTGGGGCATAATGCCAAAATCAGTCAGATATTTTTCCACATACTTGATCAAAGCCATGTTGCTGTTACGACTGACCGTATCAAAAGCAATCAGCTTTTCAAGCTGATCCAGAATTTCTGTCATTTCGGGGGAGTTTTGCGCCATAATATTCTCATATAATATTTTGCCGCAGCCTAATGCATTAATGGACCAATTGAAATCATTGAGCCAAAATATATTTCACCTGTTCGGTTAAAGTGAATATATCTGTTGAAATATAAACATGAAATAGTAAAGGCGCGACCATGCATCCGATTACAAGAACAGATAAATGGTCGCGCCTAGTACATCCCGGAGCATGTTCTTGGGGAAGCATCAACATGTTTCTGCCCGGGTGGTTGCCATTCAACAGGAAGCAAATTGTGAATAACAACCATCTCTGCATTATATAGAGAAAATTCAAAAGCCACTTGATGTGGGTCAAGTCTATGCTATTTTTAAAAAATAAATAAGGAATGATAGAAATGAACCCACCCTTCCACTTAGCTTTTCCTGTTAATGATCTGGCAAAAGCGCGTAATTTTTATGGTGACTTGCTTGGTTGTGAGGAAGGCCGCAGCAGTGATAAATGGATCGACTTTAACTTTTATGGTCACCAACTTGTTACCCACTTAGCAACACCTATTAGCGACCCAGACCGTAACAAAGTGGACGGTGATGCGGTGCCAAGCTTTCATTTTGGTGTTATATTAGCGTGGGAGGAATGGCAACAATTAGCAGATAAATTAGCAAAAGCTGACATTAGTTTTATCATAAAACCTAAAGTGCGCTTTAAAGGCAAAGCAGGCGAGCAAGCAACGATGTTCTTCCGTGATCCCGCTGGCAACGCCTTAGAGATAAAGTCCTTCAAAGATATGGGACAAATTTTTGCGGTCGACTGATTACGGCTGAAACTGAGTTAAACAGCTCACCATAGACTTCAAGACAGGTAATACCTTATCAGCCTTATTCTGCACTATAGAATAAGGCGGTTTTTCATCCATGTAGGTGATTTGGGATAGTTCCAACTGTACTGCGTGAATGCCATCATTGGGCTGGCCATAAGCCCTTGTGATATAACCACCCTTAAAGCGTCCATTCAAGACCGCTTTATAAGCATCATAGCTCTGTAATATTGTCAGGATCTCTTCGCCCAACCCTTCACCACAGCTGAGGCCGCCATTGGTACCAATGTTAAAGTCTGGTAATCTGCCCTCAAAAAAGCGAGGCACGATGGAGCGGATCGAATGAGCGTCTAACAAAACAGCAAAACCATGCTTTGCTTTAATGCGCTCAAGGGCGGTTTTCAGGGCCGCATGATAGGGCTTCCACACTGCCTTCACCCGCGCTTTAATCTCATCAGCAGTTGGTTCTTTGCCCTTAATGTATAAGACCCCCTCACCAAAGGTGCTTATCGGGCAAAGCTCGGTCACATTCTGGCCGGGGTACAAACTAATGCCTGATGGGTCCCTGTTTAAGTCTATGACATAGCGCGAATAATTGGCCTGTAGAACCGTTGCGCCCAAATCAGTTGCAAATTCATAAAGCTGTGGAATATGCCAATCCGTATCATCGCGGGCAAAGGCGACCTCGGCTAAATCATCATCAAAACCGTCAAGTAACAGCCCGCTATGAGGCATGGATATTACCAGCGGGCTTGTGCCTTCTGTTAGTGTGTAAGCACCGCTCATTAGCTCACCTCACAGGAGGGCAAAACCTCTGCCGCCAAATGGTTAAAAACACCTTCTTCGACCAAGGCCCGCGCGTGGGCAATATCTGGGGCGAAATAACGATCTTTTGTATAAGGCTCCACTTTCTCGCGGATCGCTGACATCACCGTTTCCAGCTTAGCCGATGACCTTAAGGGCCTGCGATATTCCACGCCCTGTGCGGCGGCGATAAGTTCAATGCCGACAACGGCGGCACCATTGCCCGCTATGTCACCTAGTCTTCTCGCAGCAAAGGTCGCCATTGATACGTGGTCCTCTTGGCCCGCACTTGTGGGTATGCTGTCCACGCTAGCGGGATGAGCATATGTTTTGTTTTCACTCACCAGCGCCGCCGCTGTTACTTGTGCGATCATAAAGCCCGAATTTAATCCGCCTTCCTTGACCAAAAAGGCTGGTAAGCCACTCATGTGAGGGTCCACCAGCAAGCTGGTGCGCCGCTCTGAAATGCTGGCGATTTCACAGCCAACAAGCGCCAGCATATCCGCCGCCATCGCCACGGGTTCGGCGTGGAAATTACCACCAGAGAGTATATCGCCTTCACTCGGGAATATAAGCGGGTTATCGGTCACGGCGTTAGCTTCCACCAGCAATGTATTTGCCGCTTGCCGCAATAGTGTTAGAGCCGCACCCATCACCTGCGGCTGACAGCGCAAGCTATATGGATCTTGCACCTTGTCGCATTCTTCATGGCTGTGGCGAATATCACTGCCCGCAAGCAGAGCCCGATAAGCAGCTGCCGCATCGATTTGCCCTTTATGGCGGCGAACGGCCTGAATGCGCGGGTCAAAGGGCACATCGCTGCCCTTGAGCGCATCAACAGAAAGTGCGCCAGCAACAACGGCAGACGCGAATAAATTTTCAAGTAAAAACAAACCCTTAAGCGCCAGAGCCGTTGATACCTGCGTGCCGTTCAGCAATGCTAAACCTTCCTTGGCGGCAAGCTTCATTGGGGTTAGGCCCGCAATAGCTAAGCCATCGGTCGCCGACATAACAATGCCTGCGTGGCGTACTTCACCGACACCAAGCAATACCGCTGCCATATGGGCCAGCGGCGCTAGGTCACCCGACGCGCCAACGCTGCCTTTTGCGGGAATAAGCGGATATACCTCATGAGCCAATAGCGCCATTAGCGCATCAATCGTGCTTTGACGCACACCTGAATGCCCTTGGGCCAAGCTAGACACTTTCAAGGCTAATACCAGCCGAACAACGCGGTCTTCTAGTGGCTCGCCCGTACCTGTGGCGTGGGAAAGCACCAAATTTTCTTGCAATTTCTCAACGTCGCCAGATGGTATGCGCGTATTAGCAAGCAAACCAAAGCCAGTGTTGATGCCATAAGCGGTTTCGTCCCGCTCAATTAGGTCGGTCACCGTTTTGCGGGCCTTTTGCACGCGCTCTACACTATCCGCAGAGAATTTAAGCGCTACAGGCCCTTCAAAAATAACCCGAAGGTCTTTCAGTGAAAAGTCTCCGGCATCCCGTTTTAAAATATTCATGCGCTCTCTCCTGACAACATCGGCAAGTTTAAGCCTTTTTCACGGGCGCAGTCTTTGGCGATATCATAACCCGCGTCCGCGTGGCGCATAACGCCGGTTGCGGGGTCATTCCACAGCACCCGTCCAAGGCGCTTTGCAGCTGCATCGGTACCATCTGCCACAATAACAATGCCAGAATGCTGGGAAAAGCCCATACCAACGCCGCCGCCGTGGTGCAGCGACACCCATGTGGCACCCGAGGCAGTATTTAGAAGCGCATTGAGAAGCGGCCAATCAGACACAGCGTCAGAGCCATCTTTCATCGCTTCGGTTTCGCGGTTGGGGCTGGCGACCGAGCCACTATCAAGATGATCGCGGCCAATAACCACTGGGGCTTTAAGCTCACCGTTCTTGACCATTTCATTGAAGGCGAGACCTAACCGGTGACGATCACCCAGCCCAACCCAGCAAATGCGCGAAGGCAAGCCTTGAAATTCGATCCGCTCTCGGGCCATATCCAGCCAGTTATGCAAGTGTTTGTCATCGGGCAAAAGTTCCTTAACCTTTTGGTCGGTCTTGTAAATATCTTCTGGGTCCCCGGACAGTGCCACCCAACGAAAGGGGCCAACACCACGGCAGAAAAGCGGCCGGATGTAAGCCGGAACGAAGCCTGGGAAATCAAAGGCATTGGTTACGCCTTCGTCCAGTGCCACTTGGCGGATATTATTGCCGTAATCAAAAGTTGGAATGCCCATCGCGTGAAATTTAAGCATCGCCCGCACATGTTTAGCCATTGATGCCTTCGCAGCCTTAGAAGTTGCCGCCGGATCGCGCTCGCGCTTATCAAACCATTCAGCCACCGTCCAGCCTTCAGGCAGATAGCCATTCACCGGATCATGGGCGCTGGTTTGATCGGTCACCGCATCGGGCCTGATGCCTTTTTCCAGCATTTGCGGTAAAATTTCTGCCGCATTGCCCAGCACCCCAACCGACACCGCTTTGCCCTTAGCGTGAGACTCTTCCACCATGGACAAAGCCTCTTCAATGGTATCCGCGCGCCGGTCCAAATAACGGGTTTTAAGGCGAAAATCGATGCGGCTTTCTTGGCATTCAATGGCGATGCAGGATGCCCCTGCCATCGTCGCGGCCAGAGGCTGTGCGGCCCCCATGCCACCGAGCCCTGCGGTTAATATCCATTTGCCAGAAAGGTCACCACCAAAATGTTGACGGCCCATCTCAACAAAGGTTTCATAGGTACCCTGCACGATGCCCTGACTGCCAATATATATCCAACTGCCGGCGGTCATTTGGCCGTACATGGCAAGCCCGCGCTTATCCAGCTCGTTAAAATGGTCCCAGTTAGCCCAGTGAGGCACCAAATTTGAATTGGCAATTAAAACACGCGGCGCATCGGTGTGGGTCCTAAAAACCCCCACAGGCTTACCCGACTGTACAAGAAGCGTTTCATCTTCTTCCAGCTGTTTTAAGCTCTCGACAATCTGGTCAAAACAGGCCCAATTACGCGCGGCTTTGCCAATACCGCCATAAACCACCAGCTCTTCCGGGTTTTCAGCCACAGCAGGGTCTAGATTATTCATCAGCATGCGTAGCGGCGCTTCAGCACCCCAATGTTTTGCATTAAGTTCAGGGCCGGTTGGTGCGTGGATATCAGGGCGATTTTTCATGTCATTTTCTCTAAATTATATATATCTATGAATATCTTACTTATTTTCAAATCGAGTTTTGAGCTCATATCTGTGCCCGGGATATAATAGCCTGGCAATGCTTGCGACCCTGTCTCCGGTCCAGCTTTTACGCTCAATAGCCAAGCATGGTTCCTGTGCTGATATGCCCAATAATTTTGCTTCCGCCACAGTGGGCAAAACAGCTTTCACACTATGGTCAGCCCGCAGTAGTGGCGCAGCTTTCAGCAGATAGTCTGTGGTAGTTACATGGTTAAAATCTTGCGATAGCATTTCAGGCACCGCTTCCGGGTTCACCGCACGGTCTTCAAGCTCAATGGGGACCCCGTCACCACTATGGACGATGGTTACATGAAATAACGGCGCGCCAACATCCAGCTTAAAAGCCTCCGCCAGCTTTGCTGATGCTCGCATTTCACCGGCGGCAAGAACGCTGGCGCTCCATGTCTCACCGCGCGCTTCCACCTCACGGGCGATACTAGTTACCGCAATGGCTTCACCCCGCACCCGGCCTTCAGCGACAAAAGTGCCAAGCCCGGCATGGCGCACAATGAAACCTTCGCCCATCAGCTCCCGCAGTGCCCGGTTGGCCGTCATGCGCGAAACTTCAAAGGTTCGGGTTAACTCATTTTCACTGGGTACACGGTCCCCCGCGCTAAGCTGCCCGGCAGCTATTTGGTCCATAATATGATTTTTCACCGCTTGGTAGCGGGGTAATGGGGCACTCATAATTCGCCCTCCACAGCTTCAGCAATGGGCCCAACAACCGCAGCATAAGCCTCATGGTGGATATAGTCCTCTTCGATAAATCCATCATCCATGATAATTTTACCGCCGACCATCACATCATTCAGGGTATCTGCATCTGCCACAAAGACAAAGGCGTCAAGTATCTGACCGTAGCTGGGTGCCGCCATCATATGGTGGTCGGGCCATAGCCATAATATATCGGCGCGTTTTCCCGCCTCCAACAGGCCCACATTTTGGCCAAGCGCCTGCGCACCACCAGAAGCAGCTTCAGCCCATAAGCGCTCACCCACATGGCCGCCCTCTGATGCTGCAAGCACCAATCTTTCTTTAAATACAAGGCGTTGAACATATTCAACTAGGCGTAATTCTTCGCGTGGGTCCAAGCATATATTGCTATCGGAACCAATGGCAATGCGCCCACCAGCTTGCATAAAAGCTCTCACCGGGAAAATTCCATCGCCCAAATTGGCTTCCGTTGTCGGGCATAGGCCAACAACCGCGCCGGACTTGGCGATGGCCTTAACTTCACTGTCGCTCACATGGGTAGCGTGGATAAGGCACCAACGTTCATCCACCGGCTGGTTCGTTAGCAGCCACTCAACGGGTCTCATTCCTGAATATGCTAATGAGGCTTCAACTTCCCTCTCCTGCTCAGCAATATGAATGTGAATGGGGGCGCTATCATCAATTTTATCCATGGCGGCCAATATTGGCGCAAAACTTTCTGGCTTTACAGCCCGCAAGCTATGAAACGCGACGCCCAAACGGTTATTACCTTTAAGTTTCGGCGCTATAACCCGTAAAAAACGGCAAAAGTCATCCACTTGCATAACAAAGGGTGCTTGGTCCGCAAGCGGTTCTGCGCCGCCAAAGTCTGACGCTTCATAAAACACCGGCAGTAGCGTTAAGGCGATACCCGCAATATCAGCAGCCTCAATCAAGGCATTTGCCATGGCGAGGCTTTGGTCAAGGTGGGTATTATGGAGATAGTGAAATTCACCGACCGACGTATAGCCATTTGCGACCATGTCCAGATAGGCTGAGGTTGCAATGGTGCGTAATTTCACTGGCGTCATATGCGCTGCAAAACGGTACATGGCCCGCCGCCACGACCAGAAATCATCCCTGTCTGCGGTGCGATACTCAGCTAAGCCCGCTGCAGCGCGCTGGAAAACATGGCTATGGCAATTGGCCATGCCCGGCAAGGCATAGCCACAGTTTAAGGCGGCTTCGGGCCGTTTTTCACCCGCTTTAAGCTTGGTAATAGCGCTGCCCTCAACATCAAGACGCACATCGGTCAACCAATGCAAGCCACTTAACAAACCATCAAAATAATAGGCGGTCATTACCTTATCCTCACTAACTTGTATATACAATATTATACAGGTACAGAGTTGCGGTCAAGTTCCGATTGATATATGGTGGAATTTAACAGAGAGAGATGGAGACAATATGGTTAAATTTGATGTAATTTACCAAGGCGTAAATATCGCGACCATGACAGAAGGAGAAACTGCTTATGGGGCCATATTAGACGGATATATAGCCATAAAAGATGGGATTATAGCAGCGGTTGGCTCTGCATCTGACTTAGCACCTGAAATATTAAATGACGAAGAAACCGAAGTTTTTGATGTTCCCGAAGGCCTATGGGCGCTGCCCGGCTTCATTGACTGTCATACCCATCTTATTTATGGCGGTGACCGCGCTCATGAGTTTGAGATGCGCTTGCAAGGCGCAAGCTACGCTGATATTGCAAAGGCTGGCGGGGGCATAAATGCCACCGTAAAAGCTACCCGTGCATTAAGTGAAAATGAGTTAATTCACGCTTCCCACCCGCGCTTAAAAGCGATGATGGACTTGGGCGTCACCACGGTTGAGGTGAAGTCTGGCTACGGCCTTACGGTTGGTGATGAGATGAAAATGCTTCACACTGCCAAGGCTTTAGACCGCAAAGCTGGCGTTGACATTATTACTACTTTCCTCGGCGCTCACGCTCTGCCGCCGGAATATGAAGGCAATTCCGACGGGTATATTGACCAAGTATGCAATGAAATGATCCCAAAAGTCGCAGAGGAAAACCTAGCCGATGCAGTGGATGTATTCTGCGAAACCATTGGCTTTTCGCCGTCCCAAACCCAAAGGGTTTTTGATGCAGCCAAGGACCATGACATACCTGTAAAAATTCACGCTGAGCAGCTCACCAACCAAGGGGGCGCGGCACTTGCTGCCCAATACGGGGCGCTGTCAGCAGACCATGTGGAATATATAACGCAAAACGGTGTTGCAGCCATGGCAAAGGCCGGCATGGTCGCTGTGTTGTTGCCCGGTGCCTTTTATACCCTGCAAGAAAAACAAAAACCGCCTATTGAAGCTTTCCGTGCCGCAGGGGTTCCAATAGCGCTTGCCACTGACTGCAACCCTGGTAGCTCCCCCACCACATCACTGCCCTTAATGCTTCATATGGGCTGCACTTTATTTGGCTTGACCGTTGAGGAAGCCTTGCGCGGCATAACAGTGAATGCAGCGCGCGCCCTTGGCCTCACCGACCGGGGCAAAATTGCCACCGGCATGCGGGCTGATATTGCTTTTTTCCCTATTACCCGCCCCGCTGAGCTTGCTTACCATATTGGCGGTATAGCCCCAGAACTGGTTATTAAAGACGGCATATGGGTTGATAGTGAAGCACCCCTTGCCCCCAGCTGCGACATGCGTTGGCCATTGAGCGACAGCGGGGACATTCATGACCTCACCTTGATGCAAGAAGATGGTGCAGACGCTGGCATATTCACCATTGAAGTTGGCCCAACGGGCTTTCCCGCTGACAGCGCAGAGCATTTCATGATGATGCGGACAAAGACAGAACTAAGGGAATTGGCGACCGGCCTCACGAACCTTATGGAGTCTGAACAAGGTTGCTCGCTGGATATAGCCGCAATGCAAGATGAGAAATTTTTGCAATTTCATCTTTCTACCACTGAAAATAATACCATCTTCATCAAAACACAGGCCCGTCACCAAGACGGCCCTATATATGATGTGTTTCAAGGTGACTTGATGCCAAGTGATGCTCGTGCTTTTATTGATGCGCTCAAACTCATCTCAACCTAATTATTTTAACGCCCCAGGTAAGAAAGCCATAACCAATGCGTACCGAAATTGCCCTATTGCTCGCTGCTTTAATGTTTATTATTGGCCATTGGGTGGGTGTGAGTGCAGACAGTTATATCCTTGATTATCAAGAGCTTATCGCTAGCGGCCTTGCCTTGATTGCGGCCATTGGTGGCGCCTATGCTTTTTGGGCATCCACTGAGCGACAGATCAATGCACCGCGCGAAGAAAAAATACGCGAGCTATGCTTTCAAGCAGGCTTGTTCATGTTTGATATTGTCGGCGAGATCGAAAAAGTTATGCGCGGCGACGAGGCTGACATGCAAGATTGGGAGCGCTACCGCCAAGAAATTCGTAACCGGATGAAAGCCCTAGCCCCGCTGGTGGGGCTTGATTTTATCAGACCAACCAGTGCCGCCCTTATAGAAGTTAATGAATATATTCGGCCCATCATTGAAGGCCTCAGCCCTGCCTCTGCTGCTGCTGATGATGATGACGCCTTATCGGCTCATCTGGCAACCTGCATTTTAATGCGGGACTGGTTTATGAAAATTACTGATAGTGGCATCACAAACACATTCGCAGAATATAAAGAAGCGCAGGAAAACAACGTTAAAAAGCTATAGAACTAACACCCTGCATGCCCTATAAGTCCTTATATGGCCTATGATTCACTCAGAGATTTTATTGCAGAACTTGAGCGCTCCGGCGATCTTGTTCGCGTCAACACGCCGGTTTCGACCGAGCTGGAAATGACCGAAATTCAAACGCGCGTTTTGGCGACTGGCGGCCCGGCAATATTATTTGAAAATGTGGTGAATGAACGCGGTGAAAAGGCAGCAATGCCAGTGCTGGTCAATTTATTTGGCACCGTGGAGCGCGTAGCAAAAGGCATGAACCGCGCGCCAAATGAACTGCGCGAAATTGGCGAAACACTGGCTTTCCTGCGCCAGCCAGAGCCACCCCGTGGCATGAAGGACATGCTGGATAAATTGCCGCTGGTGAAGCAGGTTCTTTCCATGCGGCCCAAAAATGTGCGCAGCGGTCCGGTGCAAGACATTGTCTTGACCGGTGACGATATTGACCTTGATAAACTGCCCATTCAGACCTGCTGGCCAAATGAGCCTGCGCCCTTGATCACTTGGCCGCTTGTGGTGACCAAAGGGCCGTCCGATAGCGCAGAAGATAGTTATAACCTTGGCATTTACCGCATGCAGCGGGTCAGCAAAAACCAAACTTTGATGCGCTGGTTAAAGCATCGCGGCGGTGCCCAGCAATATGCCCGCTGGAAGGAAGAGAGGCGCGAGCCTGTACCCGCAGCTGTGGTCATTGGGGCTGACCCCGGCGTTATTCTCGCCGCTGTTACACCGGTTCCTGATACTTTAAGCGAATATCAGTTCGCCGGCTTGCTGCGCGGCAAAAAAGTGCCATTGGTGGACTGCAAAACCGTACCGCTGAAAGTGCCCGCAACGGCAGAGATGGTGCTAGAAGGCTTTGTCAGCTTGGATGACTACCGCGACGAAGGCCCTTACGGCGACCATACGGGCTATTATAACAGCGTTGAGCAATTCCCGGTCTTCAATATTACCGCCATCACCATGCGCAAGGACCCGATTTACCTGAGCACCTATACGGGACGCCCGCCTGACGAGCCTAGTGTGCTAGGCGAAGCGTTAAATGAGGTTTTCATTCCACTGCTACAGCAACAATTCCCTGAAATTATCGACTTTTGGTTACCGCCAGAGGGCTGCAGCTACCGCATTGCCGTGGTCAGCATCAAGAAAGCCTACGCGGGGCATGCCAAACGGGTGATGATGGGGGTTTGGTCCTTCTTGCGCCAATTTGTTTATACCAAATTCGTTATTGTCGTGGACGCGGATATAAATACCCGCGACTGGAAAGATGTTATGTGGGCGATCAGCACCCGGATGGACCCGGTGCGCGATATTGTCTGCATTGAGAATACCCCCATTGACTATCTTGACTTTGCCAGCCCTGAAAGCGGCCTCGGCGGCAAGCTGGGCATGGATGCCACCAATAAAATTGGCAATGAAACCCACCGTGAATGGGGCAAAAAAATTGCCATGGACGATGATGTGGTTAAGCGCATTGACGCAATGTGGGAAAGCCTTGGCCTGCCCGGTGATGGCGCTAGCATTTGGAAATAGTGCCCAAAGTGGCTACTTAAAGTTATCTGCGTAAGTTTTAAGAATGCGTTTGCGCGGTGTGTGGGCCTTAACGGAGGCTTGGATGCCCTTGCGCTCAGCGTAGGCTTCGGCCTCTTCCAAAGTGTCAAAGCTTATCTTCACTTGGCTCTGCATATCGCTGGAGCTGGTCCAGCCCATAACGGGGTCAATCGCGCGGGCCTTGGCTGGAACATATTCAAGGACCCATCGCTCTGTTTTAGCGGTGCCTGACTGCATTGCGGTTTTTGCAGGCCGGTAAATACGTGCTGTCACGTCAAGTTCCTTTCATCCAAATATCTTGTCAAACTACATCCAAGCAAGTCAGGTTATTTTAATGCCTAAGCCTTAAAATATTGTCAAGCAAGCTATAGGACATTTAGCCAGCTTCTGCCAGATAAACCCTCAAGTCCTTGCGGCCTAGCCGAGGAAGCTTTAAGGCAAATAAGGCGCCACCGCCAAATTGCTCCACCCACGTCTTAACTGCATCTTGGTCCTTGGCATCCATTTTAGCCATATCATCTAGCAACCTTTGTATCATCCACATCGTAAAGGGTATAGCGTTGCGGCTAAAGGTCTCTTTGCCCATTGGGAATTTGATTTTGCCTAACATCCGCTCAAAGGTGTCACCCTGTGCCATGGAAGTGCTTGTATCCTTCACATGCTCTGCGATTGCCAGAACCATCGGCATAAATTCACTGAAGATCATCTGAAAAATTGGCTTTAAAGTCTCGGGAATATCCGTCAGCGATTGATCATCGCTAGTACTACCAGTTGATTTAGGCTCCGCCATCGCGTCAATCCAGCGTTTCACATTAGGGCGCGGCGCTATCATCTCTCGCGCGGGCCATGGATCATGGCTCAGGTGGCCATAAAGCGGTCCCATGAGGGCAAAATCCATCAAAGAAGGTTTATTCCCCAGTAAATAACGATGCTGACTAAAGTGATCTTCAAATAGATCAAGCGCTTTGTATGTCCAGTCATTCATCATTTGGACCTGGTCTGGCACCACCCCAACGCGGGGTAAAAAGCCTTGCATCTTATCAGCTATTTGTTGGCCTACTTTATTTTTAATGAAGCGGGGGAAATAGGGCAACAGGGCATCGCCAGCTTCTGTCCTGAATTGAACGTGATTTTCCGGGTATGTCCAACGTGTATGCATTGCAATGGGTATCCACCATTCATCGGCCCATGCCTCAAATAATTTTGAAGCAAAGCGCAAAAGAGGATCGGTGGGTATAACTGGCTTACTCGGAAACCTTTCTTCAAAATAATCGATGATCTCACTGGTATCTTGCAGCCATTCACCCTGCGGCGTTTTAATAACCGGCATAACCGTGGCACCAACTTGGCTCGGTATAGTTTTCAAAAGCGTCCGCATATTGACCTTAATATCGTTAAAAGGAACGCCTTTATATTTCAAGTAAGACCTTGATTTGCCTGAAAAAAAGGAGAGTTCCCAGCCATAATGGAGATAGGGTGATGTCATAAGATAACCTGCTTGGTATTCAAAAAAAGATAGATGAAATTAGCTTTAGATACAAAAATGTAAAGCCAGATCACGAATTTATTTTATTCCAAGTCCCAAAGATACGCATCTGCCAATTAATATTGAGCGAAATTCTGGATTATCAAGCTGGATGATTTGGCAGTGAGAAGGCTTCTGTTTGGAAGACAGAGGGATTAATGGTCGGGGAGACAAGATTCGAACTTGCGACCCCCTGTTCCCAAAACAGGTGCGCTACCAGGCTGCGCCACTCCCCGACGCACGGCTTAACTACAGAAAGGCCCATTTGATTGCAACAGAAAAATAATAAATATAAGAGAAAATATTTGGTGCCAATTACAGAGGATCGATTTATCCATGAAGCCCCCAAGGCTTAACGGGGTTGAAACCTTTTAAAGACACCAGAGAAGCTCAAACAGCAATCACCATCCGCTAACAATTCCCCATCAACAAAAGCCAGTGAATTGGTCACTCTCGACACTTCAGAATGCCCTTCTACCCACGCGCCGAGCATGGCAGTGGAGACAAAGTCACTGGTCATCCTCAGGGTTACAAAGGGCGGCGGGCAAACCTCCATTATGCCACGGGCAAGTATAATATCGGCAAATGTCATCAGCATTCCGCCGTGACAAAAACCACCCATATTGGTGTGAATATCACTCACCCGAAAGCCACGCGCCCATTTGCCGTCCTTAACACCTTCAAACATAGGCCCACTGCGCCAACTGAACTGACTGTGCGAAATTATAGGCTCAAAACCTTCAGGGGCATCAGCGGCGCTAATAGCGTCATCTGAATAGAGCATATCAACAGGGGTATATTTTAATGTCATATAGCCCACTTATTACTTTGTTGCAGCAGCACGCTTTTGCGCTAACTTAATGGCGGGATGATCAACCAAATCACCAGCCTGAATGCCAAGCTCGGCTGCGCGGCCACCCATCAGCTCTAAAACCATCAAAGCTGGTGATGCACTGGCTCTTGGCGTATCTGTTTGTGGTTCAGCATTTGCAACGACATTGATAATATGGCCATCCAAGCCAATGAATATTATATCAAGGGCAATAGGGACATTGCGCATCCAAAAGCTTCTTGGGCTTGCCTTTTTATAAATGAAAACCATGCCCTCATTTGGTGCTAGAAAGTCTCGGTACATCAATCCACGCGTTTGCTCTTCTGGGGAGATAGCTAATTCAACCGAGAAAACATGCCTAGTTTGGCCGCTGATAACCGTAACCTTGGTCCAATCAGCGGCAGATACACTATTCCCCACCGTTACGACGGCTAGCAAAATAAATAAAGGGCGTATGGTTTTAAAAAATATTTTCATCAGTGATATATAACAAACTTTAGCTGAGCCGAGGATGAACAAGATATGACCAGCAATTAAGCATCACCCTGCAAGGCTATTTGCGCCACCATGGGGCCGCGTTCCCCCGTCCCAATACGCACACGCACTTTTTGGCCCGGTTCAAGCTCAGTGAGGCCCGCACGGCGCAGGGTTTCTATATGTACGAAGATATCTTGGCCGCCAGCATCACCCGATACAAAGCCATATCCCTTTACCCGGTTGAACCATTTAACTTCAACATCAACAAAGTCTGCATCAACGTCAATGTCCATACCTGGATGGGAAAAAGCTGGAAGGCCCATATCTTCTGGGCTTACGGCGGTTGAAAGATCCAGCGAGCAAACACGGGTCGCTTGACGCCCTTGATTGCGGGCCACGGCTTCACAAGTTACCGTTGCCCCTTCGGGAACAGAGCGCCGACCAACATCTCGGAGTACGGAAAAATGTAAAAGAACATCCCCTTCGCCCTCAGTATCAGGCACAATAAAGCCATAGCCTTTAACTGCATCGAACCATTTTACCCGACCGGTGACCGTCTCTACGGCTAATTCTTCCCCAGTTTCCCCCTGAAGCACTTCCCCTGTCATGTTACTCACCTGATGTACTGACTAAAATTACCTAGAACATTTGTCATACTCAATAAACAAATATTAAGTGCATATTAAGTATAAAATGGCCGTGCCTGCAAACAATTAATGCAATCACGGCCATAAGATTTCCATAAGGTTGTTTTTTACCCTCTAGTTATGGGCGGGTTCCTCAATATGGGTTACAGCGCTGTGATGCTCAATTATATGTTTGTCATACATAACATCGGTCATTGGCTGGAGCAGATATATCACAGCAAGATAACCGGTAATGGACATAACAATTGTATATGGCAGTGCCATAATTACCATCCGCATATAGCTAAGACGAATAAGCGGTGCGATGGCGCTTGTTAACAAGAACAAGAAAGCGGCTTGGCCGTTAGGTGTGGCGACAGACGGAATATTGGTACCTGTATTAATCGCGACCGCTAACAAGTCATATGTGTCGCGCGTTATAGTGCCATCGGCCAGCGCTTTGCCCATTTCGGTCACATAAACCGTTGCGACAAACACATTGTCAGAAATTGCTGACAGTGCGCCGTTGGCCACATATAGCGCTGCCACCTGCCCTTGACCGTCTAGGCTAAGAACATAGTTGGTTACCGGCGCAAACAGATCTTGATCACTAATCACCGCAACAATGGCAAAAAACACAACGAGCAAAGAAGTAAAGGGCAGTGCCTCTTCAAATGCCTTGCCCACCTGATGTTCCTCGGTAATGCCCGTGAAGGCAGTCGCCAGCACAATTACGCTTAGTCCGACCAATCCCGGCGCGGCCCAACTATTAAGCAATGCCACAATTAACCAAATCGCCACAAAACCTTGGGCTACCAGATTGGCCTTATCGCGGTTAGTCATGCGCTCCGCTTCATAGGCATCAAAATCTTTTAGAATACTCAAAACCTTCGGTGGAATTTTGGTGCCATAGCCAAATTTACCTGAAAGCTCCAGACCGATACAGGTCAAAAAGCCCATCAACATAACTGGCATGGTTATGGGTGCCATACGCCAGAAAAATTCAATAAACTCCCACCCTGCCCGGTCGGCAATTAAAATATTCTGCGGTTCACCAACGATTGTGGTCACACCGCCAAGGGCTGTGCCGACAGCTGCATGCATAACAAGGCTACGCAAAAAGGCCCTGAACTGTTCAAGGTCCTCACTTGTCAGTGCGTCTAAATGATCGTCTTCGCCGTGGTCGTGGTCGTGGTGATGAAAGTCTTTACCCGAAGCAACGCGGTGATAGATTGAATAAAATCCAACGCTGACCGCAATAACGACAGCTGTAACCGTTAGGGCATCCAAAAAGGCTGACAGAAATGCCCCCATAAAGGAGAATATAAGTGCCAGAACAACTTTTATGCGCACCTTAATGACTACCTTGGTGAAGACATAAAGCAGCATCTTCTGCATGAAATAAATGCCCGCCACCATGAAAATCAGCAGCAAAATAACCTCAAGGCTTTGCTCAACCTCATGCAAAACAGTTTTGGTTGATGTCATTCCGATGATTATAGCTTCAAAAGCCAGAAGCCCGCCAGGTTGGAGCGGGTAGCATTTCAGGGCCATCGCAAGGGTGAAAATAAATTCCAAAACCAAGGCCCAACCCGCTACATAGGGATCAACCATGTGAAACAATAATGGATTGATGATTAAGAAGCCAAGAATTGTATATTTATACCAGGCAACAGTGTGCCCCAAAAAATTATGACCGACCGAATTGGCGAACTGCCGCATGATATTCCCTCATTTAATAGTGTTTTTAGGCCCTAAGTCCTGTTCTATAAATAAGGTAGTATAACCTCATTCAAACCAAAGCAAGCAAAGTTGGAATTACCAAGTGCGATATTCATCACTTGATATCAACTTGGGGAACACCCATCTCCTTAATTACCATGTAAGAAAGGACAATATGCAATTTTCCGGAACCCAGTTTATTCAAGCAAAACGGCACCATGTGTGGCGGGCCATCATGGACCCTGAGCTTCTAAAAAAAACCATTCCAAGATGCAAGCGCATGATCAGACCTGAACCGAATATATTTCAAGCAACCTTAACGCCTCGCCTTGGCCCAGTTCGTACCAAATTTTCTGGTGAAGTTATGTTGCATGATATTATCGAGCATGAAAGTTATCGGCTGATAGGCTCGGGCCGCAGTCGTCTGTCTGGCGCTGTTGACGGCATTGTGATAATCAAGTTACAGGATCAAGACATTGGCACAATCATGCATTACGACCTGAAAGCCGAACTTCACGGTAAGTTGGCTAAATATAGCGCCAAGATACTTGATAAAACTATTGCCCGATTAACGGGGGGCTTTTTTGATGACTTTGCCCAAGAGATAGCCTCCGCTAGCAAGACTTACGACGATCCTATTTCATTCAGTTCTTGAAGTGAGCTTGCCTCAATGATTTGTTTTGCCAAAGCGTATGGATGCCCAGCACGGGCAAAGGAAGCCAGCTCCTTTCGCAGCCGGTCAACATCGCCTTCATTTCGCCGATAAGGACCAAACCGTCGCTTTCGCGCAAAGGCTATCGCTGCTGTATGGTCTGCTCTTCCACCCTCTTCTTCGTTCAAAGTCTCTAAGGCATGATCGATAATATCTTGCGCTACCCCTTTATGCCGCAAGGTCTGCGCAATGAAGTGACGGGCCTTACCTGACCGGTGCATAGAGGCAACCTTCATCCGACAGTAGCTTTGGTCATCAACTAAACCAAGTCTAACGCATTTTTGAACCACCTCTTGAAGCCATATTTTTTGTTCATCACTAGGTAAAGTATTTTCCGGATTCCGTCTTCGCACTTTGCGGATCAGTATAGTTTCCAAATTTGCAACGCTTGAGGCATAACGACCAAGATAGTGAAAAGCCGCCCTTTCTAAATATGCTTGCGATATTTTTTTCATAAAAATCCACCAAAAAACAAACATCGAATATTTATCATAATCTTATTAGCCTATTCTTTTTGCTAGAGTACTGTGACTAAAATTGGTTGAATACCAAAAAATTTTTGCCTAAACGAAAGTCACATAACCGCGTTAAATTGCCATCTTTTAGCCTTATTCGCCCAGTATTTGCCAGCATTGGGATGATCAATTACCAGATTTTGCTTGCGGTTTTAAGTGACAAAATGTAATTGAGCCATAGTGAAACTATGTTGGCTTCAGCCTCTGTTATGAGGTCGAACTAACCTCACTGGCTATAAAAAGTGGTTGTAGAAGAGTATTTTACAGCGTATTTTGTACTTAAAGACAAGGGATGAGAGGCGCAAATTTTGCGCTAATCACAAAATTAGAGTATTAATCGGGCAAGCCCGTCTTTTTGGATGCTATTTGAGGCAAGTATGGCAGAAACGAACGCAGTGTTATTACCTACCCCCTCGATGGATGCGACATTACCGCGCCGCTTTGCAGACTTTGACACATTTGTTGAAGCTGTTGAATATGCAGCGCGCGGTCAACGTGGACTGAATTTTTATAATGCTCGGGCGATGCTGGTCCGCACTTTACCCTTTAGGGAATTGCGGGACGAGGCCATCTTAGTTGCCCACCGCTTGTCGGGGATGGGCTTTAAAAAAGGCGATCGTATTGCTTTGATCGCAGAAACCTCTGCCGAGTTTCTTATCTTTTTTGTTGCCTGCCAATATGCAGGAATTTTACCCGTACCCCTGCCTCTGCCCACCAGCTTTGGTGCGCGCAATGGCTATGTTAGTCAGCTAAGCAATCAAATGCACAGCTGTAATGCAAATGCAATTATGGCTCCGGGATATATGCATGATATTGCCAAAGAAGCCGCGCATGATATGGACATTAAATTCATAGGCACTTGTGACGATTATTTGGCTCAAAATAAAGAAGGCGAACTAGACCTGCCTACAAGTGGAGATCTAAGTTACCTACAATATAGCTCAGGCAGCACCCGTTTCCCCCACGGCGTTTCCGTTACCCATAGCTCTTTAATGGCGAACACCCACGGCATGGGCTATCACGGGGTCCGCATGCAAGATAATGACCGCTGCGTTTCATGGTTACCTTTTTATCATGACATGGGCCTTGTTGGCTCTTTCTTAGCCGCGGTTACATGCCAACTGTCAGTGGACTATATCGCGACCGAAGATTTCGCTAGGCGCCCTTTAAGCTGGTTGCGTGTTATGTCAGAAAATAAGGGCACAATTAGCTTCAGCCCCACCTTTGGCTTTGATGTCTGCACCCGCCGGGTCGGCAAAAAGACCGAAGAGATCGCCGAGCTGGACCTTTCAAGCTGGCGTGTTGCTGGTATCGGCGCAGAAATGATCCGTCCTAATGTTATGCGGGACTTTGCAAAAACATTTGCTCCGGCTGGACTTGACGACAAAATTTTCATGCCCAGCTACGGCCTTGCTGAATGTACATTGGGCGTCAGTTTTAGCGACACGGGTAAAGGCATAGAAATTGACATGGTGGAAGAAGCCCTGCTTGCAGGAGGCCGCCATGTGCTGGTTGCGGACAATGAAGAAGATGCCCGCAAGCGTGAAGTGGTGAACTGCGGTCGCCCACTGCCCGAGTATGAGCTAGAAATTCGTGATGATGACAACCACAGTCAGCCTGACCGGCATGTTGGTAGAATATTTGTTCGCGGCCCTTCCGTTATGAAGGAATATTATAATGACCCCGAAACCACCAATTTAATATTAAAAGATGGTTGGTTAGACACTGGCGATATGGGTTATATGCGCAAAGGCTGCATCTATATTATTGGCCGTGCGAAAGACATGATCATTGTTAACGGCAAAAACCATTGGCCCCAAGATATTGAATGGGCAGCTGAGCAATATCCCGGTGTTAAAAACGGTGATATTGCCGCCATATCGGTCCCCGGTGAAAATGCAGAAGAAATTCCAATGATTTTGGCCCAGTGCCGTGAATCTGATGCTGGAAAGCGACTTAAATTTTCTGATAACTTGAAACGTCATGTTCAAAGCACAACGGGGGTAAATATCATTATTGAACTTGTTGGCCCCCGCGCCCTGCCTCGCACATCTTCTGGCAAGCTTAGCAGGACAAAAGCACGACAACAATTTCTCTCCGGTGGCTTAAGGGCGCTCGCCAGCTAATTTAGTGTGACAGTAGGTGCACAGCATGGCGGCTAACCAATTAAAGAACAAAACCATTGCCTTGACCGGTGCCACGGGTTTTCTAGGTGGGCATATTTTATCCCATCTTCTTAAAAATAATTATGAAGTTAAAGCGCTTGCTCGGCAGGAAATGCCCATGCGACACGGCGTAACATGGGTTACTGGCGACTTACACAATCATAAAGCATTACAAACACTTACGTCTGAATGTCATAGTGTTATTCACTGTGCTGGGACCATTAAAGGACTGAATGAAAAGAGCTTTTTTCACATAAATCGATATGGAACGGATAATATTTTGCGCGCTGCCAGTGAAACTGGCGTCGGGCAGTTTCTCCATATTTCAAGCCTTGCTGCCCGCGAGCCAAGCCTAAGTTATTACAGCGCATCTAAAGCCGCTGCAGAGCATGCTATCACGGATAAAAACTGGCCCTTCAAATGGTCCATTATCCGCCCACCAGGTATATATGGCCCCGGGGATATGGAAACGTTATCCCTGATAAAGATGGTTCGAAACCGGCTTATGTTAGCTCCGGGAAATGCAAGTAATCGTGCTTCTTGGATCCATGTTAGCGACTTATCTGCTGCTTTAGTTACAATTTTAAAGCATTTTCCGGCCAGTGAAATCCATGAAATCGATGATGGTCAAGCTAAAGGCTACAGCCATAAAGAATTTGCTGATACAATCGGAAATATCTTTAACATCAGCCCATGGATTGTTTCTGCCCCCGGATTTTTGATTAAAGCAATGGCAAATATTAATGGCCTAGCCGCACAAATCCGCCAAAAACCGACCATTTTTACCCTCCCTAAGGCCCGTGAGCTGCTTCATCCCAATTGGATTGTAGAAGAAAGCCACCGCCTCAAGCTACCTGATTGGCAGCCCCACTATGATCTGAACAAGGGAATGAAAAATACCATAGAATGGTATAGCCAAAACGGATTTCTGTGATATTGTCCGCTCAGACAGTATATATATGCTTGAGCTATTGTGTTGAACTAGTTTCGGAAAAAGAATGACGAACGCAGAAATTTTTACCAAGATTTGCACCTTGATAGCCCCTCTAAACAAGACAGGCACTGAAGTTCAACCCGGCACCACTTTCCAACATGACTTGGAAATGGATAGCTTAACAGTCATGGACTTGGTGGCTGAGATTGAAGATGAATTTGATATTCTGATCCCGCTGAACCTCCTACCTGATCTTGAAACGGTCCAGCATGTCACAGATGCTGTTGAAAAAATTCTTACAAAAGGCGCTTAAATCCCATGGATTTGCTCGATAAATTTGACCACATTGTTCAACAACGTGCTTCCCTTCCCTTTGAAAATATTGACCCCTTTACTGTGGTCATCGAAGAGATTTTGTCTGAAACCGAAGCTGTTATTGGAGGCCGAAAAACCATTTTAGCCGGCACCAATAATTATATGGGCATGACCTTTAATGAAGATGCCTTAAATGCGGCTAAACATGCCTTAGAGACCCAAGGTACAGGCACCACGGGATCACGGGTTTTAAATGGCACTTACTCGGGCCACAAAAACCTAGAAAAAACAATAGCTGAATTTTACGACCAAGCCCATTGCATGGTATTTTCCACTGGGTATCAAGCCAATTTAGGCATGATCTCCACCCTTGCCGGTAAAGATGATTTCGTCATCATTGATGCGGACAGTCATGCCTCAATTTATGATGGCTGTGCATTGGGCAATGCCTCCACGGTGCGCTTCAAACATAACAATATTGACCATATGGAACGCCGATTAAAGCGCTTGCCTGAGGACGCGGGAAAATTGCTCGTAGTTGAAGGCATATATTCAATGATTGGCGATACAGCGCCCTTAAAAGAGATGTTGGCAATTGCTAAAAATTACGGCTGCACCACTCTCGTCGATGAGGCTCATTCCATGGGCTATTGCGGCGAACATGGCCGTGGCATCGCAGAGCAACAAGGTGTCGAGCATTTAGTTGATTATACCGTCGGCACATTCAGTAAATCTGTTGGGACTGTTGGTGGTTTCTGTGTATCCAATAACCCTAAGTTTGATATATTGCGCTATGCCTGTAGGCCCTATGTATTCACTGCTAGCCTACCCCCAAGTGTAATAGCCGGTGCAATGGAAGCTGTTCGCTCCTTCTCTCGCTCCGGTAATCGCATGGCGCATCTTTGGGGCAACGCCAATCGATTGCATGGCGGCTTAAAAAATGCTGGTTTTAACTTAGCCACAGAAAGTGCTGAAAGCCCAATCATCGCTGTTAATTTACCTGACATGATGGTTGCTACCCACTTTTGGGAACAATTAATGTTAGAGGGCGTCTATGTGAATATGGCGGTGCCACCAGCCACCCCTGTGGGCATCAATCTGATGCGAGTTTCCATATGTGCTCAGCACACCAGCGAGCAAATTGACCAAATTATAGAACGCTTCATAAGAACCGCTAAAAAGATTGGCTTAGAGTTAAACTAGTAATTTAAGTTAAATATGTAAGCCGATATTCTGCTGATGTTTATTTGAAAGCACCTTTGCGCTTCAAACTCCAAAAAAGGCCAAGACCTGAGATGACCGGATGTTTGCGCATACGGTCTGTCACTTCAATCTCAACCCCTGAATGGCGCGATATTTTCCAGGCCATATAATCAATGCCACCATCAAATGTCATCGATGCCTTAATCAATCGCAAAAGGCTAACTATTTTACCGTTAAAGCGTCTGAAGAACCATTTTAACGATGCCGCGCGCTTTGGTGATGGGGCTGGCTGGCTATGTTGCTCATCGGTCAAACCCTGACCAAGTAGTGGTAAAATATGCGACATAGCAGCGTCATAACGCGCCTGATCTAGCAGGTAAATCTCGGTGCCCTTACCCTCTTTTTCCGACCGCAGCTCAGCGCCATACGTCAAGTCAAAAGCTGTAACCCACAGGCTTTGACTGGTTACAGGTCGTGGCACAAATGGTAGTGCAGCGCGTAACATTGTTATCGCCGCTGTTGCTGTATCAGATGCAAGTTGGTTACGAATATCGCCGTCTCTGGCCAACAACAGCATGGCAGGCTGACAAAAACGCGCCCAAACCGACACATTCAAACAATTTTCTGACACTCGAAAAGAATAATCTTCAACGCTCAAAACCGCATATTTAGAGCGTAAGATAATACCCTCATCCTCAATTTCATGGTAAAAGACATTTGGCGGCAAAATCTTATTCGCCGCCGCCAACATAAAGCCCCCATAAGCTGCGCGGTAACTGTCCACGATCACATAAAAATCTAATACTTTATCAATTATTTCGCCCGTTCGCAGGCATGAGCCGTAAAATATGATGCCCGCAACATGGTCACCGAAACGCTTCGCAATGTCTTCTGCCGCCACCATCACCTGAGGAGGGACCTCGCGGTCCCATTCCTGCAGGATGAAATCTGTCAGTGGGGCGTTGCTATCTTGCTGGCTCATCCTCGATCAATCTTATGGTAATTTTACGAAGGTTAAAGCTTTGTCACCACGCAAAGTGATCGGCTTTCCCTCCACTGGGTCAAACATTTCACCGTCTAAGGTGACCGGCTCGTTCCCTTCAATGCGGATTTCGTCAGACCGGCGCACTTGAACGCCCTGGATGCCCTTGCGGCCAAATGAGCCGGTAATTAACCCCTTCAAGGCCCTAAATAGATTGCCACCACCAACATCAACAGCTGAGAAGCGAAGACCACCAGAGCCTTCTTTGCCGTAGGGGCGCAAGCCAAAGAGTAAGTCATCCAAAGTTGTAGCAAGGACAGAGGCGTATTTACCTTCTAAACGTCCACCGTTACGGATGTATATTTTCATGTCTTCCGACGATAGAAGGTTTTCACCACGGCTAAGGCCAAAGCCTGACATAAACAGCCGTGACATGGCATAAAGATGCGAAATAAACAGCGGCATGTTTTTTGAGTATGCATGCTCTCGGCACCAATGAATACCGCGCACCACCCCTGCTGTGCCAAAAAAGGTACCAACTTGAGGGCGTTTCCCGTCGCCTAAATCCATTTCTATCAAATTACGCTTGGTTAAGCTCTCCGCTAGCCGCCCTTCACGCACTAATTTCAATAAGCGCTCCAGCATTTTATCTGGCCGTCCTTTGGAGCCAAGATCCGCTGCGGTCATATTGGTCTTGCCCCCGGGCAAAATTGCTATTGGCGGCACAATATCTAAAATTCCACTATAGAAAATGGACGCCAAAACTGCACCAACTGTTCCATCTCCACCATTAATAATAATCAAAGCAGGCTTTGCCCTATTAAATAAGCTAAGGGCATCATCAATACTTTCTATGCCATCAAGCTCAAAATGAAGTACGCCATGCGCCGCATCAACAATCGTACGGATCTTACCAATACGCGCCATATTGGTAGTGCTCTTGGGATTAGAGATTATTGCCACCAAAGGCACCTCTAAACCAGAGCGCATATTTTGAAGTTCTTGGACCATACCTAAGCCATTTTTTTATAAGCTGTCAGCTATGTAACCGACTAAAGCGACTATTTCAATGGGTAGCCCAAAATACGCTGAGCTCAACGGCGGCGTGACCGGCGGCGTTTTTTAGCATTTTCCTCATCGCCGCCCAAAATATACGTCAATTTAACCGATATTTCGGTGACCCCTTCAGGAGTGCTCATCACGACTTCATCATGGTCAGGCTTTGCTAGGCCAAGTTTGGGGTTATTGGAAAAGCCAAATCCTTCGGAAAAGAAATCTGCTTTACCATTGGCATTGCGGTCATGCAGCACCACAAGTGCATAGCGCCCCGGGGCCGGCATTGACACACATAGAAAATTTCCTTCTTCCTGTGCTTTCACTTCATAGCGAAACAGCTTCTTGCCTTTTTCCAAAAACTCTTCAGGGGCATCACTATATGCTTGAACCCGGATATTACCTTCAGCGCTCATGATATTTGTTATATGCATTTTTACCTTAGCTTCACCCGTATCCGCCGAGCATTGGTCAGAAACAGAGGTAACCTCCGTGTCTGATTTCTCAGCGTCCATTGCCTGTATTTCCGTGCTATTAACGACGGAAGAAAGCAACAAAGCGGCAAGACTGACGCCCATAAAACCGCGTCCAGAAAATTGATTTTGCATTACTAAAACTCCAATAACAAACATTCGCTGGTAAAAAAGCACCCACATGGTGGCAGAATTATGTCGTTTCTATTGCGAAATTGAGTATAAAGCATCATGCTTTCGCCGTATTACCAGTAGCTTATGGCCACATTACCGTGACCTACTGCCACTTGTAACAGTCACAGTTTGGATATGCAATTTAACTTCAAGGGTCTACCCACCAAATGTTAACCCGTCTTGACCGCTATGTTATTAAGCAAATCATTACGCCCCTAAGCGCGACGCTGGGTATTGCCGCCCTGCTTTTGGTTTTGGAGCGAATGCTGCGCCTATTTGATTTTGTCGTCAATCAGGGTGGCCCTGTTGATGTTGTTTGGAGCATGCTGGCAAACCTATTGCCGCATTACTTAGGCCTTGCACTGCCCATAGGCCTTTTCCTGGGTATATTGCTCGCTTTTAGAAAAATATCCCTGTCTAGTGAATATGACGCCATGACATCAGCGGGCCTTGGCCTTAGTCGGCTTGTCCGCCCAGCGTTATTGTTAGCTATGCTGTTGTTGGTGATCAATACCGTGCTGGTTGGCTGGGTGCAGCCCCATAGCCGCTATAATTACCGGGGCATGGTTTTTGATCTGCGTAGTGGGGCGCTGGGGGCAAGTATCAGGGTTGGTGAATTTGTCGAGTTTGGCGACAATGTTGTCTTGCGTATTGACGAATCCCATAACCAAGGGGCTGACTTGGTTGGTATTTTCATGGAACGTCGCAATGGCAATAAAACCACGGCCATTTCAGCAAAACGCGGCGGGTTCTTTTCCACCAGCGATCAAAATACTATCATTTTGCGGCTTTATGACGGAGTGCTGGTGGAGCTAAATGAAAATCAAAGCAAGCCACGTGTTCTGCGCGTTGAGCAGCAAGACTTGAAAATAAAATTACCTACGGCTGAACCCTTTCGCGGACGAATGGGAGAAGAGTTGGAACAAACCTTGCCTGAACTCTGGCAAAACATGGATAGCCCCGCTCTCGACAAAAAACAACAATTGGCTTACCAGGCTAATTTCCACTGGCGCTTAATGCATAGCCTTACTTTTTTGATCTTACCCTTTTTGGCTATCCCCATGGGCTTAACTAATAAACGAACGGGTAAATCCACAGGGCTGGTGATTGGGCTTTTCATTTTGGTATTATATAATGAGCTGATGGAAGGTATGGAAACCGCAATCGCTACAGATGTTGCTTCGCCCTATACCAGTGTTTGGCTATTATTTTCTCTTTTAGCGGCCCTAAGTTTTGCCCTATTTTATACGGTTGCCTTCCGGGTTGGCGTTGACCCATTGAAATGGTTCAATCGCGCTTGGGAAGTTATTTCTAAGCCCATTCGAATTGCCGCTAAATGGGTAGTAAGGGCTAAAGAAGCATGAGTATTTTACGGGAAGCACGACGTTATTTTCTACCATCACGTACTCTTGGTCGCTATATGGTCAAAATGCTGATGACCCGTTTTTTTGGCATCCTGATTGGTCTTGCGGCCGTTCTGCAAATGCTTGATCTCTTGGCTCAGTCCGATGCTATCATGGCCGCCGAAGGCGCCTCTGCAGCTTCCATTGCCAGTTATGTTGCCCTGCGTCTGCCCCAATTAATTAGCCAATTTGCTCCTTTTGTAACCCTTCTTGCCACCCTGCTTACCTTGGCTACGCTCAACCAAAGCAGCGAAGTTATCATCATGAAAGCCATTGGTCTTTCTGCCCACCGCATTTTATTGCCATTGGGCCTCGCATCGGCGCTAATTGCCAGTGGGCATTTCCTGTTTAATGAAATTGTTGTGGTGCGCGCCACCGCTGAACTAGACTATTGGGCATCGCAAGATTATGCCGTGGACCTTCCGCCACAGATCGAAATTGCTGAACGGGTTTGGGTCAATGAAGGCTCGCTTATAATATTGGTCGAATCTGTGACGAAGGAACGCAACAGAATTATTTTGGATAAAGTTGCCCTTTATGACCGCGCAGCAGACGGTAAGCTTAAAAGCTTAACGAGGGCAGATTTTGCATGGCATCAAGACGGTGAATGGACCTTGCATGAGGTTCGGAAATTTGACCTGAATGGCCGCATTTTAGAATCTTTCCCTACCTTAAAATGGGATATAGCAACACCGCCCGAGCGTTTCCTAGCCCAGACGATAAGACCAAAACATGTCAATGTTATTTCGCTCTATCGGTCAATTTCTAAACTACAAGAAGAAGGGCTGCCATCTGGCAGGTTGCTTGCGAGCTTTTACCAAAAATTCGCTGCCCCCGCTGCTGCTCTTTTGATGCCGCTTCTCGCTGCTGTCGCCGCTTTTGGTGTCCAGCGCGGTGGCACCTTGTTTGTCCGCGTCATCATTGGCATGGCCCTTGGCTTTACATTTTTTGTCGCCGATAATTTCATGTTAGCCATGGGTGAATTTGGCGTAGCTCCACCTTTTTTAGCTGCATGGGCCCCTTTCTTCGTCTTCCTCACCCTTGGATATGCTGTGGTCTTTAACACCGAAGAAGGCCGAATAAACCCAGCGACATTAAAACTTAAGGACAATGTAACTACGTGAGTGATGATCATGACAAACATGTTGAGCGTAGTCGGGTAGCCGGTGGTGCCGGGGTTGCCCTAATAGCCCGCTTAGGGGCGTTGGTAGAAGCCGTTAGCCTTTTCATTTTCACCTGGGCTTATGGCAGTGCCACGCTTGGTCTATTTGCGGCTCTTTGGGCTATTGTAAAAGTCAGCTCTGCTGCCACGGAAATTGCCCTGCCGGTTGCGCTGCAACGCATGGTGCCTAAACAATCCATGCATGACGCAGCAACTAGCGTTGGAGCGGCGATCAAAATATCCTTCATTATTTCAGTTCTGTTCTCGGCTATCGTTTTCTTCATGGCGCCGTGGCTATCAACGGTTATTAATGCCGCTGACGCCGACAAAGTGCATCTGGAAAATATCATCCGGGTTTATATTTGGGTGCTGCCCTTCTGGACATCGGTGGAGGTCGCAACCGCATCCATTAGGGCGCTTAGAAAGTTTGGCCCCGACGTCAAAGTTAAAATATTTTACGAACAAGGCCTCCGGCTTATCCTTGGTGTGGCTTTTGCGCTTTTCGGCTGGATGAGCTATGGCCTTTTCTTAGCGCATATATTCAGTGCTTTATTGTCAGCCGGGCTTTCCATCCACCTAGTCGCCAAATATTATCCTATACAAACCGTTTTCAAAGCTTCGATAAATGGGCCAATTGCCCGCGAGCTGATGCATTACGGTCTGCCGATTATGCCGAGTAATGTCATAAAATTTCTCATATCTGAATTGCCGGTTCTGGTGCTGAACACCATGCTGCCCGGTGCGGCAGGGGCATCTGCCGGCGCTTATTATTCAATCGCACGGCGGCTTTCCAGCATATTGCAATCTGTTCGTATGACCTTTGAATATGTCATGGCACCAATGGCTGCGGAGAAAGATGGTCACGGAGATCACCACCTACTGCAAGAGATGTTCGCCTTCGCTACCCGGCTATCTTTGATATTCGCGATCTTAATCTGTGTGCTGCTCATCGTTGGCCGCAATGATATTTTAGCGACGCTCAGCCCAGACTTTGCCGCCTCAAGCAATGCCATCATCATTTTATGCTTTGGCCGCATGGTTGAAGCAGCAACGGGCCCAGCTTCGGCGATCATTGAAACCCTCGGCCACCGCATGTTACCAGTGTTGAATGCCATTGCAGGGCTAGTTGCCCTCATCATCATTAGTGCATGGCTCATTCCTATTTACGGTGTATCCGGCGCGGCAGTGGCCGCCGCAACAGGGCTTAACATTACTGCAATATTAAATGCCATCCAGTCGTGGAGGCTATTTAACATCAAGCCCTTCTCAAGAGATTTATGGCGACCCTTGACCATGGCTACTTTTATGAGTGCTGCATTCTTAAGCGCCACATCATCCTTTACTCCCCCTCCGCCACCTTATAATTTCACTATGGCCTTTGTATTTTTGGTATTTACCACGGCTGTGCTGGTGCGGTATGGCTTCAAAGCAGATGATGCCGCCGCCCTTGGCCCATTATCCAAGCTCGCCCGCCGAAAACACTCGGACAGGATTAACGCATTAAAAGAGGGGCAAAAAACTAGCTCTAAACTTTGATATAAGTCACAATGCATTGGCAAAACTCTTGATACAGGCTATAGCACGCCAAATGAGCGACGGATTTAAGCCCAACCAGCTGATCCTATAACTAAAATACTGGAGTAAATACTGTGATTTTTAAGATTGGATTTTGGAAAGATAAGAGCCATTTTCTTGATAAGATGACCTTGGGAGGGCTGGTCAAAGCCTTCTTTCAATATTATTCCATTCAAGCCTATTTACTGGTGGCCGCAATTTCAACCTATTTTGCCTTGCAAGAAATTATCTCATACAACTTAGCATGGCTTAGCATTGGCGTTGCTATCATTCTCTATCCGCTTATTTGGTATATTATTCACCGCTGGATATTGCATAGCCAGTGGATGTATAAAAGCTCGCTGACCGCCAAGGTTTGGAAGCGCATTCACTATGATCACCACCAAGATCCGCATCGCTTAGAAATACTGTTCGGCGCGCTCTATAACACCCTGCCCACCATCGTTATCGCCACCTTCCCTATTGGCTATTATATTGAGGGTATCGGCGGTGGCTTTGCTGCTGTTGCGGCTGGCATGATACTAACCTGCATCAATGAATTTATGCATTGCATCCAGCATTTGAACTTCAAGCCGAAAAATACATGGCTGAAGCGCCGTAAAGAGCTGCACATGATGCACCATTTCCACGATGAAGACGGCAATTTTGGCATCACTAATTTCATTTGGGATAAGCTATTTGGCACCTATTATGAGCGCGGTGACCGCAAAGATAAAAGCGCGAAAGTATTTAACCTTGGCTATACCGAAGAAATGGCCGCGGCCTACCCTTGGGTATCTGACTTATCAGGTGGCCTAGATAACCGTTCGCCCCGTGAGCGCCGCAAAGATTATAAAAAATCCGGCGCTGATGTGAATGATAAAGGCCTTGAGGGATGAGTGAAATAACGCTCCTAGAAGTTACCAATAAAGCGCTGCTTAAGCGCTTTATTCTTTTGCAGAAGGAGCTGTATAAAGATGACCCGCAGTTCATCGCCCCGCTGCTGATTGAACGGCTTGAAGCTCTCTCAAAAGAGAAAAACCCTTATTTTGAGCATGCTGAAGCGGTCTTTTATCTCGCTGTTATGGACGGTGAAGATGTCGGGCGCATCTCTGCTCAAATCGATCAATTAGCGCTTGAACAATTCGGCGAAGGCCTAGGCCATTTTGGTTGCTTTGAAGCCTCTTCCCAACAAGTGGCTAACATGCTGTTAGACGCCGCTGAAGCATGGCTGAAAGCAAAAGGCATGACCCGTATGCAAGGCCCGTGGGACCTTAGCTCAAATGAACAATCCGGCCTGCTTGTGGATGGTTTTGATACGCCGCCCGTGTTTATGATGAATCACGGCAAGCCCGAGTATGATGGCTATATCAAGTCCTGGGGCTTACACCAAATTAAAGACATGTATAGCTACGCCAATGACACGCGCGGGGACCGTTCTGAAAAGGTCCAAAAAATTGTCAAAATGGGCGAGCGTAATAAAAACCTGACCCTACGCCAGATCAACATGAAGGATTGGGATAATGAAATTCGCTTGATCATGGAAATCTTTAATGATGGCTGGTCGGGCAATTGGGGCTATGTTCCCTTCACCGAAAATGAAGTGCGCCATGCCGCGAAATCGCTCAAAGCAGTGGTGAAACCATGGCGGACCTATATCTGCGAATATAAGGGTGAGCCTGCGGCTTTCATGTTGACTATCCCAGATGTCAATCATTTCATCCGTGATTTGAATGGCAGCCTATTCCCCTTTGGTTGGGCCAAGCTGGTCTACCGCCTGTTTATTTCCAAGGTTGAAACCCGCCACCGGGTACCGCTGCTCGGCATTCGCAAGGAATTCCACGGTAAGCCCATCGGCGGCATTATGGCCATGTGGATGATCGAAGAAAGCCGCAAAAATGTCGTGGCACACGGGTCAGTTTTTGGCGACATGGGCTGGATTTTGGAAGACAATATGGCGATCCGCAATATGATCGAACAAGAACATAGCACCATCTATAAAACCTACCGCATTTTTGAAAAGGCGATAGGTTAAGCTTGTCGGTTGATAGCCCTAAACTTTTAGCCCGATTGCAGCAGCCTTACGCCCTCATCACGCTCAAAAAGATAGAGCAATATACGCAGGGCTTTGCCGCGCTCAGAAGATAATTGCGGGTCACGGGCGATGACAAGCCGCGCGTCATCACGGGCAGTAGCAAAAAGTTCGGCGTGGTCATAAAGGTTCGCGAGCTTCAAGTCCGGCAGGCCAGACTGCCTAGTGCCCAGCACTTCGCCCGCCCCCCGCAAGCGCAGGTCTTCTTCAGCTATTAGAAATCCATCGTCGCTTTCCCGCATGATGCGCAATCGGTCGCTCGCCACTTGGCCGATGGTCTCACTGCGCAGAAGCAGACAATTGGACCGTGCGGTTCCCCGCCCTACCCGGCCCCTAAGTTGGTGCAATTGCGCAAGGCCAAATCGTTCCGCGTGCTCGATTACCATAATAGTAGCTTCCGGCACATCAACGCCCACCTCAATAACCGTTGTGGCCACTAACAGGCTAATTTCCCCAGCTTTGAACTGCGCCATAACCGCGTCTTTCTCCAAAGCTTTCATGCGACCATGCACGAGACCAACTTGGGGCCCAAATTTTTGTTTCAAATGGGCAAATCGGTCTTCTGCTGCTGCTAAGTCGCTTTGTTCTGATTCTTCCACCAGCGGGCAAACCCAGTAAACCCGCGCGCCCTCAGCCAGCTTGCCGCCAATGCGCTCCACCACCTGTGCCATGCGGTCAAGCGATATAACAGCTGTATCAATGGGTTGGCGCCCCGGTGGTTTTTCTTGAATGCGGCTGACATCCATATCACCGTATGCGGTCAGGGTAAGCGTTCTTGGTATAGGCGTTGCGGTCATCGCCAGCAAATCAACACTGTGCCCCGCTTTCTTGGTTAGCGCCAAACGCTGTTGAACACCAAAGCGGTGTTGCTCATCAATAACGGCCAGCCCTAAATCTTTAAAATCCACATCGGGCTGAATGACCGCGTGGGTGCCAACCAGCATATCAATTTCGCCTGCTTTTAGGTCGGCCAATATAGCATCACGGGCTTTGCCCTTGTTGCGTCCGGTTAAAATTTCCACCCTCACGCCAATGGCATCACAAAGCGGCTTGATGGATGCCAAATGCTGACGGGCTAATATCTCGGTCGGGGCCAAAATCGCGGCCTGTGCCCCACTTTCAACAGCTGTTAGCATGGCGATCAGTGCCACAATGGTCTTGCCGCTGCCCACATCACCCTGCACCAAGCGCAGCATTGCAGCAGGGTTAGCCATATCGCTGAGGATTTCAGTAATCGTATTTTCCTGGTCCCCGGTCAGGCTATAGGGCAAAGCGTCTCTGATCGCTGTTATATGCCGCCCGTCACCTACTGTCTCTCTACCCTGCTTTCGCCTAGCGCGGTCCCGCACTAACGCTAGCGCCAATTGGTTCGCCATTATCTCATCATAGGCCAGCCTTGTGCGCGCTGGGTCACTAGCTTCCAAAGCTTCCGCTTGCTCGGGGTTATGACTGGCTATCAGCGCCACCTTAAAGCTGGGCCATTGATGCTTCTCTATCAGGCTCTCATCATGCCAATTGGGCAGCTCCGGCACCGCCTTTATCGCCGCCGCCACAGCCTTGCGCAAGGCCTTGGGCGACAGGCCCGTGGTCATGGGGTAAATGGGCTCCAGCAAGGGCAGCTCATCCAACGCATCAGGTTTAACGATATAATCAGGGTGGGTGATTTGCGGTTGGTCCTGAAAGCGCTCCAGCTTGCCGCTAATAATGCGCACTTCCCCTTCCGGCAGCTGCTTTTGCAAATAGTCAGAGCGCGCATGAAAAAATACTAAGGTCAGTAAACTGCTATCGTCTTGGACAACCACTTTATAAGGCATGCGCTTACTATGCGGTATTTGGTGGGCAACAACGCTCACTTCCAGCGTTACAATACTGCCGGGCACTGCGTCGGCTATTTGCGGTCTATAGCGCCGGTCGATCAAACCAATGGGCTGGTGAAACAGAATATCCCTGTAGCGCGGCCCCGCTAAGCGCTCGAACAAGTCACGCGTACGCTTACCAATGCCCGGCAAACCTTCGATATCAGCAAAATATGTGAACAACTCCTGCGGCCGCATCCTGTCTTTTCCTTCGCCCTATTAAAAGCTCCGTTTCTCCATATCATGGTCTGTACAGCCGCGCCAGCATGGCTTATGGTGCGCCCCGAAACATCATTGATAGTCTGCCAATATGCCCCAAAGGTTGAGAAAATAATTATGACCGATTTGGACTATAATCCCCATAAGCCCATTGACCTTGCAAACCGGCGTCGTCGCTTAGCTTTTCGGGCGTGGCATCGGGGCATTAAAGAGTTAGATCTTATCTTCGGTAATTTCATTGAAGCCAATTTTGACAGCCTGTCAGAAGAAGATTGCGCTTGGTTCGAAACCTTGTTTGAAGAACAAGATCATGACATTTTAGGCTGGGTTACCGACGGCGAAAATATCCCTGAAAAATTCACAGGCCCCATGATGACACGGCTGCAAGCCCTTGATTTTATGACTTTAAAAGCCAAATAAGGTGAGCTTAAGCCCTATGTCCACCAACCAATTAATGCAGGCTTCAATAGGCCAAACTGTGACCGGAGTGCCCGAGGGTTATGACGCATTATTGCTGGCGGATATCACTCGGGACGCCTTCAGGGATAACGCAGAGCCCGTTCTGCAAATTGTTACCGATGACACGCGCATGGCGGCAATGGCTGGCGCGATCGCTTTCTTTGCCCCTGATGTGCGCATCATTAATTTGCCCGCATGGGACTGCCTACCCTATGACAGGGTTAGCCCTTTAAACGATATACTCGCTGCCCGCGTTGATGCCCTTGCCGCTCTTGCACGGGACAGTATAAAGAGGCCAACTTTGGTTCTGACCACCGTTAGCGCCGTAAACCAGCGGGTGCCGACGCGGGAGGCAATCCGAGCGGCCAATTTTTCTGCCACGCTCGGCGATGTCATTGATCTTGAAAGCTTAACCAAATTTCTGGTCGAGAATGGTTATAGCCGCGCCAGTCAAGTGATGGAAGCCGGTGAATTTGCCGTGCGCGGCGGCTTAGTGGATATATTTCCGCCCGGAACCGATAAGCCCTTCCGGCTCGATTTTTTCGGCGATACCCTTGATACCATCCGCTTGTTTGACCCGCTTACCCAACGCACCACTGGCAAGGCCAAGAAAATTCGCCTGCGCTCTGTCGGTGAATTTAACCTGTCAGCTGAGAGCATCCAGCGCTTCAGGCGCAATTATTTAAGCAGTTTTGGCCCGGTTACGACCGAAGACCCCATGTATAGCGCCATCAGCGAGGGCCGCCGCCATCCGGGCGCGGAACATTGGCTGCCGCTTTTCCATGACAGCTTAGAAACACTGTTTGATTACCTGCCCGCCGGACCAATATTCATGGACCATAATGCCGGGCAGTCGCTTGATGAACGCATGGAAGCCATCGCTGATTATTATTCAGCCCGCTTGGAGGCTTGGAATTTATTCAAGGGCGAGAGAAAGCCCATGGGGGTGCCCTATAAGCCGATCAAGCCTGCCAGCTTATATATGGAAAAGGGCGAGATTAACGACCTGCTCAATGCCCGATGCGCGCATGTGTTTTCGCCGTTCCAAGAGCCGGAAAGTGACCGCGTTACAGTTTTTGCTGGTCGTATTGGTCGTGATTTCGCCCTAGAGCGTAACCAGCGGCAAGACGGCATTTATGAGGTTTTAGGCGAGCATGTGGCTAGCCTACAGAAAGCCGGCAAACAGGTTATTTTTGCCTGTTATAGCGCGGGCAGTATGGACCGCCTTTCAGGGGTGTTAGACGATCATGACATTGGCCCGCTCGGCATTGCTGACAATTTCAAATCTACCATAAAAGCCAATAAAGCCTTGATAGCACTAGCGGTTTTGCCCCTAGAGCATGGCTTTGAAACTGATAAGCTCGCCATTATAACCGAGCAAGATGTGCTAGGTGACCGCTTGGTGCGTAAGGCGCGGCGCAGCAAGAAAGCGGATAGTTTCCTCAGCGAAGTAAGTGCCCTCGCCCCCAGTGACTTGGTGGTCCACAGCGCCCACGGTGTTGGCCGCTTTGAAGGGTTAGAGACCGTGCGCGCTGGCGGCGGTGCCCATGACTGCTTATTGCTTACATACCTTGGCGGCGATAAATTATATGTACCCGTTGAAAATATCGAAGTGCTATCGCGCTATGGATCAGAGGGCAGCGATGCAGCCCTTGATAAATTAGGCGGTATTGCTTGGCAGGCGAAAAAAGCCCGGATGAAGCACCGCATTCGCGAAATGGCGGGTGAGCTGATAAAGCTTGCCGCTAAGCGCGCCCTGCGCAAAGGTGAACTGATTGAGGTATCTGACGGCCTTTACAGCGAATTCGCCGCCCGCTTTCCCTTTAGCGAAACCGAAGACCAATTGCGCGCTATTGAGCAAGTCACCCGCGATTTAGCTTCCGGCCATCCTATGGACCGGCTTATCTGCGGCGATGTCGGCTTTGGCAAAACCGAAGTGGCGCTCAGGGCGGCATTCCTCGCCGTTATGGCCGGCCATCAAGTGGCGATTGTGGCCCCAACGACCTTGCTTGTGCGCCAACATTATAAAACTTTCTGCGACCGCTTTATGGGATTACCCGTACGCATTGGTCAGCTTTCGCGCCTTGTTAGCGGCAAAGAAGCCTCCGCCACCCGAGATGAGCTTACATCTGGCACCTGCGACATTGTCATCGGTACCCATGCGCTGCTCGGTAAAATGATCGACTTTAAGCGCCTTGGGCTGCTTATCATTGATGAAGAACAGCATTTCGGCGTTGCCCATAAAGAGCGCCTGAAAAAGATGAAAGCCGGTGTGCATGTGCTGACACTCACTGCAACGCCGATACCGCGCACCCTGCAAATGGCCATGAGCGGCCTGCGGGAGCTATCGATAATTGCAACGCCGCCTATCGACCGCCTTGCCGTGCGTACATTTGTACTGCCTTTTGATGAAATAGTGGTGCGAGAGGCCTTGCTGCGGGAGCATTACCGAGGCGGACAGAGCTTTTATGTATGCCCCCGCGTCGCGGACCTCAAAGGCATCGCCGAATATTTGCGGGAGCATATCCCGGAAGTAAAATTCACCATTGCCCACGGCCAAATGCCACCAAGCCAGATCGAAGATGTCATGTCTGCCTTCTATGATGGTCGCTATGATGTTTTGCTATCAACCACCATCGTCGAAAGTGGCATTGATATTCCGACCGCCAACACCATGATCATCCACCGGGCAGATATGTTTGGCCTATCGCAACTTTACCAGCTTCGGGGCCGGGTTGGCCGCGCCAAGGTGCGGGCCTATGCCTATATGACCGTGCCGCCGAACCGCTTGCTGACCGACAGCGCCAGTAAACGTCTACAAGTGCTGCAAACGCTGGATACACTTGGTGCGGGCTTCACGGTGGCGAGCCATGATATGGACATTCGCGGCGCGGGCAACTTGCTCGGCGACGAACAATCCGGTCATATCCGCGAAGTGGGTGTTGAGCTATACCAGAAAATGCTGGAAGAAGCGGTGGCAGACGCCCGCGCTGGTGGTGATGACAGTGAGAGCGAGCGTGACTGGTCACCGGTAATTAATGTGGGTGCGACGGTGATGATACCTGAAGGGTATGTGCCGGACCTGCAACAGCGCATGGCGCTATACCGCCGCTTGGCCGAACTGAACACCCGCACGGACGTTGATGCCTTCTGCGCAGAACTTATCGACCGCTTTGGTCCCCTGCCCGAGGAAGTAAAACAGCTAGCCGCAATAATGATCATCAAGGGATATTGCCGGCGGGCGGGCATTGATAAGCTGGACGCAGGGCCAAAAGGCGCGACCATCAGCTTTAGAAATGACAGTTTTGCTAATCCCGCTGGCCTGATTGACTTTATCTCTGGGCAGAAGATAGTCACCAAGCTGCGGCCCAATCACACTCTCGTGCATTTGGCCAAAATGACTAAAATTGGTAACCGACTTAAAATTGTCGCCGCCCTAGCGCATGGTCTGGCTAAGGTGGCAAAGGGGTAAGCTAAGCATGAACCCCAATCGGTTGTCACCCTGAATTCAATTGACGTAAACGTCTGCTACGCAAGCAGGGCCTATGGCTATCGTAGCACTCAATAGAACGTTAACTTGCGCCCAAATAACAAATGGATGCTGAACCAAGTTCAGAATAACGAGTTGAGCTTGTCCCCATTTCATCAGTCAACCAAATCGAGCGAGAGGATGATCATGTCGGTGCACTGAATGCCGTCTTCATAGATGGGCTTATCGTAATTGAGCATGAAGAAGTTTTTTGCGGTTCGAACTTTTATAAAACCTGCTTTTTCATAAAAGACTAAGGCACGGACGCTGCTATTGCCCGTGCCGACTTCCAGCTTTGCCGCGCCCATGGCTTTGGCTTTTTGAATGGCACAAGCCAGTAACTTGCGGCCCACACCTTTGCCCTGCCATTCGGGCGCGACGGCGATGTTTTTCAGCTCCCAGAGGATATCTTCCAGCGGCAGAAGCACAAACACCCCTACCGTAACGCCATCCCACTGAGCAACAAACAAATGTCCGTCTGCCACATGCTGCATAATCATAGCTTCAGACGGGTCCGCCAGCAGGAGCAAATCCATAAAAGGCGCTGCGTCAGATGTCTCAAGGATAGTAAGCGCGACCAAGATCTATCCCCCTAAGCTTTCTTGCATCTCTTGCAGCTCTAACCAGCGGGTTTCTTTACTGTCTTGCTGCCCATGTAGCCCTTCGATTTCCTTACTGATAGCAGCAATGCGCTCGGGATTTTTACTGTAAAGCTCCGGGTCCGACATTTCAGCTTCCAACTGCTTTACTTTGTCCGCGATGGCTTCAAGTTCAGCGGGCAACATATCAAGCGCGCGCTGATCTTTATAACTTAATTTCTTTGTCGCCTTGCGCCCACGGGATTTTTGCCCAGATGACTTTGTGCCGATGCGGTCTGGTTGGGTGAGGCTGTCTGGTTGTTTTTGGCGCATATAGTCGCTGTAACCACCGGCATATTCGGTGATGATGCCGTCGCCGTCCAATACCAGTGAGCTTGTCACTAAGCGGTCGATAAAGTCGCGGTCGTGGCTGACCAGCAGCACTGTGCCATCATAGTCTGCCAGCACCTCTTGCAACAGGTCGAGCGTGTCCATATCCAAATCATTGGTTGGCTCATCAAGGATCATCAGGTTCGATGGCCGCGCAAAGGCCACCGCGAGCAACAAGCGGTTACGCTCCCCGCCCGAGAGGGCCGAAACCGGGGTATCCTTAATCGACGGGTGAAAGAGAAAATCTTTCATGTAACCGATTACATGACGGGCCTCACCGCCGACAAAAACCGTGTCACCGCCGCCACCGGTAAGGGTGTCCATTACCGAGACATGGCCTTTCAGCTCAACCCGTTTTTGGTCGATATAGGCAGTTTTTAAATTGGTACCGAGGCGAATGGTGCCGCTATCGGGCTCAACCTCGCCGGTCAGCACTTTCAAAAGCGTAGTTTTACCAACGCCGTTGGGGCCAATGATGCCGATGCGGTCACCGCGCGCGATACGCAAGGAAAAGTCATCGAAAATAACCTTACCGTCATAGGATTTACTAATATTTTTGGCTTCACAGACCCGCGCGCCCGAGCCATTTGCTTCAGCCACTGTCATGGCAACACTGCCTGTTTGCTTAATTTGACTGCGGCGGAGCTCACGCAGGTCACGCAGGCGGCGCATGCGACCTTGGTTGCGAGTGCGCCGGGCCGATATGCCCTCAACCGACCAGCGGGCCTCTTCTGCTATCAGCTTATCCAGTTTGTGGGCTGCAATGCGCTCGGCCTCCAGCACTTCTTCTTGCCAAATTTCAAAGCGCTCGAACTTAGCGTCCATGCGGCGGGTAACGCCCCGGTCAAGCCACAGACATGCACTGGCAAGCGCGTTCAAAAATGCACGGTCGTGGCTGATGAGGACAAAAGCCCCGCGCCAGCTTTTCAGGGCTTTCTCTAACCATATGATGGTGGCGATGTCCAAATGGTTGGTCGGCTCATCGAGCAATAGAATGTCCGGCTCCCCCACCAAGGCACAGGCCAGCGCCGCGCGGCGCATTTCACCGCCGGATGCAGCACTTGGGGCCGTGTCTAAGGGTACTGATAGTTCTTCGGCGATAACATCAACCTTATAATAATCACCGCCGTCATGGTCCCTAAGGCCACTGTTGATATAATCTCGCAGGGTGTCAAAGCTACTCGCATCAGGCTCCTGCGGCAAATAGGCAATGCGCGTGCCGGGCTGCATCCACAGCTTACCGTCGTCGGCTTCTATTTCCCCCGCGATTACCTTCATCAAGGTCGATTTGCCGGTGCCATTACGACCCAGCAGACAAAGCCTATCCCGTGGTCCAATGGCCATTTCCAGACCTTTGAACAGCGGGTTCATGCCCCAAGATAGCTCAAGGTTTTTCAGTGTTAAAATTGGCGGTGCCATCGGCGCTAGGCCCTCGTGTTATGAACTGCGGGTAAAGACCCAAGCATCTTCGGTTGACAGTGATGGATCATAGGCATAGCCAGCCGCGCAGAAGTTTTTAAGCTGCTCCACATTCTCCAGCCGGTTTTCGACCACATAACGGGTCATAAGTCCACGGGCTTTCTTCGCCATGAAGCTGATCACTTTGGTATTGCCACCGCGAATTTCCTTAAATATCGGTGTAACAATGCGGGCCTTCAATATTTTGGGCTTAATGGCTTTGAAATATTCACCCGATGCTAGGTTCACCAACACCGCGTCCTTTTGACCCTTAAAGCTTTTGTTGAGCTCTTTAGTGATGCGGTCATCCCAAAAATGATAAAGATTGGTGCCGCGTTCAGTCCCCAACCTTATACCCATTTCAAGGCGATAAGCCTGCATTAAATCCAGCGGCTTTAGGAGGCCATAAAAGCCTGACAATATGCGCAGATGATCCTGAGCGAAATTCATATCATCATCGCTGAGCGTGGGCGCGTCTAAACCCACATAAACATCACCCTTAAAAGCATCGATAGCCGCACGGGCGTTAGTGGCATTAAAAGGTGTTTTGAAACTTTTAAAACGCGCGATATTTAGCTCGGCTAATTTGTCAGATATGCCCATCAAAGCTTTCAGGTCATTTGCCGTTAGTTTTTTGGTTATCGCTGCCAGCTTGCGGGTCTCGGATAGCATTTGCGGCTGCGTAAATTCCCCGCGATTTGCTTCACTTTCGAAGTCTAGTTTTTTAGCGGGCGATATGACAATCAACATGAGCTTTTAGTTCCCAAATATTGGCGTTACGCTGGACCAATAGACCCAACAGGTTTTGGCGTATTATAATGGCGCATTGCATACCAGAAAGTAACCGCTATCGTCACGCCTAGAATGATAATCACAGCAAAATTCACCATTTGCCAGCCCCACCAAGCCAGCACGAGCCCTGATGCTGCAGAGGAAAGCGCGTAAAAACCAAAGACCAAAAATTCATTCAAACCCTGTGCCTTGGAGGATTCAGATGTTGTATAGGTTTTTGCCAGCATGCTCGTGGCCCCAACATAACCAAAATTCCAACCAATACCAAGCAGGATGAGCGAGACGGAGAAATGCATGGTGCTAATGCCCGATAGGGCCACCATAAAGGCTGCAGCGAAGGAAATATGACCGGTAAATATAACCGGCAATGCGCCAAAGCGGTCGATCAATTTGCCACTCACCAACCCGGGTAGAAACATAGCGAGCACATGATTGCGAATAACTTCGGTCGATGTAACCGTATCAAAGCCACATATTTCCATCGCAAGGGGGGTTGCCGTCATTACAAAACTCATCATGGCATAAGCGCCCATAGCATTAACGACCGCCGTAATATAGGCGGGCTGCAGAGCTATTTTCTTGAGCGGACGTGCAGGCACTCCTGTTTCATCGTCCAACGCTGTATCGGCCGGGTCTTCACCTTTTAAAAGTGAGATAGGTATCAGCGTTAGGGCCACTAAGATTAAACCATTGAGAAAAATACCCGCATAGAAGCTGCCCTCAAAGAGACTGGAAGCATGTTGGGTTAAGGACGGCATCGCAACCGCCGCAACCACGCTGCCAAGCAGAACTATTGAGACCGCGCGTCCTTCATGGCCACTACCCACAGATTCTATCGCGGCAAAACGGTAATATTGACCGCTAGCATGAAAAGGCCCGAGCAACATTGTGCCAAGGCAAAAAAGTGCGAAGGAGCCGACAAAGGTAGCCATCATAGCAATCAACATGCCCAGAATGCCACTAAGAGCCCCAATCATGAAGCCTCTGCGACGCCCAATGCGCTTCATCAACATCGACATTGGTGCGGTGACAAGTGCCGCCGTGGCTATCGATAATGACACTGGCAAGGTGGCAAGCTCAGGGGTGATGGTCAGGCTTTTGCCCGCCAAACCACCAAAGCTGACGATGGTCATGGTTGACCCCAACAGACCAGCTTGGGCCGCCGCCAACAATAAGACATTTGAATTTCTGCTCTGCGCCATTCCTTGGAAGTTTCCTTGCGATTTTCTCCCCGTTGTTAAACTGCCTAAAGTGCATAGTTGCAAGCCTTTTCTACGCCATAGTTTCAAATAGGAATAAGTCAGATTATAGTTCCCAAAAAATGCTAATTGCTCTACATAGCCTTGTATGCACATCATCACTGAAAGAATGATGGCATTTCATTGGAATTAGGACCGCTGTTCGTATCAACATGGATATACCCAACAGCTGACCCATTTATGAGGGTAAAAGACATTGGTAGATAATAAATCAAATAAGCACAAAAATTACCGTGCAAAAACACTGGGTAACCACACCCTGCATCCAGAAACCCAAATGATGGGCTACGGCTATGACCCCATGTTATCTGAAGGGGCACTGAAACCCCCCATTTTCATGACTTCCACTTTTACCTTTGCCTCAGCTCAGGACGGAAAAGAATTTTTCGAGCTCGCTTACGGCAAGCGGGAGGCACGGGCCAAAGAACAGCCGGGCCTGATTTATAGCCGTATCAATAACCCAGACCTTGAAGTGTTAGAGGACCGTTTGGCACTGTGGGAAAATGCTGACTGTGCGGCGGCTTTCGCCTCTGGTATGGCGGCAATATCCACCTGCCTTTGGTCCTATTTACGCCCGGGTGATGTCATTGTTTACAGTGCGCCAATTTACGGCGGTACCGAGCATTTAATCCGCAATATTCTGCCGCTTTATGGCATTAAATCGGTTGAATTTGAAGCGGGAGGCCCGGAGCCAACGCTGCCAATAGCCCTTGATGAAGCTAAAGCCCTAGGCCGGGTGGCAGTAATTTTTACCGAAACGCCCGCCAACCCAACCAATAACCTTGTTGATCTTGAAGCATGCGCTAATGAGGCCAAAAGAATGGAAGCAGAGACCGGCACCAAGCCCATCGTGATGGTCGATAATACTTTCCTCGGCCCCGTTTGGCAGCATCCGCTGGAGCATGGCTGCGACATAGTGATTTATTCTTTGACCAAATATGTGGCGGGCCATTCGGATGTAGTGGCAGGTGCCGCTGTTGGCAGCCATGAGGTCATGGGACCTGTGCGTGGTTTCCGCACTATCCTTGGCACCATGTGCGACCCCCATTCGGGTTGGTTGATCATGCGGTCACTGGAAACATTAAAGCTGCGGATGACAGCAGCCGCAGAAAATGCCCGTATCATTGCTGAATATTTACGCGATCACCCAAAGGTCAGCAAAGTTCATTATCTGGGGTTTTTAAGTGAAGATGATCCATGTTATCGCATTTTCACTGAGCAGGCTAAATCAGCCGGTAGCACTTTCTCTTTTGATGTTATCGGCGGTGAAAGGGAAGCTTTTGCGGTCTTGGATAATTTACAAATCATCAAGTTGGCGGTCAGCTTAGGCGGCACGGAAAGCTTAATGGAGCATCCCTTCACCATGACCCATTCTGATGTACCAGACGATGTGAAGATACGCCTTGGCATCGGCGAGAATTTAGTCCGTATTTCGGTGGGCATTGAAAATGTGGATGATTTGATCGCCGATCTGGAACAAGCCCTTTCGGCCATATAGGATCAAAAAAGCCGGGCTAAAATGGCCCGGCTGCTTAACTCGAAGATAACATAGCGCTTATTCTGACTTCAAATCTTCGATCAAGTCTTGCTCTAGCGCATCTTCCTCCAAAAGTTCTAAAATAGCTTTGGTGCAAGATGAAACAATATTAGCGTCAAGATGAACCGCTCGCGGGTCTGTACTGCGGTTAGTTGATTTTAAGCGGCCCGCAGCCTCATGCATTAATTCTAACGTCGCGAACATATTATTACGCCGTCGGGTTTGACGCTCGAACGTACCTTTCGGACGGCTGAAAGCCCTGTCCGGCACCGCTTTTTGCTGAGCTGACGTCACTTCCGGTTTCGGCGCAGGCTTCACGGCTTTAGGTGCCTTAACTTTGGCCTGAACAGGTGTGGCTTTAAAGGCCTTTTTAGCCGACTTCTCATTTGACTTGGGGTACGCATCCATCCGTGCATCATCAGCCATACCACGGGCCGCACGGGCCTTTGAACGCATTTCACCCGCTGATGGAAATACAGGTTTTGGTATTATTTTTTCTTCCGTCGCGCCTATTTTTGCACTTTGTTTTTTTGCTGCATATTGCGCTCTTTTCTGGTCAGCATTTTGCTTGTCGTCGGTGCCTTTTTCTTTATGCACAACCTTGGTAACTTTTACAGCTGGTGATGGATCAATGATGGAATCAAAACTATCGCCATCTGACATATAAAATTCGGAGGACTTAACAGGGCCATCTGGCTCAATATCATGTTGCAACAGAGCATCCCAGTGAGGGCTTTCTGCATGAAACTTCTGTTCTTCACTCACCAAAACAGGAACCAATTCCCCCTTATAGCCTTCGAACCTACCACTTGGAATGGCAAATTGTGGCCGTGCTTCTAGGGTCCAATTACGCTTACCCGACTGCATTTCACGCAGTAAAATTGGCGCATCATGGATCGGCCCACGGCGGTCAACAGCCCTTAGAATGGGGTGTGAAGGACGATCGCCAAGACCAAGCAAGTCCGCTAACTCCCCGCCTAACAGGCGAAGCGTGAAATCTCCAAATAAACTATGGGCCGCATCCGAAAGTTCAACCACTTTTCCAAGCGGATCAGATCGCCACGACCACCCGCCTGGGCAGGGATCCTTGAGCTGCTTCTCCATTCTTGATGGTTTAACATCTGGCGGAATAGCCTTTTTTGCAGCTGCTGTCTGCCTTGATAACCCAGCGTCCCTTGATGGGGGCATTCCACTGCTGACGGGGTTTAGGTCGCTTTCTTCACTCTCAACCATCTGTGCGCCAGCGTCCAGTTCAGCAAGTGATGCCCATGATGCAGGAATGATATTTTCATCCTCAATGTTGCGCTTAAACACCGCTACATTGCTGTCATTTTCTTCAAAAGAGCTTGCCTGCTTTCCTGTTGGATCACCAGTAACATTGCCCAATTCATCCCGCCACAAAGCAAGCGTGGAAGGCGTATCACCAATGGGCGCAGTCGGGGCAGCACGAGCAAGCTCAATCCAAACATTGGCTGGCAAGTCATGCCTTGAAGCCAGTTCTTGGTGATGCTCACGCCCAGTATTCCGGATTAAATTTATATAGTCCTCTTCACCGAAAGGGGCCTTGCGCAACAAGGAAGCAACAATAGAGGCTCGATCTCGTACTAGACGAATAACCAAGTCCATGGGCCTTTCAGGCATGCGGGATAAAAGTTCTGATGTCGTCCGGCGCACCTCAGGGTCAACATGCGGAATTAAAGCTTCCAAAATATCCAAAAGCTGTTCCCGTGCTGACAGGCGCTGGGGAGCTTTTTCGGTCATGAAAATGTCAACTAAATTCCGGAACAATGCGCTACGGTCCTCGCCATTATGCTCCCGCGCATAATGTACCAGTTCCTGAATTCGCTCGTCAAAGGCGGCGCTCTTTTCTTTTAAAAGATATCCCATAATTTCGTTATGATTATCCCAATCCACCACTAAATGCCCTTAGTTACTAGTGTCGGATCTGTTTCCAATCTACTAAAACCCACTCACTCTCATGACACAATGTTTTGAGAATCTGCCAGTTTTACCCATAAAAGCCCAAGTCTATGGACATAATAACCCACAAACACATCATATAGTACACAATTTACGATCAGATGCTAGCACTCGATTCGTTAAGAAATATAATTTCTCGAAATTGGAACTTTATTTATGTTATTACCCATAGTAAGATACCATAAATTTCAAGGACACCTTAAGACTTCCATCTATAATTGTGTTTTTTGAAATTTAATAACAAATATATTGTAGGGACAAATATTAAATGGGCCGAGTTAAATTGGATGCTGTTGACCGCAAGATTCTTTCCTGCCTTCAAAGTCGGGGGCGAATTACCAATGTTGATCTCGCTGAAAAGGTTGGCATTACTGCACCTCCCTGTTTACGCCGAGTACGGGCACTGGAGGAAGAAGGTTATATTAAGGGGTTCCATGCTGAGCTAGACCATGAATCTTTAGGGTTCAGCCTTACGGTTTTTGCCATGGTTGGCCTGCACAGCCAAGCAGAAAGTGATCTGCAGCAATTTGAGCAAAAAGTAAACGATTGGCCCTTGGTTCGTGAATGTTATATGCTTAACGGTGAGATTGACTTCATGTTAAAAATTGTCTCCCATGACCTAGCTGAGTTCCAACAATTTCTAACGAGTGAACTTACACCAGCCCCAAATGTGGCCAGCGTTAAAACTTCGCTGACAATCCGAACCAGCAAGAAACAGCCGGGGGTTCCCTTACCTGCTGTTGAATAGGTAATATATGTAAGATATTCGCGCATTAAACATACAAGAGGCCCGATCCTTTTCTGGAACCGGGCCTTTTTAGTATCTAAAATTTGGATATAAAATCTATCCTACTTAAATTCTACTTTAGCAATTTCATAATAGCGCTCACCACCCGGAGTGATGACTTCAATTTCAGCGCCTGCAACGCGGCCAATCAACGCCCGTGCAAGGGGTGACTGAAACGAAACTCGGCCCGCCTTTACGTCACCCTCTTCCTCACCAACCAACTGATAAACAATCTCGTCATCGTTTTCATCAATCAAGGTAACAGTGGCGCCGAAGACAACCCTCTCACCAGACAAGGTCAGTGGGTCGATCACTTGAGCACGACTTACTTTGCCTTCCAGCACCATAATGCGGGCTTCAATAAAACCCTGTTTATCTTTCGCGGCATGGTATTCAGCATTTTCAGATAGATCACCGTGGGCGCGCGCTTCTTCAATCGCCAGCACTACAGCTTGACGCTCCACAGATTTTAGCTGCTTCAATTCCGCTGAAAGCTTTTGGTAGCCTTCCATCAGCATTGGAAAAGTCTCACTCATTATTCTTCACTCATTCTTATCTTAGCTGGCTGCAATCAAAAAAATTAAACAGCCATTACTGGAACAATGTTTACTTTATTGTAAACATATGTCCCATTATTAAACGGATCACGCCGACCCACATACAAAGGATGGGGTCGGCGCTTTCTTCGTAAATATCGCATATTAGACAAAAGCTCAAGTTATTTTCACTCATAGCTGACGTAAGAAAAGCTGTATCCTCGCTCTTAAGCGGCAGGTGTTGGGCCATAGGCCTGTAATGGCTCGACCACCATGGCATTGGCTTTAACCGCGAGCAGAGCCTGAACCAACGCCTTTGACGCCGCAATCGTAGTGAAATATGGCAGTTTCATCATCAGAGCAGTATTCCGCAAACTTTTCGAGTCTGCAATGGATTGTTTGCCTTCTGTAGTATTAATCATGATGGCAACTTCGCCGTTCTTCATAATATCTAGCGTATGGGGGCGCAGGGCCTCGGTTACTTTATAAACCGTTTCCGCTTCTATGCCGCGAAGTTGTAATTTTTTAGCCGTGCCACCTGTTGCAACAATCTTAAAGCCCATCGAAACCAGATCAGCAGCAATCATCACAAGCGCTTCTTTATCACTGTCTTTGACCGAGACAAAAACCTTGCCGCTCATGGGAAGGTCTACACCGGCTGCTAATTGTGCTTTATAAAAAGCCATCGGAAAATCATGGTCTAAGCCCATCACTTCACCGGTTGATTTCATCTCTGGTCCAAGCAACACATCAACACCAGGGAAACGAGCAAAGGGGATGACAACTTCCTTAACTGCCACATGCTTGGTGTTGGGGTCTTTCAAGTCAAAGTCTTTCAAGCGCTCCCCCGCCATAACACGCGCTGCAATGCTGGCAATGGGGCTGCCAACTGCTTTGGCAACAAAAGGCACGGTGCGGGATGCCCGCGGGTTAACTTCAATCAGGTAAATTTTACTGTCCTTAACCGCAAACTGAATATTCATCAGCCCCACCACTTGCAGGGCGTGGGCAAGCGCTATGGTTTGACGACAAATTTCCCGCACGATATCCGCAGGCAAGCTATAGGGCGGCAGGCTGCAAGCACTATCGCCTGAATGGACACCAGCTTCTTCGATATGCTCCATAATGCCAGCAATATGAACATCCGTGCCATCGCATATGGCGTCCACATCAACTTCGGTAGCGTTGCTAAGGAAACCATCAATTAATACCGGGCTGTCCCCCGACACCTGCACCGCTTCATCCATATAACGCTCTAACTCGGCTTCATCATGGACAATTTCCATCGCCCGGCCACCCAGCACATAACTAGGGCGAATGAGCACAGGATATGTAACTTCTGCGGCAATAGTGCGGGCTTCCTCTAAGCTTCTGGCTATACCATTATTTGGCTGTAACAGGCCAAGGGTTTGCACCAGAACCTGAAAACGTTCCCGGTCTTCGGCCAAGTCAATTGCATCTGGGCTGGTACCCAAAATTGGCACGCCAGCGTCCTCAAGCGTCTGCGCTAATTTCAGCGGCGTCTGCCCGCCAAATTGCACAATAACGCCTTTCACGGACCCGTTTTGATTTTCCGTATGGATAAGCTCCAACACATCTTCTGCCGTCAGCGGCTCAAAATATAACCGGTCAGAGGTATCATAATCGGTGGAGACCGTTTCAGGGTTACAATTGACCATGATAGTCTCATAACCCGCATCAGACAGGCTAAAGCAGGCATGACAGCAGCAATAATCAAACTCGATGCCTTGACCGATGCGGTTGGGGCCACCGCCAAGAATAACAACTTTCTCCCGGTCGGTTGGCCGCGCTTCACATTCGGCCACTTCGCCTGCAGCAAATGTCTCATAGCTGCTGTACATATAGGGTGTGTCGGTATCAAATTCAGCGGCGCAAGTGTCAATGCGTTTATAGCTTGGCCGTACAGCAGCCTTGTGCCGCATTGTCCGCACTTCACCCTCGCTTATTCCCCCGAGGATAGCCAAACGCTGGTCAGAAAAACCCTGCACCTTCAAAGCCCTAAGGGCATATGCATCTACTGGCACACCGCTTTTGCGCACAGTCTCTTCCGCTGTTACAAGGTCGGCTATTTGGTTTAAGAACCATGGCTCAAAATGGGTGACTCGCTGAATTTCAGCCAGTGTCGCTCCTTCCCGCAACGCTTGGGCAATGCGCAAAATACGGTCCGGACGCGGCCAAGCAAGGTCGCGCAAAACCGCTTGCATATCACCGCTGCCGGGCACCACATCATCAAGCGCAATCTCATCCAAGCCCGTAAGCCCCGTTTCCATTGAGCGCAGGGCCTTTTGCAAGCTCTCAGCGAAACAGCGCCCGACCGCCATCACTTCACCGACCGACTTCATCGCAGTGGTCAGCAGCGCCTCGGTTCCGGCAAATTTCTCAAAGGTGAAACGCGGCACTTTGGTGACCACATAGTCAATCGTCGGCTCAAAGGACGCGGGTGTTTGGCCGCCGGTGATGTCGTTGTCCAGCTCATCAAGCGTGTAACCTACGGCCAATTTAGCGGCGATTTTGGCGATGGGAAAACCAGTGGCTTTGGACGCCAGCGCGCTAGAGCGGGAGACCCTTGGGTTCATTTCAATGACGATCAAGCGGCCATTTTTGGGGTTAACGGCAAATTGTACGTTGGAACCACCAGTTTCGACGCCAATTTCCCGCAGCACCGCAATGCTGGCGTTGCGCATGATCTGATATTCTTTGTCCGTCAGCGTTAAGGCGGGGGCAACGGTAACACTGTCGCCGGTGTGAATGCCCATGGGATCGACATTTTCTATTGAGCAAATGATGATACAATTATCGGCCCGGTCACGGACCACTTCCATCTCATATTCTTTCCAGCCAACGATGCTCTCTTCGACCAACACCTCATTGGTGGGGGAGGCGTCCAATCCGCGCGCAACAATTTCGACAAATTCTTCGCGGTTATAAGCAATGCCGCCGCCAGTGCCGCCCATGGTGAAGCTAGGGCGAATGATCGCTGGCAGGCCGGTGATATCCAAAACTTTAACGGCGTCTTCGACCGTATTCGCGGTTTTACCGATGCAGGTCTCAAGGCCTATTTTTGCCATGGCTTGGTTAAAGCGGCTGCGGTCCTCTGCCTTGTCGATCGCATCTTCATCCGCGCCGATCATCTGAACGCCGTATTTGGCCAAAACCCCGCTCTGGGATAAGGCCAATGCTGTATTCAGTCCGGTTTGACCGCCCATGGTCGGCAAAATGGCGTCTGGACGCTCTTTCTCGATAATTTTTTCTACCACTTCAGGCGTCACCGGCTCAATGTAAGTAGCATCAGCCAGCTCAGGGTCGGTCATGATCGTCGCGGGGTTGCTGTTGACCAGAATGACCCGATAACCTTCTTCCTTCAGGGCTTTACACGCCTGCGTGCCGGAATAGTCAAACTCGCAGGCTTGCCCAATGATGATCGGCCCCGCGCCAATGATCAATATGCTTTTTATGTCGGTACGCTTAGGCATTTCTACAGACCCTTCCGTGAAGCCTGAAAGGCTGAAATCATATCCATGAACTGCTCGAACAGGTAAAAGCTATCTTGCGGGCCGGGCGAGGCTTCGGGGTGTTGCTGAACGCTGAATATGGGCCTGTCCACCGCTTCAATGCCGCACACCGTGCCGTCAAAAAGCGATACATGGCTTATTTTCAAGCTATCCGGCAGGCTATCCGCTTCCACACTGAAACCATGGTTCATGCTGGTGATTTCCACCTTATTTGTGCGCAGGTCTTTGACCGGGTGATTAGCACCTCGGTGACCCTGATGCATTTTATAGGTCTTGCCGCCAAAAGCCAGTGCCAGCAACTGATGACCAAGGCAAATACCAAATATCGGCAGGCCGCTATCAATGAGCTGATGTATAATAGGCAAGGCATATAAGCCCGTGGCGGCTGGGTCCCCAGGACCGTTAGAGAGGAATATTCCGTCGGGCTTGAGCGCCATGATATCATCGTAACTTGCGGTCGCTGGCACCACGCTCACCCTGGCGCCTACATCCGCCAAGCAACGCAGAATGTTATGCTTAGCGCCGTAATCCACCGCCACCACATGGGCCTTGGGGCTTATTTGCTCGCTGTAGCCCTGCCCCAATGCCCAGCGGGAACCAGTCCAATCATAAGGCTTGCCGCAGGTTACCTCTTCGGCGAGATCCATACCCTTAAGGCCCGGCCAGGCTATGGCCTCAGCTTGCATGGCGGGCAAATCGAACTTGCCGCTTGCGCTGTGGGCTATCACCCCGTGCGGCGCGCCGTTATCGCGGATATAGCGGGTCAGCTTACGGCTATCGATACCGCAAATGCCAATCAGGCCCTGTGCCACCGCCCAATCATTCAAGTGACTGTCTGAGCGGTAATTAGCCGGTTCAGTGATCGCCTCGCGGATGATCAAGCCTTTGCAAGCGGCTTTTAGCGCCTCATTATCATCTTTATTGGTGCCAACATTGCCAATGTGAGGAAAGGTGAAATTGATGATCTGCCCTGCGTAAGATGGGTCGGTGAGAATTTCTTGATAGCCCGTGATGGAAGTATTGAAGCAAATTTCACCAACGGTGCTGCCTTCAACGCCCAGCCCGTAGCCCCAAAATACCGTACCATCCGCTAAAACCAACGCCGCTGTTATATCAAGCGATGGCGCTTTTAACGTTGTCAAATCAGTCTTTGGAACAATGGGCTTTATCATAGTTAACGCGTCCTCCAGACAGCTTCAAAATGACCAAAAGCAACATAATCCTTGAAATAAGGCGATCATGTCGCTAATTACCCAGTAAGCCAAGGTGAGACATACACCAAGCAAATTGACGGGAAACTAAGCAAAACATCCTTACTAGTCAAGATAAAGTATATAAAAAAATACCATTTAAAAACAACGAGTTATAATTTGCATTCTGACGATTGCGCTTCGAGCACGCTTCGTATATTATGCTGCACTTCGACTCGCTATAAAGGGACGCGAAATGTTACGGGAAACTCTTACGACTGCCATGAAAGACGCGATGCGTGCGAAAGAAAAGCACAAGCTGTCTACCATCAGGCTTGTTTTAGCCGCGATCAAGGAAAGCGACATCGAAATGCGCACCCTTGATAAAGTGGACCGAGATGATGACGCCATCATCACCAATATCCTGTCTAAAATGGTCAAGCAACGCCGGGACAGTATCAAAGCTTATGAGGAAGCAGGCCGCTGCGAACTGGCTGAGCGCGAAAGCGATGAGATTGCCATTATCCAAAACTTTTTGCCCAAGCAAATGAGCGACGCTGAAGTCGAGGCTGCCGTTAAAGCGGTTATCGGTGAAGTTGGCGCTGAGGGCCTGAAGGATATTGGCCGTTGCATGGGCGCACTTAAGGGCAAATATGCCGGACAAATGGACTTTGCCGCTGCTTCTGGCAAAATCAAGGCTGCGCTAAGCTGATCAATCAATAAAACAATTGTGGTTCCCAAGCGGCGCAGTTAGCGTCATAATAAGTTTTTGCATGAGGGAGCAACTGTGGCACGGTTTAGTCATCATTTTTTGGATGAACTGAAAAGCCGGTTAACGCTGTCTGACATCGTTGGCCGCAAGGTTAAGCTTGTGCGCAAAGGGCGCGAGCACGGGGGCCTGTGCCCGTTCCACAGCGAAAAAACACCCTCCTTCACCGTTAATGACCAAAAAGCCTTTTACCATTGTTTCGGTTGCGGCGTTCACGGCAGCGCCATTGACTTTGTCATGGAAACCGAGGGCTTAAGCTTCCCCGAGACCATTGAGCGCCTTGCGGGCGAAGTGGGCATGCCCCTGCCCATCCCGGACCCAGAGGAAGCCAAACGCGATGCGCGGCGGTCAACGCTGGCGGAGGTTATGGCGACGGTCACCAGTTGGTATGAAAGTCAATTGCGCGGGCAGAATGGCCGCCATGCGCTCACTTATATCCAAGGTCGCGGACTTTCTGACGCTACCATAAAACGCTTTCAGATAGGTTTTGCGCCCGACAGCCGCACCGCTTTGAAAGAAGCCATGACCGCGCGGGACATTACCGAAGAACAGCTTATCGAAACAGGCATGCTGATCAAACCCGAAGGTGGCGGGGCAAGCTATGACCGTTTTCGTGGCCGCGTTATGTTTCCCATTCAGGACCTACAAAGCCGCGTCATTGCCTTTGGTGGACGGGCGCTTTCCAGCGACGTGAAAGCCAAATATTTAAACTCCCCCGAGACCAGCTTATTCCACAAGGGCGCAACACTTTATAACTGGGCCCGCGCCCGTAAAGCCGCCTATGAAAGCGGTAATGTAATTGTCGTTGAAGGCTATATGGATGTGATTGCGCTGTCTGAATTTGGACTGGATTATGCCGTTGCGCCGCTTGGCACTGCCCTGACCGAAGACCAAATTGGCCATCTGTGGCGCATGGCAGATGAACCAACGCTTAGCTTTGACGGCGACAAAGCTGGTAGACGTGCCGCCGCTCGCGCCGTTGAGCGCGCTCTGCCCTTGTTGAAAGCCGGAAAAAGCCTGCGTTTTATGATAATGCCTGATGGTGATGACCCAGACACATTGGTCCAGCGTGAAGGTTTAAAGGCGATAGAAAAATTGATCGACCAAGCCGTGCCGCTAGTGGATATGCTGTGGCAAAACTTCATCGGTGGCCGTGATGCCAGCACACCAGAACGCCGGGCGGGCTTGGAAAAAGATATCTTCATCAAGCTTGCTGAAATCGATGATGAAAATATCCAAAAACTATACCAAAGCGAGTTCAGAAGCAGACTTTGGCGTCATTTTCGCAGTGATAATGGTCAAAGCCAAAATAAACCGAGCGGCCGGCGCGCGCCTGAGTTCCGCCAAGGTTACTGGGCCAGTGTTAAGGACCAACATAAAGGTCTGCGCCCTAACCCGGGCCGTCATGCTGTGCGGGCTTCGGGCATTGCTGCTACTGCCCTTGGCCGCGCCACCGGCAGCGCCACAGTGCCAATAAGATTAGAGAAATTATTACTCGCCACTATTATAAACCACCCTGAAATTCTTGTCCGCCATGTGGAGGAGCTTGCCGATATTGAGTTTGGCACCTCAGAGCATGAACGCCTTCGCACAGGCATTATTAGCGAAACCGCAATTATCGACCACTTAGAGCGAGAGACTTTACTCACGCGTCTTCATGACGCCGGGTTAGCGCGCGAGCTGAATGACCTTTTTTCGCATCAGTTAAAAAGTGCCGATTGGTTCGCAACCGATGAGGCAGCCCTCGGTGATGCCCTGATCGCTTTTGAACATCTTCTGGCACGATTCCAACATTTAATCGTCGCCAGTGAAGTTATGGAAGAAGCCCGCCGAGACTTTGCAGAAGAGATGAATGACATCAACAAAGAGCGCTTTTTAGCCCGAAAAGAGCAGTATGATAAGATGAGGCAAGAGACCAACCAAGCCGACATAAAAGACTTCGGGCTTGAATCCAATAAAACACAGCCTATTTAATGCGAATCGGGCAAGTAAAACACGCGAATCAGATAGGTTGCGAATCGAATAATCTGTTATAAAGAGCCCAATAAGGTGATTCGCTTAACGCGAATCGCATTTTTTAGCTAAATACCCCTTGGAGAGACACTAAATGGCAAATGTTGCGACACAGGACGAATCAAAAGAAGACCGCACCGATGAAGGTTCAGGCCCATTAGGCGATTCGACCGAAGCTGCTATTAAAAAAATGATCGCGAAGGCCAAAGAGCGTGGTTATATTTCATATGATGAGCTAAACAAAGGCCTGCCAACGGCTGAAATGTCCTCTGAGAAAATCGAAGATATTATGACCATGCTAAGTGAGATGGGCATTAATGTTACCGACGGCGAAGAGCAGGAAGAAACAGAAGAAAAACCCGCCAAGCCAGAAACCGAAGAATTTAAGGTTTCTGAGAAGAAAAATGAGATTGAGCGCACCGATGATCCTGTTCGGATGTATCTGCGTGAGATGGGCTCGGTTGAGCTATTGTCCCGCGAAGGTGAGATAGCCATCGCCAAGCGGATCGAAGCTGGCCGGAACACCATGATCGAAGGCTTGTGCGAAAGCCCGCTGACCTTCAAGGCCATCGTTGAATGGGCTGAGCAACTAAATGCTGGTGAAATTCTCCTGCGCGATATTATCGACCTTGACGCAACCTTGGGCAAAGAGCCCCAAACTGCGGACCTTGAAAAGGCTGAAAAAGAGCTTGAAGAAGGCAAGGTCGGCGATGATGTGCCGGTTCCCGGCGTCGCTGATGCCGCCGCTGCTGACGAAGAAAAAGCAGAAGATGATTTAACAAAGTCTGAAGAGGACGGCGAAAGCGAAGGCGCGGTAGCCGGAAGCCCGGATAGCGACGAGCCTACCCGCACCGCGCGCAAAGATGATGAGGAAGAAGAAGATACCACTATGTCGCTCAGCGCCATGGAAGAGCATCTTACGCCCGAGACCATCGAAAAATTCCAGCTTATCGCCGCTACTTACAAAAAATACCACAAATTGCAGTTGATGCGCATGGAAGCCGCGATTAAAGGCGATAGCCTGACCACCGCACAGGAACGCCGTTTCAAGACCCTTCGCGCGGACTTGGTTGAGATTGTTTCATTGGTTAAGTTTAACAATAACCGTATCGAAATGCTGGTGGATGAACTTTACGGCATGAACCGCCGTTTGATGAGCTTGTCAGGTCGCTTACTGCGCTTAGCTGAAGCTCATAAGGTTAGCCGTGCGGCTTTCTTGAATGAATTTGAAGGGTCAGAGCTGGAAAAAAGCTGGGTAGAACATATCGCCTCGCTTGGTGGCCGTGGCTGGAAAGCTTTTGCCGAAGCCGACGGCGAAGCCATCGATAATATCCGTGATCAAATTGCCGAAGTGATGAATAAAGCTGGACTGCATGTGGCCGAATTCCGCCGCATTGTCCGCACCGTGCAAAAGGGTGAAAAAGAAGCCCGCATCGGTAAGAAAGAAATGGTCGAAGCCAATCTACGGCTCGTTATTTCTATTGCCAAAAAATATACCAATCGCGGCCTGCAATTCCTTGACCTTATCCAAGAAGGTAATATCGGCCTGATGAAGGCGGTGGATAAATTTGAATATCGTCGGGGCTATAAATTTTCAACCTATGCCACATGGTGGATTAGGCAGGCCATTACACGTTCGATCGCTGACCAAGCCCGCACCATTCGCATTCCGGTGCATATGATCGAAACCATCAACAAGCTTGTGCGCACGGGCCGCCAGATGCTGCATGAAATTGGCCGCGAAGCAACGCCCGAAGAATTGGCCCAGCGCCTGTCTATGCCGCTTGAAAAAGTGCGCAAAGTTATGAAGATCGCCAAAGAGCCTATCAGCCTAGAGACCCCAATTGGTGATGAGGAAGATAGCCACCTCGGTGACTTTATCGAAGATAAGAACGCCATTCTGCCGCTTGATGCTGCCATCCAGTCGAACCTGCGCGAGACCACAACAAGGGTGCTAGCATCGCTAACCCCACGGGAAGAGCGGGTGCTGCGCATGCGCTTTGGTATCGGCATGAATACCGACCACACGTTGGAAGAAGTTGGCCAGCAATTTAGCGTAACCCGGGAACGTATCCGCCAGATTGAAGCAAAAGCGCTCAGGAAACTCAAGCACCCAAGCCGCTCACGTCAGCTCCGCAGCTTCTTGGATACTTAAAAGGCATAATGGCAGAAAGTGACTTTTTATATGAAAGCCAACTTTAACCATCCAGCTTAGGTTTCAGCAATTGGTTGACCACGCCGGGGTTGGCTTTGCCCTGGGTCGCTTTCATCACCTGGCCAACAAAGAAGCCAATCAGCTTGTCCTTGCCCGCGCGGTACTGCGCCAATTGGTTGGGGTTAGCCGCGATAATTTCGTCGATAATTGCCTCAATCGCGCCGGTATCACTGACCTGTTTTAAGCCTTTTTCTTCCACTATAACGCCTGCGTCTTTGCCGGTCTCAAACATGATTTCGAACACGTCTTTGGCGATACGGCCAGATATCGTACCATCTTCGATAAGCGCAATCAGCGCCGCGCCTTGTGCGGGTGAAACCGGGCTGGTCGCGATAGTTTTGCCCGCTTTATTGATAGCACCGAACAGGTCACCGATGACCCAGTTTGCTACCCGGGTGGCAACGCTAGAGGCATCCTTGCCCGTGGCGTCCATAGTGGCGGCTAGAATAGCCTCAAAATAGTCAGCGTTTTCTTTTTCCGCCACCAGAACCGCAGCATTATAGTCGCTTATGCCCAGCTCGCCCACAAGCCGCGCCCGCTTGGCATCCGGCAATTCAGGCAGGCTAGCCCGCGCGGCGTCCACATAGGCATCATCAAATTCAATCGGCAACAGGTCAGGGTCCGGGAAATAGCGATAATCATGCGCTTCTTCCTTGCTGCGCAGCGATTTGGTCTCGCCTTTGACCGGATCGAAGGAGCGGGTTTCTTGGTCGATGGTACCACCCGCTTCGATAACATCCACTTGGCGGTTGGCTTCTACTTCAATGGCTTGGCGCACAAAGCGGATCGAATTAACGTTCTTGATCTCGCAGCGCGTGCCCAGCGGATCGCCGTGTTTGCGCACGGAAACATTCACATCCGCCCGCATGCTGCCTTGCTCCATATTACCGTCACAAGCACCAATATAGCGCACAATAGAGCGTATTTTAGTGACATAGGCACCGGCTTCTTCCGGGCTGCGCATATCGGGCTTGGAAACTATTTCCATCAAAGCAACGCCCGTGCGGTTCAGGTCCACATAGGTCAGCTCAGGATGCTGATCATGCATTGACTTGCCTGCATCCTGCTCAAGGTGAATACGCTCAACACCAATCTCTTTTTTGCTGCCATCTTCAAGGTCAACCACTACCATGCCTTCACCGACAATGGGGTGTTTGAACTGACTGATTTGGTAGCCTTGTGGCAGGTCAGCGTAAAAATAGTTTTTGCGGTCAAAAACGCTGAAATTATTGATCTGCGCGCCAATCGCCAATCCGGTGCGAACCCCTTGGCGAATACATTCGCCGTTAATGGTCGGCAGCATGCCCGGCATGGCGGCATCCACCAGCGATACCTGCGTGTTAGGCTCGGCACCAAATTCGGTCGATGCACCGGAAAATAGCTTGGCCTTTGAGGATATCTGAGCGTGAATTTCAAGCCCAATAACTACTTCAAAATCACCCGTCGCGCCTTGAATACTATAATTGCTCATGGGGCTAACTCCACCAGTCTGTTGGCGTGGCATTAAAGCCCGCCGCAGCTTCGATCACATGGGATACTTTCAACACCGTTTCTTCGTCCCACGCTTTGCCTAACACCTGAAGGCCAAGCGGTAGGCCGTCCGCGCTAAGCCCCGCAGGTACGCTGGACCCCGGTAGACCCGCAAGCGAGGCAGGCACGGTAAATACATCGTTTAAATACATCGCCAGTGGATCATTTGACTTATCGCCAAAGGCAAAAGCGGCGCTCGGCGCGGTCGGTGTCAGCAAGACATCAACTTTTTCAAATACGCGCTTGAAATCATCGGCGATCAGTTGGCGCACCTTTTGGGCTTTGATGTAATAAGCATCATAGTATCCGGCGGACAGCACATAGGTGCCAATCATCAAACGGCGCTTCACTTCCTCGCCGAAGCCTTCGCCGCGCGTGGAATAATACATTTCGTCAAGGCTGCTGCCATCACCCACGTCCCGTAGGCCGTAACGAACGCCGTCATAGCGCGCTAGGTTAGATGATGCCTCGGCGGGCGCGATGATATAATAAGCCGGCAAGGCATATTTAGTGTGCGGCAGGTTGACATCAACAATCTCAGCGCCTGCTGCCTTCAGCCATTCAATGCCTTGGTGCCACAGCGCTTCAATTTCACCCGGCATGTCCGCGAGGTGATATTCTTGCGGAATGCCAACCTTAAGCCCGCGAATATCGCCGGTCAGTGCCGCTTCAAAATTTGGCACTACCATGTCCATACTGGTGCTGTCTTTAACGTCGAAACCGCACATGCTCTCTAACATAATTGCGCCGTCGCGCACCGTGCGGGTGATCGAACCCGCTTGATCTAGGCTGCTGGCAAAAGCGACCATGCCGAAGCGTGAGCAACGGCCATAGGTTGGCTTTATGCCCACGGTGCCCGTGAAGGACGCAGGTTGGCGGATAGAGCCACCGGTATCGGACGCTGTGGCCCCCATGGCGGCATACCCGGCCACCGATGTTACGGAACCGCCTGATGAACCACCGGGCACAAAGTCCCGGTTGGAATTTGTTGCCCGCCAAGGGTTTTTCACCGGGCCGTAAAAGCTGGTCTCGTTCGAACTGCCCATGGCAAATTCGTCCATGTTTAGCTTGCCGAGCATCACTGCGCCGTCATTCCACAGGTTGGTGGTGACGCTGCTTTCATAGCGCGGGACAAAGCCATCCAAGATATGGCTGCAGGCGGTGGTGCGAACACCCTCGGTGCAGAACAGGTCTTTAACCCCGATAGGAATACCGGTCATCGCCGATGTATTGCCGGATTGAATTTTTGCGTCGGCAGCTTTCGCCATATCCAGCGCTTTTTCCGGTGTTTTCATGATATAAGCATTGGTGGCACCAAAGCCTTCGACGGCTTTAATGTGCGCTTCGGTTAGCTCAACGGAAGTCAGATCACCCAAAGCCATAGCATCGCGGGCTTCTGCAATTGTCATTTTGGTTAATTCAGTCATGTCCAATATCCCTACTCGATCACTTTCGGCACACCGAAAAAGCCAAACTCACTGCGCGGAGCGTTTGCCAGCACATCTTCTTGCTTATCGCCGTCGGTGACCACATCATCGCGCCAACGCAGTTTAGCGTTCACCGGGCTCGCCATCGGCCCAATGTCATCGGTATTGACCTCATTCAATTGCTCGATCCAGCCAAGTATATTGTTAAGCTCCCCCGCGAGCGGTGCAAGCTTGTCATCCGCAACTTTGATGCGGGCCAGACGCGCGATTTTCGCGACGGTATCTTTGTCAATTTCTGACATGAAATTCCCTTTAACCTAACAGGAAATGAAAAGGGCCAAGGCAAAAAGCACGAAGCCCCCGAATGCAGCGCGCAACTTAACGCCAGACGCGGCGCGGTTCAAGCCGGAATTAGCCTATTTACACTGCGACTAGAGCGCTTTTCTATTCTTCGTCGTCACTTTCAACGATTTTACCGTCTTTGAACTCAACGGATACACTCGACTTCGTTGATGCCACATAGGTCTTTCCGTCGATCATAATGTTCTTAAACATTGGGAATTTCACCTTAAAATCTCCCGTCTCTAACGCTTCCTTCAAGGCCTTCCATTCATCATCAGTGAAATAATTTTTCCCAGAAAGATTATATATGTCCCACTTGGCTGCGCTGCCCTCTGCAACATCCACAGTTTTGTAAGCTATTTGTGTCGGACTTGAATAACGTCGCGAGAAACCAACAAATTCCGGATATCCATCGCCGTTCAAGTCGGTCAAAAGCAATAAGCATTTTTCTTGCCCCGATGTATCTACAGTGGTCAATTTGCCACGACAATTAGACATGTTTTTGGCCAGCGCCACTTGGCCATTCAGCAAATCTTCGTCAGATATTTCAAACTCACCCGCATAAATCTTATAGGCATGCTGCATGGCATCCAGCGTTAATCCATCCCAATCAACTGGAGTTACAGGACGAGAAGAACTATTCCACCATGAGGTGGCGGTAACCGCACGCTCATATGCTTGGCTATAACCATGTGCCTTTAAGGTTTCAGTATCTTCTGCCAATCGACCAAAATATTCTCTGCCCGGTGCGGCCATACGGAATTTTAAAGCATGAAAATCAGGCTCTTTAATCTCACCCGCCATGATGGCGTTATATTGGCTTTTCGCTGCTGTATTGAAAGCAGTGAAGGGCGCCAGCTGAAAACCAAGCGCTGTAACCACGATGAGGGCTGCAATGCCTTTATTGACGCCTGATACATGCTGCGCCCAACCGAGGCGGAAACGGATAATCTGTGCCAAGTAACCCAGCGCCCCCACCAGCGCTACCCCGAAGACGGGATAGGCGAGAACCCGGTCCGGCGTCAGGCCATACTCGCCGATGCGAATTTTAAAGGCCCAGAGGCCGAGCACAGCAAACAGGCTGAGCGCCGCGACCGCTGCTGTGACCAGCCATTTGCGCAGGTCCCCAACATCGCGCCAGCTTTCACCTTCACCGTCCGCCACATAGGCATTGGCATAAATACCGGTTACAATAACCACGGTTAACATGACGGCAGCCGCCACATGCGACGCCCAGAATTTATCAAAGCCCGCGATGGGTAAATAGAGCACAAATACGATTGCAGCCGTGCATAAGACCAAACCGACAATGCGGGCCATCGCCAAAACAAACCGGCGGGAAAGCCCCATGAATTTGTCATGGTCCCGCAAATAAATGACCGTCAGCCCGAACAGGAAGCCCGCTAACATGAAGGAGAACCATGCTTCCTCCAGCAGGTCTTCAATAAATGTAATATCCACTAGCGACAAAAGCATATGCGCCAAATAAAGCGCACCAAAGAAGAGCCCTATGAATATGAACGGGAAAACAGATATGATCAGGTTGTTCCATACATTTTCAAATAGCCGTGAATAGGGTAAGGATTTGCCCTCCTCCATCCATGTTTGGGCCGCTGCAATGATGAGGAAATAGGCAGTATGAACGGCAATGATAAAGTCAAAAATAGCGTCTGACCTACCTGTTAATTCAGCGTTATACCCCACATGCACGGCATATTGGTAGGCGAGGAGCGTGAAGAGCGCTGTTATAGCCGCCGACACCGAAACAACTTTAGATATCGGTCCAATATGCCCGGTTAACATCATGGTCTTACCAAAATAAAACAGGGCAATGATGCTGGCAAAAACCAGATCAAGATCCACACCAGTTTTGCTGCGCGTGGTGATATACAAGCCCAGCCCTGATATAATGCCGCCGAGAACAATAATTGCTTGGCGCTCACCGTTCATATATGCTCGTGTCATAACTGCACTCCCCAAAATAATATGGACCATTGTAACAATGCATTTGGAAAAGCTGCAACCATGAATATGAACGCGCCATCAAATGAGGGGACTTCGTCAGCATGCATTCGGCCCGCCACCGCCGGTGATGCGCGGGCGGTGAATGCCTATGTGGCTGAGATATTTGAGAGCAGCGATTTTTTGATCTCTAGCCCTAATGAAGCACACATGTCTTGGTGGCGGCGGCGGTGGTGGCTGGCAATGAAAGACGCAAGAGCCTTAGAGACATGCCTAATCGCGATTGATGCCGGTGCCGTTATCGGCATGGGGGAATGTTACAGTGATGCTAGAGCCCGCACCCGCCATGTGGCCACGCTATCCATGGGGGTAGCTGCCTCCCACCAGGGAAAAGGCATTGGCAAGGCCTTGATAAAGGCGCTCATCGGGTGGGCAAATAGCAACGGCGTAACGGAAAAACTGCAATTACATGTCCATAGCCCCAACAAGGCAGCAATAGCCCTTTACAAAGGCGCTGGCTTTATAGAAGAAGGGGTCAGCCCCCGGGCGATCAAGCATGCTGATGGCCGTTACATAGACGATATAACAATGGGGCTATGGCTCGCAAATGAAGGAAATGAAGATGACACAAAAGGCCAAAATTAGCCCTGCCAGCAAGTTTTTACTGGTCATTGTGGTCATTATAGTCCTGTTCCTAATAGGTTTCATCTATGTGGCGATGAACCCGGAAAAAGCCTTAAAGACTGTGTTTGTGCCAAGTGTAGACATAGCTGATGACCCAATGCCAGCGGCACCCAATTATACAGACAATAGCGGTTGGGTCGTGCGCCCCGATGCGCCATCTAAAACCAGCCATTACCGGCCAGCTGGCACCACTAGTATTACCCAAGTGCCTGAAGCTGATATATTTTTCATCCACCCGACGACATATCTAAAGCGCACCCACTGGAATGCGCCCTTGGATGATGAACGCACCAATGATGCCATTGAAGGTTTTGTTGTTATGCACCAACTGACCCCATTTTCGCCCGCCGGGCAATTTTACATGCCGCGCTACCGGCAAGCAACGCTGGGCGCCTTCATGGATGATAGCGGCCAAGGTATTACGGCAAGAGACCGTGCTTACGGTGATGTTCTAGTGGCATTTGATCATTACATCACCCATGACAACGATGGTCGGCCTTTCATCATAGTGGGCCACAGCCAAGGTTCCACCCACGGGCTAAAGCTATTGCGTGACCGCATTTCTGGCACCTCTCTTGCTGATCGCATGGTGGCAGCCTACCTTGTCGGCTGGCCCATAAGCATGGAAGAAGATATTGGCGCTTTAGATAATATCCCCGCCTGCGCTCAAGCCTTACAGACTGGCTGTGTTATCAGTTGGCTCAGCTTTGCTGGCGGCGGCGATATCTCTGGCTTCCAGCAGGCCTTTGACCTTGAGGTCGGGCTTAGCGGGCAATCCCGCAAGAATAGTACAATGTTATGTACCAATCCCCTTAACTGGTCAGTTGGCGGAGAAACAGATGCCAAAGCAAACCTTGGGGCCGTGCAAATGCGACAAGAGCAAGTTCCGCTTGGGGGCCCTATTGCGGCTTTAACAGGGGCAAAATGTGGAACCGATGGATTTTTATATTTAACCACCCCACCCCAGTCAGCCCCTTGGACTGACTATCTTTTAGGCACCGGTAACTATCATGTTTATGACTTTAATCTCTTTTATATGAACATCCGCAACAATGCAGCCATGCGCGCCGGGGCATGGCTAAAGGCAAACGAAGACTGATGGATATTCATGACCTAAAAAACATGCAGCCCAAAGGCCAAAGGTTATTAGGCCTAGATGTTGGCACCAAAACAGTGGGGCTTGCGCTCAGCGATGTTAGTTTAACCATTGCTACACCCTATGAAACATTAAAGCGGACCAAATTCACGAAAGACGTTGATAAACTCCGCAGTATAATTGCAAAAGAAAATATATATGGCTTTGTGATTGGCCTGCCGATGAATATGGATGGGTCTGAGGGACCGCGTTGCCAAGGTGTTCGGACCTTTGCCCGCAATTTGGCTGGTAAGATTGACCTGCCCCAACTATTTTGGGATGAGAGATTATCGACCGCCGCCGTAACCCGCACCTTGCTGGAAGCCGATGCCAGCCGCGCTCGCCGTGCCGAAGTGGTGGACAAAATGGCCGCAGCTTACATTCTGCAAGGTGCCCTAGATTTACGGTGATTAAATAAAGTCTGACCCTATTGGGTTTTCAAAGTAAAAATAGAACCCTCGCCCAATTTGCTAGTCACGACAATGTCACCACCATTCACCCTTGCCAGCCTCCGAGAGAGCGTAAGCCCCAGACCAACACCGTCAATTTCTTTAATCACAACATCCGCTTCGCGGGCAAAAGGCTCAAAAATGGTATCCAAACGCTCGGCCGCGATGCCACAGCCATTATCTTCAACTTCAACTTTCACGCCATTATTTGGGCTATAGCGACAGTCAACCTTTATCGTAGTTTCTGACGGCGAATATTTAATCGCATTATCGATCAAATTGATAATTATTTGCTTGAAATGAACAGGGTCGAAATCAATTTTATAAGCATCGCCTAATACCGAAAAGTCAATAGATGAACCTTTGGTGGCCGCTTTATGTTCCAAAATATGTACACATTCCAATATCTTCATGCGGGGACAAAACTCAGTTTTTGTAGGCTCAGAAGCCCCAGAATCAAGAGTAGAAATGGAAAGTAAATCATTTACAATCTGCGTTAAATGCTTGCCAGCTTCATGGATATAGGACGAATATTCAAGAGCAACTTCTGCATCAGATTGAATATCCACATATGTTTTCAGCATCTCAGAAAACCCTACTACCGCATTTAGCGGTGTCCTAAGCTCATGGGATGCGTTAGCTAGGAATGTAATTTGAGCATGACGCGCTTTCTCTGCACTTTTCAGAGCGCCTAACAATTCACGGTTTTTAAGTTTAGCTTCGTCATCAGCGGCAACCCGTACTGAAATATCTCGGGCAACTATGATGCCAAAGGCTTGTTGATGCTCATCGCGGAGATGGGTCATGCTTAGCTCTAACATCTTATGTTGGCCATCTTTACATATTATTTCCATTTCCCCCCGTGATTCTCCTTCTAAATAACCACCAGTCAGTAGAGGGCTTATATCTCCTGAAGTAACTGCTAAATTACCAAATTTTTTACTCTTAATTTCTTCACGCTCATACCCTGATATTGCTGTCACCGCTTGATTACATTCAATAATGGCCCCTTGCTTATCTACTATAAGAATACCCTCACTAACCTGCTCTATAGTTTGAACCATGAGGTCAAATCTTTCAGAAATTTCAATTTGAGCAAGTTTCGCGCTTGTGATTGATGCGATAGTCGTCAATATATCCAAATGAAATGCATCAAAATAATCTAAACGAGCGTCCTCGCAATCAATGACACCAAAGATTTCGTCTTCAAATATTAGCGGTACGCAAATCTCACTTTGCATAGGCTTCAAATCAACCATATACCGAGCGTCCTTTGATAAATCGCCGATAATTAATGGTTTTCCTGTCTTTGCAACAGCCCCCGTGATGCCTTCTCCAAAAGGGATAAGCAAAGCATTATTAATGCTCTTCCCCCCATGGTCCTTATCACCCATGGCGGCATATTGAACTAAATGTTGGGTTTTATGATCCAGCAGATAAATTACACAATCGAGGAAATCAAGCTTTCCAACAACTTCTCGTGCTACATGCCACACCAAGTCCTCAACCGACCTAGTTTGAATCAGATCGACTGCAAACTGATTAATTACTCTCAGTGCAGCTTCATTTCTCTCTAGACGGAGGACCTTTGCTTCTAGGCCTTCAATATTTTGCCCTATCATTATAGATACCCCATACATTCATTGACAGTGCTGCCCCAAAAAACACTATTTACTTAAAACTCTAGCAAAATTCTTGCTGCTATATTTTAAACTTACTAGCTTTATGATAATGATTGGTTAATTAACCTGTGGAACGAATTTCCTATGTTTATTAATTGGGCCATGATGGGGCTTGCTCTTTTAAGTTTATGGGATTATAAGGCCCGCTTTGATGACATATGACAATATCAAAAACGAATCATACGCCCGCGCGGATATTACGCCGCCCGGTGGCAATCCTTTCCCGCATAAACATTTACTCGGCATTTGGGGCCTTGACCCTGCGGAGATAAAATATCTGCTCGATTGTGCTGACCATTATGCTGACAGCAACCGTCAAAGCGGGAAAAATACCAAAACCCTTGCTGGCCTAACCCAAATAAATCTCTTTTTCGAGAATAGCACTCGCACTCTCATGAGCTTTGAAATAGCGGGCAAGCGCTTGGGGATGGACACGATAAGCATGTCCACTTCCACCAGTTCGATCAAAAAGGGCGAAACCTTGCTGGACACAGCCTTGACCTTGAACGCGATGCGGCCCGATGTGCTTGTTATTCGCCACGGGGATAGTGGTGCGGTGGAACTGCTGAGCCGGAAGGTTGACTGCGCCGTTATTAACGCGGGAGATGGTCGCCATGAGCACCCGACACAGGCGCTACTGGATGCCCTAACCATTCGCCGCCGCAAAGGACACCTGAACGGCCTTACCGTGGCCATCTGCGGTGATGTTACTCACAGCCGAGTGGCGCGGTCTAATATTTGGCTTCTGTCTGCCATGGGGGCGCGCGTGCGCTTGGTGGCCCCACCTACCCTGTTGCCCGTCAATGCCACCTCCATGGGGGTTGAGGTCTACCATGACATGACTGCAGGTTTGGCTGGCGCTGATGTGGTTATGATGCTGCGTCTGCAACAAGAGCGTATGAGCGGTGCCTTTTTACCCAGCTTGCGGGAATATTATAAATTCTGGGGCCTGACCCATGAAAAACTATCAGTAGCCAAAGATGATGTTCTGGTCATGCACCCCGGCCCAATGAACCGGGGCGTTGAAATTGCCTCTGACGTTGCTGATGATATTGACCGCTCCGCCATTCAGGAACAGGTGGAAATGGGGGTTTCGGTGCGCATGGCCTGCCTTGATATACTAACCCGCAAGCAACGCGAAGAAGAGGTGGGGCCATGAAAAATATAGTCGCTTACACAAACGCCCGCCTTATGGACCCAGAATCAGGGCTTGACTGCAATGGCAGCCTAATCACCAACGGGGGCCATATCGACATGCTGGGAGCGGATGTCACCATCCCAGCTGGGGTTAAAATTATTGACTGTGGCGGGCGGATATTATCCCCCGGTATTATTGATATGCGCGCCCATCAGGTGGACAGTGACGCCGCCGCTGCTGGTGGCATCACCACCATCATCCTTCAGCCCGACCAAACGACCATCATTGATACAGACGCACCCGTTGAGCGCATCATTCGCCGGGCTGAAAACCCTGACAATGTGCGTGTTTACCCAATGGGAGCCGCCACCAAAGGCTTTATGGGCCGTGAAATCGCTGAAATTGGTCAAATGAAAGCCAGTGGCGCCGTTGCCTTTACCGATTGCAATCACGCTGTGGCCGACGCCCAAGTCATGCGCCGATTACTTACATATGCTGGCTTTTTTGACGCCCTAATAGTGCAGTTCGCTGAAGAAGCATCACTGGCCGCAGGTGGCTTTGCCCATGATGGCAGTGTGGCTGACCGGCTAGGTTTGGCCGCTATCCCGGTTAGCGCAGAGGTCATTCAAATTGAACGGGATGCCCGGCTGGCAGAAATGACGGGCGCAAGGCTTCACATCGCGCTGGTATCAAGCCGTGAAGGGCTGAATGCCATTCGTGCCGCCAAGGCGAGAGGGGTCCAAATATCCTGCGGCGTGGCCCCCCATTATCTACAATTGAATGAAAATGATGTCGAAGGCTTCCGCTCCTTTGCCAAAGTCAGCCCACCGCTGCGCAGTGAAGAAGACCGACTAGCCTTAGTTGACGGCCTATCTGATGGCACCATTGATGTGATATGCTCGGACCATAATGGCAAAAGTGAAGACACCAAGCGCCTGCCCTTTGCCCAAGCTTCCAATGGCATAGCGGGTTTCGAGACTTTATTAGCACTTGCACTCGCGCCCGCCCACGCGGGTAGAACCGACATCATGACCGTGCTTAAAACCTTAACCATCACGCCGGCTAATCTTTTAGGCTTAAGCAGTGGCAGGTTGGCCGTTGGCGCGCCCGCTGACATTATGATATTCGACCCAAATGCCCCTTGGCGCATCGACCCGGACAGCTTTATTGGTAGGCACCGCAATACCCCCTTTGCTACCATCCCTGTTCAGGGTAAGGTATGGCGAACGATGGCTCAGGGTCACATGCTTTTCTCTTCAGAAGCATAAACAAAATAGGCGAAATATGGAATTTGGATCCATTGATAAACTAATCATTATTGCTGCCTATCTGGTGGGCTCGATCCCATTTGGGATATTGATCACTAAATTTGCCGGTCTCGGCGATGTCCGCAACATTGGTTCAGGCAACATCGGTGCCACCAATGTTTTGCGCACTGGCAATAAGTCTCTTGCTTTGATGACCTTATTTTTAGACGGCGGCAAAGGGGCTATCGCGGTATTGATTGCCGCCCATTATGCCAACATTGAACTGGCTATGTTAGCAGGAGCCGCTGCCTTTCTCGGGCATTGCTTCCCCGTATATTTACGCTTCAAAGGCGGTAAGGGCGTCGCAACATTCTTTGGCACCCTTCTGGCCATAAACTGGATGGTGGGCGTTTTTTGCTTGCTCATCTGGCTCGCCGTTGCTTCTATTCTGCGCATTAGCTCCCTTGCTGGTATAATATCTGCGATAGCCGCACCGGTTTTATCCTATTTCTTAGCCCCTATAATGACCCTATGGGTTACCTTATTCATGACGGTGGTCATTCTGTTTAGGCATAAAGACAATATCAGCCGATTACTCAAAGGTACGGAACCTAGAATCGGTGATGCTCAAATTTAAGTTTCATAATATTTCAAACATAACAAGATAGACGTTTCTCCATTCAAGGTTTATATAACAACTATAGATCATGACAGAGGGGGTGGCATGCAGGATGGTGACGGACAAGTAGGCTCCACATTTAGCGACGCTGAAAAAATAGCGTGCTTACGTTTAATCCGCACGGAGCGGGTTGGTCCCATAACGTACCGCCACTTACTGGCGCGTTATGAAAGCGCCGAAAATGCCATTGACGCTATCCCAGAAATGGCCTCCCGAGGTGGCAAACCTTTAAAAATAGCCAGCCGAGCCAATGCCGAGCGTGAGCTGGAAACTTTAAGTAACTTTGGTGCTGATGTTCTCTTTTTAGGAGATATCACTTACCCAAAGCAATTAGCGGCAATCGATGATGCCCCTCCCGTACTTTTCACTTACGGTCACTCGCACCTGTTAAATAAAGACATTATTGGCATGGTCGGCTCCCGTCATGCCAGTGCGGCCGGGGTTCGCTTCTCTGCCATATTGGCCTCAGGGCTAGCAGAAGCAGGTATCATTGTTTGCTCTGGCCTAGCGCGCGGCATTGACGGCGCGTGCCACCAAGCCAGCCTCAGCGGTGGCACCATCGCCTGTATCGCCGGTGGGCTAGACAATTTTTACCCCAAGGAAAACAGAAAGCTGCAAGAAGCCATCGCGGCGGAAGGTTTGATTATCACCGAAGCACCGCTGGGCACTCGGCCCACTGCACGGCATTTTCCGCGCCGTAACCGACTTATATCAGGTGTGTCGCTGGGTATTGTTGTCATAGAAGCGGCCAAAAGGTCAGGCTCGCTCATCACCGCTCGGCTAGCAGGCGAACAAGGGCGTGAGGTGTTTGCTGTGCCCGGTTCGCCATTAGACCCACGCGCTGCAGGCACCAACCAGCTTATCAGTAACGGCGCCAAGCTCACCCAGAATGTTGATGACATCCTTGATGAACTAGCCAGCTTGCGCTCCCGCCCCTTGATGGATCCCACCGACCTGCCCCTGTTTCAGGCAGCGAACAGCGAAGGCGATTACGGTGAAGCCCGCAGGGTCATCCTGCAATTACTGGCTTTCACACCCGTGCCAATTGATGAGATCGTCCGCCAATCTGACCTGCCCGCTGGGGTGGTTTTAAGTATCATCTTAGAATTAGAACTTGGGGGTGTTGCCATCCGATATTCGGGCAATATGGTGGCATTATTATAGAATAAATTTAATTCAACCGTTGCTATTTCTTCTAATTGGCTCTAGGCCAGAAAAAAAGGAGCGGCACAGATGATGCCCAATCATGCACCTTAAATATAATGAAAGCGACGCAGACACCATGAATGTTGTTATTGTTGAATCACCCGCTAAAGCAAAAACTATCAATAAATATCTTGGTAGTGGCTATACGGTTCTAGCCAGCTTTGGCCATGTGCGTGACTTGCCTTCCAAAGATGGCTCCGTACTTCCTGACGAAGATTTTGAGATGATTTGGGAAGTGGACCGCGACAGTAATAAGCGCATGAATGAAATTGCCGCTGCCACCAAAGGCGCTGACCGTCTGTATCTGGCAACTGACCCCGACCGCGAGGGTGAGGCCATTAGCTGGCATGTGATGGAAATTTTGGCCAAGAAAAAAGCCCTGAAAAATGTTGACGTTAAACGCGTTGTCTTTAATGAGATCACTAAATCAGCAATTTTAAAAGCAATGGCTGAGCCACGGGACCTTGATCAGCCGATGGTCAATGCCTATTTAGCACGCCGCGCGCTTGATTATCTGGTCGGCTTCAACCTTTCACCGGTTTTGTGGCGCAAACTGCCCGGTGCCCGCTCTGCTGGCCGCGTCCAGTCGGTTGCTCTTAGGTTAGTCTGCGACCGCGAGCTTGAGATTGAAGCTTTTAAGCCGCAAGAATATTGGTCAGTTGAAGCCTTGCTGAAAAGCACTGGCGGCAAAGAGGTGCCAACCCGCCTTAATGTGATGGGCGGTAAAAAACTAACCAAATTTTCACTGGGGGATGAAACCGCTGCCAAGGCTGCTGCCCTGCTTGCTGGCAAGACACCGCTGACCATCAGTGATATTGAAACCAAGCCCGCCAAGCGCCATCCGCAGCCACCCTTCACCACATCAACCCTGCAGCAGGAGGCGGCGCGTAAGCTTGGCTTTACCGCCACCAACACCATGCGCACGGCGCAGAAGCTATATGAAGGTAAAAGTATCAACGGTGAAGTCACCGGTTTGATCACCTATATGCGTACCGACGGTGTTACCATCGCCCAGGAAGCTATTAATGCCACCCGCCAAGTTATTGGTGACCGATTCGGCGATAATTTCCTCCCGGACAGTCCTAAATTTTACAAATCCAAGGCTAAGAATGCACAGGAAGCCCACGAAGCCGTCCGCCCAACCGACCCAAGGCGCTTACCCAGCGACTTAACCGCGATGTTAAACGCTGATGAAATGAAACTTTATGAACTTATTTGGAAGCGCACGCTCGCCTCTCAGATGGAAAGCGCCCGCTTAGAACGAACCAGTGTAACCATTCAGAACGCGGACAACAGCGCCGGGCTGAAAGCCACAGGAACCGTGACCCTGTTTGATGGTTTCTTGAAACTATACCAGGAAGGCCGCGACGACGATAAAGATGAAGCCGACCACCAGTTACCAAAAATGAGCGTGGGTGAAGAATTAGCGCTTACAAAGGTTACACCGAAGCAGCATTTCACCGAAGCACCACCGCGATTCTCGGAAGCCTCTTTGGTGAAAAAGCTGGAAGAATTGGGCATTGGCCGACCTTCCACCTATGCATCCATATTGAATGTGTTGCGCGAACGCAGCTATGTGACCATGGAGCGCAACCGCTTTATCCCTGATGATAAAGGTCGTGTTGTTACGGCTTTCCTAACGAAATTTTTCAGCCGTATTGTTGAATTTGATTTCACCGCAAATCTCGAAGATCAACTTGATCTGATCTCGGACGATAAAGAAAACTGGAAAGATGTGTTGACCAGTTTCTGGCAAGACTTTAAGCCACGCACCGAAGAAATACTGAATATTTCCAATACAGAAGTCATTGAGACACTGAATGAGTTCCTTGGGCCCTATTTATTTGGTGAGAGTGAAGACGGCGTTGACCCTCGCAAATGCCCTAAGTGCGATGAGGGCCGCTTGAGCCTGCGTACCGGCAAATATGGTGCTTTCGTTGGCTGCAACCAATATCCGGAATGTGCTTTCACCCGCCCCTTTGGCAGCGCTGAAAAAGCAAAAGAAAACGGCAACGATGACAGCGACGGCATTATGGGCCAAGATCCAGAATCAGGCCTTGATGTCCTATTGCGCAAAGGCCGGTTTGGGCCCTATGTCCAACTCGGCGAACCCGCTGAAAAAGGCGATAAGCCCAAGCGGTCTTCCATCCCCAAGGATGTAGACGCCGCCAGCCTTGATTTGGCCATGGCGCTCAAGCTTTTGTCCCTGCCCCGCAAGGTGGGCGACCACCCTGAAAGCGGCAAGCCTATCACGGCCAGCATTGGTCGCTATGGTCCCTATGTAGCCCATGACGGTGCCTTTGCCAGCATATCCACCACCCAAGAAGTGTTTGACGTGGGTGTTAACCGCGCAGTAGCTGCACTCGCTGATGCTGCAAGCAAGCGACGCGGTGGTGCTAAAACCACCCTAAAAGATTTGGGCGAGCATCCGGACGGCGGCCCCATGAAGGTTTTCGATGGGCGCTACGGCCCCTATGTTAATCACGGCAAAATTAACGCAACTTTGCCCAAAGGTATTGAGCCGGAAAGCGTAACAGTGGAACAAGCTTTAGAGTGGATTGCTGCCAAGGCCGCCAAGAAAAAGCCTGCGCGTAAAGCCGCGAAGAAAAAGACTGCGGCAAAGAAAAAACCTGCTGCGAAGAAAAAAGCAGCCCCTAAGAAAAAAACAGCAGCTAAAAAAGCATCTTGAATATATTTTATGCTTATAGGACCAGTGGACACGCAAAGGAATTCAGATGGTAAAATCTGACCGCAGTCCCCATATGCCAAGCCGCGAGGAAATTTTAGATTTTCTACGAACGCAAAATGGCAAAAATAGTAAACGTGAAATTGCTCGTGCCTTTAAGGTTACAGGCCCAGATAAGGTCCTGCTGAAAAAACTGCTGCGAGAGATGACCGAGGAAGGTTTGATTGCCAAAGATGTGGGACGTTCTTTGCGTCCTGCCGATCAGTTGCCTGATGTTATTGTCGCCGAATTTGCTGGCACAACCCGCGACGGTGAACCAATAATGAACCCCGTGGGCGAGCAGCCTGTGGGTGAAAATGCACCCCTGATTTACTTGAATGAAAAGCGCAGCCGCAATGGGCCTGCCATGGGTGCGGGCGACAGGGCATTGGTGCGTCTCTCCCGATTAAAGCAAGACCCACCAACTTATAAAGCCACCGTGATCAAGCATTTAAGTCGTGGGCCTCAATCTATGCTCGGCGTATTTCACAGCAGTCACGGCGGAGGCCGGGTAACGCCAGTGGAGCGTAAAAATCGCGATGAATGGTTGGTCGATAGTAAAGACACAAATGGTGCGAAAGACGGTGAGCTTGTGCTGATTGAACCGATAGCGCAAAACAAACGCAGCCAACAACATGGTAGGAAAAAAGCGCAGGTCAAAGAACGCTTAGGGGATATCACAGCCCCGAAATCCATCAGTTTGATCGCCATCCATGCCCACGGCATTCCGACCGACTTCCCGAGTGAAGCCAATAAAATGGCTGAAGCCGCAAAGCCGGTCACATTAAAAGACCGCACCGACATGCGGGAGATCAATCTGATCACCATCGATCCCTCTGATGCCCGCGACCATGACGATGCCATATATGCAGAGCCTGACAGCGATCCCGCCAACTCCGGTGGATGGCACCTAATCGTTGCTATCGCGGATGTGTCCCATTATGTGCGACCAAATAGTGCCCTAGACAAGGAAGCCTATAAGCGCGGTAACAGCTGCTATTTTCCCGACCGGGTCGTACCAATGCTGCCTGAGGCCTTGTCAAACGGCTTATGCTCGTTGAAACCAAATGAGGACCGTGCCTGCATGGCCGTACATATTTGGATAGATGCCAAGGGTAAAAAACTGCGGCATAAATTTGTTCGCGGGCTCATGCGGTCAAGAGCCAACATCAGCTACGCAGATGCCCAGAGCGCCCTGAATGGCCGCCCCAATGACAACAGCGGGATGTGGGTAGAGCCTGTATTAAAGCCCCTGCACGCCGCATGGAAAGCTTTGATGATTGCGCGGGACAAGCGTCAACCACTTGAACTTGATTTGCCCGAGCGGAAAATTATATTGGGCGATGACGGTGTAATAGCCTCGATTCAACTTCGAGAACGATTTGATACTCATAAAATTGTCGAAGAATTCATGATTTCCGCCAATGTTTGTGCTGCTGAAGAGCTGGAAAAACAGCATATGCCGGCGCTTTACCGTATCCATGATGTTCCACCAATGGATAAACTTGAAGCCCTGCGGGAGTTTCTGCGCTCCCTTGATCTCAGCTTAACCAAGGGGCAAGTGATGCGCCCGCATCTCTTCAATGGCATATTGGCAAAAGTTAAAGACAGTGACACAGAGCATCTCGTTAATCAGGTTATTCTGCGTAGTCAAACCCAAGCCTATTACACCCCCGATAATGTAGGTCATTTTGGTCTGGCTTTAATGCGTTATGCCCATTTTACATCGCCCATTCGCCGCTATGCTGACCTGATTGTCCACCGTGGACTTATCCGTGGACTAAAATTAGGTAACGACGGCCTTAGCGATGAAAATATGCAGATGTTGAGCGAGATCGGCGAGCATATTTCATCTACTGAACGGCGAGCGATGACGGCAGAGCGCGATTCCACCGACCGCTATATGGCGGCCTACCTGTCTGGCCAATTGGGTGATGTTTTCACCGGTCGCATTCGCGGTGTAACTCGCTTTGGCTTATTTGTAGAATTGGAACCAACCGGAGCTGATGGCTTAGTGCCCATTTCAACTTTGGTGCATGATTATTACCGCCACGACGAAGTAATCCATGCCTTAGTTGGGGAGCGCACCGGCCATACCTATAAATTAGGCGACCGGCTAGAAGTTAAACTGACTGAAGCCAACAAATATTCTGGCGGATTAAAGCTTGAAGTGGTTGGCGGCGACAATATGCCTGATTTCATTCGTCGCCCAAAGGCCAAAAAACACCATCGCGGCAAACATAAAGCGGGGAAAAGAGGCGGCAAAAAACCATCCCATAATCAAAAACCTCCAAGACACCGAGGTTGAACCACTCGAATATAAACTTAAGCACCCATATTACGCCGTTGAAAAGCCCTTAATTCTGCCAAATTATAAAAAAAATGCACCCTTATGCAGGTCGCGCTTGACTTATTAGGATTCGCGGCTATTTTTGCGCCCTCGAAGCGGACGTATGAGACGGACCGTTCACAAAGATTTTTTTGGAGTTAGTACAATGGCAAAACCAGCCGGTATTAAAATCAAGTTATTGAGCACTGCGGACACAGGTTATTTTTATGTAACCAAAAAGAATCCACGGACCATGACTGAAAAGCTTGTTTTAAAAAAGTACGACCCCGTTGTACGCAAACATGTAGAATTTAAAGAAGCGAAAATTAAGTAATTTTGTTTTCTGTTAGATGAACAAACGCCGCCTGTCATTGGGCGGCGTTTTTCGTATTCAACTGATTAAAACTAGATAAGCGCTCTTTAAGCGATTAATACTCGGTTTCTACCTTCAGACTTCGCCTTATACATTATCGCATCAGCCCGCTCTAACAAGGACGAGGCAGCCTCACTACCATCCGGTGATGATGCTACGCCAATGGACACCGAAACATGGATGGGGCCACGTTTGTCTGAGATATCAAAAGGCTGTTCGTCAACTTCAGAGCGAAGTCGCTCGGCAATTAGAGCAGCAAATTCTTTGGTCGTATCCGGCATGATTATAACAAATTCTTCACCGCCGTATCGAGCAGCCAAATCAACGCCGCGAATATTACGAGCGATTCTCTCGGCAAACTCTTTTAACACCTCATCACCCGCCTTATGGCCATAGGTATCATTGACTTCTTTAAAGTGGTCGATATCCATCATCAATAAGCTAAGCGGTTTACCGCGCGATTCTGCGGCTCGCAGCTGAGTATCTAAGTGGCTGCTCATATAATGGCGGTTATAAAGACCTGTAACGGCATCAGTTGTGGCCATTTGCATACTGATATGGAAATTTTCGCGTAATTTATCAGCGTAGCGCTTGCGCCGTACTTGAGTTTTCACCCGGGCAAGAAACTCCATCCGGTCAACGGGGCGAACCACATAGTCATTCACGCCCATCTCCAGCGCGCGCACCAGCATTTTGGTGTTGCCATCATCCACCATAACCAAAATTGGCACATGGCGGGTTTCCTCATAGGACCGCAGTTTAGAGCATATTCTCAGGCCATCAGCCTTGGTCATCGAAAGAGAGACAATTATCAAGTCCAAGGTCTTAGTTCTTGCCTCTTCAGCAACTTGGTCACTGCCCTCTAAAAATCCAATTTCACCCATACCGTCCAATGCTCTAGCGATGCGTTCCATCAACCGTACTTGGTCATCAACTACTAGAATTTTTGCATCAGTTGGAGCCTCTAACAGGCCCTCTCCGCCGTCATTTTCATCAAGACCCAAAGATGCGCCCGTTGCTTCACGGTTGCGCAGCTCATCCATCATCAACTTTAGGCGGACGAGCGAGCGTACACGAGCAAACAGGGCCAAGTCCTGCACAGGTTTAGTCAGAAAATCATCCGCCCCTGCTTCAAGGCCTGCAACCCTATCAGACGGCTGGTCAAGTGCTGTAACCATCACAACGGGGATATGCGTGGTGGCTGGGTCTGCCTTAATACGGCGACAAACTTCAAAGCCATCCATGCCGGGCATCATCACATCCAATAGAATAATATCTGGATGCTCCCTAGAGATAATCTCTAAAGCTTCCGGGCCTGAATAGGCACTTAATACGTCAAAATATTCACCTGTCAACTTTGCGTCGAGCAGCTTCACATTTGGTAATACATCATCAACTACCAATACTCGGGCGGTCATCTATATTATCCTGCGAATGATTTTACTGTTTCTAAGAAATGAACAACCGAAATAGGCTTCGAAATATAGGCTTCACAGCCACCTTCACGAATTTTCTCGGCATCTCCTTTCATGGCAAATGCTGTAACGGCAACAACCGGAATATTCCGCAAATCTTCATCTTCCTTAAGCCATTTTGTAACCTCTAACCCAGAAATTTCAGGCAATTGGATATCCATTAGGATCAAATCAGGATTATGTTCGCGGGCTAAATCTAGCGCTGCCATACCGTCACTAGTCTGAACGGTTTCATAATCATGCGCTTCTAGCAGATCGCAAAAAAGCTTCATATTCAGCTCATTATCTTCAACGATCAATATTTTTTTTGGCATGCGCCCCTCCGAAATATCTCTTTTTGGGTTGAAAATTAACTTTCACTCGGCAATTCCGAATGATTATGCTTCATATCGCCCAAAACTCAACCCTGAAAGTTTCATTTTGAGACTAAACCCTTAACAAAGAATGGATTTATTTGATATTTAATAAAAAGATGCAGGTTTCTTTCCTTTAATTATAAAATCTGGCATGCTCTATGAATGCATAATTTAGACAACCCAGAACATCTAATCAATATTGAAACAAGTCAAGCTATCGCCTTAAAAGCATTGACTTTTATTTTAGAGGATGACCGCCTTCAGGCGCGATTTTTTTCACTCACGGGTCTATCGGCCCCAGACCTGCATGCCCGCATCCACGATCCAAGCTTTCTTATAGCTGTTTTGGACTTTCTGCTGGACCATGAGGTCGATCTGCTGGCATTCTGTGATGTGAAAGAAATTCCACCCGCCAATCCTGCCGCAGCAAAGGCCTGTATCTTGAAACACGGGTGACCAAATGCCGGGACACCCATATCTATGCCGCAACGCTTTATTCCTGAGCTTGACCCAGACCGCCCCTTAATTTTAAGCGACGCTGATGAAGTTCTATTGCAATTCATCTATAGCTTTGAAACATTTCTAAAATGCGAGGGTTATGACATATCTATGACAGAGTTCCGCTTAGCCGGTAACATACGCAAACGTGGGAATCCTGAAGCTTCTACCCAAAAGGAAGTAAGCGACCTTTTAGGCATGTTCTTTGACACAGAAACAGAGAATATCCCCCCTGTGCCTGGTGCATGCGATGCCCTTAAGCGCTTGAATGAACAGGCACAAATACTTATCATTTCGAATGTTCCGAAAAGAGTTGAAAGCCGCCGAAGAAAAGCGCTTAAAGACCTTGGAATGGCCTTTCCAGTGCTGGCTAACTCTGGTGCTAAAGGACCTGCAATTGCTGAAATTCAAGCGCATATGCGGGCACCTGTTTTGTTCATTGATGATTTGCCGCCCCATCACCAATCGGTGGCGAAAGCTGCACCGGATGTTCACCGCTTACATTTCATTGCCGACCCACGGCTGGCCCTCCTCATTGGCAAAGCCGAACATGCCCATGCTCGTATTGATACTTGGCCAGAAGCTACTGATTATATTCTGCAACATTTTGCCAAGTTTGGTCACTGACCATGGATGCAACATCCCATGCAACTGATCCTTTGGAAACCAGTTTGTGTCGCGATTGCTTGACGCGGATACCATCAGCTCCAACTTGCTCTAATTGTGGCAGTCGCAGGCTGCTAAGCCATCCAGAATTATATCAGCTCACTATTGCCCATATTGACTGCGATGCCTTTTATGCAGCGGTTGAAAAACGTGACAATTCTGCGCTAAAAAACAAACCCCTTATCATCGGGCACGGCAAGCGCGGTGTTGTAGCCACTGCTTGTTATATTGCCCGCTTGTCCGGCGTTGGATCAGCTATGCCCGTTTTTAAAGCGCGTAAATTATGCCCCGACGCGATCTTCATTCCCCCGAATATGAAAAAATACCGCGATGTTTCCCGCCAAATTCGCAGCATGATGCAAGCATTAACCCCCCTTGTTGAGCCACTATCCCTCGATGAAGCATTTTTAGACTTAAGTGGCACTGAGCGCATGCAAGGGGTTTCTGCGGCCGAGACCATGGCCCGGCTCGCCAAAAATATTGAAGATGAAATTGGCATCTCTGCTTCGGTTGGTCTAGCGCCTAACAAATTTCTCGCCAAATTAGCGTCCGACATCAACAAGCCCCGTGGTTTCAGCGTTATCGGCAAGGGCGATATGATCGAAACTCTGGCGGCCATGGAAATAAAGCGCATTTGGGGAGTCGGGAAAAGCATGCAACGGCAATTGACCCAAGCTGGCCTCACCCATATTGCTCAGCTGCAACAAATGCAAGAAGCCCCCCTCATCAAACGTTACGGTGAGTTGGGTCAGCGGTTATATAAGTTATCGAGAGGAATAGACACACGCACCGTTAATCCGAGCAGGCCGACAAAAAGCATCTCAACGGAACGAACGCTTGAAAAAAACTTAAAAACATATGAAAGCTTAGAAGCCCTGTTATGGCCCATGTGTGAGCGTGTCTCTCATGAGCTTAAACAAAAGAACTTTGCCGCTATGACCATAACGTTAAAAATGAAAAACTCACAGCATAAGAGCGTCACGAGGTCCCGAACACTGGATAATCCAACCCAAATGGCAGAGCTTTTGTTTGAAGTAGGCTCCAGCTTGCTTAAAACTGTTTGTGGTACCAGCTATTATAGACTGATTGGCATTGGTGCCAGCCAACTTACCGTACCCGACCAAGCTGACCCTCCTGATCTGATTGAACCGGGTCGGACAAAACGCATCAGCGCCGAACGCGCGATGGACAATCTACGATCCAAATATGGTGAAAAGTCCATCACAAAAGGACGGTCTTTCAACTCGGCAAAAAACGCCGAATGAACCAAGACCAATGGCACAATTGTCCCCACCCAAGGTTAATGTTACATTTACTCTATAAAAACTCCATAATTTCAAATAGTTAGCCTCACTCTCAAACAACCAATATTGGCACAGGCTTTGCTTGGTAACAGGCATGCCCTTTTGTGGGCACTAATGAATATAGAATGTAAGAAAGATTTTTATGGCTCACATGGATAGAACACCACCATCATCATTGCAGCGTGAAATTAACCCTTATGTTAGCAAACTTGCGGGTAGGTTAATGGAGACAGCAACAGACGCAGAACTACGCTTTGATAGCCGTGGATGGGAACTTATCACAGAAGTGTTGTCCTACGCCGCTGCGGCTGAACAACGTTTAATGGAACAGCGAGCCCGGATCGAGCAGCTAGAACATATCAACCTTACCGATGACCTGACAGGCCTTGCGAACCGGCGCGGCATGACGAAATTTTTAGCAAACGCCTTATCCGCCGCCGCGCGCCACCGCGACCACGGTGTTGTGGGCTATATTGACCTAGACGGATTTAAGCTCGTCAATGATACAATTGGTCACCATAAGGGGGATAAGTTATTGCGAAAAGCAGCTGCCCTATTGAAGGAAATGGTCAGGCCTACTGATCTTGTTGCGCGCATTTCAGGTGATGAATTTGTCATCATTCTTACGCGCTGTAATGCCGGCGAAGGCATGGAGCGTTTACATGCTATTCAAGATAAAATCAACGGCACAAAAATAACATTGGGCAATAAAGTTATCCCCTTGCAACTGTCTATGGGCTGCATACCATTTAGCGGAAATTCAAGCATGCCAGACCTATTGGAGCTCGCCGATACTGCCATGTATAATAACAAACGAAGCCGCCGCACATAAGCGCCCGCGATTTCTCTTTCTTTCGTGTCCACTTCCCGTTACACAATTCGTGTACCCATGGGAAGAGAAGGACAAAATTATGTCAGTGAGTGATAGGCTTGAAGCGCTTGGTATCAATTTACCAAATGCAGCAGCGCCCGTGGCAAATTATGTTCCTTATGTTATCAGTGGCAACTTAGTCAGTATTTCCGGGCAAATACCAATGGGTTCTGATGGTCCAGCTTTCATTGGCAAGGTTGGTGATGACATTAACCTAGAGGATGCCTGCAAAGCTGCCCATCTCTGTGCCATCAATATCATTGCCCAATTAAAAACCGCTCTTAACGGCGATTTAGACCGGGTCACTCGGATCATTAAGCTAGGGGGCTTCGTCAACTGTATTGATGGCTTCTCGCAACAGCCACAAGTTATAAACGCCGCATCAAACCTGATGGTTGATGTGTTCGGTGATGCGGGCCGTCACAGTCGTGCCGCCGTCGGCACCAATGCCCTACCCCTTAATGTACCAGTGGAAATTGATGCTTTGGTCGAAATATCGGAGCAGTGATTTCATATGAGTAAATTACCCAGCAAACGTAGCTTTCCATGGATTTCACAGCAAGACATTGCTCACCGTGGCCTTTTTTCACTCGGCACCCTGCGTGAAGAGAATACTATAGCCGCTATTGGCGCTGCGGCGGACGCAGGCTATGCAGTGGAAATAGATGTCCGCGTTACCAAAGATGACCGAGTTGTTGTGTTTCATGATGCGAAATTAGACAGATTAACGAATGGTACAGGCTTCGTCGGTGAGCAACTTTTGAGCCGCCTGCAAACATATAACGTAGGTGAAAGCGGTAAACCGATGCCGCTCCTTGAAGATGTGTTGGAAGTGATCGCAGGCCGGGTACCGCTATTCATTGAAATGAAAACGACAAAGCTACGCAGCGCTGCTGCTCTCCCCCGCGCCATTAGACGCGCCATCGAAGGTTACCGTGGTCAATTAGCCGTTATGTCTTTCAACCCCGAAGCAGTGTTCTGGTTCACCATACATGTGCCTCACCTGCCGCGTGGTTTGGTCGTAGACACGGCAAAGCGGCTATTCCATGTGGGTATCTACCGTAGTTGGATGGCTCGTCGTGCAGCGGCTGATTTTATCGCCCATGACGCAACTTCCATGCCCAACAGATTCTCAAACAAATGGCGCAAAACTGGCCGCCCGCTGATATCATGGACAGTCCGCACACCGGAGATGGAAAATAAAATTCGCCCCCATGCCGATGCCTTAATTTTTGAAGCTCCAGCCATTGTGGGGCCACCGGCAAAAGACTGAACAGGCGGCCCACTTGACCAACAACCCACCTCTCAAAATTAGCGATACCTACACCACAGCTTTCACCTCGGTGACGGCACTGGCTGATGAGCGATGGACCCTTGCTAATAACGACCCCTTCACCAGCATGGCTTTTCTAACCGCGCTAGAAGAATGCGGTGCGGTAGCCCCAGACACAGGCTGGGCACCAAAACATCTCCTCTTGAAAGATGCGAATGAGCGCTCGGTTGCCTTCATGCCTTTATACTTGAAAGGCCATAGCATGGGTGAATATGTCTTTGACCATGCTTGGGCCGCAGCCTTCGATAATGCTGGTGGTCAATATTATCCAAAGCTGTTATCAGCGGTTCCCTTCACCCCCGTTGCTGGACCAAGAATAATCGTCCAAGATGGTTATGATAAAGATCAAGCAGAAGCGCTGCTGATCAAAGCTGCCAAAGGTATCGCAGCCAATAGTGGGCTATCTTCCTTGCATATTAATTTTGTCAGCGAAGAATTTGCCAAAACTCATGAAGCCCCCGACCTGTTCATTCGGACAGACCAGCAATTCCATTGGTACAATCGGGGTTATGCATCTTTCGGCGAATTTCTTGAAACTTTAAACAGCCGCAAGCGCAAGCAAATCCGCCGTGAACGCAAGGCGGCAATGGCATCCGACATCACTATCACCCAAATCCATGGGCGCGACATAAGCGAAGCCCAATGGGATGCTTTTTATGGCTTTTATCTTGATACTGGTATGCGCAAATGGGGCCAGCCCTATTTGAACCGAGAATTTTTCTCTCTCATCGGCAAAAGCATGCCAGATAACCTTATGCTTGTCATGTGCGAGCGCGCTGGTAAACCCATTGCAGCCGCCCTAAATTTCATCGGGCCTGATGCCCTCTATGGGCGGTGGTGGGGTGCCAGCGAGCATCATCCTTTTTTACATTTTGAAGCCTGTTACTATCAAGCAATTGATTATGCAATCGAGCATAAATTAGCCCGCGTGGAAGCAGGGGCGCAGGGGCCGCATAAGGTTGCCAGAGGATACGAGCCAACCACAACATGGTCACTGCATCATTTGCCGGATCCCAATTTTTCTGAAGCAATTGAGCGTTACCTGCGCCGTGAACGTAAGCAAGTGAAGCTGGAAAGTGATTACCTAAGCGATCACCTACCCTTTAAAACACTTGATTAAACTTCAATCGGTCACTTCACCGGCGCAAGTGGTGTCGATCTTGGCTTGGTTTTTTTAGCAGCTTTTGGGGCATGGGGTTCAATCTCAAAAGTTAACTTGCCGTCCTTAACCCGCACAGTGACCTCGCCGCCTTTAAGCAATTTACCAAATAGCAGTTCATCCGCGAGCGGCTTCTTAATGTTTTCCTGAATAACCCGTGCCAGCGGCCTTGCGCCATAAAGCCGGTCATAACCACGCTCAACCAGCCATTTTTGGGCGTCACCGCTCAATGTAATATCCACGTTCCTGTCTGCGAGCTGCAGCTCAAGCTCAAGGATAAATTTCTCTACAACGCGCTCAACAATTTCTGGCGGCAGATAGTCAAAGCCAATGATAGCATCAAGCCGGTTACGGAACTCTGGCGAGAATAATTTTTCCACCGCTTCCACGTCGGCCCCTTCATTCGTCTCTCGGCCAAAACCAATGGCGCTACTGCTCATTTTCTGTGCGCCGGCATTGGTCGTCATGATCAAAATTACATTACGGAAATCAATTTTCTTGCCGCTATGGTCGGTAAGCATCCCATTATCCATCACTTGCAGCAGCACATTGAACAGGTCTGGATGGGCTTTTTCCACCTCATCCAACAACAATACACTGTGGGGATGCTGGTCCACCGCATCGGTCAGCAAACCACCTTGGTCAAAACCCACATAGCCGGGAGGGGCACCGATAAGCCGTGAAATGGAATGCCGCTCCATATATTCCGACATATCAAAGCGGTGCAGCTCCACACCCATCAGACTAGCCAGTTGCTTAGCGACTTCTGTTTTACCAACGCCCGTGGGACCAGAGAACAGATAGGACCCAATGGGTTTATTGGTCTCCCGCAAGCCAGCCCGCGACATTTTTATCGCAGCACCAAGGGCCGAAATAGCAGTATCTTGGCCAAAAACCACGCGTTTCAGGTCATCTTCAAGAGTTTGCATGGCGCGGGTTTCATCCCGGCTGACAGACTTCGGCGGAATGCGGGCGATTTTTGCCACCACATTTTCCACGTCGCGCACACCAACGGTTTTCTTGCGCTTTGATGGCGGCAATAACATTTGGGCAGCACCCGTTTCATCGATCACATCAATGGCTTTATCGGGCAATTTACGGTCATTAATAAACCGGTCAGCAAGCTCCACCGCAGACTTAATCGCTTCACTGGTGTAGCGAATATTATGGTGCTCTTCAAAATAAGGCTTAAGCCCTTGCAGAATTTTGATGGTGTCGCCCACGGAAGGCTCAACCACATCAATTTTTTGGAAGCGGCGCAGCAAAGCCCGGTCTTTTTCAAAATGGCTGCGGAACTCTTTATAAGTGGTCGAACCCATACAGCGCATATTGCCGGATGCCAGTGCTGGCTTAAGCAAGTTGGACGCATCCATAGCGCCGCCGCTCGTAGCGCCCGCACCAATAACCGTATGAATTTCATCAATGAAAAGTATGGCGCCTTCGATGCTCTCAAGTTCCTTCATGACGGCTTTCAGGCGTTCTTCAAAGTCACCTCGGTAGCGGGTTCCCGCAAGCAATGCCCCCATATCAAGGGCGAAGATAAGAGCATCGTTGAGCACCTCAGGAACGTCATCTTCGACAATACGCCGCGCCAAACCTTCGGCAATGGCTGTTTTGCCGACACCCGGGTCACCAACAAGCAGGGGATTGTTCTTTGAGCGCCTGCATAAAATTTGTATGGTGCGCTCAACCTCAGCGTCGCGGCCAATTAGCGGATCAATGTTGCCGTCTTTTGCTTTCTGGTTTAAGTTGACACAATAAGCATCCAGTGAGGTCTCTTTAGGTTCCTCTGCCCCATCATCCTCACCCAATTCTTCATCCGCACCGCGCACCAAACGGGGTTCGCTAAGTTCATCAACCTTGGCCAGGCCATGGGATATATAGCTGACGACATCAAGGCGGGACATATCCTGACTTTGTAGAAAATATACCGCATGCGATTCGCGCTCTGAAAACAGTGCCACCAACAGGTTGGCCCCGGTCATTTCGGCCCGGCCAGACGATTGCACATGCAAAACGGCCCGCTGAACCACGCGCTGAAAGCCTGCTGTCGGGCTTGCTTCAACGGCAGTGTCATCAACTTTTAAGTTTTCAAGCTCTTCATCAAGGTAGCGTTCCACTTGCCTGCGCAAAAGCTCCAGATCAACATTGCAGGCCTTCATAACGGCGGCAGCCTCATGGTCATCAACCAGTGCCAACAATAAATGTTCTAGCGTTGCATATTCATGGTGGCGATCATTTGCCGCCACAATTGCACGGTGAAACGTCTCTTCTAAATGGGGGGAGAAACTTGGCACTTTATTCCTACTTTCTTCTTATTAAACAAGCTCTGGCTCATAAAACAGCCTGTAAAATTTATTCTTTTTCCAGCGTACATTGCAGGGGATGTTCGTTCTTCTGGGCGACCGCCATCACCTGCGCCACTTTGGTTTCGGCAACATCCAGTGGGAATATACCACAAATACCGACACCTTTGTGATGAACATGCAACATTACCTCGGTTGCTTCGGCTATCGTCATGCGAAAACAGTTCTGTAAAATATAAATGACAAAATCCATCGGCGTATAATCGTCGTTCATCATCAAGACTTTATACATGGATGGTTTTTTGGTTTTGGTACGGGTTTTGGTCAGGGTGCCGGTATCAGCACCGCCATCATCACCATCATCGTTGCCGGCACGTCCCGGCGCGTCATCATTCCCATTTCGGCTGGGTAAATATGTATTTGCTTCTGTCATGACATCTATCATAACCCTAATTTAGGTGAAAAAATGATGAATACCAGTCTAAACACTGCTTTTTTTACACAAATACCCATAGATCACTACCCGCCCAAGCCTTACATATCGCTCGGCGCTGCGACGCCACAAGCTTCAAGGGCTGCTGATAATGCTGCTTTCAGGCGCTCAAGACCAGCTTCCGTGTCGCTTTCACAGCGCGCCACCAAAACCGCTTGGGTGTTGGATGCCCGCAGCAACCACCAACCATCGTCAGTTTTAACCCGCACACCGTCCACGGTGGACATATTAGCTCCTGACGCTTCAAGGGCTGCGCGCACTTCTTCGACCACCTGAAATTTGCGATCTTCATCGCAGTCAAAACGCAGTTCTGGCGTATTGATAGCCTCGGGCAACTTAGCGCGAATGGCCTTCAGGTCACCGCCAAGGCGCTCGATAGCATTCAACAAACGCAGGGCGGCGTATATGGCATCATCAAAGCCATAGAATTTATGCTTGAAAAAAATATGACCACTCATCTCACCGGCGAGCGGCGAATTTTCTTCTGCCATTTTGACCTTAACCAGCGAATGACCAGTTTTCCACATGATGGCACGGCCACCAAGGCTGTCAATGCGGTCAAAGAAAGCTTGGCTGGCTTTCACGTCAGCGATGATCGGCGCACCCGGCACATCAAGAAGCACATCTTCAGCCAATATTGCCAAAATCTGATCACCCCAAATAACCGTACCATCACTGTCTACCGCGCCAATACGGTCTCCGTCGCCGTCAAAGGCCAGGCCAATATCAAGGCCCTTCTCTTTAACAATAGCTTTAACATCGATGAGGTTCTTCTCTACCGTTGGATCGGGGTGATGGTTGGGGAAATCACCGTCAATTTCACCGAACAGCAAGTGATGCTCACCCGGCAGTTGGTTGATGACCGCTTGAACGGCTTCGCCGGCTGCACCGTTACCCGTATCCCAAGCAACGTTAAAGGACGCACCATTATAGTCCTGTAATAGCCGGTCAATATAGCGGTCAAATAGATCAATTTTTTCGACCCAGCCATCGCCTTTTGTAAAGTCGCCCGCTGCCGCTAAACGGCCAATATTCTGAATGTCATCGCCGTAAAAAGGCTTCTGGCCCATCATCATTTTAAAGCCGTTATAATTGGCTGGATTATGCGACCCCGTTATCATGATGCCGCCATCACTTTCCAGCTCAAACACCGAATAATAGAGCATCGGCGTCGGCCCAAGACCAACATCCAAGACCTTCAGGCCAGTTTCCGTCAGCCCTTGCATCAGCGCCGCTGCCATAGTCGGCGAGGAATGCCGTCCATCATAGCCCACAGATACAACAGAGCCGCCACCCGCCCGCACCATTGTGCCATAAGCCCGGCCAATAGCCAGCGCGTCAGCAGCATGCAAAGTATCGTCAACAATGCCGCGAATGTCATACTCCCGCAGAACCGTATGGTGAAAGTTATGTTTCGTCAAAATAGACCCCTATGCTGTTGTAATTGTCTGAATTTAAAGAGTAAGGATATTCGCTTTGATGCTCAAGACCTATTCGTCGAGCAATAGTTTTTTTGCCTGATTTAGCTTTGACGCCATCCAGCCCGTACCGCCCACATCCGGGTGGGCTTTGGCCATAAGCCGTCGGTATGCCGCCTTGATATCATCAATAGTAGCACCTTCCTCCAAGCCCAATATCGCCAGCGCCTCTGAGCGCGTCATGGAGCTGCTCCCCCCATCATTCTCGAATGGGTTTTTAGCTTTGTTGCCAAAAAGAAACCAGCCAGCCAGCGTTAATAAGCCAATCGCTGTAACAATTTGCCCGCGCATAAGCAGCAATATGGCAACCAACACAATCAGTGGCACAATCAGCCACAGCACCGCATTTTTAGCCGTCCCCTGCTCCGCATTTGCCCACCAATGCAGGATAATAAAAAGTAATGCCGCAACGAAAATACCAAATATTAGCGATGCCATCATGATCAGCTTGCCTTCTGGTAATCAGGGTGTTCAGCCAGCATCGGCAAATTCAGCGCTTCTATCAAAGCTCTAAGCTCTTGGCGCGCGGCAACATGGCTCATAGTTAAGCTTTTGCCTTCCATAACACCGTCACGGCGCAGATCGATCAAGGTGAGGCCCTTGAGAAATAATTCGCGGTAGATAACCCGCTCGCCGAGCCCCGCCACATAGCGAAAGCCAACCCGGGTTGATAGCTTGGTTAAGGCCTTGTCGACGCGGTCCATATTGCGCGCTCGCAGCGCTGCAACGCGGTTTTTTAACACCACCCAATCAATAGTACTACCGTCGGCAATTTGTCGTCTTTTGCGGGCTTCCCATACCATTTCAGAATATAAACTTGGCCCAAGAACATCGTGGGTAGCGGGATCAACCCGCGCCAAAAGGTCAACATCCACGAAGCTATCATTAATTGGTGTTACAAGCGTGTCAGCGGCTGTATGCGCCAAGCGAGAGAGAAATGTATCATTACCGGGGCAATCGATAACAATAGCTGCACAGCTATTCGCCATTGTATCATAAGCTGCTTCAAAGCGGTTCTTTTCATCCTGCTCGGCTGATTCTAGTTCCTTCGCCGCTGAGCGAATAACAAGCTCTTGGTGGGGAATGGGCAAATCCACACCGCTTTCATTCATATAAGCTATTCGGTTTTCAATATAACGCGACAAAGTGCGTTGTCGTGCATCAAGGTCTATCACCCCAACGCTGAAGCCATAATGCATCAGGGTCGCAGTAATATGCATCGCCGTTGTTGATTTTCCTGAGCCGCCTTTTTCATTACCCACAACAATGAGATAGGGTCGCCCACTAGCACCCCCGCTTTTAGGATCAGATTGTCGCGAATTTTGGTCCATCAAGGACATCTCCTGAAACGCTTGGGCTTGGCACTTAGTAAAACTTTTAGTAGCCTAGTTTTAAACATAGTCAATATATTGATTTATAGTGGCGCATAAAGCTATAAAATAGCACCAACAAAAATAACATTGATCCTGTAAGGGGGCACCGGCCTGTGAAACATAAAATACCCAAGCTTGGCGCCATGATGCTGCTGACGGTAGGTATTACGGTTTTCATCGCTGATAAATTTTCCGCCCCCATTGCCCCACCAGAACATAATCGCCCGGCGACAAGTTCAAATTGGAAATTAAATGATGTTGTTGAGAATAGCTCTCCGGCTGAAATTGAAAAAACCCTAGGCATTGAGCTGCCACAAGATAGCAAGGGCGTTAGCCAAATCCCCCGCATTTTTGTGAAGGACTTACCGCCTGCCCTTACCACGGAACAAAATGTTAAACGCAAAAAACAGCTCTTTGCCGCAGCCCTGCTGCCGCTTATTTTACACGCCAATGAAAAGCTACTCGTCGATCGTTCTTATATGACCGACTTAGAAAATAAATGGCGCAAAAACGGCACTTTAAGCACCCGCGATATGAATTGGCTTCATAGCAAAGGGCGCACCTTCAGGGTTGATACCCAAAAACCCTTAAGCGATGCGACTTTCGAGGCTTTTTTAGAGCGCATTGACGTTATCCCGCCATCCCTAGCGCTTGCGCAAGGGGCCATAGAAAGTGGATGGGGCACCAGTCGTTTCGCCCAAAGTGGCAATGCTTTGTTCGGCGAATGGGTCTGGGGCGATGATGAAAAAGGTATTTTGCCCGAGCGCCGCAACGAAGGCGCTACCCACAAAATTAAAAGCTTCGAATATCTCTACGATTCGGTTGAGAGCTATATGATCAACCTAAACCGTCATGTGGCATATACCGACCTGCGTAAAAGGCGGCGCGAACTGCGAGATCATAATCTAACCATTACCGGCGCTGCCCTGGCGCCTGCCCTTATAAAATACAGCGAACGCGGCGAAGCTTACGTTAATGACGTCTTGTCGATTATTAATTTCAATGGCTTTAACGGGCTAGACAATGCCAGATTAGCCGCCGCCTGATGGAAGCCGCTCATGCAAAAATCTGAGATGAAAATTATCCGTACCGCTGGCGAGCTGAGCCAACAGGTGCGAGCGTGGAAGGCCGACGGCCACAGAGTTGGCCTGGTCCCAACCATGGGGGCTTTGCATCACGGTCATCTTTCTTTGGTGGAAGCAATCGCCGCAAAAGCTGACAAAATAATTGTATCTATTTACGTCAACCCAACCCAGTTCGGCGAAGGGGAAGACCTAAGCGCTTACCCACGCGATGAAGCCGCGGATTGCAAGGCATTAATGACCACACCCTGTGATTTGATATACGCACCCAGCAGCGATGAGATGTACCCGGATGGCTATGCCACCACCCCCCTAGTCCCCGAGCTTACCCATATTCTGGAAGGGCTAGCGCGCCCCGGGCATTTTGACGGTGTCGCCACCGTTGTGACAAAATTGTTCGCCCAATCGGACGCCGATATCGCTATCTTCGGCGAGAAAGACTATCAGCAACTTGCGCTTATTCGCCGCTTTGTGCGCGACTTAAACCTGCCCGTGGAAATAATGGGTGGTAAATTGATCCGGGAAAGCGACGGACTTGCGGCCTCCAGCCGTAACCGATATTTAAATGTCGCGGAGCGCCAATTGGCCGGTAAATTAAATGGTATTTTGCTGCAAGCTATAGATAGTTTGCACGCTGGTTTATGCATCAAAGATGCTGAAAGCGAGGCAGAAAATAAATTGCTAGCCGCCGGTTTTGCGGCAGTTGATTATGTGTCTGTCTGTGACTGTGAGAGCTTGCAGGCACTGACCCAACTTGACCGCCCTGCGCGCCTTCTGGCTGTTGCCCGCATCGGCAAGGTGCGGCTGCTTGATAATATGCCGGTGCCTGCTTTTAAATAAGGCCTAAATCTTTCAGCTCACTTGCCAGTTCAGCGGGAATATCCTCTGATGCGCTGGTCGTTACTTTATCCAGATCACTAGGGACATCCGCATCCGGCAAATAGCGCCAGCCTTGAAAACCACGCCGTTTGGTCGGCACCACCGCAATGGGAACAGCTGCCACACACAAGCGGCATATGCGTCGGCCCTCATCGTCTTCCTCCACCCGAATATCCAATAGTGGTGCCCGCGCCATTATATGGCCCTTCATGATCCAATAAACCGAGCCACCGTCCAGCAGTTCTTGCTGCCTTTTGGGTGTGTTTCGGGTCGATGTCGCCATCATGCGGCCAAGAGTTGGATCATCAACAGCATACATATCTAGCCGCGCAGCCAATTCAGCGACCGTGGAAATGCCGGGGGCTATCCTTAACAAATGTACCGTCACAGCAAATCCATACCCTCACGGAACCATGCATAATCCGGAATGGCATTAAGTGGCTCGATCCCAGATTTCACAAAACGAATATCACCGGTCCATTCATCAAAATGCTTCAAAAGCGGTGCCAGTTCCCGCGCCCAAGGCATTTTCAGGTGATAGGTCACCCGCACCACATAATCAGGAAACCGTAAATAATCACCAAAGTCTTGGCAGGCATCCAGTGTTAGCTTTGACAGCCGCCCAAGAAACATCAGACGCTCAATCAGCCTTGTGCCATAATCATCAGGAAGTCCTACCAATTCATCTTGTAATTGGTGGGCAATTTTCGTAAAAATATCATCCTGCAGCATGACATTTTCACCAATTTCAATACCCGTATCGCTTTGAAACGCGCGCGCCGCAATGGCAGCACGGCGTCTTATTTCATAAGGCAAGCCAATAAAACCACCTGCAATCCAAAAGCTTACCCGGTCATTGATCCATTTAATGCCGCTACCTTTGAGAATAAAATCATCACCGCCTGCATGCAGGCCATCGGTAACCACAGACATATTATTAAGGCCTGTTAGATAGATAACTGGCATGGTTTTTAAGCCTTTATCCACTAAGTCTTCGACAAATTGGAAGCCATCTATTCCCGGCATTTGCACATCAGATATTATCAAACCCGGCTGAAGGTCGCGGATCATTTCAACCGCATCACTGGCCGTATCAGCATAAGCAGTTTGGTAGCCCGCCCGCACAACAGCAGCGCCAAACACCCGTGATGCCACCGCTTCATCATCCACCAAAATTACTGATACTTTTGCCATAAAGCCCTAATGATCATCTCAAAGATGCGCTCATATTCATTGTTAGACCAGAATCCACGCCGCTAATCCCAAAAAAGAAAAGAAGCCAACCGCATCGGTAATAGTCGTCACAAAAACGCTTGATGCCACTGCCGGGTCTACCCCAATTCGTACCAAGCCCATGGGCACCAAAATGCCACTTAGGCCTGCAACGATCATATTAAAGACCATCGCCGCTGCAAAAACAAACCCTAGTTGCGGTGAGCCAAACCATAGCCACGCTACAGTGCCGGCAATGATCGCCAAAATGATCCCATTTGCCAGCGCAACCCAAAATTCCCGATTGACCATACGTCCTGCATTGGCGGGGTTAAGCTCCTTGGTTGCCATCGCCCGCACCACCACAGTCATGGTCTGCGTGCCCGCATTGCCGCCCATGCTGGCAACAATTGGCATTAATATCGCCAAAGCTACCATTTCCTCAATTGTCGTATCAAACATGCCAATAACAAAAGATGCTAAAATAGCCGTCGCCAAGTTAACCGCCAGCCAGCTAAAGCGTGTTTTAGTTATATCCACCACAGACTCGTTCAAGCTAACATCACCAACACCCGCCAGCGCCAGAATGTCCTCTTGTGCCTCTTCCTCGATAACCTCAACCACATCATCCACCGTCACCATACCCACAAGGCGGCCCTGCATATCGACAACACCCGCCGAAATAAGGTGATATTTCTTAAACTGGTACGCCACCTCTTCTTGATCCGCCATAACATTTAGCAAATGCGGCTCAGTGGACATAATATCATTCAGGGTTCTATCCCGTGCTACCCGCAGCATCCGGCTGAGGGGAATGGAACCAAGCGGACGGTGGCCCGGGTCAACGACAAAGACATCATAAAAATCTTCCGTCAGTTCATCACCTGCATCCCTGAGATAATCAATCGCCTGCCCCACTTGCCAAAATTCCGGCAGCGCCAACAGGTCCCGCTGCATCAAACGACCGGCGGAATCTTCAGGGTAGCTCAAGCTTTCTTCAATGGCGGCGCGGTCATCAGCGGCCAACGCGCTCAGCACTTCCGCTCGGTCTTCATCGTCCAGTTCTTCAATCACAGAGACCGCTTCGTCGGTCTCGAGCTCGGTTACCGCATCGGCAATTTTCTCATTCGGTAAATTTTCGTAAACTTCATCCTGCGCCGCGCCTTCCAGCTCAAACAACAGGTCAGGCGGCAAGTTATCACCCATCGCTGCCAGCAATGTTCGGCGCTCACTTTTAGTTAAAGTCTCAAAAACATCGGCAATATCAGCGGCGTGGAGCGTATCAACCAACGCATGAACACTGTCCTCATCGCCCGTGTGCAAGGCATCAGTCAGCTCATCCATGAATGTGCGGGAAATATGAACGTCTTTAGCGGGCTGCCCGCCGTGAGGGTCGCTATCACCAGCACCCGGGCCACGAAGTTCAGGATCATTATCCAAGAGTGTCATGCTCTTCCCCTCCGCCGCCTATGCCCACTTTGGACTGCTTGATTTTCTTGAGTGAGGCGGATTATGGCGCAAAGCGCATCAATGATCCAGAACCCTTTGATAAAATAGATAAAAAAATTGAAGCTCTAGTTTTTGATATGCAAAAACCCGGAGCCTGAACCCCGGGTTCTTAAAATAAGTTGGTGCGGCCAAGAAGACTCGAACTTCCACGGGATATAATCCCACAGCGACCTCAACGCTGCGCGTCTACCAATTCCGCCATGGCCGCATACGCGGTTGCGTAGCTATCAAATAGCATCGGCAAGCGCAAGAAAAATAAGTGTCTGCGGGTCATATTTGAGTTTGACTGATCATTTTAGAGATAGTCACGCCGATGCGGTCACCGATCATAATGATCTCGCCCCGGGCGATAAGTTCATCGTTTGCATAGATCCAGCATTCTTCTTCGTGGCCGGCATCAAGGTCAATTACCGCACCGCGCCCCATTTTCAAAAGCTGCCTTATAGGCATTTCGGTACGGCCCAAAATGACTGAAATTTCAACCGTAACCCTATTAATAGCTTCCACAGCTAGGTCCTCCATCGCATTGATCAGTGCTATAATGCCTGTGTAGAGTTAATTTTTCCCTTAATCCAGCATTTTGCAAGCAGTTTTAAGCTTGGCCGGAAGTTTAAGACATATTACATTAGGATAATACTATAATAAACATGACCATTGGACCCCTTTACATGAGCCAAATTGAATGGAAGTTTAGCCAACACTATACCGCCTATGAAGACGCGCTAAAATTTATGGAAGAGCGGGTTGAGGCCATCGACAAGGGCGAGGCCGGTGAATGTATCTGGATGCTGGAGCACCCACCCCTTTACACTAGCGGAACAAGTGCCGACATCGCCGACTTGGTCGAGCCTGACCGCTTCCCGGTTTATGACGCGGGGCGCGGCGGGCAATATACTTACCACGGCCCCGGGCAACGGGTGGTTTACTTCATGCTCGACTTAAAAAAGCGTGGGCGTGATCTGCGCAAATTTATCCATAACTTGGAAGAGGTTATCATCCAAACCTTAGCGAGCTTTGATATCAACGGCGAGCGCCGCGAGGATCGCATTGGTGTTTGGGTCGCCAGAGGTGATGGCCGAGAAGACAAGGTGGCCGCCATTGGCGTCCGCGTCCGGCGCTGGATTTCCTTCCACGGCATCGCAATAAATATTGAGCCCGACCTGAGCCACTTTACTGGCATTGTGCCCTGCGGCATCGTTGAGCACGGGGTTACCAGCATCAAAGACCTAGGCAAAAATGTTACCATGGCCGAGGTTGACGCGGTGATTCGCACTAAATTTGAGCAGGTTTTTGAGGGTTAAAAGGGGATAGGCCGTCAACATATGTTACTTAATCGCTTTACTTAAAATACCAAATTTGCTATATTATAGCCTTAAATGGGATTTAATATACCAAAATAGGTTAATAATATGTCTATCTCTGGCTTAACTGAGGAAAATATTACAGTAACAATTGGTGACCGGTTAGCCCGGCACCGTCTGAACCGTGAATGGACTCAGAAGAAATTAGCAAAAGAAGCTGGTGTGTCCATCCAGACGGTTCACCGCCTAGAAAATGGGCAAAGTTTACAACTGGATAAATTCTTGCGCCTTCTTAGGGCGTTGGATCTATTAGAAAATCTCAATGCCTTCATTCCTGAACCTGCATCCAGCCCTCTGCAACAGGTTAAATTACAGGGTAGAGAGCGCAAACGTGCCTCCACCGCCAGACGAGTTCCAAAACAAACAGAATGGTCTTGGGGGGATGATACATGACGGTTGCTAGCGTGAAAATGTGGGGCAGAACCATCGGTGCCGTCAGTTGGGATGATACCCTTAGACGCGGTAATTTTGAATATGACCCTGATTTTGTGCGTAGTGCGATCGAAATCTCTCCCTTAAAAATGCCTTTGTCGCGCCGTATATATTCATTCCCAGCTTTACCCATTGAAACATTCCATGGTTTGCCGGGCCTGTTAACAGATTCATTGCCCGACGATTTTGGCAACGCGCTTATAAATGCATGGCTTGCCACAAATGGCCGAACAGCAGAAAGCTTTAACCCTGTTGAACGGTTATGTTACACGGGCAGTCGTGGTATGGGGGCACTGGAATATGTTCCCACCATAGGACCAAAAGACAAAATGTCCGGACCGGTGAATATTGCTGCCCTCGTTGATTTGGCCAGCGAAATATTAACGGCGCGCAACCAATTTCACGGGTCATTCGCTGCCGCTGGTGTCAAACCATCGCTGACGGAAATTCTGCAAGTTGGGACATCGGCTGGCGGTGCGCGGGCAAAGGCTGTTATTGCGTGGAATGAAACAACCAATGAAATTCGGTCTGGCCAAATCAAGGCAGCGGAAGGCTTTACCTATTGGTTACTTAAATTTGACGGAGTGTCTGGTAATAAAGACAAAGAGCTAGAAGACCCTTCGGGATATGGGTTGATTGAATATGCCTATCATAAAATGGCAAAAGCGGCCGGCATCAACATGATGGAATGTCGTTTACTGAAAGAAAATGGCCGAAGTCATTTTATGACAAAACGCTTTGATCGCACAGATTCTGGCTCTAAATATCACCTGCAATCTTTCGGCTCAATAGAGCATTATGACTTCAAAAAAGCTGGGGCTTACTCATACGAACAAGCCTTTCAAACCATCCGCAAACTCGGCTTATCCATGGATGATACCGAAGAACAGTTCCGGCGCATGACATTCAATATCATTGCTCGCAATCAGGATGATCACGTCAAAAACATAGCCTTTCTGATGAATAAAGCAGGTCAATGGTCACTCTCTCCGGCCTATGACATAACATACAGCTATAACCCGTATGGCGCATGGACATCCAAACATCAAATGACTCTGAATGGTAAGGCCGACAACTTTACCCTTGATGATTTCAATATATGTGCGAAAACTGCTTTCATGAAGCGTGGCCGTGCCGAAGCCATCCTTGAGCAAGTACTAAAGTCTGTTGAAAACTGGCCGCAACATGCCGAAAAATTAGGCTTAAATGACACTGTTATTCAGCAGATATACCGGTCTCACCGCTTAGACATTCTACTCTAGCGCCTCCAACGGTACTAATCCTCACTCGAATTCTAATATCACCGCATCGACCATCAGGCTATCGCCTTCAGCCGCTTCCACCGATTTAACCACGGCATCTTTTTCAGCCCGCAGGATATTTTCCATCTTCATGGCTTCCACCACCGCCAGCGCTTGGCCTGCCTTCACTTGGTCACCCGCCTCCACATTCAGCGCGACAATAAGGCCCGGCATTGGGCAAAGCAGATAGCGCGACATATCGGCTTCAACTTTTTCCGGCATAAAGCCATAGAGCGTCGCAGCACGGATGCTTTGCACCCGCACTTCCATGGTCACGCCGTCGCTGGTCATGCGGTAACCCACGGGGGCACGGTCAACTTCAATGGCAAAATCAGTACCATCAATATTTGCTTGAACCACATGGTCCCCCGGCATCCAATCGCAGGTAATCTCTGCCTTGTCCGGCCCTATGGCGACCAAGGCTTTATCTTCAAGCGGCACGATAGAGGTCATGATATCCTCACCGTCAATGGTGACACACCAGCCACATTCATGGGGACCTGTGGGATCGAGCAGTTGACCTTCCAGCTGGGTCGCGCGGGATTTATCGATCGCATTCAACAGGGTCGCCGTAACCACCATCGCCCTTTTAACGCTCTCTGATAAGGCTCCACCCAAAAAGCCATCGGGGTATTCCTCTGTAATAAAAGCCGTGGTTATATCACCCGATTGGAACCTAGGGTGCGCCATCAGCGCCGACAAAAAGGGAATATTATGAGCGATACCGCGAATGTAAAATTCATCCAGAGCCCGTCGTTGCTTGGCGATAGCAGCGTCCCGGTTCTCACCGTAAGTCACCAGCTTGGCAATCATCGGATCATAGAACATAGAAATTTCTGCGCCTTCAAAAACGCCCGTATCGACGCGGACATCATCACCCAGCGTCGGCGGAATATAATGGGTCAAGCGGCCAATGGAGGGCAGAAATCCTCTGATTGGGTCTTCGGCATATACCCGCGTCTCCACCGACCAGCCGGTTAGGGTTACATCATCTTGAGCGATGGATAGTTCTTCGCCCGCTGCTACCCGCAGCATCTGCTCAACCAGATCAACACCGGTGACATATTCGCTCACCGGATGCTCCACTTGCAGCCGGGTATTCATTTCCAGAAAGTAAAAATTACGGTTTTTATCAACGATAAATTCAACCGTTCCAGCGCTGCAATAATCGACGGCTTTAGCCAGCGCGACCGATTGCTCGCCCATGGCCTTGCGGGTTGCTTCGTCTAAAAAGGGGCTTGGTGCTTCTTCAATAACCTTCTGGTGGCGGCGCTGAATGGAACATTCCCGCTCGCCCAAATAAATGACATTGCCGTGCTTGTCGCCCAACACCTGAATTTCAATATGGCGCGGTTCTTCTATAAATTTTTCAACGAACACCCGGTCATCGGCAAAGCTCGATCGCGCTTCATTTTGGGCTGAGGTAAAACCCTCATGGGCTTCTGCATCGCTGTAAGCAATGCGCATACCCTTGCCGCCGCCGCCCGCTGATGCTTTCAGCATTACAGGATAGCCAACTGCAGCCGATATTTTTACCGCTTCATCAGCGTCTTTAATAATGCCCATATGCCCCGGCACGGTCGAAACCCCAGCATCTGCCGCTAGTTTTTTCGAGGTGATCTTGTCGCCCATAGCTTCAATGGCTTGAACATCAGGCCCGATGAAGACAATGCCTGCCGCTTGAACGGCTTCCACAAAGGCGGCGCGCTCAGAGAGGAACCCATAACCCGGATGAACGGCCTCTGCGCCCGTATCCTTGCAGGCTTGCAAAATTTTATCGGCAAGCAAATAACTTTCTGCCGCTGGTGACGGTCCAATATGCACGGCTTCATCGGCCATCTTCACATGCAGCGCGTCGGCGTCGGCGTCTGAATAAACCGCAACGGTTTTTATGCCCATGGCCTTCGCACTGCGAATAACTCTACAGGCGATTTCACCACGGTTCGCTATTAATATTCTCTTGAACATGGAATAACTGTTCCTTTATCAAATCATTCTGAGCCTGCGCGCCGCGCCAACATCACATAAACCGCAATACAGCACCCCAATCCGGCAAATAACCATAAGCTATTGAGGCCTGAGCCCATGGCGCTCAAAGCCATCATCAAGCCTGCACCGAAAGCCGTGCCAATGATAAAACCCATAAAGCCAACCGAGATAAGCTCACGTTTCTTCGCGGTTCCTGCGATTTGTTGTTCAATATCTTTGGGCAGTGGGCGCGCCATCAGGCTTTCCTCTGTTTAAAGCGGGATATTATCGTGCTTTTTCCAAGGATTTTGCAGGTCCTTATTCGCCAGCATCCTAAGCCCACGAATGATGCGCTTACGGCTGTTGCGCGGCAGAATAACTTCATCCAAAAATCCATGTTCAGCGGCAACAAACGGGTTGGCAAATTTATCTTCATATTTCTCGCTATGTTCCGCGAGCAATTCAGGATCACCCTTGTCCTTACGGTACAAAATTTCCACTGCACCTTTGGCCCCCATGACGGCAATTTCCGCCGTCGGCCAGGCATAGTTCAAATCGCCGCGTAAATGCTTGGACGCCATCACATCATAAGCACCGCCGTATGCTTTGCGGGTGATGATGGTAATTTTCGGCACCGTTGCTTCGCCGTATGCAAAGAGCAACTTGGCCCCGTGCTTGATGATACCGCCATATTCCTGGGCCGTGCCCGGCAAAAAGCCCGGAACATCAACAAGGGTAATGAGCGGAATTGAAAAGGCGTCACAGAAGCGCACAAAACGTGCGGCTTTCTTGCTGCTGTTAATATCAAGGCAACCGGCCAGCACCATCGGTTGATTGGCAACAATACCCACCGTTTCACCGTCCATGCGGGCAAAGCCGGTGATTATATTGGCCGCATAGTCGGGCTGCATCTCAAAAAAGTCACCCTCATCGATCAGCTTTAAAATAACTTCCCGCATATCATAGGGCTTGTTCGGGTTGCTTGGTATTATAGTATCAAGCGATTGTTCAATCCGCTCATCATAGTCAAAAGTTGGGCGTTGAGGTGCTTTTTCCCGGTTATGCAGGGGCAGAAAATCAAAGAAACGTCGAATTTGCGCCAGGCATTCTACATCATTATCAAAGGCTTTGTCCGCAACACCAGACTTGCTGGTGTGGGTAACAGCCCCACCCAGCTCTTCTTGGGATACAATCTCATTGGTCACGGTTTTGACCACATCAGGACCGGTGACAAACATATAACTGGTATTTTTCACCATGAAAATAAAGTCAGTGATGGCGGGGCTATAAACCGCGCCCCCCGCGCAGGGGCCCATGATCACACTTATTTGCGGAATAACGCCAGACGCCAGCACATTCTGCTGAAAAATATCAGCGTACCCACCAAGGGCGGCCACGCCTTCCTGAATGCGGGCGCCGCCACTATCGCTAAGGCCAATCACCGGCACCCGGTTTTTGAGCGCCATATCCATCACTTTCAGTATCTTCTGGGCATGGGTTGCGCTCAGGGACCCACCAAAAACGGTAAAGTCTTGAGCATAAACATAAACCAAGCGGCCATTGATGGTGCCGGAACCCGTAACAACTCCGTCGCCCGCGACTTTGTTTTTTTCCATATCAAAGTCATGACAGCGGTGGACCACAAAGGTATCTAATTCTTCAAAGCTTTCTTCATCTAATAAAAGATCAATGCGTTCGCGTGCGGTCAGCTTGCCTTTGGCGTGTTGCGCATCAATCCGGCGTTGCCCACCACCAAGCTTCGCTTCTGCCCGCTTTTCTTCAAGTCGTTCAAGAATATCCTTCATCGATCAACCTTATCTGTCGTTGGCATCCAACAATGCCTCTGCCCAAAACCGAAATTGTTGTGTAGCGCTATTTCTATATGATTTCCAGATTTAAACCAAATGGCTCAAAAAAACGCTCGCTGCTTGTGCATCTGCGTAGAGCGCTTTTCTCTGCGCGGTGGCTTCCGCATCCTCGCCCCATTGTTCCACTTGAAAATTCTCATCCAGTTGTGATGCATCCCACGCAGCCTCAAAGGCCACAAAGCCTTTCAAGTGTGCCAACCCCAAGGTTAAAGAGCCAAATGCAGTGGTCAAGCCGTGCAGGCCCGTTAGCGCATGCGCCGAGCAAGCATCAACAGCAGCAACAAAAGCCGCCAAAGTTTCTGTCGATTGCGCCACATGGGTGATGCCGTGGGTTACCACTAAATCAGCCCCCAGTGCATCGGCTGCCCAAACCACATAGGGGTCCCAGACCTGCGCTTGGCGATCCACAAGCGCTTGAGGGTGGGTGGCACGGTAACAAATAAGGTCCGTACCTCCGAAACCTGCCACTTCAGCAGCAACAACATGCGCGCGGACAACCACCCGGTCGGTCGCTGTGTTCGCCAGCTTGGTTAAATGCATTCCGTGTGGGTTTATAACTTCACCCTGCGCCCGCCATTCATCGGCAACAGCCTCGGCCAGTGCAACAGTGGGCAACATCAACAGAGCCTTGCTCGGGGTTTTCACCGTACGACCATCCAATAATATTTGATGTCCGCCTTCGCTTGGCGCTACCTCAACCGTCTCATAGAAACGCTTCATCAATGAGGCCCTCGCTTAGGATCATTTTTCCCCGCGTCCATTTCCCGCTGGGTGGCTGCGAATTTTTTGCGTGTTGCGCGGGCCGACTTTCGGCTGCTGTTTAATCGTTTTTCATCCATCGCAGAATCGGCCTTGAAACCACCTGTATATTTAAAGCCGCTTGTTTCATCTTTGCTTACAGTACCCCGCTTTCCCAAAACCCGGTCCCCCAAGACGGGGTTACGAAAACAAAGCATGAAAAATAGGGTTAAAAGCACCAGCAACAAAAGACCCACTGCAAAACCAGCTTTGCTTGAATTCACAAGCAAATCATCTTCATAAGCATAGACCGCCACAGCAGCCAACATAGAAATGAATGCAAATATTAGAAAAATAACATTGGGTTTTGGTGGCTTATAATCATCCAACGGCTCATCCGGCATGTCCATCCCCTTCAAATATTTTCGCAACAAGTGCTGGTACTAAACTATAGCTCTCTGCCACATGGCTTGCACCACTCTCAAGCAAAATACCTCGGTGGTGATACCCCCAGTTGACACCCAAAACATGCGTACCAGCGGCGGCTCCCATCATCATATCATAACTGGTGTCCCCAACCATAATAGTTGTGGCTGGGGTTGCGCCCGCCTCGGCCATCGCCGTTTCAGCCATCGATGGATGGGGCTTGCTGGGGTGATAGTCTGCTGTTTGTTTGGTGACAAACATATGGGTTATTTCATGCTCGCTTAAAACCCGGTCTAAACCGCGCTGAGATTTACCGGTGGCGACGCCCAGCAAATATCCAGCACTATCAAGCATCTTCAATGCTTCGATGGTGCCTTCATAAAGCGGCTCTTCTTGCATTTCACCCGCCCGGCGCATATCAGCAAAGCTGCTTTTATACTGCTCGGCCATCACTGCGTGAAAAGCCATGTCAGCGTCTGGTAACAATTGAGCCATCGCTTCATGCAGCGACAAGCCAATGATGGCCCGCACGTCTGCCGATGCCACTTCAGGTAAATTTCGATCTTCAAACGCCCTTTGCATGGCCGCAACAATCATATGCTGACCGTCAACAAGCGTTCCATCACAGTCGAACAGCACTAAATGGTTTGGCGCCATCACATACTATCCTCAGTAAATAAGTCCTCATAACTGTCGAGATCAAAGTCGAGCATCTCAAATGATGCCTTCATATGGTCCGGCAAGGGGGCGGTGGCGGTCATCATGCCGCCGTTTGGGTGGGGAAATGATATGAAACGGGCGTGAAGATGTAACTTGCGGCTGATAGAACCAGTTAGAAATGCCTCTGCGCCGCCGTATTTGCCGTCCCCAACGATGGGTGTGCCCATTTCGGCAGTATGTAAGCGCAATTGATGGGTTCGCCCTGTATGGGGCTTCAGCGCCAGCCACGCCGTGCGCTGTGCAGCGCTTTCGACGACAAAATAATCGGTCATCGACTTTTTACCGTCTTTGGTGACTTCCATTTTCTCGCCGTATTTACCCGGCACTTTTTCCATCGTCAGCTTGATGCGCCCCCGCCGTTCATCCGGCACACCAACAACCAGTGCAAAATAGCGTTTATCACAGGTCTTGCTTTGAAAGCCTTTGGCGAGCGCTGATGAAGCATTGGGGCTGCGACCGATGAGCAATACGCCCGATGTGTCTTTATCTAGCCGGTGGACCAAGCGTGGCCGGTGTTCACTGCCATAACGCAAGCCTTCCAGCAGCCCATCAATATGGCGGGTCTGCCCCGTGCCACCTTGGGTGGCCAGGCCCGGAGGCTTGTTCAGCACAATGACGCTATCATCCATATAAAGAACCATATTTTGAATTTCTTGAATGTCAGCGTCACTTAAGCTCTTGGCTTCCCGCACGGGCTGGGGCGGTACAACACCAATCGGCGGCACCCGCACCACTTGTCCCACTTCCAATTTTTCCTTGCCCTTGACACGCTTGCCGTCGAGCCGCACGTCACCCTTGCGCATCAGTTTTTGCAGACGCCCAAAGGTAAGTTCTGGCACATTGCGCTTGAACCAACGGTCCAGCGTTATACCAACATCACTTTCAGTAACGGTAATTTTTTGAACACCCTTACCGGTTTCCCTTTTCTCCTCACTCACACCAACAGCCTTCCCGTCGTCATACCCAAAAATAATGCCGCTACGCCAATAACCACAGAGACACCAATATAAATGGCGGCACTTCCATATTGTGCGGTTTCAATAAACTTGCCAATTTCCATCGAGAAGGTAGAAAATGTCGTAAGGCTGCCTAAAAAGCCAACTGTGATCAGGGCTTTTACTTCATTTGACAGATTTAACCGGTGGGTGAAATAAACGATCATGAAACCCATGATAAAGCTGCCGAGCAGATTGACCGCGAGCGTCCCCCACGGAAAGCCGTGCCCCATTTGGCGACCAACGGCTGCTGCAATAAAGTGGCGCGAAACAGCACCAAAGGCACCGCCAAGCGCTATCGCCAAAATCATTCGCATGTTGCTTTTCTCCAGCTTTTAGCATCAGGCCATAAATCAAGCCTTCATTTTCGCGCACCATAAGCGAAAGCGCCAACAGATACCAGTTCCAGTTATTTATAATTCAGCCCGCAATTTCGCCCAGTAATCTAAGCGCTTCTTAATTTCACGCTCGAAGCCTCGCTCTTTGGGCACATACAACGTGCTGCGATCCAAACTATCCGGGAAATAATCCTGACCGGAAAAACCATCAGCGCTGTCATGGTCATAGGCATAGCCTTTGCCGTAACCAAGGTCTTTCATCATATCGGTGGGGGCATTTAAAATATGCGCGGGCGGCGCTAGCGATCCAGTTTTGCGCGCAAGGCTTTTTGCCCCTTTTTCGGCCATATAAGCAGCATTTGATTTAGGGGCAGTTGCAAGGTAAATAACAGCCTGCACTATGGCAAGCTCGCCTTCTGGGCTGCCAAGAAACATATAAACGTCTTTAGCCGCCAAACATTGAACTAGCGCCTGCGGGTCCGCCAGGCCGATGTCCTCGCTGGCAAAACGCACGAGCCGCCGGATGATATAAACCGGGTCTTCGCCGCCCACCAACATGCGAGATAGCCAATAAAGCGCGGCATCGGCGTCAGAGCCTCGCAAGGACTTATGCAAAGCGCTGATCAGGTTATAATGTTCTTCTTTATTTTTGTCATAGATAGGTGCGCGCTTTTGCATCAACTCGCCAAGCGCCTTGATATCCAGTTTTTCACCGCCTGATACCAGGTCGAACAAGGTCTCAGCGCAGTTTAAAAGATAACGCCCATCGCCGTCCGCCATCGCCTTTAAGGTCTCTCGTGCATCGGCGTCTAAGGGCAGAGTGCGGTTCATATCCGCTTCGGCGCGGTCCATTAAGGCATCAAGGGAACTGTCATCATGCCGCTTCAGCACCAAGACTTGCATCCGGCTTAGCAGCGCTCCGTTAAGCTCAAAGGATGGATTTTCGGTCGTTGCCCCGACCAGCACAACGGTGCCATTTTCCACGAAAGGCAAAAAACCATCTTGTTGGGCGCGGTTAAAGCGGTGGATCTCATCAACAAAAAGCAAGGTGCCCTGCCCGCTTAAGCGCTTGGCCTCAGCGGCGGCAAAAATCTTCTTCAAGTCCGCGACGCCAGAGAAAATGGCGCTAATCTGCTCGAAATGTAAATTACCATGATCTGCGAGCAGCCGGGCGATGGTTGTCTTGCCTGTGCCCGGTGGGCCCCACAGAACAACACTTGCAAGCTTACCGCTTTTCACCATCCGCCCGAGTGGACCCGCTTCGCCGATCAAATGATCTTGGCCGACAACTTCGGTGAGAGCCTTGGGTCTTAACCTGTCTGCCAGTGGGCGCGGCGCATCATCGCCCATGCCTGCGCTGGCAAAAAGGTCGCTCACCGACCCGCCTGCCGGCAACGGTACGACTGGTTTGGAATGATTATACAGTCCTGCAAGATACCCCGGCGATTGATGCGGTATAAATATTCTTCCGCACTATCGTCCAGTGCAGCCTCCACATCCGCGACCTGATTTATCGTCTGGCCATTAATTTCTAGCAACAGGTCACCCGCGTGTAAAAATTGATAGCGAGCCGCCGGTGTACGGCGGGTCAGACGCAGCACCATCACGCCGCTGACAAAGGGGTCAATTTTCAACTCTTCATTAAAGCGCGGAGATAGATTGCCAACACTAACCCCTTGGAACGGGTGCCGTCCATCAAGCAGGGTTATTGCTCTAAGCGGACTTTCTGGCGGTAAGGCTAGGGGAACATCCAATGATACCATCTCACCATCACGCAAAATGCTAACGGGCACAATGGCGTCTTCCTCTTGGGTGGCAACGCGGTAGTTCAACCCGCCCTTATCGATCACCTCGCGGCCATCAACGCCCATGACCACATCACCGCTTCTTATGCCCGCATAGTCAGCTGGGCTTTCGGGCCACACCATATCAACCAGCACACCGCCGGGGCGCGTGAGCCCCAAACCATCAGCAAGTTCCGCCGTGACCGATTGCCCGCGAATGCCAAGCCATGGCCGTGCTAGCTCGCCTTCATCAAGGGCGGCGCGCAATACGGTACGCACCATGTTGGCCGGAATGGCAAAGCCGATGCCGTTGGAACCGCCCGAGCGACTGTAAATCGCCGAATTAATGCCGAGCAAAGTGCCATCCATCGAAACAAGCGCCCCGCCCGAATTGCCGGGGTTAATAGCTGCGTCGGTCTGGATGAAAAAGCCCAAGTCAGAAATGCCCTTTTGGGTGCGCGCCGTGCCAGAAACAATACCGCTGGTTACCGTTTGACCAACACCAAAAGGATTGCCAATGGCCAAAACCATATCACCCACCAAAATATCATCAGAATCAGAAAGGCTGAGGGTCGCGAGGTTATCATCCTCATTCGGCGTTATTTTCAAGATCGCTAAGTCGGTACGCGCGTCCGCCAATATTAATGTCGCTTCAAATTCCCGGCGATCAGATAGCACCACCGTAATTTGATCCGCACCGTCGATCACATGGTTATTGGTTACAATGACACCGCTGCTACGCACAATAACGCCAGAGCCCAATGACCCTTGCACCCTTTTTTGCGGCGCACCGAAACTAAATTTATCACCAAAGAAACGCTTAAACATCGGATCATCAAGCATAGAAGACCGACGCGTTTGGACAATTTTACGGGTATAGATATTAACCACCGCAGGTGCGGCATGGCCAACGAGCGGCGCAAAAGACAGTTTTGCCTCTATCATGCTATCGGGCACCCGGCGCAATTGGATCGGATCATCAGGCTGCTGCCTCACGGCAGCTTCTTCGCCCAAGGGCTCTTCAACGTCTTGCGCGGTTGCAGGCGATATTGCCGCAAACATTCCGACCATTAACAGGCTTATTATTCGCTTCATGGATCCTTAACTCCGCTTATCGTGTCTATCATTGCAATTTGGCCTTATTCGACGCTGCATGCAAGAGGCATTAAATGCATTATTATCCACTTAAAATGAAGAGTAAACTGGGCGATATTGCGGCAATGGGATCTTTGACATGCTATGCCGCGTCTACCCATGCTGGATAAAATAGAAAAAGGCGACCCTAGCTGAGCCGCCTTTTAAACTTATATCAGGAACAAAGAGCCTTAAGCTGCTTCGTCTTCACCCATCTCTTCATCAAGGGGGCCGCTGTCCATGCCTTTGGCATCTTCATTGCGTTCCACCAGTTCAATAACAGCCATTGGTGCGTTATCGCCGTACCGGTATCCGGCTTTCAAAACGCGGGTGTAACCACCAGAGCGTTCTGCATAGCGGGTGGCCAGCTCATCAAATAATTTAGCAACCATTGCTTCGTCTTGCAGACGGGCTATCGCCAAACGGCGGTTGGCAAGGCCACCTTTTTTACCCAGAGTGATCAGTTTTTCAACGATCGGCGCCAAATCTTTGGCCTTTGGCAAGGTTGTTACAATCTGCTCATGCTTAACGAGGGCCTGAGCCATATTGATAAACATAGCCTTACGGTGGCTAGAAGTTCTATTGAGCTTACGCCCAGCTTTGCGGTGACGCATTGGTCATCTCCTTATTTGCCTATCCGGCCTTGTGCTCCAGCATACATCCCGGAGCATAGTACCAGCAGGTGGCCCCTCTTAATGCAAGAGGGGAGGTTTTTAAAATTCTTGTTCCAACTTCTTGGCCATCTCTTCGATGTTTTCAGGCGGCCAAGCCGGTAGCTCCATGCCAAGGCGCAAGCCCATGGTGGATAGAACTTCCTTAATTTCATTCAATGATTTACGGCCAAAGTTTGGTGTCCGTAGCATCTCTGCTTCAGTTTTCTGAACCAAATCGCCAATATAAACAATATTATCGTTCTTAAGGCAATTGGCCGACCGAACAGATAGCTCAAGCTCATCCACTTTGCGCAATAATTGCCTGTTGATCTCAGGCTCTTCATCACCTTTATCCACAACCGTTGGCTCTGGCTCATCGAAGTTGATGAACAATTGCAATTGGTCTTGCAGAATGCGGGATGCAAAAGCGATTGAATCTTCTGGTGTAACGGTACCATCCGTTTCAACTTCCATAGAAAGCTTATCATAGTCCAGAACTTTACCCTCGCGAGTATTCTCTACTTTGTAGCTAACTTTGGTAACCGGGCTATAGAGCGCATCAATTGGAATAAGACCAATTGGTGCATCATCAGGACGGTTGCGATCTGCTGAAACATAGCCCTTGCCGCTTGCCACGGTCAGCTCCATATTTAAGGTCGCGCCTTCGTCCAGGTGACAAATCACCAGTTCTTTATCAAGGATTTCCACATCAGCAACTTCACTGATTTGGCTTGCCTTAACTTCGCCGGGTCCGGTCGCCGTCAGATGCAAACGCTTGTCTGTATCTGCTGTTACCCGCACGGGAAGTTGTTTAATATTCAAAACAATGTCTGTCACATCTTCGCGTACACCCGGTACGGACGAAAATTCATGTAAAACACCTTCGATCTGAATGCTGGTTACAGCACCACCTTGCAGCGATGACAAAAGCACCCGGCGCAAGCTATTGCCCAGTGTTTGACCGTAGCCCCGCTCTAGCGGCTCCACGACAAGCTTTGCTTTACGCAATGGGTCAGCGCCCGGTTCAATGGTCAGACCATTTGGTTTAATCAGTTCCTGCCAGTTTTTTTGGATCACGATATATCCCTCGCCTTCAACGCCCTAATGGGCAATTAGTTATGTAAACTACTCACCCGCCTTAGACGCGGCGACGTTTCGGTGGACGACACCCATTATGGGGTATCGATGTGACATCACGAATTGAGGTGATGGTAAGGCCAATGGACTGAAGCGCCCGCAGAGCCGATTCGCGACCAGCGCCCGGCCCCTTAACCTCTACTTCAAGTGTTTTAACACCGTGATCTTGTGCCTTTTTACCCGCGTCTTCAGCGGCAACCTGCGCAGCATAAGGCGTGGATTTACGAGACCCTTTAAAGCCCATCATGCCCGCAGATGACCAGGAGATAGCATTGCCCTGGACGTCGGTAATGGTAACCATGGTGTTGTTAAAAGAAGCGTTCACATGCGCAACACCATTGCTGATGTTCTTGCGTTCGCGACGCTTAATTCGAGTTGGTTCTTTAGCCATCTCAGTCAGACCCTTCTGATTTGTATAGTACTATGGAAGTCCTAAACAGCTTTTGTTAAATAAATTATTTCTTCTTACCGGCAATAGCGACGGCTTTACCCTTACGCGTGCGGGCATTTGTATGCGTCCGCTGACCACGAGTAGGTAATTTCATCCGATGACGAAGCCCACGATAAGTCTTGAGGTCCATCAAACGTTTGATGTTCATAGCTACTTCACGGCGAAGGTCACCCTCCACTTTAAAGTCGCCATCAATCATTTCGCGAATTTGGATAACTTCCGCATCCGACAATTCATTAACCCGGCGCTCAAAAGGAAAGCCGAGTTTAGAGCAAATGTCCTTGGCCGATGTATGACCAATTCCATGAATATAAGTTAGCGCAATTTCAACCCTTTTATTGGTTGGAATATTTACGCCTGCAATACGTGCCACGATCGTTTCTCCTGATCATTACATAACACAACAACGTCCATAACACGGGGAACGCGCCAAAAGCGGGGATTATATGCATTAAAGCCCCGCCGTCAACACCCGGTTACACTTTTTTTAAGCGTCCAGAACACTAGCAATTTCAGCAGCAACCTCATCGATCCCTGCCATGCCATCAACTTGCGTCAAAACACCCTGTTCGGAATAATATGGCAACACTGGTGCGGTGTCAGCGTAATATGCTGTCAAACGCGTTGCCACGGTCTCCCTATTATCATCTTTGCGGCGACTGAAATCAGTAGCCCCACATTCATCACAAACACCTTCAACCTTTGTAGGTTTAAAACTATCGTGATAGCCAGCGCCACAGGCACCGCACGCAAATCGACCGGAAACCCGATCAACCAGCGCGTCGTCATCGACCCTCATTAGGATTACATGATCCAATTTCAGGCCTTGTTCATTTAGCATTTCATCCAAGGCTTCGGCCTGCGCAGCCGTGCGCGGGAAACCATCGAGAATAAAACCACCCTTACAATCTTCTGCAGCGATCCGCTCATTAATGATACCGATCACAATATCATCTGATACTAATTTGCCCGACGCCATTTTTTCCTGCGCCCGCACACCATTCTCGGTTTTTGCAGTCACTGCAGCACGTAACATATCGCCAGTGGATAATTGCACAAGTCCATGCGATTTTTCCAAGCGCTGTGCCTGTGTGCCTTTACCAGCACCGGGAGGGCCAAACAGTATCAAGATCACCGACGTTTCCCCCGGATTTTCGATTTCTTAATAAGGCTTTCATATTGCTGCGCCATCAAATGGCTATGGATCTGACCAACCGTATCCATGGTCACATTCACCACAATCAACAGGCTGGTACCGCCAATATAGAAAGGAATGGATGCATTGCTGATTAAAACTTCGGGAATCACACAGACCACCGCCAAATAGGCTGAACCGATAACGGTAAGACGCGTTAAAACATAATCCAAATATTGTGCGGTACGTTCACCCGGTCGAATGCCGGCCACAAAACCATTTTGCTTTTTCAGGTTATCCGCCACATCTTCAGGGTTAAACTGAATAGACGTGTAGAAGAAACAGAAGAAAACGATCAACAGCACATAAAGCGCAATATAAATCGGCTGGCCTTGCCCCATATAAGACGTCAAGGTGGTCAACCAAAGTGGTGCATCTTCGGTCGCAGCATAAAATTGCGCAACACTAAGCGGCATCATCAAAAGCGAGCTGGCAAAAATCGGCGGGATAACACCAGCCACATTCAGCTTCATTGGCAAATGCGATGTTTCAGCCTGCATGCCCCCACCACGCGCGGTTTGGCGCTTGGGATATTGCACGAGAATACGGCGCTGCGCCCGCTCACAGAGAACGATAAACCAGATAAGCCCCGCAGAGCCCACCAAAATAGCCAACAATACAGCGAGCGTCATGGAACCTTGGCTGTTGAGCTCGAAAGCTTGTGCCAGCGCACCGGGCAGTTCAGCCACGATGCCTGCAAAAATAATCAGGGAGATGCCGTTACCAATACCACGCTGAGTGATTTGCTCACCTAACCACATCAAGAACATGGTGCCGCCCACAAGCGTGACCACGGTTGTCAGTTCAAAGAACCAGCCCGGGTCTGTAACAACACCGCCCGCTTCCAAGCCCTTAGCAAGTGTGAAGCCTTGCACGACGGTCAAAAGCACGGTGCCATAGCGGGTATATTGGTTGATCTTTTTGCGACCCTGCTCGCCTTCTTTTTTCAATTGTGCCAGTTTCGATGACATACTGGTCATCAACTGCATAATGATTGAAGCAGAAATATAGGGCATAATGTTCAAGGCAATGATGCTCATCCGCTGCAGCGAACCACCGGAGAAGGTATTCACCATATCCAGAAAGCCACCTTGCATGCGCTCGAACAAAATCTTCAACTGGACCGGGTCAACACCGGGCAGAGTGATATAGCTGCAAAAACGGTAAACGACCAGTGCGCCAAGGGCGAACCAGATACGCTTTTTCAGCTCTTCTGCCTTAGCAATCGAGCCAAAATTAATATTCGCAGCTAACTGTTCTGCCGCTGAAGCCATAAAACCACACTCCTACCCACAATATGATGATGCTAAATGTCATCATTTCCAAATAGCAATTCAGGCCAAAGTTTCAACCCTTTGCCCTAAAACATATTTGGCCCACTGTGGACCACGGGATTAATCCCAATTTTGTAACATTGCCGCCCAAAAAAGAGTGGCGCACTGCTGAGAATTACTCAGCAGCTGCTACAGTTACTTTTCCGCCAGCTTTTTCGACAGCTGCAATAGCTGACTTCGAAGCGCCGGTGACAGCGATATCTATTTTTGCAGAAATCGCGCCTTTAGCCAGCAGTCGGACACCATCGGTAACTTTACCAACAAGCCCTTTTTCAACTAGCACTTCAATCGTGATCGGGGTTGCTGCATCCAGCACACCCGCATCAATAGCTTTTTGCAGACGGCCAATGTTCACAACTTCAAACTGTTTGGAGTTGAGCGCATTAAAGCCCCGCTTTGGTAGACGACGATAAATCGGCATCTGACCACCCTCAAAGCCCTTAATAGCAACGCCTGAGCGTGCCTTTTGACCTTTGTGACCTGAACCCGCTGTTTTACCTTTGCCTGAGCCTATACCACGGCCCACACGCATCCGGCTTTTACGAGCACCGTCATTATCGTGCAATTCATTAAGTTTCATAACTCTATTCCTTCGCTCGAGCTTACTCTTCAACGCGCACGAGATGGTGCACCTTGTTGATCATGCCACGAACAGATGGCGTGTCTTCCAACTCGCTGGTCTTGTGCATCTTATTTAGACCAAGACCAATGAGGGTTTGACGCTGATATTGCTGTCTCCGGATCGGGCTTCCGATCTGAGTGACAGTAACTATTGCTTTTTTCTTAGCAGCCATGGGTACTACTCCGTCTGCAGAGCTGCGTCAGCTTCAACAGCCTTCACAGTTTTTACATCACCGCGGCGAGCCACGATATCGGCAACCTTGCGGCCACGCTTGGCAGCTACTTGGCGAGGGGATACTTGACGCTTCAATGCATCAAACGTTGCGCGTACCATGTTGTAAGGGTTTGCAGACCCTTGCGACTTGGTAACAACGTCATGAACACCGAGCGCTTCAAATACCGCACGCATCGGACCACCAGCAATAATGCCGGTGCCGGGAACAGCTGTGCGGATAAGCACCTTGCCAGCACCGTGGCGACCGTGCACGTCATGATGAAGCGTACGAGCCTCCCGTAGAGGTACACGAACCATGTTGCGCTTGGCAGCTTCAGTTGCTTTACGGATAGCTTCGGGAACTTCCCGCGCCTTGCCATGGCCGAAGCCTGCACGACCACGTTGGTCTCCTACAACAACAAGTGCCGCAAAACCGAAACGGCGACCACCTTTTACTACTTTGGCCACACGGTTAATGTGAACCAGTTTCTCAATTAATTCGCTTTCTTCGCGATTGCGTTCTGGGCGAGCCATATGGAACATCCTTTCCTTTTATAAGCCTTAGAAGTCCAGGCCGCCGTCACGCGCCGCTTCAGCAAGTGCTTTAACCCGGCCATGGTAAATATAGCCACCTCGGTCAAACACTACTTGATCGACGCCGGCAGCCTTGGCACGCTCGGCAATCAACTTACCAACATTGGTTGCAGAACCTTTGTTGCTTCCGTTATCTTTACGCAAATCGCTTTCCAGTGTGGAAGCGGCAGCGAGTGTAACACCCTGCGTGTCATCTATGATTTGAGCATAGATGTGCAGGTTGGTACGGTGGACAGAAAGGCGCGGCCGCCCGCCAGCTCTTTTTTTGAGCTGATTGCGGTTACGCTGGCGACGCCGTTCGAATAGAGACAGATGAATAGCCATTTATACCACCATTACTTCTTCTTACCTTCCTTACGGAAGATATATTCATTATCGTATTTAATACCCTTGCCTTTATATGGTTCTGGCTTGCGATATTCACGAATTTTAGCTGCCGTCTGGCCGACTTTTTGTTTGTCGATACCAGAAATAATGATCGTGGTCTGATCCGGGCATTCAATTTTAATGCCTTCAGGGATCGGGAAGTCCACGTCATGGCTGAAACCAAGCTGCAGGTTCAGGGATTTACCCTTTAACGCTGCCCGGTAACCAACCCCGTTTATTTCCAATTTCTTGGAAAATCCGGAGGTTACACCTTCCATCAAATTAGCAACCATTGTACGCTGCATACCCCACATGGAGCGTGCGCGCTTTGTTTGGTCAGCAGGCAGAACTTCAATGCCTTTTTCGCCCTGAGATGCAGAAACCTCAGCAACAAATGACATTGCTAGCTCGCCTTTGGGCCCTTTTACGGTCAATTCTGATCCGTTGAGGGTCGCGGTTACACCAGCAGGTACTGCTACTGCTTTTTTACCGATACGAGACATTACTCATCCTCTCCAGATTAGAATACCGTGCAAAGGATCTCGCCGCCCACATTCTGGTCACGGGCTTCTGCATCGCTCAAAACACCTTTTGGTGTCGAAACGATGGAAATACCCAAACCATTATGGACGCGCGGAAGATCACGCACGGAGCTATACACACGGCGACCCGGCTTAGATACACGACTTAGCGTGTTAATCACAGGGTTACCTTCATGATATTTTAATTCGATATGCAATTCCGATTTATTGTTATCAAGCGCATTACGCTCATAACCCCGGATGTAGCCTTCACGCTCCAACACATCCAAAACACGTTGACGTGTGTTCGATGCAGGTGACTGAACAACAGATTTGCCAGCTTGCAAACCGTTGCGAATTCTTGTCAGCATATCGCCGATTGGATCGGTCATCGACATGTCATAACCTCCTTACCAGCTTGACTTAACCACACCAGGGATCTTGCCATCAGAGGCCAGATCGCGCAGTGCGATACGAGACATTTTAAATTTACGATAATTACCACGGGGACGACCCGTTACTTGGCAACGGTTGCGGACGCGCATTGCTGCACTGTCACGCGGCAGTTGCGAAAGCTGCATGGAAGCCATCCAGCGTTCGTCGTCCGGTAGCGACTTATCCTTGATGATTGCTTTGAGCGCGGCTCGTTTAGCAGCATATTTTGCTACCAGACGCTTGCGGCGTTCATTTTTTTCGACGGCACTAACTTTAGCCATAATTTAAATCCTTCTGACGATACCGTTAATTTTTAAACGGCATGGAAAAACCAGCTAGAAGCGCTTTAGCTTCTTCATTGGTTTTCGCCGTCGTACAGATCGCTATGTCCATGCCCCGAATTTCATCAACGTCATCATAGTTGATTTCAGGGAAAACAAGCTGTTCTTTCAGGCCCATGGCAAAATTGCCCCGACCATCAAAAGACTTAGCGTTTACGCCTTGAAAGTCCCGAACGCGCGGCAGGGCAATCGTAACAAGCCGATCAAGGAACTCATACATACGCTCAGCGCGAAGGGTTACCTTCACACCAATGGGCATGTCATCGCGCAGCTTAAAGCCAGCGATTGATTTCCGAGCAACTGTAACCACTGGCTTTTGGCCAGATATTAAAGTTATTTCACGCACAACGCGCTCGATCTTCTTCTTATCCTGAGCAGCCTCACCAACACCAACGTTGATAACGATCTTGTCCAGTTTAGGAACCATCATACTGTTTTTATATCCGAACTGCTCAGTCATGGCAGCGCGGATTGTCTCGTCATACATTTGACGCAGACGAGGAGCTGTTGATTTAGCCATCGATCAGCTCTCCTGATTTCTTGGCAAAACGAACTTTTTTGTCGTCTACCTTTTTAAAACCAACACGGGTCGGTGTGCCATCCTTCGGGTCTTCAATCATAAGATTGGACAGTTGGATAGCGGCTTCTTTGGTTTCAATACCACCAGCGCCCGCTTGCGAAGGCTTGGTGTGCTTCTTGGCAAGGTTTACACCTTGGACAACAGCGCGGCCTTGAGCCGGGTTAACTGACAATATTTCGCCGTGCTTGCCTTTATCTTTACCGGCAATGACGACGACCTTGTCACCTGTCTTAAGTTTCGCGGCCATAATTACAGCACCTCCGGAGCAAGTGAAATGATTTTCATGTGCTTCTTGGCACGCAATTCGCGCACAACTGGGCCAAAAATCCGTGTGCCAATTGGCTCATGGGTTTTGTTAACCAGCACAGCTGCGTTCCGGTCGAAACGAATGGTGGTACCATCAGCCCGACGCACTTCTTTAGCGGTGCGCACAATAACAGCTCTGTGCACATCACCCTTTTTTACACGACCCCGTGGAATCGCTTCTTTGACGGAGACAACGATAACGTCTCCGACCCCGGCAGTTTTACGCTTAGATCCACCAAGGACCTTAATGCACTGCACCCTCTTGGCCCCGGAGTTGTCGGCCACGTCGAGGTTGGTTTGCATTTGAATCATGGGTTTAACCCTTATTCGTTATGTCAGGAGTGTATGATGACAGACTTAAAGTCTAATCAGCCACAACACGCCATGACTTGAGTTTAGAAACAGGACGACATTCTTGAATTCGAACGATGTCCCCAACCTTAAATTGGTTGTTTTCATCATGTGCATGGTACTTCTTAGAACGGCGCACAATTTTCTTTACAAGCGGATGCGGGAACTTACGCTCGACTTTAACCACTACGGTTTTGTCGGTCTTGTCGCTCACGACTTCGCCTTGCAGGATACGTTTTGGCATTTCATTAGCCCCTTACGCGCTGGCTTGTGATGTGAGGATCGTACGAATGCGAGCAATGTCGCGACGAACTTCACGGACACGAGCCGTATTTTCAAGCTGACCAGACGCCGCCTGAAAACGCAGATTAAACTGCTCTTTTTTCAGGTCTCCGAGCTCAGTTTTGAGCTCATCTGACGTCTTGGCACGAAGATCTGCAGCTTTCATTATATCAGCCTCCGATCAATTAATGTTGGCGCTGGATGATGCGAGTGCCAATTGGCAATTTCGCAGCAGCGCGTTCAAATGCTCCACGGGCAACCTCTTCCGAGACCCCGTCGACCTCAAACATAACCCGGCCTGGCTTGACCCGGCATGCCCAATAGTCTGTTGAACCTTTACCTTTACCCATCCTGACTTCCGCAGGTTTCGCAGAAACCGGCACATCAGGAAAGATGCGAATCCATACTTTACCGGCACGTTTCATGTGACGGGTCATGGCACGACGAGCCGCTTCAATTTGGCGCGCCGTAATGCGGCCCGGGTCTGTTGCCTTTAAGCCAAATTGGCCAAAGTTCAGATCAGTTCCGCCTTTTGCATTTCCGTGGATACGGCCTTTATGGGCCTTACGGAATTTCGTTTTTTTCGGTTGCAACATAGTGTGTCGCTCCTCTTACCCTGCGCGACTTAACGGCGCGATGATGGACCAGTGTTTTGCGCTTCAATGCTGCGCTTTTCGTGGGCCATTGGGTCATGTTCCATGATTTCACCTTTGAACACCCAAACCTTCATGCCGCATATTCCATACGCAGTGTTGGCTTCAGCTGTTCCATAATCGATATCAGCCCGCAGGGTGTGCAATGGCACACGGCCTTCGCGGTACCATTCGGTCCGTGCGATTTCGGCACCGCCAAGGCGGCCCGCACAGTTGATCCGGATACCGAGGGCACCAAGGCGCATCGCGCTTTGAACAGCCCGCTTCATCGCCCGGCGGAATGCAACACGGCGTTCCAGCTGTTGCGCGATATTTTCTGCTATCAATTTGGCATCAATTTCAGGCTTACGCACTTCAACGATATTCAATGTCACATCAGCAGAGGTGCGCGCGGCGATCTTGGCGCGTAATTTTTCAATATCCGCACCTTTCTTGCCAATGATCACACCAGGACGTGCTGAATAGATAGTCACACGACATTTTTTCGCAGGACGTTCAATCACCACTTTAGAAATACCGGCCTGCGGCAACTCTTTATTGACGAAATCACGAATGTTCAAGTCTTCATGCACCAGATTGCCGTATGATTCGCCTTCAGCGTACCAACGTGAATCCCAGGTGCGATTCACACCAAGGCGCAGACCAATGGGGCTAACTTTCTGACCCATTATGCTGTCTCCTCAACTTCGCGCACAATGATGCGCAGACGACTGAAAGGCTTAACAATCTTACCAACACGGCCACGAGCACGAGCGCGGAAACGCTTCATGGTCAAGGCTTTGCCAACGCTGGCTTCAGCGACGATAAGACTATCAACATCCAGATTATGATTATTTTCCGCGTTAGCTATCGCGCTTTGCAGGACTTTTCTTACGTCTTGCGCATTGCGACGCCGGTTGAAAGACAAAGAAGCCAAAGCTTTCTCAACTTTCATCCCACGGATGCTTGTCGCCACCAGATTTAGTTTCTGAGGCGAACCACGAAGCATGGTTGCCGTAGCAATCGCTTCATTATCCGCCTGACGGCGTTTTGCAGCTTGCTTACCCACGGTTACTTCCTCTTCGCTTTTTTGTCAGCCGCGTGACCCCAATAGGTACGCGTTGGCGAGAATTCACCTAATTTGTGGCCGACCATATCTTCGGACACATAAACAGGAATGAATTTCTTACCGTTATAAACATTGAAGGTAAGACCGACGAATTGCGGCAGAATGGTGGACCGGCGTGACCAAGTATTGATCGTGACGGATGATTTTCCACTTTCCTGGGCTGCTTCGACCTTCTTCAACAAAGGCAGGTCAACAAAGGGACCCTTCCAAACAGAACGTGACATTACTTAGGCTCCCTATCGTTTTTTACGTTCGTGCCGCGAGCGGACGATGTATTTATCGGTTGATTTATTAGAGCGTGTACGCTTGCCCTTCGTTGGCTTACCCCAAGGTGTAACTGGGTTACGACCACCAGAGGTCCGGCCTTCACCACCACCATGTGGGTGATCAACTGGGTTCATAGCAACACCGCGAACAGAAGGGCGTTTGCCCAACCAGCGATTACGGCCAGCTTTACCAAGTTTAGCGTTTTGGTTATCCGGGTTTGAAACCGCGCCAACAGACGCTAGGCATTCAGCGCGAATAATCCGCTGCTCACCAGAAGATAGACGCAACTGGGCGTAACCACGGTCACGTCCAATCAACTGCGCGTATGTGCCTGCTGAACGTGCGATCTGTGCGCCCTTGCCTGGCTTCATTTCCACATTATGGATAATGGTACCAATTGGCATGTTTGCAAGCCGCATACAGTTGCCGGGCTTCACGTCAACTTTTTCACCTGCCACCACTTTATCACCCGGCGCCAAGCGCTGAGGGGCAATGATATAAGCAAGCTCGCCGTCTTCATATTTGATCAAGGCAATGAATGCGGTCCGGTTCGGATCATATTCAAGGCGCTCAACAACAGCGACCATGTCAAACTTCGTCCGTTTGAAGTCAATTTGACGGTATGTACGTTTGTGACCACCACCACGGCGACGTGATGTAATCCGGCCCGTATTATTACGGCCACCTGACTTGGTCAGACCTTCGGTCAGCGCTTTAACTGGCTTGCCCTTATGCAGACCGGTACGGTCCACAAGAACAAGATTACGCTGCGATGGGGTCGTGGGTTTATATTGCTTTAATGCCATTGACCTAGACCCCTGTCGTTACGTCGATGCTGTGCCCATCGACCAATGTTACAGTGGCTTTTTTATATTCAGCGCGCTTGCCCTGAATGCCCTTGAAACGCTTGATCTTGCCTTGCTGGCGCAGCGTAGTAACTTTTTTCACTTTCACATCAAACAACGCTTCAACAGCTGATTTAATTTCAGGCTTTGTTGCGTCTAATGAAACTTTAAAAGTCACTTGGTTATATTCACTACCAAGCGTCGCCTTTTCGGTGATCACTGGGCTTTGGATTACATCATAATGTCTCAGAGATGTCATTTCAGTCTCTCCCCAAGCTTGGCGATAGCTTCTTTGGTCAAAACCAAAGTATCGCGGCGCAGAATGTCATAAACATTTGCACCTTGGCTCGGCAACACATCAACATTTGGGATGTTTGCCAGCGCCAACTTGAAGTTTTCATTCACTTCAGCACCATCAATGAACAGCGCGTTTGAAAGGCCAAGTTTACCCAGTTTTTCAACCAAGAGCTTGGTCTTGCCTTCGCTTAGCTCAATGCTATCAACCACGATCAATTTGCCACCAGCTAACTTTGAAGAAAGCGCAGTTTTAAGACCAAGGGCTCTAATCTTCTTAGGAAGAGAGAAACCATGATCACGAGGGATAGGACCAAACGCACGACCACCACCAATAAAGATATTGGAGCGACGGTTACCGTGACGTGCACCGCCTCCGCCTTTTTGGTTGCCGTATTTTTTACCAGTACGGGCAATATCACTACGGAATTTAACCGCATGAGTGCCTGCACGGCGCTTGGCTAATTGCCAGTTTACGACCCGGTGCAGGATGTCTGCACGCGCGTCCAAGCCATAAATGGCATCGTCTAAATCAACGTTGCCAGCCTTTTTGGCTTCTAATGTAAGAACATCGGCTTTCATGGCCTTATTCCTTATCCGTTGTAGCGTCGTCCGCTGCCACTTGTGGCGCATCCGCTGCTTCGGTCATTTCATCAGCTGGAGCGGCGTCAGTGACGGCCTCTTCAACTTTGTTCGGTGCGCGAAAAGCTGCCGGCATCGGCACACCCTTCGGCAGAGCTTTCTTAACAGCGTCTGAGATAAGCACCCAACCCTCTTTAGAACCCGGCACACCGCCGCGAACTAGGATCAAACCCTCATCAGAACGTGCTTCAACAACTTCAAGATTTTGAACCGTGGTGCGAGCATCGCCCATATGGCCAGCCATCTTCTTGCCCTTGAACACGCGGCCCGGATCTTGACATTGACCGGTGGAACCATGTGAACGGTGACTGATTGAAACACCGTGTGAAGCGCGAAGACCACCAAAGTTGTGACGCTTCATGGCACCGGCAAAGCCTTTACCTTTCGACGTAGCAACCACATCAACTTTTTGACCAACTAGGAAGTGATCAGCCGTTAATTCGGACCCAACTTCCACAAGCGCATCAGCGCTAACGCGGAATTCCGTAACTTTACGCTTTGGCTCAACTTCTGCTTTGGCAAAATGGCCGCGCATAGCCTTTGAGACACGTTTCACTTTGGCTGTACCTACACCCAATTGAAGGGCGGTATAACCATCTTTTTCCTCGGTACGCTGTGCTATCACCTGGCAATTATCCAGCTGTAGCACCGTTACCGGTACATGCATGCCAGCATCATTAAAGATGCGGGTCATACCTATTTTTTTTGCTATCAAACCTGTACGCATTATCATTACCCTTGCAGCTTGATCTCGACGTCAACACCAGCAGCCAGATCGAGCTTCATCAGCGCGTCCACGGTTTGTGGGGTTGGGTCAACGATATCAAGCAGACGTTTGTGCGTGCGTATTTCGAATTGCTCACGAGATTTCTTGTCAACGTGGGGACCGCGCAGAACCGTGAATTTTTCAATTCGGGTCGGCATCGGAATAGGACCACGTACAAGAGCGCCCGTGCGCTTTGCCGTACTGGCGATTTCACCGGTAGCCTGATCCAGGATACGGTGGTCAAACGCCTTAAGGCGGATACGAATATTTTGCGCTTCCATTGCTTATACTCTCACTAAACGAGAGCCGCCCAATTGGACGGCCCTGTTTTATGTATTATTCAATAATTTTTGCTACGACACCGGCACCGACGGTACGACCGCCTTCACGAATGGCGAACCGTAGGCCTTCATCCATGGCGATCGGCGCAATCAGCTTAACGGTGAAGCTGATGTTGTCGCCCGGCATGACCATCTC
>JAJFIS010000004.1 GCA_021774735.1 Alphaproteobacteria bacterium | reverse complement strand
CGATGCCAAGGCAGAACGCCTATGCAGACGCTTCTTGACGGGAAACAAATCTGGAAAGACAAATTTGTAGACCAGATTTAAACTGACAGTCACTAACTGAAAAATCGGTAACTGTCAGATAAGGTCGGAACTATTACACTTAAGCGGGCTGGAATTAAAACCAATATGTTAAATACTCTCCAGACTTCAGCTCTGAGTAAGGCATAAATCGATAGTATTTTTCTTTCCGGCTACGCATCGCGGGGTGACCACCATAGGTTAATTCATCGTCTGTGGCAAAACGGCAATCTGGCTTTGTTGCATTCACGCTTTTAAAGCGCTCAATGATTTTTTCGGCCGGCCAAGTGAACAAATGGGCGGTAAGGTCTGGGCGGTCACAATAGTAAATAATGAGTTTTAGAAGCTTTGGACCATCTGTTTCCAGGTGGTCATATCCGTCATACTCAAAAGATGTCAATTGATGAATTTCAATCCGGTCTTTGGGCTCTCCATAGATGGGCTTATCGGTGTGGGTGGCGAGCAGCAGCGAATGGCCATAGTCTTTAAGGATGCGATAGGTAAAGACTTCGGGAGGCATATTCAGGGACGGGGGGTGAATATAAATGATATGTCCGGCTTGCCAGACATATTTATCGGTATATTTATCTTGTGTCCAACTGCCATAAAAAAGCGGGTTGCGCGGCTCCTCGCCCATCACTGGTGTCGGCTCATCCGAAAAGGCGACCAAAGTGAGCGCGAGCAGCGCAAGGAGCGATAAGAGTATAGTGTTTTTGCTAAGCATGATTGCAGCCTATAGCCGCATGATGACGATTTCAAGACAGTCATAACCGAATTTAAACGATGGTTTGCCAGCTCAATTTGGGGCTGGCTTTTTTTATGGAGATAATAATGAGTGAGATAATAACCCATCCGCTTGAGATAAAAGTGACCGAAGAGCCGGGCTTTTTTGAAGGCTATGGCAGCATTTTCGGCGCCCGCGACCATGACGGCGACATTGTTGAGCGTGGTGCTTTCGCCAGCAGCCTAAAAAGCCGTATTCCAGCACTGCTTTGGCAGCATAACCCGGCCCAGCCCATTGGCCGTTTTGATGAGGTGCGGGAAGATGAGCGCGGCCTTTATGTCAAGGGTCGCTTAGCGCTCACAGGTAAAGGGGCGGAGGCCTACGCGCTTCTCAAAATGGGGGCGATGAACGGCCTATCCATCGGCTTTGTCACCAAGGAAGCTAGCCGGGACGTAAAAAGCGGGGTGCGGACCATTTCCCGGGCTGAGCTGGTCGAAGTGTCACTTGTCACCTTTCCCGCCAATGAGTTAGCCCGCGTGCAAGCGGTAAAGAGCATAGCCCCAGCGCGCTCCCCCAAAGAATTTGAGCAGTTCCTGCGCGAGGCAGGTTTTAGCCGCTCTCATGCCAAGGCTATCACGGCCAAAGGCTTCAGGCCCTTCCAGAACCGGCGTGAGGCCGGGCTTGAGGGGTTAACTTTCATGCCTGAGAGGCTTCGGCTACAGGCGGCAACACTTTCAAAAAAACTGGAGAATTAAACATGGAACTTACCGATCTTAAATCAGCCATTGATGGCTATGCGAGCAGCGCAGAAACCGGCCTCATTGGTTTGAAAGAGCGTATGGACACAATTGAGACCAAGCTTGACCGCCCCGGTGCAGTTGAGAGCAAGTCAGGGGTATCCGACAAGGTAGCAACCGATCATAAGGCGGCATTCCTCACAGACTTCATTCAAAAAGGCGATGACCGCCGACTGCGTGAAGTTGAGGCCAAAGCCTTGTCCACATCCGTGGGCGGCGACGGCGGCTTTGCAGTGCCCACCGAGATTGACAGCGAAATTGAAAAGCAATTGGGCACCCTTTCCCCAATGCGGTCGCTGGTTAAAGTTAAAGTAACAACAACAGGAGACTTTAAGCGGTTAGTTAATGTTGGCGGTACGGCATCTGGCTGGGTCGGCGAGGGCGATGCCCGCACGGAGACCGCGACACCAAACCTGCAAGAAGTGGCCTTGGTGCCGGGTGAAATTTACGCCAATGCGGCGGCCACTCAGCGGGCGCTTGATGACATGCAATTTGACGGTGAAAGCTGGCTGATGGATGAAGTGGCTGAAGAGTTTGCCATGCAAGAAGGTGCAGCTATCGTCGGTGGTGACGGTGTTAATAAGCCAAAAGGTTTCTTGACCTACTCAACGGCGTCCACCGGTGATGATACCCGCGCTTTTGGTACGCTTCAGCATGCGGCTACCGGCACTTCTGGTGCTTTTCCTGCGACCGACCCATCCGATGTGTTGATTGATCTAGTGCATACACTAAAGGCCCGTTACCGCGCTGGTGCGGCTTGGGTTCTCAATAGCAAAACGCTTGCAGAGATTCGCAAATTCAAGGACGCTGATGGCAATTTCATCTGGCGGCCTAGCCTTAGCGAAGGTGCAAGCAGCATGTTGCTTGGCTATCCGGTTGTCGAAAGCGAAGATATGCCCGATGTGGCCGCTGACAGCCTGTCGGTTGCTTTTGGTAACTTTGAACGGGCCTACACTTTGGTGGAGCGGGCAGGCACTCGTGTGCTGCGGGACCCATATACCAACAAGCCATATGTGCATTTTTATGCCACCCGGCGTGTGGGCGGTGCTGTGGTTAACAGTGATGCGATCAAGCTTCTAAAGTTTAGCTTGTAAGCAGTTCACTTTGACAAATCTAAATCTAGGCAGTCACTTCGGTGGCTGCCTTTTTAAACAGGAGGCTATTCGATGTTAAGCGTTAGTATTTCACAAGCTGCGTCAGCCGCGCCGGGCGTTGGTGACTTTCCTTTGGGTGCTGCGGAAGCCGGAATGATTGGCATTGAAAATAGCCCCATTCCAACCGGTATTATGATTCGTTATTTAATAGCAGAAGGCAACGACAGTGAGATGGGTCGGGGTCATTGGGCTGGCACGGTATTCGTGCGGGATTATGTGATGCGCACTTCCATAGCTGGCGTGGTTTTGTGGGCGGTTAATGAAAGCGGCACGGCAGTTCCTAAAATTAACTTTGGTGCGGGTGCAATATTAAGTTTGGTGGATGATGGCGGCATAGGCGGAGGAAGTTACTATTCACGAGGCTGGGCCAACGGTGATAATATTACTACGGGACCGGCAAACTTTGGGACTCCCTTCGCCTGTGAAACGAAGAACTCCAATTTTACGGTTTCGGCGAATAAATATTATTTTCTGCCCTTCGCTGTCGAGGATTATTTTAGCCTGATTTCGCTCAATGCTTCGATTGCCTCCGCTGCGGTGGCGGGTACTGTATTTCGAATTGCAATGTGGGGAACATCAGAAAAATATAATAAGCCAAAAGGACTCATCGCACAGACAGGGAATTTAGCCGCCGATGTCTCAGGCAGCATTACAGGAACAATCGCGGGAGGTCCAATTCTGTTGCCTCCCATGCGGGCTTGCTGGATGGGAGTTGTTGCAAGCGCCTCTATCACCTTTAACGCATTCAAAAGAGAATATTTCTCGTTCGGTGGGTATAAAAGGTCTTCGAGTGCCAGCTTTCCTTGGCAGAGTGCGCACGGCACTATTAATGCAGAAACAGACTGGCAAACAAATGGGGTTGTAGACTGGCCGCACTCCTTTGACCCCGGGGGTTCTGGAGGACACGGGGGTAATCTTGTATCCAATTCGCACGTGGTTATGTTGAATATGCAAGGACGCGGATTATGATTGACTGGAAAAACAAAAAAGAAAAAGCCCTTGAGGAAAAACTCGCGCAGTTTGAAGTTGAGCGGCTAGACGATGTGTGGCGCTCTAGGGATGACGCAGCGGTTCAACTCGTTATTGATGCTCATATATTCACTGGGTACTTGGTTGAGAAAGCCATCGCCAAAGCCGAGATTGACAGGATGGCGGGCGAAACCCGTAAGCGTTTTATGACTTCGGTGCCGGGGCAAGAAAGCGTTTACGCTGAAAAAGCTAGGGAAGCGGATGGCTGGTCGGTGGCAGGTAAACCCGCCACGGCAAATGCCGCATATCCGCACTTGGAAGAAGAAGCAGCATTAAGTGCTATTAGCCTCACCGAAGTCGCCGAAAATGTGCTCGCCACCCGCGATATTTGGCAAGGGGTTTTGTCGCCTAAAATTGAAGGCATTCGCATGGCATCAAAGCGGGCGGTGGGTTTGGGGAGCACCCCTCAAGAAATAGTGACCTTGATAGTAACTGCCAAAGCAGATTTTGACCTAGTGGGAGTGTAATATGGCCTATGCGGCACATGTTCTGGGTAGCCATGCTCTTGGCACCGTTACTATAGGGGCGTTAACGCTCATATCAGAGGAACAGGGACAAACTCAAAGTGACTTAGTGGCTGATTCAATCACTGTATTTGCACCAATCGCGGGCATGGCTATTCTATCTCAGCCGAATGTGTTTGCCGCCGAAGCTATTGTTACTCTAAGCCCTGTAATACCAATAGTTCAGGCAATAGAGCACCAAAAGTTAACCACTAGCAATATTGCCCTTCAGGTGCCAGCGATGGCAGAAACCCAAATCACGCAAAAGCAAGCCCTGACAACTGATATAATAATCACCGGTGGGGTGGCTATCTCTGCTGTGAATATCACGGGCCACCAAGACCTTATGGCGGGTGACCTGGAAGCTGTTATATTTGACATTGCAGGTGGCGACCTTGCCCAGGTGATAAGCCTGTCAGCAACAAAACTTGATAGTTCGCCAGGGGAGATTGAACCTACGCAATTGGGTCAAGTCTTTACCCTTAATGCGCTGAGCCAATTGACCGCGCCACCAATGATGGCAGCGAGTTTGTTAAGGCAACAACAAGATATGCTTGGTGGTTCTATTGTTGTGCCCCCAATTTCAATTTCAGCGTCACTATTTAATTTAGCGGGCGTTACGCGCCCAGCAAATGTTACGCTTTATCCTAGGCGGGAGAGCCGGGTTGTCTCCGTCGGTGTAACAACAACAAACAACCCATCTAGAAACTAACCAACCTCACATATAAGGAGCCAAAACCATGGCCTTTCTATCAGACACCGTCCTTGACGGTGGCCTTAATGCTATCTCGAACGCAACCGGCCTTGAGCTACATGTTTGCTCAATCCAACCTACAACCCGCGCAGCGACGCTAACATCAACCCTCGGCAACAAAGCGGCACCCGCCACATCAGGGCCCGCTGATGGATCGCCTGATGGCCGCGCGGTTACCGTTGCTGCGGTTACAGACGGCAGCATAACAGCGGGCGGCACTGCCAGCCACTGGGCGCTTATTGACGGCACCAGCTTGATTGCATCAAATAGCCTGACCGCAAGCCAAGTTGTAACCAGTGGTAATACATTTAGCCTGACCGCTATCACCATTCGTATCCCTGACGCAGTGTAGGGAGTGAAAAATGGCAGTTGCAGCAAAAGATCCAAGCTCTTCCATTGATTACCACTTTGATTGGGGGGTGAATTATCTTCAAGGGGCTGAGAAAATTATCAATGTCAGCTTTGCGGTTCACCCCCAAGAAGCTGGCGGAGTAACCCTTGGCATTAACAGCTTTAATGACACCAGCAGTTGGACCAGCCTGTCCGGCGGTATCAACAACCACAGCTACAGACTTACATGCACCATAACGACAGATAGCGCCCGTATCGACGAGCGCTCTGCCATTATTCGTGTGCAAGAAAGGTAAAGTTTCGTGCGTATTTATAATCTCGGTGAGCCTTTAAATGAGCCACTTTTGCTGGCTGAAGTGCGCGATCATTTGCGGATCGACAACAGTGACGAGGACGCCTATTTGGGCGCACTTATTACCGCCGCACGGATATATGCAGAAAGTTGGACCGGACTTCATTTGATCGATCAAAGCTTGAAGGTCACTCTTGACCAATGGCCTGGTGAGACCCGAGGTCAGTGGTGGAGCGGGCTGGCTACTGGTCCGTTATCTGGCCTATTTGGTGATCGGACAAGCTTCCGTCTTGCTGTTGCACCCGTGTCGCTAATCAGTGAGATCAGAACATTGGACGGCTTAGGCGGTGCAATCCTGTGGGATAGCGCCCAGTACCGGCTAGTCACCGGTGTCGACCCCGTTTTGACGCTTGCCAGTGGCGCTAGTTGGCCCAAACCGGGGCAAAAAACAGCGGGAATTGAAATTGCGCTCACCGCGGGTTTCGGCCCCAATTGGAACAGCGTTCCCGCTGCCATTCGCCAAGCCATGCTGATGATCGTTGCCAGACTTTATGCCGCGCGCGGCGATAGTCCAGCGGAGGCCATGCGCACCACAGGCGCTGCCGCTTTGCTCGCACCCTTTCGGAGGGTGAAATTATGATCAATGGAAACACGCTTGCTGGCCAGTTGAACCGCTTAGTTAGCCTGTGGCGGGAAGATAAGGTTATGGGGCCGGGCGGACGGCCCAGTGTAACTTGGGAGAAGCTCGGCGATGCATGGTCCGCCATGACCACCAATCATCATGCACCGGTCGCCCGGGGAGGTAAGCTGGAATATCCCGTGCAGGTGGTTTTCACATTGCGGTTTCAGGAAAGCTTTCGTCAAGCCCGACAAGTGCGCTATGGCACGCGTAAATTTGACGTGCTTAGCGCTAATGATCCCGGCGAGGAGCGCAAATACATTCAGCTTCGTACCCGGGAAATCACTTAAAGTTACCCTATAAATTTCGCCAGAAAATCACCATAAAATCAATTGAGAGAGACCCATCATGAGTGGATTTGCCGCTGATAAACTGCAGGCTGCGGTTTTTACCGCCCTATCAACAAATACTGCCTTACTAAGCATGGTGACCGCCGTTTTTGATGAACCTATAACCGGTGCCATAATGCCCTATGTGAGTTTGGGTGAAACCAGCCATAAACCGTGGGACACCAAAAGCAGCGAGGGCGCTGAGACCCTGTTTACTGTCAATATTTGGTCCAATGAAGCCAGCCAAATGCAAGCCAAAGAAATTATGGCGCAGGTGGATAGCATATTGCACCAAAGCAGCTTGGCCGTGAGCGGGCACCTGCTCATTTCACTTTTCACATCTGAGGCCGCCGTCAAGCGTAATAGCACTGACACCGGCAGTTTTTATCAGGGTATATTGAAATACCGCGCTGTATCTACGCGCACTGTATGACCCATATACGCCCTAACCATAACGACCCTTAAATCCATGCATATATAGGAGAATTACACATGGTAGCACAACTTGGCAAAGACCTTATCCTCGATATTGAGGATGACCTTCTCGCCGGAACATATAATGCTGTTGGCGGCTTTCGCTCCAATAGTTTCACCATCAACGGCGAAAGCGTTGAGATCACGAATAAAGGCTCGAACGGCTTTCGTGAGTTTTTGGACGGCGCTGGCATTCGCTCGCTCTCAGCTTCTGGCTCTGGCGTTTTTGAAGACGATGTAACCTTCGCGGGTGTTAACGACAAAGTCCTTGCGGGCACAATTGCCAATTGGCGTATCACGGTGCCCGGTCTTGGCACCTATACCGGCAAGTTCCATATCGGCAGCCTCGAGATGGCCGGTGAACATAACGGCGAAGTCACTTATAGCATCAGCCTTGAGAGTGCTGGCGCGATAACCTTCGCAGCCGTTTAAGGGATAAATAGATGACAAAAAAAGTCAGCGGAGAACGCTCACTTAAGGTGGGGGGTGGCACCGTCACCCTCCGTTTTTCCATCCAATCGATCATGGCGCTGGAAGACCATTTTGGCGGTGCTATTTTTGAGCTACTGCCGGACCGTTTCGGCTCAGGCACCCCGCGCCTTGGGGATATCATCATTCTTTATGGGGCTAGCCGGGGCATTGATCCGGGCGATAGTGAAGGCTTAGAAGGGGCTTACGCTGAACTGCAGAAAGCAGGTTTTGAGGCCGCCATGCCGGTCCTGATGGAATGCTTGACTGCAAGCTTAAGTGGCCCCAACACGGGAAAGCCCCAACCGGCGCAGACAAAGGGGGAAGCGCGTCGCAAGAGCAAGGTGAAAACACCGACATAAATTGGGCTTGGGTTTTGGAAATTGGTGGTGTGCTTGGTTGGACGCCAATAGCCGTATATGCATCCACGCTCACTGAGCTTTTGTTTATGTACCGTGGGTGGCAACGCAGCCAGGGTATCGAACCGGACACGCCAAAATCTAGCGCCGCCATGAGCCGCAGTGACTATGAACGCTTAAAGGCAAAAGTTAAAGCCGATCAAGCTAAAGCGGCTCCTCTCTAACGCTATCCTTCCTAATGCGGGTGAATTTAATTTCGATTAAGGTACGCCGCCCATTTCCGCGATCCAATCAACCCAACATACAGCCGAATAGGGGCAGGGTGCTTCAACCAGATGCGCCCTGTCTTTATAGCCCCAACATGGTCCCACCCCTCCCTCTCCCTGCGCCATGTTGGGGTGCCTTTTTTTATGGAAGAACGATGAAATGGCGGCTTTCTACCATACGTCATTCCCGGCGAAATCCGATAGGATTGAGGGAAGGGAATCCATTCTGCAATTACTGGTCAAATTCATGGACTGCATGGCCCCTCTTCCCTCAGGCTGTTGCCTTCGCCGAGGGTGACGGCGGAGGGCCTTAATGCCGCCCGAATATGGCTGGCTAGCTTGGGTGAAATACACTCATATGTTGACAATGCCATGGCTGGCTGATTACCCTTCGGAGCATTAGAAATGATTGGGAGGGTATGATGCCAGAGAAGATAACAGGTAAGATCGCAGACAAGGCAGCGAGTAAGCTATCAGAGGTAGTAAGAGCGGGAGTGAAAACCAGCGTTCTGGGCAGCATATTATTGCTCGCGAGCTGCGACATTCCACCAGAGTGGAGCGCTAAACGCTGTGAAGAAGTGCACAATAGGGCAATTACAGTGATGTGGTCCCATGGAGAATATTCTGATATAATTGCCGCTAACATGGTGAAAACGGCACACCCTGATAAAGGTTATATTATCTCGGTAAAGTTTAAAGACAAATATGGCATCGCACAAACCTATGTCAGTGAGAAACCAACATCTGAATTTTCAAATAAGGAGGCTATTCATATAAATGATACAGCTAAGCGAATTTATATATCATATATAGCCGCTGAATCAGCGCGGTTTGATCTTGATTTAGGTGAAGAGCTTGAGGATGATCCAGCTATTTTTTGGGGGAAGGTTTGTATTGATGAAGGTTATTTTTCCCAAGAAGATTTTGTACGTAAAAAATTAAACAACAGTGACTAATATTTAAACAAATTATTCAAACTTAAGGTAAAACCCCGGCATTCGCTGGGGTTTTTTTATGGAAGGAAAAGACATGCCAGCACCAGTTTTCGGGGCAATAATTAGGGTAATGATAATGGGGACGGCGCGGTCCGCCGGAGCGCAGGGTGCACGATTGGCCGCAAGCCAAGTCCCAAGAGCAGCAGCGGGGGCAAGTACGGGGGCAAACATTACAGCAAGCACCAGAAGCTTTGATGCTGTCATGCTGAACTTGGTTGACGTAGACGTCTGCTCCGCAAGCAGCATCCATCTGTGGTTTAGGCGCAAGCTAAGGTTCTATAGAGTGCTACGATATCCATGGACCCTGAAATTAATTCAGGGTGACGAACGAGCGTATAGCGCGCCCAATATACACTCATATGTTGACAGTGCCACGGCTGGCTGATTACCCTTCGGAGCATTAGAAATGATTGGGAGGGTATGATGCCAGAGAAGATAACAGGTAAGATCGCAGACAAGGCAGCGAGTAAGCTATCAGAGGTAGTAAGGGCGGGGGTGAAAACCAGCGTCCTTGGCAGCATATTATTGTTAGCTAGCTGCAGCAGTGAGCCGGAGATGGATATGACCCGCTGTATGACACCAACGGAAAGCTATCAAAAATATATTGCATCTAGACATGAGGGCTATGAGGCCGCTGCTGCGGTGGAAACTAGTTATCGGTATGCACGAAGGCCAGACCGGCGCCATGCTATATATGCGGTTAGGGTGCCAGACCTGGAACGACCTTTTCTTTTCGTTGCAGACGATTATGATAATCCCTTAGGGGGGGGGGGGGTGCTGCGGTTGATAAATATACAGAGCAGAATGATAACCGTGCTTACCGCCTTGCCGCTGATACAAGGATTTTCCGCATGGTTAACGGGGAGACGGACGGGGTTGCGGAGGCGTTAGCTTGTGTCAATAGCGGCAGATTTGATGTGGTAGTTGCGGCCACAGATTAGAAAAACAATTTAGATATTAATGTTTAAAGGCGCCCATTTGGGCGTCTTTTTTTATGGAAGGACGATGAAATGGCAGCGGATGGAATAGCACTGGATGCGGAAATAGATCTGGACGGGCTCAAGAAGCAATTGGCGGCGATGAAGAAGATCGTCGCCAAGTCAGCGGAGGCCATTAACAAAGCTTGGGACCCGGCGAGCAAAACCTTCACTGGGTTAACCGAGAGCTTCAGTGCCATCAGCGGGGCGCTGAGTAACAGCTTTGCACCGCTATTAGGCTTTGTCGGTAATTTGGCTAAAATGGGCGCGGCGAGCAAACAGTTTATGCGCTATTTTCTTCGGCGATCAGCGTTTTTTTCTTTGATGTTTTTACTATCTTCAGTCGTATCCAAATCAGGCAAATAATATGGCGGATAATCTAGCTTTTTTAGCGGCTTAGGTGGTGGA
>JAJFIS010000030.1 GCA_021774735.1 Alphaproteobacteria bacterium | reverse complement strand
AAAGTCAACTGCTTCGCATTTGCCCGCTTCTGACAGAACCTTCGTAATCGCAGCCGTAAGCGTCGTCTTACCATGGTCAACGTGACCAATCGTTCCAACGTTACAGTGCGGCTTAGTCCGCTCAAATTTTTGCTTCGACATGATGTCGTCCTTTCTATCGGCCCGTGTTTACCCCGGGATCCATAACTAACTTTTTCTTCTAATGCCCTAGGCGCGCAGTTTTTCTACAATTTCATCTGCTACGTTGTTAGGGACAGTCTCATAATGGTCAAACTGCATACTAAATTGTGCCCGACCTTGGCTGAAAGACCGCAGTTCGTTCACATAACCAAACATATTTGCAAGTGGCACCATCGCATTGATCACGGTGTTCGGCCCACGGGTTTCTGACCCTTGGATTTGACCGCGACGCTTGTTCAGATCGCCAATACAATCGCCCATATAATCGTCAGGCGTCACCACCTCGACCTTCATAATAGGCTCAAGAATTTTAATGCCCGCTTTTGAAGCTGCTTCCCGCATCGCACCACGACCTGCAATCTCAAAGGCTAGAACGCTCGAATCCACATCGTGGTATGCGCCGTCATAGAGACGCACTTTAAAGTCGATGATTGGGAAACCGATAAGCGCACCGCTTTCCGCGATATCCCGGATACCCTTTTCAACGCCAGGGATATATTCTTTCGGAATATTACCGCCTTTGATTTGGTCGATAAATTCGATGCCAGTGCCGCGCTCGCCTGGGATAATTTCCAGCTTAACCCGACCAAATTGACCCGAACCACCAGATTGCTTCTTATGGGTATAGTCAACATCAACAGAACGCGCGAAACTTTCACGGTAAGCCACCTGAGGCGCGCCCACATTACATTCCACTTTAAATTCACGCTTCATGCGATCAACGAGAATATCAAGGTGTAATTCACCCATACCCGCAATAACCGTCTGACCAGATTCTTCGTCCGAGGAAACCCGGAAGGAAGGATCTTCAGCTGCCAAACGGTTTAGGGCAATACCCATTTTTTCTTGGTCAACTTTGGTCTTTGGCTCAACAGCAACTTCAATAACAGGATCAGGGAATTCCATCCGCTCAAGCACAACTTGGCTATTAATAGCACAAAGCGTGTCACCTGTGGTGGTGCTCTTCAGGCCCGCAAGTGCGACAATATCGCCGGCGCGTGCTTCTTTAAGGTCTTCCCGATTGTTCGAGTGCATTTCCAGCATCCGTCCCACTTTTTCTTTACGGGTCTTAACCGAATTCATCACCTGCATGCTGGTCTCTAACACACCAGAATATATCCGGACGAAAGTCAATGTACCGACAAATGGGTCATTCATCACTTTAAAGGCAAGAGCGGAGAATGGCTCATCATCAGATGATTCACGTGAAATCTCTTTCTCATGATCATGCGCATCAACGCCCTTAATTGCCTCAATATCGGTAGGCGCTGGCATAAAGTCAATCACAGCATCCAGAAGCGTTTGCACACCTTTGTTCTTAAAGGCGGTGCCGTTCAAAACCGGAACAAATGATCCATCGATGGTACCCTTACGAATGGCACCTTTCAGCTCATCTTCAGTGATGTCTTCACCTTCGAGATATTTTTCCATCAAGGCTTCATCAACCTCAACAGCAGTTTCGATCATCTCAATGCGAGCAATCTCAGCGGCTTCAGCCAGCTCAGGGCGAATATCAACATATTCGTATGATGCACCAAGGTCTTCACCCTTCCAGATGACTTCCTTGTTCTTCACCAGATCAATAAGACCTTCATATTCAGCTTCAGCACCAATTGGCAGCTGAATAACAAGTGCTGTTGCACCCAGACGCTCACGGATCATATCCACACAACGACCAAAGTCAGCACCCATGCGATCCATCTTATTGACGAAACACATCCGAGGCACACCGTAACGGTCCGCCTGACGCCAAACTGTTTCAGATTGCGGCTCAACACCAGCAACCGAATCAAACACGGCAACAGCACCATCAAGTACACGCAAGCTACGCTCTACTTCAATCGTAAAGTCAACGTGGCCTGGGGTATCGATGATGTTAATCCGGTGGTCATTCCAAAAACAGGTTGTTGCAGCAGAGGTAATAGTAATGCCGCGCTCTTGTTCTTGCTCCATCCAATCCATTGTGGCTGCGCCATCATGGACTTCACCAATTTTGTGGCTACGACCAGTGTAATAAAGAATACGCTCTGTCGTCGTTGTTTTACCAGCATCAATATGGGCCATAATACCAATATTGCGGTAATCACTAAGGGGTGTTCTGCGAGCCATCGGACCTGTTCCTCAAATACTAATTCGTTACCAGCGGTAATGGGAGAAGGCTTTGTTAGCCTCTGCCATCCGATGGGTGTCTTCACGTTTTTTAATCGCAGCGCCCCGGCTGTTTGAAGCATCCAGAAGTTCGCCAGACAGGCGCCCAATCATTGTGTCTTCATTACGCTTGCGGGCAGCACCAATTAGCCAACGAATGGCAAGGGCTTGCGCGCGTTCTGTGCGCACCTCAACAGGCACTTGGTATGTAGCACCACCAACACGGCGTGAACGCACTTCAATAGCAGGCTTTATATTGTCGAGAGCATCATGGAAAATGGAAAGCGGATCCTGCTTTGCGCGTTCTTCCACAATATCAAAAGCACCATAAACAATGCGTTCTGCCACTGACTTTTTACCGTCTAGCATCAAGCTGTTCATGAATTTCGTCAAAACCAGATCGCCGAATTTGGGATCTGGCAGAACTTCGCGTTTCTCTGCGCGGTGACGACGTGACATGTTGGTATCCTTCTTAAATTCTTACTTAGGACGCTTAGCGCCGTATTTGGAACGGCCTTGGCGACGATCAGCAACACCTTGGGTGTCCAAAACACCCCGAAGGATGTGATAACGAACACCAGGCAAATCTTTCACACGACCACCACGGATCAGCACAACACTATGTTCCTGAAGGTTATGTTTTTCACCAGGAATATAGCTTGTTACTTCATGACCATTTGACAAACGAACACGGGCAACTTTACGCATAGCCGAGTTAGGCTTTTTAGGCGTTGTAGTATAAACACGAGTACAAACACCGCGTTTTTGCGGGCAAGCCTCTAGCGCCGGCACCTTATTATGGACCGGTTTATTTTTACGTGGCCTGCGAACCAGCTGGTTAACTGTAGGCATATTTTCAAGCCTCTTTGCTTCTTAAACAACACATATAAACGCTCCTTACTGCATGCAGCAAAAACACCTGCACCGGATGCTTTTCCAGCGAGGCCATTCATACGTCTTTCAATTTTATCTCACTAAGCCAGTAAACCGCTGCGTCTAGCCTGTTTGGGCTACCACCACCGCTCTGGCGAGGTGCGCAATATATGCATGCGCCCTATGGTCGTCAACCGAAAAAGACACTAAGCAAGAAAATGACCCAAAACGCCCACAAACTGGCTAGTTTCAATAGTTTTTAAAGATAGATTGCCGACACAAATCACGATCCATCATAAAAAATGTGTCGCGACTCTCTTTGCTGCGAACAAAATCGCATGAATCGCTCATGTAACCAAAAAAAGAGGCCCGGAAAACCGGACCTCTTCTTAAGCTATTTATATTGCCTTATGAAGGGTCACTGAAAAGGGCATTTGCCGCTGCTTCGGTATCTGCCTTCATCGCTGCAATCAGCGGATCCGTTGGCTCATCAGGAGCGCTTTCTTCAGCAATCCGGTCACGCTCACGGGCTTCGCTGCGCAACTTGCTCATGGCAGCACCAGTACCCGCTGGTATTAAGCGACCAACGATCACATTTTCTTTCAGGCCAATAAGTTTATCGATCTTACCCGAAACTGATGCTTCGGTCAGAACGCGGGTCGTTTCCTGGAAGGATGCAGCAGAGATAAAGCTGCGTGTTTGCAGACTTGCTTTGGTTATACCAAGCAAGATTGGACGCCCTTGAGCCGGAGCACGGCCTTCGGCAACTAACTTTTCATTTGCTTCATCAAACTCTTCCCGGTCAACCTGTTCACCCGGCAACAAGGTACTTTCTCCAGATGCACTAATCTCTACTTTTTGCAGCATTTGGCGCACGATCACTTCGATATGCTTATCGTTAATCTTCACACCTTGCAGGCGGTAAACATCTTGCACTTCTTTGACCAAATATTTTGCCAGCGCTTCAACACCCATAGCATGCAAAATATCATGCGGTGCGGGGTTGCCGTCGATCAAATATTCACCCTTCTGGATGAAGTCGCCTTCATGCACAGCAATATGCTTACCCTTAGGCACCAAATACTCAGCGGTTTCCGCATCTTCACCTTTTGGACGAATGATAAGACGGCGTTTGTTCTTATAATCTTTACCAAATTCAACGATCCCGTCAATATCAGCGATCACAGCGTGGTCCTTCGGACGGCGGGCTTCAAACAGTTCAGCAACACGCGGCAGGCCACCCGTAATATCACGGGTCTTGGAAGCCTCTCTTGGGATACGCGCAATAACATCGCCTGCAGCAACTTGAGCACCCTCTTCAACCGACATAACCGCATCAACAGATAGGAAGTAGCGAGCTTCTGTGCCATTAGCGAGTTCGATAACTTCATCTTTATCATCTCGCAATGTGATACGTGGCATCAGGTCAGCCCCTTTTGGGGCTGTGCGCCAATCTGTAACAACCTTACTGGCAATCCCTGTTGCTTCATCGATCATTTCTTTAACCGAAACACCTTCAATTAAGTCAAGTAGGCGAACAGTACCCGATTTTTCAGTAATAACAGGAAGGGTATAAGGGTCCCATTCAGCTAGGCGCTCACCCTTCACAACTGGCTCACCTTCATCTTTATGCAAGGATGAGCCATAGGCAAGACGGTGCTTGGCACGTTCGCGCCCTTCACTGTCAAGAACGATCACTTCCAAATTACGGCTCATAACAATCTTACGGCCTTTACTGTCTTCAACGATATTGCGGTTGTTAATTTTCACGGTGCCATCAATAGAAGATTCAATGGATGACTGCTCGTTCACCGTTGCCGTACCACCAACGTGGAATGTCCGCATGGTCAGCTGGGTACCCGGCTCACCAATGGACTGTGCGGCAATAACACCAACAGCTTCACCCATATTAACCTTGGTACCACGCGCTAGATCACGGCCATAACATTTACCGCAAACCCCGCTTCTGGTTTCACAGGTTAGCACTGAGCGAATTTTCACCTCAGAAATACCTGCCGTTTCAATCGCATCAGATTCCACCTCGTTCAACAAGGTCCCAGCTTCAAAGATAATATCACCCGAGATTGGATCTTTCACATCAACCGAGAGACAGCGACCAAGAATACGCTCGCTTAGTGGCACAAGAACGTCACCACCCTCAGACACTTCCGTAATGGTAATACCGTCAAAGGTTCCGCAATCTTCTTCAATGATGACCGCATCTTGGGCGACATCAACAAGACGGCGGGTCAGATAACCCGAGTTCGCAGTTTTAAGCGCTGTATCAGCAAGACCCTTACGCGCACCGTGGGAGGAGTTGAAATATTCAACAACAGTCAAGCCCTCTTTAAAGTTTGCAATGATAGGCGTTTCAATAATTTCTCCAGATGGTTTTGCCATCAAGCCTCGCATACCAGCAAGCTGTTTCATTTGGTTGTTTGAGCCACGAGCACCAGAGTGCGCCATCATATAGATTGAGTTGATGTCCTTATCACGGCCATTCTCGTCTTTCTCAATGCGGGCCATACCAGTCATCATGGCGTCAGCGACCCTGTCAGTACACTGTGCCCATGCATCAACAACTTTGTTGTATTTCTCACCTTGGGTAATCAGACCATCTTGATATTGCTCTTCGATTTCTTTCACAAAGTCGCGCGTTTCATCAACCAGTATTTCTTTTTCTACTGGAATAATCATATCGTCTTTACCGAATGAAATACCGGCATTACAGGCACGGCGGAAGCCCTCGCCCATTATGCCATCAGCAAACAGGACGGTTTCTTTCTGGCCGCAGTGACGATAAACCACATCGATCACTTCTGAAATTTCTTTTTTGGTAAGCTGACGGTTAAGCAAGCTGAAGGGTACATTGGCGTCTTTTGGCAAATATTGCGCTAGCATCATCCGACCAGCGGTGGTTTCAATCCGCAGGACCACATCATCGCCGTTACTATCAACAGTTTCATAACGACATTGTATCTTTGAATGCAGGGTGATGACCTTATAATCCAAGGCATGCTGAATCTCAACGAGGTCCGCGAAATATTTACCTTCGCCGATATCGCCTTCCCGCAGGGTTGTCATATAGAAAATACCGAGAACAATATCCTGCGACGGCACAATGATAGGCTTACCATTGGCTGGGCTAAGAATGTTGTTGGTAGACATCATCAGAACCCGAGCTTCAAGCTGAGCTTCCAAAGATAGCGGCACATGGACAGCCATTTGGTCACCGTCAAAGTCGGCGTTAAAGGCTGAACAAACCAGCGGATGGAGCTGGATGGCTTTACCTTCAATCAAAACGGGCTCAAAGGCTTGAATGCCAAGACGGTGCAATGTCGGTGCTCGGTTAAGAAGAATTGGATGCTCCCGAATAACCTCATCAAGAATATCCCAAACTTCCCGGCGTTCTTTTTCCACCAATTTCTTGGCTGCTTTAATCGTGGTAGCAATGCCAAGCTTATCAAGGCGCGAATAAATAAACGGCTTGAAAAGCTCAAGCGCCATTTTCTTTGGTAGGCCACATTGGTGCAGTTTCAGCTCTGGCCCCACCACAATTACGGAACGACCAGAATAATCAACCCGCTTACCAAGCAAATTCTGACGGAAGCGACCTTGCTTGCCTTTTAGCATATCAGACAGCGACTTTAGAGGACGTTTGTTGGCACCAGTGATCGTGCGACCCCGGCGGCCATTGTCAAACAGGGCATCAACAGCTTCTTGCAACATCCGCTTTTCGTTACGAATAATAATATCCGGAGCGCGCAGCTCAATAAGACGCTTCAAGCGGTTATTACGGTTAATAACCCGGCGGTAAAGATCATTCAGGTCAGATGTTGCAAAACGACCACCATCCAAAGGCACCAGCGGGCGCAGCTCTGGCGGAATAACCGGAACGACTTTTAAGATCATCCATTCAGGGCGATTGCCAGAGTGGATGAAAGCCTCAACCACCTTCAAGCGCTTGATGATTTTCTTCGGCTTCAGTTCAGACTTGGTCTCTGCCAATTCTTTAAGGAGCTTTTCACGCTCACCTTCAAGATCAACAGATTCAAGCAACTTGCTAATTGCTTCTGCACCAATGCCAGCTGTGAAGCTGTCATCACCATATTCGTCTTGGGCGCGGAAAAAATCTTCCTCACTCAGCATTTGGAACTGCTTCAGCGGCGTTAAGCCCGGCTCAATAACAACATAATATTCAAAATAGAGAACCCGCTCCAAGTCCTTCAACGTCATATCCAACAGCAAACCAATCCGGCTTGGCAGGCTTTTCAAGAACCAAATGTGTGCAACGGGAGCTGCGAGTTCAATATGCCCCATTCGTTCCCGGCGAACCTTGGAAAGCGTAACTTCCACACCACATTTCTCGCAGATAATACCGCGAAACTTCATGCGCTTATATTTGCCGCAAAGACATTCATAGTCCTTAACAGGGCCAAAAATACGGGCGCAGAAAAGGCCATCACGCTCGGGCTTGAAAGTCCGGTAATTGATGGTCTCTGGCTTTTTAATCTCACCAAAGGACCATGAACGGATCCGTTCAGGTGAAGCTATCGAGATTTTGATATTTTCAAACGACTCAGGCTTTTGGCCCGGGTTGAAGTATTTCATCACTTCTTGGTTCATGTTTGGCGTCTCTCTCAATTTTGCGGGGGATAGTCCCCCTATTCGCCTATGGCGCAATTAATGTCACTCATTCCCTATAAGGGCATTCCCTAAAAGGGTCGAAGACGTGAGGCAGGGACCCCCTGCCTGCACCATTAGTTTGGTCCGTTAATCAGCTCAACATTCAAGCAAAGCGACCGCATTTCCTTCACAAGCACATTGAAGGATTCTGGGATGCCTGCCTCAAAAGTATTGTCACCTTTAACAATCGCTTCATAAACTTTCGTGCGGCCCGAAACGTCATCCGATTTAACGGTCAACATCTCCTGCAGGGTATAGGCCGCGCCGTAAGCCTGCAGTGCCCAAACTTCCATTTCCCCGAAGCGCTGACCACCGAACTGGGCCTTACCACCCAGTGGTTGCTGCGTCACAAGGCTGTATGGGCCAATGGAACGTGCGTGGATCTTATCATCGACCAAATGGTGCAATTTGAGCATATAAATATAACCCACAGTGACCTTACGATCGAATTTCTCACCGGTACGGCCATCATAAAGCTCAACCTGACCAGATGAATCTAGGCCTGCCTTTTTCAGCATGACATTAATATCAGCTTCAATTGCACCGTCGAACACAGGCGTGCCCATAGGAACACCATTTGTCAGGTTGCCTGCCAGTTCCATAATTTGATCATCGTTCAAATCAGCGACATCGCTTTCATATTGAGCTTCGCCGTAAATATCTTTGAACTTAGCGTGGAAGTCAGTAATTTCCGCCTGACCATGGCGGAACTTTTCGAGCATACCATCGATCTGACGGCCCAGCCCACGAGAGGCCCAACCCAAATGGGTTTCCAAAATCTGGCCAACGTTCATCCGTGATGGCACCCCAAGTGGATTGAGTACCACATCAACGGGGGTACCGTCTTCAAGATACGGCATGTCTTCCTGCGGCATAATGCGCGAGATAACACCTTTGTTGCCGTGACGTCCGGCCATTTTATCACCCGGTTGAAGCTTACGCTTAACCGCAACAAAAACTTTGACCATCTTCAGTACACCCGGCAGAAGATCATCACCCCGTTGCAGTTTCTCGATCTTTTCATCGAAACGACTTTGCAACGCACCCTTACTTGCGTCGAACTGACCACGAAGAGCTTCGATATCATTCATCGAGCTATCATTATCGATCGCCAAATGCCACCAATCAATGCGCTTCATATCATCAAGCGCTTCATCGGTTACTACAGAGCCTTTCTTCAGCTCTTTAGTACCAGAAGTGATTGTCGCACCCACGAGCAGAGGCTTTAAGCGGCTATATATATTGCGCTCAAGAATAACTCGCTCATCTTCACGATCTTTGTGAAGACGCTCAATTTCTTCATGCTCAATCGTCATAGCACGTTCATCTTTGTCAACGCCGTGACGGTTAAAGACACGAACCTCAACAACGGTACCCGCAACACCCGGAGGCAAGCGCATACTGGTATCACGAACATCAGATGCTTTATCACCGAAAATAGCACGTAGTAGCTTTTCTTCCGGGGTCATTGGGCTTTCGCCTTTTGGTGTGATTTTACCCACCAAAATATCACCCGGGTGCACTTCAGCACCAATGTAGACAATGCCTGCTTCGTCCAAGCTTCGCAGGCCTTCTTCACCTACGTTTGGAATATCACGCGTAATCTCTTCAGGGCCAAGCTTTGTATCTCGTGCCATAACTTGAAATTCATCGATATGGATCGAGGTAAATACATCCTCTTTCACGATACGTTCTGAAATCAGAATAGAATCTTCAAAGTTATACCCATTCCATGGCATGAAGGCGACCAAAGCATTACGGCCTAGCGCCAATTCACCAAGTTCGGTCGATGGTCCATCGCAGATAATGTCACCTTTGCGGATATCCTCGCCCACTTTCACCAGCGGTCGCTGGTTAATGCAAGTGTTCTGGTTAGAACGCTGGAATTTCTGCAGCGTATAAATATCAACACCAGATTTACCCGGATCAAGTTCCTCTGTCGCCCGAATAACGATCCGTCTTGCGTCTACTTGTTCAACAACACCAGAGCGGCGTGCAGCAATTGCCGCGCCACTGTCATGGGCAACGACCTTTTCCATGCCAGTACCAACAAACGGCGCTTCAGCGCGCACCAAAGGCACGGCTTGACGTTGCATGTTCGATCCCATCAGGGCACGGTTTGCATCATCATTTTCCAAGAAAGGTATAAGCGCAGCTGCAACAGATACGAGCTGTTTTGGCGACACATCCATCAGGTTAATATTACCCGGTTGCATCATCACATATTCGCCGCTGTCTCGGCTGGAAACCAGATCATTAACAAAGGTACCATCTGCGTTCAGTGGCGCATTTGCCTGAGCTACGGTAAAATTACCTTCCTCCATTGCCGACAGATAAACAACATCGTCGGTAACAACGCCGTTTTCAACTTTCCGGTATGGAGATTCGATAAAGCCATATTTATTCACCTTAGCATAGGTCGCCAATGAGTTAATCAGTCCAATATTTGGACCCTCGGGGGTCTCAATCGGGCAAATGCGCCCATAATGGGTTGGGTGCACGTCGCGCACTTCAAAGCCTGCACGTTCACGGGTCAAGCCGCCAGGGCCAAGCGCTGATAAGCGGCGCTTGTGGGTAATTTCACTTAAGGGGTTGGTTTGGTCCATGAACTGACTAAGTTGGCTAGAGCCAAAGAATTCACGCACCGCTGCCACAACTGGCTTGGCGTTAATCAGGTCATGCGGCATAACTGTGTCGATATCAACACTGGACATGCGCTCACGAATGGCGCGCTCCATACGCAGCAACCCAATGCGATATTGATTTTCCATCAGTTCACCAACTGAGCGAACCCGGCGGTTACCAAGATGGTCAATATCGTCAATTTCACCGCGACCATCTTTCAGGTCAACCAATGTTTTCAGAACCGACAAAATATCAGCCCGACGAAGGGTGCCAACATCATCATCACAGTCAAGGTTAAGGCGCATATTCATTTTAACCCGGCCCACATCGGACAGGTCATAGCGTTCTGAATCAAAGAAGAGACCGTCAAATAATGCACCAGCGGTTTCTTTGGTTGGTGGCTCACCTGGACGCATAACCCGATAAATTTCAGCGAGAGCGCTATCTTCACATTCGACCTTATCGGCCATCATGGTATTGCGCACATAAGCACCAACATTAACATGGTCAATATCCAGCACCTTAACTTCATCAAAGCCAGCGGCGCTTATTGCTTCTAAAATCTCAGCTGTCAGTTCTTGGCCAGCTTCAACATAGATAGCGCCGGTTTTTTCGTTGATCATGTCAACGGCAGCAAAGCGTTCAATGATCAGTTCTTCCGGTATCAAAATAGCTTCAACACCATCTTTTTCCAATTTCTTGGAGAGGCGCGGTGTTACTTTTTTGCCCTCAGCAACAATAACTTCACCTGAATCTGCATTTACCAAATCATAGCTTGCTTTTTGGCCACGCCATGATTCCGCCCGGAAAGGCACCCGCCATCCATCGCCTTGGCGTACAAAAGTTTGGGTGTCATAGAAATATTCTAAAATATCTTCACTGCTCAACCCCAATGCATAAAGCAAGGTTGTTGCAGGCAACTTGCGCCGACGGTCAATACGAACATGCACAATGTCTTTGGCATCAAATTCAAAATCGAGCCATGAACCACGATACGGTATTACCCGCGACGTGAACAAAAACTTACCAGACACATGGGTCTTACCACGGTCATGGTCAAAGAAAACGCCGGGAGAGCGGTGCATCTGGCTAACGATAACCCGCTCAGTACCATTAACAACAAAGGTACCATTATCGGTCATCATAGGCAGGTCGCCCATATAAACATCTTGCTCTTTAATATCGAGAACGGATTTGGCTTCGGTCTCTGGATCAACCTCAAATACGATCAAACGCAAGGTCACCCGCAGGGGTGCCGCGTAAGTAATGTCACGTTGCTGACATTCATCCACATCATATTTGGGTTTATCTAGCTCGTAACGAACATATTCGAGCGAAGATGTATTAGCAAAATCCTGAATCGGAAATACCGATTTCAGCACACGCTCAAGGCCAGAGGCCAAACGTTCTTCTTCGTTCGCATATTGCTTAAAGAATTGGTCATAGGAATGACGCTGAACCTCAATTAGATTCGGCATCTTGGATACTTCCACGATTTGTCCAAAGTCTTTACGTACGCGTTTACGGCCGGTAAATGAAGTCGCCATGCTTCGCCCTCTTTATATTTATGAGCCACGTATAAACGGCCAAAAAGCCGCGAATCTGGCTCAGATCGCAGCTTGGATTAGCACACACTAACCTAAACCGCTGGAAATCCAAGTTATTTTCAAGCTTCAGAGCAGAAAAAATCTTCCCGTCCACCCACTTGTACCGCTTCTTTTACATCCCCGCACACCGGGACGCCGAAAGGCCGAGCGCGAAATCGCACTCGACCCTATCGAATATTATGTCAAACTTACTTAAGTTCGACAGACGCGCCAACGCCTTCAAGCTTAGCTTTAAGCTCTGCAGCTTCGTCTTTGCTAACGCCTTCTTTAACAGCTTTCGGTGCGCTTTCAACCAACTCTTTAGCTTCTTTCAAGCCAAGACCGGTGATAGCGCGAACCTCTTTAATCACGTTGATTTTCTTGTCGCCCATGGCGGTAAGAACAACGTCAAATTCTGTCTTTTCTTCAGCAGCGGCAGCATCACCACCACCACCAACAGCGGCAACAGCCACAGGTGCAGCGGCAGAAACGCCCCATTTGTCTTCTAGCAGTTTTGAAAGCTCCGCAGCTTCCATAACGGTTAGACCAGAGAGTTCTTCTACGAGTTTCTCAAGATCAGCCATTTTAACTCACTCCAAATTTGCGGTCCCAATATATGTTTAAGGGACCCTCAGTTCACATTGCATGTTCAAATAAAGCGCCCCATCATTGAGCCGCTTCAAATAGCTTTAGGCTGCGTCTTTGCTGCCATAGGCACTGAATACGCGGGCCAATTGGCCTGCAGGTGCGGCAGTAACTGCTGCCACTTTTTGAGCTGGTGCTTGTAGAAGCCCTACAAGCTTACCACGTAGCTCATCAAGTGATGGCAATTCGGCCAATGCCTTAACGCCTGCTAGATCCAACACTGTGCTGCCCATGCCGCCACCAAGAATACGAAGCTTTTCGTTTTCTTTCGCGAACTTAGACAGAACCCGTGCCGGAGCAACGACGTCGTCGGCGAACCCGATGGCAACCGGACCTACGAATAGATCTGATGTACCTTCATAATCAGTACCGCTGAGAGCAAGACGTGTTAGCCGGTTTTTGATAACCTTAAATTGGGCACCTGCTTCACGCATGCGTGAACGAAGGTCTGTAATCTCAGCAACGCTCAGACCGTCATAATGTACGACGATTACTGTGGCAGTTGTTGAGAAGACCTCATGCAAGGATGCTACAACTTCTTGCTTTTCGGCTCTTTCCACTTTCTTGTCTCCTAATTAGAAGTTGGCTGCAACCAACAGTCCAAACTTCAATTTTGAGCTCATACCAACATTCAAGACAATCCTGAACATCAATACATTCCCCTGTCCGGAGGTGGGTTCAAACCTGGTTTTGCAAGAAGGGAACACCCATCCATATAAAACCGCGGTACAGCTTTCGCTGCAAAAATCCCTATCCCCGTCTCATGCAGGCCGAAGGTTCGCGGTACCTTCATCTTTTAAACTCGAAAGGGTCTTAAACTAGCAACACACCCTACAAGCACCTATAGTCTCGGACAGAACGCATATCCGGGCAAAACATCCGCCCGAACACTTGCCGCCCTACATAATTGCAGAGCGGCAAATTCTATTAACCAGCTTCACCGAGCGTGGCAACATCAATTTTCAAACCTGGCCCCATGGTCGAGGTCAAACCCACACGCTCAACGTATGTTCCTTTGGCACCCGATGGCTTGGCTTTAATAACTGCATTGATGAAAGTATTCACATTTTCAGTAATTTTTTCTTCACCAAAGCTCATCTTGCCAACGCCGCCATGGATGATTCCGGCTTTTTCAACGCGGTATTCAACCTGACCAGCTTTGGCAGCATTCACTGCGCCCGTTACATCCATAGTAACGGTGCCAAGCTTAGGGTTAGGCATAAGACCCTTTGGGCCCAAAACCTTACCAAGACGGCCAACAACACCCATCATATCTGGGGTGGCGATACAGCGGTCAAAGTCGATAGTGCCTTTTTGAACAGCTTCCATCAGGTCTTCAGCGCCCACCAGATCAGCGCCAGCTTTTGTTGCTTCTTCAGCCTTAGGGCCTTTCGCAAAAACAGCTACACGAACGGTCTTACCAGTGCCATTTGGCAGGGCAACAACGCCGCGTACCATTTGGTCTGCGTGGCGAGGGTCAACCCCAAGGTTCATGGAAACTTCAACAGTTTCGTCAAATTTAACTTTGCTCATACCTTTAAGTATGGCGACAGCTTCGGCTACTGAATAGAGCTTTTCTTTATCAAAAGCTCCGGCTGCGGCCTTCATTCTTTTTGTCATGCGTGCCATCAGATCAGCCCTCCACCTTAATGCCCATAGAGCGGGCAGAACCAGAAATGATTTCAATTGCAGCGTCAATATCATTAGCGCTCAGGTCAACCATCTTAGCTTCAGCAATTTCTTTTGCTTGGTTACGGGTGATTGTTGCAATTGTCTCACGGCCCGGCGTTGCGCCACCAGACTTAAGGCCAGCGGCTTTCTTAATCAAATAAGAAGCCGGAGGGGTCTTGGTAATGAACGTAAAGCTGCGGTCCGCATAAATTGTCAAAATGGTCGGAATGGGCATGCCCGATTCCATTTTCTGTGTCGCCGCATTAAACGCCTTACAGAATTCCATAATATTCACACCGCGCTGACCCAGCGCAGGACCAATAGGTGGTGACGGATTGGCTTTGCCAGCCGGCACCTGTAACTTCAAATAGCCAGTAATCTTCTTAGCCATTTTATTCCCTTTCTATGCAGCGCAGAACTAAAGCTTCAGCCCGGCGCCATTTCTGTTTTGGGTGCGTGGTACGGCCATGGCTGGCCTCCCACACGTCGAACCGCTTGCGCAGTCCCTAGGACACTTTCTCGACCTGGGTATATTCCAGCTCGACCGGTGTTGCCCGACCGAAAATAGAGACCGAAACCTTCAAGCGCGCCCGATCATCATCCACATCTTCAACGTGACCATTGAAGCTGGTGAAAGGACCATCGGTGACGCGAACTTCCTCGCCGATTTCGAAAATGATGTTTGGACGTGGGCGCTCAACGCCTTCCTCAACTTGGTTGAGGATGCGGGCGGCTTCCGCGTCTGAAATTGGTGCAGGCTTACCTTGCTGACCAAGAAAACCACTAACTTTCGAGGTTTCTTTTACTAAGTGATATGTATCGTCAGTCAGATGCATCTTAATAAGCACATAACCTGGAAAAAATTTACGCTCGCTGGTAACTTTCTTGCCCTTGCGAACGTCAATGACTTCTTCGGTAGGTACAACAACGTCTTCCACGAGGGCTTCAAGGCCCTGCAGAACCGCGCCATCAGAAATGGCAGCTGCCACTTTCTTCTCAAAGCCTGAGTAAGCGTGAATTATATACCAACGTGCTTTTCTCGCCACGACTTACTCTCCAAGACCCAGCAAAAAGCTGATAAATGCTGAAAGACCTAAGTCCACCAAAACAAAAAAGACCGACATGATTGCAACCATAATAAAGACCATCATCGCCGTAGTTGACGTTTCTTTCTTCGTAGGCCAGGCCACCTTAGAGCCTTCTTGACGCACCTCACGAACAAATTCAGATGGGCTTTTATTAGCCATCAATAAAGTCCTTTTTTTCGCTGCACTGACATCATGTCAACTGGCAGCTGCTCAAAAAGGTCTGAACAACCAGCAAAAGCTATGCCATTCAAACCGCTAAAATCTCGTTCAGGCTTTACACCTGACTATATAAATCTGCCTTGAACCGATTGGCAGGGGCGGAGGGACTCGAACCCACGGCACCCGGTTTTGGAGACCGGTGCTCTACCAACTGAGCTACGCCCCTATAACCGGTTCAATCTGTACAATTCAGGGGATGCGGTTTAAAGCCTGTGCCCCTGCCATGCAAGTGTTTTTTTGCTCAAATACATATGAGCAAGATTCGACAAATTTAAAGCCCCCGCCTTATCGTAAAATATCCGACAATATTTATCGGTATTTTTGACAGGTAAAAATGACGGATCAGTATGAGCTAACCCGTCATTAAAATATTATTTATTCAATAATTTTTGCTACGACACCGGCACCGACGGTACGACCGCCTTCACGAATGGCGAACCGTAGGCCTTCATCCATGGCGATCGGCGCAATCAGCTTAACGGTGAAGCTGATGTTGTCGCCCGGCATGACCATCTC